>NZ_JAGTPK010000005.1 GCF_021147775.1 Pseudomonas californiensis
GATTACCGCCCAAGGCCGGGAAGGCCAAGGACGGTGAAGATTTCTAAAACCCGGTACCCAGTGGACCGTAAGGCTGCTCCGCTTAAGTGAACAGCATTACGTCGCAAGGACGGGCTTTTTCGCGGCGTTCGATCGATCAGTGCGTGCGGGCTACCGCAAACTCGCTCAGTTCAACCAGTGCGTCGCGGTATTCGCTTGGCGGCAAAGCGTCCAGGCAGGCAATGGCACGTGCCACATAATCGCGTGCCAATTGAGCGGTGTACTCAAGGGCTCCAGCGTCTTCTACGGCAGTACGAATGCTTTCCAGATCTTCCAGGCCGCCTTTCTGAATAGCTTGACGCACAAGCGCGGCCTGTTCAGGGCTGCCTTCGCGCATGGTGTAGATCAACGGCAACGTTGGCTTGCCTTCGGCGAGGTCATCGCCGACGTTCTTGCCCAAGGTTTCTGCATCGCCACGATAGTCCAGCAGGTCATCCACCAACTGAAAGGCGACGCCCAGGTGGTCACCGAAGGTGCGCAGTGCTTCGCTCTGTTCTTCTGAGGCTTCACACAGGGCTGCGGCACTGTGAGTCGAGGCTTCGAACAGCATGGCTGTCTTGCCGCGAATCACTTCCATGTAGGTTTCTTCAGTGGTGCTGGCGTCGCGGATCTTGGAAAGCTGCAGCACTTCACCTTCAGCGATGACGCGGGTCGCCTTGGCCAGGATCTTCATCACCGGCATCGAGCCCAGCTCAACCATCATTTCGAACGAGCGCGAATAAAGGAAGTCACCGACCAGCACGCTTGGTGCGTTACCCCAGAGGGCATTGGCAGTCGAACGTCCACGCCGCATGCCGGACATGTCGACAACGTCGTCATGCAGCAGGGTGGCGGTGTGCAGGAACTCGATCGTGGCCGCCAGCAGGCGCAGGTCTTCCCCTTCACGGCCAAGCGCCTTGCCGCACAGCAACACTAGCAGCGGGCGCAGACGTTTGCCGCCGGCAGAGGTGATGTAGTCGCCGATTTTCGAAACCAGCGGTACACGCGACGTCAGCTGCTTTTTGATGATAAGGTCAACGGCACTAAAGTCGTCCGCCACCGTGCGGTAGAAGGCTTGGGGTTGCATCAGCGACACGTGCTCCGGATAGGTTGCGCCGCATGCTAGGTCGCGGGGTAGAGCGTGTCAAGGTATGACGAGCAGCCACTTGCAAGGCATCGTCGGCTTGCGTACAATCGCGCACCCTAACTTTCCTGGGCAGCACCTGCCTTACGCAATTGCAAACGGGCCGTTCCAGCCCTATGCAGCCATGCCAGCCGATACTCTTCTTATAAAGAGCTGGGTGAGCAGGATTTTCGGAGAAATACCATGTACGCAGTAATTGTTACCGGTGGCAAGCAGTACAAAGTCGCCCCAGGTGAATACCTGAAAATTGAAAAGCTGGAAATCGCTACTGGCGAATCCGTCACGTTTGACCGCGTTCTGCTGGTTGGCAATGGCGACGACGTCAATATCGGTGCTCCAGTTGTTGCTGGCGCTACTGTCGTCGCAGAAGTGGTTTCGCAAGGTCGTCACGATAAGGTTCGCATCATCAAGTTCCGTCGTCGTAAGCACCACATGAAGCGTATGGGCCACCGCCAGTGGTACACCGAGATCAAAATCACAGGTATTCAGGCTTAATTCAGCCTAATCCTCATTTGGAGAATTGACTCATGGCACACAAAAAAGCTGGTGGTAGTACCCGTAACGGGCGCGACTCAGAAGCCAAACGCCTTGGCGTGAAGATGTATGGCGGCCAGGCTATCATCCCTGGCAACATCATCGTGCGTCAGCGCGGTACCCAATTCCACGCTGGCTACGGCGTTGGCATGGGTAAAGATCACACCCTGTTCGCGAAAGTGGAAGGCGTGATCAAGTTTCAAGTCAAGGGCGCCTTCGGTCGCCGCTACGTGAGCATCGTTCCGAAGACTGAAGTCTCCGCAGCGTAATCACGCAGTTGCTTAAAAGCCCTGTCTTGCGACGGGGCTTTTTTGTTTGTAGAGGTAGAGAGGCAGGTGAGTCTCTTGCAAAACTGTTTGTGCGGGCTGTTGTGATGTTGACCCTTGGGGTCGCTGGTTTCTGATCGGTATCGCAACGCTCATTTTTGCAAGAGTCTTATGTAATTTATGTGGTTCTGCTCGTCCCTGTGGCGGGAGGCGTGCGTTATGAAATTTGTAGATGAAGTATCCATTCGAGTAAAGGCCGGTGACGGCGGCAACGGTTGCATGAGCTTCCGTCGCGAAAAGTTTATTGAAAACGGCGGCCCTAACGGCGGTGATGGTGGTGATGGCGGTTCTGTCTACATGATGGCCGACGTCAACCTGAACACTCTGGTCGACTATCGCTATACCCGTCATTTTGACGCCGAGCGCGGTTCCAATGGTGGCAGCACCGACTGTACCGGTCGCAAGGGTGAAGAGCTGGTACTGCGTGTTCCGGTCGGCACCACTATCATCGACGCCACTACTCAGGAAATCATCGGTGACCTGACCAAAGACGGTCAGCGCATCATGGTTGCCCAGGGCGGCTGGCACGGTCTGGGTAACACCCGTTTCAAGTCCAGTACCAACCGTGCTCCGCGCCAGACCACACCAGGCAAGCCAGGTGATCAGCGTGATCTCAAGCTGGAATTGAAAGTGCTGGCCGATGTAGGTCTGCTGGGCTTGCCGAACGCGGGTAAAAGTACCTTCATTCGTTCGGTGTCCGCTGCCAAGCCGAAAGTGGCTGACTATCCGTTTACCACGCTGGTGCCTAACCTGGGCGTGGTCAGTGTTGATCGCTGGAAGAGCTTCGTTGTAGCCGATATTCCTGGCTTGATCGAAGGTGCTTCCGACGGCGCTGGCCTGGGTATTCGCTTCCTCAAGCACTTGGCGCGTACGCGTCTGCTGCTGCACCTCGTCGACATGGCGCCGCTGGATGAAACCAGCGCTCCGGATTCGGCCGAGATCATCGTCAATGAGCTGGTCAAGTTCAGCCCGTCGCTGGCTGATCGTGATCGCTGGCTGGTGCTGAACAAGTGCGACCAGTTGCTGGAAGAGGAGCACGAGGCCCGCAAGCAGGAGATCGTTGATCGCCTGGAGTGGACAGGTCCTGTCTACGTGATCTCTGCCATTGCCAAAGAAGGCACCGAGCAGCTCACGCGCGACATCATGCGTTATCTCGAAGAGCGTAGCCTGCGCATCGCCGAAGAGCCTGGTTATGCTGAAGAGCTGGCCGAGCTGGATCAGCGCATCGAAGACGAAGCGCGTGCGCAGTTGCAGGCACTGGACGATCAGCGTGCTCTGCGTCGCAGCGGCGTGAAGAGCGTGCATGACATCGGTGAAGATGACTGGGATGAAGAAGATGTGGACGACGAAGACGGTCCGGAAATCATTTACGTCCGTGACTGATCGCTTGAAGTAAACTTGAACGCCGCTACGATTGATAGCGGCGTTTTTGTATCCCGAATTTGAAAACTCTCTGGCTAAGGTTGGAAGATGATGCGCAGCAAAGTGACGGGTGCCCAGCGCTGGGTCGTGAAGATCGGCAGTGCCTTGCTGACGGCAGATGGCAAAGGGCTGGATCGCGGTGCCATGGGTGTGTGGGTCGAGCAGATGGTGGCGCTGCATGAGGCGGGCGTCGAGCTGGTGCTGGTTTCGTCCGGGGCGGTGGCTGCCGGTATGAGTCGCCTCGGCTGGACCTCTCGACCCAGTGCCATGCACGAGCTCCAGGCGGCCGCTGCTATTGGTCAGATGGGGTTGGTGCAGGCATGGGAGTCGAGTTTTGCCGAGCACGGCCGCCACACGGCCCAGATCCTGCTGACCCATGACGACCTGTCCGATCGCAAGCGTTACCTGAATGCCCGCAGCACTCTTCGGACATTGGTCGAGCTGGGTGTGGTCCCGGTCATCAATGAAAACGACACGGTGGTTACCGACGAGATCCGTTTTGGTGACAACGACACGCTCGCGGCGCTGGTGGCCAACCTGGTCGAAGCGGACCTGCTGGTTATCCTGACGGATCGCGACGGTATGTTTGACGCGGATCCGCGCAACAACCCGGATGCGCAGCTTATTTATGAGGCGCGCGCGGACGATCCAGCCCTTGATGCGGTCGCGGGCGGCACCGGTGGTGCGCTGGGGCGTGGTGGCATGCAGACCAAGTTGCGCGCGGCGCGCCTGGCGGCGCGTTCTGGTGCGCATACTGTGATTGTCGGTGGGCGCATCGAGCGTGTGCTGGCCAGGCTCAAGGGTGGCGAGCGTCTGGGTACGCTGTTGTCACCTGAGCGCGGCATGCTTGCAGCTCGCAAGCAGTGGCTTGCAGGGCATCTGCAGACCCGTGGCACGCTGGTGCTGGACGACGGTGCGGTGGCGGCGCTCGCCAATGATCAGAAAAGCCTGCTGCCGGTCGGCGTAAAGCGCGTGCAGGGCAGTTTTCGGCGCGGCGAGATGGTTGTGTGTGTGGCGCAGGATGGTCGTGAGATTGCGCGCGGCTTGAGCAATTACAGTGCTGTCGAGGCGCAGAAGATCATCGGCCAGTCCTCCGAGGCAATCGTGCGAGAGCTGGGCTACATGGCCGAGCCTGAGCTTATTCATCGGGATAATTTGATTCTTGTCTGATTCAGCTCACCAAAAGGAACACCGAATGCGCGTCATGAAGGGTTTTCTGGCTGCTCTGTTGTTTGTGCCTGTGCTGGTGTCGGCAGAAGAGATCGGTCAGGTGTCGACGGTCTTCAAGATCGTCGGTCCCAATGATCGAATTGTGGTCGAGGCTTTTGATGATCCCAAGGTGGAGGGTGTGACGTGCTACCTGTCGCGCGCCAAGACGGGTGGGGTCAAGGGTGGTCTGGGGCTGGCTGAGGATCGTGCAGAGGCTTCTATCGCCTGTCGTCAGGTGGGGCCGATCCGCTTCAAGGAGAACCTCAAGGACGGTGATGAGGTTTTCAAAGAGCGCACTTCGCTGGTGTTCAAGACCATGCAGGTGGTGCGTTTCTTCGACAAGAAGCGCAATTCGCTGGTGTACCTGGTCTACAGTGACCGCATCATCGAGGGTAGTCCTCAGAATGCCGTGACGGCGATTCCGATACTGCCGTGGGCGACTGCGCCGGCACCGTGATCATGTCGGGTGTGCGCATTTGCAGGGAGTGCGCATGCCTGGCTGTTGAATCCGGGCTTGTCTGTTGCAGGCAATAAACTGCAGACAATAAAAAACCGACCCTGAGGTCGGTTTTTTAACAAGCGGATCGCTTAGGCTGCAGCAGCAAGGCTCAGAGCCTTGATGTGACCATTCAGACGACCTTTATGGCGAGCAGCCTTGTTCTTGTGGATGATGCCTTTATCGGCCATACGGTCGATAACAGGCACTGCCAGAACATAAGCAGCTTGCGCTTTTTCAGCGTCTTTTGCGTCGATGGCTTTAACTACATTCTTGATGTAGGTACGAACCATGGAACGCAGGCTGGCGTTGTGGCTGCGACGCTTCTCAGCCTGTTTTGCACGTTTTTTGGCGGAAGGTGTGTTGGCCACCGTCGAGCTCCTCGAAAGACTTTGTGAAATAGCAAACAAAATAGGCCGCGAATCATGCCGATGAGTTGAAGTCTTGTCAAGGGCAGTAAAGGTGTTCCGCTGAGTGGTCGCTACATTTTTCCGGATGATTTATTTCCGGCGCGTGACCTGTAAACTCGCGGCCTTTGGCTTCGGGCTTTTTAGCGGCGCGAAGTATCGCATAAATGGAAGGGTTAATCGCCCCATCCTTTGACAAGGCACACATTCTTTCAATGAACTTACTCAAGTCACTTGCCGCCGTCAGCTCTATTACAATGGTTTCCCGGGTTCTTGGGTTTGTGCGAGACACAATCATTGCGCGTACTTTCGGGGCCGGAATGGCAACCGATGCCTTTTTTATCGCCTTCAAGCTGCCCAATCTGCTGCGCCGGATCTTCGCCGAGGGGGCTTTTTCTCAGGCATTCGTGCCGATTCTGGCCGAATACAAGAGCCAGCAGGGCGAGGAGGCGACCCGAACATTTGTCGCCTACGTCACGGGGTTGCTGACGCTGGTACTGGCGCTGGTAACGCTGCTGGGTATTGCCTGTGCGCCCTGGGTGATCTGGGCCACGGCGCCGGGCTTTGCCGATACGCCTGAAAAGTTTGCGCTGACGTCGGATCTGCTGCGCGTGACCTTTCCTTATATATTGCTGATCTCGCTGTCTTCGTTGGCCGGGGCGATCCTCAACACCTGGAACCGCTTCTCGGTACCGGCTTTCGTCCCGACGCTGCTCAACGTCAGCATGATATTTTTTGCATTGTTTCTGACACCGTACTTCGATCCGCCGGTCATGGCGTTGGGGTGGGCGGTATTGGTGGGTGGCCTGCTGCAATTGCTCTACCAGTTGCCCCATTTGAAAAAGATCGGCATGTTGGTGCTGCCGCGGCTTAATGTGCGCGACACCGGCGTCTGGCGGGTGATGAAGCAGATGCTGCCTGCCATCCTGGGTGTGTCCGTCAGTCAGATTTCTCTGATTATCAACACGATATTCGCCTCGTTCCTGGTCGCCGGTTCCGTATCGTGGATGTACTATGCCGACCGCCTGATGGAGCTTCCATCCGGTGTTCTGGGCGTTGCGCTGGGCACCATCCTGCTGCCGATCCTGTCGAAAACCTACGCTCAGAAAGACCGGCAGGAGTATTCCCGGATTCTCGACTGGGGGCTGCGCCTGTGTTTTGTTCTGGTGCTACCGTGCACACTGGCATTGGGGCTGCTGGCCGAGCCGCTGACCGTGTCGCTGTTCCAGTACGGCAAATTCGATGCGATGGATGCGGCGATGACCCAGCGAGCGCTGGTTGCTTACTCGGTCGGGCTGCTCGGTATCATCCTGATCAAGGTGTTGGCGCCCGGGTTTTATGCGCAACAAAATATCCGCACCCCCGTGAAAATTGCGATTTTCACCCTCATTGTTACTCAACTGCTCAACCTGGCGTTCATTGTTCCATTGCAGCATGCAGGTCTGGCTTTGGCGATCAGTGTGGGGGCCTGCATCAACGCCGGGCTGTTGTTCTGGCAATTGCGCAAACAGCAGCTGTTCCAGCCGCAGCCTGGCTGGGCGAAATTTCTATTCAAACTGGTGATTGCCGTTACGGTGATGTCTGCAGTGCTGTTGGGCCTCATGCATTTCATGCCAGCCTGGCAGGAAGGACAGATGCTGGAGCGTTTCCTGCGTCTGGGCGCTCTGGTCGCCGCGGGTGTCGTGACCTATTTTGCAATGCTTTTGCTGCTGGGGTTTCGCCTCCGGGATTTTGCCCGCAAGGCCATTCTGTAGGCAGTATTTCAAAGGTGGGCTGTCGGTTTCTCGCTGTGCGGGTCGTCGGCCTTGATCAGGTCTTGGCGTGTTGCCTGTCGTCCAGGGCCGTGTGTGGTTATAATCGGCCACTTTACGAGCAAGAAGTGCGTTATGCAGCTGGTTAGAGGTCTTCACAACCTGCATCCCCAGCATCGGGGCTGCGTCGCCACGATTGGCAATTTTGACGGTGTTCACCGCGGCCACCAGGCTATTCTGGCGCGTTTGCGTGAACGGGCTGTCGAGTTGGGTGTGCCCAGCTGTGTGGTCATTTTCGAGCCGCAACCTCGCGAGTTCTTCTCGCCACAGACTGCTCCTGCACGTCTGGCGCGGTTGCGCGACAAGCTCGAGCTGCTGAGTGCCGAAGGCGTGGACCGGGTCTTGTGCCTGTCCTTCAACGAGCGCCTGAGAAAACTCAGCGCTGCCAGTTTCGTCGAGCAGGTGTTGATCGACGGGCTTGGCGTGCAGCATCTTGAAGTAGGCGATGATTTCCGTTTTGGCTGCGACCGGGTCGGTGACTTCGACTTCCTGCAACAGGCCGGAGCGACATACGGATTTACAGTCGAAGCGGCACAGACCGTTGAAATAGAGGGTATCCGGGTCAGCAGCACAAAGGTGCGTAAAGCCTTGGCTGCCGCGGATTTTACCCTTGCCGAGCGCATGCTCGGCCGCCCGTTCCAGATAACCGGACGGGTCTTGCATGGCCAGAAACTGGCGCGTCAGCTGGGTACGCCCACCGCCAACGTGCAACTCAAGCGTCGTCGTGTGCCGTTGACCGGGGTTTACCTGGTCAGCACGGACATCGACGGCACCGCCTGGCCGGGTGTCGCCAACATAGGCGTGCGTCCGACTGTGGCAGGTGATGGCAGTGCCCACCTGGAGGTGCATCTTCTGGATTTTGCCGGCGACCTTTATGGCCGGCGTTTGACGGTGGCTTTCCACCACAAGCTGCGTGATGAGCAGCGTTTTGCCTCACTGGAGGCGCTCAAGACGGCGATCAATGCGGACGTCGCCGCCGCCCGTGCCCATTGGCATGGTCAACCGCTAACCAAGAGCCTGAAATGACCGACTATAAAGCCACGCTAAACCTTCCGGACACCGCCTTCCCGATGAAGGCCGGCCTGCCCCAGCGCGAGCCGCAAACTCTGCAGCGCTGGGACAGCATTGGCCTGTACCAGAAGCTGCGCGAAATTGGCAAGGATCGTCCCAAGTTCGTCCTGCACGACGGTCCTCCGTACGCCAACGGCAATATTCACATCGGTCACGCCGTCAACAAGATCCTCAAGGACATGATTCTGCGTTCCAAGACCCTGTCGGGCTTCGACGCGCCTTATGTGCCAGGTTGGGACTGCCATGGTCTGCCGATCGAACACAAGGTCGAAGTGACCCACGGCAAGAACCTGTCCGCCGATCGCACACGGGAGCTGTGCCGTGCCTACGCGGCCGAGCAGATCGAAGGCCAGAAGGCCGAGTTCATCCGCCTGGGCGTGCTGGGTGACTGGAGCAATCCGTACCTGACCATGAACTTCTCCAACGAAGCCGGGGAAATCCGCGCGTTGGCCGAAATGGTGAAGGGTGGCTTCGTCTTCAAAGGCTTGAAACCCGTCAACTGGTGTTTCGATTGCGGCTCGGCGCTGGCCGAAGCTGAAGTCGAGTATCAGGACAAGAAGTCCTCGACCATCGACGTCGCGTTCCCGATCGCCGACGACGCAAAACTTGCAGCGGCTTTCGGCCTGTCCTCGCTGGACAAGCCTGCGTCCATTGTCATCTGGACCACCACGCCGTGGACCATTCCGGCCAACCAGGCGCTGAACGTCCACCCGGAGTTCAACTACGCGCTGGTCGATGTCGGCGACAGACTGCTGGTGCTGGCTGAAGAACTGGTCGAATCATGTCTGGCCCGCTACAAGCTGGAAGGGACGGTTATCGCGACTGCGGTGGGTCAATCGCTGGAGCTGATCAATTTCCGTCACCCGTTCTACGACCGTCTGTCGCCTGTCTATCTGGCTGACTACGTGGAGTTGGGGGCAGGCACCGGTGTCGTTCACTGCTCGCCTGCCTATGGCGTAGACGACTTCAACATCAGCAAGGCCTATGGCCTGAGCAATGACGACATCATCAGCCCGGTGCAAAGCAACGGCGTGTATGTCGAATCGCTCGAGTTCTTTGGTGGCCAGTTCATCTTCAAGGCCAACCAGAACATCATCGACAAGCTGGCCGAAGTCGGCAACCTGATGGACACCGAAACCATCAGCCACAGCTACATGCACTGCTGGCGTCACAAATCGCCGCTGATCTACCGCGCTACTGCGCAGTGGTTCGTGGGCATGGACAAGCAGCCAGACACCGGCGCCACCTTGCGTGAGCGTGCGGTCAAGGCCATCGAAGACACGCAGTTCGTTCCGGCCTGGGGCCAGGCACGCCTGCATTCGATGATCGCCAACCGTCCTGACTGGTGTATCTCGCGTCAACGTAACTGGGGCGTGCCGATTCCGTTTTTCCTGCACAAGGAAAGCGGTGATCTGCACCCGCGCACCGTCGAGCTGATGGAAGAAGTCGCTCAGCGCGTCGAAAAGGAAGGCATCGAAGCCTGGTTCAAGCTGGACGCCAGCGAGTTGCTGGGTGACGAGGCTGCCAAGTACGACAAGATCTCCGACACCCTGGACGTCTGGTTCGACTCGGGCACCACGCACTGGCATGTACTGCGCGGTTCGCACCCGATGGGTCATGACAGCGGCCCGCGTGCCGACCTGTATCTGGAAGGTTCGGACCAGCACCGTGGCTGGTTCCATTCTTCGTTGCTGACCGGCTGCGCCATCGACAATCACGCGCCTTATCGCGAACTGCTGACCCACGGGTTTGTGGTCGACGAAAATGGTCGCAAGATGTCCAAGTCGCTGAACAACGTGGTTGCGCCACAGAAGGTCAACGACTCGCTGGGCGCCGACATCATGCGTCTGTGGGTATCGGCCACCGACTATTCCGGTGAAATGGCAGTTTCTGACCAGATCCTGCAGCGCAGCGCCGATGCCTATCGTCGTATTCGCAACACCGCACGCTTCCTGCTTTCCAACCTGTCGGGCTTCAATCCGGCAACCGACATCCTGCCAGCCGATGAAATGCTCGCGCTGGACCGTTGGGCGGTTGATCGCACCTTGCTGCTGCAACGTGAGCTGCAAGAACACTACGGCGAATACCGCTTCTGGAACGTCTACTCCAAGGTTCACAACTTCTGCGTGCAGGAGTTGGGTGGTTTCTATCTGGACATCATCAAGGACCGTCAGTACACCACGGCGGCTGACAGCACGGCGCGTCGTTCCTGCCAGACCGCGCTGTTCCACATCTCCGAAGCGCTGGTGCGCTGGATCGCGCCGATCCTGGCGTTCACCGCCGACGAGTTGTGGCAGTTCCTGCCGGGCGAGCGCAACGAATCGGTGATGCTCAACACCTGGTACGAAGGCCTGACAGAAATGCCCGCCCACTTCGAAATGGACCGCGCCTACTGGGAGCGGATCATGGCGGTGAAGACGTCGGTCAACAAGGAAATGGAAAACCTGCGGGCAGCCAAGGCCATCGGCGGCAACCTGCAGGCTGAAGTGACCCTGTATGCCGAGGAGTCACTGGTGGCTGACCTGGCGAAGCTCAGCAACGAGCTGCGTTTTGTGCTGATCACCTCAACGGCCAGTGTTGCGCCGCTGGCATCGGCTCCGGCTGATGCGGTAGTGACCGAGGTTGCGGGCCTGAAGCTGAAAGTGGTCAAGTCCAGCCACGCCAAGTGCGCCCGTTGCTGGCATCACCGCGAGGATGTGGGTGTGAACCCGGAGCATCCGGAAATCTGCGGTCGTTGTGTGGACAACATCAGTGGTGCAGGCGAGGTGCGTCACTATGCCTAACCCTGGACAGAGCCGTTTCGGCCGTCTGAGCTGGTTGTGGGTGAGCGTGCTGGTCCTGATCATCGATCAGGCCAGCAAGTTCTACTTCGAGAATCGTCTGGGCCTGTATGAACAGATCGTGGTGATCCCCGATTACTTCAGTTGGATGCTGGCTTACAACACGGGCGCCGCTTTCAGCTTTCTGGCCGATGGTGCCGGCTGGCAGCGCTGGTTGTTCGCGCTGATTGCGATAGTGGTCAGCGGCGTGTTGGTGGTCTGGCTCAAGCGTCTGGGCCGCGATGACACCTGGCTGGCCATTGCGCTGGCGCTGGTGCTGGGTGGTGCGCTGGGCAATCTGTACGACCGCATCGTCCTGGGCCATGTCATCGACTTCATTCTGGTGCACTGGCAGAACCGCTGGCATTTCCCGGCCTTCAACGTGGCCGACAGCGCAATCAGCGTGGGTGCCGTGATGCTGGCGCTGGACATGTTCAAGAGCAAGAAAACCGGAGAGGCCGCACATGACTGATCAATTGTCGACGCAGGGCTCCTCAGACGAGCTGCGCATCGGTCAGAACACACAGGTCACCTTGCATTTCGCCCTGCGTCTGGAAAACGGCGACACGGTTGACAGCACCTTTGAAAAGGCCCCGGCCACGTTCAAGGTCGGTGACGGCAACCTGTTGCCCGGTTTCGAAGCCGCGATTTTCGGGTTCAAGGCAGGTGACAGAAAGACCGTGCAGATTTTGCCGGAAAACGCCTTTGGTCAGCCCAACCCACAAAACGTGCAGATCATGCCACGCTCGCAGTTCGAAGGTATGGAGCTGTCAGAAGGGTTGCTGGTGATTTTCAACGATGCGGCAAACACCGAGCTGCCTGGCGTTGTGAAAGTGTTCGATGACGAGCAGGTCACCATCGACTTCAATCACCCGCTGGCAGGCAAGACGCTGAGCTTTGAAGTGCAAATCTTTGAAGTGAAGCCGATCCTGGCGTCCTGAAGCTGATACGTCTTTATCTGATAGTGAGCCCGGCTTCGGCCGGGCTGTTTCGCACGTAACCATGAGGCACAGCATGCAAATCAAACTCGCCAACCCCCGCGGCTTCTGCGCTGGTGTGGACCGCGCGATCGAAATCGTCAATCGTGCGCTGGAAGTGTTTGGTCCGCCGATTTATGTGCGCCATGAAGTCGTTCACAACAAATTTGTCGTCGAAGACCTGCGCTCCCGTGGCGCGATCTTCGTCGAAGAGCTGGAGCAGGTGCCGGATGACGTCATCGTCATTTTCAGCGCCCATGGCGTTTCTCAGGCGGTGCGCACCGAGGCAGCCGGTCGCGGCCTGAAAGTCTTCGACGCCACCTGCCCCTTGGTCACCAAGGTACATATCGAGGTCGCCCGTTACAGTCGCGATGGTCGCGAATGCATCCTGATCGGTCACGAGGGCCATCCGGAAGTCGAAGGGACCATGGGCCAGTACGACGCGGCCAACGGCGGCGCGATTTACCTGGTCGAGGATGAAGCGGATGTTGCGAGTCTTCAGGTGCGCAACCCCGAGGCCTTGGCTTTTGTGACTCAGACCACGTTGTCGATGGACGACACCAGCAGGGTCATCGACGCACTGCGCAAGCGGTTCCCTGCGATTGGTGGGCCGCGCAAGGATGATATCTGTTACGCCACGCAAAACCGGCAGGACGCGGTCAAGCAGTTGGCCGACGAATGTGATGTGGTGCTGGTCGTGGGCAGCCCCAACAGCTCCAACTCCAACCGTCTGCGCGAGCTCGCCGAGCGCATGGCGACCCCTGCCTACCTCATTGATGGTGCTGAGGACATGCAGCAGAGCTGGTTTGACGGTGTCGAGCGCATCGGTATCACGGCGGGCGCCTCTGCGCCGGAAGTGCTGGTGCGCGGCGTGATCCAGCAATTGCATGCGTGGGGCGCGACCGGTGCCGATGAACTGGCTGGTCGTGAGGAAAACATCACGTTCTCGATGCCCAAAGAGCTGCGGGTCAAGTCACTGCTCTGAGGCTTTCAGCGACACAGTCTGGCCTCACGTATTGCGTCCTCGATTCTGACCCTGCCGGCAGGAGCCACTATCACCCGATAGCGGCTGGCCGGCTGGTCTTTCAGGCACATGTGCAACGTCCCGTTGGTTCTGTCTACCAGGCCGCCAAGCCCATTGAAGCTCAGTTGCTCAACCAGCCTGGTGTTGCCGACAATCCGCGTCTGGTTGCTTCTGGCACGCTCGACAAGGAGCGTATCGTTTTTGTCCGCGCCCTTGCTGCCGGTATCAAGTACGATGCGCCAGCCGTTACTCCAGTCTCCTTCAATTGCATGAATCGTGACCAGCGCATTGCGGGTGATGGCGGCCACGCGGGTTGCCCGTATGCCACTGGCCAGTTCCTGAGCTGCTACGAGCCCACGGTGGTGATCGATCAAACTGTTGAACGAGGGCGCCGCAACGTTGGCGAGTATTGCAACCACCGCCAGCGCGATCAGTAGCTCGATCAATGTGAAGCCTGCCTGTTTCATGTGCTTTCCCTCCCTGGAAAACGCCGTTCCAAACACGTTGTGAGCGTTCGTCGTCGCAAAACAACCGTACGTCCCGCTGTAGATTTTCCAGCGGCGTTGCTGCCTTATAGTCGTAACGTCTAGGAGACACTCAATGCGTCATATAGCCAAGGGATTCAGCCTCATCGAATTGTTAGTCACTGTGTCCGTTGTGGGCATCCTGGCTGCTATTGCCATTCCCAACTTCTCCAGTTCAATCCAGGGCAGTAAAGCCGACACTGAAGTCAATGATTTGCAGCGGGCGCTCAACTATGCGCGTCTTGAGGCGATAAACAGGGGAGTGACGGTACGTATTGCGCCCACCACCGGCACTGCGTGGAACACCGAGTTGCAGGTGTATCGGGCGTCCGACACCGCTACGCCGCCCACTGTGTTTCGCCGGGTGGCCGCCATGAGCAGTGGCGGCACACTGGTCGCAGCCAACGTCGCGGCAATCGATTTCAATAATCTGGGCGGGCTCGCCAATCCGACCGCAGCGGTGACGATGACTTACACCCGAGGCTCGATAAACAAGACCATGAATATCTGCCTGACCGGTCGAATTGTCCTCGGTGGGAGCTGCGATGTCGTCCAATAACGCCCGTTACCGCCAGACCGGCCTGACCTTGATCGAGGTGCTGGTTTCGGTGCTGATCCTTGCCATCGGCCTGTTGGGAGCGGCTGCGATTCAGCTCAACGCCCTCAAATACACCGACAGTGCGACGATGACCAGCCAGGCCAGCTTTATTGCCTACGACATGATGGATCGCATCCGGGCGAACGTGGACGGCAACTCAGCCGCCAATGGCTCGCAAAATGTGCTGGCCACTTATGCGCTGCCGAATCTGGCTGCCGCTCCTGCGGCCAATCTGAACAATGCCCGAGAACAGGACCTTGCTGATTTCTCCGCAAATATCACCAGTTTTGCAGGCGCGACCGGCACGGGCGTTATTGACGTCAGTAACGCGCCTGCGGTGACGATTACCATCACCTGGACTGACACGCGCGCCGCCGCTGCCAGTAGCGCGGCACTTGCCGGCACGTTTGCCAACCAGACGGTGCAGACCTTGACCGTCACCTCTCGAATCGGGGTCAACCCATGAAAAAGCATTCAAGAGGATTTGGCCTGATTGAGGTAATGGTGGCACTGGTGCTGGGGCTGGTAGTCAGCCTGGGTATCCTGCAGATTTTCACGGCGTCCAGAGCCACTTATCAAAGCCAGAACGCCTCGGCGCGCATGCAGGAAGACGCACGTTTCATACTGAGCAAGCTGACGCAGGAAGTCAGGATGACCGGTATGTACGGCTGCCTCAATTTCAATGGCTATACGCCCACGTCGCCCGCGATCCCTCGGCCTGTTGTGTTTGATAACCCTATCCTCTGGGACAACGCCAACAGGACGCTGACGCTGGTGACAGCCGATATTGGCACTGCCGGAAGTGCGCCAACCTGGACCATCGTCTCCGATTGTCGAACGGTCACTCAGATTTATACAGGGCAAGTGGCGCCCGGGACGGGGCAAACTGCTTTTCCGCTTCGGCAACTGGTTTACACCCTTACAGGCACAAATTTGACCATCAGGTATGGCGCCACAGGCGCGGTACAGCCGCTTCTGCAAAATGTCACGGCGTTTAACGTCGACTTCGGAGTCGTCGGTAACCCGATGACCTATACCACTGCCATTACGGCCGCCAACTCTGCCGATATACGCAGTGTCCGCATCCGCATGACATTGCAGGATGGCGAAGGCGGCAAGGTACGGAATCAGCCATACAGCGTCGTCGCCTATTTGCGTAACCGCTTTTGAACGGGCCAGGCATGATGAAAAACCCACGACTTGATTCGATGCGGGCGCCACCTGCTGGCCAGCGCGGCATGGTGCTGCTCGTCAGTCTCGTCTTTTTATTACTGCTGACGCTTCTGGGGATCTCTTCCATGCAGAACGCTACCTTGCAGGAAAAGATGGCGGGCAGCGTGACGGTTCGTAATCAATCATTTCAGCTTGCCGAGTCCGTCTTGCGTCTGGGCGAAACTTCGATCAGGACGGGCTTTGTGCTGGCTGCATGCACCACACCCGCCAGTTGCGCTCCGCCCGCTGAATCCACAACCGTGATAAATGCTGGTAATGGGGCCTCAGGTGTTGTGTGGGTGGCAGCAGGCGGAGGGCTATATGCGATTCAAAACCTGGGGACGACGGCTGCGCCTATAAAGCCGGCCGGTACCTGTAATTCCGGCATTGTCACGATGTATCGAGTGACGGCTGTAGCTAATCAGAGCGGACCATCGCGAACAGTGCTGGAGAGTATTTATGCCGGTTGCTAATGTGTTTCGCCAAGGTTTGAAGTACGTCTACGGCCTGTTGCTGGCCCTTTATCTGGCCAGTCCTGTCTACGCGTTTACTCCGGCGCAGGGGCCATTATTGAGTGCGCCGGCTGTGCCGCCCAACGTGATGTTGCTCGTGGACAATTCAGGCAGCATGTACAACATCATCTGGGCATCCGGATTTGATCCGTCGGTCAATCGTCCGGATATCAGTTACTTCTCCACTCAATGCTTCAATGGCTTTTTTACCGTTGTCTGTCCCTTCGCTAGCACCATTTCGGGCGATGACACCTTGTCGGTAGGTGATATCAATGCCTCGGGTGTCATACTCGGGCTCTCTCTGTCGTGTCTGCTGGGCGGTCGTCCGATTTTTCGCAACGGCCAGAAATATTGTGTCGTCCTGCCCGATCCTGCCGGAAACGGGCTGACACGCTATACCGCAGACTATCTCTCGTATCTGATCGATCTGGTCACCCCTGGCCTGCTTGATCTGGGGGTCCGCAACTATAATGGTGTGATCCCTAACGATTTCCGCATGAACGTAGCCAAGACAGTGGCAACCAATCTGGTCTCTAACAACCTCTCGCTCAGAATCGGGCTGGCGACGTTCAATGATCCCAACAATTCTGATCCGGGACCCGGCGGCAAGATATCCAGAGTCGTCGCAGATCTTTCTCAAGTGCCGGGGACTACATATCTGCCCGCCGGAGTCACGCAGCAGCAGGCCACTAACAATGTCACTGCCCTTAAACAGGCGATTGCTGCGCTGACGCCCTCAGCCAACACGCCGCTGGCAGAGACCTATTACGAGATCACCCGTTATTTCCGTGGTATGCCGCCTTATTATCAAGGCGGAGCTAACTACGTCAGCCCGATCCAGTACCGTTGCCAGAAAAATTACGGCGTAGTGGTCACTGACGGTCTGCCGACCTACGACCGTACGTTTCCGACCAACGACCCTGACGATGTTCTGGACACGACTCGCTCCCTGCCCAACTGGGATTTGAATGCTGCCAACGATGGCGACAATCCAACCGGTGATGGCGAGGGCGACCGACTTTATCTGGATGATCTGGCCAAGTTTGCCTACGACATTGACCTGCGCCGGGACGCAGTAGCGCCAGGCGGCGATTTGACCGGGAAAAGTTGGGACACCGCCGGCTTTCCCAAGCAGAACCTGAGTACCTACACGGTGGGTTTCACGGCCTCGAACCAGATGCTGATCGATACGGCTGACAATTCTCATGGTCGTGGAAAATATTTTCAGGCCAATGACAGTTCCGGCCTCAGCTCTGCATTAAACCTCGCATTGAGCGATATCTACGCCAAGGCAGGGTCAGGCGGTGGCGGGGCGGCGAACTCTGCAAGTCTGCAGACAGGAACCCGTTTCTTTCAGACGCTTTATGATCCATCGGATTGGCACGGCACGGTCAAGGCTTTTGAACTGGACGCAATCACCGGTGATGTCGGCGCGATTGCCTGGAACACCGATACCACGATCGCTGCCGGTTCGACCACGCCAACCTTTGAAACCTGGAATACCCTTTCGTCCGCTAAGGTTCTTCTTGATTTCACTGCTCTGTCCCCCGCTCAGCAGACTGCAGTAACCAGCACGCTTCCCTCTGGCGTAAATGGCACTCAAATGATTGCGTGGGCCAAAGGGACTGCAAATGCTGCGTTACGAACCCGCACACGACTGCTCGGGGATTTGATCAACACCAATCTGGTTGTCACTAACGCTACAGAGAAGACCTCGACCAACTTTGGTGCCAGCACGTCCTACTCGGATTATCTGGTGAACAAGGCCGCGAACCTGACCGCCAATGTCCTGGTGAACGCCAACGACGGTTTTTTCAACGTCATCAACTCTGCCAACGGTAAGCGTACCTATGCCTACATGCCTTCGACTGCCTTGACCTCGTTGGCTACCGTGTCTTCACCGACTTACGGTTCAAGCGCGCATAAATTTACGGTGGACGGGCAAATATCAGTCTTTGATACCCAGGCCAATAGCGGCGCTGCATGGCGTACTCTTGCTGTGAGCGGCCTGGGTGCAGGCGGTAAAGCGTTTTTCGCCATCCAGCTGTTTCAAGGCACCACTAACAATGTGAGTGCACTTTGGGAAGTGAAGGCTCCTGACACTGCTGATACTAATAACAAGTTCAACAATCTGGGTTACAGCTATTCGAAGCCTGAAGCTGCCCGTATGAATGACGGCACCGGGATAGTGGTGGTTGGCAATGGCTACGGGAGTTTCACTGGTCGGGCGTCTCTGTTCGTATTGGACGCCAGTACAGGTGCCGTTATCGCCGAAATACCGACGCCGGTGATTGGGAATGAAACCGACAATGGCTTGTCCTCCGTCAAACTGCGGGTCAATGCACAAAACGTGGTGCAGGCCGCTTATGCAGGCGACTTGAAAGGCCGCATGTGGAAGTTTGATTTGAGCTCTACCGCGTCAAGCGGCTGGAAGGTGGCGTTCAATGGCGCGCCATTGTTCACGGCGGCAACGGGCGCGAGCCAGCCCATCACGGCTCAGCCGTTGATTCTGGATCATCCTCAGAACGGAAAGATAATCTACTTCGGCACCGGGAAATTTCTTGAGGTCACAGATAAACAGACTACCGGCCCGCAGGGTTTTTATGCCATCTGGGATGCTGACGGTGGCGTGGGTAATATCGTCGAAGGCAACCTGCAACAACAAACGATAGGGCCTGCTGTCACGGGATCCGGGGCGACGTACTTCACGTCATCCACCAACAAGGTGGATTGGACTACGCAAAAGGGATGGTACCTGCGGCTGCCTTCGGTTACCCCGTACTCAGGGGAGCGGATAATTTATCCTGCACAAACCATAAGAGGGCGAATCGCATTTACTACCGCAGCCGTCAATTCCGCTGACCCTTGTGAAAGTCTGGGTACAGGACGGCTTTTTGAGCTGGATACGGCAACAGGCGGCATGCTGGCCTATCGCTTTTTGGACACTACGGGGGATGGGTCTATTACTGACAGCGATGCTCTCGTTTCCGGCATGAGCTTTGGCGCAGGTATTCCGAGCCTGTCGTCTGTCGTCTCTTCGAGCGGTGTACTGTCCACTTTGGTGATCGACAGCTCTGGCAATCCTCCTACTGCGCTTAAAGAGCCCAACTCGGCACCTTCTTTCAGGCGCATCATGTGGCGACAAATCCAATAGGGAGATAATCATGCGAGCAACCTCCAAAGGCTTTACGTTGATCGAACTCATGATCGTCGTTGCGATTGTCGGTATTCTGGCGGCAATTGCGTACCCCAGTTACACCGAGTACGTGAAGCGCACCCACCGTGCCGAGATCGCTAGCCTGTTGTCCGAGCAGACCCAGGCCCTTGAACGGTTTTATTCGCGTGGTGCTGCAGGGTCAACGGCGGGTACTTACGTTGGCGCTCCAGGCTTGAGTGGAGGCAATACCTATTACGTAATAACCTCCACGTTGAACGCCAACGACTTCACGTTGACGGCGGCACCCCAGGCTGGCGCGATGATGAACGGCGACAAATGCGGCAGTTTCGTCATCGACAACACGGGCCAGCGCACCAATACCGGTACATCTGCAGGGGTGACCGCCAAGGATTGCTGGGGCCGCTAAACACTTTTTCTGACGTAGAGACCGAAATGCCCAAGCAACAGGTAGTGATCGTCGGTGGTGGTGTTATCGGTTTGCTGACAGCGTTCAATCTGGCGTCTGCACAGTTAAACGTCGTACTGCTGGACCGCTCCGGCGTCGGTCTGGAATCTTCATGGGCGGGCGGCGGGATCGTTTCGCCGCTGTATCCATGGCGCTACAGCCCCGCTGTCACTGCGTTGTCGCACTGGTCGCAGAACTTCTATCCGCACCTTGCTCAACGCCTTTTCGCGCAGACCGGGCTGGACCCGGAAGTCCACACCACCGGCCTGTACTGGCTGGATCTCGACGACGAGCAGGACGCACTTGACTGGGCAGTGCGGGAAAATCGGCCGTTGAGCAGCGTCGATATCTGCGCCGTGCACGATGCAGTGCCCGTGCTGGGTGCAGGGTATTCACGCGCCATCCACATGGCTGACGTGGCCAATGTGCGTAACCCGAGGCTGGTCAAGTCACTCAAGGCGGCCTTGCTCGCGCTGCCCAATGTCGAGATTCGTGAGCAGTGCGAGGTCAGCGGCTTCGTGCGTGAAGGTGATCGCGTGCTGGGCGTCAGCACTCCATCCGGCAACGTAATAGGTGACCGTGTGATCCTGGCCGCTGGCGCCTGGAGCGGTGAACTGCTCAGAACGCTGGGGCTCGACTTGCCGGTCGAGCCGGTCAAGGGGCAGATGATTCTCTACAAGTGTGCCTCTGACTTTCTACCCTGTATGGTACTGGCGAAGGGGCGATATGCGATCCCGCGTCGCGATGGTCATATCTTGATCGGCAGTACGCTGGAGCACGAAGGCTTCGACAAGACGCCAACCGATGTCGCGCTGGCTAGCCTCAAGGCTTCAGCCATCGAACTGATTCCCGAACTGGCAAATGCCGAACCCATTGCCCAGTGGGCGGGCCTGCGTCCCGGCTCGCCTGAAGGTATTCCCTTCATCGGGCCGGTCGCTGGTTTTGAGGGGTTGTGGCTCAACTGCGGGCATTACCGCAATGGTCTGGTACTGGCACCTGCCTCGTGCCAGTTGATCACCGACTTGCTGCTGGAGTGTGCGCCGATCATTGACCCTGCGCCGTATGCGCCTGCGGGGCGTGTGGCGCCGCTGGTTCTGGTCTGATCTTGAACCATATTGCGTACATGGCTGGCAAAAACACCAGGGTCATGACGGTGCCGGCGAAGGTGCCGCCGATCAAGGTGTAAGCAAGGGTGCCCCAGAACACTGAATGGGTGAGCGGTATGAATGCCAGAATCGCCGCCATTGCGGTCAGTATCACCGGTCGAGCCCGCTGCACCGTAGCTTCGACCACCGCCTGAAACGGAGCCAGCCCTTCCTGTTCGTTATGGTGTATCTGCCCGATCAGAATCAGCGTGTTGCGCATCAGAATGCCGGACAGCGCGATAAGCCCTACCAGCGCATTGATGCCGAACGGTTGCTGAAAGAGGATCAGCGTAGGCACCACGCCGATCAGGCCCAGCGGGCTGGTCAGAAACACCATGACCATGGCGGAGATCGAGCGAACCTGCAAAATGATAATGATCAGCGTCATCGCCAGCATGATTGGAAACAGCGGCAGCATTGCCGCCATAGCCTTGCCTGACTCTTCGATCGAGCCCGCTTGTACGATACCGTAGCCGCTCGGCAGTTTTGCCATGATCGGCTCCAACTGCTGGCTGATCGCTGTGGAGACATCCGGCGGTTGCAGCCCGTCGGCGATATCACCACGCACGGTGATGGTCGGCATGCGGTCACGTCGGCGCATGATCGGCTCCTCCATGCGCACCTCGACCGTTCCGACCTGCGACAGCGGAATGCGCTGGCCGTCAGCGCCAGCCAGCGTGAAGTCCATGACTCTGGCCGGATCGAAGCGGATATCACCGGCCGAGCGCGCCACAACCTGCACCGTGCGAATGTCCTCACGCACAGCCGTCACTGGCAGGCCACTCAACAGAAACTGCAACTGCTGGGCGACGTCACTCGATGTCAGGCCCAAGGCCTGAATCCGGTCCTGTTGCAACGTGAAATGCAGTGTCGGCGTGCGCGTGCCCCAGTCGGTGTTGACCGTACGCATCATGGGGCTGGCTGTCATGACCTGCTCCACTTCCGCAGCAATGCTGCGAAGCGTGGCCGGGTCCTGCCCAGTGACGCGATAAGCAACCGGGAAGGGTGAGTAAGGGCCGAATACCAGTTGCGTAACCCTCACTCGAGCCTCGGAGGCCAGACCGTCGGCGATGGCCTGACGCAAACGATGTTTGAGTGTTTCTCGCTGTTCCTGGCTGTCAGTGCGGACGACGATTTTGGCAAATGACGGGTCGGGCAACTCCGGGCTTATCGCCATGTAAAAGCGCGGCGCACCCTGGCCAACATAAGCGGTGACGATTTTGGCTTCTTCCTGCCCCGCCAGCCATGCCTCCACTTTGGCGGCTGCAGCGCTGGTCTGAGCGATTGACGTGCCATAGGGCAGTTGTACTTCGACCAGCACTTCGGGGCGATCGGACACAGGAAAGAACTGCTTCTTCACCATGCCCATGCCGAGCACCGCCAGAACAAACAGCCCGGTGACCGACCCTGCCACCAGCCATTTGCGCTCGATGACACTGCCCAGCAACCGACGAAAGCGGTTATAGCGGGGCGTGTCGTAGAGTGCCTCGTGACCGCCTTCGACCTGTTTGACCTCAGGCAGCAGCTTGACGCCCAGATACGGAGTAAACACCACCGCGACGATCCATGAAGCGATCAGCGCGATGCCGACGATCCAGAACATGTTGCTGGTGTATTTACCCGCCGTAGAGCGTGCGAAACCGTTGGGCATGAAGCCGACCGCGGTCACCAGCGTACCCGAAAGCATGGGCGCGGCCGTGTGGCTCCAGGCATAGGCAGACGCGGCAATCCGGTCGTAGCCTTCCTCCATTTTTACCACCATCATTTCGATGGCGATGATGGCGTCATCCACCAGCAGGCCCAGTGCCAGAATCAGCGAACCCAGGGTGATGCGGTCAAAGTTCTTGCCGGTCATGGCCATGATCACGAACACCATCGCCAGCGTCAGTGGCACAGCGGCCGCAACCACCACGCCAACGCGCCAGCCCATGCTCATGAAGCACACCAGCATCACCACCAGCAGGGCGACGAAGAACTTGATCATGAACTCATCGACGGATGAGCTGATATTGACGGACTGATCGGTGACCTTGCTCAGGCTCATGCCCAGCGGTAGCTCGGCGTTTATCGCACCCACTTCACTGTCCAGCGACGCGCCCAGATCAAGACCGTTCCAGCCATCGCGCATCACAATGCCCAGCAGCAATGCGGGTTCGCCGCCGCTGCGAATCATAAAGGTCGAGGGGTCTTCGTATCCGCGCTTGACGGTGGCGATGTCGGACAGTTTCAACGTGCGACCCTGGGCAATAACGGGCGTGTCACGAATCTTCTGCAACTCGTCGAACGCGCCGTCCAGGCGCAGGAACACCTGTGGTCCGCGGGTTTCAACGGAGCCAGCTGGCGTCAGTGCGTTCTGGTTATTGAGTGCGGCGAATACGGTTTGCGGGCTGATGCCCAGTGTCGCCAGGCGCTCATGAGAAAACTCGACATAGATACGCTCGGGCTGCTCACCCACAATGTTGACCTTCTTGACGCCCTGCACGTGCAGCAGTCGCTGACGCAGCTTTTCCGCGTCGCGCACCAGTAAGCGCTGTGGTTCGCCCTTGGCCTTGAGTGCGAACAGAGCGAAGGTGACGTCAGAATACTCGTCGTTGACCATCGGTCCGATCACGCCAGACGGCAGTGTCATGGCCTCGTCACTGATCTTCTTGCGTGCCTGGTAGAACTCGTCTGGCACTTGCGACGGCGGTGTGCTGTCGAGCAGTGTCAGGGCAGTAAAGGCCAGGCCCGGCCGGGTGTAGGTTTCGGTGCGCTCATACCAGCGCAATTCCTGCATGCGCTTCTCGATTTTCTCGGCAACCTGATCCTGCATTTCCTGAGCTGTTGCCCCTGGCCAGACCGTCACTATGGTCATCACCTTGACCGTGAAGGCTGGGTCTTCCGCGCGGCCCAGTTTGAAACGCAATGAGTCCAGCCAGCGAAATCAGGCAGATGAGAAACAGGGTAACCGAGCGCTCACGTACAGCCAGAGCGGACAGATTGAAGGGTCGCTCGCTCATGGACTGACTCCCGCTGCCGCTGCAACGGCACTTTGGTCTGCGACGCGCACGGGCTGCCCCTCACGTAACAGGTGCGCGCCGAGCGAGACGATGCGGTCGCCTTGCTTGAGCTGAGCGGTGATGCGCGCATGCTCGTCATCCAGCTGCTGCACCACGACGGGTGTCCATTTGACCTGCCTGGGTTCGCCTTGAACGACCCAGACGCCAGGGCCGTTGCCCGCGTCGTACAGAGCGCCGATCGGTACCTGCAAGCCGTTTTCGGGCGCTGTGTTCGCACTTGCGATCTGCAATGTGATGGTCGTGCCCAGTGGCGCACTGGCCATTGCGCCCTCCAGGACATATCGCGCTTCAAACGTGCGTGTCTGGCGGTCGGCGACATCCGACAGCTGTCGCAGTTGGCTGGGCGCGCTGATTCCCTGCTGACCGTAAAGCGTGGCCTGGGCCAATGAGCCGATTGCCGGCCGCAGGCTTTCCGGTAACTGGATGACCGCTTCGCGTGGACCGGCATGCGCGATACGCACCACCACCTGTCCCGCGCTGACGACCTGACCGGGCTCTGCCAGGGTGTCCATGACAATACCGTCCGCGTCGGCTACCAGGGCCGCGTAGCGGGTCGCATTGACGGCGACTTCGGCTTGAGCCTCTGCCGAACTGAGCTGGGCCTTGGCAGTGTCTGCTGCAACCTTGATCTGGTCGTAGGTGGATGCCGAAATCGCGCCGCTGCCGCGCAGATTTCTGTACCGGGCTTCTTCATCGGCTGTTTGCCGTGCCTGCGCTCGCGCTGCGGAAACCATCTGGCGTTGTGCTTGCGCAGCGAGATTCAGATCGGCAGGGTCGATACGCATTAGCGGCTGGCCGCGTCTGACGGTCTGCCCGGTATCGACGAATCGCTCCAGCACTTTCCCGGAAACGCGAAAGCCGAGGTCGCTCTGCACGCGAGCCGCGACGGTGCCTGTGAAGGTTCTGGGCGCAAGCGTTGCCACTGCTACAGCAGCCGTGCGCACCAGCGGAGCTTGAGTGCGTGGATCGGTTTGAGGTTTTTCACCGCAGGCAATCAGCGCAAACGGCAGTGCGCAGAGAAGGGCGGGCAAAGCGAGGCGGCGCTGGAGCATGGGAGTCCCATAAACGCAGTGAACGAGACCCGCACTTTGATTCTAGTGACCAATTTAGTCAATAGTCACTTTCGATTGATTTACGGCGAGAGACTGCGCAGTACCAGGCTGGATAGCAGGTTTGGCCCCTTTTCGGTGTAATCGAAGCTGTGCTGCAACAGCAGTGGATTGACGAAAGGGCGGATGACCAGATAGATCGCCATCACGGCTTCGTCGAGTGGTGTCTTGCGTTCGAAGTCCCCCGCGTTACGGCCCTCCTGCAGAATGTCCTGCAGCAATGCGCGGATGCGACTGTCGTAATCAAGCGTCGCTTGCCAGCGTTCGGTCGCTGCCGACGTGGCGATCTCGTAAAGCCTGCGGTCCTGGGAAAACAGCTGGACGCTGGCCTCGACGATGCTCTGGAAGAGTCTGCGCAGCTTTTCAGGAGGGTGATCCGCTTCCAGGACCGCGGCTCTGATTTGCGCCTCCATACCGCTCAGGCAATTGGCGCAGATCATCTCGCCGATGGCCTGCTTGGACTCGAAAAACTTGTAGATGTAGGCCTTGGAGAAACCAATGGCCTTGGCCAGATCGGAGACGGTCGTTTTGCCGTAGCCGTATTGGCTGAAGTGTTCCGTGGCTGCGATCACGATCTGTTGGCGCACTTCGTGATCGACGGGGCCACGGGCCGGGGTTGAATTACTGTCTGTTTTACTCATGGTTCGCAGCTTACTGTCATTCTTGAATGTGGACAATGAGTGACTTTATGGTTATTTGGTCACGATTACGCAGGTATCTGTCGTAGTGTTTGCGCGAGGCTTACTCCAGCCCCAGCTTTTTCAAACGGTAGCGCATGGATCGGAACGACAGGCCCAGCCGATCCGCAGCCGCCGTGCGGTTCCAGCGGGTTTCTTCAAGGGCCTGCAGGATCAGCTTGCGCTCGATTTTTTCCAGGTAATCTTCGAGGTTATCGATGTTCGCCAGGTTATGGCCGTCGCTCTCCTGCGCAGCCGCAGACTCGGCCAGGCGCAGATCTCCCGCATGAATCTCGTCGTTCTCGCACAGCGTGTACGCGCGCTCCAGCATGTTTTCCAGCTCGCGCACGTTGCCGGGGAAACGATAGCTTTTAAGCGTATCCAGCGCCTGGTCATGCAGGCGGGCCAAGGGTTGCCCGCTGTTGGCCGCCAGCCGTTTGAGGACGCTGGCCGCCAACTGGTCGATGTCCTCGCGGCGCTCGCGCAGAGAGGGCACACGCAGCTCGATCACGTTCAGGCGGTAGTACAAATCCTGACGGAAGCGTCCGGCGGCGACTTCCACACTGAGGTCCTTGTGCGTCGCGCACAGGATACGTACGTCAACCACCTGTTCCTGCTGGCCTCCCACGCTGCGCACGGATTTCTCCTGAATGGCGCGCAGCAGCTTTACCTGCATGTTCAGCGGCAGGTCGGCCACTTCGTCGAGAAACAGCGTGCCGTTGTTTGCGGCATGAAAAAGACCGGGTTTGTCTTCGTGGGCGCCAGTGAAGCTGCCTTTGCGGTGGCCAAAAAATTCACTTTCCATCAGTTCAGACGGGATCGCGCCGCAGTTGACCGGAATGAAGGGTTTTTCAATGCGCGGGCCCTGTTCATGAATGAGCCTTGCCACCAGCTCCTTGCCACTGCCCGACTCGCCGCTGATGTAAATCGGCGCCTGACTGCGGGCGAGTTTGCCGATCTGGTTACGCAGCGTGCGCATCGGTGGCGAATCGCCAAGCAGGCGGCTGTCGATACTGCGCACCGGCTGAACACCGAGATTGAGTCGCAACGCGCTGTTGACCAGTTCGCGCAGCCTGCCGAGGTCCACCGGTTTGGTCAGAAAGTCGAACGCGCCTGCCTTTAAAGCGTGAATAGCCGTATCCAGGCTGCCATGCGCGGTGATCATGGCCACCGGAACATGCGGGTGACTGTGCTGGATATGCTGCACCAGCTCCAGCCCGTTGCCGTCTGGCAGGCGCATGTCGGTCAGGCACAGGTCGAAGGTTTCTCGAGCAAGCCAGTCATGGGCTTCGGTGACATTGCGGGCGCTGCGGGTGTCGAGCTTCATTCGTCCCAGAGTGATCTCCAGGAGTTCGCGAATGTCCGGCTCATCGTCGACGATCAGGATCTTTTGCCGTGAGGTCATGTTCAACTCGGTTTGAACGGGTGGGCGAAGGTAATCCGCAGACAACTGCCGCCGCCTTCCCGAAGAGTGTAATCCAGTCGCGCCTGATTGCTTTCGCACAGCTCCCGCGAGAGATAAAGCCCAAGGCCCGTACCTTTGCTTTCGGTCGTGAAAAACGGCTCGAAGAGCCGCGTCAGATGCGCCTCGCTGACGCCAGGGCCATCGTCCAGCACTTCCAGCGTCGGCAGATCGTTTTTCAAATGGTGATAGAGCTTGAGCCAGACCTGAGCCGAGGCATTCACTCTGCCGCTGTAGCGCAAGCCGTTCTGCACCAGATTGGTCATGATCTGAGTGAGTTGTTCCGGGTCCATGTGGGTGGTCAGCGTTCCCGCAACGACCTCCATGTGGACCGTCTGGCTCGGCGGCGCAGAACTGCGCCAGTCCGTTACAAAGCGCTCCAGCCATGCGTTGAGATCCAGTAATTCAGGCTCGGCTTCGCGCGTGCGCGACAGTTGCAGGACGTTTTCGATGACCAGATTGATGCGCCGCGACTGGTCCTGAATGATTTGCCCCAGACGACGATCCGGCGCGGTGAGCTCTTCGGATTCGTTGAGCAACTGCGCCGCATGGCTGACTGCACCCAGTGGGTTGCGTATTTCGTGGGCAATGCCGGCGGTCAGGCGGCCGAGGGCCGCGAGCTTCAATTGTTGAGCCTGCTGGGCAACCTGCGACAGGTCCTCCAGAAAGATCAGCGTCTGGCGCTGGTCGCCACGGTTGAGAGCGGCAAAACTCGGTTGCAGCTCGGGCCCGAGCAGGGAAGTGGTAATGCTTTGCGGCAGCCTGATCGGGTTGATCAACCAGTGGCGCAGGCGAGCCACGAGTTGGGGCGAATAGTCATCAATGACACGGCCGACGAGGTCGTCGTGCCCCAACAGGTTCAGCGCCCCCTGATTGGCCAGCAATACTTGACGCCGGGCGTCGAGCACCAGAATGCCGGTCCGCATCCGTTGCAGGATCAGCGCATTCAGCTCTTCAAGGTTATCGACATCGGCGGCGCGCTGTTCCGCGAGTACTTCGCTGACCTGCATGCGTGCGGTCAACGCTTGCACCAGCAGCGCGGCGGCAAAGCACAGGGCGCCCAATGAGCCAGCCTGCACGTAGTCATTGGAAACTGCCGGGGTACTGAAGCTGATGTAGAACGTCAGGTAAATGATGCCGATGGCTGACACGGCTGCGATCAGCAGCCCGATACGGCCGCGCAGCAGCACGTTGCTGATTGCCACCGAGGCAATCAGCAGGTTGCCGATCCCGCTCGACGGGCCGCCTGCTGCGTAAAACAGGCCCGACAGCATGAAGGCGTCGGTCATTGCGAGGGTGAACAGCTGGCCTTGGCGGCTGGGGCGTTCCAGCAGGACCACGACCAGAATGTTGAATACCAGATACAACCAGCATCCCGAGCGAAACAGGTTCGGGTTGGCCAGTTGCAGAAGTTCGGTATCCAGACTGCTGGAAATCAACAGGACCAGCACTACGCCGATGGTCAGCCGATAAAGATGGTACAGCCGCAGAATCCGTTGCGCCTGTGGGCTACCTAGAGAAAGAGTCTCAGCGGTCACGTGCCGCTGGGCCTTCTAGCCTGTGCGCCTCGCTGCAGTACCACTGAGGTTCCTGGTTGATGGCGCGATCACGCGGAAGGTGAACGCCGCAATGCGCGCAACGCACCATGGGTGCGGCGACGTTCTCGGGCGGCTGGGCACGGGACGGTTTCGGAGGGTTGAGCAGGCGCTTGACGAACCAGATCACCGCCGCGATCAACGCGGCCCACATTAATAAGCGAACCATGACTACCAGCTTAATGAGTTGAGATTGCGCAGTGTAGCCAAGCTGCAGGCGCGGTGACAGCGACAAATCTACGTCTACGGCAGGGTACGAAGGATTTTTTTGTGACGGGACTGGTGCAGGTTTGACTGAGTTTTTTCGGCACATAAA
This sequence comes from Pseudomonas californiensis, assembly GCF_021147775.1. GTDB lineage: Bacteria > Pseudomonadota > Gammaproteobacteria > Pseudomonadales > Pseudomonadaceae > Aquipseudomonas > Aquipseudomonas californiensis. The sequence goes on from NZ_JAGTPK010000005.1 coordinate 29,091, forward strand.
AAAAGAGGCCCGAAGGCCTCTTTTTGGTCACGCATGTATCAGTCGAACAGACCCAGTGTCATGTAGCTGAACCAGGAGCGGCTTTTGGTGCCGTTCGCTTCAGCTTCTTTCTCGGCCTGCTCATCCAGCTCTGCCTGGTTTTCTGGCAGCAACTCTTTCGGGATCGAGTCCTTGGCGTCCTGATACTGCTTCTTGATGTCCTGATCGGCACGGGTCTGGCCCGGTGGCAATGGAGCGCTGCCGCTGATCATGCCCAGTGTCGCCTTCGACAGCCACGAACGGTTGTCGGCCTCGGCCTCACGCGGAGTGAACTCGCCGTTGGCAAGCTGTGGATGGTTCGGGTAGTTGGTTTTCAGCACTTCAAGGCTGGTCGCTGCCAGATCGTCCAGGTGCAGACGCTGATAGGACTCGACCATTACCGCCAGGCCGTCACCGACCGAAGGCGTTTCCTGGAAGTTTTCCACCACATAGCGGCCGCGGTTGGCGGCGGCGACATAGGCCTGACGGGTCAGGTAGTAGTCGGCTACGTGAATTTCATACGAGGCCAGCAGGTTACGCAGGTAGATCATGCGTTGCTTGGCATCGGGTGAATAACGGCTGTTCGGGAAGCGGCTGGTCAACTGGGCGAACTCGTTGAATGAGTCGCGAGCGGCACCCGGGTCGCGCTTGGTCTGGTCCAGCGGCAGGAAGCGCGCCAGCAGGCCAACGTCCTGGTCGAAGGAGGTCAGACCCTTCATGTAATAGGCGTAATCGACGTTCGGGTGCTGCGGATGCAGGCGGATGAAACGCTCGGCAGCGGATTTTGCCGCTTCGGGTTCACCGTTCTTGTAGTTCGAGTAAATCAACTCGAGCTGGGCCTGATCGGCATAGCGACCGAACGGATAGCGGGATTCCAGCGCCTTGAGCTTCTCAGTGGCGCTGTTATAGCTGTTATTGCCCAGGTCGGCCTGCGCCTGCTGGTACAGCTCGACTTCGCTGAGGTTTTCGTCGATGACTTCCTTCGACGAACAGGCCGCAGTCAATGCGAGGATGGCGATCAGCAGCAGGTGTTTCACTTGCATGGCGGCTTGCGTCCCTATAACGGCCTGCTGTCTTGGGCGGGGCCGTCCTGTTATGATGAGCGCCCCGCGATACCAGCGGGACAAAAGACGCCGTATTTAACCACAAGCGCGCTGCCGAAACCAAAGGCTAGCCGCCACCTAGTCTGGTCATGTCCGAAAATATAGAACTCCGCGCAGAGGTGCCGTCCGAATTGGGTGGTCAACGCCTCGATCAAGTCGCCGCACAATTATTCGCTGAGCACTCGCGCTCGCGCCTTTCCGCCTGGATCAAGGACGGTCGCCTGACTGTGGACGGTGGCGTTCTGCGCCCACGTGACATCGTGCATGGCGGCGCTGTTCTCGAGCTGATTGCCGAGCAGGAGGCCCAGGGTGAATGGCTTGCTCAGGACATCGAGCTCGACATCATCTATGAAGACGATCAGATCCTCGTCATCAACAAGCCTGCCGGTCTGGTGGTGCACCCGGCTGCGGGTCACGCTGATGGCACGCTGCTCAATGCATTGCTGCACCACGTGCCGGACATCATCAATGTCCCGCGCGCTGGCATCGTGCATCGTCTCGACAAGGACACCACTGGTCTGATGGTGGTCGCCAAGACGATCCAGGCACAGACGCAACTGGTCACTCAGCTGCAAAGCCGCAGTGTCAGCCGCATCTATGAGTGCATCGTGATTGGTGTGGTAACGGCCGGTGGCAAGATTGACGCCCCGATTGGCCGTCATGGCCAGCAACGCCAGCGCATGGCGGTGATGGAAGGCGGCAAGCAGGCGGTGAGTCATTACCGCGTGCTGGAACGCTTCCGTTCGCATACCCATGTGCGGGTCAAGCTGGAAACCGGCCGCACCCACCAGATTCGCGTGCACATGGCGCACATCAACTATCCGCTGGTCGGCGATCCGGCCTACGGTGGTCGTTTCCGCATCCCGCCTGCTGCGAGTCTGACCATGGTCGACTCCCTCAAGACATTCCCGCGTCAGGCGTTGCACGCTCGCTTCCTCGAGCTGGATCACCCGATCACCGGTAAGCGCATGAGCTGGGAATCGCCACTGCCGGACGACTTCGTCTGGTTGCTGTCGCTGCTCAAGCAGGACCGCGAGGCGTTCATCGGGTGAATGACTGGCTGATTCCTGACTGGCCAGCGCCAGCGCAGATCAAGTCCTGTGTCACCACCCGCTCGGGCGGGGTCAGTCTGGCCCCGTTCGACAGCCTCAATCTGGGCGATCATGTGGGTGACAGCCCGCAGGCCGTGGCCAGCAATCGTCTGCAACTGACCTCAAGACTTCACATACAGCCTGCCTGGCTGAGTCAGGTGCACGGTGTGGCGGTTGCTCACGCCGATCCATCCCGTGTTATCGAAGCGGATGCCAGCTGGACAGACGTTGCTGGCCTGGCATGCACGATCATGACCGCCGATTGCCTGCCTGCGCTGTTTTGTCGTCGTGACGGCACGAGGGTCGCGGCCGCCCATGCGGGTTGGCGGGGTCTGGCGGCTGGCGTGCTGGAGGCGACTGCCGACAGTCTGCAGGTTGCGCCGGCCGAAGTGCTGGTCTGGCTCGGTCCGGCAATCGGCCAGCCCTCGTTCGAGGTAGGGCCGGAAGTCCGCGAAGCTTTCATGGCCAGTCATCCCGAAACAGCCGAGGCGTTTGTCGCCAGCGTGAACGCCGGGCGTTACATGGCTGACATCTATGCGCTTGCCCGTACAAGGCTGGCGGACCATGGCATCACCGCCGTTTATGGTGGCGGGCTGGATACATTCACTGACCCTCGCTTCTTTTCCTATCGCCGCAGCGCCCGCACGGGTCGCTTCGCGTCCTTGATCTGGATTGATCGCACCTGATCAAACGCTCATTTGCGCAAGCCAGCTAGTCTTGCCTGACATGAGGGTGATCTGCATCAACTGACTCAGTCTTGAAACACGCAGAATCGTCCGCATTTAACAGGCAATCCAGCAGGTTTTCTTTATAGGTGTGTTCATTGCTCCGGCCTGCTTCAAAGGAAGGTGACTCATGCGTATCGATAGATTGACCAGCAAATTACAGTTAGCGTTATCCGATTCTCAATCTCTGGCGGTGGGCCTCGATCATCCCGCCATCGAGCCTGCGCACCTGATGCAGGCATTGCTTGAGCAGCAGGGTGGTTCGATCAAGCCGCTGTTGCTGCAAGTGGGCTTTGACATCAACAGCCTGCGCAAAGAGTTGAGCAAAGAGCTCGACCAGTTGCCAAAAATCCAGAACCCGACCGGCGACGTCAACATGTCGCAGGACCTGGCGCGTCTGCTCAATCAGGCAGACCGCCTGGCGCAGCAGAAGGGCGATCAGTTCATTTCCAGCGAGCTGGTATTGCTCGCAGCAATGGACGAGAGCAGCAAGCTCGGCAAATTGCTGCTGGGGCAGGGCGTCAGCAAGAAGGCGTTGGAAAATGCCATCAATAATTTGCGTGGCGGTGGGGCAGTAAACGACCCCAACGTCGAAGAGTCGCGCCAGGCACTGGACAAGTACACGGTCGACCTGACCAAGCGTGCCGAGGAAGGCAAGCTGGACCCAGTGATCGGCCGCGATGACGAGATTCGCCGCACCATTCAGGTATTGCAACGCCGCACCAAGAACAACCCGGTTCTGATCGGTGAGCCGGGTGTGGGCAAGACCGCGATTGCTGAAGGGCTCGCGCAGCGCATCATCAATGGCGAAGTGCCGGATGGCCTGCGTGGCAAGCGTTTGCTGTCGCTGGACATGGGCGCGCTGATTGCGGGCGCCAAATACCGTGGTGAGTTCGAAGAGCGCTTGAAGTCGTTGCTCAACGAGCTGTCCAAGCAGGAAGGTCAGATCATCCTGTTTATCGATGAGCTGCACACCATGGTCGGCGCCGGCAAGGGCGAAGGCTCCATGGACGCGGGCAACATGCTCAAGCCAGCGCTGGCGCGTGGCGAGCTGCACTGTGTGGGTGCCACAACGCTCAATGAGTACCGTCAATATATAGAGAAGGACGCGGCGCTTGAGCGACGCTTCCAGAAAGTGCTGGTGGACGAGCCCAGTGAGGAAGACACCATTGCGATTCTGCGTGGCCTCAAAGAGCGCTATGAGGTTCACCACAAGGTGGCGATCACCGACGGGGCGATCATTGCCGCAGCCAAGCTGAGCCACCGCTATATCACCGATCGTCAGTTGCCGGACAAGGCCATCGATCTGATCGACGAGGCAGCCAGCCGGATCCGCATGGAAATCGATTCCAAGCCGGAAGTGCTCGACCGTCTTGAGCGACGCCTGATTCAGCTCAAGGTTGAATCCCAGGCCCTGAAGAAAGAAAAAGACGAAGCAGCGATCAAGCGTCTCGAGAAACTGCAGGATGAAATCCAGCGGCTTGAACTGGAATACGCGGACCTCGAAGAAGTCTGGACCTCCGAGAAGGCCGAGGTCACAGGTTCTGCACAAATCCAGCAGAAGATCGAGCAGTCTCGTCAAGAGCTGGAGGCCGCACGCCGTCGTGGCGATCTGAATCGCATGGCTGAGCTGCAATACGGGATCATCCCAGACCTGGAGCGCAGCCTGCAAATGGTCGACCAGCATGGCAAGCCTGAGAATCAGTTGCTGCGCAGCAAGGTCACTGAGGAAGAAATTGCCGAAGTGGTTTCCAAGTGGACCGGGATTCCTGTGTCCAAAATGCTTGAAGGTGAGCGCGAGAAGCTGCTCAAGATGGAAACCCTGCTGCACAACCGCGTGATTGGTCAGGAAGAGGCTGTGGTTGCGGTATCCAACGCAGTTCGTCGCTCGCGTGCCGGGTTGTCCGACCCAAATCGTCCGAGCGGTTCGTTCATGTTTCTCGGCCCTACCGGTGTGGGCAAGACCGAGCTGTGCAAGGCGCTGGCCGAGTTCCTGTTCGACACTGAAGAGGCAATGGTGCGGATCGACATGTCCGAGTTCATGGAGAAACATTCCGTGGCTCGCCTGATCGGTGCGCCGCCAGGTTATGTCGGCTACGAAGAAGGTGGTTACCTGACCGAGGCTGTGCGTCGCAAGCCGTATTCGGTGATCCTGTTGGATGAGGTCGAGAAAGCGCATTCGGATGTCTTTAACATCCTCCTGCAAGTGCTCGAAGACGGACGCCTGACAGACAGCCATGGCCGGACGGTGGATTTCCGCAATACCGTTATCGTAATGACCTCAAACCTGGGCTCTGCGCAGATTCAGGAGCTGGTCGGTGACCGAGAGGCGCAACGCGCTGCGGTAATGGATGCCGTCAGCTCGCACTTCCGTCCCGAGTTCATCAACCGGATCGATGAGGTGGTGATTTTCGAACCGTTGGCTCGCGATCAGATCGCCGGCATTACCGATATCCAGCTGGACCGTCTGCGCAAGCGGCTCTCCGAGCGCGATCTGAGCTTGACGCTGAGCCCGGAGGCATTGGACAAGCTGATCGCGGTGGGCTACGACCCGGTGTATGGCGCGCGGCCGTTGAAGCGTGCCATCCAGCGCTGGATCGAAAACCCGCTCGCGCAATTGATCCTGTCAGGAGGCTTCGTGCCGGGTACCGGCATCACCGGCAACGTGGTGGACGACGAGATCGTTTTCGTCTGACCGCCTCGCAGGTTGCTATATAGAGGGCTCTCAGGACGAGAGCCCCTTTGACTGTCAGCGTTTGAGTCTGCAAAATCAGGCTCAAATGACCTTCTGAAAAAAAATCGCAAATCATTGTCTTAAAAAGCAATTTAGAGGGTTGACAGGTGTTTTTAAAATTGTAGAATAGCGCGCCTCAGAGACGTGAACGCAACGATACAAACGAAGCGCAAAGGTCGATGAGATTGAAATCAACGAGTTAACAGCGAAGTGATTTCAAGGCTACAAGTGGTAACGTTGAATCTGAAATGATAGTTCCGCGATAGCTCAGTTGGTAGAGCAAGTGACTGTTAATCACTGGGTCCCTGGTTCGAGTCCAGGTCGTGGAGCCAGATTTCACAGCTTCAATGCAGTTTCAATCGGGGTATAGCGCAGTCCGGTAGCGCGCCTGCTTTGGGAGCAGGATGTCAGGAGTTCGAATCCCCTTACCCCGACCATATTTGGGTCGTTAGCTCAGTTGGTAGAGCAGTTGGCTTTTAACCAATTGGTCGTAGGTTCGAATCCCACACGACCCACCATTTTTAGCCAGTTTGTATCTGGTTGGATCTTAGGGAGTGATGCCAAAAGCATCACCCAAGTAAAAAGCGCCTCTTCGGAGGTGCTTTTTAGCATCATCGGGGTATAGCGCAGTCCGGTAGCGCGCCTGCTTTGGGAGCAGGATGTCAGGAGTTCGAATCCCCTTACCCCGACCATTTTCGCCCAGCTGTATCAGGGTAGAAAATCCAGGATTCAAAAACAGTTGTTTTGAGTCCAACAAAAAAGGCGTCCTTCGGGACGCCTTTTTTGTTGCCTGAAATTTGGGCTTTGGATCGATGGTGACAGTTGACACGGCGCCTGACCTCTCGGTCAGACGCCCCTTGCAACGAAGATCAGTGCAGTTTCATTCGCGGCTCGGTGCCTTTACCGATTCGGCTTCCCAGCATCAGCATCAAAGTGCGGAACATGCCGTACAGCGCCATCTGGTGCATGCGGTACAGCGACACGTAAAACATCCGAGCTAGCCAGCCCTCCAGCATCACGCTGCCCGTCAGGTTACCCATCAGGTTGCCGACAGCCGAGAAGCTGGACAGTGAGATCAGCGAGCCGTAGTCCTTGTAGGTGTATTCCGGCAATACCTTGCCTTCGATCTTCAGGCCCAGCGATTTGACCAGCAGCGACGCTTGCTGGTGAGCGGCCTGGGCGCGCGGTGGTACGTTGCGGTCGGTGCCTTTTTGCGGGCAGGCGGCGCAGTCGCCAAAGGCGAAGATGTTTTCATCGCGGGTGGTCTGCAGCGTAGGCAGCACCTGCAGTTGATTGATGCGGTTGGTTTCCAGCCCATCCAGCTCATGCAGGAACGCCGGGGCACGTATACCCGCCGCCCATACCTTCAGCGTGGCCGGAATCACTTCGCCGGTGGCGGTGATCAGACTGTCGGCCGTCACTTCGCTCACAGCCGCATTGGTCAACACCGTGACGCCGAGCTTTTGCAGCGTCTTGTGCACTGGGCTGCCAATGCGCTCAGGCAACGCGGGCAAGACCCGTGGGCCTGCCTCGATCACGGTGATGCGCAGGTTCTCCGGCTTGATCTGGCCGAGGCCATACGCAGCCAGTTCGTGTGCAGCGTTGTGCAGTTCGGCCGCCAGTTCCACACCGGTAGCACCCGCGCCAACAATGGCGACGGTGATTTCCTGAGCGCTGTCCGCTTGTCCGGCGTGAGCACGCAGGTAGCGGTTCAAAAGCTGCTGGTGGAAGCGCTCTGCCTGCTTGCGGGTGTCCAGAAACAGGCAGTGCTCGGCTGCGCCTTTGGTGCCGAAGTCGTTTGTGGTGCTGCCGACTGCCAGTACCAGCGAGTCGTAGCCCAGGCTGCGAGCAGGGACCAGCTCTGCGCCGTTTTCGTCCAGGGTTGCGGCCAAGTGCACCTGACGGCTCTCGCGGTCGAGCCCGGTCATGCGCCCCAACTGGAACTGGAAGTTGTTCCATTTGGCCTGTGCCACGTAGTTCAGCTCGTCCTCATAGGAGTTGAGCGAGCCTGCGGCCACTTCGTGCAGCAGCGGCTTCCAGATGTGCGTCAGGTTGGCATCCACCAGCGTGATGCTGGCTTTGCCCTTCTTGCCCAGGGTCTTACCCAGGCTTGTAGCCAGCTCCAGTCCGCCAGCGCCGCCGCCAACGATAACAATGCGATGAGTCATAGGGATTACTCGGAAGGTTAAAGGAATTCGGAAAGAGCCTGATCTTCGCGAGCGCAATGCAGCTCGTAGCGTCAGAAGGCTCGATAAACGGCTCGGCAGGCCTGGAGCGATAGCCGCTCAATAGCACCAACAGCTGCCACAGCCCGAAAGGCCAGAGTGTTGAAAGAGACTCTTCGACACGCCTTGGGCGGTGTGGGTTCAGGCCGCAGCTCATTTATGCAGGGTCTCAGGCCTGCTGTTTGCCAGCAGGCCAAGGGTCATGGGCGTCCAGCGGTTCGACCCGCAGTGTGTCGTCCAGTCGGATGATTCCGCTTTGTAACACTCGTGCCGTGATTCCGCCATGGCCACGTACAGCCTGGAACGTCCCTTGGCCGAGGCGTTGTTCAAGACGGGCGCAAGGTTGGCACCAGCCGGTGGTTTCGAAAATGGCCTGGCCGATCCTGAAACGGCGGTTCTTGAGGCTGAACAGGTTGATACCACTGATCACCAGATTGCGCCGCAGATCCTGAGGCACGATGGGGTGGTCGGCCGTACGGTTCAGTAACGAGCTGACCACTGCCAGATGTTCCCACTGGATAAGCGTCACCTGGCGCGCATTACGAGGGCCTGGGCGTGAGTGATCGCCCGTCAGGCCAGCTTCGCGACGAGCTTCAACGGCTTCCAGCTCGATCATGTCGACACGAGATTCAGGGCGCACGCCAATCCAGCGCACGCGTCCTTGCTGTGGAACATTGGCCAGCAGTTCCTGCAGCGGGCTCATGACTGTGTTCATAAACTGATTCCAACATCGAAAACGACACTGCGGCCCAGATTGGTCCGTAGAAAGTCCGGGGCATCCGGATGCGCAAACAATACCCGAGCGAAGGTCGGTCCGACCAGCGAGAGGGAGCGCCAACCTTGCCTCAGGTATTCCGTGGGCGGCGGGAAATGGCTGTTGAGGTCGAGTACTTCACGCTTGAGGCTGGCGAACGCAATGATGTCCAGCTCGCCAAGATCCAGGCCGCGTTCGCGGTAATTGTGGGCCTTCTTGCGCAGCGTGGGAGCGAGCCTTCTCAGCAGTTCCGAGGCCGGAATGCGCTTGGGCTTTGCTTCGCGACGTACCAGTTGGCTCAGGGAAAAGGCACTGCGTCGTCGCTCCAGCTCTTCGCGCCATTCGTCATTCAGGCGACGGCCTTCATCCAGTACGAAAAATACCTCGAAGCAGGCATCACGAAACAGCACGTCCGGCGGCTCCTGCCCGGCAGGCGTGAAGTCTTCGTTGCGATGCGCGATGTTCAGGCCTTGCAGCAAGCGCTGACAAACCCATCGCTCACGCTCCCACTTTCGCGCATTGGAAAGAAAGGCGTTGGCTTGTTCAGCCTGGATCGTCAACAGGCGTAAGTAGTCTGAGTCATCCATAGGCCAAGCTTAGCGTCCAAATCGCTGTCACTGGAAGAGTGCAAGGGTGCGTGTAGACTGGCCGTCCATCTTTATCGCCTGCGATGATTTTGTAAACATCGCTTTCTGGAGAGTCGACGTTTGAAATTTCTGCCTATCCTGCTGCTGGTTTTGCTGCCGTTGACGGCCAATGCCCTGGAAACCGGTGATCGTCTCGCCTCCTGGACGTTGCTCGATCAGTACGACCAGCCTTACACCCTCAACAACCAGACCCAGACCTTGCTGGTCGCCCGCAGCATGGACGCCGCCAAACTGGTAAATGCCGCTCTGGCTGACAAGCCCAAGGGGTTTCTGGAGTCACGGCACACCGTGTTTGTGGCTGACATCCAGAAGATGCCGACCATCATCGCGAAAATGTTCGCCATACCCAAAATGCGTGACTACACCTACCGCGTCATGCTCGACCGCGACGCGCGTATCGTGCCGCAATACGCTGGCGATGACGATAAGGTGCTGTGGTTACAGTTGCGCGACGGGCAGTTGGTCAGCCAGCAGCAGTTTGGCAATGCCGAGCAGCTGCGTGCAGCGCTGGAAAAGCCTTGATTGCCGCAGCCTGACAATCAACTGCCCAGTTCTGGGACGCACTTCATGGAAGTGAAGCGCGGTTTGTGGGAGTGAGCTTGCTCGCGAAGAGGGCGGCACATCCACAGGGGATGTGCCGATGAACTGAGGGGCATTTCCGGGCAGTCTTGAATATCAGTGGCCGCGGTGCGGCGCTTCGAGATCGCCCGAGAACAGATCGTCTTCAGCGTCCGGGCTGACGGGAATGGCGTGTTCTTCCGACGCCCAGGCGCCGAGGTCGATCAACTTGCAGCGATCAGAACAGAACGGGCGGTTCGGGCTGACTGCGCTCCATTCCACGGGGGCGCCACAGGTTGGGCATTGAACGGTCATTGGTTGGCTCATGAGTGGCCTCCACACAAAGTAAGGTAAAAGTGGTGCAGCCGCTCGACTTCGCTCTTGAGCCAGGCCTGATCACGGTCGTTGACCAACACATCGTCGGCATGGCTCACGCGTTCTTCGCGTGTGGCCTGAACCTTGAGAATGGCCTGCACTTGATCCTGGCTTGAGCGGTCGCGCAGCATGGTGCGCTCGATCTGCAATTGCTGCGGGGCATCGACCACCAGCACGCGCTGAACCATCCGGTATTGGCCCGACTCGATCAGCAGCGGCGACACCAGGATGGCGTAAGGTGATGTTGCGCGCGCGAGGTAGCTGACAATTTCCTGATTGATCAATGGGTGCAGCAACGCTTCCAGCCAGCGGCGTTGCTCCGGGTGTTCAAAGATCAGTGCGCGCAGCGCGGTGCGGTCCAGTTCTCCGCTGGCTTGCAGCACGCCTGCACCGAAGTGCGCCGCGATCTGCGCTAGCGCCGGTCTGCCCGGCTCTACGACCCAGCGGGCGGCGTGGTCTGCGTCCACAGTGTGAATACCCAGATCGATAAAGCACTGAGCGGCCGCGCTTTTGCCGCTGCCGATACCGCCTGTCAGGCCAAGGATCCAGGGTTTTGAGTCGGGTGGGGTCATTTGAAACCGGCAAACTGCAGATAGGAGTCGGTTATTTGACCACCCCAGAGCAAAGCGATCCACCCCGCGATCGCCAGATATGGACCAAAGGGGATCGGTGTGCCGGACTCAACCTTGCGCACGCGCATCATGATCACCCCAAGCACCGCGCCTACCAGCGACGACAGAAGTATCGTCAGGGGCAGGATCTGCCAGCCACCCCAGGCGCCCAGCATCGCCAGCAATTTGAAGTCGCCATAGCCCATGCCTTCCTTGCCGGTCACCAGCTTGAACAGCCAGAACACCGACCACAACGCCAGATAACCCGCAACGGCGCCCCACAGGGCGTCGTTCAGAGAAGTGAACAGGCCGAAAGCATTGACGATCAGGCCCAGCCACATCAGCGGCAACACCAGTGAGTCAGGCAGCAACTGGGTGTCGGCGTCGATCAAGCTCATCGCCAGCAGCCCCCAACTCAACGCCAGCATTGCAGCAGCCTGCCAGCCAAAGCCGAAATGCCAGGCGACGTAAGCGGACAGCAGCGCGCAACTCAGCTCGACCAAGGGGTAGCGTTTACTGATCGGTGCCTTGCAGTTCGAACATTTGCCGCCCAGCAACAGGTAACTGATGACCGGCAGGTTTTCCCACGGGCGAATCCGGTGTGCGCAATGAGGGCAGCGGGAGTGGGGCAGGGTGAGGTTGAACACCGGTTGATCGGGTTCAGGCGGCAGCCCCAACATTTCCCGGGACTGCGCTTTCCAGTCACGCTCCATCATTTTCGGCAGGCGATACACCACCACATTGAGGAAGCTGCCGACCAACAGGCCGAGCACGCCTGCCGACACAACGAAAGCCAGCATCGAACTGGCGAGAAAATCGAGAAGAATCATGTCAGACAACGTTCCCGAGTTTGAAGATCGGCAGGTACATGGCAATCACCAAGCCGCCGACAACGACCCCCAGCACTGCCATGATCATCGGCTCCATGAGGCTGGTCAGGCTGTCGACCATGTTATCGACTTCGTCCTCGTAATAAGTCGCAACCTTGTCGAGCATGGTGTCCAGCGCACCGGATTCTTCACCGATGGCAGTCATCTGGATTGCCAGGCTGGGGAATACGCCGGTCGCACGCATGGAAAAGTTGAGCTGCATGCCCGTCGATACGTCTTGCCTGATCTTGTTGACTGCGTTTTTGAACACCACGTTGCCGGTGGCGCCTGCAACTGAGTCGAGTGCCTCAACCAGTGGGACACCCGCTGCAAAAGTCGTGGCCAATGTGCGGGCGTAGCGGGCGACGGAAGATTTGAAAATCAACGGGCCGATAACTGGAATTTTCAGCAGGAATCGGTCGATGCCGTCGCGAAATTTTTGCGACTTCTTATAGGTTCTCTTGAACATGAAAAAGCTTCCGGCCAACAGGGCAAGCACAATGAGCCACCAGCGCTGTAGTACCTCTGAAAACCAGATCACCATCAAGGTAAATGCAGGCAGCTCTGCGCCAAAACTCGCAAAAACGGATTGAAACTGCGGTACTACCTTGATGAGCAGGATGCACGATACGATAACCGCAACTATCACTACGGCCATTGGATAAGTCATCGCCTTCTTGATCTTGGCTTTGAGCTTTTCGGTCTTTTCCTTGTACGTCGCGACCCTGTCCAGCAGGCTCTCCAGTGCACCCGCCTGTTCGCCAGCGTCCACCAGATTGCAAAACAGAGCGTCAAAGTACTCGGGCTTTTGCCGCAAAGCCGTCGCAAAGCTGTTGCCGGCAGAGACTTCCTGTTTCAAGGAATTGACCAGCGTACGCATGTTCGAGTTTTCGCTGCCCTCGCTGATGATGTCGAACGACTGCAGCAGCGGCACGCCAGCTTTCATCATCGTCGCCATTTGCCTTGAGAAAAAGGCGATGTCGAGCGGCTTTATCTTCTTGCCGTTACCAAAGATGGAGACGGATTTTTTGCGAACCTTGGTCGGGTTGATACCTTGCTTGCGCAGCTGCGCCTTGATCAGTGCCGGGTTATGCCCGCTCAACTCACCGCTGATTTTGCTGCCCTTCTTGTCGATGCCTTCCCAGGTGAAAACACTGACTTTGACTACCTTGCTGGCCATGCTCAATCCTTGGTCACGCGGTTGACTTCTTCAAGGCTGGTGATGCCCTGCATGGCCTTCAACAGGCCTGAGGTGCGCAGGTCGTTGAAGCCGTCCTTGCGCATCTGTCGGGAAATCTCCAGCGAATTGCCTTCTTCCATGATGATGCGTTCCAGCTCAGGGGTTTTCTTGACCACTTCGTAGATGCCCAAACGGCCTTTGTAGCCCCCGTTGCAATGGTTGCAGCCTACCGGGCCGTAGACCTTGAAGGTGCCGATCTTCTCTTCCGGGAAACCTTCCTGAATGAGCGTTTCCCGAGGGATATCAACCTCTTTCTTGCAATGCGGACACAACTTGCGTGCCAGACGCTGGGCGATGATCAGGTTGATCGCCGTGGCAATGTTGAACGCCGCGACGCCCATGTGATGCAAGCGGGTCAAGGTCTCTGCCGCGCTGTTGGTGTGCAGGGTGGACAACACCATGTGGCCGGTCTGCGAAGCCTTGATGGCGATTTCTGCTGTTTCCAGGTCGCGGATCTCGCCGACCATGATCACGTCCGGGTCCTGACGCAGGAACGCGCGCAGCGCCTGGGAAAAATCGAGGCCCTGGCGCGGGTTGATGTTGACTTGATTGACGCCTTCGAGGTTGATTTCGACCGGGTCCTCGGCGGTGGAAATATTGATGTCTACTGTATTGAGGATATTCAGGCCGGTGTACAACGAAACGGTTTTACCCGAGCCAGTAGGACCGGTGACCAGGATCATGCCTTGCGGCTGTTTCAAGGCTTCCAGATACAGCGCCTTCTGTTCTGGCTCGTAACCCAGCGCATCAATACCCATCTGGGCACTGGTCGGGTCGAGAATCCGCATTACGATCTTTTCGCCCCACAGTGTCGGCAGGGTGTTCATCCGAAAATCGATGGCTTTGTTCTTGGAAACCCGCAATTTGACTCGGCCGTCCTGTGGCTTGCGCCGCTCGGAAATATCAAGGCTGGCCATGACTTTCAGGCGCGCGGCAATCCGGCTCGCCAGGTGGATCGGCGGCCTGGCGGCTTCATGCAGGATGCCGTCAGTGCGCAAACGCACGCGAAAGATCTTTTCATAGGGTTCGAAGTGCAAGTCCGAGGAGCCGAGGCGGATGGCGTCCAGCAACATTTTATTGACGAAACGAACCACGGGCGCGTCGTCAGCGTCTCCCTGATCGGTCAGCGAAGTCACCTTGCCTTCGCCTTCCCCTGGGTCTATCTCCAGACCGAGGTCCACATCGGCCAATTCGCCGAGACCGCTGTTTGCGTCAAAAAACTTCTCGATGGCTTCCCGGAGTTTGTCGTCTTCCACCAGGATAGCTTCGGTCGTCAGGCCGGTGCTGAATTGGATATCAGTGACTGCCTGATGATTGGTCGGGTCCGATATACCGATGAACAGCTTGTTGCCACGTCGCCACAGCGGCAGTGCGTGGTGCTGGCGAACCAGTTTTTCGCTGACCAGGCCTTTGGGCTGGCTCTCCTTGTCCAGGCTGGACAGGTCCATGAACGGCACGCCGAACTGGTCCGAGGCCATCTCGGCCAGCGTCAGGCTTTTGACAAGACGGTGCTGCACCAGATAACTGACCAGCGAAATCTTGTCGAGCCGCGCCTGTTGATTGGCCTGCTGCGCAGCGTTTTCAGAGAGAAGCTCGGCCAACACCAATTGCTTGGCCAGGCCCGTAAGGACGACATCAGGCATAACACCACCACACACAGACAGTGCGAGGGTTATAACCCAGTCGGAGGGTACTGCCAAATGGCAACAGGTGATGTGACGAAAATTGTCAGTTTCTGCGAATTTCCGGGTGTATAACGCACCCGACTAGCTCGGTTTAAGTCAGAAACTGAGGGGTGTGTCACATTGGCATGCCATGTGCTTTGGTCAACTCAAGGCACCCAAAATTGACGCCTCGGAGAAGTAGCGATGAAAGCACAAAACGGTTTTACCTTGATCGAACTGATGATCGTGGTGGCGATTGTTGGTATTTTGGCGGCGGTTGCGATCCCCTCGTATCAGAACTACACCAAGAAAGCTGCGTACTCTGAAGTTCTGGCTGCAATGGCCTCCGTCAAGACAGCAGTCGGCCTTTGTGCCGTTCAAGCTGCGGCCCTGACCGAATGTGATACCGCTGCAAAAGTAGGTGTGACGTTGCCTGCTGCTGTGACAACCGGCGCAGTCAATACTATCGCTATCGGTACTAACGGTGCGATAACGGCTACGCCGAACGCCTATAAAGGTATTTTGGCCACAGAGACTTGCAGCTTGACACCTAATGCCGTGGGCGGTGGCGCAACCTGGACGTTCAGCGGTGTTTGCGTAACAGCTGGTTACGTAAGACCTAACTGATAGAAGTGTGTGTGATATCTTCTGCCCAGTTTGTTAGCAGCGCAATTAGATCTGTTTAATCGTCATGTATTGGTCGGTGTGATATTTTCTCCTCACCGAATAAAATTGCAAAAGCCCGATCATCACTGATCGGGCTTTTGCGTTTCCAGGCCGAAAAAGCTTGTTTCAGCCGATTTCCTACCTCACCACCTGATCCACTCGCGGCTGTTTGCGAAAGCGGCGGCGGATTACCAGTACGACCATCAGCACCAGCAGAATCAAAACCCCAAAGAAGATCGCGTTGAACACCGGGAACGGCTCGTCTCGGGTGGACACGGCTTCGATCTCGGTCACGTTGGGGAACATCGACAGGATCTGGATGCGCCAGCCGTAATAACGGATCAGCGCGAGCTGCTGTGAGTCGCGTGAATAACCCTGGGCCTTGGCCTGGATATCAGCCGAGTCGAATTTGAAATACCACGGGAAGCTCCAGCCGGTGTCTTCGTTGCGGTAGACCACGACGTGCTTGTTGTCCGGGTGTTCGGTGTTGATGAAGTACACGTCGCGGGTCGGGCCATCGGCCGGGTTTTCGGCGTTGATCACCCCGTCGGCGTCCATTCTTTTGACTTCCACACCGGTAATCATCACGACATCATGGCGCGGCAGGACGTAATAAAGGCTTAATGCGCCGATGCCGAATGCTACGAGTACCACAAGCCCAATCGACCTTTTAAGCCACTTCATACCAGCGTCCTCTGTTTAAAATTGCGTGACTTTGCCCTAATCCGAACATTTCGAAGCAAAACAGTTATTACAAAATTCGACAAGGCCGTTCGAGGCGCAGTCGTCTTCCGGAGATTCACATGATTTGGTTCCTTGAAGGGCAGTCCAGCCAGCGTGAAGTGATCATGGGCGCGCGCGATGCCTTGCCCGCCTCGGTGCAGATTATCGCGTCCCACCGTCAGTTGCGGTCGGAGATTACCGGCCAGGCCGATGTGGCGTTACAGGAACCGACTGATAACGAAGAACGCATCGACTGGGTCATCGAAAACGCGCGCTCGCTGGGCGCCAAAGTGATTGTGGCCGGACGCATCGGCAGCTTTTATGAAGCCCAGCGAGAGCGCTTCATTGCTGAAGGCTTCGACCTCGTGACGGGCGGAACGTCGCAGCAGACGTTTATCGATGTCGATGACAAGAGCCGCTTCACTGCCGCTGCCGAGTCAGCGGGTCTTGCATGCATCCCCGGTATCACGGCGCACAATGCCGAAGAGTTGCAAGCGGCCTATGACACGCTTTCTGCGTCCGGTGAGGTGTGTATCAAACCCACGGTCGGGATTTACGGCCACGGCTTCTGGCGCTTCAAAACGGACATTGATGATTTTCGCTGTTTCGCCAATCCCGACGCCCGCGAAGCGACATTCCAGGCTTATCTGAATGCCTATCGCCAGTCCGATGAACGTCCGCCAATGTTGCTGATGCCTTATATGCCCGGCAGCGAGTGTTCGGTGGACATGATGTGCGAGCACGGCAAGGCTGTCGCCTTTGTCGGACGGCGCAAGCTTGGCCTCAATCAGACCTTCGAGCGCGACAGCGAAGCGGTTCACCTGGCGGTGCGCGCAGCGGAGCATTTTGCCTGTGACGGGCTGATCAATGTGCAGACCCGCGATGACGCCGATGGCAAACCGCGCCTGCTGGAAATCAACCCGCGCTACTCGGGCGGCATAGGTTACACGCGAGAAACAGGCATGAATCTGCCCGGTATTTTTGCCGCACGGCGGTTGGGCTTGAAAGAACCGGAAACACATTGGCTCGACGATATTCGAGTCAAGGCAATCACCGTGGCTGTACGGGCCACGGTTTGATCAGGATAATAGTTTTTTGCTATTACTAATCGCTCTAATCACGGAGGATCGGGCATGAAAGTCTTGGCGCCAGGTGCAAACACCGCTTTAGCGAACGCTCGCTGCACCTGGAACCTGGAGAGTGGCAGATCCTCGGTTTTTGGTGAGTACGCTGCGGTTGCGTTGCTTGCGGTCAATGAAAAGCGCCAGCCCATGGGCGAGCCGGCGCTTCTTCATCAGGAACAGAACTGGATGGAGTGGAGCGGCGGCCCGCAGAACGTGGGCTGTACGCTGAAGCTGGACCAGCTCCCGGCAGGCAGTGATCGTGTGCTGTTGATGGTCTACGTGTTTGCCGCCACCGGGCCGGTCCGGGAGATTGGCAGCCTGCACCTGCAGGTGGATGCCGAGATCGAACACCGCGTCGACCTGAGTGAAAACGGCGAAGCCGCGATCATCATCGGCGAGTTTTACAAGCGTAACGATCAATGGAAGTTTCGCGCGCTGAGTGAAGGCTCTGCGTACGGTTTGTCTGCTTTTGGACGCAAGATCGGTCTGGAAGTCGACGACCGTCACCCGCGCAAGCCAGCGGGTAGCCCTGGCGGCGGTGCTGGTCATCAGTCGGCCACCGGCACGGCCTTCGTGGTAGGGCCTGCCCATGTGATCACGTGCGCGCACGTCATCGAAGACATGAGCGTGTTCCACATTCATTCGCTGGAAGGCCGTTACAAGGTCGAACCGGTGGTGGTTGATCGCCGTAACGACATTGCGTTGCTGCGCGTGCAGGGGGCTTCGCCGTTGCCTGCGGTTACATTCCGCGAAGGGCAGGGCTGTGAACCGGGTGATAACGTGGTCGTGCTGGGTTATCCGCTGGCCTCGATTTCCGGCGGCGGGCTGCAGGTGACGCAGGGCGGTATATCCGGACTGTTCGGCTTGCACAGCGATGCCAGCCTGTTCCAGTTCACGGCACCCATTCAGCCAGGCTCCAGCGGTAGCCCGTTGTTTGACAGTGGTGGAGCTGTCATCGGGATGGTGACGTCTACCGTGCCGGACGGGCAAAACATGAATTTTGCGGTGAAGTCCGCATTACTGATTTCTTTTCTGCAGGCATGCCGCATTGATGCGTCGCATGCGCGGTCAGAAAGGACGTACACCACGACAGAAATTACACGTGCTGCCCAGTCATCGCTCTGGCTTGTCGAAGCCTCCCGAAGTTAGCGCTGACATTTTCACCCGAAAGGGCAGGCGCTTGGGGTCAAGACCCCGCTAATCAGGAATTTATCGATGGACAGCAGCGCAGCTTTTTCCAACCCTACCAGGCTTCGTGCTGATCTGCTTCGTGGTCGCCTCGACGTAAGCGTCGACTCATCAACCATTGCTCCCGACTCGTTGTTCGGCTTCGCGGAACGGCGCAACCCCAAGCGTGCCTTTCTGTTCGTATCCCGTGTGTTGGGCCGCCACATCCCGGCCCAGCCGAGCGTCATGCTCAAGAGCTTTCAAGACCTAGCAAACAAGATCCCGGCGGATCTGCCAGGCCCGGTGTTGATCATCGGCATGGCCGAGACGGCAGTAGGGCTCGGTGCAGGCGTGCACCGCGCCTACCGTGAGCGTCGCCCGGATGCGCTATACATGGTCAGCACCCGACACCCGACAGGCACCGAAGTATTCGCGCGTTTCGAAGAAGAACACAGCCACGCCAGTGCGCATCTGTTTCACCTGCCGACCGATCCGGCGCTGCGTGAGATGATGCTTGGCGCTCGTTCGCTGGTGCTGGTCGATGACGAAGCCTCGACCGGCAAGACTTTCATCAATCTCCATGAGGCGTTGGTCGGCGCCGGATTGAACAAGCTCGAGCGCGTGGTGACGTGTGTCCTGACAGACTGGTCGGCAGGCGCTGTCAGCATTTCAATGGGTGCGCTGGCCGAACAGGTTTCGCTGCTGCAGGGCTCTTACTCGTTTGACGAAGACATCAGCGCGCCGCTGCCCGACATGCCGCAAGTCGGCACCGTGGCGATGGGCGACTGGCCGCTGGTTACGGCAAATGACTGGGGGCGGCTGGGCGTGTTGTCAGTTGCTGACACACTCGCGCCAGGCATTCAGGTCAGCAAGGGCGAG
The DNA here is from genome assembly GCF_021147775.1 of Pseudomonas californiensis. Lineage (GTDB taxonomy): Bacteria > Pseudomonadota > Gammaproteobacteria > Pseudomonadales > Pseudomonadaceae > Aquipseudomonas > Aquipseudomonas californiensis. The sequence continues at coordinate 48,264 of NZ_JAGTPK010000005.1, forward strand.
CGGATTCTGGTGGTGGGCACCAGCGAGTTCGTCTGGCGTCCTTTTCTGCTGGCCGAGCGGCTGGAGAAAGCCGGTGCCGATGTGCACTTCAGCTCCACGAGTCGTTCACCGATTGCCCTGGGGCATGCCATTGATCACGCCTTGTCGTTCTCTGACAATTACGGGCTGGGCATTCCCAACTTCCTGTACAACGTCAAGCCCGGCCAGTTCGACCGGGTCCTGATCTGTACCGAAACACCGAGGGAGGCCGTGCCTGCCGAGTTGATTAACGCACTGAACGCCGAGGTCATCTGCGATGAGTAACGACCGTCCGCTGATCTTCGTCGATCTCGATGACACGCTGTTTCAGACCGCGCGCAAAACCCCTGCCGACATTGAAAAACACGTCGCCACCCTCGACATCAGCGGTAACGCCAATGGCTACATGACCAACGTGCAGAAGTCTTTTGCACACTGGTTGCTGGCGCATTCCGACGTGGTCCCGGTGACAGCGCGTAGCGTCGAGGCTTACAGCCGCGTCAAACTGCCGTTCACCGCAGGCGCCATCTGTTCGCATGGTGGCGTCATGCTTGATGTCATGGGACGTCTGGACAAGGACTGGAACGAGCAAATGAAGCAGACGCTCGCCGATTACCAGACGCGCCTCCACGAGCTGTGCGCCACCACCCAGGCCATTGGTCAGGAACAGGGCGTTTCGCTGCGTGGCTGGGTCGTTGAAGAAGCCCGGCTGTTCCATTATGTCGTGACCAAACACAACGAAAGCGACGACACGATCCTCACTCGCGTGCTGGAGGAAGTTCAGGCACGTGGCTTGCTCGATGGCATGCATGTGCACGGTAACGGCAACAACCTGGCGTTTCTGCCCGATGGCCTGGCCAAGCGTTATGCGGTTCAGGAGTGGTTGCGACGCGACAGGGCGGTCAATGGTGAACGGCCGGTTCTGGGTTTTGGTGACAGCATCACCGACCTGGGTTTCATGGATGAATGCGACTGGTGGGCCACGCCGGCCCGCAGCCAGTTGGCAAAAATGTTTGTAGGCACCGCGCATGAGTAATCCCGTTAACGGGCTCGATACAGTCGGTAGCGGCAGCTACCTCAAGGACGACGTTCACTTCCTGCTGCGTCGCGTGGAAATACAAACCACGGACGTCGAGGAAAAGGAGCGTCTGATCCAGACGCGTCAAAAGCATTATTCGGAAATGATCAGTGAAGAGGCGGCGCCCAGCGCGGCGCATCAGAACCTGTTCGAACGCGCACTCGACCAGAACTGTGCCCGCATGGCGGCTGATGTGCAGGCCCTGGCCCACGCGCTTGACCAGGAATGCACAGGTTCTGAAATTGCATTGGTATCGTTCGTGCGCGCGGGGCTTCCGCTTGGCGTGCTGCTGCGCAGGGCGTTGATCGAGCTGGGCCGCGAAACGCATCACTACGGCATCAGCATCATTCGTGACCGGGGCATTGATGCGGTGGCGCTTGAGGCCATTATCAAGGCCCACGGCGCGCAGAACATCGTATTTGTCGATGGCTGGACCGGAAAGGGCGCGATCTCGGGCGAGATCAAGCGCAGTCTGGCGGGCGATACGCGCTTCCCTGAAGAGCCGCGTCTGGTGGTGCTGGCTGATCCGTGCGGCAGCGCATGGTTGGCCGCATCCTGCGAAGACTGGGTGATTCCGTCCGGTATCCTGGGGGCCACGGTCTCGGGGCTGGTGTCGCGCTCGATCTGGCCTGTCGAAGGTGGCTTGCACGGTTGCGTGGTCTACGATCATCTTCGGCAGCACGACGTCACCCGGGCTTTCATCGAGCAGGTCGAGAACCAACGCCAGCGTCAGGGTTCTACAGTCCCGGTGACACCCTGGACGCCGCAGCAAAAGCTTGAACTCAAAGCGCAGGCGTCCCAGGTCGTCAACAGCCTGGCCGAGCGCTTCGGGATTACCAACCTCAATCGCGTCAAACCGGGCATAGCCGAAGCAACTCGCGCTGTCATGCGTCGCGTCCCGGACCATGTGCTGGTGCGCGACACCACTGACCGTGATGTGCAATTGCTCCTGCATCTGACCGAAAAAGCGGGCATCCCTGTCGAAGAAGTCGGCAGCGCCCTGGGGCCCTACAGGGCGGTGACCATCATCAGGAGTCTCAGCTAATGGCCATACTCTCGCCTTATGCGCTGGGGGCGACGTTGTACATGCCCGCGACCCGTGACGACATTCTGGATGTGGTTTTCGGCGAAAAACTGCCAGAGCTCCGTTCGTTGGTGGTGTGCCTGGAAGACGCGGTTGCGCTGATCGACGTCGATACTGCGCTGCTCAACCTTCGTCAGGTGCTGACCCGTATTCAGGATCGCGGCGGCCGTCCGGCCAATGGCCCTTTGTTGTTCGTACGTCCTCGTGACGCGGCAATGGCCCGCATCCTCAATGACTGGCCGCTGATGGCGCATGTCGACGGCTTCGTGGTGCCCAAGCTCTCACTCAGCAGTCTGACGAGCTGGGAACAGGCGGTCACCAACCCGGCGCTGGCCCTGATGCCCACGCTGGAAACCCCTGACGTGTTCAATCCGACAGCGATGGTCGAATTTGGGCAGGCACTGAAAGCCAATCTCAACGACCGGATCATTGCCCTGCGCATCGGTGGCAATGACCTGATGGGCTGTCTGGGTCTGCGCCGCAACCCAGCTATGACCTTGTACGGCACGCCCATGGGCTACGTCATCCCGATGTTGGCCGGCGTGATGGGGTCGCAGGGGTTTGCCTTGACCGCCCCGGTGTTCGAGCAATTGGCTACCCCGGATATTCTCGAGCAGGAACTGGCGCTCGATATTGCCAATGGTCTGGTCGGCAAGACGGCAATTCACCCATCGCAGGTCAATATCATTCAGAATGCGTTCCGCGTCAGTCTTGAAGACATGAATTCCGCCCGCATGATTTTGAACTCTGTTGCACCCGCCGTGTTCAAGTACAACGATGCGATGTGTGAACCGGCCACCCATTACAAATGGGCAACCCACATCATGGAGCGCGCCAAATGGCACGGAGTGTTATCCGCACCCGCTTCAATCATGGATGCCAGCATTCGACTCGCTGAGGCAGTTAGCTAGATGATAGAACCTGACCTTGAAATCGAAGTGGAGCAACGCCTGCTGGCGGTGTTCGATTTCGACGGAACCATCACCCGGCACGACAGTTTCGTGCCCTTCCTCAAATTTGCCTTTGGGCAGCGTGCCTTCTCGGTTCGCATGGCAAGGCTTGTTTTGCCCAGCCTTGGTTACTTGGCCAAGCGCGTGACTCGCGACGAGCTTAAAGGCCGCCTGATCAAGGCGTTCCTGAGCGGTGTCGAGGCGCAATGGCTGCAGCAGAAGGCCGAGGCTTTTTGCCAGTCGCACTGGGAGCGCCTGATGCGTCCAGCGGCGCTGGAGTCCATCGCGGCTGAAATCGAGAAGGGTGCCATTGTCACGCTATGTTCAGCATCGCCTGCTATGGTTTTGAAACCGTTCGCTGACCGCCTCAAAGTTGAGCTGATCGGTACCAATCTGGAAGTGATCGACGGCAAACTTACCGGTTTGATCGAGGGCAGCAATTGTCGCTGCGACTCCAAGGTATCGCGTCTGGAAAGTGTGTATGGGCCGCTTACGCAGTTCCGGGTACGCGCCTGGGGCGACACGCGGGGCGATCACGAGTTGCTCGCTGCTGCCCAGGATGCGCACTGGCGTCTGTTCCATCCGACATGGCGCCGAGGCCGTTACAAAGGCCCCGTTAACGCCAAGTTACACAATCCTGATGGCAAAGATGGCTCAACACGGTAAGGCTGTAACACTTTTTTCCGAATTCCGTAGTCCACATGGAGCTAAAAATGGCACTCACTTTGGCAAAAAACCAGACGATCTCGCTTGAGAAAACCGCTGGTACCGGCCTTAAGAAAGTCAGCATGGGCCTGGGATGGGACCCCGAGAAAGCGAGCGGTTTCTTCGGAAAACTGCTCGGTGGCGGTGGCGGTGATATCGACCTGGATGCCTCGTGCATCATGCTCGACGCTGACAAGAAGCCGCTTGATCTGGTGTGGTTCCGTCAATTGCAGTCCCGTGATGGTGCCATTCAGCACTCCGGCGACAACCGTACGGGTGAAGGTGCAGGCGACGACGAAACCATCAGCGTCGACCTGGAAAAGCTCCCGGCAGCCGTCAAGTACCTGGTGTTCACGGTCAACTCGTTCACCGGCCAGAACTTCGAAAAAGTTGCCAATGCCTATTGCCGTATTGTCGATCTCAGCACCCGTAACGAGCTGGGTCGCTTTGATCTGTCGGAAAAAGGCGGGCATACCGGCGTTGTGATGTCTTACCTGTCACGCACTGCAAGCGGTTGGGACTTCACTGCTGTGGGTCAGGCCACCAATGGCCGTACCGCAGATGACCTGGTCAACCTGGCCATTGGAGCCGTACGCGCATGACTCAACTTGTCCCAGGCGCAAATGCGCCGGTAGCTGCCGGCCCGTTGACGGTCGAGGTGAACTACTCCCCGCTGGCGGGCGCGGACATTGATGTCTCAGCGTTTCTGCTGACAAGCTCAGGCAAGGTCCGTGGCGACCATGACATGTGCTTTTACGGTCAGAAAAGCGTGAACAACGGTGCGGTCCAGTTGACGGAAACGTCGTCTGGCCGCGCGGTGTTCAGCCTTGATCCGAGTCGTCTGGACGCCGTCATCGAGAAAGTCGCGTTGACCGCGACCATCTACGAGAACAAGGCCAGCTTCGACAGCGTGTCGCGACTTGCACTGACCATCACGGGCGACATCCAGGCCGAGCTGCCAACCAGCGGCATGAAAGAAACAGCGCTGATTCTGGGCGAGTTCTATCTGCGTCAAGGCGCCTGGAAGTTCCGGTGTGTGGCTCAGGGTTTCGCGGGCGGGCTTGAGCCGTTGGCGAAGAATTTTGGTGTTGAGGTCGCAGCGCCTCAGGATCAGCCTGCACCTGCACCTGCACCTGCACCTGCACCTGCAGCTCCGGCGCCAGCGCCAGCACCTGCGGTCAAGTCGACCGTGAGCCTGAGCAAGATTACGCTCGACAAGACCCGTGCCTCGGTCAGTCTGGAAAAAACCAGTGCCGGTTTTGGCGAAATCAGGGTCAACCTGAACTGGAACCGTCGTAGCGATAACAAGGGCGGCGGTTTCTTCTCGATGAAGAAGAGCAATGCAATCGACCTTGATGTAGGCTGCCTGTTCGAATTGCAGGATGGCCACAAAGGGGCCGTTCAAGCACTGGGCAATTCGTTTGGCTCGCTCAACACCGAGCCGTTCATCAAGTTGATGGGCGATGACCGTACCGGCTCTGTAAGTGATGGTGAGTGGCTGCACATCAACGGCTCTCACTGGAGCAAGATTCGCCGCATTCTGGTTTACGCGTTCATCTACGAAGGCGCGCCAAACTGGAAAGAGACCGACGGCGTGGTCACGATTCATGCGCCGGGTCAGCCGCCTATCGAGGTTCGCCTCAATGAAGAGGGTGGCCGTCAGGGCATGTGTGCAATCGCTTTGCTGGAAAACGACAACGGCGCGGTCAAAGTGACCCGTTGCGTGGACTTCCATAACGGTCACAGCAATATGGACAAGGCCTACGGCTGGGGTATGCGCTGGGCTGCCGGTTCCAAGTAAACAACTCACTGAAGTCTTGAGGCCGCAGTGCCGCCTCACAGGAGATAGACATGCTGGACTGGTTGAAAACAAACGCCACCGCGGCGCGTGACAAACTGGCTTCTGAAGTCTCGAAGTTCAAGAATCGTGAATTCATGGACGCTGTAGTGTCGGGTTGTGCGCTGGTATCGGCCGCCGACGGTGATATCAGCTCCAGTGAAAAACAGAAGATGGCCGGCTTCATTCAAAACTCTCAAGAATTGAAAGTCTTTGACATGAAAGAGGTCATCCAGGGTTTTCAGGAAGCGTGCTCGAAGTTCGAGTTCGATTTTGAAATTGGTCGTGCCGAAGCGTTGAAAACCATTGGCAAGATCAAGAAAAAAGAAGATGCCTCCCGTTTGCTGGTGCGTGTCTGCTGTGCAATTGGCGGTGCCGATGGCAGCTTTGACGAGAAAGAGCGCGAAGTCTGCCGCACGATCTGTCGAGAGCTTGGCCTGAACCCGTCCGATTTCGACCTGTAAATTTTACCCCTAAGGAACGCAGTTAAATGGAAAGCACCTCTCTAGGCTTCCCTCCACTTACGATGGCCGTGTTTATCGGCCTGGCCATTACGGCCATGGCCATCGATATGTTTTCTCACCGTGGAAACAAGCCGATCACTCTCGCTCAGGCGTCCGCCTGGTCGATTTTCTGGGTCGCCATTTCGCTGGCTTTCGCCGGTTTTCTGTACGTTCAGCACGGCTCTGAAGTGGCCACCCTGTTCGTTACCGGTTATGCACTTGAAAAAGTTCTGAGCGTCGACAACCTGTTCGTATTCATGGCGTTGTTCACCTGGTTCAAGATCCCTGACGGCCTGCGTCACCGCGTTCTGTACTGGGGCATCATCGGTGCCATCGTTTTCCGCGGTATTTTCGTGGCCATCGGTACCGGCCTTCTGGCTCTGGGCCCGTGGGTCGAAGTGGTGTTTGCGATCATTGTTGCCTGGACAGCGATCATGATGTTGCGCGCCGGTGACAACGACGACGAAGAGATCGACTACTCCCAGCACATGGCTTATCGCTTTGCCAAGAAGCTGTTCCCGGTGTGGCCAAAACTGCACGGCAGCAATTTCTTCGTTCGCCGCTCGGTACTGGAAGAAGAAATCAAGAAGCCTGAAAACGCCGGTATTGCTCTGGCTGCCAAAGGCGCTCTGTTCGCGACCCCACTGTTCCTGTGTCTGGTTGTGGCTGAAATCTCCGACGTACTGTTCGCGTTCGACTCCGTGCCAGCGATCATCGCTGTCAGCCGTGAGCCGCTGATCGTGTTCTCGGCCATGCTGTTCGCGATTCTGGGTCTGCGTACTCTGTACTTCGTACTGGAAGCCCTCAAACGCTACCTGGTGCACCTGGAAAAAGCAGTTATTGCTCTGCTGTTCTTCATCGCACTCAAGCTGGGCTTGAACGCAACTGACCACCTGTTCCATCACGGTTACAGCATCAGCGCCAACACCAGTCTGCTGGTCGTGGTCGTAGTGCTTGTGATCGGTATCGTTGCCAGCCTGCTCTTCCCGGGTAAAGAAGAGTCGGCTGAAGAAAAAGCGTAAACACTGGATAAAGGAGATAAACGAATCATGGCTTTGACTCTGCAAAAAGGTGGCAACCTTTCGCTGTCGAAAACCGACCCTACCTTGACCAATGTACTGATTGGCCTTGGCTGGGACCCGCGTGCCACTGACGGCCAGGACTTTGACCTGGACGCCAGCGCATTCCTGTTGGGCGCCAATGGCAAAGTCCGCAGCGAAGCTGACTTCATTTTCTACAACCAGCTGAAAAGCGCCGATGGCTCTGTCGAGCATACCGGTGACAACCGTACCGGTGCCGGCGACGGCGACGATGAAGTGCTGAAGGTCGATCTGACCCGTGTACCGGCTGACGTCGACAAGGTTGTGTTTGTCGTGACCATCCACGAAGCCGATGCCCGCAAGCAGAACTTCGGACAGGTAGGCGGTTCATTCATCCGCGTGCTGAATGAAAAGTCGGGTTCGGAAGTTGTTCGCTACGACCTGGCAGAAGACGCATCGACGGAAACTGCGATGGTCTTCGCTGAGCTTTACCGCAACGGCGCTGAATGGAAGTTCCGCGCAGTCGGTCAGGGTTATGCCGGTGGCCTCAAGGCCGTCGCCAACTCTTACGGCATGAACTTCTGATTTTCGCCCAATCATTTTTCCAGAAAGGATTACGAACATGGCTGTAAGTCTGAGTAAAGGCGGTAACGTTTCGCTGTCCAAAGAGGCCCCTGGCCTGACAGAAATCACCGTAGGCCTGGGCTGGGATCCGCGCGTTACTGACGGCACCGAGTTCGACCTGGATGCTTCCATTTTCATCGTGGGTGAAAGTGGCAAGGTTCTGGACGACAACAGCTTCATTTTCTACAACAACAAGAAGTCGACCGATGGCTCGGTTGAGCACTTGGGCGACAACCGCTCCGGCGCAGGCGATGGCGATGATGAGTCGGTCAACGTCAAGCTGACGGGTCTGGCTGCCACGGTCAAAAAGCTGGTGTTCGCCGTGACCATTCACTCTGCTGAAGAGCGCAAGCAAAGCTTCGGTCAGGTTGGCAACGCTTACATCCGCGTTGTGAACAAGGCAGATGGCAAGGAAATCGCTCGCTACGACTTGTCGGAAGACGCATCGACTGAAACCGCGATGATCTTCGGCGAGCTGTATCGCAACGGCGAGGAGTTCAAGTTCAAGGCCATCGGCCAGGGCTTTGCAGGCGGTCTCAAGCCTCTGGCAGAAGCCCACGGCGTCTCGATCGGCTGAACCTGAGTCACGCCTGATACGCGCAATAAAAACCCCCGTCAGCGATGGCGGGGGTTTTTTATTGTCTGCACTTCAGTGCCTGGGCTGCCTTTCGGCCATTGACCGCGTCAGATGATGCCAGCCGTCCTGGCAGCCTTGAGCCAGTCCGGAAACTCTTCCATGAGCAGGTCGTAGAGCTTTTCTTCCGGGATTTCATCCAGGCGGTCCAGGGCGAAAAAGTTGCAGTTGTCCACGACACGGCCGTCCATGTCATCCAGCTTTTCGAGAATGCCGTATCCACGTCCGCCCAGGCCGACGAACTGCCAGAAGATCGGTAGTTTGGCTGCTTCGATCATCAGTTTGGTGATTGCACGGTCTTCGTAGATGCCGCCATCGCTGATGAACAGTATGTAAACCGGGGTCTTGTCGTTCGACTGCTTGTAGTAGTCGATGACCATGCGCATCGCCTTGGGCTCATCGTTTATCCGTGCGCCCAGTACCCAGTCTTTCCAACCACCTTTGTCGGTCTTGATGAAGTCCTTGAAGTTGTTCAGCGTTACGGCTGACAACTGCTGGGGCTTGGCGCCGAATGCCCAGCAATCCAGGGCGCCGTCATCGTCGAAATGCACGGCGAGAGGGATCAGTCGGTCCACGACTTCCTGCACGTGTCCACGGTTGTATTGCCCATTCATGGACCCCGACGCATCGAGCACCAGGCCGACGCGTGCCTTGGTGTCGGTGAGTTTGGCTTTTTCCAGGCTGATCTGTGCCTTTTTTGCCAGGCTGACCAATTGCGGCGCAGCGTCGGCGATCTTTTTCTCCAGAGAGACTCTGGCGGGCGTGGCAGGGGTCGGCGCTGGTGCGGGTGCTTCACTGACCTCGCCACCAAAATGCACCACCAGCGCATCCAGACCGGCGTTGTAGCCTTGCAGGTTTGAGGCGATACGCCATTCGCCGTTCTTGCGATAAATGTCAGCGACCATGATCGCTTTTTCAGCCGCGAAGCTCGCGCCGGAAAACTCGCCACGAGCCACTTCGCGACCGCTGTCTTTGATACTGAAGTGGCTGGCCTGAATATCGCTCATCGCGCCTGCACCGTCGATGGAGGCTGTGAACACCAGACGGTCGATTGACGCTGGCAGGCTGGCGAGCGCCAGCTGGAAGTCGCCACCGTTGGACTGCTTGACGCTGTTGCAAGGGCTGGCGGGCTGGTTGAAAAAGATCATGTAGCGGTCGTCTGACAGTTTGCCGTTTGCATCGACCCCGAAGCAGACGTAATCAATCACATGCCCCGACTTGATGTCGATGGACAGTGTCAGATCCGAGCCCTGCAGGAGCGTGGACAGCGGTATGCGTTGACCTTGTGTGATAAGCATGTCTCTTCCTTGGCGATGAGGGGCCGTAATGGCCCCTTATGACAGAATGGCAAATTAACGCTCGCTTCGGCCCACACCCGCAGGGCCAGCTGCCAGCATCCGACCGGCCAGGCGCGAGAAGGGCAGGCTTTGCAGCCAGACCGTTCCGGGCCCCGTGAGTCTGGCGAAAAACATGCCTTCGCCGCCGAACAACATGGATTTGATGCCGCCGCCGACCATGCGGATATCGTAGTCGACGGTCTGGGTCATGGCCGCCAGACAACCGGTGTCCACATCCAGCCCTTCGCCGGCTGCCAGCTCGATCTTGCGCACGGTGCCGCCCATGTGCACAAACACCCAGCCGTCACCTTCCAGTTTTTGCAGCACGAAGCCTTCGCCACCAAACAGGCCCGTGAGGATCTTCTTCTGGAACTGGATGCCGATAGAGACGCCTTTGGCGCCCGCCAGGAAGCTGTCCTTCTGACAGATCAGCTTGCCGCCAAAGTCGCGCAGGTTGAGCGGCAGGATGGTGCCGGGGTAGGGGGCCGCGAAAGCCACGCGTCCTTTGCCATTGCCCTGCTGCGAAAACACCGTGGTGAACAGGCTTTCACCGGTCAGCATGCGCTTGCCCGCCCCAAACAGTGAGCCCAGCAGCCCCGAGGACTGGTTGCTGCCGTCGCCGAAGATGGTTTCCATCTGCACGTCGCAGGTTTTGTACATCATCGCGCCGGCCTCGGCGACCGCACTTTCGCCGGGGTCCAGTTCCAGCTCGACGAACTGGGTTTCGGCGCCGTACAGCTTGAAGTCCACGCCTTCGGTTGCCTGGGATGAACCGTAGCCGCCCGAGGCACCAGCGTCAGGTGTGAAAGAAGGCCGTTTGAGCGGCGGCGAGCCCGGGGTGTTTGAAGGGGCTGGCGCAGGAGCGGCGTGTGCGGGCAGTGCTGATGGCCTGGGTTGAATCATGTCCGGTGTCGGGTCCGGGAACGGCGTAACGCCGTCCTTCTTCATCGCGCGCACTTCGGCAACCTGATAGATCGGCTGCCAGTCCGGCATGCCTTGCTTCCAGCACCAGGCACCGGGAGATTCACGCGCGATGAGCCGGGCAGCCGCCGAATCCATCGGGCCCAGCTGTTTGCCGGCGTTCATTACAAACCACTGTTCCAAGGCGCTTGCTCCTTACCCGATCAGGTTGTGATAGTCGGCGTGCACGAAGGGGTCAGATGCTCAGGCGCATGGACAGGTCCACGGCTTTCACATCCTTGGTCATTGCACCAATGGAGATGAAATCGACACCGGTCTCGGCGATCACGCGCAACGTATCGTCATTGATGCCACCGCTGGCTTCGAGCTTGGCACGCCCGGCAGTCAGCTTTACCGCTTCGCGCATGTCATCCAGGCTGAGTTCGTCGAGCATGATGATGTCGGCCCCGGCTTGCAGCGCCTCTTTGAGTTCGCTCAGGCTTTCAACTTCGACTTCTACCGGCTTGCCCGGTGCGATCTTGCGCGCCGCCTCGATGGCCTGGGCAATGCCGCCACAGGCTGCGATGTGGTTTTCCTTGATCAGAAACGCATCGTAGAGCCCGATACGGTGGTTGTGGCAGCCGCCGCAGGTCACCGCATATTTTTGCGCGAGGCGCAGACCCGGCAATGTCTTGCGGGTGTCGAGCAACCTGACCTGAGTACCCGCCACCATGTCAGCGAAATACTGCGCCCGGGTGGCGACACCCGAAAGCATCTGCAGAAAGTTGAGAGCGCTGCGTTCGCCGGTCAGCAGTGAGCGGGCCGGTCCTTCCAGATGAAACAAGGCCTGATCGGGACTGACCCGCTCGCCATCGCTGACTTGCCAGTGCACGGCCACACGTGGGTCCAATTGACGAAAAACCGCATCGACCCAGGCCGTGCCCGCGATCACGGCAGCATCGCGCGAGATGATCGTCGCTTTGGCCAGACGCTCCTCGGGGATCAGTTGAGCGGTAATGTCGCCACTGCCGACATCTTCGAGCAATGCGCGGCGCACATTGGCTTCGATTTCGGCTGTCAGGGCGGCAAGTCGTAAATTCGGCATAGCAGGCTCCACTAACAAAGTCGATCGAGTATAAGCCACCGCACCCCTGTAACCCACCCGTGCCAGCGGTCTTGTCTGGCAATCGGGACATGCTGTTGGTCGGTTTTGCAAAAAGCTTTGCGATGGAACCCGAAAGACGCGGTCTATCCCCGCATCAGGTTCTGCTGAATGCGTTGATCAGGGCGCAACACGCTGCTGGCGTCGATGACAAGTTTTGAAAGATAATGCGACTTGTATTTGACGTCATAGGTTTGACGTAGCGCAGAACCAAGGGGATCGCTTCACACACGACGGTCAAAAGCCGGATTGTGAGGGGGTTCAGGTAGTTTCCTGTCAGGGGGCGTGATGCCGAACGACGAAAAAGTAGTGCCATTGAGCAAAGTATTCCCGGGTCAGGGGAGCGGTACGCCGCTTGCCAGACTGCCCGTGGTGTTGCTGCAAGTGCGCGATAAAGCGGCACAGCAACTCAAGGACGGTTTGCAGGCGCTGTTCGACAATGCTGATGACACCCTGTTCGAGATGGCCGACCGTGCCCGCAATAACACCGAGCAGAATATCTTTTTCGAAGCAATGCGTGACCTGCGCCTCAAGCGTAAAAGTATCGAACGTGGCTTCCTCGACCAGTTCTACGAGTCGTTTCTGGCGCTGGGTCAGTACCGGATCACTGAACCTGATCTGCCGGTCTCGGTGCCGTTCGACAAGCTTGCGCTGGTGGCCAACGATGACCTGGAAAAGACGGTCGCCGTCGACTCCATGGTTACCAAGGTCATGAGTCGTGATGGTCTTGCCCTCGGTCAGCTCACCACCCGCCTGAATGTGCTGCTGCCTCAACCCATTGTCGACCAGGCCAATCCGTTGGGCCCTGCAATGCTGTGCCGGTTCTACCTGGCCGCCGGAAAAAGTCTGGGGGTCGAGATCAAGGTCAAGCTGATCATTCTCAAGTTGTTCGAGAAGTATGTCCTGACCAACACCGATCACTTGTACGGCGAGGCCAATCAGTTGCTGATCGCCACCGGTATATTGCCGGAGATGAAAGCCCTGCCGGCCCGACGCTCGTCTGACCGAAGCGCGCCGAGGACACAGAGCCCCACCTTGTCCGACCCTGCGCTCGCGCAGGCGGCCGACAAACTCGATAAAAGTGTGCAGGAAGTATTCTCGGCATTGCAGGAACTGCTGCTGCAGGTGCGGGGCAATCTTGTGCCGCGTCATGAGGCGAATACTGAAGTACGACCGATTTCAAGCAAGGACCTGCTGCGCTTGCTTTCGCATTTGCAGCAGTATGTGCCTGCTCAGGATATGTCGGACGAGTTCGATCTGCGCAATCAGCTGGAACAGTTGCTGACGCGTGTCAGTGTCAAAAGCGGCAAGTCCCGAGGCGTGGGTGCTGGCGACGAAGACGTCATCAACCTGATCGCCATGCTCTTCGAATTCATTCTCGACGACCGTAATTTGCCCGCTTCGCTGCGCGCCCTGATCGGTCGCTTGCAGATCCCGATGCTCAAGGTAGCGGTGCTGGACAAAAGCTTCTTCAGTCGGGGCAGTCATCCTGCACGCCGTTTACTCAACGAGATCGCTACCGCCGCGCTTGGCTGGGGTGGGCGTGACGATTATCAGCGAGACTCGCTCTATATGCGGGTTGAGCAGATCGTGCAGCGGCTGCTGAATGACTTTGTCGATGACCCCGCGATTTTTTCCGAACTGCTGGCAGATTTCCTCGCGTTTACAGGCGATGAACGACGCCGCAGCGAACTGCTTGAGCAGCGCACACGCGATGCTGAGGAAGGCCGTGCTCGCGCAGAGCTGGCCCGACAGTGCGTGCAGCGGGAGTTGAACCAGCGGTTGATGGGCAAAACGTTGCCGGAAGTGGTCGTGCGGCTGTTGCAGGAGGCCTGGAGCAAGGTGCTGCTGCTGATCTGTCTCAAGCACGGTGAAGATTCCGGCGAATGGCAGGCCGGCCTGACGACCATGGACGACCTGATCTGGAGCGTTGAGCCCCATGATGATCCGCAGGCCCGCCAGCAACTGCTGGACCTGGTGCCCGGGTTGCTCAAATCATTGCGCGATGGCTTGACCCGCGCAGCATTCGATCCGTTCGCCACCAGCGAGTTTTTCAGCCAGTTGGAAACGCTGCATGTCAGCGCGTTTCAGCAGTTCTCTCATGCGCAGGAAAGTGGCGGCGCAGTCGATCAGCATGAGTCGGACTCTTCAGTCGTCTCGACGGCGGATGGGCCGGCGATGGTAGCGGTTGTCGACAGGATCGTCCTCCTTGAGCCCCAGGAGAGTGCTCTGCATGAACCGATCCCGGAACTTGAGGATGATGATGCCGGGTTACAGCAGGTTGACACATTGCGCGTGGGTTGCTGGGTCGAAATCAAGGAAGACGAAGAGCACAGGTTGCGCTGCAAGCTGACTGCCATCGTTGAGCCGACCGGTCGCTATATCTTCGTCAATCGCACCGGCATGAAGGTGCTGGAAAAAACGCGTAAAGGCCTGGCGGTGGATTTTCAACGCGGCGCTGTGCGTATTCTGGATGATGCGTTGCTGTTTGATAGGGCGCTCGCGTCGGTGATCAACAACCTGCGCAAGCGCAAGAGTGCCTGAGCCCCGGGGCAGGGGCTCACTCCACCCTCCGACACTGCGTACGAGCCAAACTGCAGCTTGACGGGCTGTTTCGTACGCAGGCCATTGGCATGCAAGCATCTACATCCTTCTGCATCGCGGGCATACTTGGCGCCTTCCCATTTCTTTCAAAGGAATTCCCATGCAGCTGGATGGCGCAAGCGGTTGGTGTGAAGGCATTCAGCAATGCCCTTCGCCCAATTTCAATTCGCGACCCGACGGCGAGATCTCCTTGCTGGTCATTCATAACATCAGCCTGCCGCCCGCCCAGTTCAAGACGGGCAAAGTGCAGGCGTTCTTCCAGAATCAGCTCGATACAGATGAGCATCCCTATTTCAAGGGCATTGCCGATCTGAAAGTTTCAGCGCATTTTCTTATCGAACGTGATGGCGACGTGATTCAGTTCGTCTCTTGTCTGGACCGTGCGTGGCATGCGGGCGTATCCAGTTTTCTGGGGCGCGAAGGCTGCAATGATTTTTCCATAGGTATCGAGCTGGAAGGGACAGACGACCAGCCCTTCACCGATGACCAGTACCGCGCGCTGATCGAATTGACGCGTCAGCTGCGCCGGGCGTTCACAGCCATCACGCCCGAGCGTATTTGTGGCCACAGCGACATCGCACCCGGGCGCAAGACGGATCCGGGGCCGTGTTTTGACTGGGCCAGATTTCAGGCGGCTTTGCAGGAATGATGTGAGGGACAAACGATGAGTTTTCTGGTGTTGCTGCTGGCCGTCTGGATCGAGAAATTCTCAGCCTTGCGGCAGCGCGTGCAGCGTGACGGGCCATGGTTGAAAGAGCTGGCAAAGCTTGAGGCCAGCCCGCGAACTGCCTCTCGCCCGTGGGTAACCCTGGCATTGTTGATCCTGTTGCCGGTGTTGCTGCTGCAACTGGTGCTGACCATTGTCGGTTCAGTCGCATATGGCTGGCTGGCGCTGCCTGTCCACTTGCTGGTATTGATTTATAGCCTGGGGCGGGGCGACCTGATCGCCGCGCTGGGACCTTTTCGCGATGCTTGCCGACGCGGTGACGAACAGGCGGCGGTACATGTGGCCGAGCGCGATATGGGCGTTCTGGCCGACGATGGCCCGCAATTGCTGCAGGGCGTGCAGGGTTACATGCTCTGGCAGGCCTATCAGAGTTTTTTCGCAGTGATCTTCTGGTATTTCCTGCTGGGTCCGGTGGCGGCGCTGGCGTATCGGTTATTGGCGCTTGCCGCCGAACACGGTACCAGTGCTGCGCTGGTCGAGCGGGCCGAACAACTGCGTCATGCTTTCGACTGGATACCGGTCAGGTTGCTTGCGGCCAGCTTTGCGCTGGTGGGCAACTTCGTCGCGGTGAGCCGGGTCATGTTGCATGAATTGCTGAACTGGAACATCAGCGCAGCCGCTCTGATCACCCGCATCGGCTGTGCCGCCAGCGAGGTGCGCTCGCCTGAACTGGGTGCGGAGGGCGTATCGAGCCTCGACATGCTCTGGGAGCTGTTGATTCGCGCCGCGATTGTCTGGTACGCCGGTTTTGCGTTGTGGACGCTGCTGGTCTGACAGGGTGCTGTCCTGGAGCGCTTCAAGCGTTCCAGCCAAACACCTCGCAGGCATTGCGCGTACTTGCATCGGCCAGCTGCTCGTGAGTGACCTTCATCAGTTCGGCCAGGTATGTACAGATATCAGGCAAATGTTCCGGGCTGTTGCGCTGGTTGGGGTACATGGCGGGGGCCATGTCTGGAGAGTCGGTCTCCAGTACCACGCTTTCTAGCGGCAATTGCGCAATGACGCGATGCATGCGCAGTGCCTGCGGCCAGGTCGCTGCGCCGCCAAGGCCCAGTTTGAAACCGAGCTTCAGGTACTCCTTCGCTTCCTCCCGGCTACCGGCAAATGCATGAATGATCCCGCAGCGTTTGAGCTTGTAGCGCTTTAGCGTTGCAATCACATCGGCATGGCTGCGTCGCACATGGAGCAACACGGGTAGGTCGAAATCCGCCGCGAGTTGCAGTTGGGCTTCGAAGACCTGCTGCTGACGAGCCCGGTCCAGATCTTCGAGGTAGTAATCCAGGCCGATCTCGCCTATTGCACACAACTTTGCGTGACCCTGCAGCCGGGCAAGCCAGTCGCCCAGCTCGATCAGATGTTGCGGGCGATGCTCATCAATGAACACCGGATGCAGCCCAAAGGCTGCGTGAAGGGCGGGGTGTTGCAAAGTCAGGTCCCAGACGCGTTGCCAGTTTTGCTGGTACACACCCAGAACCACGATACGTTGAACGCCGAGCGAGTCGCACCTTTCCAGAATCTGCACGCGATCGGCATCGAAGTCTGGAAAATCAAGGTGGGTGTGCGTATCGATCAGCGTCACGCTCAGACTCCGTGGATCCGTTGCTTGAAGGATCGGGCGATCGCGTGTACGCCCGGCTGGTATTCATTGTTCTGAACAGCCGCCAGCGCCAGCTGCAGGGCTTTGTCTGCGATCAGTTGATGCTGTTGAGCCATGGCGTTGACGGGCAGCGGCAGGAAATCCAGCAGTTGTGTGTCGCCGAACGTTCCCAGATGAAGCTGAGTAGCGTTGAGCTGCTGGCTTTGCAGAACATCAAATACGCCTTGCAGCAGTACGTATGAGGTGGTCACCAGCGCATCGGGGAAATGGCCGAGGCGCTGCAGCATTTCGCTCATCAGACGATGCCCGCATTCACGGCTGAAGTGCTCGCCGTGTTCCACGATGGTCGTGCCGGCAAAACCGTCCAGCGCATGGCGGAAACCGGCCGCACGTGCGCGACTGATGCTCAGCTCGGGCCGCGCGCCGATCAGGGCGATGTGTTGAGGCTTGGTCTGCAACAGGCTGTAGGTCAGTTGCAGGCTGGCGTCGTGGTCATCGCTGACCACCGAGCAGAAGTAATCGGGGTTCATCTCCCGGTCGATGGCGATGATGGGCAAGCCCTTCAGTTGCAGCTCGCGGTAGCTGTCGTCGCTGGGTGGCAGGCAGCTCGCGACCAGCAGCGCATCACAGCGACGCGCGCGAAACACTTGCAGCAGTTGCAGCTCGCTGACGGGGTCGTCATCGGAACTGGCAATCAGCATCTGGTACCCCAGTTTGCGCGCGCCTTGTTCAAGCAGCTTGGCGATGCGGGCGTAACTCGGGTTTTCCAGGTCCGGCAGGATGAACCCCAGAGTTTTGCTGTGCCGACTGCGCAGCCCAGCTGCCTGAGGGTTGGGTCTGAAATCGTGTTCGTCGACCACCGCCCTGACACGCTCGACGGTGGCAGGGCTGATGCGCTGCTGTTCGGCCTTGCCGTTGATCACGTAACTGGCTGTGGTGACGGAAACACCTGCCAGACGGGCAATATCGCTCAGTTTCACCGCAAATTTTCCTTTTGTTGTTTGCGTGGCTCAGAACAGTCAGAGCAGTCTTGATATGACGATCATCTTTACACCAGACAGTGGCATTTTCCCAACTACTCCGAGTATTTTGGGACGTCTCCTACAGCGATAAGACCGACTGGGCTTCAATGAATGCACAGAATCGAGTAACGTGCCGTGCAATTGTAGATTAAACGATTCAGCAGTCCGATTGTCTGCTGCATTCCAGATGAAACTGATGTCCGATGGGACAGCACTTCATCACCTAAGCTGTCGATCACGCTTGATCGTCATTAAAACAAGAAATCAGGTGGCGCCTTTGCGCTGCACAGGAGTCTAGGCAATGCTCGAACTCTCTCTGGAGCAAATATCCATGGCCCAGTCGGCTGTGGATAAGACTGCCGCACTTAAACTGCTTGCCGACCACCTGGTTGCTGATGGCCTCGTTGCAGAGGGTTATCTGACCGGGCTGACGAACCGCGAGCAACAGGGTTCGACCTTCCTCGGCCAGGGTATTGCAATTCCCCATGGTACGCCTGAAACCCGCGACCTGGTGTTTACCACCGGTGTGCGCCTGATGCAGTTCCCCGAAGGGGTGGATTGGGGTGACGGTCAGATCGTCTATCTGGCGATCGGTATCGCGGCGAAGTCCGATGAGCATTTGCGCCTGCTGCAACTGCTGACCCGTGCGCTGGGTGAGGAAGATCTCGGCCCGGCCCTGCGCGAAGCCAAAACGCCCGAAGACCTGCTCAAGTTGTTGCAGGGCGCTCCTCAGGAACTGGCCCTCGACGCACAAATGATCAGCCTGGGTGTGTCGGCTGACGATTTCGAAGAACTGGTCTGGCGCGGCGCGCGCCTGCTGCGCAAGGCTGACTGTGTCAGCAATGGTTTTGCCGCTGTGCTTCAGCAAGTCGAAGCCCTGTCGTTGGGTGATGGTCTGTGGTGGCTGCACAGTGAGCAAACGGTCAAGCGCCCGGGCCTTGCGTTCGTCACGCCCGACAAACCGATCCGTTACCTGGGCCAACCGCTGACGGGCCTGTTCTGTCTGGCCAGCCTGGGCGAAGCGCATCAGGCTTTGCTTGAGCGCTTGTGCCTTTTGTTGATCGAGGGCCGTGGCCATGAATTGGGTCACGCCACTAACAGCCGCGTCATATTGCAGGCCCTGGGTGGCGAACTGCCCGTTGAATGGCCGACTGAGCAGATCGCGCTGTTGAATGCCCACGGGTTGCATGCGCGTCCCGCCAAGATCCTCGCGCAACTGGCCAAAGAGTTCGAAGGTGAAATTCGCGTTCGCGTGCTGGAGGCCGGTGACACTGCGGTGTCGGTCAAGAGTCTCAGCAAACTGCTGAGCCTTGGCGCACGTCGTGGTCAGACGCTGGAATTCATCGCTGAACCGAGCATCGCTGCCGACGCGTTGCCCGCTCTGATCGCTGCAGTGCAGCAGGGGTTGGGGGAAGAAGTCGAGCCGTTGCCGGTGGTTGCCGAAGCTCAGTCTGCGGCGCCGCAAGCCGCTGTCGCCAAGCCGGTAATTGCCCCGGCCGCAGGTAGCGTGTTGCAGGCTGTGCCTGCATCTCCGGGCATTGCGATCGGCCCGGCACACGTGCAAGTGCTGCAAACCTTCGACTATCCACAGCAGGGCGAGTCAGTCGCCGCCGAGCGTGAGCGCCTGCACAAAGCGCTGGCCGAGGTGCGCAGCGATATCGAAAACCTGATTCAGCGCAGCAAGGCCAAGGCCATTCGCGAGATCTTCATCACTCACCAAGAGATGCTTGAAGACCCGGAACTGACCCAGGAAGTCGAGTTGCGCCTTAACAACAACGAAAGCGCCGCCGCTGCATGGGCCAGCGTTATCGAAGCGGCGGCTGTTCAACAGGAGCAGTTGAAAGACGCGCTGCTGGCTGAGCGTGCCGCTGATCTGCGTGACGTCGGTCGCCGGGTGCTGGCCCAGATCTGCGGCGTCGAAACCATCGCGGCTCCGGATGAGCCTTACATCCTGGTCATGGACGAGGTCGGCCCGTCTGATGTCGCCCGTCTGGACCCGGCACAGGTAGCGGGGATTCTCACGGCGCGCGGTGGCGCGACTGCGCACAGTGCAATTGTGGCGCGAGCGCTGGGTATCCCCGCGCTGGTCGGCGCAGGTGAGGCGGTGTTGCTGTTGAAACCGGGCACGGTTCTGTTGCTCGACAGCCAGCGTGGACGCCTGACCGTCGCTCCTGACGAGGCAACCCTGCAACGTGCGGCGCAGGACCGGGATGAGCGCGAACAGCGCCTCAAGGCTGCAGCAGCGGCACGCATGGAGCCTGCCGTGACCCGTGATGGCCACGCGGTCGAAGTCTTCGCCAACATCGGCGACAGCACCGGCACGCCAGCGGCTGTGGAGCAGGGCGCCGAGGGCGTAGGCTTGCTGCGCACCGAATTACTGTTCATGGCTCACTCCCAGGCGCCGGACGAAGCGACTCAGGAAGCTGAATACCGTCGCGTGCTTCTGGATCTGGGCGGTCGTCCGCTGGTGGTGCGCACGCTGGACGTCGGCGGTGACAAGCCGTTGCCGTACTGGCCGATCGACAAGGAAGAGAACCCGTTCCTCGGTGTACGCGGCATCCGTCTGACATTGCAACGTCCGGAGGTGATGGAAAGTCAGTTGCGCGCTCTGCTGCGGGCTGCCGACAGCGGTCCGCTGCGCATCATGTTCCCGATGGTCGGCACCGTCGAAGAGTGGCGTCAGGCGCGGGACATGACCCAGCGCCTGCGTGAAGAAATCCCGGTCAGCGACCTGCAACTGGGGATCATGATCGAGGTGCCATCGGCCGCCCTGATCGCGCCGGTCCTGGCCAAGGAAGTTGATTTCTTCAGTATCGGCACCAACGACCTGACCCAATACACGTTGGCCATCGACCGCGGTCATCCGACGCTGTCGGCGCAGGCCGATGGCCTGCATCCGTCGGTCCTGCAACTCATCGACATGACCGTGCGTGCGGCACATGCCAACGGCAAGTGGGTCGGTGTGTGTGGCGAACTGGCGGCAGACCCGCTGGCCGTGCCAGTGCTGGTTGGTCTGGGCGTCGACGAATTGAGCGTGTCGGCACGCAGCATTGGCGAGGTCAAGGCGTGTGTGCGTGAACTGACCCTGAGCACTGCTCAGCAATTGGCGCAAACCGCGCTGACGGTGGGCAGCGCCGCTGAAGTCCGCGCACTGGTGGAGGCACTGTAATGGCGAAGATTCTTACTCTGACCATGAACCCGGCGTTGGACCTGACCGTGCAACTGGCGAAGATGGAAGTGGGGCAGGTCAATCGCAGCAACGCGATGCTCACCCATGCGGCAGGCAAAGGCCTCAATGTTGCGCAGGTGCTGGCTGACCTTGGGCATGACCTGACGGTCGCCGGTTTCCTGGGCGTCGATAATCAGCAGGCCTTCGAGGCGCTGTTCGAGCGGCGTGCTTTCGTCGACGAGTTCGTCCGCGTGCCGGGCGAAACGCGCAGCAATATCAAGTTGGCCGAGGGCAATGGCCGTATCACCGATCTGAACGGCCCAGGCCCGCAGGTCAGCGATGACGCGCAACAGGCACTGTTTGCTCGCGTGCAACAGATAGCGCCGGGCTTCGATGTGGTGGTCGTTGCGGGCAGTCTGCCGCGTGGCGTATCACCGGAGTGGCTGCAAAAACTGTTGCTGATGCTAAAGGACCTCGGGCTGAAGGTCGCGCTGGACAGCAGCGGGCTGGCCCTGCGGGCAGGTCTTGCCGCAGGCCCGTGGCTCATCAAGCCCAATACCGAAGAACTGGCCGATGCGCTCGACGCACCGATCATTTCCATCGCAGCTCAGGCAGAAGCAGCCTCGCGACTGCATGCGCAGGGCATCGAGCATGTGGTTATTTCCCAGGGCTCGGAAGGTGTGCATTGGTTCAGTCCAAGCCTGGCGCTGCATTCGCTGCCGCCCACGGTCACCGTGGCCAGCACCGTAGGCGCGGGTGATTCGTTGCTGGCCGGTATGGTTCATGGATTGATCTGCGGCCATGAGCCACATCAAACACTGCGAACGGCGACGGCGATTGCGGCCATGGCCGTGACCCAGATCGGTTTCGGCATCACCGATGCCACGCAACTCAAACGGCTTGAAGGCGGCGTCACCGTACGCAACCTGACAGAACAATAAGAGAGGATCGTCATGAAGTTAGCCATAGTAACGGCCTGCCCGAACGGCAAGGTCAGCAGCGTACTCAGTGCACGATTGCTCGAGGCAGCGGCGCTGCGTCAGGGCTGGGAAACCAGCGTTGAGATCATCGACCCGCACAAGCCGGACCGACAGCTGTCGGCTCACGACATCGAGGCCGCTGATCTGGTGCTGGTGGTCAATACCGGCCCGCTGGACCTGAGCCGCTTTGTCGGCAAGCGTCTGTTTCAGGACTCCCCCGCGCATGCCTTGCAGGAGGTGGATGGTTTTCTGCAGCGAGCCAATCAGGACGCGAAGGTCCATGAAGCCTCCCTGGCTCCCGCGCCTGAGGCGACTGGCAGCGCCAATGCCCAGCCGCGCATCGTCGCAATCACCGCTTGTCCGACGGGTGTCGCGCATACGTTCATGGCCGCCGAAGCCCTTCAGCAGGCTGCCAAGAAGCTGAATTACGAGTTGCACGTGGAAACCCAAGGCTCGGTCGGCGCCAAGACACCGCTGAGCCCGCAAGCGATTGCCAATGCGGATGTGGTGCTGCTGGCGGCTGATATCGAGGTCAACACGGACCGTTTCGCCGGCAAGAAAATCTACCGCTGCGGGACTGGTATTGCGCTCAAACAATCCGAAACGACCCTGAAAAATGCCTTGGCGCAAGGGCAGGTCGAATCCGACGCGTCTGCCGCCAAGTCGCCTGCCAAGCAAGAAAAAGCCGGCGTCTACAAGCACCTGCTGACGGGTGTTTCGTTCATGCTGCCGATGGTGGTAGCAGGTGGTCTGCTGATTGCCCTGTCGTTTGTGTTCGGTATCACGGCGTTCAAGGAGCAGGGCACACTGGCAGCGGCGCTGATGCAGATTGGTGGCGAAGCGGCCTTCAAGCTGATGGTGCCGCTGCTGGCCGGTTACATCGCTTACTCCATCGCTGACCGCCCAGGGCTTGCGCCCGGCATGATCGGCGGTTTGTTGGCGAGCACGCTGGGTGCCGGCTTTATCGGCGGTATCGTCGCAGGGTTTCTGGCGGGTTACAGCGCAGCGGCGATCAACCGCTACGCACGCCTGCCCGCGAGCGTCGAGGCGCTCAAACCGATTCTGATCATCCCGTTGCTGTCGAGTCTGTTCACCGGTCTGGTGATGATCTATGTGGTCGGCAAACCGGTTGCCGGCATGCTCGAAGCACTGACGCACTTCCTGGACAGCATGGGCACCACCAATGCGATCCTGCTGGGCGTGTTGCTGGGCGCGATGATGTGTGTCGACTTGGGTGGGCCGATCAACAAGGCCTCTTATGCATTCTCCGTGGGCCTGCTCGCGTCGCAAAGCTACGCGCCTATGGCTGCCGCAATGGCCGCCGGTATGGTGCCGCCCATTGGCATGGGCATCGCCACGATCCTCGCCCGTCGCAAATTTGCCCAGAGCGAGCGCGAGGCAGGTAAAGCTGCTTTCGTACTGGGGCTATGCTTCATTTCCGAAGGCGCAATCCCGTTTGCAGCCAAAGACCCGCTGCGCGTGATCCCGTCGGCTGTGGTCGGCGGTGCGTTGACCGGTGCGTTATCGATGTACTTCGGCTGTAAACTGATGGCGCCGCACGGTGGTCTGTTCGTGATGCTGATCCCCAATGCGATCAACCATGCGCTGCTGTATCTGGTGGCAATCGTCGCGGGCAGCGTCGTGACGGGCGTGGTGTATGCCTTTCTCAAACGCCCCGAAGCGGTCGAATTGGAAGTCGCCCCCGCCAGCGCCTGACAGTCGGCTTGCGGTACATCTGGCAGAGATGTACCGCCTGGGCTCATCTGTTCGTGAACAAGCTCACTCCCACGAGGGCGTACGCCTTCCGTGAGTCAGCTTGCTGACGAAGGCTCCGGTGAAGTGCGTCCACGGCGTTCCGTTTGCTGATGAAGAGGCCAATCAATCCACACTCCGCCTTACCGGCCCATCTCACTGCCCGCATTGGCACGCTGTCATACAGCGCCCATATTCCCCTGCTAGGTTGCTCTTTTGCCTGTCTGCGAGGGGTTTACCGTGAGCCAATTCGATCTCAAGCGCCGTCGTATCATTCAAGCTGTCGGGGCCGGGCTGTTGCTGCCTGGGCTGGCCCCGGCTGTTATCGCCTCGGTCCAGGACCGTCCGAAAATCACCGACGGCGTGCAGTCGGGGGATGTGCTGGGTGATCGCGCCGTCATCTGGAGCCGCAGTGATCGACCTGCCCGTATGGTGGTCGAGTGGGACACGCGCAGTATGTTTACTCAGCCGCGGCGTGTGGTGTCAGGACTGGCTGACCAACGTACCGATTTCACCGCGCGCGTGGATCTGAGCGGCTTGCCCGTCGATCAGGCGATCTTCTATCGCGTGTCGTTTGAAGATGTGCAGACCGGCGTGGCCAGCGAACCCTGGTTCGGCCATTTGCGCAGCATGCCGCAACAGCGCCGTAACATTCGGTTCGTCTGGAGCGGCGACACTGTAGGCCAAGGTTTTGGCATCAACCCTGACATAGGCGGCATGCGGATTTACGAAGCCATGCGCCTGCGCTTGCCTGATTTCTTCATCCACAGCGGCGACACCATTTATGCCGACGGCCCGGTTCCGGCGCAGATCACCGCCGAAGACGGACGTATCTGGCGCAATATCACCACGGAGGCCAAGAGCAAGGTTGCGGAAACCCTGGATGAGTACCGAGGCAATTACCGTTACAACCTGATGGACGATAACTTGCGCCGTTTCAATGCCGAGGTGCCACAAATCTGGCAATGGGACGATCACGAAGTGACCAATAACTGGTCGCCGAGCAAACAGCTGGATGATCGCTACAAAGTCAAAGACATCCAGTTGCTGTCGTCTCGGGCACGTCAGGCTTACCTGGAGTACGCACCGTTGCGCCTGCAGGAGGCTGATAACGGTGGCCGCATCTACCGCAAGATTCCCTACGGGCCGATGCTGGATGTGTTTGTGCTGGACATGCGCAGTTACCGTGACGGCAACGACGCGAATCTGGCTGACACGCCGGGCCCGACCACTGCTTTCATGGGGCGCGAGCAGTTGAACTGGCTCAAGCGTGAACTCAAGGCGTCGTCCGCACAGTGGAAGGTCATTGCTGCTGACATGCCGATTGGCCTGGGTGTGCCGGACGGCGAAGTCAGCCCCGGTGTGGCGCGCTGGGAAGCCATCGCCAACGGCAACGACGGTGCTCCATTGGGTCGTGAGTTGGAGGTCGCTGAGCTGCTGGCGTATCTGCGCGCCCAGAAAGTCCGCGACTGTGTATGGCTGACGGCAGACGTGCACTACTGCGCGGCGCATCACTATCAGCCGGACCTTGCAGTGTTTCAGGACTTTGATCCTTTTTGGGAGTTTGTTGCCGGGCCTCTGAACGCCGGCAGCTTCGGCCCGAATACGCTGGACAAGACCTTTGGTCCTGAACTCGTATTCCAGAAGGCTCCGCCTGCGCAGAACACATCGCCCTTCGCGGGTTTCCAGTTCTTCGGTGAAGTGAATATCGATGGACAGAGTGGCGAAATGACCGTGGCCCTGCGTGATCTGGACGGCGTGTCGGTCTTCGAGCGCACGCTGCAGCCTGCGGCTGAGGCGCCTCGTATCGCCTGACGGAAATTCCTTGCAACACGCTCGTCATGGGTGGCTTATCATTGAGTCACCTAATGACGGCACCGGGTGCGTTGCATGTTGGCTATTTTTCTCGAAACCCTGAACATCACCGCCCCGGTTTTTGCCATGCTGTTTCTGGGCGTGTTTCTCAAGCGTATCGGTGCGATCAACGACAGCTTCATCGTTGCGGCTTCGGGGCTGGTGTTCAACGTCACGATGCCTGCGCTGCTGTTTCTGGGCATCATCCACGCGGATCTGCGCGCTGCCCTGCAACCCAAACTGCTGATCTTTTTCAGTGCCGCAACATTGTTGAGCTTCGCATTCATCTGGTGCTGGGCAGTCTGGCGCTGCCCGTATGAAGAGCGCGGGATCTACGTGCAGGGCGCATTCCGCGGTAACAACGGCGTCATCGGTCTGGCGCTGGCGGCCAGCATGTATGGTTCCTACGGTATCTCGCTGGGCGCGATCCTCGCAGCGCTGGTCATCGTCTTTTACAACACGCTCTCGACGGTTGTGCTTGCGGTCTACAGCCCGGTCATCAAGTCGGATCCGTGGAGTGTATTCAAAAGCGTACTGGCCAACCCGTTGATCATCAGTGTGATCATCGCGTCGCCGTTCGCGTATTTCAGTATCGGATTGCCCAAATGGCTGGAAACCTCGGGCAGCTATCTGGCGCAGATGACCTTGCCGCTGGCATTGATCTGCATCGGCGGTACGCTGTCACTGGCCTCACTGCGCAAGAGCGGAAAGCTGGCCATCAGTGCCAGTGTCATGAAGATGGTCGCGTTACCCGTGTTAGGCACGTTCGCAGCCTGGCTGGTCGGTTTTCGCGGTGCGGAACTGGGGATTCTGTTCCTGTACTTCGGCAGTCCGACGGCAGCGGCCAGCTACATCATGGCGCGTACGGCCAATGGCAACTACGAATTGGCGGCAGCGATCATCGTCATCACCACGCTGGCGGCTGCGGTTACCACCAACGTCGGGATCTTCATCCTGCAATGGGGTGGCTGGATTTAGTCCGGTTTGACGTAGCTGTCGATCACTTCCTGCGCCGAGCGAAAGGCTTCGATGGCGGCAGGCACACCGGCATACACCGCGCAGTGCAACAGGGCCTCGCGGATCTCTTCCACAGTGCAGCCGTTATTGAGTGCGCCGCGCACATGGCCCTTGAGTTCCTGCGAACACTTCAGCGCCGTCAGCGTAGCCAGAGTGATCAGGCTGCGGGTCTTGAGCGGCAGACCTTCACCGCTCCAGACGCTGCCCCACGCATGTTCGTTGACGAAGTCCTGCAACGGCTGACTGAAATCGGTGGCGTTGCCCAGTGCGCGGTCGACGAATGCATCGCCCATCACCTGACGACGAATCTGTTCGCCTTCGCTGATCGGTTTGTCTGTCATGGCGTTTCCTCTGTGTGCAGTCAGTGTTGGCGGCGCCAGGCGCGGATGGTGGTCAAGGCAACGATCACACCCAGCGGTGGCAGGATGAACGAAAGCATGGCGTTTTCAAGCCGTTCGGCCAGCAGCATGCCGGTGCTGATCGAAATGATATGCAAACCATAGGTCAGGTACAGCGACAGAAGGAACACGCCTTCGATACGGTCGATCCGGTAGCCCGAATAGAACAGTGGCACGCATAGCAGTGCGACTCCCAGCATCACGGGCAGGTCGAACGCCAGCGCATTGGGCGAGATGGTCAGAGGAACTGGCGCCATCAACGCGGTCACGCCCAGCACACCGAGCAAATTGAACACGTTGCTGCCAATCACGTTGCCGACGGCAATGTCGCGCTCGCCACGAAAGGCTGCGATCACCGACGTCATCAGTGCGGGCAGGGAGGTGCCGACGGCGATCACAGTCAGGCCGATGATACGTTCGGAAAGCCCGAGGTTGATGGCGATGACCACCGACGCATCCACCAGCAGGTGTCCGCCAGTGGTCAGCATCAGCAGGCCAGACGCGAGCATGGCAATCCGTGTCAGGGCGCGGGGTTTCTCGGTCGTAATCGCCTGACCGTGGCGTGGCGTATGGCCACCCTGTCGGATCACGACGAACAGGCAAGCCAGCAAGCCGGCCAGCAGCAGGACGCCATCGAAGCGACTGAGCTCGCCTGTCCATGACAGACCGATTACCAGCAGGCAGGCGCCGATCATCAAGGGAATGTCGACACGCAGCACCTGGCGGGCCACACGTAACGGGATAATCAGTGCACACAGGCCGAGAATCACCAGCACATTGAATATATTGCCGCCAATGACGCTGCCGATCGCGATGTCGGTGTTTTCCGAGAACGCGGCTTGCAGGCTGACCGCCATTTGCGGCGCGCTGGTGCCCATCGCAACTACGGTCAGGCCGATGATCAAGGGTCTGACCTTGAAAATGGCCGCCAGGTGCACGGCTGAGCGAACTGACAGCTCAGCACCGATCAGCAGCAGTACAAGGCCGGTGATCATCTGAATGAGCGAGGGGGCGGGCAACGTCGATAGCTGGAGAATTCCGGAAGTCCTTAGTCGAGGCTCTGAATACGCACGGTTGCGGTACCGCTGCGCAGCATACCCAGTTGTTCGGCTGCCTCGCGAGACACATCGATCAATCTTCCGCGTGTATGCGGCCCACGGTCATTGATGCGCACCACCACCGTCTTGTTGTTATCGACGTTGGTCACCTTGACTCGGGTGCCGAAGGGCAACTGCCGGTGGGCGGCGGTCAGGGCGTTCTGGTTGAAGGGCTCACCGCTGGCGGTGCGATTGCCGTGGTGGCGGGCACCGTAGTAGGACGCGCGTCCGGTTTCATCGTAGCCGTGAGGGTCGATTTCGTGGCTGGCACAACCGGCAAGAAGCGCAAGTGCGCTACAGGCAGAAAGCAGTCGGCGCATGGGTCGGGTCCTGAATGCCTGTGGATCGAAAAGGGGGGTGTACCAACGTGTGGGTCAAACCGGTTCTGGCCGGAAACAGTCCATCGGCGGGTGGCGCTTGTGCCGGCCGGTCATCAAACCCCGACCAGTCAAGCACCACCCTTTTATCAGCCTTCGAGCTTGGCCTTCAGCAGTTCGTTGACCTGCTGCGGGTTGGCCTTGCCTTTCGATGCTTTCATGGCCTGCCCGACGAAGAAGCCGAACATCTTGCCACGCTTGGCTTCGTCAGCGGCCCGGTACTGTTCGACCTGTTCAGCGTTGGCAGCCAGCATTTCGTCGAGCATTGACTCGATGGCGCCGCTGTCAGTGACCTGCTTCAGGCCGCGCTTCTCGATGACCTCATCAGCGCTGCCCTCACCATTGGCCATTGCCTCGAACACCATCTTGGCGATTTTGCCGGAAATGGTGTTGTCGGTGATGCGCTTGAGCATGCCGCCCAAATGTTCGGCGCTGACCGGCGATTGCTCGATTTCGACGCCCTGTTTGTTCAACAGGCTGCCCAGTTCGACCATGACCCAGTTGGCGGCCAGTTTGGCGTCACCACTGATGCTCACCACCTGCTCGAAATAATCAGCCTGTTCACGGCTCGAAGCCAGCACGCTGGCGTCATACGTCGACAGACCGAATTGGCTCTGGAAGCGCTCGCGCTTCTGCGGCGGCAACTCGGGCAAGGTGGCGCGCACGTCATCCAGGAACGAGTCCTCGATGATGATCGGCAGCAGGTCCGGGTCGGGGAAGTAACGGTAGTCGTTGGCTTCTTCCTTGCTGCGCATGGCGCGTGTTTCGTTGGTGTTCGGGTCATACAGACGAGTCTGCTGAATGACCTTGCCACCGTCTTCGATCAGGTCTATCTGGCGCTGAATCTCGCTGTTGATGGCCTTTTCGATGAAGCGGAACGAGTTGACGTTCTTGATCTCGCAGCGAGTACCGAACTCGACCTGGCCTTTCGGACGAATCGACACGTTACAGTCGCAGCGCAGAGAGCCTTCAGCCATGTTGCCGTCGCAGATGCCGAGGTAGCGAACCATCGCGTGCATGGCCTTGACGTAGGCGACCGCTTCCTTGGCGCTGCGCATGTCCGGCTCGGAAACGATTTCCAGCAGCGGCGTACCGGCGCGGTTCAGGTCGATGCCAGTCATGCCCTGGAAGTCTTCATGCAGGCTTTTGCCCGCATCTTCTTCCAGGTGAGCGCGGGTGATGCCGATACGTTTGACCGTGCCGTCTTCCAGCGTGATGTCCAGGTGGCCCTTGCCGACAATCGGCAGTTCCATCTGGCTGATCTGATAGCCCTTGGGCAGGTCAGGGTAGAAGTAGTTCTTGCGGGCAAACACGTTGTGCTGGCCAATTTCAGCGTCGACTGCAAGGCCGAACTTGACGGCCATGCGCACGGCTTCCTTGTTCAGCACCGGCAATACACCCGGCATGCCCAGGTCAACCAGGCTGGCCTGGGTGTTGGGCTCGGAGCCGAACGTGGTGGCGCTGCCGGAAAAAATCTTCGATTGGGTCGAAAGCTGGGTATGAATCTCCAGCCCGATGACGACTTCCCATTGCATGTGTTTCTCCTCAGAAGCCTTCAGGTGCGCGTGTGTGCCAGTCGGTGACTTGCTGATACTGGTGCGCGACATTCAACAGGCGGCCTTCCTGGAAATAGGGGGCGAGCAGTTGCACGCCGACCGGCAGGCCTTCGACGAAACCGGCTGGCATGGACAGACCCGGCAGGCCCGCCAGGTTGGCGGTGATCGTGTAGAAGTCTTCCAGGTACTCGGCAATCGGGTCGTTGACCTTGGCGCCGATCTTCCAGGCCGGGTTCGGCGTGGTAGGGCCGAGGATCACGTCGACTTCCGTGAACGCGCTCATGAAGTCGTTCTTGATCAGGCGACGGATCTTCTGCGCTTGCAGGTAGTACGCGTCGTAGTAGCCTGCCGACAGTGCGTAGGCACCGACCAGAATGCGGCGCTGAACTTCCGGGCCAAAGCCTTCTGCGCGCGAGCGCTTGTACAGGTCGGTCAGGTCTTTCGGGTTTTCGCAGCGATAGCCGAAGCGCACACCGTCAAAACGCGACAGGTTCGACGACGCCTCCGCCGGAGCAATGACGTAGTAGGCCGGGATGGCGTGCTGCAGGTTTGGCAGGCTGATTTCCTTGACGATGGCGCCGAGTTTTTCAAGTTCCTTGACGCTTTCGTGCACCAGCTGCGCGATGCGCGGGTCGAGGCCTGCGCTGAAGTATTCCTTTGGCACACCAATCCGCAGGCCCTTGAGCGAGGTATTGAGGCCGGCGGAATAATCCGGCACCGGTTCGTCGATGCTGGTGGAGTCCTGTGGGTCGAAACCGGCCATGCCTTGCAGCAGCAGCGCGCAGTCTTCGGCCGTACGGGCCATCGGGCCCGCCTGATCGAGGCTGGAAGCATAGGCAATCATGCCCCAGCGCGAAACGCGACCGTACGTCGGTTTCAAGCCGGTCAGGTTGGTCAGCGCTGCGGGCTGGCGAATCGAGCCACCTGTGTCAGTGCCAGTGGCCGCAGGCAACAGACGCGCGGCAACGGCAGCTGCCGAGCCGCCAGACGAACCGCCGGGTACGCAGTCCAGATTCCACGGGTTTTTCACCGCGCCATAGTGGCTGGATTCGTTGGCCGAACCCATGGCGAATTCGTCCATGTTGGTCTTGCCCAGCGTCACGGTGCCTGCCGACGCGAGTCGGGACACCACGGTGGCGTCGTACGGTGCCTTGAAGTTGTCCAGCATCAGCGAACCGCAGCTGGTGCGGATGCCCTGGGTGCAGAACAGGTCCTTGTGCGCCAATGGCGCGCCAAGCAGCGGGCCATTCTCACCGGCTGCGCGGCGTGCATCTGCCGCCTGCGCCTGGGTGATGGCCAGGTCTTCGGTCAGGCTGATAAAGCTGTTGAGCTGAGGATCAAGCTGCGCGATGCGCGATAGCAGGACACGGGTCAGCTCTTCAGAAGAAAACTTTTTTTCGGCGAGTCCGCGGGCGATCTCGGCCAGAGTCATTTGATGCATACAGGCTCTTTTCCTTAATCGATGACTTTCGGAACCAGATAAAGACCGTCCTGGACCGCCGGTGCGATGGCCTGGAAGGTCTCGCGACGATTGGTTTCGGTAACGGCGTCTTCACGCAGGCGCTGCGAGGCTTCCAGCGGGTGTGCGAGTGGCTCGATGCCGGCGGTGTCCACCGCTTGCATCTGATCGATCAGCCCGAGAATGCTGTTAAGAGCTTCGGTAGTACGTGGGATATCGGCGTCATTAAGGCCAAGTCGAGCCAGATGAGCGATCTTTTCCACGTCGGAGCGTTCAAGCGCCATGAGGGGTATCTCCAGTGGAATGCGACGAATTTGCTTTGTTGGTCATTGCGGAACACTATCGGGTTATTGCGGTCTCAAGCCGCTAACGTCGAGGGTCGTGTTCGGAAAACCGCCAATTTAGCATATTGGCTCCTTGCCCAAAATCCCTGTCGTTGTTAGAGTTTGCCGCACTTTTTTTACCACGCGTTCCCTAGGGTCCCTTTCCCATGTTCAAGAAACTGCGTGGCATGTTTTCCAGTGATCTATCCATCGACCTGGGCACTGCCAACACCCTTATTTACGTGCGTGAGCGCGGTATCGTTCTGAATGAACCCTCTGTTGTTGCCATTCGTACTCATGGCAACCAGAAGAGTGTCGTGGCCGTCGGTACCGAAGCGAAGCGCATGCTGGGCCGTACGCCAGGCAACATTGCAGCCATCCGTCCCATGAAAGACGGCGTCATCGCCGATTTCAGCGTCTGCGAAAAAATGCTGCAGTACTTCATCAACAAGGTTCACGAAAACAGTTTCCTGCAGCCCAGCCCTCGTGTGCTGATCTGCGTACCGTGCAAATCCACTCAGGTTGAGCGCCGCGCCATTCGCGAGTCGGCCCTGGGCGCTGGTGCGCGCGAAGTGTTCCTGATCGAAGAACCGATGGCTGCTGCCATCGGTGCAGGCCTGCCCGTGGAAGAAGCCCGTGGTTCGATGGTTGTCGACATCGGCGGCGGTACCACTGAAATCGCACTGATCTCCTTGAACGGTGTGGTTTACGCAGAATCCGTACGTGTGGGTGGCGACCGTTTCGACGAAGCCATCATCACTTACGTACGCCGCAACTACGGCAGCCTGATCGGTGAGTCCACCGCAGAGCGCATCAAGCAGGAAATCGGCACCGCCTACCCGGGTGGCGAAGTACGTGAAGTCGACGTACGCGGCCGTAACCTGGCTGAAGGCGTTCCACGCGCATTCACGCTGAACTCCAACGAAGTGCTGGAGGCTCTGCAGGAGTCGCTGGCGACCATCGTTCAGGCCGTCAAAAGCGCCCTTGAGCAGTCGCCGCCGGAGCTGGCTTCGGATATCGCCGAGCGTGGTCTGGTGCTGACAGGTGGTGGTGCACTGCTTCGCGACCTGGACAAGCTGCTGGCTCAGGAAACCGGTCTGCCGGTCATCGTGGCTGAAGACCCGCTGACCTGTGTGGCGCGTGGCGGTGGCCGTGCGCTGGAAATGATGGATAAGCACACCATGGATCTGCTCTCCAGCGAGTAATTCGCCGGGGTGCCGTTCAGAGGTCTTTCGTCTGCAGGTAGCGCTTGTGCTGCCTGTATGCGTTAGGCTGACGCCGAAACATGGTGCCTATTTCTTTCATCTGTCCAGGCCGGTTCCATACCGCATGAATAACAGCCAATTGAAGCGAGATCCTGTCATCGCATGCCTGGGAGGAGCGGCCTATTAAACCGCTTTTCGCCAAAGGCCCATCGCTGGGTGTACGTCTGCTGGTGCTGGTCGTGCTGTCGGTAGCGTTGATGGTCGTTGACGCCCGTTTCACGATTCTCAAGCCCGTGCGCAGTCAGATGTCGCTGGTCCTGATGCAATCCTATTGGATCGTCGATCTGCCGCAGCGCATGTTTCAGGGCGTTGCCAGCCAATTCGGCAGCCGCACCGAGCTGATCGCCGAAAACGAAAAACTCAAGACCGAAGCCCTGCTCCTGCAAGGTCGCCTGCAAAAGCTGGCGGCGCTGACCGAGCAGAATGTTCGGCTGCGTGAGCTGCTCAATTCGTCGGCGCTGGTCAACGAGAAAGTCGAGGTCGCCGAACTGATCGGTATGGACCCGAACCCGTTTACCCACCGAATCATCATCAACAAAGGCGAGCGTGACGGCGTCGTGCTGGGTCAGCCTGTGCTCGATGCCCGTGGCCTGATGGGGCAAGTTGTCGAGTTGATGCCGTACACCTCGCGTGTACTGCTGCTGACTGACACGACCCACAGCATTCCCGTGCAGGTGAACCGCAACGGCCTGCGCGCCATTGCCAGCGGCACCGGCAACCCGGAACGCCTTGAGTTGCGTCATGTTGCTGACACCGCAGACATCAAGGAAGGGGATTTGCTGGTCAGCTCCGGCCTGGGTCAGCGATTCCCGGCGGGCTATCCTGTTGCCACGGTGAAAGAAGTCATTCACGACTCGGGTCAGCCGTTTGCAATCGTGCGTGCAGTGCCGACCGCTGCCCTGAACCGCAGTCGTTATCTGTTGCTGGTGTTCTCGGATGGCCGCTCCCCTGAAGAGCGTGCTGCTGATGCTGCGCAGGCCCAGGAATCAATCGACAAGGGCCTTGAGCCCGCAGCTATCGCGACACTGCCGCCTTTGGCGCCTGCGTTCCCGATGTGGCCGCAGCCAGTCGGGCCGCTCTTTCCGGTCAGCACAACGCCTCACCGGGCTGGCGGGCAGGGCACGAACACCGCTCCGGCCACTGCACCTGCCGCAACGCCTGCGACGCCAGCTTCAAGGCCTGCCGCCCGACCTGCTGTTTCACAGCCCCCGGCTTCTTCACCTTCCAGCTCGCGGGAGCGTATCGATGGTTAGTCATGTTTCCGGACGCAATGGTTGGGTTGTCTGGCTGACCTTCGCCATCGGCTTGTTGTTGAGCGTTTCGCCGCTGCCGCAATTCATGGAAATCTTCCGGCCGCTCTGGCTGGCGTTGCTCCTGACATTCTGGGTGCTGGCGTTGCCCCATAAATACGGCATGACCACCGCGTGGCTGCTGGGCCTCATGGAAGACGTGTTGTATGGCACGCTGCTCGGGCAGAACGCCTTGATTCTCAGCCTGATCACCTTTCTGGTCATGTCCCTGCAACAGCGCCTGCGCATGTTCCCCATGTGGCAGCAATGTCTGGTGCTGTTGGTGGTGTTTGGGCTGGCCCAGCTTGCGCAATTGTGGCTCAGTGCCCTGACCGGCAATCGTCAACCGACCCTGGCGCTGGTACTGCCTGCACTGGTCAGTGCGCTGTTATGGCCATGGGTCAGCTACGGCCTGCGTGGATTGCGCAAACGTTTGAAAATCAATTAAGCGCAACGCGAGCGCGGCGCCTTTTACGTACTGCGCTCGCTCTCATCGACACGGAGATGACCTTATGCCCTCGCTTTATCTGGCTTCTGGCTCACCGCGCCGTCGTGAACTTCTCGCTCAGATTGGTGTGCCGTTCACTGTGTTGAGCGCGCAGATCGACGAAACCCCTTTCGACAACGAACTCCCTGCCGCTTATGTCGAGCGCCTGGCGCTTGGCAAGGCTCAGGCCGGGCTGGCGCTGCTCGCGGGCGACGCGCAAGCGTGTGTGCTGGGTGCTGACACCGCAGTGGTTCTCGACGGGCGCATTCTCGGCAAACCCGTGGACGAAGCCGACGCGCTTGCGATGCTGGCAAGCCTGTCGGGTACCGAGCACGAAGTACTGACCGCCATCGCGCTGACCGACTCGCACCGAAGCGAAACCTGTGTTGTTGCCAACCGTGTCCGTTTTCGCCCGATTCAGCCTCACGAAGCCCACGCCTATTGGGGCAGTGGCGAGCCGCAGGACAAGGCCGGTGGCTATGCCATACAGGGCTTGGCGGCCATCTTCGTCGAGAGTCTGCAGGGCAGCTATTCTGGGGTGGTTGGACTGCCTCTGTGTGAAACCGCAGAACTGCTGGGTCGTTTCGGCATACCCTGTTGGCAATACCTGGAAGGTAACGAGCCATGAGTGAAGAGATCCTGATCAACATCACCCCGATGGAATCGCGGGTGGCAGTAGTGGAAAACGGTGTGCTGCAGGAGGTCCATGTCGAGCGCACACAGCGTCGCGGGATCGTCGGCAATATCTATAAAGGCAAGGTTGTGCGGGTGTTGCCCGGCATGCAGGCAGCGTTCATCGATATCGGCCTGGACCGTGCGGCGTTCATTCATGCATCCGAAATCTCCATGCGTGAAGGGCCTGCGGTCGAAAGCATCGCCTCGTTGGTGCATGACGGTCAGAGCCTGGTGGTACAAGTCACCAAGGACCCGATCGGCAGCAAAGGCGCGCGCCTGACCACACAGTTGTCCATCCCGTCTCGCTATCTGGTGTACATGCCGCGCACTGCGCACGTCGGCATTTCCTTGAAGATCGAGGACGAGGGCGAGCGAGAGCGGCTCAAGAAAGTGGTCAGTGATTGTGTCGCGCTGGAAGGCATCAAGGAGGCAGGCGGTTTCATCCTGCGAACTGCAGCCGAAGGTGCCGGCGCAGACGAAATCCTCATGGACATCCGTTATCTGCGCCGCCTGTGGGACCAGATTGGCGAGCAGATCAAGACCGTCAGCCCGCCTACCGTGATTTACGAAGACCTGGGCCTGGCCCTGCGAACCTTGCGGGATCTGGTAAGCCCCCGGATTGAAAAGATCCGCATTGATTCGCGTGAGACCTTCCAGAAGACCACCCAGTTTGTCGCAGAGTTGATGCCAGAAATCGCCGACCGGCTTGAGCACTACCCAGGCGAACGGCCGATTTTCGACCTGTACGGTGTCGAGGATGAAATCCAGAAGGCACTTGAGCGCAAGGTGCCGCTCAAGTCGGGTGGCTATCTAGTGATCGATCCGGCCGAGGCGATGAGCACTATCGACGTCAATACTGGCGCGTTCGTCGGGCATCGCAATCTTGAAGAGACTATCTTCAAGACCAATCTGGAGGCAGCGACCGCCATTGCCCGGCAGTTAAGGCTGCGCAATCTGGGCGGCATCATCATCATCGACTTCATCGACATGGAGGATGGTGAGCATCAGCGGCAGGTCTTGCGCACGCTTGAAAAGCAGCTGGAGCGTGATCACGCCAAGACCAACATCATTGGCATCACCGAGCTTGGGCTGGTGCAGATGACGCGCAAACGCACCCGTGAAAGCCT
Organism: Pseudomonas californiensis; assembly: GCF_021147775.1. Taxonomy (GTDB): domain Bacteria; phylum Pseudomonadota; class Gammaproteobacteria; order Pseudomonadales; family Pseudomonadaceae; genus Aquipseudomonas; species Aquipseudomonas californiensis. The sequence continues at coordinate 84,911 of NZ_JAGTPK010000005.1, forward strand.
TGAGCAGGTGCTGTGCGAGCCTTGCCACTGTTGTCTGGGGCGCGGCAAGCTGAAAACCCCGGAAACCATCTGTTATGAAATCTTTCGCGAGATATTGCGAGAAGCCCGTGCCTATCAGGCGGTGGGCTATCGTGTGCTTGCCAACCAGCGTGTGGTGGACAGGTTGCTCGACGAAGAATCCGGGAATGTGGCAGAACTCGAGACATTCATCGGCAGGACTATTCGCTTTCAGGTAGAAACAATGTACTCACAGGAACAATACGACGTCGTGCTGCTCTGAAGTAGCTCGCCGTATGAATGTCTGGGACATAACGCCCGACGGGGTTCTGGCAGGTATGCCCTTTATTGAGATTGATGCGTGGCGAATGAGCAAAACCTGTACCTGGCGCTACTTGCCCACATGAGTCAGGCGGTTTTCAAACACGTCGAGCGGCTTGCTTCCCTGTGGGAGGCGTCCTGATATGGAACGTCTTCCTCGTGCCGTCGCCACCACCACCCGCTGGGGCCTGAGTCTTTGCGCGCTGGTTGTGGTCGTTGCAGCGCTTTACGTCAGTGTCGGTCGTCAATTGACGCCGATGGTCGCCGAATACCGTGTCGATGTGGAAACCAGGGCCAGCACCGCGCTGAAACTGCCCATCAGCATCGGCAGACTTGAAGGTAGCTGGAGCGGCTTTTCACCGGTTTTCGTGGCACACGACGTCATGGTGGGTGAGGGCAGTAACGCATTGCGTCTGGACAACGTCCGGGTAGTCCCGGATATCTGGGAAAGTCTGCTGGCCAGGGATATTCGACTCTCGCACCTCGAAGTCAGTGGTCTGCAGGTGATCGTCAAGCAGGATGCAGACGGAAAGTGGGCGGCTGAGGGACTGCCGACCAACGACGACAGCCCTGTCGACCCTGAGCAGTTGCTCAATCGTATGCAGATGTTTTCGCGCCTTTCATTACTCAACAGCCAGGTCACTTTACAACCCTTCAATGAATCTCCCCTGACGCTGACCTACGTCAACCTCAGCCTTGCCACAGGTCGCTATCACCAGCGCCTGGACGTACGCATGACATTGCCCGATGGCCAGCCTTTGGCACTGAACCTGCGTACGCGTATCGAGGCGAGTCAGTGGAAAAACGGCGAAGCAGACCTGTATGCCAGTCTGCCGCAAAGCGACTGGGCCAAATGGCTGCCCAAGAGTCTGACCCGGGAGTGGACCGTATCGGCACTGCAAGCGGGCGGCGAGTTCTGGTTGACTTGGGGCAAGGGAGCTGTGCAGAGCGCTGTGGCTCGCCTGAATGCCCCTGAAATTCGTGGCGTGTACGCTGCACGCAAACCGTCGACCATCGAAAACCTGGCGCTCAATGCCTGGTTCAAGCGGACTGACAGCGGTGTCGAACTGACGCTTGATTCGCTGGCGATGAGTCTGGGCAAGACGCGTTGGGAAAGCCGGATGCAGGTCACGCAGACGGCTGCGACCAGCGATCAGGAAGAGCTGTGGCACATCCAGGCCGACCGTCTTGATCTGACACCACTGACGCCGCTGATCGATTCCTTCGCACCCCTCCCGGACAGCCTGATGGCGGTCGTCGACGGGCTCAAGGTCACCGGTGGACTGCGTAATGTGCTCGTTGATTACCGTCCACAGGCTGCAGGTGACAAGCGACTCGGCTTTGCCGCCAACCTGAGCAATGTGGGTTTCAATGCTTATCACGGCGCGCCCGCAGCAGCGAATGTCAGTGGTGTGATCAGCGGCGATCTGGGGCAGGGCGAGTTGCGTCTGGATACCACCGATTTCATGTTGCACCTGGACCCGATATTCACCAAGCCGTGGCGCTATCAGAAAGCCAATGCACGCCTGACCTGGAAGCTCGATGATCAGGCGTTCACGCTCATCGCGCCGTACATCAAAGTGTTGGGCGACGAAGGCAGGATCGCCGCAGACTTCCTGATCCGTATCCACCTCAACCACGACCTTGGCCAGGAGGATTACATGGACCTGCGGGTCGGCATGGTCGACGGCGATGGTCGTTACACCGGCAAGTATCTGCCTGCTGTACTGAGTCCCGAGCTTGACCATTGGTTACGAACGGCGGTGGTCAGTGGCGCGGTCAAACAGGGTTTCTTCCAGTATCAGGGTTCGCTCAACAAGGGTTCGCCCGACACTGCGCGCGTCATCAGCCTGTTTTTCGATGTCAGCAATGCAACGCTCGCGTTCCAGCCGGGCTGGCCTTCGCTGACTGGCGTTGATGGCAAGGTTTACGTCGAGAACAGCGGTGTGCGTGTCAAGGCCAGCAAAGGTCAACTGCTGAACACCCAGGTCAGTAATGTACTGGTCAACATTCCGCATGTGCCCAGCGGCACGGTCAGTCACTTGCTGGTGGACGGCAATTTTTCGGGCAGCCTGGGCGATGGCCTGAAAATCCTTCAGCAGGCACCGATTGGTACAGCTGAAACGTTTGCCGGTTGGCAAGGCGATGGTCCGCTGGATGGCAAGTTGAAGCTGGACATACCGTTGGCAAAGAGTGTTGAGCCGAAGATTGTCGTGGATTTCAGCACGCAGAATGCACGCTTGAAGCTGGCCGATCCGGTACTTGATCTGACGCAGCTCAAAGGCGATTTTCGGTTCGACAATGCCAGCGGTCTGAGCGGTAAAGGGGTCCGGGCCCAGGCATTTGATCGACCGGTAACGGCGGAAATTGCCGCTGAAGGCAAGCCAGGCGCCAACGTGACCCGGATTGTCGCGAATGGCCAGATCACAATCAAAAGACTGACCGATTGGCTGAGCGTGAAGCAGGCGCTGCCCGTGTCGGGTGACATGCCCTTTCAACTTCAGCTCACGCTGGATGACAAGGACAGTCCACTGCTGATCACTTCGCCCTTGAAAGGCGTTGCAATCGATCTGCCGGCGCCTTTCGGCAAAACTGCCGAGCAGGATCGACCGAGCGAGTTCCGCATGACCTTGCAGGGTGCCGAGCGACGCTTTGGCGCCGCTTACGGCGACCTGGCCAATCTGGCATTTTCTGCACCGGGCGGCAAAGTCGAAGACGGACGTGGCGAGCTGTACCTGGGGCAGGGCGGTGCAATCGTGCCTGATGCCAAAGGGCTGCGAGTGCGCGGTAGTCTGACTGAATTGGACGTTGCACCCTGGCAGGCGATTGCCGAGCGTTACGCAGGCAATGATCCAGGCGGTAGCGCCAAGCAATTGCTCAACAGCGTTGATCTGCAGATTGGCAAGCTCACCGCCATGGGCACGACGCTGGATGACGTCCGTGTGCAGTTGCAGCGTAACGCCGCCGCATGGGCGTTGTCGCTAGACAGTGCGATTGCCAAGGGCACTGCTTCATTGCCTGATGCCAAGTCCGCGCCCATCGGCATCAACATGCTGTACGTGCGCCTTCCCGCACCTGATCCTAACGCAACAGTCGTGGAGAACGCGCCCGATCCGCTTGCTGATGTCGACCCTGGCAAGATTCCGGCACTGGATATCAAGATTGCTCAGCTGTTTCAGGGCGAACAATTACTGGGGGCCTGGGCGCTGAAGGTTCGTCCGACTGCGACGGGCATGCGCTTGTCGGATATCAGTCTGGGTCTGAAAGGCATTCTGCTGGAAGGTGAAGGTGCCTGGGAGGGAGCGGCAGGTGCCAGCAGCAGTTGGTTCAAAGGAAATCTTGCAGGCAAGAACCTGGCGGACGTGTTGAAGGCCTGGAATTTCGCGCCCACAGTCACCAGCGAAAGCTTTGAGCTGAGCGTGGACGGCCGCTGGCCGGGCTCGCCTGCCTGGGTCGGGCTCAAGCGCTACTCCGGGAGTCTTGACGCTACCTTGCGCAGGGGTCAATTCGTCGAGGTCGAGGGCGGAGCTCAGGCCTTGAGAGTGTTCGGGCTGCTGAACTTCAACTCGATCGGGCGCCGACTGCGGCTGGACTTCTCCGACCTGCTGGGCAAAGGCTTGAGCTATGACCGGGTCAAAGGTCTGCTGGTGGCCAGCGATGGCGTCTATGTAACCCGTAATCCGATAACCCTGACAGGCCCTTCCAGCAATCTTGAGCTCAACGGCACCCTCGACATGGTCCGTGATCGTGTCGATGCCAAGGTGCTGGTGACCTTGCCGGTGACCAATAACCTGCCCATTGCAGCCCTGATCGTCGGAGCGCCAGCAATTGGCGGCGCGTTGTTTCTGGTCGACAAGCTGCTGGGTGACAAGATCGCGCGCTTTGCCAGCGTGCAGTACAAAGTCGAAGGGTCCTGGAAGGATCCGAAGATCACCTTCGACAAGCCTTTTGAAAAGCCTCAATAGCGCGCCATGGAGTACAGTGGTAACCCGGTCATTCAGGAAAGGGTTGCCATGTCTCTTGCTGTAATTCAAATGGTCAGTCAGAGCGATGTCGCAGGCAATCTGGCCCGTGCGCGCGCATTGCTGGAACAGGCGGCCGAGAGCGGCGCCAGGCTTGCGGTGCTGCCTGAAAACTTCGCTGCCATGGGGCGTCGCGATGTTGCAGATATCGGTCGGGCCGAAGCTTTGGGGCAAGGTCCGATCATTCCATGGTTGAAACTGGTCGCCCGCGACCTCAAGTTATGGATTGTTGGCGGAACATTGCCGTTGCCTCCTGATGGTCAGCCCGAAGGCAAAGTGACCGCTTGTTCGTTATTGATCGATGATCAAGGTGAGCAGGTTGGGCGTTACGACAAGCTGCACCTGTTCGATGTAGACGTCACGGACAATCGGGGCCGCTACCGTGAATCGGATGACTATGCTCACGGCAACAACGTGGTGGTGGTCGACACACCGGTGGGGCGTCTGGGGCTGACTGTCTGCTATGACCTGCGTTTCCCCGAACTGTACACGGCGCTGCGCGAAGCGGGCGCCGAACTGATTACCGCGCCGTCAGCGTTTACCTCAGTCACCGGCGCTGCCCATTGGGACATTCTGGTCCGGGCACGCGCTATCGAAACCCAGTGTTATTTGCTGGCGGCGGCACAAGGCGGGGTTCATCCAGGCCCGCGCGAGACTTACGGACACGCGGCCATCGTTGATCCATGGGGCCGCGTACTGGCACAGCAGGCACAGGGTGAAGCCGTGTTGCTGGCCACACGCGACAATGAAGAACAGGCGTCCATACGGGCGCGGATGCCGGTGTCCAGTCACCGGCGCTTTTTTTCGCAGGACGCCGTGCGGCCTGCTTCGGAGTGAATATGAGTGATCTGTCCTCAGTCAGTGAACACCTTCTGGCGCCCGGTGGCCTGAGCCTCGACAGCCTGCAATCGGTACTCGGCGAACTTGCCGGGCCAGGGATTGATGCCGCTGACCTCTACTTTCAGGGGATGATCTCCGAGTCCTGGTCGCTCGAAGACGGCATCGTCAAGGAAGGCAGCTTCAATCTTGATCAGGGCGTGGGTGTGCGTGCTCAGTCGGGCGAGAAGACTGGCTTTGCCTACAGCAACGCAATCAATGCCGAGGCGCTGAGTTCGGCCGCACGTGCGGCGCGCTCTATTTCTCGCGCAGGCCAGAACGGCACTGTCCAGGCGTTTACCGCGCAGGACGTGGCTCAGCTCTATGCCCCCGATAACCCCCTCGAAGTGCTGAGCCGTGCCGAAAAGGTCGAATTGCTCAAGCGCATCGATGTGGCGACCCGTGCTCTGGATTCCCGGATCCAGCAAGTCTCGGTGAGCATGGCCGGTGTCTGGGAGCGTATTCTGGTGGCCGCCGCTGATGGCAGCCTGGCCGCTGATGTACGCCCCTTGGTGCGCTTCAATGTCAGCGTGATCGTTGAGCAGAACGGTCGTCGTGAACGTGGCGGCCACGGCGGCGGTGGCCGTACCGACTATCGCTATTTTCTGACTGATGACCGTGCCATGGGCTATGCCCGTGAAGCGTTGCGTCAGGCGCTCGTCAACCTCGAAGCGATTCCTGCCCCGGCTGGCACCTTGCCGGTTGTGTTGGGTTCGGGCTGGTCCGGTGTCCTGCTGCACGAGGCTGTCGGTCACGGCCTTGAAGGTGACTTCAACCGCAAGGGCAGTTCGGCTTACAGCGGACGCATGGGCGAGATGGTTGCGTCCAAGTTGTGCACCATTGTCGATGACGGCACGCTCGCAGGCCGCCGTGGCTCGCTGAGCGTCGATGACGAAGGCACGCCGACCGAATGCACCACGCTGATCGAAAACGGCGTGCTGAAGGGTTACATGCAGGACAAGTTGAACGCGCGTCTGATGGGTGTTGCGCGCACCGGCAACGGGCGTCGCGAGTCCTACGCCCATCTGCCGATGCCACGCATGACCAACACCTACATGCTGGGTGGCCAGAGCGACCCGCAGGAAATCATTGCTTCGGTGAAAAGAGGCATCTACTGCGCCAATCTGGGCGGCGGTCAGGTGGACATCACCAGCGGCAAATTCGTGTTCTCGACCAGTGAGGCTTACCTGATCGAAGACGGCAAGATCACCGCACCTGTCAAAGGCGCGACTTTGATCGGCAACGGGCCTGAAGCGATGAGCCGGGTTTCGATGGTGGGTAATGATCTGTCGCTGGACAGCGGTGTCGGTACATGCGGTAAAGACGGCCAGTCCGTGCCGGTTGGCGTGGGTCAGCCGACGCTGAAGATCGACGCGATCACCGTGGGTGGCACAGGCAATTGAGAATGAGCCGGGGCTGGCTGCTTGCAGTCAGCCCCTTGGCCAGGATCAACGCAGACCGCGTTGTATCTCGTCCAGCTCACGGATGTATTTGAAGATTTTGCGGCTGGTGGCCGGCGGTTTGTTGCGTGCAACTTCGTGTTGAGCCTGACGGATCAACGAACGCAGTTGCTGGCGATCGGCATCGGGGTATTCGATGACGAACTTTTCAAGGTCGCTGTCATCGCCCGCGATCAGGCGATCACGCCAGCGCTCCAGGTTATGGAAGCGTTCATTGTATTGGCGAGTGGAGGCATCGAGTTGGTCCAGCAAAACCAGAATGGCTTCCTGGTCCTGATCGCGCATCAGCTTGCCAATGAACAGAATGTGCCGTTTTCGCGCAATGTTGGCCGTGTGCTTGGGCGCTTCGGCCAGGGCCTTGCGCAGCGCATCGGTCAACGGCAGCTTGGCCAGTACATCGGCTTTGAGTGTCGTCAGTCGCTCGCCGAGGTCGACCAGAGCATGCAGCTCTCGTTTGACCTGGGTTTTGCTTTTCTCCCCGTCGAGGGAGTCGTCGTAAGAATCAACCATGGGGGCAGTCCGCTAAGAAACGCCGCCATGATAACCAGTCGGGGGCCGCTTGTCCGGCCCGGTCGGTATTCGGCCTGTGCCGAAAGCAGAATTTGATGGAGAAAGTCATGAGTGCAACCCAAAGCGTTGGCCCACAGGCCTTGCCCGAGCTGCAGGAACAGGTTGAGCAGATCATCGCCGAAGCCCGTCGCCAAGGCGCCAGCGCCTGTGAAGTCGCTGTATCCCTGGAGCAGGGGCTGTCGACATCGGTGCGTCAGCGTGAAGTCGAAACGGTCGAATTCAACCGCGACCAAGGGTTCGGCATCACGCTGTACAAGGGTAAACGCAAGGGCTCGGCCAGCACATCGGCTACCGGCGCGGATGCCATTCGTGAAACGGTCGCTGCTGCGCTGGCGATTGCCGAGCACACGTCCGAGGACGAGAGTTCAGGTCTGGCGGACGCGGCATTGATGGCCACCGAAACCATGGATTTCGACCTTTACCACGCGTGGGACATAACGCCTGAACAAGCCATCGAAAAAGCGTTGATCTGCGAAGCGGCAGCTTTTGATGCCGACCCGCGCATCAAAAACGCCGACGGTACCACCCTCAACACCCATCAGGGTTGCCGGGTATACGGCAACAGCAATGGCTTCATCGGTGGTTATGCCTCGACTCGGCACAGCCTAAGTTGCGTGATGATTGCTGAAGGCGAAGGCCAGATGCAGCGCGATTACTGGTATGACGTCAATCGTCAGGGCCAGCTGCTGGCTGATGCGCAGAGCATCGGACACAAGGCCGCACTGCGAGCAGCCAGCCGTCTGGGGGCGCGTCCCGTACCGACCTGTGAGGTGCCGGTGCTGTTCGCCGCCGAGCTGGCGGGCGGTTTGTTCGGCAGTTTCCTGGGTGCGATTTCCGGCGGCAACCTGTATCGCAAGTCGTCGTTCCTGGAAGGAACGATGGGCCAGCGGCTTTTCCCCGAGTGGATGACCATCGACGAGCGTCCACACCTGATGCGTGCCATGGGCAGTTCCGCGTTCGACAGCGACGGTCTGGCCACCTACGCCAAGCCCTTCGTGGCAAATGGTGATCTGGTTTCTTACGTGTTGAGCACCTATTCCGGGCGCAAGCTGGGCATGCCGAGCACGGCCAATGCTGGTGGCGTACACAACCTTTTCGTCACGCACGGCACGGAAGACCAGGCTGCGTTGATCAAACGCATGGGCCGAGGTCTCTTGGTCACCGAGTTGATGGGTAGCGGGCTGAACATGGTGACTGGCGATTACTCGCGCGGCGCAGCGGGTTTCTGGGTCGAGAACGGCGAGATCCAGTTCCCCGTTCAGGAAGTGACGATTGCCGGCAACATGCGTGACATGTTCAAGCAGATCATCGCCGTAGGCAGTGACCTGGAACTGCGCAGCAACATTCGTACAGGCTCGGTACTGATCGAGCGTATGACTGTCGCGGGCAGCTGATTCTCGCCGACACACGTGTCATCCTCTTCGCGAACGAGTTCGCGGAGGGGAGGGCGTCGCTTCAAGATGCGCGCCCTGACTCAACCTCGCACCACCCTCCTGCTTTCCCTTCCCAAAGCGCCGTCCGGCCTTAAATCAAACTCCAGGCTTGTTTTGATTCTTGATCTCATTCAATAATGAATCTCATTTCATAATTGAGATGCGGTCATGGGATCTGTTCTGCAAGAGCTGCCTTACCTTGAAAACTGGCGTGGGCTTGGCCTGAGGATTCGCTGTGCGCTCGATCCGGACGAACCGCGTGTGATCGAGCACTACCTTGCCGAGGGGCGTTATCTGGCTCGTTTTACGGCCACGCCGCAGGCCATGATCGCTGAAACCTCATTTCGCCTGTTGATGGACAGCGCACGCGACACCGTCCTGCCATGGCACTGGCGTTGTCTGTGCCTGGATCAGGCGTGGCGCCCGCTGCGTGATATCGAGGCGCTGGCTTCGTCACCTGCCAGGCGTCGACGCTGGGAAGGCTGCGTGCATCAACTGGCTTTTTGCATTTTGCAGCCTTCGATTTCTCTTTCTGAACTGGTGCAAGGACATTGCGATGAGTAATACCCGTATCGAACGCGACAGCATGGGGCCACTGCAGGTGCCAGCCGAGGCCCTATATGGCGCACAGACGCAGCGGGCGGTGGATAACTTTCCAATCAGCCACCAGCGCATGCCCAGGCAATTCATCCGTGCCCTGTTGCTGGCCAAGGCAGCCGCCGCCCATGCAAACCTTGAGCTGGAACAGATCAGTGAAGGGCAGAGCAAGGCCATTGTCAGCGCAGTGAATGAGCTGATTTCCAGCGATTACATGACGCACTTTCCGGTGGACATCTTTCAGACCGGTTCTGGCACCAGCACCAACATGAACGCCAATGAGGTGATTGCCACACTCGCCTCACGGGTGCTGGGCGAAGCGGTAAACCCCAACGATCACGTCAATTGCGGCCAGAGCAGCAACGACATCATCCCGACCACTATCCACGTCAGCGCCGCACTGGCGCTGCATGAGCAACTGCTTCCCGCTCTTTCCCATCTGGTCCAGGTCACTGAGCAAAAGGCCGGGCAGGTGCACGCCTACGTCAAAACCGGTCGCACGCATTTGATGGACGCCATGCCGGTGCGCATGAGCCAAGTGCTCAACGGCTGGTCCCAGCAAATTCGCGCCAACGTCGAGCACCTGCAAGCGTTGCAGCCGAGCCTCCAGGCATTGGCGCAGGGCGGTACTGCAGTCGGCACCGGGATCAATGCGCATCCGCAATTCGCTGCCCGCTTCAGCGCCCACCTGAGTGCGCTGACTGGTGTGCAATTCGTGCAGGGCAAGGACCTGTTCGCGCTGATCGGCTCGCAAGACACGGCTGTGGCGGTTTCCGGTCAGCTCAAGGCCACGGCCGTGTCGCTGATGAAGATTGCCAATGACCTGCGCTGGATGAATTCCGGCCCGTTGGCAGGTCTGGGGGAAATCGAACTCGAAGCGCTGCAGCCCGGCTCATCAATCATGCCCGGCAAGGTCAATCCGGTGATTCCGGAAGCCACTGCCATGGTGGCGGCGCAAGTGATTGGCAACGACGCGACCATCACTGTCGCAGGGCAGTCCGGCAACTTCGAGCTGAACGTGATGTTGCCCATCATCGCCCAGAACCTGCTCAGCAGCATCGAACTCCTGGCCAACGCCAGTCGACTGCTGGCCGACAAGGCGATTGCCAGCTTCAAGGTCAACGAAGCCAAGCTCAAGGAAGCACTGTCGCGCAATCCGATTCTGGTCACCGCGCTCAACCCGATCATCGGCTACCAGAAAGCCGCCGAAATCGCCAAGAAAGCCTATCAGGACGGTCGTCCGGTGATAGACGTGGCGCTGGAACACACCGACTTGCAGCGCAGCGAGCTCGAGGTGCTGCTCAACCCTGAAAAACTCACCGCTGGCGGTATTTGATCCAGTCAGCCAACGCATCTGGAGGTAGGTCATGCAGCATTGGAAACGCACCATTGAACAGGCCAATCGCTGTTTCAATCTAGGTGAATGGGTTGAAGCCCGCGAGCTGTACCTTCAGGCGTTGGCGCTGGCGCAAGTGTTATTCGAGCGCTGGGCGGACGTTGACGAGGCCGTCGCCGCCTTTGTGATTTCTCACCATAACCTGGCCGACCTGCACCTGAGTCTGGGTCAGCCGGAAGAAAGCGCCGAATACCTGTGCGCCGTGCATCAGCATTTGCTGCAGACCATGCAGGACCAGCGTCTACCGCCACCTCTGCGTGAAGCAGCGCTGCGCCACAGCAGTAAAACTTACGCCGAGCTGTTGAATTTCATCAGCGAACACGGCGAATACCCCCGCACTCATCGATTGCTGAACAGCAGCGGCGAACATACGCGTTCGTCGTTGCAACGCAATTCGACTGCCACTCCTGGCCTCTTCTACGGAGCACATTGAAAATGCCTTATACCTTGCCTGCGTTGCCTTATGCCTACGATGCCCTGGAACCGCACATCGACGCGCAAACCATGGAAATCCATTACACGAAACACCACCAGACCTACATCAACAACCTGAATGCGGCCGTTGAGGGCACCGAGTTTGCCGAGTGGCCGATCGAAAAGCTGGTTGCCAGCGTCAACCAGCTCCCGGAAAAATTGCGTGCTGCGGTGATCAATCAAGGTGGCGGCCATGCCAACCATTCGCTGTTCTGGGAGGTCATGGTGCCCGGCGGTGGCGGCCTGCCCAAGGGCGAGATTGCCAAAGCGATTGATGAGCAACTGGGCGGCTTTGACAGTTTCAAGGATGCCTTCACCAAGGCGGCGCTGACCCGCTTCGGCAGCGGCTGGGCCTGGTTGAGCGTCACTCCGGAGAAAAAGCTGGTGGTGGAGAGCAGTGGCAACCAGGACAGTCCCCTGATGAATGGCAACACACCCATCCTGGGGCTGGATGTGTGGGAGCATGCTTATTACCTGCGCTACCAGAACCGCCGTCCTGAATACATCAATGCGTTCTACAACGTCGTCAACTGGGATGAAGTGTCGCGACGTTATCAAGCCGCTACGGCGTGATTCTTACTAACCGATCCAAGGCGACTTATGCGTTCTGAAATACTCGCGATCAGCAGTGTGCGGTTGTTTCGTCTGGCAGTAGGGACCGTGCTGCTGTTGGCGGGTATGGCGTTACTGGTGGCTGAAGGTCTTGAATGGCTTAGCCTCGAGCCTCGACTTTTGCGTGCGCTTGAGGGCGGCGCTATCTGTGCCTTGGGGACTGCGCTCGGGGCAGTGCCCGTGCTGGTGATTCGCAACATGCCGGTCATGGTGTCCGACGGGCTACTGGGTTTCGGCGCTGGCGTCATGTTGGCCGCGACGGCATTCTCGCTGATTGTGCCAGGGCTTGATGCGGCCGAAGGTCTGGGTTTGTCCCCATGGGGTGCGGGTGGCTTGATCAGTGTGGGCATTGCGTTGGGTGCGCTTGGATTGATCGCGGTGGATTACGGTGTGTCCCGAGGTACGCCCTCGAGTGCGCCGTTTGACGTCCACACGATTGCTCCACGTATCTGGCTGTTCGTGATTGCCATCGTGGCTCACAACATCCCTGAGGGCATGGCCATCGGTGTTTCAGCTGGCGGCGGATTGTCGGAGGCGGACAGTCTGGCCATCGGCATCGCCTTGCAGGACGTCCCAGAAGGGTTGGTTATCGCGATGGTGCTGGCGGGGGCCGGCATGTCACGGGTCAAGGCATTTCTGATCGGTGCGGCATCAGGTCTCGTCGAACCTGTGTTTGCCCTGCTGGGCGCCTGGCTGGTCGCGATCGCCGAGCCTCTGCTGCCGTTTGGGCTGGCACTGGCTGCGGGTGCGATGTTGTTGGTTGTCACCCACGAAATCATTCCCGAATCACGCCTCAACGGCCATAAAAAAATTGCCAGTCTGGGCCTGATCTCAGGTTTCTGCCTGATGATGGTGATGGATACTGCGCTGGTGTGAAGCGTGTTGCGCAGGAGGAGGTGAGTCGAAGCACGCTTCAAGCTGGCCTTCATGCTTGCTCGGTGGATGGCCTTTGGTAGAAACATCAAGGCACGGAGGCGCTCAGTGTTTGGCTTGACGTATCACTCGCCCTCGTCGAATTTGTTGTTGATCAGTTCAACCAGACCGTCCAGAGCGTCCTGCTCCTGTTCACCTTCGGTCGAAAGATGGATTTCGGTGCCTTTGCCAGCCGCCAGCATCATCACGGCCATGATGCTTTTGCCATCGACCATGGTGTCCACCGAACGGCCGACCCTGATCTGGCAGGGGAATTTGCCTGCGACGCCAACGAACTTGGCGGCTGCGCGGGCATGCAAGCCCAGTTTATTGATGATGGTGATTTGACGAGCGGGCATCGCAGTGGAAGTCCTTCAGCTGAGGTCGCGGTGGCGAACCTGAACGTTCTTGAGTGATTGTTGCAAGACCCGACCCAATCGTTCTGTCAGGTATACAGACCGATGATGCCCGCCTGTGCAGCCAATGGCGATAGTTACGTAGGAGCGATTGCTGGCAGCGAAACGGGGCAGCCATTTGTTGAGGTAGGAGAATATGTCCTGAAACATCTCTTCGACGTCGGGCTGCGCTGCGAGGTATTCGATCACGGGCTCTTCGAGTCCCGAATGGTCACGCAGTTCCGGCTTCCAGTAGGGGTTGGGCAGACAGCGCACGTCGAACACCACGTCGGCATCGACTGGCATGCCGCGCTTGAATCCGAACGATTCGACCAGAAATGCAGTGCCAGGCTCGGGTTTGTTCAGCAACCGCAGCTTGAGTGCATCTCGTAACTGATACAGATTGAGGTGAGTCGTATTGATCTTCAGGTCGGCCAGATCGATGATCGGGCCGAGCAATGCGGTCTCGTCGCGAATGGCTTCTGCAAGCGAGCGGTCTGCAGTGCTCAGCGGATGACGCCGCCTTGTCTCGGAGAAGCGTTTGAGCAGGGTGGCCTCGTCGGCATCCAGATAGAGCACATCACACTGGATATTGCGCGAGCGGACCTCGTCGAGCATCAACGGAAAGCGTGTCAGGTGGCTCGGCAGGTTTCGTGCGTCTATGGACACGGCCAGCAACGGCTCTGCCAGCTCAGTGTTGATCAGGGCGCGCTCGGCGAGTTCGGGCAGCAGGCCTGCCGGCAGGTTGTCGACACAATAGAAGCCGTTGTCCTCAAGCACGTCGAGCGCGGTGCTCTTGCCTGAGCCTGACCGGCCGCTGACGATGATCATGCGCATGATCAGTGACCGTTCTGTACGTCCAGCACCACTTGATAAAGCGCTTCACCGCTTTTGGCACTGCGTAGGCGTTCACGCACGTCGGCGCGGTCGAGCATGCTGGCGATCTGGCGCAGCAATTCAAGGTGTGCGTCAGTGGCGGCTTCCGGAACCAGCAGAACGAACAGCAGGTCGACGGGGGCACCATCGATGGCATCGAAATCTACAGGTGAATCGAGATGAACCACTGCGCTGACAGGCTCGCTGCAGGCAGGGAAACGGCAATGGGGAATCGCAATGCCGTTGCCAAAACCGGTTGATCCCAGTTTTTCGCGTGCAACAAGGCTTTCGAACACTGCCTGCTGATCCATGCCCGGTACTTGCTCACCGATCAGTCTGGCAATTTGTTCGAGGACGCGTTTTTTACTGCCGCCCGGCACGTTCACAACGGAACGGCCGGGGGTCAGGATATTTTCAATTCGGATCATGTGGATGCGTGTTTAGCGAGCGGTTGCACCCTTGAGGATGCTTTGCTGCTTTTCCTTATGCTTGAGCAATTGTCTGTCCAGCTTGTCAGTGAGCAGGTCAATCGCAGCGTACATGTCATCATGCTCGGCATTGGCAACAACCTCCCCACCGTGGATATGCAGCGTGGCTTCGATCTTCTGTTTCAGCTTCTCGACCGCCATCGTGACCTGCACATTTGTAATCTTGTCAAAGTGCCCCTCGAGCTTCTTGAGTTTGAGCTCAACGTATTCACGAAGGGGTTTGGTCACTTCCAGTTGGTGTCCACTGATGTTCACTTGCATACAGCTTTCTCCTTTGCCAGTGCATAAAGAGGCAGGCGTGGCGCCTGCCACTGGAACGCTGTGGCTCGGCCTGCATCACATCAGTCGCTTGCGCTCACTGGAAGGCGCGATCCCAAGTGATTCGCGGTATTTGGCGACTGTGCGGCGGGCTACTTGAATGCCTTGTGCCTCCAGTAAACCAGCGATCTTGCTATCACTCAACGGCTTTTTCTGATTTTCGGCGGCAACCAGTTTTTTGATGATTGCGCGGATTGCCGTGGACGAGCATTCACCGCCTTCCGAGGTGCTTACGTGGCTTGAAAAGAAATATTTCAGCTCGTAAATACCACGTGGGGTGTGCATGAATTTCTGGGTGGTCACGCGGGAAATCGTCGATTCGTGCATGCCTACCGCTTCGGCGATATCGTGCAGCACGAGCGGCTTCATCGCCTCGTCGCCATACTCGAGAAAGCCGCGCTGGTGCTCGACGATCTGGGTGGCGACCTTCATCAGTGTCTCGTTGCGGCTCTGGAGACTCTTGATGAACCAGCGCGCCTCCTGCAACTGATTGCGCATGAAGGTGTTGTCGGCGCTGGTGTCGGCGCGCCGCACGAACCCTGCGTACTGCGGGTTGACACGCAGACGCGGCACAGACTCCTGATTCAGCTCAACCAGCCAGCGCTCGTTGTCCTTGCGCACGATGACGTCAGGTACAACGTACTCGGCTTCAGTGGATTCGATCTGCGAACCGGGGCGCGGGTTAAGACTCTGGACCAGCTCGATGATCTGACGAAGCTCATCCTCCTTGATCTTCATGCGGCGCATGAGTTGCCCGTAATCACGGCTGCCCAGCAGGTCGATATAATCGGTGACCAGGCGCTGGGCTTCGGCGAGCCATGGGGTTTTTGCTGGCAGTTGGCGCAGTTGCAAGAGCAGGCATTCGCTCAGATTGCGCGCACCAATACCGGCAGGCTCAAATTGCTGAATGCGATGGAGCACGGCCTCGATTTCGTCGAGTTCGATGTCCAGTTCAGGGTCGAAAGACTCAAGTATTTCTTCAAGGGTCTCGTCCAGATAGCCCTGATTGTTGATGCAGTCGATCAGGGTTACAGCGACCAGTCGGTCCTTGTCGGACATCGGCGCGACGTTCAACTGCCAAAGGAGGTGGCTTTGCAGGCTTTCTCCGACAGAGGTGCGCGTCGTGACGTCCCACTCGTCGTCGTCATTGCTGGGCAGGCTGCTGGCGCTGGTCTGATAGATATCTTCCCAGGCCGTATCCACCGGCAGCTCATTCGGAATGCGCTCGCTCCATTCACCGTCTTCCAGGTTGTCCACCGTAGGGGCAGCTTCCTGGTAGGTAGGTTCCTGAACGTCCGGGTTGGGCTTTTGCTCGATGTTGTCGGCCAGCGGATCGGAGTTGTCGAAGTCGTCGCCTTCTTCCTGCCGTTCCAGCATGGGGTTGGATTCCAGCGCCTCCTGGATCTCCTGCTGGAGGTCCAGAGTGGATAACTGGAGTAAGCGGATTGCCTGTTGCAGCTGCGGTGTCATCGTCAGCTGCTGGCCCATTCTCAAGACTAGCGATGGTTTCATGGCAGGGGCTAAACACCTTATTCGCCGGCGCACATGCGCCATCCACTACAGGCGCCGAAGCGCCAACTTAAGCAAGTTATATGCCTGAAATCGAAGCGTTTGCCTAGGGCATCCCGACAAATAATGCATTGTCAATACGCCACTAGGGCATCGAGCGCCTGAAAAGCGCGAAACGCCTGGTTTACAGGCGGAACTCGTGACCGAGATAGACTTCTTTCACCAACTGATTCGCCAGGATAGTTTGCGAATCACCTTCTGCGATCAACTGCCCGTCATTGACGATATAAGCGGTTTCGCAGATGTCCAACGTCTCACGGACGTTGTGGTCAGTGATCAACACGCCGATGCCTTTGGCTTTCAGGTGATGAATGATTTGCTTGATGTCGCCAACCGAAATGGGGTCCACACCCGCGAAGGGCTCATCCAGAAGGATGAATTTGGGTGCTGTGGCCAGTGCGCGTGCGATTTCCACACGGCGGCGCTCACCACCCGACAGGCTCATGCCCAGGTTGTCACGGATATGCGTGATGTGGAATTCCTGAAGCAGGCTTTCCATCTCCTTGCGACGCCCGGCTGCGTCGAGTTCCTTGCGTGTTTCAAGGATTGCCATGATGTTATCGGCGACTGACAGCTTGCGGAAGATGGAAGCTTCCTGGGGCAGGTAACCGATACCTGCCCGGGCCCGGCCATGCATCGGCTGGTGGCTCACATCGAGGTCGTCGATCAATACGCGTCCCTGATCGGCCTGTACAAGGCCGACGATCATATAGAAGCAGGTGGTCTTGCCGGCACCGTTTGGGCCCAGCAAGCCAACGATCTGACCGCTGTCGATGGATATGCTCACATCGCGGACGACCTGTCGGCTTTTGTAGCTTTTAGCCAGGTGCTGGGCTTTGAGCGTCGCCATTTACTGGGCCTTCTGCGGTTGATCGGGTTTCTTTTTCGGCTGGATAACCATGTCGATCCGAGGGCGCGGCGTCGTCACCTTCGCACCGCCATTGGCCCGGCCGGCATTCACGATCTGCTTGACGGTGTCGTAGACGATTTTCTCGCCTTCGGACGTGTTGCCGTCATTGATAACCTTGGCCTTGTCGATCAGCACGATGCGATCCTGCGCCGCGTAATACTGGATCGTGACGGCATATGCCTGCACGATCGGCTTGTCGACGGCAGGCTTCTGCTCGTAATACGCCAGGTTGCCGACGGACGTGAACACGTCGACTTCGCCCTGGGCATTACGGGTAATGGTCACGGTATTACCGGTGATTTTCATCGAGCCTTGCGTGATGATGACGTTGCCCTTGTAGGTAGCAACGCCTTTCTTGTCATCGAGCTGCGCATCATCGGACTGGATGTGGATAGGCTGATCACGGTCGGTAGGCAGGGACCAGGCGCTCGCGCTTCCCAGTGCTGCGCCCAGGCCGAGCAAGAAAGGAAGAGTTTTAACGAGCCTCATACTGTCCTCTTACGTTGGACAGCAGGTCCATCCTGCCGTCGTTCAAATACGCTTTCATTCCCTTGGCTGTGGTGACACCGCCCGCGCCGTCGATTCTAACGACTTGCTCGGTCTGCGCATATTGCTTCTGTGGGAATACCGTCATGCGACTACTGGTGATGATAGTCGTGCGTTGCTTTTCGTCAGTACGTGCGACGCGAACGTCGTCGATCAGTTCGACATGGTCGCCGCCGGGCGACACTTCGCCACGCTTGCTTTGTACGTGCCACGGAAACACCGTGCCGCGATACATCTGCAGGTCAGGGGTGGTCAGCAGCGTCACGTCAGTGGCCTTCAGGTGCTCGACCTTGTCGGCTGTCATGTCGTACTGCATCTTGCCGTCAGGCAGGTACTGAATGCTGTGTGCATTGATCGCGTAGTAGTCAATGGCGCTCTCGTCCACCGTCGCTACAGGCTGATCCATGAAGCTTTCCGGGCTGATATTCCAGTAGCCGACAGCAGCGAGCAGCAGCGCCAGCACCCCGAAAAGCAGGAACTTCCGAATTTTCTTGCTCAACATAAATGGCTTCTATAAGTAGGCGGAGTGGGCCGCTTCAAGGTTGCCTTGCGCACTCAGGATCAGTTCGCAGAACTCACGGGCTGCGCCTTCGCCGCCCCGTGCCTGAGTAACGCCGTGTGCGTGTTGACGGACAAAGCCTGCTGCGTTGGCGACTGCCATGCCCAGACCGACACGTCGGATGACCGGCAAGTCTGGCAGATCATCACCCAGATAGGCGACCTGTTCGTAACTCAATTTCAATTCGGCCAGCAATTGATCGAGCACTACCAGCTTGTCTTCGCGACCCTGGTACAGGTGTTCGATGCCCAGATTCTTTGCTCTGCGCTCTACAATCGGCGTCTTGCGCCCACTGATGATAGCGGTGGTTACGCCCGACGCTATCAGCATTTTTATGCCTTGGCCGTCGAGTGTATTGAATGTCTTGATCTCGCTGCCGTCTTCGAGGAAGTACAGGCGGCCGTCAGTCAGCACGCCATCGACGTCGAAAACTGCCAGTTTGATGGCTTTGCCACGCTGCATCAGTTCGCTGTTCATTGTGTCGGCCTGCATTACATCACTCCCGCACGCAGTAGATCCTGCAAGTTGAACGCACCCACCGGGTAATCGTTCGCGTCAACCACAATCAGAGCACTGATTTTGTGATCTTCCATGATTTTCAAGGCTTCGGCGGCCAGCATTTCTGCGTGCACTGTCTTGCCGTGAACGGTCATGACTTCATCAATAGTAGTCACTCGAATGTCGATCGGACGGTCCAGCGTGCGACGCAGGTCGCCGTCCGTGAAGATTCCGGCCAGGGTCCCGTCGGTATTCAGCACTGCCGTCATGCCAAGGCCCTTGCGGGTCATTTCCAGAAGCGCGTCCCGCAACAGGGTGCCACGCTGCACAGTAGGCAGTGTCTCGCCAGAATGCATCACGTTTTCGACTTTCAGCAGCAGGCGTCGCCCCAGGGCGCCGCCTGGATGCGAGAACGCGAAATCTTCGGCAGTAAACCCGCGCGCATCGAGCAGCGCTACTGCCAGGGCGTCGCCCATGACCAGTGCTGCTGTCGTTGACGAGGTCGGCGCCAGATTCAGCGGGCAGGCCTCATGTGCGACATGCGTGTTGAGATTGACATCGGCGGCTTTGGCCAGCGTCGAGGCCGGGTCGCCGGTCAGGCTGATCATTTTGATGCCCAGGCGTTTGATCAACGGCAGCAAGGTGACGATTTCATTGGTGGTGCCGGAATTCGACAAGGCCAGAATGATGTCGTCGCGCGTAATCATGCCCATATCGCCATGGCTGGCTTCGGCCGGATGGACAAAAAACGAAGTGGTGCCGGTACTCGCCAGTGTGGCGGCGATCTTGTTGCCAATATGCCCAGACTTGCCCATCCCGACCACAACGACTCGCCCTTTGCTGGCGAGGATCATTTCACACGCGCGCACGAAATCGCCGTCGAGACGACCCAGCAGGCCTTCTATTGCTTCTATCTCAAGGCGAACGGTGCGTTGCGCGGATTGAATCAGGTCACTGGATTGGTTCATGTCTTGAATGGGTCAGCCTTCCGAAAGGCGGCGATTATAGCGGTAATGAACGATTCCCTCACGTCTGATCGTCGTCGTGTAATTTTTAAACGAATTTCCTGTGCTTTCACGGGTCTGTATCAAGGCATCCTGCCAGCTCGGCATGCTGCAATAATTCAGTGATTATCTGAACTTACCGGTTCTCTTTCTGTTGGGTGACGAGTCGCTGCGATGCTATAGTTCGCGGCTTGTTCGGCCCGCCTGGACAGCTTGTCTCCCTCTGGGATCTGGCGGCTGAGGAGGGAGGCTGTATCGCAAGGAGTTTAGATGAGTCCTGATGACGCCTACGCGGTCGAGTTGAAAGGGGTTTCCTTCAAACGCGGCGCGCGCAGCATTTTCAACAATGTCGATATTCGTATTCCTCGGGGCAAAGTCACCGGGATCATGGGGCCGTCCGGCTGTGGCAAGACTACCTTGCTGCGTCTGATGGGCGCCCAGTTGCGTCCCAGCGAAGGCCAGGTGTGGGTCAACGGGCAGAACTTGCCAGAGTTGTCGCGCAGCGATCTGTTCGATGCGCGCAAGCAAATGGGCGTTCTGTTCCAGAGTGGCGCGCTGTTCACCGACCTTGATGTCTTTGAAAACGTCGCGTTCCCTTTGCGTGTCCACACCGAGCTGCCCGAAGAGCTGATCCGTGACATCGTGCTGCTCAAGTTGCAGGCCGTGGGCCTTCGCGGGGCCATCGAATTGATGCCGGACGAACTGTCCGGAGGCATGAAACGCCGCGTTGCGCTGGCTCGGGCAATCGCGCTGGACCCGCAGATCCTTATGTACGACGAGCCTTTCGTGGGGCAGGACCCGATTGCAATGGGCGTGCTGGTGCGACTGATCCGGTTGCTCAACGACGCGTTGGGCATTACCAGCATCGTGGTGTCCCATGATCTGACCGAGACGGCCAGCATCGCCGATTACCTTTATGTGGTGGGTGACGGGCAGGTACTGGGGCAGGGCACGCCGCAAGAGCTGATGTCTTCGGACAATCCGCGCATTCGTCAATTCATGACCGGCGAACCGGATGGCCCCGTGCCATTTCATTATCCGGCGCCGGATTTTCGCGAAGACCTGTTGGGGAAGCGCTGATGCGCAAGAAGTCACTGATGGAGCGCATTCGCCTGCTGGGGCGTGCGGCCATGGATATCGTTACGGTTCTGGGGCGTTCAGGAATATTTCTGGGCAACGCTCTGCTCGGGCGAGGCGGCACGGGCAGCAGTTTTCAGTTGCTGGTCAAGCAGTTGTACTCGGTGGGTGTCATGTCACTGGTCATCATTGTGGTGTCAGGCATGTTCATCGGTATGGTGCTGGCCCTGCAGGGTTTCAGCATCCTGACCAAGTACGGTTCGGAACAGGCTGTTGGCCAGATGGTTGCGCTGACCCTGCTGCGTGAACTTGGGCCGGTTGTCACCGCTCTGTTGTTTGCAGGGCGTGCAGGCTCGGCGCTGACCGCTGAAATCGGCAACATGAAATCTACCGAACAGCTGTCCAGCCTGGAAATGATCGGTGTCGATCCGCTCAAATACATCGTTGCACCGCGTTTGTGGGCCGGGTTCATTTCGTTACCGATTCTGGCAATGATTTTCAGCGTGGTCGGTATCTGGGGCGGCTCCTGGGTGGCGATCGATTGGTTGGGAGTCTATGAAGGCTCTTTCTGGTCGAACATGCAGAACAGCGTTTCCTTTACCAACGATGTGCTCAATGGAGTCATCAAGAGCGTCGTATTTGCTTTTGTGGTGACATGGATTGCCGTCTTCCAGGGTTATGACTGTGATCCCACTTCGGAGGGAATCAGCCGTGCCACGACCAAGACCGTTGTATATGCCTCGTTGGCAGTGCTGGGCCTGGACTTTATTTTGACCGC
The DNA here is from genome assembly GCF_021147775.1 of Pseudomonas californiensis. GTDB lineage: Bacteria > Pseudomonadota > Gammaproteobacteria > Pseudomonadales > Pseudomonadaceae > Aquipseudomonas > Aquipseudomonas californiensis. Next base: position 106,599 of record NZ_JAGTPK010000005.1, read on the forward strand.
CTTGATGTTTGGAGATTTCTGATGCAAAACCGCGCCATCGAAACCGGTGTCGGCCTGTTCCTGCTGGCAGGGATACTGGCTTTGCTGTTGCTGGCCCTGCGTGTCAGCGGTCTGAGCACCAGTGCGACCAATGACAGCTATAAACTTTATGCCTACTTCGACAATATTGCCGGTTTGACTGTCAGAGCCAAGGTAAGCATGGCCGGTGTGACGATCGGCAAGGTCACCGCGATTGATCTGGATCGCGATACCTTTACCGGTCGCGTCACGCTGGAAGTACAGAAGAAGGTCGACAATCTGCCTGCTGACTCCACTGCGTCGATCCTGACTGCCGGCCTGCTGGGTGAGAAATACATTGGTATCAGTGTGGGTGGCGACGAGGCACTGCTCAAGGATGGCGCAACCATCCATGACACTCAATCGTCGCTCGTGCTGGAAGATCTGATCGGGAAATTCCTGCTCAATACCGTAAGTAAAGACGCCAAGTGAGGAGCTTTAAATGATCTCGATTCTGCGCCGCGGCCTGCTGGTATTGCTGGCCGCTCTGCCGATGCTGGCCAATGCTGCTGCGGCTCCGTCTGCCCATGACCTGGTGGAGCGTACCACCAAGGAATTGCTCAGCGATCTGGCTGCCAACAAAGAGCAGTACAAAGCCAACCCGAGCGCCTTTTACGATGCACTGAACCGCATCGTCGGTCCGGTCGTGGACGCCGACGGCATTTCCCGCAGCATCATGACCGTCAAGTATTCGCGCAAGGCGACGCCTGCGCAGATGCAGCGCTTTCAGGAAAACTTCAAGCGCAGCCTGATGCAGTTCTATGGCAATGCGTTGCTTGAGTACAACAACCAGGGCATTACCGTTTCTCCTGCCAAGGATGAAGGCGCCGACCGGACCAGCGTGGACATGCAGGTCAAGGGCAACGGCGCGGTCTATCCTGTTTCCTACACCCTTGAGAAGGTCGGTGGTGAATGGAAAGTGCGCAACGTGATCATCAACGGGATCAACATCGGTAAATTGTTCCGCGATCAGTTCGCCGACGCGATGCAGCGTAACGGCAACGATCTGGACAAGACCATCGACGGTTGGGCTGGTGAAGTCGCCAAGGCCAAGGAAGTTACGGACGACGCCGCCAAGAAGCCGGCCCAATGAGTGAGTCCGCCGTGCGCCTTGCAGGGCCAGGTGAGCTGAAGCTGATCGGTGTGCTGGATTACCTCAGCGGGCCGCAGCTGCGCAAGCAGGGTGCGGCCTTGATCCGGTCGGGCGATTTGAGCAATCTGACGCTGGACTGCTCGGGTGTCGAGAAGTCCAGTAGCGTCGGTCTGGCGCTGGTGCTTGCATTCATGCGCGACGCCGAAGAAGCAGGCAAGTCCCTTCGTGTGCATTCATTGCCCGAAGACATGCGCAAAATTGCCCAGGTTTCCGGCCTGAGTGAGCTTCTGGACATCCATTGACAGGTATTATCAAAAAGGCCCTTGGTCCGACCTCCGCACAGCGGGGTTCGCATAGCATGGGCTTTTTTGTATGATGGCCGACCCGCGCGCGTACAGCGCCGATCGAGGTTAAGCATGCAGGCTGTAGAAGTTAAAGGCTTCCTTGAAGGAAAGCTGCCAGATATCCAGGTGGAAGTTGAAGGCGAAGGCTGCAACTTTCAGCTGAACGTGATCAGTGACGAGTTGGCCAGTCTGAGCCCCGTCAAGCGTCAGCAACAGATTTATGCCCATTTGAACCCTTGGATTGCCGATGGCAGCATCCACGCGGTAACTATGAAATTTTTCAGCCGCGCTGCCTGGGCCGAGCGCACCTGAGCCAATTGGTGTCGAGATTCTAATGGATAAATTGATTATTACCGGCGGTGTTCGTCTTGATGGCGAAATCCGCATCTCCGGGGCAAAGAACTCTGCCTTGCCGATCCTCGCAGCCACGCTGCTGGCCGATGGGCCGGTTACCGTTCAGAACCTGCCGCACCTGCACGACATCACCACCATGATCGAGCTGTTCGGTCGTATGGGCATCGAGCCTGTGATCGACGAAAAGCTGAGCGTCGAGATCGATCCTCGTACCATCAAGACCCTGGTTGCGCCGTACGAGCTGGTCAAGACCATGCGTGCGTCGATCCTGGTGCTGGGCCCTATGGTTGCCCGTTTCGGCGAGGCTGAAGTAGCCCTGCCAGGCGGCTGCGCAATCGGTTCGCGTCCGGTTGACCTGCACATCCGTGGTCTTGAAGCCATGGGCGCGGTCATTGATGTTGAAGGCGGTTACATCAAGGCCAAGGCGCCTGAAGGTGGCCTGCGCGGTGCCAATTTCTTCTTCGATACCGTGAGCGTGACCGGTACCGAGAACATCATGATGGCAGCCAGTCTGGCCAACGGTCGCAGCGTTCTGCAGAACGCTGCCCGCGAGCCCGAAGTGGTCGATCTGGCGAACTTCCTGATCGCAATGGGTGCGAAGATTCACGGCGCGGGTACCGACACCATCACTATTGATGGCGTCAAGCGTCTGCACTCGGCCACTTACAAGGTGATGCCTGACCGCATTGAGACCGGCACCTATCTGGTGGCGGCTGCCGTGACCGGTGGGCGCGTCAAGGTCAAGGACACCGATCCGACCATTCTTGAAGCTGTACTGCTCAAGCTTCAGGAAGCCGGTGCCGAAATCACGACCGGTAATGACTGGATCGAGTTGAACATGCACGGCAAGCGTCCCAAGGCCGTTAATGTGCGCACTGCACCTTACCCGGCGTTCCCGACTGACATGCAGGCGCAGTTCATCTCGCTCAATGCCATCGCTGAAGGTACGGGCGCGGTCATCGAGACCATCTTTGAAAACCGTTTCATGCACGTGTATGAAATGCACCGCATGGGCGCGCAGATTCAGGTTGAAGGCAACACTGCGATTGTTACCGGTACTGAGGCCCTCAAGGGTGCCCCGGTGATGGCGACGGACCTGCGTGCATCGGCCAGTCTGGTGATTTCGGCGCTGGTTGCTCAAGGCGACACGTTGATCGACCGCATCTACCACATCGACCGTGGTTACGAGTGCATCGAAGAGAAGCTGCAAATGCTGGGCGCCAAGATCCGCCGCGTTCCGGGCTAGTGGCAAGCAGCCCCGATGCCGTGAGGCCTCGGGGCTGTCTGTTCTACCGCGGATGTGATTTTCTGAATCGTTCCACCTCAGGCCCTGTGGGTCGAGGTTTGTCATGCGCCGCTTGCGTCATGGCAAAAGTTTCCTGATAAGGACTTACGTTTCCCATGTTGACCATCGCACTGTCCAAGGGCCGCATCCTTGACGACACCCTGCCGCTTCTTGCTGAAGCGGGCATTGTGCCGACCGAGAATCCGGACAAGAGCCGCAAGCTCATTATTCCCACGACTCAGGCCGACGTGCGCCTGTTGATCGTTCGTGCCACCGATGTGCCGACTTACGTTGAGCATGGCGCAGCCGATCTGGGTGTTGCGGGCAAGGACGTGCTGATGGAGTACACCGGCCAGGGGCTGTACGAGCCGCTGGACCTGCAGATCGCCAAGTGCAAGCTCATGACAGCAGGCGCCATTGGTGCCGTCGAGCCGAAAGGCCGTCTGCGTGTGGCGACCAAATTCGTCAACGTTGCCAAGCGTTATTACGCCGAGCAGGGTCGTCAGGTCGACATCATCAAGCTGTACGGTTCGATGGAGCTGGCACCGCTGATCGGTCTTGCCGACAAGATCATCGACGTGGTCGACACGGGTAACACGCTGCGTGCCAACGGTCTTGAGCCTCAGGAGCTGATCGCTACCATCAGTTCGCGTCTGGTGGTGAACAAGGCTTCGATGAAAATGCAGCACGCCCGCATTCAGTCCCTTATCGACACCCTGCGCAAGGCAGTGGAGTCGCGACACCGCGGCTGATTTGACTACGCAACGTTGAGTTGCGTCCAGCTATCCGTGTCATAGCCAAATTTCTCAGGTGCCTGCGCGGATAGCTTGGTAGCTTTAGGCTCCTGAGCATCTGCCAATTACTGAGGCCCTGTTATGACCACTCCCACTGCAATTCGCCGACTTGATGCTGCTGACCCGGATTTCGCACGACATCTGGATCATCTGTTGAGCTGGGAAAGTGTGTCTGACGATTCGGTCAACCAGCGTGTGCTCGACATTATCAAGGCCGTGCGTGAGCGTGGCGACGAGGCGCTGGTCGAGTTCACGCAGCGTTTTGATGGCTTGCAGGTGGCTTCGATGGCCGATCTGATTCTGCCGCGTGAGCGTCTTGAGCTGGCTCTGACACGCATCACCCCGGTTCAGCGCGAAGCGTTGGAAAAAGCGGCGGAGCGTGTGCGCAGCTACCATGAAAAACAGAAACAGGACTCCTGGAGCTACACCGAGGCCGACGGCACCGTGCTGGGTCAGAAGGTCACGCCGCTGGACCGTGCTGGCCTTTACGTACCGGGCGGCAAGGCCTCCTATCCGTCGTCGGTGCTGATGAACGCCATCCCCGCAAAAGTCGCTGGTGTGACCGAAGTGGTCATGGTTGTGCCGACCCCACGTGGCGAAATCAATGAGCTGGTGCTGGCCGCTGCGTGCATCGCGGGCGTTGATCGGGTGTTCACGATTGGTGGCGCACAGGCCGTCGCGGCATTGGCGTACGGCACTGAAAGCGTGCCGAAAGTCGACAAGGTAGTGGGGCCCGGCAATATCTACGTGGCGACTGCCAAGCGTCACGTTTTCGGGCAGGTCGGTATCGACATGATCGCCGGCCCGTCGGAAATCCTCGTGGTCTGCGATGGTCAGACCGACCCTGACTGGATTGCCATGGACCTGTTCTCGCAGGCCGAGCACGATGAAGACGCGCAAGCCATTCTGGTCAGCCCGGATGCAGAGTTCCTCGACAAGGTTGCGGCCAGCATTACTCGCCTGTTGCCGACCATGGCCCGCTCGGCGATTGTCGAGACGTCCATCAATGGTCGCGGCGCGCTGATCAAGGTGGCGGACATGGCGCAGGCCATCGAAGTTGCTAACCGCATCGCGCCCGAGCACCTTGAGCTCTCCGTAGCGGACCCTCAAGCGTGGCTGCCGCACATCCGTCACGCCGGTGCGATCTTCATGGGGCGGCACACTTCCGAAGCCTTGGGCGATTACTGCGCAGGTCCCAACCACGTGCTGCCGACCTCCGGCACTGCCCGGTTTTCATCGCCGCTGGGTGTTTACGATTTTCAGAAGCGCTCGTCGATCATCTATTGCTCGCCTGAAGGCGCCTCTGAACTCGGCAAGACAGCTTCAGTGCTGGCGCGTGGCGAATCTCTCAGCGGTCATGCGCGCAGCGCCGAATACCGCATCACAGACACCGACTGGAAAGCTGCCAACCTGAAGGAAGACACCTGATGAGCAAGTTCTGGAGCCCGTTTGTCAGCACTCTGGTGCCCTATGTGCCCGGCGAGCAGCCGAAGCTGACCAAGCTGGTCAAGCTCAATACCAATGAAAACCCCTACGGTCCTTCGCCGAAAGCGCTCGACGCCATGCGCGCGGCGTTGACCGACGACCTGCGTCTGTATCCGGACCCCAACAGCGATCTGCTCAAGCACGCAGTGGCCGACTACTACAGCGTGCGGACGAACCAGATCTTTTTGGGCAATGGCTCGGACGAGGTGCTTGCGCACATTTTCCACGCGCTGTTTCAGCACAATGCGCCGCTGTTGTTCCCGGATATCAGCTACAGCTTCTACCCTGTGTATTGCGGGCTGTATGGCATTGATTTCGAAGCCGTGCCGCTGAACGACCAGTTCCAGATTCGTGTCGAGGATTACGCCAGGCCGAACGCCGGGATCATCTTTCCTAACCCGAATGCGCCGACCGGCTGTCTGTTGGCGCTGGATGCGGTGGAACAGATCATCAAAGCCAGCCCGGATTCGGTGGTTGTGGTGGACGAGGCGTATATCGATTTTGGTGGAGAAACTGCGATCAGTCTGGTCGACCGCTACCCTAATCTGCTGGTAACGCAGACTCTTTCCAAGTCGCGCTCGTTGGCCGGTCTGCGAGTCGGGTTGGCGGTGGGTCATCCTGACCTGATCGAGGCGCTGGAGCGGGTCAAGAACAGCTTCAACTCCTATCCGCTGGATCGCCTGGCCAATATCGGCGGGGCGGTGGCGTTCGAGGACCGCGAGCACTTCGAGCTGACACGCAACAAGGTTATCGAGAGCCGGGAGGCACTGGTTGAGCAGTTGCAAGGCAAAAGCTTTGAGGTGCTGCCATCTGCCGCCAACTTCATTTTCGCCCGCCACCCGCAACACGATGCCGCCGGGCTTGCTGCAAAACTGCGCGAGCAGGGCGTTATCGTTCGTCACTTCAAGCAGGAGCGCATTGCGCAGTTCCTGCGGATCAGCATTGGTACGCCTGAGCAACATCAGGCATTGCTGGAAGGGCTGAGCGATATCTGAGGGGCGCTCCCCGCTGTTTGCGAAAGGGGCGGTACATCCGCTGAAGATGTATCGCTCCTGCTTCAGCATTCGCCAGCAAGCTCGCATCCCACAGATTCTGAAGCCCTGAAGTGGCAGATTCTATGGTATCGGAAAAGTCCTCAAGCCACTTTTGACGGGTATCCGCTCTGGTTTTTTAACAGGGCGAACGCTACTCAAGCTATTTTCCGCGCCAGGATGACCACTGCCTGAGTGATCCTGAAAACTGTGTTTTCTTCGTTGTTCATAAGACGACTTCCACGCGGCCGTCTGGATGCCCGCCCGGCGGCGTTCCGTTTGCTGACGAAGAGACAAGCATGTTCTCTGAAGATGCAGGTTGCATATCGGCTCAGCGATCAGAATCAAAAAAAGCCCAGCCACGGCAAACAGCGCCTTTCTACCCCGATAGCCGCCACACCGCAGAACGCGACGCAAGGTGCAGGCTGAGTTCTGGCGCTGATCCGGGGGGCAATCGGCATGGATGCCGATTGAGCTGCACCGGGCCATGGAGGGCCCGTTGCAGCGACCACCGGATCAGTGTCAGGACGAAGGAATCCGCCGCAGGCGGACCCAACCGGAGCCTGGGGCTTTGCCCACTTTGGCCCCATCAAAGTGGGTCGCCGAGGGGCGAAAAGGTGACCTGAGCCGAGCGTTCATCCAACTGAATCCACAGTCCCGAACGGCCAAAACAAAAGCCATACAAGCGAGCCGGGCGGCGCTCCGCTTGCTCGCGAAAAGATGGGTACATCCGTTGAAGATGTATCGCCCGTGTTTCAGCCTTCGCCAGCAAGCTGGCTCCCATGTGGGGCGACCTGGATCACTCCGGATTTGCGGCCGCTGCTGGGGCTGGTGGTGGGCGCAAGCCCACTTCTGCGTTCAGGCGTAATTCCTTGCCGTTGCGCATTACATCAATGGCAACCTTGTCCTTGGGCTTGGTACGAGCCACCTGATTCATGGAGCGTCGGCCATCGCCAGCGGGTTCTCCGTTGATGCTCAGGATCACATCGCCCAACTGCAAGCCGGCCTTTTGCGCCGGGCCGTCACGAAATACGCCAGCGACAACAATGCCCGGACGGTCTTTCAAGCCGAAGGATTCGGCCAGCTCCGGGGTCAGCGGTTGAACTTCTATGCCCAGCCAGCCACGAATGACCTGACCGTGTTCGATGATCGATTTCATGACATCCATCGCCAGTTTGGTAGGGATGGCAAAACCGATACCCTGTGACCCGCCGGACTTGGAGAAAATCGCTGTGTTGATGCCGATCAGGTTGCCGGTGGCATCTACCAGGGCGCCGCCCGAGTTGCCTGGGTTGATCGCGGCATCGGTCTGAATGAAGTCTTCGTAGGTGTTGAGGCCGAGCTGGTTACGGCCCGTGGCACTTATGATACCCATGGTGACGGTCTGGCCGACACCGAACGGGTTGCCGATGGCCAGAGCGACGTCGCCGATGCGGATGCCGTCGGAGCGGGCGATAGTGATGGCGGGCAGGTTCTTGATGTCGATTTTCAGCACCGCGAGATCGGTCTCGGGATCGTTACCGATCACTCGGGCAATGGTCTCGCGGCCATCTTTGAGCGCTACCACAATCTGGTCCGCTCCAATGGTGACGTGATTGTTGGTCAGCAAGTAGCCTTCCGGGCTCATGATCACGCCCGAGCCGAGGCTGGACTCCATGCGCCGTTGCTTGGGCGTGTTGTCACCGAAGAAACGCCGGAACTGCGGGTCTTCAAACAGCGGGTTGCTGCCTTTGTTGACCATCTTGGTGGTATAGAGGTTGACCACCGCAGGGGCCGCCGCGATAACCGCATCCGCGTAGGACGTAGGACCCTGCATGACGTTGGTGGTCTGCGGTGCCTGTTGCAGATTGACATCCAGGCTCGGCAGGCCGACCCATTGCGGATAGCGCTGAATGATCAGCAGGGCGATAAGCACGCCAGCCAGCAACGGCCAGCCGAAAAAGCGCAGTGCCTTGAGCATTGAACAAGTCCTGGTGGTTTCGGGCGCAGAAGTTTTTACCGCGGGTGCGCCATAATGGCGGGCATTATACGAGTACAAAGCAGCTCTGAACTGCATATTTAGGAGTCTTTTATGGCTGTTGCCCTGACCACCCTGGTTGAAGAAGCCGACCGCTATCTCAGCAGTGCCCGCATCCAGGATTACTGCCCCAACGGATTACAGGTCGAAGGCCGTCCACAGGTGATGCGTATCGTCAGTGGCGTCACTGCCAGTCAGGCCCTGCTGGATGCAGCAGTCGAGGCGCAGGCTGATCTGATTCTGGTGCACCACGGCTATTTCTGGAAGGGTGAAAATCCCTGTGTGGTGGGCATGAAACAACGACGTCTCAAGACATTGTTGAAACATGACATCAGTCTGTTGGCCTATCACCTGCCATTGGATGTGCATCCCGAGGTGGGTAATAACGTGCAGCTGGCTCGCCAGTTGGACATCACCGTCGAAGGCCCGCTGGATCCTGAAAATGCCCGTATTGTCGGCCTGATAGGTTCTCTTGCCGAGCCCATGACGCCTCGCGATTTCGCTCGCCGTGTCCAGGAAGCGCTTGGGCGTGAGCCGCTGTTGGTCGAAGGCAGTCAGATGATCCGCCGCGTGGGATGGTGCACGGGGGGCGGGCAGGGTTATATCGATCAGGCCGTGCAGGAGGGCGTCGATCTGTTTCTCAGTGGCGAGGCGTCGGAGCAGACCTTTCACAGTGCTCGTGAAAATGACATCAGCTTCATTGCTGCCGGGCATCACGCCACTGAAGGTTATGGCGTTCAGGCTTTGGGGGATTACCTGGCGCGACGTTTCGCGCTGGAACACCTGTTCATCGATTGTCCAAATCCGATCTGACGATGCAAACAGCGGGGAATATACATAGATCGTTTCGATCTATCAGCTCCGCTGAATCGCGATATCGCGCATGTTAAAGTGTGCGGCTCGAATACGGCCCGCAGGCCGCCCCGGGGTTTCCCGGTCCATAACGAACGCAATCCGTGAGTAACCATGGTTGACAAACTGACGCATCTGAAACAGCTGGAGGCGGAAAGCATCCACATCATCCGCGAGGTCGCCGCCGAGTTCGATAACCCGGTGATGCTGTACTCGATCGGCAAGGATTCGGCCGTGATGTTGCACCTGGCACGCAAGGCCTTCTTCCCGGGCAAATTGCCGTTCCCTGTGATGCATGTCGATACCCGCTGGAAATTCCAGGAAATGTACAGCTTCCGCGACAAGATGGTCGAGGAAATGGGGCTGGATCTGATCACCCACGTCAACCCTGATGGTGTGGCGCAGGGCATCAACCCGTTCACTCACGGCAGTGCCAAGCACACCGATATCATGAAGACCGAGGGCCTTAAACAGGCACTCGACAAACATGGTTTCGATGCCGCCTTTGGTGGTGCGCGTCGCGATGAAGAGAAATCCCGCGCCAAAGAGCGTGTGTACTCGTTCCGCGACAGCAAACACCGCTGGGACCCAAAGAACCAGCGTCCGGAGTTGTGGAACGTCTATAACGGCAACGTCAACAAAGGCGAGTCGATTCGCGTGTTCCCGCTGTCCAACTGGACCGAGCTGGACATCTGGCAATACATCTACCTTGAAGGTATCCCGATCGTGCCGCTGTACTTCGCGGCCGAGCGTGATGTCATCGAGAAAAACGGCACGTTGATCATGATCGACGACGACCGCATCCTTGAACACCTCACTGACGAGGAAAAGGCGCGCATCGTCAAGAAGAAGGTCCGGTTCCGTACACTCGGTTGCTACCCGCTGACGGGTGCGGTCGAGTCCGAAGCGACCAGCCTGACTGACATCATTCAGGAAATGCTGCTGACGCGAACTTCCGAACGTCAGGGCCGTGTCATCGACCATGATGGCGCCGGTTCGATGGAAGAAAAGAAACGTCAGGGTTATTTCTAAGAGGTGTCACATGTCGCATCAATCTGATTTGATCAGCGAGGACATCCTCGCCTATCTGGGCCAGCACGAACGCAAGGAAATGCTGCGCTTCCTGACCTGCGGCAACGTCGACGACGGCAAGAGCACGCTGATCGGCCGCCTGCTGCACGATTCCAAGATGATCTACGAAGATCATCTGGAAGCCATTACCCGCGATTCCAAGAAGTCCGGTACCACTGGTGAAGAGGTCGACCTGGCATTGCTGGTTGACGGTCTGCAGGCCGAGCGTGAGCAGGGCATCACGATCGACGTTGCCTACCGGTATTTCTCTACTGCCAAGCGCAAGTTCATCATTGCCGATACTCCGGGCCACGAGCAGTACACCCGCAACATGGCCACCGGTGCGTCGACCTGCGACCTGGCGATCATTCTTGTGGACGCGCGTTACGGCGTGCAGACCCAGACTCGCCGTCACAGCTACATCGCCTCGCTGCTGGGCATCAAACACATCGTGGTCGCCATCAACAAGATGGACCTCAACGGTTTCGATGAAAGCGTGTTCGAGTCCATCAAGGCCGATTACCTGAAGTTTGCCGAGGGTATCGCTTTCAAGCCAACCACCATGGCCTTTGTGCCGATGTCGGCGCTCAAGGGCGATAACGTGGTGAACAAGAGCGAGCGTTCGCCCTGGTACGCCGGTCAGTCGTTGATGGAAATTCTCGAAACGGTGGAAATCGCCAGCGACCGCAATTACGCGGACCTGCGGTTCCCGGTTCAGTACGTCAATCGTCCGAACCTCAACTTTCGTGGTTTTGCCGGCACCCTGGCCAGCGGTATCGTGCACAAGGGCGACGAAGTCGTGGTGCTGCCGTCGGGCAAGAGCAGCCGCGTCAAGTCCATCGTTACCTACGAAGGTGAGCTGGAGCAGGCCGGTCCAGGTCAGGCTGTGACCCTCACCATGGAAGACGAGATCGACATCTCCCGTGGCGACCTGCTGGTGCATGCTGACAATATTCCACAAGTCAGCGATGCATTCGATGCCATGCTGGTCTGGATGGCTGAAGAGCCGATGCTGCCGGGCAAGAAATATGACATCAAGCGGGCCACCAGCTACGTGCCTGGTTCGATTGCCAGCATTACCCATCGCGTGGACGTCAACACGTTGCTCGAAGGTCCTGCCAGTTCGCTGCAACTGAACGAGATTGGCCGCGTCAAGGTCAGCCTGGATTCAGCCATCGCCCTGGACGGTTACGACAGCAACCGCACTACCGGCTCGTTCATCGTCATCGATCGTTTGACCAACGGCACTGTGGCGGCGGGCATGATCATCGCCAAGCCGGTCGGCGGTGCATGTGCCAGTCATCATGGCGAGCTGGCTCACGTCGCTACTGAGGAGCGCGCGCAGCGCTTCGGCCAGCAACCGGCAACCGTACTGTTCAGTGGTTTGTCAGGTGCAGGCAAAAGCACGCTGGCGTATGCGGTGGAGCGCAAGCTGTTCGACATGGGGCGTGCGGTGTATGTGCTGGACGGTCAGAACCTGCGTCATGACCTGAACAAGGGGCTGCCACAGGATCGCGCCGGACGTACCGAAAACTGGCGTCGTGCTGCACACGTGGCGCGTCAGTTCAACGAGGCCGGCCTGATTACATTGGCGGCGTTCGTCGCGCCGGATGCCTACGGTCGTGAACAGGCCAAGGCGCTGATCGGTACCGAACGTCTACTGACCGTCTATGTCCAGGCATCGCCTGCAGTCTGTCGTGAACGAGACCCACAGGGCCTGTATGCCGCCGATGGCGACAACATTCCGGGTGAGTCCTTCCCTTACGACGTGCCGCTCAACGCTGATCTGGTTATCGACACGCAGACGCTGACTGTCGAAGACGGCGTCAAGCAGGTCCTGGAGCTGTTGCGCAGTCGCGGTGCGATCTGATGTAACGGCTGCAACGTTGTGACAACGCCCCGGCAGAGCCTGAATCCTGCCGGGGTTTTTGTTTTCCACAGGCATGAAAAAACCCGTCATTCGCTTCCAATGACGGGTTTTTCGTGTGGCTGGCCGGGCGTTACTTCTTCAGGCCATAGTGCTCGTCAAGCATACCTGGAGTATCAGGCGACTTTGGCGCGTAATCCTTGGGGGCTTCGCTGTGACGTGGTGGCGTCAGGCGGTCGCGTGGAGCCTGATTGGCCGGCGGATGCAGGGCGGCCAGCAGACGTTGACGGGTCAACTCATCAAGGGCCAGACGGTTGGCGCCCTCGGCAAGGTGTTCCTGAACATCCTGATAACTTTGCGACAGTTTCTGTACCAGGTTAGCCGTGCTGTTGAAGTGAGTGACCACCTCGTTCTGATAGGTATCGAAGCGCTCCTGAATATCATTCAACTGGCGCTGGGTGCTATTCGGAACGGTGTTGGGCAACAGACGTGCGACCAGGAAACCAATGACGACACCGGCAACCAGGGCGAGAGTCGGCAACAACCAAACTAAGAGCGAGTGTTCCACGAGTCCTTCCTCTATAAACGGCTTTGCTTTACGTTAACGGCTCGAACCTGCGCTGTATACCCGCGACGTGTCGTAGATATGCCAGCCACAGACATTCAGCTAGACGAGTCGACCCATTTCGAGGTCACGGAGTTCTTTTTTGCTCATGCGTGAAACCCCTGTATTCATCGACGGCCCAGAGGGCCAACTCGAAGCACTTTATCAGGACGTGCCCAATGCCCGGGGCATCGCACTGATCTGCCATCCTAACCCGATCCAGGGCGGAACGATGCTCAATAAAGTCGTCTCTACGTTGCAGCGCACCGCGCGAGACGAGTCTTTGATCACGTTGCGCTTCAATTATCGCGGTGTTGGCGCCAGCGCTGGCACCTCCGTTGCCGGTCCCGGCGAGATCGATGACGCGCAGGCAGCTGCGACTTGGCTGCGTGCTCAGCATCCCGATTTACCTCTGACCCTGTTCGGCTTTTCCTTCGGCGGATATGTCGCAGCCAATCTGGGTGGTCGCCTTGAAGCGAAGGGCGAACAGCTCAAGCATCTGTTCCTGATTGCGGCGGCCGCGTCACGCCTGCAGGACCACAGTGTGTTGCCGCAAAACTGTCCGTTGACGATCATTCAGCCCGAAACCGACGAAGTCATCGACCCGGAAATGGTTTACGCATGGTCTGCTGCGCTGCAACGTCCCCATGAGCTGCTGAAAGTGGCAGAATGCGGACACTTTTTTCACGGCAAGCTGACCGATCTGAAAGACCTGATCCTGCCGCGACTCTCCAATTGATTGCAGCCCATAGATAAGCGACCTGCCATGACCATTCGTATCCTGACCGGTATCACGACTACCGGCACTCCCCATCTGGGCAACTATGCGGGCGCTATTCGCCCGGCGATCGTCGCCAGTCGTCAGAGCGACGTCGACTCATTCTATTTTCTGGCCGACTACCACGCCCTGATCAAATGCGATGACCCGCTGCGTATTCAACGCTCGCGTCTGGAAATCGCAGCGACCTGGCTGGCAGCAGGGCTGGACGTTGAGCGCGTGACCTTTTATCGCCAGTCCGACATCCCGGAAATTCCGGAGCTGACGTGGCTGCTGACGTGTGTGGCAGCCAAGGGGCTGCTCAATCGTGCGCACGCTTACAAGGCGTCGGTGGACAAGAATGTCGAAACGGGCGAAGACCCGGATGCTGGCATTACCATGGGCCTCTACAGTTATCCGGTGCTGATGGCAGCGGACATTCTGATGTTCAATGCCCATCAGGTCCCGGTTGGCCGTGACCAGATCCAGCACGTCGAAATGGCGCGTGACATCGGCCAGCGTTTCAACCATTTGTTCGGCAAGGGCAAGGAATTCTTTGTCATGCCCGAAGCGCTCATCGAGGAGAGTGTTGCCACGTTGCCCGGTCTGGACGGTCGCAAGATGTCCAAGAGCTACGACAACACCATCCCGTTGTTCAGTGGTGCCAAGGAAATGAAGGACGCTATCTCCCGTATCGTCACTGACTCCCGTGCGCCGGGCGAAGCCAAGGATCCGGACAACTCACACCTGTTCACCCTTTACCAGGCGTTCTCGACCCCTGAGCAATGCGCTGAGTTCCGCTCTGACTTGCTGCAAGGCCTGGGTTGGGGTGAAGCCAAGTCGCGCCTGTTCAGCGTACTGGATGCCCAGTTGGGTGAAGCGCGCGATAAATATCATGGCTTGATCGAGCGCCCCGCCGACCTGGAAGACATTCTGCTGACAGGCGCCGAGAAAGCTCGTCGTGTTGCCACGCCTTTCCTTGAGGAGCTGCGCGAAGCAGTGGGTTTGCGTTCTTTCCGCTCGGTCGTGCAAAGCGCTGATGCCGGCAAGAAAAAAGCCGCCAAAGGCGCGCGGTTCGTCAGTTTCCGTGAGGACGACGGCAGTTTCCGTTTCCGCTTGCTGGCGGCTGATGGTGAGCAACTGCTGCTGTCGCGCACCTTTGCCGACGGCAAGGCCGCAGGTGCGGTCAGCAAGCAGTTGCAGCAGGGTGGCGAGCTGGACCTGCGTGCTGAAGGCGAGCACTTTACCTTGTGGCTGGACGGTGCATGTGTGGCCGAAAGCCCGGTGTTTGTCGACGCTGCGGCGCGGGACAGCGCCATTGAAACTCTCAAGCAGGCGCTCGCTCCTCAACAGGACTGATTGCCATTCCCTGGGGTCGTCGCTACAGTGACGGCCCGTTTTTGTTGCCTTGCTAACGAATATGACGCCCTTAGAACGATATCAAGCTGATCTGAAACGCCCGGACTTCTTCCATGATGCCGCGCAGGAAAACGCTGTGCGTCATTTGCAGCGCCTGTACTACGATCTGGTCGCTTCCCATGACAGCAAGCCAGGCATATTCGGCAAACTGTTCGGCAAGAAAGAACCGACCCTGGTCAAGGGTCTGTATTTCTGGGGTGGCGTAGGCCGTGGCAAGACCTATCTGGTCGACACTTTCTTCGAAGCCCTGCCTTTCAAAGACAAGGTGCGGACACACTTTCACCGCTTCATGAAGCGCGTGCATGAAGAGATGAAGACCCTGAAAGGGGAGAAAAACCCGCTGACGATCATCGCCAAACGGTTCTCCGACGAAGCGCGAGTGATCTGCTTCGACGAATTCTTTGTTTCCGACATCACTGACGCCATGATCCTGGGCACGTTGATGGAAGAGCTGTTCAAAAACGGTGTAACGCTGGTCGCGACCTCCAATATCGTTCCGGACGGTCTCTACAAGGACGGTCTGCAACGCGCGCGCTTCCTGCCTGCCATCGCCTTGATCAAGCAGAACACCGACATCGTCAACGTCGACAGTGGCGTCGATTACCGGTTGCGTCATCTGGAACAGGCCGAGCTGTTTCACTTCCCGCTCAATGAAGTGGCGCAGGAAAGTCTGCGCAAGAGCTTCAAGGCGCTGACGCCAGACTGTGCCGAAACCATCGAAAACGATATGTTGATGATCGAAAATCGCGAAATCCGTGCCTTGCGCACCTGCGATGACGTGGCGTGGTTCGACTTTCGCGAGCTGTGTGACGGGCCTCGCAGCCAGAACGATTACATCGAACTGGGCAAGATCTTTCATGCGGTGCTGATCAGCGGTGTCGAGCAGATGGACGTCTCGACCGACGACATCGCCCGTCGCTTCATCAACATGGTCGACGAGTTCTACGATCGTAACGTCAAGCTGATCATCTCGGCGGAAGTCGAGTTGAAGGATCTGTACACCGGCGGCCGTTTGATGTTCGAGTTCCAGCGTACGCTGAGCCGACTGCTCGAAATGCAATCCCACGAATTCCTGTCCCGCGCCCACAAGCCTTAGGGTCGCGACAGGTTTTCACGCGGCGAGCAAGCGCAAATCATATGCTCGCCGCGAGCGATTCAAGCTGCTTGCTGGAATTGTTGCCGGTACTGGTTGGGTGACAGTTCGGTGTGCTGGCGGAACAGGCGGGCAAAGAAGCTCGCGTCGTCATAGCCCACCTCGTAGCTGATGGTCTTGATGCTCTTGCGAGACGCTGAAAGCAACCCTTTAGCGGTTTCAATGCGCAAACGCTGCAGATAATGCAGCGGTTTGTCGCCGGTCGCGGTCTGGAAGCGGCGCATGAAGTTGCGGATGCTCATGCCGTGATCGCGGGCCACGTCTTCAAAGCGGAATTTGTCCGCAAAATGCTCCTCCAGCCAATGCTGAATCTGCAGGATGATTACGTCCTGGTGCAGCTTCTGGCCCCCAAAGCCGATTCTTCCAGGCGAATACGTCCGACGCACCTCGTACAGAATGTCGCGGGCCACTGCCTGAGCCACATTGGCGCCGCAGAACCGCTCGATCAAATAGATGTAGAGATCGCAGGCCGATGTGGTGCCGCCCGCGCAGTACAGATTGTCGGCGTCTGTCAGGTGTTTTTCCTGATTGAGCAGGACATTCGGGTAGCGCTCGGCAAACTGGGTGAAGAAGCGCCAATAGGTCGTGGCCTCCTTGCCGTCGAGCAGCCCCGCCTCGGCCAGCCAGAACACGCCGGTCGCCTCTGCGCATAACACGGCACCCCGAGCGTGCTGCTCGCGCAGCCATGGCAGAATTTGCGGGTAGCGTTGGCTCAGTGACTCGAAGTCGTCCCAGAAGGCAGGGATCACGATAATGTCGCTCTCGCACAACCCGCCATCTACCGGCAGGGTGACGTCGCTGAAGCTGCTGACAGGCAGTCCGTCCGGGCTCACCAGGCGTGTTTCGAAGGCAGGCACCAGGCCGTTGCCCAATTGCTTGCTGTACCTGAGACTGGCCAGATGGAAGAAGTCCTTGGCCTGCATCAGTGTGGAGGCGAACACTTTGTCGGTCGCCAGAATGCTGACGCGCCGCAGAAGGGCGGTGTGTTGGATCGGCATCATCTTTTGTTCTTATATGGGGAAATGGTCAGACAACGGCTGGATCGTCTTATTTTTTAGCAAGCGTGTCCAGCCTGCTCGTGACGTGCAGGGCTGGGTGACTGCGATCCGGGCGGCAAATATCCGCTAAATCGGTCATCGCAGGCAATAAACAGAACGTGGACAAAAAATCCGGTTGAGGTTACTGGTCCAATCTGTATAATTCGCCAGCTCTTTGCAGTGGAAGTGATGCGCCGTCTGCCTAAGAAATCTTGCCGTATAACGGACGCGCTGACCCGAGCCCCCGATAGCGTCTGTTTCCGGCTGCCTTTGACTTGTCAAAGTACGCACTATTCAGTAAGATCCGCCGTCTCATTTTCAGGGCGGCCCCTGAGGCTATAAAGAATGAAAACTTTTACTGCTAAACCGGAAACAGTTAAGCGCGACTGGTTCGTCGTCGACGCTGCTGGTCAGACCCTGGGTCGTCTGGCCACCGAAATCGCGAGCCGTCTGCGTGGCAAGCACAAGCCGGAATACACTCCGCACGTTGATACCGGTGACTACATCGTCGTCATCAATGCCGAGCAGATCCGCGTGACTGGTGCCAAGACCACCGACAAGATCTACTACTCACACTCCGGTTTTCCGGGCGGGATCAAGTCGATCAACTTCGAAAAGCTGATCGCCAAAGCTCCTGAGCGCGTGATCGAGACCGCGGTCAAAGGCATGCTGCCTAAGAACCCGTTGGGTCGCGACATGTATCGTAAGCTGAAAGTCTATGCGGGCGCTGTACACCCTCATACTGCTCAGCAGCCCCAAGAACTGAAGTTTTAACGGAATAGTTCATTATGTCGGCGACTCAAAATTACGGCACTGGCCGTCGCAAGACCGCAACCGCACGCGTTTTCCTGCGTCCGGGCACTGGTAACATCTCGATCAACAACCGCACTCTGGAATCGTTCTTCGGTCGCGAAACTGCCCGCATGGTAGTTCGTCAGCCGCTGGAACTGACCGAGACAGTTGAGAAGTTCGACATCTACGTCACCGTTATCGGTGGCGGTGTAAGTGGTCAGGCTGGCGCAATCCGCCACGGTATCACTCGCGCTCTGATGCAGTACGACGAGACTCTGCGCGGCGCGCTGCGTAAAGCAGGCTTCGTAACTCGCGATGCTCGTGAAGTTGAACGTAAGAAAGTCGGTCTGCGTAAAGCGCGTAAGCGTCCGCAGTACTCGAAGCGTTAATTCGCTCTTCGTTCAAGAAGAACGCTCGGTCCCTTTTGGGGCCGGGCGTTTTTTTATGGGTGTCTGTCTGGGGTCCTGTAGGCTGACACACCGTTGCGTCGGGTATTGCCTTGTGGGCTTAAAGGCATTTATTTACCATCCGGCAGAACATGAAGTTGCTGAAGGGTCACACGCAAACGTCTGATTCAGCAGGCAAGACCGCTGACGAGAGGGGGCGCAATGAGTCATGACGGCGTGAACACACGCAGACGTCGCTTCCTGGTGACGGCTACGTCCGTGGTAGGTGCCGCTGGGGTGGTGGGCGCGGCGATCCCCTTTGTAGGGTCATGGTCGCCTGGTGCCAAGGCGAGGGCTGCGGGAGCGCCAGTCAAGGTCAATGTCAGCAAGATCGAGCCAGGCCAGCAAATGGTCGCCGAATGGCGAGGCCAGCCGGTTTTTATTCTGCGCCGCACGCAAGATATTCTGGATAGTCTTGAACGGATGGCTGATCAGCTGTCTGACCCTCAATCCAGAGCCTCCGTCCAGCCTGACTATGTTGATCCGCTCTTGCGCTCGATCAGGCCAGATATCGTGCTGTTGATCGGGATCTGCACGCATCTGGGGTGTTCCCCGACCTTTCGTCCTGAGGTTGCGCCTGTCGATCTTGGCAAAGACTGGAAGGGCGGCTATTTCTGTCCTTGCCATGGCTCTCGTTATGACTTGGCAGGTCGGGTCTACAAATCGCAGCCTGCGCCTTTGAACCTGCCGGTTCCACCTTATTTCTATGAGTCCGACAGCATCATCGTCATTGGCGTCGATCAGGAGGGCGTGTGATGAGCAAGTTCATGGCCTGGATCGACGCGCGTTTTCCGGCCACCAAAAGTTGGGAAAAGCACCTCAGTCAGTACTACGTCGCGCGGAACCTCAACTTCTTCTACTTTTTCGGCTCGCTGGCGCTGCTGGTGCTGTTCAATCAGCTGTTGACCGGTATCTGGCTGACCATGAGTTACACGCCCACGGCGCAAGGAGCGTTCGCGTCTGTCGAGTCGATCATGCGTGACGTCGAGCACGGCCCGATACTGCGCTTGCTGCACACCACGGGTGCTTCTGCGTTCTTTATCGTCATCTACCTGCATATGTTTCGCGGGCTGCTCTACGGCTCGTATCAGAAGCCGCGGGAGCTCGTGTGGATCTTTGGCATGCTGATCTATGTGGCGCTCATGGCAGAGGCTTTCATGGGCTATCTGCTGCCGTGGGGGCAGATGTCGTATTGGGGTGCGCAAGTCATCATTTCGTTGTTCGGTGCCATCCCGTTTATTGGTGAAGATCTCGCGCAATGGATTCGCGGTGATTATCTGGTTTCCGGGATTACCCTGAACCGGTTTTTCGCACTGCACGTGATAGGGCTGCCGCTGGTTATTGTCGGGCTTGTTGTGCTGCACCTCATAGCGCTGCGTGAGGTGGGTTCGAACAACCCGGATGGTATCGATATCTGGAAGCACCTTGATGAGCACGGCAGGCCGCTGGACGGTATCCCGTTTCACCCGTACTACACCGTGAAGGATTTGTTCGGCGTGGCTGTCTTCCTGTTTGTTTTTTGCGGCATCGTATTTTTCTATCCGGATATGGGGGGATATTTTCTCGAAAAGCAGAATTTCGAGCCCGCCAATGCATTCAAGACCCCCGAGCATATTGCTCCCGTCTGGTACTTCACGCCGTTCTACGCAATCCTGCGCGCCGTCCCCGAAAAGCTCATGGGTGTGATGGCCATGGCCGGCGCGATCGCTGTGTTGTTCGTGTTGCCCTGGCTTGACCGTAGCCCTGTCAGATCAATGCGCTACAAGGGGTGGCCGAGCAGGATCGCCTTGCTGGTGTTCTGTGTAGCGTTTGTGACGCTTGGGTATCTGGGGGCAAAGACGCCGACGCCTGGACGTGCGCTGGTGGCACAGATCTGCGCTTGTCTGTACTTCGCTTATTTCCTGCTGATGCCGCTTTACACCCGGTTCGAGAAACCCCGACCTCTGCCGGAAAGAGTGACTGGTCGATGAAAAAGCTATGGGCCATAGGCGTGCTGATGCTACTGCCGGCGTTGGTGCTGGGGGCCGAGAGCAATGCACAGCTTGAGCGGGTGGATATCGATGTTGGCGACAAGGCCGCTCTGCAGGATGGCGCTCGTACCTTCGTCAATTACTGTATGGGCTGTCACAGTGCCAAGTACCAGCGCTACGAGCGTGTCGCGGATGATCTTGGCATTGCGCACAACCTGATGCTGGAAAAGCTGGTATTTACCGGCGCCAGAATCGGCGACCACATGGACATCGGCATGCAGCCCAGCGATGCGGAAGCGTGGTTTGGTGCGGTGCCACCCGATTTGACCCTGGTGGCAAAAGTGCGCGGTACGGATTGGCTCTATGGCTACATGCGCTCGTTCTACGAAGCCCCCTCAAGGCCATGGGGCGTTAACAACAAGGTCTTTCCTGATGTGGCGATGCCTAACGTGCTGGCTGGGCTCCAGGGACGTCAGGTTCTCGGTTGCAGGCAGGTGCAGGCCACCGAGGGTGAGGCACGCAAGTACGACCCGCTGTCGGGTGCGCCGCTGATGCACCAAGAGTGTGATCAATTGATTGTGGTGCCAGGTAGCGGCGAGCTGACGGAAAAGCAGTTCGACGAAAAGATCAGGAATCTGGTGAGCTTTCTCGCCTATTCGGCCAACCCGGTTAAACTTCAACATCAACGCATTGGCGCTTATGTGCTGCTGTATCTGGCCTTCTTTCTGGTCTTCGCTTACTTGCTCAAGCGTGAATACTGGAGGGACATCCGCTGATTACGCGCCGTTGCGCGTTACGCCATGCACGTTGTTGGCGTCTCGCTACAGGCTGCTGCCCTGCTGCAGATGCGGGCAACGCAAGATTACAGAATTTACTTTGCGTAAATGAGCTATCTTGTCGCCCGCGATGAGCGCCTGTACTGCGGTGTTCGTGTGCAAGTTCGATAAATTTCAACAAGCGAGGAGGATCGCCATGGGCGTGACCAACCGGTTGGCCTGCTACTCCGACCCCGCCGACCACTATTCCCATCGAGTGCGTATCGTGCTCGCCGAGAAGGCTGTCAGCGCAGAAATCATTGATGTTGTGACCGGGCGTCATCCGCCACAGCTCATTGAAGTGAATCCTTAT
Organism: Pseudomonas californiensis; assembly: GCF_021147775.1. Lineage (GTDB taxonomy): Bacteria > Pseudomonadota > Gammaproteobacteria > Pseudomonadales > Pseudomonadaceae > Aquipseudomonas > Aquipseudomonas californiensis. The sequence continues at coordinate 128,155 of NZ_JAGTPK010000005.1, forward strand.
GGCAGCGTGCCAACCCTGGTTGACCGCGATCTCGCGTTGTACGAGTCGACGGTGGTGATGGAATACCTGGATGAACGTTATCCGCATCCACCGCTGTTGCCGGTCTACCCCGTAGCGCGTGCCAACAGTCGTCTGCTGATTCATCGGATTCAGCGTGACTGGTGCGGGCTGGTGGATCTGATTCTGGATTCGCGCAGCAAAGAAGCTGCTCGCGTGCAGGCGCGCAAGGAATTGCGCGAAAGCCTGACCGGCGTTTCTCCGCTGTTTGCGGAAAAAGCTTTTTTCATGAGTGACGAGCAAAGTCTCGTCGATTGCTGTCTACTCCCCATACTCTGGCGTTTGCCGATTCTGGGTATTGAATTGCCACGGCCTGCCAAGCCGTTGCTCGATTACATGGAGCGCCAATTTGCGCGTGAGGCTTTTCAGACAAGTCTGTCTGCCGCCGAACGTGAAATGCGCTAAGGCTTAAGGAGCCGTTGATGAACTCCAGTCGCCCTTATCTGGTTCGTGCTCTTTACGAGTGGATCGTCGATAACGATTGCACTCCGCATGTGCTGGTCAATGCGGAGTATCCGTCGGTGCAGGTCCCGCAAGGGTTTGCCAATGACGGGCAGATTGTCCTGAACGTTTCGCCCAGTGCTGTGCGTCATCTGCACATGGACAATGAAGCTGTCAGTTTTGAAGGCCGCTTCGGCGGTGTGCCGCACACGCTCTATGTGCCTGTTGCTGCGATTCTGGGTATCTATGCCCGGGAAAACGGTCAAGGCATGGTTTTCGATCTGGAGCCCTCCCTCGAGGACGACGAGATCGAAATGGACGATGGCGACGATGCGCCGCCACCCAACAGCGAGCCGCCGCGCCCTAGCGGCAGGCCGAGTCTGAAAGTGGTGAAATAAAAAAGGCGATCCGAAAGGATCGCCTTTTTCATGGCTGCCTGTCTGGCGGTCAGTCGATGTACTCGAACAGCTTCACGATCTTCTGTACGCCGGACACGCTCTGAACCAGATTGGTTGCGCGGTTTGCCTCATCCTGAGTCACCAGACCCAGCAGGAAGACGATACCGTTTTCAGTCACGACCTTGATACGCGAGCCGGGGATGGACGCGTCGGCAATCATCTGGCTTTTGATCTTGGTGGTCAGCCAGGCGTCGTTGTTGCGGGCCAGCAGCGAAGAGGGCGCCATGACCTGCAGTTCGTTGTTGACCTTCTTGACGCGCTGAACCGAGCTGGCGGCCTGTTCGGCGATTGCCTTCAGGTCGGCACGGGGTGTCTGACCAGCCAGCAGCACGATGCCGTTGAAGCTGGTCACGACGATGTGCGAGCCTTCGGCAAGGTCAGGGTTCGCCTTGGAGATGTTGACGGCCGCTTTGGTTTCAATCAACGAATCGTCGATTTTACTGCCGAAGGTCCGCGTGCCCCGATCATCCTCGATCGGCTTGTCGCGAGCGGCAGTCAGGACCGAGCTGCATCCGCTGATGCTCAGGCACAGTGTCAGAACCAGTAGGCTTAGACGATGGGTGGTCATTCTTCACTCCCGAACAGTTGGCTGTCGATCAGATCACATAGGCAGTGGATCGCCAGCAGATGGACTTCCTGGATGCGTGCCGTGACGTTGGCGGGTACACGGATTTCAACATCCTCTGGCAGCAACAGCGAGGCCATTCCGCCACCGTCGCGTCCCGTCAATGCTACGACAATCATTTCGCGATCATGTGCGGCCTGGATCGCTTGAATAATATTCGCCGAGTTGCCGCTGGTAGAAATTGCCAGCAACACATCACCGGGCTGGCCCAGTGCGCGGATTTGCTTGGAGAAGATCTCGTTGTAGCTGTAATCGTTGGCGATCGAGGTGATCGTCGAGCTGTCGGTGGTCAGTGCGATGGCTGGCAGGCTCGGGCGCTCGCGCTCGAATCTGTTGAGCAGTTCCGAAGAGAAATGCTGCGCATCCCCGGCCGAGCCACCGTTGCCACAGGAGAGCATTTTGCCTTCGTTGAGCAAGGCATTGACCATGACCTGGCTGGCCTGCTCGATAAAGGGTGCAAGCACTTCCATCGCCTGTTGCTTGGTGTCGATGCTGGCCTGAAACAGCCGGCGAATTCGGGATTGCATGTCCATCAATGTGACCTTAATTAGAGCGTACGGCGGCTGGTCGGGTGCGCTCGGGGTTTCCCGCAGGCTACCTGGCACAAGGATGTGCAGCCGGCAAAACGAATAGCGAAATCGGTGATTTTGAAGGCTTTGGGGTTGTCAGTTTCGCGGCTTGGCCAGTTGGCAAAGCACGCATCAGCTGTCGAAAGCATTCGTTATCCAGTTAAGGGGAGCGGCGTTACCTGGGGCTGCATCGACCGCTATCACGTCGAAACGGCAGGGGGAGCTGGCCCAGTTTGTTTCTTGTTGCAGGAAAAGCTGTGCAGCAATGACTATCTTCTTCTGCTTGCGAAAATCGACGCTTTCCATCGCACCACCCCAGCCGGAATGGCTGCGGTAGCGAACTTCGACGAATACTACTGTATCGCCGTCGAGCATGACTAGATCCAGCTCACCGCGTTTGCACAACCAGTTTTGGGCGATCAGGGTCAGGCCCCGCTGCTGCAAGTAGTGCAGGGCGAAGGCTTCGGCCTCGCGCCCTGCTTGCTGGCGGGTGATGCGTTGCGTCAAGGAGTGGTGTTCGGCAGACGTTGAACCTTGCCGTCAACGAACTCTGCCCATGGCAACTGGCGCTCGACTCGACGGTTGGGGTTCATGCTCAGGCTGCCCGACAGACCATCGATGCGGGTGTCCGGCAAGGTCTTCAACTGGCCAAGGCGCGGTGCCAGGCGATAGGCGTCAATGCCCATTGCGTAGAGGCGGCCCAGGCTGCCAGCTGCTTGCGGCCATTGAGCGGTGACTTGCTGACGCAGCGGATCATCGGCGTTCAGCAGCCAAGGCGTTTCGCAGAAGCGCACGCCGTTGAGGTCCATGTACTGCGCGTGGTCATTGCTGTTGGTAAACAGGTGCGAGGTCGCGTAGACAGGAACATCCCCTGCGTACTGGAACACCATGGTCGGTTTGATCTGTTGCGCCTGCTGGGGGGTTGCGGCCAGGAACATGAAATCTATGTCCTGACGGCGGCTCGGCTGAGCGGCAACCTGAGTGCCTGTGGTGCTTTGCAGGCGTTGTGCACGACCTTCGCTTTTGCGCAGTTGAAACAGATCAGCGACCTGCTGGGCCAGTTCAACAGGCTGGTCCACGTGTTCGGCGGCGATCAGCGTACCGCCCTTGGCTTGCCAGCTTTTGCGGAAGGCGTCCAGAACACGATCGCCCCATTCACCCTTCGGCACCATGGCAACTGCGCTGCGCTTGCCGTCGGCCCAGGCGCGACGTGCAACTTCGCGAGCCTCGTCTTCGGCAGCAAGACCAAACTGGAACAGCTGGGGAGGGCCTTCGTTACCCGCGTCGCTGTAATTCAGCGCCAGCGTGGTGATCGGCAACTGTTCGCGGCTATTGAGTTGCTTGACGAGATTCTTCTCCAGTGGGCCTACGACCAGCTGGACGCCAGCGGCCTGGGCCTGACGATAGAACTCGTCCATTGAGGTCAGGCGCGAGCTGTCGAAGACCTGGATAGCAGGAGGATTCTGTCCCGCTTGCTGAGCCTGGTAATGCGCAGCCATGAAGCCTTCACGCAGCGCCTTGGCAACCGCCGCCAACTGGCCATCTTGTGGCAGCAGCAAAGCGATCTTGGTCAGCGGTTCGCTGGTCAGGGCGCGCAGCTGCGCCAGCGTGGTCGGCAGTTGCAGCGCGGCCGGGTGCTGTGGGTTCTGCGCTTTCCAGGTGTCGATCGCTGCCTGCTGTTGCTCAAGTGTGCCGGCACCCTTGATCGAGCGGGCCAGATTCAGCCAGCCCGCCATGTCGCCTGTGGCCGGGCTTTGCAGTTGTTCGGCCGGCAGTGCGGAAACCAGCGTCCAGATAGCATCGTTGTTTGCGCTTGCGTCGGCACCTTGCAGCAATGGGCTGGTCGCGACGCGCTCGTTGGCCGCCTGAAGGGCCTGGCCATCGGCTTCCAGAGCGCGAGCCTTGACCTTGTGGGTGCGAACCTGCTGCTCGACCGACAGCTCACCCAGGCGCTGCAGGCTCGGGTGGTTCAGCGCGGTCAATGCTGCCTTGGGCTGATTGCGCCCCATGGCCAGCTCGGCGGAAAGGGTGCTTGCAAACACCTGAAGGCCGGGTTTGAGTGTGTCAAGTTGCACTTGCCCAAGAATCTGAGCAGCGCGTCCTGCGTCGTTCTGACGATTTGCCAGGTCCGCTGCGCTCAGGCGCAGGGTCGAAGCCTGTTCAGGAGTCTTGGCAGTGGTCGCCTGATCGAGCAGCTGCTCGATACTGGCATCAGGGGTGCGAGGGAGCTCGCCAAGGCTGGACGAGGGCGAGCTGGCGCAAGCCGCAAGTAGTGCAGCGAGGCAGAGGGCAGAGAACAGCCGCAGGCAGGCGATCATTGATGTGTTCCTGATACTCGAGCGAATTAACGGCGAATTGTACCCAAGCGCTGGCCGGGGCGCGACGTCGCAGGTGTGATATTGATCGTGATAAGGCTTTCTACCGAATGATCATTTCAATCGGACAGTGCTTTGAGGTATCGCAGGGCAGTCTGTTCACGCTTATTTATTCCTTTTTTACAGGGTTCCATGGTGCATGAGCCGTCGGTCAAGGTCGTAGCCTGTACAATGCCGCCCTTCAGGTATCACGCTTAACAAACAAGAGGTCTGCGCTTTGACTGTTCCGGTTGCTTCGAATTCCACCCTTGGCTCGCTTTATGTGGTGGCTACGCCTATCGGCAATCTGGACGACATGAGCGTGCGCGCGTTGAAGGTGTTGCGCGAAGTCGCCCTGATTGCCGCCGAGGATACGCGGCACTCGTCACGGTTGATGCAGCACTTCGGTATATCGACTCCGCTCGCCGCGTGCCATGAACACAACGAACGTGATGAGGGTAGTCGTTTTATCACTCGTCTGTTGGCGGGTGACAGCGTGGCGCTGATTTCGGACGCAGGCACACCACTGATTTCCGACCCCGGCTACCACCTGGTGCGTCAGGCCCGAGCCGCCGGGGTGCCGGTTGTGCCGGTGCCGGGCGCCTGCGCGTTGATCGCTGCGCTGTCGGCAGCCGGCCTGCCGTCGGACCGTTTCATTTTCGAAGGGTTTCTTCCGGCCAAGGCGGTGGGGCGCAGGGCAAAGCTGGGGCATGTCAAAGAAGAACCGCGCACGCTGATCTTCTATGAAGCGCCTCATCGCATCCTGGAGTGCCTTCAAGACATGGAGCTGGTCTTCGGTGCTGAGCGTCCGGCATTGCTGGCGCGTGAATTGACTAAAACCTTTGAGACGCTCAAGGGTCTTCCCTTGGGCGAGCTGCGTGCATTCGTAGAGTCAGACAGTAATCAGCAGCGCGGTGAGTGCGTCGTGCTGGTGGCAGGCTGGACGCCGCCGGAAGACGAGGACATAGTCGGTGCGCAGGCTCGCCGGGTGCTGGATCTGCTGCTTGAAGAGATGCCACTCAAGCGCGCCGCAGCGCTGGCAGCCGAGATCACAGGGGTTCGGAAAAACCTGCTGTATCAGGTTGCTCTGGAAAAACAGAAGGGCCACTAAGCCGGGTTTTCACAGGCACAAAAGCATTTATCAAGCTTTAAGGCTTGTTCTCGTTGGCGTGTGCCGCTAACCTTGTCGGCGGAGAGTCGATTGGACAGTCGCTGCCTCTTGTTGTTCCGCAACAAGGGGGGGAGGAAAGTCCGGGCTCCATAGGGCGGAGTGCCAGGTAACACCTGGGAGGCGCGAGCCTACGGAAAGTGCCACAGAAAATAACCGCCTAAGCACTTCGGTGCCGGTAAGGGTGAAAAGGTGCGGTAAGAGCGCACCGCACGTCTGGCAACAGTTCGTGGCAAGGTAAACCCCACTCGGAGCAAGACCAAATAGGGTTCCTAGGCGTGGCCCGCGCTGGAACCGGGTAGGTTGCTAAAGACGTCCAGTGATGGCCGTCGTAGAGGAATGACTGTCCTCGACAGAACCCGGCTTACAGATCGACTCTCCACCTTTCTCCCTCCTCTGCTTTTCAGCAGCAGATGCGTTTCCTAATACCAAAAAAATCTTAAACCTCACAAATCACTTTAACTTGCGGCTGTAGTTGCCTGAGTTGAATTGGGTTTGTCTGCCTGAACCGTTCCGGTTTCGCATTTTTCTCTCCAATACCACTCCTAAATCTCCGAAATGTAAGGGTTTTCCTTAAGACCGCGCCTTGACGGTGTGGTGGGCGCATTCCTATAGTGTGCGCAAGTGGCAGAAAGTGGCACGAAGTGGGTTTTTTGAGCGCAAAAAGCTGATATTTGGAGAATGCGCCTGTGTTCCGTGGTGCCAACGCTATCAATCTCGATGCAAAGGGCCGTCTCGCTATGCCGAGCCGGTACCGTGACGAGTTGGATTCGCGTAGCGCCGGACAACTGATCGTGACCATTGATGCCGTTGATCCCTGCTTGTGTCTTTATCCGCTGTCCGAGTGGGAACTGATTGAGGCAAAACTTCGCGATCTCGCCACCTTTCGTGAAGAGAACCGTCGTTTGCAGCGGCTTTTGATTGGTAATGCAGTCGATCTGGAACTCGATGGTAGTGGGCGCTTTCTCGTGCCGCCGCGTCTTCGCGATTATGCCAAGTTGGATAAGCGCGTGATGCTGGTTGGCCAGCTCAACAAGTTTCAACTGTGGGACGAGGACGCCTGGAATGCTCTTGCTGATGCTGACCTGGCTGCCATTCAACAACCTGGCGCGATGCCCGACGAATTACGTGACCTGATCCTGTGACTATAACCAGCGGCTTTACCCACATCACCGTTCTGCTTGAAGAAGCCGTGGAGGCTCTCGCGTTGCGCGCTGATGGCTGCTATCTGGATGGTACGTTCGGTCGCGGCGGGCACAGCCGGTTGATATTGAGTCAGCTGGGTACGGAGGGTCGGCTGCTGGGTTTTGACAAGGACCCCCAAGCGATTGCCACAGGGCAAGCGCTAGCGGCCGAAGACGGCCGCTTTGTCATTGTGCAGCGCAGTTTTGCAGAATTGGGCTCCGAGGCTCAAGAACGTGGCATTGCGGGCAAAGTCAGCGGCATTCTGTTGGATCTTGGGGTTTCCTCCCCACAGTTGGACGATCCTGAGCGCGGCTTCAGCTTCATGAACGATGGCCCGTTGGACATGCGCATGGACCCGACCCGTGGTGTCAGCGCCGCCGAGTTCATTGCCACCGCACCTGCCGAAGAAATCGCTCGGGTGTTCAAAGAGTATGGCGAAGAGCGCTTTGCAAAGCGCATGGCCAACGCCGTGGTTCAGCGTCGTGAAATTCAGCCTTTCGAGCGCACTGCCGACCTTGCGGAAGTGCTCAAGGTGGCAAATCCCGCGTGGGAAAAGGGCAAGAATCCTGCAACGCGTGCTTTTCAGGGCCTGCGTATTCATGTCAACAACGAGCTGGGCGATCTGGAAGCCGGGCTTGAAGCGGCGCTGGACGCGCTTGAAATCGGTGGCCGTCTGGTGGTCATCAGTTTCCATTCGCTGGAAGACCGCATCGTCAAACTCTTCATGCGCAAGCTCGCCAAGGGCGAAGCCGATAACATGCCGCGCAACCTGCCTATTCAATACAAGGCATTCGAGCCGAAAATCAAGATTCACGGCAAGGCTCAGTTCGCGTCCGATACCGAAACCAAAGCCAATCCACGCTCGCGCAGTGCTGTCATGCGTGTAGCGGAGAAGCTCAGGTGAGCCGTCTTTTCCTGAAACCCCTGCCAGGCGGCAGCTTTATTATGCTGCTGTTGTTTATTGGCGTCCTGATTTCGGCCATTGGCGTTTCTTACAGTGCCCACTGGAACCGCCAACTGCTCAATTCGCTTTACTCGGAAATGAGTGTTCGCGACAAGGCTCAGGCTGAGTGGGGACGTCTGATCCTCGAGCAAAGCACCTGGACTGCACACAGCCGTATCGAGACACTGGCCACTGAACAGCTGAAAATGCGCATCCCGAGTGCCGCTGAAGTCAGGATGGTGGCGCCATGATGAAGCTTGAAGGCGCACTGTATCCGTGGCGTTTTCGCGTGGTCGTGGGCCTCCTCGTCTGTCTGGTACTCGCCATCTGCTGGCGAATCGTTGACCTGCAGGTCATTGATCACACTTTTCTTAAAGAACAGGGTGACGCGCGCAGTCTGCGGCATGTTCCCATTCCCGCTCACCGGGGTCTTATCACTGATCGTAACGGCGAGCCTTTGGCTGTCAGTACGCCGGTCACGACATTGTGGGCCAACCCGCGCGAGATGCAGCAGGACAAGGCCAAGTGGCCGATGCTTGCCGCCGCACTGGGGCAGGACCTGAAAGCGATGACCGAACGTCTCGACTCGCAGGCCACCAAGGAATTTATCTATCTGGTTCGCGGTTTGACACCGGAGCAGGGCCAGTCGGTACTCGACCTCAAAGTACCTGGTGTATATGGCATTGAAGAATTCCGCCGCTTTTATCCGGCAGGTGATGTTACTGCTCACATGGTGGGCTTCACCGACCTGGACGATCATGGCCGTGAAGGGGTCGAGCTGGCCTACGACGATTGGCTCGCCGGCGTGCCCGGCAAGCGCCAGGTCATCAAGGACCGGCGAGGGCGACTCATCAAGGACGTCCAGGTAACCAAGAACGCCAAGGCCGGCAAGACCTTGGCTTTGTCTATTGATCTGCGCCTGCAATACCTGGCGACCCGCGAGCTGCGCAACGCCATCGTCGAGAACGAGGCCAAGGCCGGCAGCCTGGTGATCATGGACGTCAAGACCGGCGAAGTCCTCGCCATGGTCAATCAGCCGACCTACAACCCGAACAACCGCCGGACCATGGTGCCTGCAGCCATGCGTAACCGGGCAATCATTGACGTGTTCGAGCCGGGCTCGACCATGAAGCCGATCTCCATGACGGCGGCGCTCGACAGCGGCCGCTGGAAACCGACCGACAAGGTCGAGGTTTATCCAGGCACCCTGCAGATCGGTAAATACACCATTCGCGACGTGACCAAGACTGAAGGGCCGGTACTCGACCTGACTGGCATTCTGATCAACTCCAGTAACGTGGGCATGAGCAAGGTCGCGTTCGATGTGGGCGGCGAAGCCATATTCCGTGCCATGCAGCGTGTCGGCTTCGGTCAGTACACCGGGCTTGGTTTCCCGGGTGAACGTGTCGGCAACCTCCCGAACTATCGTGAATGGCGCAAGGCAGAGACCGCTACGTTGTCGTACGGCTACGGCTTGTCGGTGACTGCGCTGCAGCTGGTTCATGCCTACGGCGCCCTGGCCAATAACGGACGTATCGTTCCGCTGACCATCCTGAAAACCGATGCGCCGCCTACCGCCGTGCAGGCGATTCCGGAAAACACGGCCAAGACCCTGCAAGGCATGCTGCAGCAAGTGATTGAAGACCAGCGTGGCGTGTACCGCGCCCGCGTACCGTCCTATCACGTCGGCGGCAAGAGCGGTACTGCGCGCAAGACTTCCATCGGCACGAAAGGTTATGCAGAGAACTCTTATCGTTCCCTGTTCGCCGGTTTTGGCCCGATGAGCAACCCGCGTTACGCGATCGTCGTAGTCATCGACGAACCGAGCAAGGGTGGCTACTACGGTGGTCTGGTTTCTGCGCCGGTGTTCAGCAAAGTCATGTCCGGCACGTTGCGGCTGATGAACGTGACCCCGGACAACCTGGCGCCACCTGAACAAGTGAATGCTGCCCCTGTCGCCAAAGGAGGGCGTGGTTGATGGCCTCTAATCTAAGCAAGATTTTCGCTCATGCGGAACGCGATCCCCAGATCCGCGAGTTGACACTCGACAGCCGTAATGTTCGTCCGGGTGATCTGTTTCTGGCCATACCTGGGCTCAAGGTCGATGGTCGCGATCATATAGCTGATGCATTGCAGCGCGGCGCAGCGGCTGTCGCTTACGAAGCCGAAGGCTCGATCGTGTTGCCGATTACCGATGTGCCACTGATTCCAGTCAAGGGCCTCGCTGCGCAGTTGTCCGACATCGCTGGCCGCTTTTATGGCGATCCGACACGCCGGCTCAATCTGGTGGGCGTTACCGGTACAAACGGCAAAACCAGCGTGACTCAGTTGGTGGCGCAGGCGCTTGATCTTCTTGGTCAGCACTGCGGGATTGTCGGCACGTTGGGCACCGGGTTCTACGGTTCCCTGCAGAGCGGTCGTCATACTACGCCGGACCCTATCGCAGTGCAGGCCACGCTGACTGACCTTCGCAAGGCAGGCGCGCGTGCTGTGGCAATGGAAGTCTCCTCGCATGGTCTGGATCAAGGGCGTGCAACGGCGCTGGCCTTTGATGTGGCCGTGCTGACCAACCTGTCCCGGGATCATCTGGACTATCACGGCACCATGGAGGCTTACGGCGCAGCAAAGGCGAAGCTGTTTGCATGGACCGATCTCAAGTGTCGGGTGATCAACCTCGATGACGCGTTTGGTCGCGAACTGATCGCCGCCCAGCACGAGCCGCGGCTGATCACTTACAGCCTGCTCGACAGTTCGGCGTACCTGTATTGCCGCGATGCGATATTCGATGACGAAGGCGTGCGCGCGACGCTCGTCACTCCTCAAGGGCAGCACTTCCTGCGCAGCACCCTGTTGGGTCGTTTCAACCTGAGCAATGTGCTGGCTGCGGTCGGCGCGTTGCTGGGGCTGGATTACGCGCTGGATGAAATCCTCAAGGTTCTGCCGAAGCTCGAAGGGCCGGTTGGCCGTATGCAGCGCCTCGGTGGCGGCGACAAGCCGTTGGTCGTGGTCGATTACGCCCACACCCCGGATGCGCTGGAAAAAGTACTCGAAGCACTGCGCCCACACGCCAAGGGCCGCTTGCTGTGCCTGTTCGGTTGCGGCGGTGATCGTGATCGCGGCAAGCGTCCATTGATGGCCGAAGTGGTCGAGCGTCTCGCTGATGGCGTATGGGTCACCGACGACAATCCTCGCACAGAAGCGCCTTCGCGAATTTTCGACGATATCCGTCCAGGTTTCGTGAACCCTGAAAAAGCATGCTTCGTGGAAGGCCGTGGCCAGGCGATTGCCGACCTGATCGCATCCGCGAGTGCTGACGATGTGGTCGTCCTTGCGGGCAAGGGCCACGAGGATTACCAGGAAATCGATACCCAGCGTGTCGTTTTCTCCGATCTGGACGAAGCCGCCAAGGCTCTGGCCTCCTGGGAGCCTGCAAATGCTTAAGTCACTGACCTTCAGCGAACTGCTCGGGCCGCTCGATGCAAGACTCGTCGGCGAAGACTGCAGCTTTGATCATGTCAGCACCGACAGCCGCGCCATAAAACCTGGTCAGTTGTTCGTCGCGCTGACCGGTCCGCGTTTCGATGGGCACGAATATCTGGAGCAGGTTGCTGCCAAAGGTGCAGTCGGTGCGTTGGTCGAGCGGGAAGTTGAAGGCTGTGTCTTGCCACAACTGGTGGTCCTCGACGCGCGCAAGGCTCTGGCTCAGTTAGGCGCGATGAATCGCAATGCATTTGTCGACAGGCCTGTGGCGGCAGTCACGGGCTCCAGTGGCAAGACCACTGTCAAAGAAATGCTTGCCAGCATTCTGCGCACGCGCGGTCCTGTGCTGGCGACGCGTGGCAACCTGAATAACGAACTCGGTGTCCCGCTGACGCTGCTGGAACTGACGCCTGAATACACCTCGGCAGTCATTGAACTGGGCGCTTCTCGCGTTGGCGAGATTGCCTTTACCGTCAGCCTTGCCAAGCCGCATGTGGTCATGATCACCAACGCAGGAACCGCCCATGTCGGAGAGTTCGGCGGGCCGGACAAAATTGTCCAGGCCAAGGGCGAGATTATCGAAGGCCTTGATGAAAACGGCATTGCGGTCCTGAACCTGGACGACAAGGCCTTCCCTGTATGGAACAAGCGCGCGGGCAGTCGCAAGGTGTTGAGCTTTTCGCTGAGCAACCCTTCAGCTGATCTGCACGCCAGCGAGCTCAATGTCGATGCTCGCGGTTGCCCTGGCTTCACATTGAACAGCCCGCTGGGCGCTGCGCCAGTACAACTTAATCTGTTGGGCGCGCATAACGTGACCAACGCGCTGACTGCCGCTGCTGCAGCGTATGCGCTGGGCGTCTCTCTGGACGGCATCGTCAGCGGCCTGAACAACGTTCAGCCGGTCAAGGGCCGCACGGTTTCGCAGATCGCCAGCAACGGCATGCGCGTCATCGACGACACCTACAACGCCAACCCTTCATCTATCAATGCCGCCGTCGATATTCTCGCCGGTTTTCCTGGGCGTACCGTCCTGGTGCTGGGCGATATCGGCGAGCTGGGTGAGTGGGCCGAACAGGGCCACCACGACGTGGGTGCTTATGCGGCTGGAAAGGTTTCGGCCCTGTACGCCGTTGGCCCGCTGATGACGCATGCGGTCAGCGCATTCGGCAAGGACGCGCATCACTTTGCCAGTCAGGCAGAGCTGATCGCAGCGCTGGGCGCCGAACAGGATCCTCATACCACTTTACTGATCAAGGGCTCGCGTAGCGCTGCGATGGAAAACGTCGTGGCTGCTTTGTGCGGTTCTAGCCTGGAGAAACATTAATGCTGCTGCTGTTGGCCGAGTTTTTACAACAGTTCTATAAGGGCTTCGCGGTCTTTCAATACCTCTCGCTGCGCGGGATTCTCGGCGTGCTCACCGCGCTGACGTTGTCGCTGTGCCTTGGGCCCTGGATGATCCGTACTCTGCAAATGCGCCAGATCGGTCAGTCCGTGCGTAATGACGGTCCGCAATCGCATCTGTCCAAGTCGGGCACGCCGACCATGGGCGGCGCGTTGATTCTTTCGTCGATTGGTATCAGTACCCTGCTGTGGGCAGACCTCAGCAACCGCTATGTCTGGGTCGTGCTACTGGTCACGTTTCTGTTCGGTGCCATCGGTTGGGTTGATGATTACCGCAAAGTGATCGAAAAAAACTCGCGGGGTCTGCCAAGCCGTTGGAAGTATTTCTGGCAGTCCGTGTTCGGCCTTGGGGCAGCGATTTTTCTTTATACGACTGCGCCATCAGCCACTGAAACCACGCTGATCGTGCCGATGCTCAAGGATGTCCGGATCCCGCTCGGTATAGGCTTTGTGGTGCTGACCTATTTCGTGATCGTAGGCTCCAGTAACGCGGTGAATCTCACTGACGGTCTGGATGGCCTCGCGATCATGCCGACCGTGATGGTGGGGGGTGCCTTGGGCATCTTCTGCTATCTGTCTGGCAACGTGAAGTTTGCCGAGTACCTGCTGATACCTTACGTGCCGGGGGCGGGCGAACTGATTGTGTTCTCTGGAGCGCTGATTGGTGCCGGGCTAGGGTTTCTCTGGTTCAACACGTATCCGGCCCAGGTGTTCATGGGTGATGTCGGCGCACTGGCGCTGGGCGCTGCACTGGGCACGATGGCCGTCATTGTCCGTCAGGAAATGGTGCTGTTCATCATGGGCGGTGTGTTCGTGATGGAAACACTTTCAGTCGTGATTCAGGTCGCTTCTTTCAAGCTGACCGGTCGCCGAGTTTTCCGAATGGCGCCCATACACCATCACTTTGAACTCAAAGGCTGGCCCGAGCCACGCGTGATCGTCCGTTTCTGGATCATTACCGTGATTCTGGTGCTGATCGGCCTTGCCACGCTGAAACTGAGGTAAGACGAGTGTCCCTGATCGTTTCCGACCGCTTCCGCATTGTCGTGGGTCTAGGCAAAAGCGGCATGTCCCTGGTTCGCTTCCTGGCGAACCGGGGCGTGTCCTTTGCTGTGGCCGACACGCGGGAGAATCCGCCGGAGCTCGAGACGTTGCGTCGTGATTATCCGCAGGTGGAAGTGCGTTGTGGCGAACTGGACGTCGAGTTTCTGTGCCGTGCCGATGAGCTTTATGTCAGCCCAGGCCTGGCACTGGCTACGCCTGCGCTTCAGCAGGCCCAGGCGCGTGGCGTCAAAATGGCAGGTGATATCGAACTGTTCGCGCGTTACGCGAAGGCGCCTGTCGTTGCAATAACCGGCTCCAATGCGAAAAGCACGGTGACCACGCTGGTCGGCGAGATGGCTGCAGCGGCGGGCAAGCGTGTGGCGGTTGGCGGCAACCTCGGTACGCCTGCGCTGGACCTGCTCAGCGATGACGTCGAGCTGTACGTGATGGAGCTCTCCAGCTTCCAGCTCGAAACCACTGACCAGCTGAACGCTGAAGTGGCGACCGTGCTGAATATCAGTGAAGACCACATGGACCGCTACAGCGGCCTGCCTGCCTACCATCTGGCCAAGCACCGCGTATTCCGTGGCGCTCGTCAGGTGGTGGTGAATCGTCAGGACGCGCTTTCGCGTCCGTTGATCGGTGAAGGTCTGCCGTGCTGGACGTTTGGCCTCAACAAGCCTGATTTCCACGGTTTCGGTCTGCGTGAAGAGGGCGGTGAAAAGTACCTCGCGTTCCAGTTCGAGAACCTGATGCCCGTCAGCGAGCTTAAGGTCCGTGGTGCGCACAATCATGCCAACGCGCTGGCCGCGCTGGCGCTGGGACACGCCGTCGGGCTGCCTTTTGACGCGATGCTCGCCAGTCTGCGCACCTTCACTGGGCTTGAGCACCGCTGCCAATGGCTGCGTGAGCGTGCCGGTGTTCATTATTACAACGACTCCAAGGCGACCAATGTGGGCGCAGCGCTCGCAGCCATCGAAGGCCTTGGTGCCGATATCGACGGCAAGTTGGTATTGATCGCCGGTGGCGACGGCAAGGGCGCGGACTTCAATGGTCTGCGTAAAGCTGTGGCGGCGCATTGCCGCGCCGTGGTGCTGCTGGGGCGTGATGCTGACCTGATCGCGCAAGCCCTGGGTGAGGCCGCGCCGCTGGTACGCGTCGACTCACTGCAGGCAGCAGTGGAACGTGCTGCTGCGCTGGCCGAAAGCGGCGACGCGGTGCTGCTGTCGCCCGCCTGCGCCAGTCTCGATATGTTCAAGAATTATGAAGAGCGCGGACGTGTGTTCGCGCAGGCAGTGGAGAGCTTGTCATGATCTTCGGTGTGATCAAGCCGTATCCATCGCCCCTGATCAGTGGGCGGGGCATCGACCTCGACTTCCCTATGCTGGTGGGTTGCCTTGCGTTGTTGGGCCTGGGTCTGGTGATGATCACTTCGGCCTCGTCCGAAGTCGCGGCCATGCAGTCAGGCAATACGCTGTACATGATGACGCGTCACCTGGTCTATCTGTTGATCGGTCTGGGCGCCTGTGGCGTGACCATGATGATTCCGGTAGCAACCTGGCAGCGTCTGGGCTGGCTGATGCTGATCGGCGCCTTTGGCCTCCTGCTGTTGGTGCTGGTGCCCGGCATCGGACGCGAAGTGAACGGTTCGATGCGCTGGATCGGCTTTGGCGCGTTCAACGTGCAACCGTCGGAAATCGCCAAGGTGTTCGTGGTGATCTTCCTGGCCGGTTACCTGATTCGTCGTCAGCAGGAAGTACGTGAAAGCTGGATGGGCTTCTTCAAACCGTTCATCGTCCTGTTGCCGATGGCAGGTCTTCTGCTGATGGAGCCTGACTTCGGTGCGACCGTCGTGATGATGGGCTCGGCTGCGGCGATGCTGTTCCTGGGCGGTGTCGGTCTGTTCCGCTTTTCGTTGATGGTGGTGCTGGCTGTCGCTTCCGTAGTGGTGCTGGTACAGGCCCAGCCTTATCGTATGGCGCGATTGACCAACTTTACCGACCCGTGGGCTGACCAGTTCGGTTCTGGCTATCAGTTGACTCAGGCGCTGATCGCCTTCGGTCGTGGCGAATGGTTTGGCGTTGGTCTGGGTAACAGCATCCAGAAGCAGTTCTATTTGCCTGAAGCGCACACTGACTTTGTGTTCTCGGTGCTTGCCGAAGAGTTGGGCGTCATTGGTTCGCTGCTCACTGTCGGCCTGTTTCTGTTCGTCAGTATTCGTGGCATGTACATCGGCATGTGGGCAGAAAGAGCCAAGCAGTTCTTCGGTGCTTATGTGGCTTACGGTCTGTCCTTTCTGTGGATTGGTCAGTTCCTGATCAACATCGGCGTTAACGTCGGTCTGCTGCCGACCAAGGGCCTGACCCTGCCTTTCCTCAGCTACGGCGGCAGCTCGCTGGTGATCTGCTGCGCGAGTCTTGGTTTGCTGTTGCGAATCGAGTGGGAGTCGCGCAACAACATGGGCAGTGAGGAAGCCGAGTTCAAGGAAAGCGACTTCGCCGAGGAGACGCCGCATGGACGCTAATGTGCTGATCATGGCAGGCGGAACCGGCGGGCATGTCTTCCCGGCGCTGGCCTGCGCACGTGAATTCCAGGCCCGCGGCTACAAGGTTCATTGGCTGGGCACGCCTCGCGGCATCGAAAACGAACTGGTGCCGCAAGCGGGCTTGCCTCTGCACCTGATCAACGTGACCGGTCTGCGCGGCAAGGGCCGGTTGTCGTTGCTCAAGGCGCCGCTGATGCTGGTCAAGGCCCTGCTGCAGGCGCGCAAGGTTGTACGCGAGCTTAAGCCAGTCTGCGTGGTCGGTTTTGGTGGCTATGTCACAGGTCCGGGTGGCCTTGCCGCGAAGTTGGCCGGTGTGCCGTTGATCATCCACGAGCAGAACGCTGTGGCCGGTACTGCCAATCGCAGCCTGGCATCGTTCGCCAGCCGCGTGTGCGAGGCGTTTCCGAACACGTTCGCTGCGTCGGCCAAGCGCCGTACCACCGGCAACCCGGTTCGCGCCGAGCTGTTTTTCGAAACACCTCGACAGGCTCTCGCTGGCCGCAAGGCTCGGCTGTTGATCCTGGGCGGCAGTCTGGGCGCCGAGCCGTTGAACAAATTGTTGCCTGAGGCGCTGGCTCAGTTGCCTCAGGATATCCGGCCTGAAGTGTTTCATCAGGCTGGCAAGAACCACGACGAGATCACTGTCGAGCGCTATCGCTCCGTGGGCGTCGAGGCGCAAGTCGCGCCATTCATTCAGAACATGGCTCAGGCGTACAGCTGGGCCGATCTGGTGGTCTGCCGCGCAGGTGCGCTGACCATCAGTGAACTGGCGGCCGCTGGCCTGCCTTCATTGTTGATACCGCTGCCCCACGCGATTGATGACCATCAGTCTCGTAATGCTGACTATCTGGCTCGCGAAGGCGCAGCCTTTGTCATGCCGCAAGCGACAACTGGCGTCGCCGAAATGGCCGCTCGCCTGAAAGAGGTTTTGATGCAACCCGAACAATTGAACAGCATGGCCCGCACGGCACGTCGCCTGGCCAAGCCTGATGCAACCAGCACCGTAGTCGATACCTGTGTGGAGGTGGTCAATGGTTGAGAATCAACGCGCCATGCCACAACCCGAAATGCGCCGTATCCGTCGTATCCACTTTGTGGGTATTGGTGGCGTCGGCATGTGCGGTATCGCCGAAGTGTTGCTGAACCTTGGTTATGAAGTGTCGGGTTCCGACCTCAAGAAGTCGCCGGTTACCGAGCGCCTTGAGTCATTCGGGGCGCAGATCTTCATCGGCCACCTTGCCGAAAACACCGTGGGTGCCGACGTGCTGGTGGTGTCCAGTGCTGTGAATACCTCCAACCCGGAAGTCGCCACCGCTCTGGAGCGCCGTATTCCGGTGGTTCCTCGTGCCGAGATGCTGGCCGAGCTGATGCGTTATCGTCACGGTATCGCCGTGGCCGGTACTCACGGCAAGACGACGACTACCAGCCTGATTGCATCGGTATTCGCTGCCGGTGGCCTGGACCCGACGTTTGTGATCGGTGGCCGCCTGAACGCTGCGGGCACCAACGCGCAGTTGGGTACCAGCCGTTACCTGATTGCCGAGGCCGATGAAAGCGACGCCAGCTTCCTGCACCTTCAGCCGCTGGTCGCTGTCGTTACCAACATCGACGCCGACCACATGGCGACCTATGAGGGTGACTTCAACAAGCTGAAGAAGACTTTCGTCGAATTTCTGCACAACCTGCCGTTCTATGGGCTGGCCGTGATGTGCATTGATGACCCTGTGGTTCGGGAAATTCTGCCACTGGTCAAGCGTCCGACCCTGACCTACGGCTTCAGCGAGTCGGCAGACGTGCGCGCCATCAACGTCCGTCAGGACGGCATGTTGACGTTCTTCACCGTGTTGCGTCGTGACCGTGAGCCGCTGGATGTATCCGTGAACATGCCGGGTAACCACAACGTGCTCAATTCGCTGGCAACCATTGCCATTGCGACGGACGAAGGTGTCAGCGACGAAGCTATTGTCCAGGGCCTGTCGGGCTTTCAGGGCGTGGGCCGTCGCTTTCAGATCTACGGCGAGTTGCCGGTCGAAGGTGGCAACGTAATGCTGGTCGATGACTACGGTCACCACCCGCGTGAAGTTGCCGCAGTGATCAATGCGGTACGCGGTGGCTGGCCAGATCGCCGTCTGGTCATGGTCTACCAGCCTCATCGTTTCAGCCGTACTCGTGATCTGTACGATGACTTCGTGCAGGTTCTGGCCGACGCCAATGTGTTGTTGCTGATGGAAGTCTACCCGGCCGGCGAAGAGCCGATCCCGGGTGCCGACAGCCGCAACCTGTGTCACAGCATCCGTCAGCGTGGCCAACTGGACCCGATTTACATCGAACGTGGTGTTGAGCTGGCGCCGCTGGTGAAGCCGCTGCTCCGCGCGGGCGACATTCTGCTGTGTCAGGGCGCCGGTGATATCGGTGGTCTTGCGCCGCAATTGCTCAAGAGTCCGCTGTTTGTGGGCGCAACAGTGGCTTCAACCGAAGGTAAGCTGAAATGACAGCCGTCGCCCAGACTTCCCTGCGCTCGGCACTTGAGCCGAAAAGCTTCGGCCGCGTTGCCGTGCTCTTCGGCGGCAAGAGTGCCGAGCGGGAAGTGTCGCTGAAGTCCGGCCATGCCGTGCTTGATGCGTTGCAAAGCGCAGGCGTGGACGCATTCGGCATCGATGTGGGTGATGACTTTCTGCAGCGTCTGGTCAGTGAAAAGATCGACCGCGCATTTATCGTACTGCACGGTCGTGGTGGCGAAGACGGCACGATGCAAGGGCTGCTGGAATGCCTGGAAATCCCTTACACCGGCAGCGGTGTGCTGGCATCCGCGTTGGCGATGGACAAATTGCGCACCAAGCAGGTGTGGCAGAGTCTGGGCCTTGCGACCCCCTTGCATGCCGTGCTGGGCAGCGAAGCAGATTGTATTTCTGCTGCGACGGAACTGGGCTTCCCTTTGATCGTCAAACCGGCCCATGAAGGTTCAAGTATTGGTATGGCGAAGGTGACCAGCGTCGATGAGTTGATCGAAGCATGGAAAGCCGCCAGCACCTACGATTCGCAAGTATTGGTTGAACAGTGGATTCAGGGGCCTGAGTTCACTGTGGCGTCCCTGCGTGGCCAGGTGTTGCCGCCCATCGGTCTGGGTACTCCCCACAGCTTTTACGATTACGACGCCAAGTATGTGGCTTCCGATACCCAGTACCGGATCCCGTGCGGGCTCAGTGACGATCGCGTACAGGAACTCAAACAACTTACCGCGCGCGCTTGCGAAGCCATTGGCATTGCAGGCTGGGCGCGCACGGATGTCATGCAGGACGCGCAAGGCAAGTTCTGGCTGCTGGAAGTCAACACCGTGCCCGGCATGACCGATCACAGTCTGGTTCCTATGGCAGCGGGTGCTGCGGGTCTGGATTTTCAACAACTGGTGTTGGCGATTCTGGCCGACAGCGTTCAGGCGAGAGGTTAAGGCATGTACGGCGCTTCGGCACGTCAACAGCCACCCGCTCCCGGCCGCAAGCCGGTACCGCGTGGCGCCAGCCGGATGGTGGCCAAGGAGCCGCTGTCGTCGCGCATGCCGAAGGCCAACTTCAGTTTTCTGAAGCGCCTGTTCTGGCCCGTGATGTTGGTGATTCTGGGCTTTGCCACGTACGAAGGCGCCCAGCGTCTGTTGCCGTATGCCGATCGTCCGATCACCCGCATCAATGTGCAGGGCGATCTGAGTTACATCAGCCAGCAGGCTGTGCAGCAACGTATTGCGCCGTTCGTGGCATCGAGCTTCTTCAAGATCGACCTCGCGGCCATGCGCACCGAGCTGGAACAGATGCCATGGATTGCACACGCCGAAGTCCGGCGTGTCTGGCCGGATCAGGTGGTGATTCGTCTGGAAGAACAATTGCCGGTTGCCCGATGGGGTGACGAGGCGTTACTGAATAACCAGGGGCAGGCTTTCACACCACGTGAATTGTCCAACTATGAACATCTTCCCCAGTTGTTTGGCCCACAGCGGGCTCAGCAGCAGGTGATGCAGCAGTACCAGGTGTTGAGTCAGATGTTGCGCCCAATGGGGTTCTCCATCGTGCGCCTGGAACTGCGCGAGCGCGGCAGCTGGTTCCTGACAACAGGTGCCGGTAGTGCTGGCCCGGGTATTGAGTTGCTGCTGGGACGCGATCATCTGGTCGAAAAAATGCGCCGCTTCATCGCGATTTACGACAAGACGCTTAAAGAACAAATCACGAACATTGCGCGCGTCGACCTGCGTTATTCCAACGGCCTTGCGGTCGGCTGGCGTGAACAGGCAGCGCCGACGACGGACAAACCCGCCGTCGCGAAGAATTGATAAGAGGCAGGACCATGGCAAATGTGCAAAGCGGCAAAATGATCGTCGGGCTGGATATCGGTACCTCCAAGGTGGTGGCACTGGTAGGCGAAGTCGCGGCCGATGGATCGCTGGAAATCGTGGGCATTGGTACTCATCCTTCCCGCGGCCTGAAGAAGGGCGTGGTGGTGAATATCGAGTCCACCGTGCAGTCGATCCAGCGCGCGGTCGAAGAAGCCCAACTGATGGCGGGCTGCCGCATTCACTCTGCATTTGTTGGTGTTGCAGGCAACCACATTCGCAGCCTGAACTCCCACGGCATCGTGGCGATTCGCGACCGCGAAGTAAGCTCTGCGGATCTGGAGCGGGTGCTGGACGCTGCGCAGGCCGTTGCCATTCCTGCCGATCAGCGTGTTTTGCACACGCTACCTCAGGACTACGTGATCGATAACCAGGAAGGCGTACGTGAGCCGCTGGGCATGTCGGGCGTTCGTCTGGAAGCCAAAGTGCATGTGGTGACCTGCGCGGTAAACGCTGCTCAGAATATCGAGAAGTGCGTGCGTCGCTGCGGCCTGGAAGTCGACGACATCATTCTCGAGCAACTGGCTTCGGCGTACTCGGTCCTGACCGATGACGAAAAAGAGCTGGGCGTCTGCCTGGTCGACATCGGCGGCGGCACTACAGATATCGCGATCTTTACTGAAGGCGCGATTCGTCACACCGCAGTGATCCCGATTGCCGGCGATCAGGTCACCAACGACATCGCGATGGCGTTGCGTACACCGACCCAATACGCCGAAGAAATCAAGATTCGTTATGCCTGCGCCCTGGCCAAATTGGCGGGCGCTGGCGAAACCATCAAAGTGCCGAGCGTGGGCGACCGCCCACCTCGCGAGCTGTCGCGTCAGGCCCTGGCCGAAGTGGTAGAGCCTCGTTACGACGAGCTGTTCACCCTGATCCAGGCCGAACTGCGTCGCAGCGGTTACGAAGATCTGATCCCGGCCGGCATCGTGCTGACCGGTGGTACCTCGAAAATGGAAGGTGCGGTTGAACTGGCCGAGGAAATCTTCCACATGCCGGTGCGCCTGGGCGTACCGCATAGCGTCAAAGGGCTCGCTGATGTCGTCCGCAACCCGATCTACTCCACAGGCGTAGGCCTGTTGTTGTACGGGCTGCAGAAACAATCTGACGGCATTTCGCTGTCGGGGATTGTCGGCAACAGCAGTTACGGCGACGAACCCAAGGCACCGGTGCTTGAGCGTATCAAGCGCTGGGTCCAGGGCAATTTCTGAGTTTCAAGGTTTCAAGGCTCCACAAGCAGTAGCGGCAGGCAGTAGGCAAATAAACTAGAGAGCGGAAGGAGAGAGAAAATGTTCGAACTCGTAGACAACGTCCCGCAAAGCCCGGTAATCAAAGTCATCGGCGTGGGTGGTGGTGGCGGTAACGCTGTCAATCATATGGTCAAGAGCAACATCGAAGGCGTCGAGTTCATCTGCGCCAACACCGATGCTCAGGCGCTGAAAAACATCGGCGCACGCACCATTCTGCAACTGGGTACTGGCGTGACCAAAGGTCTTGGCGCCGGTGCGAATCCTGAAGTGGGCCGTCAGGCTGCACTGGAAGATCGTGAGCGCATTGCAGAAGTTCTGCAGGGCACCAACATGGTCTTCATCACCACGGGCATGGGCGGCGGTACCGGTACTGGTGCTGCACCGATCATTGCTGAAGTGGCCAAGGAAATGGGCATTCTGACGGTTGCAGTCGTGACTCGTCCGTTCCCGTTCGAAGGCCGCAAGCGTATGCAGATCGCCGATGAAGGCATTCGCATGCTGTCCGAAAGCGTCGACTCGCTGATCACCATTCCCAACGAGAAGCTGCTGACCATCCTCGGTAAGGACGCCAGCCTGCTGTCGGCTTTTGCCAAGGCTGACGACGTTCTGGCTGGTGCCGTTCGCGGTATCTCCGACATCATCAAGCGTCCGGGCATGATCAACGTCGACTTCGCTGACGTACGTACCGTGATGAGCGAAATGGGCATGGCGATGATGGGCACCGGCTGCGCCAGCGGTCCTAACCGTGCACGTGAAGCGACTGAAGCGGCCATCCGCAACCCGCTGCTTGAAGACGTCAACCTGCAGGGCGCACGTGGCATCCTGGTCAACATCACTGCGGGCCCTGACCTGTCGCTGGGCGAGTACTCGGACGTGGGTAGCATCATCGAAGCGTTCGCATCCGAGCACGCAATGGTCAAGGTCGGTACTGTTATCGATCCTGACATGCGCGACGAACTGCACGTTACTGTGGTGGCAACAGGTCTGGGCGCTAAAATCGAGAAGCCTGTGAAGGTGATCGACAATACCCTGCAGACTGCTTCTCAGCAGGCGCCTTCCCAGCAGGCGGCCCGTCAGGAAGCACCGTCGGTCAACTACCGCGACCTGGATCGTCCTACCGTGATGCGCAATCAGGCACACGCAGGCGCTACTGCCGCAGCGAAGATGAATCCGAACGATGATCTGGACTACCTGGACATCCCGGCTTTCCTGCGTCGTCAGGCCGATTGATGAAATGTATCAGGGGTATTAGGGTGATTGGTGTTCAGCAAAGGCATGGTCTGCTATTATCGCCAGCCTTTGTTGATACCAGTTCGCAACTTGCGCTGAAGCGGCCCATGCCATGATTAAACAACGCACCCTGAAAAATATTATCCGTGCCACAGGTGTAGGCCTGCACTCCGGGGAGAAGGTTTACCTGACCCTCAAGCCCGCACCTGTGAATACCGGCATTGTGTTTTGCCGAGCTGACCTTGACCCGGTCGTGCAGATCCCTGCGCGTGCGGAAAACGTCGGTGATACCACGCTGTCGACCACACTGGTCAATGGTGATGTCAAAGTAGACACGGTAGAACACCTGCTTTCGGCCATGGCTGGCCTTGGCATCGATAACGCCTACGTCGAGCTCTCTGCCTCCGAAGTCCCTATCATGGACGGCAGCGCAGGCCCTTTCGTATTCCTGATTCAATCGGCTGGCCTGGAAGAACAGGACGCACCGAAGAAATTCATCCGGATCCTGCGCGAAGTCACAGTGGAAGAGGGCGGTAAACGCGCTACTTTCGTGCCTTTCGAAGGGTTCAAGGTCAGTTTCGAAATCGATTTTGATCACCCCGTCTTCCGTGACCGCACCCAGAGTGCAAGCGTGGACTTTTCCAGCACTTCCTTCGTGAAGGAAGTCAGCCGTGCCCGTACCTTCGGGTTCATGAGTGACATCGAGTACCTGCGCAAGCACAACCTCGCACTCGGCGGCAGTGTGGAAAACGCCATCGTGGTCGACAAGGACGGCGTATTGAACGAAGACGGCCTGCGGTACGAGGACGAATTCGTCAAACACAAAATCCTGGACGCCATCGGTGACCTCTACCTGCTGGGCAATAGCCTGATCGGGGAGTTCCGGGGCTTCAAGTCGGGGCATGCACTGAACAATCGTCTTCTGCGCACGTTGATCGAGCAGAAGGATGCATGGGAAGTCGTGACCTTCGAGGATGCCAGTACGGCACCTATTTCTTACATGCGCCCTGTCGCGGCCGTGTAAGCAAGCTTTACTCTCTTTCCTTTTGTTCTTTAAAGGCTGCCCTCGGGTGGCCTTTTTTTATGCGGGCTGGAACCGCGCCTGACGTATTACAAACGTGATACGCGACGTAGATGCCCTCAAAAAGCGCTGAACGCTTTTCTAGTTGGCCCCCGTAAGATTTCTGCAAATACAAATCTGCTTGACGAGGTAGAACGATCGTTCTACCTTGCAGGCCATGACCAAGACAACGACCTCTGATGTACACGACAAAGTGCTCGCGACGGCCGAGCATCTGATCTACCACAACGGCATCCACGCGATGGGCATGGACCTGCTGGTGCGTTCGTCAGGGGTCGCACGCAAGAGCATTTATCGCTACTTCACCACCAAGGAAGAGATCGCCGCCCAGGCCCTGAGCGCGCGGGATATTCGCTGGATGAACTGGTTTCGCACCGAGTCTGACAAGGCTGCAACTGCCGAGGGGCAATTGCTCAACATGTTTACCGTGCTCAAGGCCTGGTTCGAGTCGGAAGGCTTTTGTGGATGTGCGTTCATCAATACCGCAGGTGAAATCGGCGACCCCTCCAGCCCGGTGCGCCAGATTGCCAGACTGCACAAGCAGAAGCTGCTCGACTACATCCTCGAGCGGTGCCAGCAACTGCCCGCACAGGCTCCCGATGCCCTGGCCAAACAGCTGCTGATACTGATCGACGGCGCCATCACGCTGGCGCGTGTCATGGGCGATTACAGTGCCGCTGACAGCGCTCGCGAGGTCGCCAACGTCCTGCTGCAAAACGCCGTCGTCCCACACCCTTAACGTTCCCTGCCCAAAGGTATTGCCGTTATGACTTCTACCCCAGCAACGCGTCCGCCGCTGCCGCCCTTCACCCGAGAATCAGCTGCCCTCAAGGTCCGGCTGGCCGAAGACGGCTGGAACAGTCGAGACCCCGAGAAGGTTTCGCTGGCCTATACCCTGGATACGAAATGGCGCAACCGGGCCGAGTTCGTCTGTAACCGCGAAGAAGCCAAGGGCTTTCTTGCCCGCAAGTGGGCCAAAGAGCTGGATTATCGTCTGATCAAGGAGCTGTGGGCCTTCACCGATAATCGCATTGCTGTTCGCTACGCCTATGAATGGCATGACGACTCGGGCAACTGGTTTCGTTCCTACGGCAACGAGAACTGGGAGTTTGACGAGAATGGCCTGATGACCAACCGTTTCGCCTGCATCAATGACATGCCGATCAAGGAATCCGAGCGTAAATACCACTGGCCGCTGGGCCGTCGCCCTGATGATCACCCAGGGCTCTCTGAACTGGGTCTCTGAAGCACCGCCGAATCAGGGCTGCGCCACACGCCGACGTTGCCCTTCCAGCCACGCCGCAGGGACCTTTGCCAGCAGCGGATCATCCTCGACCAGATAGCGCCAATGCTCGCCAGCATCGTTCGAGTACACCAGCAGATACGGGCTTGGCGTGGCATCGGGCAAAATCGCTGCCAGCCAGATTTCGCGGTCATTGACCACATAGCTGCTGACCAGCGAAGACAATTCGGCAGGCAAGCTCACTTTGTGCCACTGGCTGCCATCGGTCGAGCGCAACAGCGTCTGTTCGATGGAGCCGGTCAACCACCAGCCTCCTGATGCGGACTGCCCCAGTTCCTGCCGCCCCGAAGGATGGCCAGGGCAACAAGCGGCTGGCTGTTGAACAGAATCTGGTGGAGCACCTACCGACTGCGATGGGAGGCGCAGGTTACGCCAGCCACATTGCAGCGGCATAGTCAGTACCGTTCAGGGTTCGGCAGGTGAATGGCTGGCTCTTTTGCATCGGGTCGTTTGCGATCCGGCCTAGCGTTTGTCCTTGGCGTGGCTGGCGAGGCGCTCCAGTGCTGCACGCAGCTTTGGGTCGCTGATGCCTTCGGCTGTGGCCTGAATGTTCTCGGCGGCGGCCATCGACAGGTCGATGGTATGGGTGGCCGCGCCGCGCGGCGCGTCTGGCGGTTGCACCTTGAACACGATGCGCGTCAGGTTGATGAATTCATCAAAGGTGAGCAATTGTCGGTGCAGGCGCTTCTGCTGATAGCGCAGGCGAGTGGCCCAGTGACCGTCGGTCACGATCAGCAGCAGACTGCCTTCGCGCCATGAGGCTACACGGCAGTGTTCGCGAGCAGCAGGCTGTAGCTGGCTTTCAAGCAGGCGCTGGAGGTGGCTCAGGCGTTCGGCGTGACGAAAGATAGCCTTCAAAGGCTTGGCTTCGCGCAGCAGGACCGACGGTGCGCGAGCATTCAATGGGCGAAAGGCCATGAGGTAGCTGCCAGAGTAACAAGGCGGTTATCTTAACAGAAAGCGCTCAAGCGGCTGCTTTCGGAGGCGTTTCCGTGCTTTCATATGCAAATCAATGAGTAACTTCCCCTCCTGATGGGTTGAAGTGCTTGAAAATGGCCCCATTGTAAATCTGCCCCGTCACAGCGCTGTGCCAGCATCGTGGAATAACGCCACTTTCCTCACCATCGTTTCCGGGTAGAATGCTCGTTCGCATGCAGCCATCAGCGCTGCACGGGCGACTCACGGGGCCGCCCTCCATTCCTATGTGTGGAAGATCCTGTCGATATGTTTGCGCCTTTGTTGAAAAAACTTTTTGGAAGCAAGAACGAGCGTGAAGTCAAACGCATGCTCAAGACGGTACAGATCGTCAATGCCTTCGAAGAGCAAATGGTGGCCCTTTCGGACGAGCAATTGCGCGCCAAGACCGAAGAGTTCAAGGCCCGCATAGCCAAAGGCGAGACCCTCGATCAACTGCTTCCTGAAGCTTTCGCCGTCGCTCGCGAGGCGGGCAAGCGCGTCATGGGCATGCGTCACTTCGACGTCCAGTTGATCGGCGGCATGACCCTGCACGAAGGTCAGATCGCGGAAATGCGTACCGGTGAGGGCAAGACCCTTGTCGGCACCCTGGCGGTGTACCTCAATGCCCTGTCCGGCAAAGGCGTTCACGTGGTTACCGTGAACGACTACCTGGCTCGCCGCGATGCGAACTGGATGCGTCCGCTGTATGAATTCCTCGGTCTGTCCGTAGGGATCGTCACGCCATTCCAGCCGCCGGAAGAAAAGCGCGCAGCGTATGCCGCCGACATCACTTACGGCACCAACAACGAATACGGTTTCGATTACCTGCGCGACAACATGGCGTTCAGCATGGACGACAAGTTCCAGCGTGAACTCAATTTCGCCGTGATCGACGAAGTCGACTCCATCCTGATCGACGAAGCGCGTACGCCGCTGATCATCTCCGGCCAGGCCGAAGACAGCTCCAAGCTGTACACCGAAATCAACCTGCTGATCCCCAAGCTCGAGCAGCACATCGAGGAAGTGGAAGGCGAAGTCACCAAGGCGGGCCACTTCACTGTTGACGAGAAGACCCGTCAGGTCGAGCTTAATGAAGCCGGTCACCAGTTCATCGAAGAAATGCTCACCGAGGTCGGCCTGCTGGCTGAAGGCGAAAGCTTGTACTCGGCGCATAATCTCGGTCTGCTGACCCACGTTTATGCGGGTCTGCGTGCGCACAAGCTGTTCAACCGCAACGTTGAATACATCGTTCAGGACGGCCAGGTTCTGCTGGTCGACGAGCACACCGGTCGTACCATGCCGGGTCGCCGCCTTTCCGAAGGCCTGCACCAGGCGATCGAGGCCAAGGAGCACCTGAACATTCAGGCCGAAAGCCAGACTCTGGCATCGACCACGTTCCAGAATTACTTCCGTCTGTACAACAAGCTGTCCGGCATGACGGGTACCGCGGACACTGAAGCGTTCGAGTTCCACCAGATCTACAGCCTGGCTGTGATGGTCATCCCGCCGAACAAGGCGCTGGCACGTAAAGACTTCAACGACCTCGTCTACCTGACGGCGGAAGAGAAGTACGCTGCCATCGTGACCGACATCAAGGCATGCCTGGCGGAAAACCGTCCGGTACTGGTGGGTACCGCGACGATTGAAACGTCCGAGCACATGTCGCGTCTGCTCAACAGCGAAGGCATCGAGCACAAGGTACTGAACGCCAAATTCCACGAGAAGGAAGCGGAAATCATCGCGCAGGCCGGCCGTCCGGGGGCGCTGACCATCGCCACCAACATGGCCGGTCGTGGTACTGACATCCTGCTGGGCGGCAACTGGGAAGTTGAAGTTGCCAACCTGGAAGATCCGACCCCTGAGCAGATTGCACAGATCAAGGCCGACTGGCAGAAACGCCATCAGCAAGTAATCGAGGCGGGCGGCCTGCACGTGATCGCGTCCGAACGTCACGAATCGCGTCGTATCGACAACCAGCTTCGCGGTCGCGCCGGTCGTCAGGGTGACACCGGCTCCAGCCGTTTCTACCTGTCGCTTGAAGACAGTCTGATGCGCATCTTCGCTTCCGACCGCGTGAAGAACTTCATGAAAGCGCTGGGCATGCAGTCCGGCGAGGCGATCGAGCACCGTATGGTGACCAATGCCATCGAAAAAGCACAACGCAAGGTAGAAGGCCGCAACTTCGACATCCGCAAGCAATTGCTGGAGTTCGACGACGTGGCCAACGAGCAGCGTAAAGTGATCTACCACATGCGCAACAGCCTGCTGGCTGCTGCCAACATTGGTGACACCATCGCTGATTTCCGCGAAGAAGTGCTCAACAACCTGATCAACCAGCACATCCCGCCGCAATCATTGCCAGAGCAGTGGGACGTCGCGGGTCTGGAAGCTGCGTTGAACACCGATTTCGCCGTCAAACTGCCGATTCAGCAGTGGCTCGACGAAGACGACAGCCTGCACGAAGACAGCCTGCGCGAGAAGATCATGGCGCAGCTGCTCGTCGCGTATAACGAGAAGGAAGACCAGGCCAGCGCCGAGGCACTTCGCTCGTTCGAGAAGCAGATCCTGCTGCGCGTTCTGGACGATCTGTGGAAAGACCACCTGTCGACCATGGACCACCTGCGTCACGGTATCCACCTGCGCGGCTACGCTCAGAAGAACCCGAAGCAGGAATACAAGCGCGAGTCGTTCACTCTGTTCCAGGAGCTGCTGGATTCGATCAAGCGCGACACTATCCGTGTCCTGTCGCATGTTCAGGTCCGCCGCGAAGACCCTGAAGAAGAAGAGGCGCGCCTGCGTCAGGAAGCCGAGGAACTGGCCAAGCGCATGCAGTTCGAACACGCGCCTGCCCCAGGTATCGATCAGCCTGCGCTTGTCGAAGAAGAAGGCGAAGTCGTTGCCGTTGCTTCT
This sequence comes from Pseudomonas californiensis, assembly GCF_021147775.1. Classification (GTDB taxonomy): domain Bacteria; phylum Pseudomonadota; class Gammaproteobacteria; order Pseudomonadales; family Pseudomonadaceae; genus Aquipseudomonas; species Aquipseudomonas californiensis. Next base: position 157,534 of record NZ_JAGTPK010000005.1, read on the forward strand.
GAACCGGTTCGCAATGACCAGAAACTGGGTCGAAACGAGTTGTGCTGGTGTGGTTCGGGTAAAAAATTCAAGCACTGTCACGGCCAGATCAACTAAGGCCCTGATGCTGTAATACCGCGCCGCGACCGGCTTGCCCGTCGCGGCGTTTTTTCATTGATAGCCGTACCGATGTGGACGGCACGTACACTCCTTGAGGAGCACCCCGATGGCTGTTGGTCTTGGTCCTTTGCCTGCGCTGCACCCGGTTCCCGGCTTTGAACTTGGCATTTCGTCTGCCGGCATCAAGCGCCCGGGACGCAAGGACGTCGTTGTCATGCGCTGCGCCGAAGGTTCCAGCGTTGCCGGTGTGTTCACGCTGAATGCGTTCTGTGCCGCCCCGGTCATTCTGGCCAGGCAGCGCGTTCAGGGCACTGTGCGTTGTCTGTTGACCAACACCGGCAATGCCAATGCTGGCACCGGTGAGCCAGGTCTCGCAGCCGCCCGCCGTACCTGTGAGGCGCTCGCGCAGTTGACCGGCGTTGATGCGTCTGCCGTGCTGCCTTACTCCACGGGTGTCATTGGCGAGCCATTGCCGGTGGAAAAAATCGAAGGCGCCTTGCAAGCCGCCCTTGACGACCTGTCTGTGGATAACTGGGCTGCCGCAGCAACCGGCATCATGACCACCGACACGTTGCCAAAAGGTGCCAGCCGCCAGTTCCAGCACGACGGCGTGACCGTTACAGTCACCGGCATCAGCAAGGGCGCGGGCATGATCAGGCCGAACATGGCGACCATGCTCGGCTATATCGCGACTGACGCCAAAGTATCGCAGAGCGTGTTGCAGGACCTGATCCGCGACGGTGCCAACAAGTCGTTCAACCGCATCACCATCGATGGCGACACCTCGACCAATGACTGCTGCATGCTGATTGCGACCGGTCAGGCCAATGTGCCAGAAATCACCGAGGCCAAAGGCCCGTTGTTTGATGCGTTGAAAAAGGCCGTGTTCGAGGTCTGCATGGACGTCGCCCAAGCCATCGTGCGTGACGGCGAAGGCGCAACCAAGTTCGTGACTGTGCAGGTCAACGGCGGAGGCAATCACCAGGAGTGTCTGGACGTTGGTTACGCGGTTGCCCATTCTCCGCTGATCAAGACCGCGCTGTTTGCGTCCGATCCTAACTGGGGCCGCATTCTGGCCGCCGTGGGTCGTGCCGGGGTGCCGGATCTGGATGTGAGCAAGATCGACGTGTTTCTGGGCAGCGTGTGCATCGCCAGCCAAGGCTGCCGTGCGACAACCTACACCGAAGAGCAGGGCTCGGCGGTAATGGCTGAAGAAGAGATCACCATTCGTATCGAGCTGGGCCGCGGTCAGTGCAGCGAAACGATCTGGACTACCGACCTGTCCCATGAATACGTAAAAATCAACGCGGAATATCGCACCTGATCCACCCTCCGGCGCGGGAGCGACTTGCCCTTGCGCCGGACTCAATGGAGTTGAACCATGAGCCTGCACCTTGTAATTGGTGACAAACGTTACTCCTCCTGGTCGCTGCGCCCCTGGCTGGTGCTGGAGATGACTGGCGCATCGTTCACCGATCAGGTGATCCGCCTCAATCAGCCGGACAGCCGTGAGAACATTCTCAAGTATTCGCCCACCGGCAAGGTCCCGGCGCTTCAGTGCGAGCACGGCACCATCATCGACTCTCTGGCGATTTGTGAGTATCTGGTCGAGTGCTTTCCTGATGTCGCCTTGTGGCCGCGTGATATTGCTGCTCGCGCCCAAGCGCGTTCCGCCTGTGCGCAGATGCACAGCGGCTTCATGAGCCTGCGTTCGAACATGCCCATGGACCTGCGCCACGATCAGGCGCTTGAGGTGATCCCGGTCGATACCCAGCACGATATCGATCGCATCGTTGCGCTGTGGGCTGAATGCCGCGCTGTCGCCACGGAGAAAGGGCCGTTTCTGTTCGGCGAGCCGAGCATTGCCGATGCGTTCTTTGCGCCGGTTGCGATTCGTCTGCGCACCTACCGCGTGGCGCTGCCTGCCGAAGCGCTGGCCTATATCGAAGCCATTTACCAATGGCCTGCTTTCCAGCGCTGGCAGCAGGCAGGGTTAGAGGAGTCCTGATTGTGAAACGAGTCCACGTGGCCGCAGCCGTCATTCGTGGCGCGGACGGCAAGATCCTGATTGCCAAGCGTGCAGACAGCCAGCATCAAGGCGGCCTGTGGGAGTTTCCCGGTGGCAAGGTCGAAGCCGGGGAAACCGTTCAGGTCGCTTTGGCGCGAGAACTGCGCGAAGAGCTCGGCATTGAAGTGTTCGCTGCACGCCCGCTGATCAAGGTTCAGCATGACTATCCCGACAAACAGGTGCTGCTCGATGTGTGGGAAGTGTCCGAGTTTACCGGTGAGCCTCACGGTGCCGAGGGTCAGCCTCTGGCATGGGTGAGTGCTCGCGAACTGGCTGATTACGATTTCCCCGAAGCCAACAAGCCGATCGTTGCCGCTGCGCGTCTGCCCGGCGAGTACCTGATCACGCCTGAAGGCCTGGATAACATTGAGCTGCTGCGTGGCGTGCAAAAAGCCATAGCGGGCGGGATCAAACTGGTTCAGTTGCGTACGCCAGGTGGTTATGACCCGAAATATCGTGATCTGGCGGTCGATGCCGCCGGGTTATGCGCGGGCAAGGCCCAACTGATGCTCAAAGGCCCTCTGGAGTGGCTGGGTGACTTCCCGTCAGCCGGGTGGCACCTCACGGCTGCGCAACTGCGCAAGTACGCCAGCCGCGGACGTCCGTTCCCTGCAGAGCGTTGGCTGGCGGCTTCCTGCCACAACGCCGAAGAGCTCGCGCTGGCGGAGCAGATGGGCGTTGATTTCGTCACCCTGTCACCCGTTCAGCCGACCCTGACCCATCCGGATGCTCAGCCGCTTGGCTGGGAGCAGGCAGCCCGATTGATTGCAGGCTTCAGCAAGCCGGTGTTCCTGTTGGGTGGTGTAGGGCCTGAGCAACGTCAGCAGGCCTGGGACAATGGTGCGCAGGGCGTAGCCGGTATCCGCGCGTTCTGGCCTGAACAGCTGGACTGAGTATCGAGGCTGGCTCGCGAACAGGTCGTGGTATTCATCGAACATATCCAGCCCGAAAGGCGCCAGAACAATCAGCGCCTTTCGACAAACCATAGCGATCCAGACCCTTCAGCCAGCCTTCGCAACACTCAAGCCGGCCTGGGCGCGGGTTCCCAAAGAATTTCGGCAATCTGCTGCCTTCTGGCAATCAGACGCGCTGCGACGAACAGAAGATCCGACAGCCTGTTGATGTAGGCCAGACCGACCCCTTCCAGTGGCTCGACGGCATTCAGATGCTGGCAGCGGCGCTCAGCGCTGCGAGCAAGGCTGCGGCACACGTGAGCTTGAGCGATCAGCATCGAGCCGCCGGGCAGGATGAAGTTTTCCAGCGGGCCCAGTTCCTCGTTCCACACGTCGATGGCCGCTTCCAGGCGCTCGACCTCGGTGCTGTTCAATGCCTTGTAGGTCGGCATTGCCAACTCGCCACCCAGGTCGAACAGCCGGTGCTGGCAGGGCGTCAGCACGTCGATGACCTCGTTCAGCGCTGGAACATCCCGCGCAGCTTCGACAAGCCCCGCCAGTAACAGGCCCAGTTGACTGTTGAGCGTGTCGACTTCGCCAATGGCCTCGACCCGCGGATGATCCTTGGGCACCCGACGTCCATCGCCCAGCCCGGTTTCCCCGGCGTCTCCGGTGCGTGTGTAAATCTTCGATAAGCGAAAGCCCATTGCGTTGGCTCCTGGTCAAGACTTCGAAATAACCTGTTGCTCCACGTTCATCTGATTGGCTACCAGTGGCAGACGTAGCGTGAAGCAGGTTCCCATACCGATGGACGATTGCACCTCCATCTGGCCTTTGTGGTTGTTGGTAATGATGAAGTAAGACACCGACAGCCCGAGCCCGGTGCCCTGACCGATTTCCTTGGTGGTGAAGAACGGTTCGAAAGTGCGTTTTCGAACGCTTTCGGACATCCCGATTCCGTTGTCCTCGACGTGTATTTCTGCCCAGGGCGGGTTGAGCCGAGTGCGTAGCGTGATACGCCCTGGCTCGTCACCGTCGGGACGTTGATGAATGGCCTGTGCCGCGTTTTTCAGCAGATTGAGCAACACCTGCTCCAACTCGTTGGAAATGCAGGGCACGGGGCCCAGTTCGGGATCGAACTGGCGAATGATGTGCTGGCCCTTGAAGTCAAAGCCAATAGTCAGGTCGAAGTCATTGCTGGCGATTTCGACCGCCTGATCGATAAGGGCGGGCAGGTCGCAGGAGGACAGCTGGCGGCTGCTCAAGCGGCTGAAGTTGAGCATGTGGCTGACGATTTTTGCAGCGCGCGCCCCGGCCTGTTGAATCCCGTCCAGTAGATGCGGCACTTCCCGGCTGGTCAGGTAGCGATTGACCACCGCCAGATCAATGCCGTCGGCTTCGGCCTGCTCAAGGTTTTTCGGCAACTCTGGCGAGAGGCGTCGTCGGATGTTCTGCACGTTGTGCAGTATCGCGCCCAAAGGGTTATTGATCTCATGCGCCATACCGGCAGCCAGACCGCCGACCGAGAGCATTTTTTCCGACTGCACCATCATTTCTTCCAGCGAAATACGCTGGGTTATGTCATCGATACGGATCACCACACCACGGCCTGCATCGCCGCTCAGCGGGTAAAAGGTCAGAGCATAGTGGCGGGGCTCTTCATTCTTGACCCACGTCACGCGCTCGATTTTGGTGACACCGTGGCGCTCGACGGTATGTTTGATCTGCGGCAGAAAGCTGCGCATTGGCTCGAACGCTATGAAAATCGGCTGGTTGAGTGCCTCATCCAGCGTCGTGCCGGACAAGGCAGTCGCCTCCTGATTCCACTGCGTCACGTACAGCTGTTCGTCCAGAGCAATCATCGCCGAAGGCATGGAGTCAATGATGCTGTTGAGGTAATTCTGAAAGCCGGTAAGTTTCTTTTCGATCTTGCTGCGCACCTGGACTTCAAGCTCCAGCTTGCGATTGGTGTGGCGGGTTTCCTCGGCAAGGCCCTGAGCCTGATCGTAAGCGTCCTGCGAGTCGTCGCGCGCCCGTTTCAATTGCTGCTCGCGGGCTTCGATGCGCGACAGCATGGTATTGAACGCCTCCGCAAGGCTGCCGATTTCATCCTCGTTGCCGGGCTCGGCGCGCAACGCGTAGTTTTCTTCGCGCGTAACCTGACGTGACAGCTCCTCAAGCTGGTAGATGGGTTCGGTGATCAGGCGCCGTATCTGGCGGGCCACGACCAGCCACAGCAGCACGCTGAACACCAGAATCCCGAGGCTTGCGGTCAACGTACCGGTATAGAAAGCGGCAGGCAGCTCACTGCTCGCCACCAGCAGCAGATGCCCTGGCGGTTGGTCGTCTTTCGGGACGGTAATGACCTGCGTGCTGCGAAACTCGGTCAGGCGCCAGTTATCGACATTTTTGTAGTCCCTGGGCAGCTCCAGAGGTTCGCCCTGCTGCATCTGCGCAAGCTGCTCGCCGTTATTGTCGTAAATGGCCGCAGCGCGCAGTGGGCCGTAACTTTTCAGTTCGCGGAGCAGGGCGCGTGCATCGGTGGGCGAACTCAAGGCGCGTTCGTTGAGGTACGCACTGCTGATCAATCGGCCAATGGTCTGCAAGGCCTGTGGTGCCATGGCTTCCTGTGAGATGTAATAGGCAGCGCTGATGAAAGTCAGGTTGGCAACCAGCAGCACGGTGGTCATCAGAACCAGCAGGGCGGCCAGCAGTTTCTGGCCGACAGGCAGGTTTTCCAGGCGTTGGCGCAAAGGCATGGGGCGAATCGCATTGGCATGTGGAAAGCGCAGGGTAGCGCGGGCTAGTCGGTACGCAAACCCTTGCTTGCCAGATGTTTGATCAGACGCGTCTGCAACTGCTGCAAGTGCGGTATCGGGCATTGATGGCGAGAGGCAGCCGCGCAGGCGTAACCCAGTAGATAACTGATTTCGGTGCGTCGCCCTTGTGCCACGTCCTGATACATGGACGAGTAGTTGGCAGCCGTGGCCTTGATCACTCGCAGCACCTCATCGTGCAGGTCCAGTGCAGCGCCAGGCTGGCCGCAACAGTTCAGCAGGTCGGTCAGCTCCGCACACAGCGTCGCGACTTCACACGGATGCTCCAGCAACTCGCCGTTACGGCAGTCATGCAGCACCGTCAGCGGATTGATCGCGCAATTGAGCGCCAGTTTGCGCCACAGGCGCGTGAGAATGTCCGGTGTCCATTCATGCGGGACGCCGCTGTCGTGCAGGTCCTGTAGAAGCGTTGGCGCAACCGGGTTCGATGAATCGCCCAGCCAGGTGAAGCCGTGACCTGCAAACACAACGCGCCAGTCGGCTGGGCGAAACGCGCCTTCGGTGCTGGATGCAAACAGGATGCGCGCCTTGGGAAGGAGGGCAGCGACCGCATCCTGACTGCCAAGACCGTTTTGCAGGAGGATCACCTCTGCCTCAGGCGTCAGGCGTGATGCCAACTGCAAGACAGCCTGTTCGGCGTCGTAGGCTTTGCAGGCCACCAGCAGCCGGGTGATGGGTTCCGGATCATCAGCAGTCTGAGCAGGAATCTGGAACGAACCGGCAACATCGTTTTCTACCAGTGTCAGGCAACCGCCGTCAGCATTGTAAATGGCCAGCCGTGCAGCATCGCGTAGCACCAGCCGCACCGGCACGCCAGCCCTTGCCAGGCGTGTTGCCCAGAGACTGCCCAGGCTGCCAGCGCCGAGCACATGCCAGGTCGTCACGCTCATCTCGATGTGCTCCTGAGATGGGAAAGCCTTGCCGTGCTGAAATCGGTGCTGAACATGAAAGGCTCACAGTGAACGCAGGAAAAGTCTCGTTATAATGAGCGTTCTTTCATACCGTCAAGTCATGCGCGCCATTGCAGTCCAGTGCGCGCCGTTTAACTGGAGAAAACATACATGCCCTCGTTCGACGTAGTGTCCGAATTGGATAAACACGAAGTCACGAATGCCGTCGACAATGCCATCAAAGAGCTGGATCGCCGCTACGACCTGAAAGGCAAGGGCACGTTCGAGTTCAAGGAACTGACCGTCACCCTGACCGCCGAAGCCGAGTTTCAGCTGGAAGCGATGATCGAGATCCTCAAGCTGGCTCTGGTCAAGCGCAAGATCGACGTGAAATGCCTTGAGGTCAAGGATGCGTACGCTTCCGGCAAGCTGATGAAGCAAGAGGCTGTGCTGCGCGAAGGCATCGACAAGGAGCTGGCGAAGAAAATCGTTGCTCACATCAAGGATGCCAAGCTCAAGGTTCAGGCCGCCATTCAGGGCGAGCAGGTTCGTGTCACGGGCAAGAAACGTGATGACCTGCAAGATGCCATCGCTGCGCTGCGCGCCTACGATTCGGGCATGCCGCTGCAATTCAACAACTTCCGTGACTGATTGTTCGCACTGAATGCCTGACACCCGGGTTGTCTGGTTGGTGCGAATTGTATTGAGCTCTGAGCCCGCGGCGTTTTGCCGTTCGCTCGGCGCCTGTGTGTGACGGATAAGGAGCTAACGATGGATTTGAATGCAGAGGTCGGTCACCTGTGGCAAGCGTCACAGGCATGGATTCCGATGATCATGCAGTACAGCGGTCGTCTGGTGCTGGCACTGGTCACGCTGTGCGTCGGCTGGTGGCTGATCAACAAGCTGACCGGCAAACTGGGCGCCTTGCTGGCGTTGCGGCATGCCGATCAAGCCTTGCAGGGTTTCGTCAGCAACCTGGCGAACATCATTTTGAAGATTCTGCTGGTGGTCAGCGTCGCGTCGATGATTGGCGTGGAGACCACCTCGTTCGTGGCTGCGATTGGTGCAGCCGGCCTGGCGATTGGTCTGGCGTTGCAGGGCAGTCTGGCGAACTTCGCCGGCGGAGTGCTGATTTTGCTGTTTCGTCCCTTCCGCATCGGCGACTGGATCGAAGCGCAAGGTGTGTCGGGCACCGTCGACAGCATCCAGATATTCCACACAGTGCTGCGTACCGGCGACAACCGTACGGTCATCATGCCCAACGGCAATCTGTCCAACGGCATCATCACCAACACCAATCGTCAGCCGACACGCAAGATCGTGTTTGATATTGGCGTCAGCCACGATGCGGATCTGCGCAAAGCCTTGCAGGTTCTGCTGGACATGGCCGATGACCCGCGTGTGCTTGCGGACCCGGCCCCGCAGGCCGTGGTGGCAGCGCTGGGCGAGAACGCGATCACCTTGTCGCTGCGGGTCTGGACCAAGACTGGCGATCTGGGCGACGTGACCTCGCGCTTCAACATCGAAGCACGCGATCGTCTGAAAGAGGCGGGTATCGAAATCCCGGCTCCGCAACGCACAATGCGGGTCGTCCAGGAGTAGGTTGGCGTAGGCTTCTGAAACCGCAAATGAAAAAGCCCTGATTCGCGAGAGTCAGGGCTTTTTTGCTTAGCAGCCGTATTACATCCGGGCCAGCGCTACAACAATGCCGATCACTGCGGCGACAGCACCCAGCACATTCAGGAAAAACCCGACGCGCAGCGCTTGGGAGAGCTTCCAGGGCTTGAAGCAGAACGCATAGATGATCAGGAAAATGATCGCGAAAATTTCAAGCTGACCGAGCAGCACGACGGCACTGCCGATCGTCATCGGCGATGCTGCACTGGAAGCGAGAAACGCGATAGCGGTCCAGACAACGGGGAGCCAGACGCCCAGGCCGATCAGGGCAAGCAGAAGGTACTGGTTAAACGTGGTCTTTTTTACGGTGTTCAATTCCTTTCCTTTTAGCAAAGTGAGGGTGCAGCCCGAGATTTTACGCCTCAGGCGTCGGTCATTATCAGGGCTTCTCGATCGTCGGGCTCTCCGCCGATTCTGCAATGTCGGCAGTCCGTATCTCCCTGCTCCACTGCAGAATGATCATGATCAGCGTCGGCACCCCGAGCAGCGCAGTAATGAGGAAGAAGTTGTGGTAGCCGAATTTTTCGACCATCACCCCTGAGTAACCACCAATCAGGCGCGGCAGCAGCAGCATGATCGAGCTGAGCAGGGCGTATTGGGTGGCTGAGAATTTAAGGTTGGTCAGGCTCGACAGATAGGCAACAAATGCCGAGGTCGCCAGCCCGGAACTGAGATTGTCCAGCGATATGGTCAGGATCAGCATCCGGATGTTCGGTCCCATGTCCGCCAGCAACAGGAACAGGATGTTGGTCGAGGCCGACGCCAGACCACCAATGAACAGAATCGGCATGATGCCGAAGCGCACAATCAACAAGCCGCCGGCGCCCGCACCCAGCAGGGTCATGATCAGGCCGAATATCTTGCTGACACTGGCGATCTGATCCTTGGTGAAGCCCTGATCGATGTAAAAGACGTTAGCCATCACGCCCATCACGGTGTCCGACATCCGGTAGGTCGCAATCAGGCCGAGCAGCAGCAAAGCCTGCCAGCGATAACGCATGATGAAGTCGTTGATGGGTGTCAGCACGGGCGCCAGGCCGCGGCGACCCATGGACGACAGGCAGGCGACGGTCAGCACGGTGTACAGGATCGCGCGCAGAAACGCCCGGTCTTCCAGCAGCAGATCCATCCAGCTGGTGCCCTCGAACAGCACGCTGGCGAAGTCGGTGTTATAGAGCTGGGTGAACATCGCCGGAACGGACACCAGAAGCACGATCAGGACGAACACCGAAGCCAGTTGATGCGTGAAGCCATAACGCGCGGCCGACAACTGGGTGCGCAGCGGCACAGGCGGTTCGCGCATGACCAGGGTGGTGACCAGCGCTGGCAGCATCAGTAGGCCGAACAATACGTAGGTGCCGGTCCAGGCAGAGTGTTTATAGGCGAAGCCGGTCGAGCCGAAGCCTTCCGCGAAATACAGCGCACCCGCGGTCGCCAGCAAAGCGGCCACGCGGTAGCCGGACATATAGCTGGCTGCCAGCGCGGCCTGCTGCGTGTCCTGGGCGATTTCCAGGCGGTAGGCATCAATAGCGATGTCCTGGGTCGCCGACGAAAAGGCCACGACCACAGCAATCGCAATCAACCATGAGAGATGCTGCTGCGGATCGCAGAAACCCATGCCGATCAGGCCGAGTATCACCAGGGTCTGCGACAGCACCAGCCAGGAGCGTCGACGGCCCAGCTTTCCGAGCAGCGGCAGACGCCACTGGTCGAGTAGCGGGGACCACACCCACTTGAACGCGTAGGCAAGACCGATGAGGCTCGCGTAACCAATGGTTTCGCGCGCAACACCTGCTTCGCGCAACCAGACGGATAACGTTGAGAAGACCAGCATGTAAGGCATGCCCGCAGCGAATCCGAGCAGCAGTAACACTAATGTCGATGGGCTGGCATATGCGGCGAGCGCGGCGCGCCAGGTTTTACGGGGCATGGGCTGGAGTCTGCCTCAGGTTACGAAAACAAAGGCCGCACTCTAACCGCTCAGCTATATAGGGCGCCAGCCATGGCGCTGCATATCCACACGATTGTTAATAATGAAAACGCCTTCTGCGCGCAAACGGGCACGCTGCTCATCGCCTGAAAGGCTGCCCTGCGCCAGACTGATCCTGCCGCCTGCGCCCAGCACACGGTGCCAGGGCAGTGTCGAACCCTCCGGCAGTTGACTCAGCGTGCGGCCCACCCAGCGCGCCGCCCTGCCGAGTCCTGCCAGCTCTGCCAACTGTCCATAGCTGACGACATGACCCTCAGGCACCTGTGCAAGCGTCAGGTACAGCGCTGTGCGCCGTGCGTCGGCAGCTGACAGGCCTGTGGGGTCGTTTTGCTTCGAAACCGGGTAGATCACATATTAATCCTGTATAAAACGCTACTGATTGTCGTTCTCTGGAACTACAGATGAATCTTATTGTCTGTGATAGCTGTTCCTGGCGGTCAGCCGATTGCCTTGACGTTATCCAGCAGGATGATGCCCGTTTCCGCCCTACAGAGCCTAATCATCGCTTATGTTGTCCAGAACCCTTCTGTGCCTTGCAGTCTCCGTTGCTTCCACTCCGCTGTTTGCCGACACCGTCTGGCTTAAAAACGGCGATCGCCTGACCGGGACAATCAAAGTCTTCGATGGCGGCAAACTGTTGCTCCAGACCGCTTACGGGGGGGCTATTCCAATTGACTGGAAACAGGTCAAGACCCTGGAGAGCGATCAGCCGCTTTTGGTCAAGCAAGACGAGCACAGTGGCGAAGTCAGCAAATCGCTCAAGGCCTCCGACGACGGCAAGGTCGTACTGGCCAATGGCGAAGCGCCGAAAACGGTCGAGCTGGCGAGCATTCAACAGATCATCAAGCCCAAGCCGATCATCACTGATCTGGTCTGGAAAGGTAATATCGATGCCGCGCTGGACTTTCAGCAAGCAGAAAACGACACCGATGATTACAACATTGCCTTCAAGACGTCCGCACGCCACGGACAATGGCGTCATAACGCCAAAGGTGATTACAACCGCGAGACCACTGACGACGTAGTCGGCACCGACAACTGGAGCGCCGAGTACTCGCTGGACCGATTCCTTACAGAAAAATTCTTCTGGGATGCGCGCGTCACCTACAAGCGCGACAAGATCGAAGACCTGTCTCGCCAGCGTGTCGTCGGTACCGGTCCTGGTTATCAGTTCTGGGATGACGAATTGGGCGCATTCAAGGTGGGCGGGTTGCTCAACCGTACCGATTTCGAATTCGTCAACGGCGAGAAGGAAAACTTCTACTCGGTCGCAGGCACCTGGGACTACACCCGCTACCTGATCGGCAAAAAAGTCGAGTTCTTCAGTAACGGCGAGCTGGGCAAGCCGTTGAGCGGCGTGGCTGATTACTCGATGGATGTCGAAGCAGGCCTGCGCTACAAGGTGACAGATTGGGCATCGCTTAATCTCAAGGCCGAGAAGAACGTCATCAGTGGCTCTGACAACGGCGACATCGACAAGACCCGCTACACCGCTGGCTTCGGCGTGACCTGGTAAGTGGCTGGCGAGCGATCTGTCGCATGACATGCATGCAAGGCAGATCGCTTGCCAACCGCTGCTGTGACTAGATCCTCATTGCGCCGTCCAGCTCCAGAATACGTCCACTGAAATAATCGTTTTCCAGAATGTAGGCCACCGAATGAGCAATCTCGTTCGGTTTGCCCATGCGTTTGAGCGGTATGGCGGAGGTCATCTTTTCCAGCGCCTCGGGCTTCATGCTGCCGGTCATCTCGGTTTCAATAAAGCCGGGCGCTACGCCCGCAACCCGAATCCCGTAACGCGCCAACTCTCGGGCCCAGGTCACCGTGGCGGCTGCAACGCCTGCCTTTGCCGCCGAATAGTTAGTTTGTCCGATATTGCCGGCTCGTGAGATCGACGAGATGTTGATGATCGCGCCTTGGGTCTTCTGCTCGATCATTTTCGCCGCCACCTCGCGCGTGCACAGAAACACGCCGGTCAGGTTGACGTCGATTACGGACTGCCACTGGGCCAGGCTCAGCTTGGTCATCACGCCGTCCTTGACCTTGACCAGCAGCCCGTCGCGCAAGATGCCTGCGTTATTGACCAAGCCATGGATCGCGCCGAAGTCGTCGGCTATTTTATTGACCGTATCAACGACCTGCTCTTCATTGGCGACGTTGCACAGATAGGCGCAGGCTTCGACGCCCAACGCCTTGCAGGCAGTTACCGCCTGATCGAGCTTCTCCTGGTTAAGGTCAACCAGCGCCAGATTTGCCCCTTTGCCCGCCAGGTATTCGGCCATTGCCAGCCCCAGGCCTTGGCATCCGCCCGTAATTATTATTAGCTTGTCTTTCAATTCCATGTGCGTGCCCAATCTGCTGATTGTGTTCATGGCGTCACTGCTTGATGCGAGTGCTCGTGCCATGGCCAGAGCACGTTATATTCTGTTTCCGCGCGTTCGTCTTCCACTCGACGAAAACGATAGAGGGAGTCATACAATGAGCGCGAAAGCCTCCAGAGATGCGCGTCATCTGCTACTCAAAGAGTACCGGGCTGTCCTGTCTACCCATTCCAGATCCATGCCCGGTTTCCCGTTCGGTTCGTCGGTGCCTTACTGTCTGGATGATCTGGGCCGTCCGTTGATCCTGATCAGTCGCATTGCTCAGCACACGCATAACCTCACCCTCGACCCTAAATGTTCACTGCTGGTGGGTGAGCGCGGTGCCGAAGATGTCCAGGCCGTTGGCCGGGTTACGGTGCTGGCGAATGCCGAAAAGCTGACTGATCCCCAGTCTGTCGAGGCTGCGGCCCTGCGGTATTACCGTTTTTTCCCGGAGTCGCAAAGCTATCACTCTGCCCATGATTTCGATTTCTGGGTGCTGGTGCCCGTGCGTTATCGCTACATCGGCGGTTTCGGTGCCATTCACTGGTTTGATGAAATAGCCTTGCCCAATCCGTTCGCTGGCGCCGCTGAAACGCGCATGGTCGAGCACATGAACGATGACCACGCCAAAGCCATTGCTCACTACGTTGAGTTGTCGGGCCTGCCTCGGACCGAGCCTGCTCGACTGGTGGGGCTGGACAGCGAAGGTCTGCACCTGCGGATCGCCAACAGCTTGCATTGGCTGGCGTTTTCCGAGCCTTGTAATACACCGACACACGTTCGCGAGGCCTTGGTTCAACTGGCTCACGCGCAAAAATGGCCCGAGGACAGCGTTCAGACAGCTTGAATTAACGACTTTCTGACATCACATAAGGTCTACTTGGAAGGCACCCTTCCCTTGAGGAACTGATTTGATGCGTGTTTTTTTGCTGATGTTCTTACTTTTTCCGGTACTCGAGCTGTTTCTCCTGGTTCGAGTCGGTATGTCCATTGGCTTTCTCTGGACATTCCTGCTGGTCCTGGCGACTTCGATGCTGGGGCTTTTCATCATGCGTGTGGCCGGTTTCGCGACAGCGTTGCGAGCCCGCGAGAGCCTGGCGCGTGGCGAGCTTCCCGCGCAGCAGATGCTTGAGGGTCTGATGGTTGCCGTGGGCGGTGGCTTGCTGCTCCTGCCAGGCTTCATCAGCGACATCCTGGGCGTGATCTGCCTGTTGCCGGTGACGCGCCGTCTGCTGATAAACAAAGTGCGTCAGCGCGCCGAGAGCCAGGCCATGCGTCAGCGTGCATTCGCCGATGACCTGCAGGCCCAGGCCAATCACGGCCAGCCGAGCAGCCGTCCCAGCGCGATTCATCAGCCTACGCGTGAGCCTGATGTGATCGAAGGCGAGTTCGAGCATCGCGACAAATAAGCTCGACCGTCCTGGCGATGCGGCACCTTCGGGTACCGCATCTGTTTCTGGAACATGCCCGGTCGCGACGTACTCGCCTGCAAAAAAAATCTTGCCCCGCACTTGTAATACCCATGCCTGCCCTTATGTATGGGTCACCGCAAGGTTTCTGGCCTTATTGCCAGACCGTATTCTGCGGTTCGCGCGTCGAACCGTAACCGGCAAGTCCGGATTTAACACAGGCCGGTGTCATCACCGACCACTCAAAAAACATAATCAGGAGATCGACAATGAAGCTTCGTCCTCTGCATGACCGCGTCGTAATCCGTCGCAGCGAAGAAGAAACGAAAACTGCCGGCGGTATCGTTCTGCCAGGTTCGGCTGCCGAAAAGCCTAACCGTGGCGAGATCGTTGCTGTTGGTACCGGCCGCGTGCTGGACAACGGTGAAGTACGTGCGCTGGCTGTGAAAGTGGGTGACAAAGTCGTGTTTGGCCCGTACTCCGGCAGCAACACTGTGAAAGTTGACGGCGAAGACCTGCTGGTAATGAGCGAGAACGAGATCCTCGCCGTTGTCGAAGGCTGAGTGCTCCCGCTGATTTCCGTTACTACAAAGTATTCAAGGAATAATGATCATGGCTGCTAAAGAAGTTAAATTCGGCGATTCTGGCCGTAAAAAAATGCTCGCTGGTGTAAACGTCCTGGCTGATGCAGTAAAAGCGACCCTGGGCCCTAAAGGCCGCAACGTCATCATCGAGAAGAGCTTCGGCGCTCCTCTGATCACCAAAGACGGTGTATCGGTTGCCAAAGAAATCGAACTGAAAGACCGTTTCGAGAACATGGGCGCGCAGCTGGTCAAAGACGTTGCCTCCCGTGCCAACGATGACGCTGGTGACGGCACCACAACTGCTACCGTTCTGGCTCAAGCCATCGTCAACGAAGGCCTGAAAGCCGTCGCTGCCGGCATGAACCCTATGGACCTCAAGCGCGGCATCGACAAGGCGACCATCGCCATCGTTGCTCAGCTCAAGCTGCTGTCCAAGCCATGCACCGACACCAAGGCGATTGCTCAGGTTGGCACCATCTCCGCCAACTCTGACAACTCCATCGGCGACATCATTGCCGAAGCCATGGAAAAAGTGACCAAAGACGGCGTTATCACCGTTGAAGAAGGTTCGGGTCTGGAAAACGAGCTGTCTGTTGTTGAAGGCATGCAGTTTGACCGTGGTTACCTGTCCCCGTACTTCATCAACAAGCCGGACACCATGGTTGCCGAGCTCGACAGCCCGCTGCTGCTGCTGGTTGACAAGAAGATCTCCAACATCCGCGAAATGCTGCCGGTTCTGGAAGCAGTCGCGAAGGCAGGTCGTCCACTGTTGATCGTTGCTGAAGACGTTGAAGGCGAAGCCCTGGCGACTCTGGTTGTGAACAACATGCGCGGTATCGTGAAAGTTGCAGCCGTCAAGGCTCCAGGTTTCGGCGACCGTCGCAAGGCAATGCTGCAGGACATCGCTGTCCTGACTGGCGGTACCGTTATCTCCGAAGAGATCGGCCTGAGCCTGGAAACCACTACCCTGGAACACCTGGGTAATGCCAAGCGCGTTGTGCTGAACAAAGAAAACACCACCATCATCGACGGTGCTGGCGTCAAAACCGACATCGACTCGCGCATCTCTCAGATCCGTCAGCAAATCGGTGACACCAGCTCTGACTACGACAAAGAAAAACTGCAAGAACGTCTGGCCAAGCTGTCGGGCGGCGTTGCAGTGATCAAGGTCGGTGCCGGTTCCGAAGTTGAAATGAAAGAGAAGAAAGCCCGCGTTGAAGACGCCCTCCACGCTACTCGTGCAGCCGTTGAAGAAGGCGTGGTACCTGGCGGCGGCGTAGCACTGGTTCGCTCGCTGCAGGCCATCGAAGGTCTGAAAGGCGACAACGCTGATCAGGACGTCGGTATCGCTCTGCTGCGTCGTGCAGTTGAAGCGCCTCTGCGCCAGATCGTTGCCAACTCCGGTGACGAGCCAAGCGTTGTAGTCGACAAGGTCAAGCAGGGTTCGGGTAACTACGGTTACAACGCTGCTTCCGGCGAATACGGCGACATGATCGAAATGGGTATCCTGGACCCGGCCAAGGTGACTCGCTCTGCTCTGCAGGCTGCGTCCTCCATCGCCAGCCTGATGATCACCACCGAAGCGATGATCGCTGATGTGGCTGATGACAAGGCAGCAGGCGGCGGCATGCCGGACATGGGCGGCATGGGTG
This sequence comes from Pseudomonas californiensis, assembly GCF_021147775.1. Lineage (GTDB taxonomy): Bacteria > Pseudomonadota > Gammaproteobacteria > Pseudomonadales > Pseudomonadaceae > Aquipseudomonas > Aquipseudomonas californiensis. The sequence goes on from NZ_JAGTPK010000005.1 coordinate 173,996, forward strand.
GTATGGGCGGCATGATGTAAGCCAGCTTTACCCCCTGAGCGACACCCATAAAAAACCCCGCCTTGTGCGGGGTTTTTTTATGGGGCTGATTCAGGTTCAGGCAATGTCACCGATCAGGACGTTATCTGAACGGCTGATTTCTTCGCTGCCTTGTGCGCTGGCCTGTAAAGAATGAGGTAATACGCGGCTAAGCAAATCAGCCAACAGAAAACGGCTGTCCAGATATTGTGCGACAAAAAATGCGCGCCTTGCAGCATTCGACCCAGTGAGAAAATCGTCCCGAGACCGAATGCCAGAGCCAGACCAGCCTTGGCCAGACGTGGACGGCGGTCGCGCAGCATGAAAAACAGAGCGAACAGTGTAAAACCGGTGGCAGCGTGGCCGCCTGGCCAGCAGCGTCCAGGCTTGTCGGTCGTCGGGCGAGGACTCAATAGCTCACTGTAGGTTTCTGAGCCGCCAAATTCAGTCAGACTCCAGGGACACTGGACCGAAGTGACCACTTTTACCGGCGTCACGAAACCGGTCGACAGCGCCATGGCCACCACCAGATACCCCAGTTCACGCCGCCACGGCATCAGACGTTCGACCTTGAATGATGCAATAAAGCTGATAATGGCCAACACGCCGAGCGTCATCACCACTTGCTTGGCGCGATCGTGAAGGATGTCCTCAAGAAAATAGCTGTGTCTCCCGATAAATTGTCCGCTCACCGGGTCGAAAGCCATTTTGGCAATATCCATGTCCACGGACGTCAACTCCAGCAGGACAAGGGCCAAGGCAGTCACGGCGGGGATGCCGAGGCAGATCCATAGGTTGAGTGGACGGGAAGAGGGCAGGGCAGCGGCTTTCGACATGGCAAGTCCAGATCAATGGAACATACGCCGCGCTCTTGGATGGCGGCAATTTGTGTCCGAGTGTGTCACGGGCTTTGTGAATCATTGGTGAAAAAATCGTTAGGCGATTCGGCGCTGGCCCTCACGGCGACTTCGTCTTAAGCTGCGCCAGCCCAAACTGCATATGAGAGTGTTCCATGCGAATTCTTCTGGTTGAAGACAACCGCGACATCCTGGCGAACATGGCCGATTATCTGGGCATGAAAGGCTACACCGTCGATTGCGCTCAGGATGGCCTCTCTGGACTGCATCTGGCGGCAACCGAACATTACGACCTGATTGTGCTCGACATCATGCTACCTGGCATTGACGGTTACACCCTGTGCAAGCGCCTGCGTGAAGATGCTCGTCGTGATACGCCGGTGATCATGCTCACAGCCCGTGATCAGTTGGACGACCGCCTGCAGGGTTTCCGCTCGGGCGCGGACGATTACCTGCTCAAGCCGTTCGCGCTTTCCGAGTTGGCTGCACGTATAGAAGCAGTATTGCGCCGCGCCCAGGGTGGTGGACGTCGCACGTTGCAGGTCGCCGATCTGATCTATGACCTCGACACCCTTGAAGTCACGCGTGAGGGGCGGATGCTCAAGCTCAACCCGGTCGGTCTGAAGCTGCTGGCTGTGCTGATGCAGAAGAGCCCGCATGTGTTGCGTCGCGAGATCCTTGAGGAGGCGCTGTGGGGTGATGATTGCCCCGACAGTGACAGCCTGCGCAGCCACGTGCACCAATTGCGTCAGGTGATCGACAAACCGTTTTCCAAGCCGTTACTGCAAACCGTGCATGGCGTAGGTTATCGCTTGGCCGAGGGCCGGGATGGAGTTTAAACAGAGCCTTGCCCAGCGGATCATCATCGCGTTTGCCTTGATGAGTGCCCTGGTTGCCGGATCCTTCGCCATCGGCATCATTTCTACCGTTCACCTGGTTGAAGAAAAACTGATTTCTGCAGGCCTCGGCGGCGATCTCAACCGCCTCATGCTGATGGACAGCGTCAGCGACTGGAGCCATCGCCCCAAACCGGACCAACTGTTCTATTTCACCAATGGCCCTGGCGATTTCGATCTGCCCAAGGATTTGCGCCATCTGGAGCCCGGTTTTCATGAAGTGTTTCGTGGGCCGTTGTCCTATCACGCCATGATCGAAGTGGTGGACGGCAGGCATTACGCGCTGCTGCAAGATCAGAGTGACTTCGAAGAACGTGAGCGTGTGCTGTTTGCCGTCGTGCTGGTGGGCTTTGTGATGGCCCTTGCCCTGGCTGTTTTTCTGGGCTGGGTTCTCGCCCGTCGGGTGATGGCGCCTGTGGTGCGTCTGGCCAGGCAGGTCAGGCACCGCGACCAGTTACTGGGCCTCGCGCCGCCGCTTGCACCGGATTACGCCGCTGATGAGGTTGGAGAGCTCGCTGTCGCGTTCGACGCCACCCTGGGTCGACTCAGACAAGCTTTGATCCGCGAACGGATGTTCACCAGTGACGTCAGCCATGAATTGCGCACGCCACTGATGGTGCTGGCCAGTTCGTGTGAGCTGTTGCTGGAAAACCCGGCGCTGGACCACCGGGCGCGTCGGCAGGTGGAGCGTATCGGGCGTGCCTGCGAAGAGATGCGCGACCTGGTGCAGACGTTCCTCATGCTTGCCCGTACGCAACGTGAAGATCCCGCCATGACCCCCAAGGCCACGCTGGTTGGCGTCGCCGAGCAGTTGATTTCTCAGTGGCGCGACCCGATCGAAGGCAAAGGCTTGACGCTCATCTACAACCCACCGCCGGATGATGAGGTTTCCGACATTCGCTACAACGCGACCTTTTTGCATGCGGTGATGGGCAACCTGTTGCGCAACGCTTTGCATTACACCGATCACGGTTTTATTGCCCTGACGTTGCAGCAGGAGGGTTTTGTCGTCGAAGACAGTGGTGTCGGGATCCCCGAAGAAAAGCGCGAGGCGATGTTCGAGCCTTTCGTACGTGGCAACGAGCAGCGCGGTGAGGGGTTGGGGTTGGGACTTTCGCTGGTGCAACGCATTTGCGCCAACCAGGGATGGAGCGTGAATCTTACGCCAAGAGACCCTCATGGCTGCCGTTTTCAGGTTCATCTGGATATCGCCAAGCCGTGATTCAGTGTGGTTGATTCTTTGAATAAAGGGCGTTTTTCCATGACGGCAAAGCGACTTTTTTTAGAGAATCATCACGTAGCGTGCGTAAGTCCTTGTAAAGTCTTGCAACATCCACTTAGTAAATATGACATTTTTTTCACATTGGCATGACCTGACGATGACAGCACTGACTCTATTTTGCGTGGCATCATCGTCAGGAGATGCTCCAATGAGTGAGCGCATAGAGCTTGAGTTTTCCCGCAAGTACGACAAGGCCCACGCCCGTCAGTACCTTGAAAAACACCAGGACGGTCTTTGGCGCAAACTGTCGCATTACCGCGATGAGCAATTGGCCAGAAAGGCGTTGCGTCTGGCCGGTGACCCAGGGCTTGTACTTGATCTGCCTTGCGGAGCCGGACGTTTCTGGTCGATGTTGGCCGAAAAGCCCAATCGCTCGATCATCGGGGCGGACAATTCCGCCGACATGCTGCGCACCGCGTGTGAGTCTCAACCTGCAGAGATTGTAAAAAGGGTACGACCCTTGCAGACGTCTGCTTTCGCGATTGATTTGCCAGACAATGCAGTGGACAGCATCTTTTGTATGCGTTTATTGCACCATGTTGGGCAGGCCAGTGACCGGAAGGCTCTGTTGCAGGAGTTTCAGCGCGTCACTCGCGACAGTGTGATTGTTTCTCTGTGGGTGGACGGCAATTTCAAAGCCTGGAAACGCAAGCGTCTCGAGAATAAACGAGGCCAGCAAAACGGGCAGGAAAGTTACCAGAATCGTTTCGTGTTACCGGCCAACACAGCAGAAGCCGAATTTGAACAGGCAGGCTTTCGCATTCAAACGCGAATGGATTTCCTGCCCATGTACGCCATGTGGCGCGTCTATGTATTACGCAAAAGGTAAATGAATGGGGTCGCTGTCCTTGAAAGAATCCGACGCAAGCTCAACCAAGAACGGCTTTGGCCATTTCTGGAGCGAACGCGGCGAATGGGTTGAAGAGCCCAATGTCCGCCGTGGTGGCGAAAGTGGCGTGCAACGGGTGATTACGGGTGACGGTGCGACGCTGTACAGCAAGCGTCAGACGGGTCATACCTATCGCAGCTGGTTGCACCCTTTCGGCCGTCCTACCGTCCTGCGCGAGCGTGATGCGCTGGAAGGCCTGCGCAAACTGGGCGTAGGGGTCCCGGAAATCGTTTATTGCGGTGCGGAGCGTGATCAGCAGCACGGCTGGCGCGCCTTGCTGGTCACCGTCGCGCTGGACGGTTTCGAAGAGATCGACCATTGGATTGCCGGTGGTGCGCGAGCGCGCCATGGCGAGCTGCTATACGAACAGGCGCTCAACGAAGTGGGTACGACCCTTGCGCGCATGCACTTGGGGCGCTGGCAACACAGTTGTCTGTACAGCAAACATATTTTTGTACGGGTCAGCGGCGAGGGCGCTCAGGCCCGAGCCGAAGTAGCGCTGCTGGATCTGGAGAAGGGCCGACGCCGCCTGACTGCTTATAGCGCTGCTCAGCACGACATGAAACAACTCAAACGCCATTCGTCATTCAGCGCCGCAGACTGGCAAAAGCTGGTCTACTTTTACCAAGCGGCGTTTGGCAGCTCTATCAAAGGTTTAGAGTCATGAAGTTAGAAATGGCTAGAGGTTTGTTCGTATTCGGTGCCTTGGCAACAGCAACGCTCGCCATGGCTGCCCTTGAACAGCCAGCAACGAAGATTCTGAGTGCACAGCATGGCGAGGGGCATTGTCCGTTGCCTCGTTCGGTCAAGAACCAGGTCATGGTCAAACCCGATCACGACCTGCTGCTGTTGATGTACAGCCTGGCTCAGGGAACGGGATCGAAAAATTGAAAAACCTTCCTACCTTAAAGGCCCCATTTGGGGCCTTTTTGTTGGGCGCAGTTTTTTCCGGGTAGGCGAGTGTTCTGGAAGGCAGAACTGGAGTTTTTGGGACTCCAGATATTGAGGAGGTTTCTTACTTTTTTAAGCGGCGGTTCTGACATAACGTCGTCTTCATATATGTCATCTTTCTTCGAATATTTGTCGAGCCAGAAGCGTTCGAGCAACACGTCGAAGGAAACAGATCGTGCCGCGTATCTGGAACAGGATTATGACTGCCTTGTGTGGCGGGACCAGCGAGGCGGCAGGCGTCGTCATGGCTCGTCAGGCGTTGCACATACTTGATCAGGAAATCCTGGATGCCCAGCAGCGCATGGACACCAGTCGATCAAGCCTTGCTGCCCTGATGGCCAAGCACCTTCTTTCAACCCGAAACCTCGTCCAGATCCAGGCACAAGTGGCATCACAGACACGTGACGCCGAAAACGCCCTTCAGGCAGGTGACGAAGGTAGTGCCCTGGGCATCGCTGCCCGTATCGGTCAACTGGAGAGACTGATGGCCGACGATGCCCGTATCGCTCAAGGCTATGCAACAGCCGTCAGCAGTCTGAGCGCGGCATTGCGGGTCAGTGAGCAGAAACTGTTGGCGCTCAGGCAGCAGGTCGAAGTCGTACGCACCACAGAGCTTGTGCAGCGGGCTCACGTTGCCTGGGCGGCAGATGATGATGAATCCGCCGGCAGGCTGCGCAATGTCGCAAACGCTCTGGACAATGTCCGGCAGCGCCAGATGGAGGCAGAGGCGCGCCTGGAAGTCCAGGCAAGGTCGTGTCTCGCCGATGCTGATCTTGAGCAACGGTTGCGGGATGCCCGGGTCATCGTAGACAGCAGCGGCGCGTGCGCCGTGCTGCAACGAATCAAGACCAACATCCTGTTTCAAACCAACTGAGTCGAAAGGATTTCGCCGTGAACCGTTTTATCGAAACAGCGTTGTCATTTCCTGTGGTGGTCTTCAGTCTGCTTCTGGCGATAAGCATGGTTTATTGGCTTTTGGTCTGCTGCGGAATTCTTGGTGACGGCTCGGTCGATATTGACATGCAGGGCGTATCGGCTTGTGACCATGCCACTGCCAGGTCGGGTAAAGGTTTGCTTGCGCGAGTGGGGCTGTCGGGTGTTCCTGTCTCGATCATTCTTACGCTGATCAGCGTTTCAGGCTGGTGGGTGAGCTACTTCAGCCACCAACTGCTGATCGACCCGCTGGCTCTCGGTTTTTTCTACTATCCGCTGGGATTTGCCACCGGGCTGTTCGCCCTGGCAGTCGCTCTGGTTTTTACACGATTGGTTATTGGTTTCTTCAAACCTCTTGTCAGACGCATCAAAGGGCCTGAACCGGCACCGATATGTGGGCAAGTGGCGATCGTCACCAGCCAGACCGTGAGTTTCAAGAGCGGTCGAGCGCTGATGAATGATGGCGGCGCAGGACTGCTGCTTCAGGTTCGTACCTTCAGTCCCCCCGTGATCAAACGCAATGACCGGGTGGTGCTGCTTCAATACCTCGCTGACGAACATGCCTACCTCGTGGTCAGCGAGTCGCACTTCAAGGGCTGAGCCCATAACGGAGTAATACTGCATGCTGGACATGGCCATGCCATTTCTTGTGATCCTCTGCGTCGCAACGCTTACCCTGATTGCCTTGGCATTATTGATCAAGACCTTTTACGTCAAGGTGCCACAAGGTACCGCGTTGATCGTCAACGATCTGTCCAGTAGCCCCAAGGTCTATTTCACCGGTGCCCTGGTCCTGCCTTACCTCTACTTCAACGAGAAGATGCAGATCAGTGTCATCACGCTGGAAATTGATCGCAAAGGCAAGGGTGGGCTGATTTGTCGGGACAACATGCGTGCCGATATCACCGTGGCATTTTTCCTGCGGGTCAACGAGACCCGTGAAGACGTGCTCAAGGTTGCCAAGGCCATTGGCGTCCAGCGCGCCTCCGACAAGGTCGCCGTCAACGAGCTGTTCAATGCCAAGTTTTCCGAAGCGCTCAAGACCGTTGGCAAACAATTCGACTTCGTCGAGCTGTTTGAGGATCGCGTCCGCTTCCGTGATGAAATCGTCAATGTGATTGGCCAGGATCTGTCCGGCTATGTGCTTGAAGACGTGGCCATCGACTTTCTCGAGCAGACACCCAAGGTGGATCTTGACCGGGACAACATCCTCGACGCCGAAGGTATTCGCAAGATTACCGAGCTGACGTCCGTTCATAACGTCATTACCAATGAACTGGAATGTGACCAGGCACTGAAGATTCAGAAGAAAAACGTCGAGACGATCGAGGCCAGTCTTGCGCTTGAACGCCAGGAGGCGGATGCCCAGGCGCGGCAAAAACGCGAAATCGCCTCGGTGATTGCTCGTGAAGAGGCCGAAACACTAAAGGTTCAATCCGAGGAGCACTTGCGAGCCGAAGAGGCCCGGATCGCCACTGCGCAGCGTATCGATGTCGCGTGTGTCAATCACCAGCGTGAAGTGGATGTCGCCAGCCAGAACAGTGAACGCGTGGTCATGCTGGAGAAGGAAACCGTCATTCGCGCTCAGGCCCTGGCTCAGGTTGATCGTGAACGTGAGGTGTCATTGAGCCGCATCGAGCGTGATCGTCAGCTTGAAGAAAAGCGTGGAGAGATCGCCAACGTCACTCGCGAGCGTGTCATCGTCGAAAAAACCGTGGCGCAGGAAGAGGAGGCCATCACGACGTTACGTATGATCGCCGATGCAGACCGCAAGAAAACCGTCGTCATTACTGAGGCCCAGGCTCAGGCCGAGCGCGATCTTGTCTGTCTGGTCAAACAGGCTGAGGCGGATACCGTGGTATCGGAATTTCGGGCCAAAGAGTTGGTGACCCTGGCCGACGCTGATTTGCGCAAGGCGGAACGCGAATCTCAGGCTGCGATCAAACGCGCCGAAGGAGTCCGTGCCGAGAAGGCAGCTTCCGGTCTGGCTGAAGCCGAAGTCCGTATTCAGATTGCAGAGGCTATCGAGCGTGAGGGACAGGCTGAAGCGCTGGTGCTCAAGCAGCGTCTGTTGTCCAAGGCCGAAGGTGAACGCGCCATTGGTGAGTCGGATGCGGATGTGCGCGTACAAATTGCCGAAGCCATTGAGCGCGAGGGGCTGGCGGAAGCGGCAGTGTTGAAGCAGCGTCTGCTTTCCCAGGCTGCAGGTGACAAAGCTATCGGTGAGTCAAGGGCCGCGACCATTCAGGACGTGGGCGTTGCCGAGGCAGAGGTTCTGCAGAGGCGTTTTGAAGCCGAGGCGGCCGGTCTGACCGAGAAGTTCGACGCAATGCAGAAGCTGACAGGTGGAGCCCGAGAACACGAAGAGTTCCGCCTTGCGTTGCAAAGCCAGTTCGATATCACCATGGCAGGTATTGCGGCCAACGAGAAAATCGCCGAACAACAGGCAGAAGTATTATCGGCTGCGATGAGCAAGGCCAGCATCCAGTTTGTGGGAGGAGGGGATAACGGCGTGTTCGATTCGTTCGTGAAATCCCTGTCAGTAGGCAAGGCAATCGAGGGTCTGAATCAGAGCAGCCCGCTTGCCGCTCAGGTTATTCAGACCGGGCTCGGCATGTTGGCCAAGGTTGCCAGTGACCGATCTTCCGACCGCCAGACCGAAGGTCAGTAGTCGATTTGCCGTCGCCCGGCACTGACCGGGCGCCTCTCTCCCCCAGCGACACTCCATTCGGATTGGCCCATGCCCCAGGAACAGTTTGTAAACCCGATTCAGGAAGCGTCCAACAAGGCGGTCACTGAAAGCGGGGCCTACGAAGTATTGCTCAAGCGCCTGCAAGAACAGGGTCACAACCTGTCCCTACAGGTCGACACGCTTAATACGCAAAGGCTTGAAGAGTTCGGTTGCAGTTCAATGGAGATACTGGGGCGAACTCGACTGCGCACGGAAAAAAACTGTGTTCCGAGGGCTATTGTTCGGGTCGGCCAGGATCTTCTGTTTGGCTACAACGTTGCACCTGGGCCGAACGTGGGAGCCCGACTCGAAGACGTTTTTGCTTTGTATCGACTCGACGATAGCAAAGAGGGTTATGAGGCCCAGGCCATTGACCTGGAGGGAAGCTGGCTGGCTGACCCGGTATTTCACAAGGATTTCGCGGAGCTTTACACCTATTACCGTGACGCCCGATTGCTCGAATTGCTCGTCCTCGAAAACCGGCTGTTGGCCAGCTTTCAATTCGGCGAGCGCATGACGGATATTCGCGTATTTCGTTGGTCGATAAGTAGTGCGGACAACGACGTACGCTATCTCGATAATCGTGGAGAGCGCGACATCACCGCAGTTCCTCCTTACGATTTCGAGTGGGTCCAGGCAGGTCGGGAACTGATCGTCAGCGATCAAACGCCTCGAATCGACATTCTGGGCAGCATTGCTGTTCATCTGGACAACGGAGACGTGGTTGTCAGTGGTAGTAGCGACGAGTCAGCATCAAAGCTGGAGTTGTACCGCGAGGCTTTGATCGTAAAGAATCAGTCACTGCCGGACCTTCAGGTCGCGTTTGCCCGCTTGGGCAATCTGACCCTGCTGAGCATCCGGCCCTACAAGGAAGATCAGTGTCGTTACCTGGTCTTTAATCTGAAAGAACTCACCCTGACCCGGATCGATGCTATCGGTCTTGCGTGTCAGCAGCTTCCCGACAATCACGGCATCATATTTCCCGGCGGGATCTACCTCCAAAACGCAGAACATAGAACCTTTGAGTCTGCGATGCAAAACATGCCCTTCAAGCGTTTGCTGCGGTCGCCCAATGGCGAGGACTTCATGTATGTCTTTCATGATGCGGTGGAGGGGCGCTCGGCGTTGTTCACGTACAACATCATCCGGCGCCAGTTGCTGACACCGGTATTCGGTCATGGTCATGCGCATCTGCAAGATGGCCGCATGGTGATTTTCTCGGCCGAAGCCGAACCGGTTCGTAACCATCCTGTACAGATCTGGCAGACACCTTTTTTCACTGAGGAGTATGCAGCAGAGCAGACGTCCAGCCATTCGTTCCTCGGCCGGATCGGTAATGCTGAACTGGTCCGAGGCGTTTCCGACCTGTACGGCCTTGCCAGAGAAGCCTGTGCGACAAGCGTCACTGCTTCGCGTTTTCTGGGGTTGGGGCGACACGTCGCTTTTCTGTTCGACAAGTATCACTGGTTTGCCCATGAACACATTGCTTCAGTAACAGCCATGCTTCACAGCATTGCGGAGATCGGCAGTTTGATCGCTGACGAATTCGAGAAAGTCGAACAGCTCCGTGTTCATGCCGCCCGTCTTATGCAGGATGCACGGCAACGTCACATTTCACTGTCCGGCCAGATTCGCGCTGACCACTGTGAGGATATTCAGGGCTTTGTGACACGACTGGACTTGATCACTGAACTGCGGGGCCATCTGTTGACGCTCGGTGAGCAGCGCTACATTGATGTTACGGCCATCAGCGAAATAGAGCAGCAGTTGCAGTCCGAGTTCGAGCGCACCGCTGGCGATGCTCTGGATTTCATATGTCAGCCCGAAGCCTTGCTGCCTTACACCACGCAACTCGACGAGCTCGACCGTGTTGTGCGGGCGTCTGCATCTGTGTTCGAACTGGAGCAGCCTATGGAAGCTCTGGGAAAGATGGCGACCGGTCTGGATCTGTTGTCGACGCTTGCCAGCTCGCTGAACATCGATGACACCACGCAGCGCACTTATATCGTCGAAGCGATCTCGAACATCTACGCGCACATGAACCAGTCCATGGCGCATGCTCGATCCCGCAGCAAGACGCTTGCGTCATCCGAGTCCATTGCGCAGTTTGCCGCACAGTTTCAAATGATCAGCCAAAGTCTGGCGCACGCATTGGCGTTGGCGAGCAGCCCGCAAGCCTGCGACGACCAGTTGACCAAGCTGCTGATTCAACTGGATGAGCTGGAAAGCCGGTTTGGTGAGCATGAGTCATTTCTGAACGATGTCATGGTCAAGCGTGACGAGGTGCTGGACGTTTTTGAGCAGCAAAAACAGACATTGATCGATGCGCGTCAACGTCAAGCCCAAGGGCTTCTGGAGGCGTCCATACGAATCCTGGACAGCCTGCCACGTCGTCTTTCGGGTTGCCTGGGCATTGATCGACTGAATGCGTTTTTTTCCACCGTCCCGCAGATACTCAAAGTGCGCGAACTTTGCAGCCGTTTGCGGACGCTTGAGGACAGCGTAAAGGCCGATGACATTGAAGCGCGTCTGAAGGCCGTCCGCGATCAGGCCGCCAGGGGTCAACGGGACAAAGTCGATTTGTTCGATGCCAGCGGCACTCGCTTGAGGCTGGGACCAAGACACTTTTTCAACATCAATACCCAGGCGCTGGATTTGACCTTGATGCCACGCGACGAGCATCTATATCTGCACATCACCGGTACTGATTTTTTCGACCGTTTGAATGATGCGAGCATTGCGTCGTTTCGCTCCTGCTTTCAAGCCAGCCTGGAATCCGAGTCTGAGTGTGTCTATCGAAGTGAATACCTTGCCGGACAAGTGCTCGATGCCGCAACGCGCGCAGGCACTGATCTGGTGCAGATGACGTTCGAGCAGTTGGAGCAGCACATCCGTCAATTTTGCCCTCCCCTGTACAAACAGGGTTATGAAAAGGGGGTTCATGACCATGACGCCGCGCTGCTGCTTCAGCAGGTGATGCCTTGCATGGCCGCGGCTGGCCTGCTGCGTTTCAGCCCGGCGGCAAGGGCGTTCGCCCTGATCGCATGGCACCTGCCCGGCCAGTTCGAGTCCAGGATGACGGACTGGCGAAGCCGGGCACGCTCCAGTTCTGCGGTCCTGAGACTGTTCCGCCACCCTGATGGCGTGATCGAGATGCGCAAGGACATCGCTTTGACGCTCAAGTCCTTCGCTACAGATGTACGCTTGCCTGTATCGACCGAGCTCATATCCGAAAGCGCAGAATATCTGTTGGCTGCATTGATGCAGGACTCTCTCGTTTTTGAGGTCAGCGGACATGGCCCACACATTCTGGGTGCGCTTGAGCGGCGTCTGGAAGCCGAAGGCTGTGGTAATGAACTGACCGATGCAGTGCGGGGAATGGAGGACGATCTGTGTGGACGATGGTCACTGATTGGCCATTGGGTAGCGGGTGTCTGTCGCGACCTTGAGCCGACGTTTGCTCACTTTGCACCTGAAGCAGCGGCGTTGCTGTTGCTGCGTTTCGCTGGCAAACCGGCACCTCGGGTCAATGACTGCAGTCTGAATGTACGAGTGAGCGGCTTACTGGGGGAGCATCCGACCTTCAACTCGGGCTCCAAGGCGTTTGCTCTGGATGACTGGTTTACGCGCCTTCGTGCACATCACGACGATTTTGTACCGAAGCTCCATGGTTATCAGTCGTTGCGACAGTCGATACTGCGTCGTGAGCGCGAGGTATTGCGCATCAATGAGTTCCAGCCTCGTCCCCTCACGTCCTTCGTTCGAAATCGACTGATCAATGATGTCTACCTGCCTCTGATTGCCGATAACCTGGCCAAGCAGACAGGTGCTGCCGGTGAGGCGCGGCGCAGCGACCTTATGGGTCTGCTGATGCTCATTTCTCCACCCGGATATGGCAAGACTTCCCTGATCGAATACGTTGCCCTGCAGTTGGGCATGGCCCTCGTCAAGATCAACGGGCCTGCGCTGGGGCACCGTACGATCTCTCTGGATCCTGGGCAGGCGTTGGATGGACCTGCGCGCATGGAGCTTGAAAAGCTCAACCTTGCGCTTGAGATGGGCAACAACGTCTGCCTGCTGATCGATGATATCCAGCATTTGTCGCCCGAGTTTCTACAGAAATTCATTTCGCTGTGTGATGGCTCCCGGAGTATCGAAAGTGTCTGGAAAGGCCGGGCCAGAACCCGCGATCTGCGTGGCAAGAAGTTCTGGATCGTCATGGCCGGCAACCCTTATACCGAGTCCGGCGAGTTGTTCAAAATCCCTGACATGCTGGTCAACCGCGCCGATGTCCACAATCTGGGTGAGGTATCAGGCGCCGACCAAAGCGCTTTTGCCCTGAGCTATATCGAAAACTGCATGACTTCAAATCCGGTACTGGCCAGGTTGGCCAATCGCGACACCCGGGACCTCTATAAATTGCTCGGGCATACAGGCGAGCAGGGCATCAGCGTCAGCGATCTGAGCCATGCCTACAGCCTTGCAGATGTGGCCGAGTTGAGCAGCACGCTACGTCACCTGATGGCCGTGCGGGATGTGTTGTTGCGGGTCAATGCGGCTTATATCGACAGCGCTTCCCAGGCCGATGAATACCGGACCGAGCCTGCGTTTCGCCTGCAGGGCAGTTACCGCAACATGAACAGGCTGGCTGAAAAAATATCGGCGGTCATGAACGCTGCGGAGATCGATCAGTTGATTTCAGAACACTACCGTGGCGAGTCGCAGTTGCTTACTCACGGTGCCGAAGAGAATCTATTGAAACTTGCCGAGATACGCGGACGTTTGACGGACGTGCAAGCGATTCGCTGGGAGCAGATCAAGAAAACGTTCGCCCGGAATCAGGCGATGGGTGGAGACGGCACAGACGTCGGCAACCGAATTGTCGCTCAGCTCAGCGAAGCGGTTGAGGGCATCCGGGCTATTGCTGAAAGACCGCGTCTGTCTTAGACCAGATGCAGATGGTTGTCCCAGAGCCCTGTTGGCAGGTCCAGCGGCTTTGCCAGCAATTCAGGCTTGCGGCAGTCGTAGAAGCGGCAGCGACCCTGGCCTGAGGTTACGACAAAGCCATCAGCCACCGCACCGACGCCTGCGCAATCCGGCAGCGGCGCGTCCAGTTTCACCGCGCCGCTGTCCAGATCCCAGATGAAAAGCCGGTTACCTCGCGGGGCGGTCAGCGCAACCAGACGCAGGTCGCTGTGGACCGCGACGCTGGCGGTGTAATGATTCATGGCCCGCAGTTGCTCTTCTGCCAGCGGGAAGGCTACAAAGGGCTGGCCCGGACGTTTGATCGCAAGCATTTCGGCCAGCTCGTGCGAGTCGCCCATGAACTGCTGACCCGCGACAATTGTACCGTCGCTGGCAATGCCCATATGGCGCACGCTGTTCATCTGTTGCGAGAGGGTTTCCTTGCTCAGCAGCGTGCCGTCACGCTGCATCAGCACAAGGCTGGGTTCCATGGCATGGAGGTTCATTTCCACGCGACTTTCGGCCTCAGTGCGGATCCCGCCGTTGGCGATGACCAGCGTTTCGCCGTCCGGCATCCAGGACACCTGGTGCGGTCCGATGCCGTGGGTGGATATTTCTCCCGAATGCACCAGTCGATCAGCGACGAAGCGGTAGACGCCCAGCAGCCCGCGGCCTGGGTCGCGGGTATCGTTTTCGGTGGCGTACAGCCATTCGCCGTCGCTGTGGATCACCGCGTGACCGTAAAAGTGCCGGTCCGGTTGGGAGGTAATGGTTTGCAACAGGCTGCCGTCGCGCAGGTCGACCAGATAGCTTTCAGTACCAGGGCGCCGCGCGATAAACACTGCCAGTGGCAGCGAAGGGTGATTGATGATGTCATGGCAGCGCTGGCCTACCTGGGTAGCGAAGACCTGCGTGCCGTCGAGACGATAACCCACCGCGTAATGCCTGCCGTCGCCGTCATCGCGAGCGGACAACAGCAGCGGGCCGTGGTCTTTCTGCCTGAATACCGTCCAGCCGCCCAACGTGCATGCGCTGAGCAACAAGCTGCCGACTGCCAGGACTTGACGTCGAAACATCACCTTCACCTCTCGATCAATCGCCGTCGTTGGCGTTGAAACCCAATTGAATGCCCAGCGCCTTGGCCAGTTCTCCCTCATGCAGGCGATGAACCACGTTCAGGCTGTCGTAAAACGCATTGAGTTGCTGGCGTCCAGTATCGGTGGCCAGCAGATCAGCCAACGGCGGCTTGAGTTGCGACAACAAGGCGCGGCTGGCAGCGTAGGCGGCATCAATTTTGTCAGCCAATGGTTTCTGCTCGGCGGGCAACAAACCGCGAAGGCCTTTGTTGTCTACACCGGTCCAGACGGTTTGCGCGCTGATCAGGCTGGCTTCAAGGCTGCTGAGCGACGATTTGCTGCGCCAGGCATCGGCCTGGAACGGCTGTGGCTGACCCTTGCTTTGACGACCCAGCGGAGTGCCGAGTTTTTTCTTCAGGCTGTCCAGCGCGGTGACCTGGACCCGCAGCAGTTCAGCAATCGCTTCGTGCGAATCGGCGTAGCGCTGGTTGGGAAACTTGGTCAACTGGGCGAGCATGCCATCAGTGCTGTTCCAGCGACTGAGGATTTCTTCGGCCAGGGTCTTCTGACGTTCACCGATGGCCGTCAACAACGGGCAATACCGGGCTTTCTGTTCCGCGTTGGCCATGTCGATGTCGGCATCGAACAGAACGTACTCATAGGCGGAAAGGCCCTGCACGACAACGCTGGCCTTGGACAGCTCTTCGGCACTGATTTGCGGCTGTGCGGTGACCAGTTGTTCGACCTGACGCCCTACCAGGTTTTTCTTGTCCGGCCAGAACTGGACCTGCCAGGCTCGATTGCCTTCAGCCAGCGGGCCGATCAACAGCGGTTGCAGCTCGGCCCAGGACTTTTGCGCTTTCAGGAAGTCAGCACGGGCAGTTGCCAGGTCAGTCTTGCCCTGACAGAACGCCAGAGCGCTGCTCGCCAGTTGACGATCGGCATCCACCCAGCGGCTGTACGTCGGCAGGATCACCTGTTTGGCGATGGCAGCCGACGTGACGGCCTGGGGATCGGCTGGCGAGCAGGCACCCAATGCAAGCGCCGCAAGACTGGTCAGCAACAACTTGGGTCGGAACATGTCCGGCTCCTTAATACTTGAAAGAAAGAATCATAACGAATTCAGAAAGGCCAACAGCGCTGCACGTTGTTCTGCGTCGTACGCCAACACTTTACGCTGCGCTGCCTGCGCTTCGCCGCCGTGCCAGAGTATCGCCTCAAGGACGTTGCGTGCGCGACCATCATGCAGCAATTGGGTGTGCCCGCTTACAGTTGCGGTCAGGCCCAGGCCCCACAGCGGTGGCGTACGCCATTCACGGCCGGTGGCTTGAAACTCGGTGCGGTTATCCGCCAGCCCTTCGCCCATGTCATGCAGTAACAGGTCGCTGTAGGGGCGAATGTGCTGATTGGCCAGCTCCGGCTCCGCCGCGTCGGCGCGGGTCTTGAAGGATGGCGCGTGGCATTGCTGGCAGCCCGCTTCGAAAAACAGGTTTTTACCTGCCAGCACCTGCGGGTCATCAACCTTGCGCCGCGCAGGCACGCCGAGGTTGCGGGTGTAGAACTCGACCAGCCGCAGAATATTGTCGCTGACCTCCGGTTCACCTTCGGGGCCGTTGCCATTGGGCGCGCTCAGGCAGTCGGTCTGGGTGGGTGTGCAGTCGTCGTAGCGGCGCAGGCTGGTCGTCAGCCCCATATCACCTGAAAATGCATGGACATTCTGCTGATTGAGGTTGGGTTGCCCGGCTTTCCAGCCAAACCGGCCCATGACCACTTTTTGTTGCGCATCATCCCAGACCCAGTTGGCGCGCCCGGAGATACCATCACCGTCTTTGTCATCCGGGTCGGCGTTGGCAAGGATCGCTTCGTCAGGGATGGCCTCGAGCAGTCCGAGGCCAATCATGGGCGGTGCGATACGGGCTGACACATGGGTTTGCGGGTGCATGGGGCCGTAGCCCAACTGAGTGATCTGCAGCGTCGGCTGTCGCAGCTCGACCGCAGTACCGTCACGCAGGTTGACGGTCAGCGTGTCGTACTCGACGCGCACCTTGCCTTCGGGCGCGACACCAGGGTTGGCCATGTCCTGCAACTGACCACCGTAGGTCGGCTCGGGCAACACACCGTTGCGCTGAATGAGGTCGGCGTAGGCAGGGTCGTCCGGAATCGAAAGCCTGACCAGCATGGACACCGCATTGGTATCGCCCGCCTCGGGCGGATGACCGCGTCCATCCTTGATGTGACAATTCTGACAGGCATTGGTGTTGAACAGCGGGCCAAGGCCGTCGCGGGCCGTGGTAGTCGATGGCGCTATCACCCAAGGGCTGCGAAAGAAGCTGTTGCCCACGCTGAAGTCCAGGCGCCGCACTGGCGAGAGATTGGCGGACGGCATCGAGAACGCGTTCTGGTCACTTTTTCTGACCGTTGCGCTGCCGCCGGACAAGGCTTCCCCGGGCTGCGCATGGGTAAATTGCGGGTCGTCATCGCACGCGCTCACGACCAGAGTCGCAAGCAGCGCAAGGGATAGACGAAACCGCGTATTCATACACATCCTGCAACGGGACGAAAATCGGGGCGTGCAAGCTTATCAGCCTGATGCGGTTTGAATAAGAGGGATTATCGTTTGCTGCATATTACGCAACGTGCTGTAACGAATTGATGGGCAGGTTCGTACGATCGTTGCGTTTCAGTCTGCTATCAAATGACCAGACAAAAAAATGCCGGTCAGCGTACTGACCGGCATTTCAGGGTCTCACCAGGCGTTGATCAGAACTCGTGATCAGCGTTATCCGGGTTCAGGTCTGAGATATTCAGCTTTCCAGCGGCCTGTTCGATAGCACCAGTCTGCTTGACCAGTGCAGCGATGGCGTCGCGCACAACCTGATTGCCTGCGGTGTTGCCTGCAGCAATCAACTGGTCGAAGTGCTCGCCCTTGTTGGCGTGGTCGACGATGACCTGCAGTTTGGCCTGGGTGTCGTCCAGGTCGGCACGCAGGGTGGCGTCGGTTGCCGGATCAGCCTTGGCTACCAGCGACGACAGGCTTGGGCCGCTGATCCTGGTGCCGTCGGTACGGGTATATTCGCCCAGGTAGACGTTGCGGATGCCTTTGCCGTTGTAGAAGTGCGAGTTATGCGTATTGTCGCTGAAGCAATCGTGCTCGTCTTCGCTGGAATTGGCTTCCAGTGCCACCTTCATGCGCTCGCCTGCCAGTTCGCCCAGCGACAGGCTGCCCATGCCAAACAGCATTTTGCGCAGGCCGCTTTCGCCGGATTCGGCTTCCAGAGTGGCGCGATAGTTGTCAGCGACACCGGCTTTCCAGTTGCCGGACATTTCTTCCAGATCGGTTACCAGCAGGTCAGTGACGGCCTTGAGATAAGCGCGACGACGATCATTGTGGCCGCCGGTTGCACCCGCGCCTTCCAGGTAATCGCTGGCCGGACGTGCGCCTGCGCCAGGGCCGGTGCCGTTCAGGTCCTGGCCCCACAGCAGGAATTCGATGGCGTGGTAGCCGGTGGCAACGTTGGCTTCCGAACCGCCCAGCTCGTTCAGGCTGGCGAGTTTTTCAGGAGTGATTTCCTTGACGTCCACTTTGTCTTCGCCGACCTGGATCTCGGTGTTGGCGATGATGTTGGCAGTAGCGCCCGGGTTGCCCAGCGCGTGCTGGTAGTCTTTGGCAACGTAGTCGATCAGGCCTTCGTCCAATGGCCAGGCGTTAACCTGTCCTTCCCAGTCGTCGATGATGGTGTTGCCGAAGCGGAACACTTCGCTCTGCATGTAAGGAACGCGGGCAGCAACCCAGGCATCACGAGCAGCTTTCAGGGTTTCGTCATTGGGCTTGGCGAGAAACGCGTCAACCGTGGTACTGAGGTTTTTGGCACCGGCCTCGGCATCGCTGAAGACCGCAGAGACCATGTTCGCGTAGTTGGCGACGACGGCCTTGGCGGCAGCATCATCGGTCTGGGCGGCAGCCGCCGCCGGCGCAGCAGGTGTTGGAGCAGCAGCTGCCGGTGCCGCTGGAGCAGCAGGGGCTGCGGCCGGAGCAGGCGCAGCAGCCTTGTCCTTGCCTTCGCCACAACCGGCGAGGGAGATAGCGATGGCCAACAGACTAGCGGTTGCCAGAGGCATACGAATCATGACGGAATCCTGCGTCTATAAGGGTTATGGCGGCGTGCGCCCAGAAAATCTGCGACATGATGCGAAAGATTTGCATTCGATGTAAAGGCAAAACGCCTTTCAGGTCGTGATCAGGTATTCGGCAGGTTGTAACAGTCGGTTTCAAACTGCAGATAGCGGCGGGGTTTCGTAAGCGGCGTGAACGTCAGTTGCAGGACTTTCGCCGTCAGCCGACCGGCCTGCGGGAGCGGGGGAAGTTGACCTGCGCCGCGTCAATCGAGGGCAGGTCATTCACCAATCGATCAACGTGCAGTCCATGCTCAAGGGCCGGATCAGAGAATCACGGCATTGCTGCGCAGCGTCTGTTTGAGGTAGGTCAGCAATTCCCGGCTGGGTAGCGGTTTGCTGTACAGATAACCCTGTCCTTCATGACAACCCTCAGACACCACATACGCTTCCTGTTCGACCGTTTCGACACCCTCGGCAATGACTTGCATGCCCAGGCTTTTACCCAGCTGGATGATGGCGCGCACGATGGTTGCGTCATCGTCGTCGTCAAGCAGGTCCTGCACAAAGCTTTTGTCGATCTTGATCTTGTCCAGCGGCAGACTTTTCAAATAGCTGAGCGATGAGTAACCCGTGCCGAAGTCATCAATGGCAATCAGTGCGCCGGAGCGTCGCAGGCTGAGCAGGTGCTGGGCGGCGGTGGTGATGTCTTCCATCAGGCCGGTTTCGGTAACTTCCAGCTCCAGACTGCGTGGTGGCAGACGATAGATCTGCATCAGGTTATTGACCACGCGCGGCAGTTCCGTGTGATGCAGTTGTACAGTTGAAAGGTTGACTGCCATGCGCAAATCGACAAAGCCCTGATCGTGCCACTCACGCAGTTGGCGACAGGCCTGATCCAGCACCCATTCGCCAATGGCAATGATGGTGCCGTTCTGCTCGGCCAAGGGGATGAATACGTCCGGTGGCACCAGCCCGTGTTCCGGATGCTGCCAGCGTATCAGCGCCTCGACGCCCACGACATTCTGGTTCCGGTAGCTGATCTGCGGCTGATATACCAGATACAGCTGGTTGCGTGGCAATGCTTCACGCAGGTCCTTTTCGAGTTCGCGCCGCCTGCGCATCTCGCTGTCGACGCTGGCAATGTAAAACTGATAGCGGTTGCGAGAGCGGGCCTTTGCCAGCGTCATGGTCTGTTCGGCCTTCTGCAGCAGCTTTTCAGTGCTGTCGCCGTCCTCCGGGAACAGCGTAATTCCGATCGTGGCGCGCAGGCGGATTGATTGCTCCTCGACGGAGAAGGGCGCTTCAAGCTCGTCCAGTATGTTTTGCGCCAGTTCGGCGGCTTCATAGGGCTGCTCGATGTTGGCCTGAACCAGCGCAAATTGATCGCCGCCCAGTCGTGCCAGTGCGCCGACGCCGTCACTGTGGGCGCGCAGTCGGTCTGCCAGGGCCAATAACAACTGGTCGCCGACCTGATAACTGAACTGCTCGTTGATCCCTTTGAAATCATCCAGCCCCACACACAGGACCGCGACCCTGTGTTGCTGGCGACCGGCGTCTTCCAGGATCTTGTCCAGGCGGGTCTGCAACTGCACCCGGTTGGGCAAGCCTGTGAGAAAGTCGAACTGCGCCATGCGCTGCAGATTGTTTTCGGCCTCGTGTCGCAGGTAGGTGTTGCGCTCGATGGAGGCCAGCAGTTGATTGGCGGTGTTGACCCAGATACCCAGTTCGTTTTTTTCGTGCCCTTTGAGCGGCGGCAGTTGGTGCTCGCTGGGGCGGTCCGGGTTGATGGCTGTAAGGTGCTCGATGATTCTGGACAGCGGTTTGGTCAGCAGCCAGTGATAGACCAGGTACAAGACCAGGCCCATCGCCATGGCTCGCAACACACCGGAGATAAATATGATCACAGCATTGATGATGAACCCTTCGCCATAGTTGGCCGTGTCCATTGTGATACGGAGGTCACCGTAGTACTCGCTGTAGGGACTGCGTCCCACCAGTTGGGTGGTAAAGCTGCGTTCCTGGCCGAGGATCAAATCGGTCAGCCAGCGCGATGGAGAGGCCTTGAGCGGACGGTCCTTTTCAGCGAGCAGGGTTTCATTCGGGTGGCCGATGGAGGCCATTCGTACTGAGTTATCCTGAAACAGGCCTTCGATGACCTGCATGCCCATTTCCCGATCCAGGCTGTACACCGCTTGAGTCGAAGGGTCACGGAACATGTCCAGAATGCGTTCGGCATCACTTGCCACGGCCTGACGGGTCTTGTAGGCATCGTAAACAATTTGCGCACAGCTCAATACAACCCCCACCAGCAGCGCCGAGAGCAGTACCACGCGCAATAACTTCACCGACAAGCTGTTCTTGAGTTCCAGCTTCAATGGCCGTTCCTTAATTCACGTCGGGGCATATCGCCCTTTCACCCTCGGAAAACCAGGCGCAGCCGCACGATGAATCGAAACGGTTACATCCGGGCGGATCCCTGTCTGTCTAACGGGCTGTTGCCGTGGAGCTATCGAACCAAGCGATCCTACTATGTCGGACGGTTTGACGGGTAACTTGAGCGTGAGACTGGATCAATCGCTTTTTATAGCCACTCAGCGTCGGTCCTTACAATAGCCCACGCGTATGTAACAGACAAAGGACGTCATACGCAGCCGGTCGAGCATGCTCCATGCTCGCCAAGGCTGACTTGCCAGGGAAGAGGTTATGCGCAGGCGATAAAAAACCCGGCACAAGGCCGGGTTTTTGATGACGCTGGAAATCAGGCCGCGTATTGCTTGGCCACGAAATCCCAGTTCACCAGGTTCCAGAACGCTTCCACGTACTTTGGACGCAGGTTGCGGTAGTCGATGTAGTAAGCGTGTTCCCAGACGTCGCAAGTCAGCAGCGGGGTGTCGCCGCTGGTCAGCGGGTTGCCGGCGCCGATGGTGCTGGCCAGGGCCAGAGAACCGTCAGCCTTTTTCACCAGCCAGCCCCAGCCGGAACCGAAGGTGCCAATGGACGTTTTGCTGAACTCTTCCTTGAATTTCTCGAAGGAACCGAAAGCAGTGTTGATTGCTTCAGCCAGCGCGCCAGTAGGTTCGCCGCCAGCGTTTGGCGCCAGGCATTCCCAATAGAACGTGTGGTTCCAGACCTGCGCGGCGTTGTTGAAGATACCGCCCGAGGAAGTCTTGATGATCTCTTCCAGGGTCTTGCCTTCGAACTCGGTGCCTGGCACCAGGTTGTTCAGGTTCACGACGTAGGTGTTGTGGTGCTTGTCGTGGTGATATTCCAGTGTCTCCGCCGAAATGTGCGGCACCAGAGCGTCTTTGGCGTAGGGCAGTGGTGGCAATTCAAAAGCCATGGTTATCTCCTATCAGGTCAATTGCGGTAATCGCTAATCGCTTGGCCGATCACGGGCGGCCAGATACAGCATGCACCGGGAGTTTTACTCTTTTGCGGCACAGACCCCGGATCATAGCACCGGCCCTGCGCCTTAACCACGCAACAACTGTGTGGAATAGAGGTTCCAGAGCGATTGACCCAGCGGTCATGAAAAATCTTCAGGCTGCAATTATCAGTTGCAAAGCCACGCCGAACATCATCACCGCGACCATCACGTCCAGCACGCGCCAGGTAGCCGGCCTTGCCAGCCAGGGCGCGAGCCACGCGGCGCCCAGCGCGAGGCAGGAAAACCACAGCAACGATCCGCTCGCGGCGCCAGCCACGTAGGCCCCGGGCTCAGTCTGTTGTGCTCCCAGCGAGCCGATCAGCAGGACGGTGTCGAGGTAAACATGAGGATTGAGCAACGTGACGGCTAGCGCACTGAGCAGCACTGCACGGCGTGACCTCATGCCTGCCGTCTTGCCCTGCTCAAGGCTTTGCGCCGAACAGGCCCGGCGCAGCGCCTGTATGCCGTACCAGAGCAGAAAGACCACGCCGCCCCAGCGTGCAATCGCCAGTAAGGTCGGGCTGTGCACCAGCACATTGGCCAGGCCGAACACGCCTGCGGCAACCAGTAACGCATCACAGACAATGCACAGCATGGCCACCTGTAAATGGTGCTCACGGCGCAGACTCTGCGCGAGCACAAATGCGTTTTGCGTACCGATGGCCATGATCAAGCCCAGCGCGACCAGCAGGCCGTTCAGATAACTTTGCCACATCGATAACGCTCCAGAAATCAGATCAAGATGGCCAGTCTGGTGGTGAACGCGCTATAAGGAAAACCAATAATACTGATCCTGCATTAGGAAAACTGATGTTCGACTACAAGTTGCTGTCGGCGCTGGCCGCGGTGATCGAGCAAGCTGGCTTCGAGCGAGGCGCGCAAGTGCTTGGGCTTTCGCAATCGGCGGTCTCGCAACGCATCAAACTGCTGGAGGCACGCATTGGGCAGCCCGTACTGGTCAGGGCAACGCCACCGAGCCCGACTGAAATCGGTCGACGCTTGCTCAACCATGTGCAACAGGTACGCTTGCTGGAGCGTGACCTGCAAAGCCAGGTGCCTGCGCTGGATGAAGAGGGTACGCCCGAACGGTTACGAATTGCTCTGAATGCCGACAGCCTGGCCACCTGGTGGGCGCAGGCAGTGGGCGATTTCTGCGCGGAGCACCATCTGCTGATGGATCTGGTGGTGGAGGATCAGGATGTGGGGCTCAAGCGTATGCGTGCGGGTGAGGTTGCGGCCTGCCTGTGCGGCAGTGAGCAGCCGGTTGCCGGCGCGCGTAGCCAATTGCTGGGTGCCATGCGCTATCGTGCGCTGGCCAGCCCGGCATTCATTGCGCGGAATTTTCCCGACGGCGTAAGTGCTGAAAAACTGGTGAAGTCCGCTGCGCTGGTATTCGGCCCAGACGATTTTTTGCAGCATCGCTATTTGGCCCTGCTGGGGGTCCAAAGCGGTTTTGAGCATCATCTGTGCCCGTCTTCAGAAGGCTTCATCCGCATGATCGAAGCCGGCCTTGGTTGGGGGCTGGTGCCTGAGTTGCAGGTGCGCGATCAACTGCAGCGTGGTGTATTGCGCGAATTGGCCCCGGAACGCTACATCGACGTGCCGTTGTACTGGCACCATTGGCGCAACGGGGGCCAGTTGCTGACCCGTCTGACCGAGCACCTGGCTCGTACATCGAGCCATTGGCTGGTGCCGCTGAGCGACGAGTGAGCGTCAGTACGTTTATATGAAATCAATGTGGGCGGGCCAGGGCTCTCTCGCAACGCGTGAATGGAGCGGTAAATGAAGATTCTGGTCACCGGCGCAAGCGGCTTTATTGGCGGACGCTTTGCGCGTTTTGCCCTGGAGCAGGGCATGAGCGTTCGGGTCAATGGTCGTCGTGCCGAGGGTGTGGAGCATCTGGTCAGGCGCGGCGCGGAATTCATTCAGGGCGACCTCAATGATCCGTACCTGGTCCGGGCGCTGTGCGATGACGTCGAGGCGGTGGTGCACTGCGCCGGCGCCGTCGGTGTGTGGGGGCGCAAGCAGGATTTCATGCAGGGCAACGTGCAGGTCACCGAGAACATCGTCGAGGGCTGCCTGAAACAAAGGGTCAAAAGGCTGGTCCATCTGTCGTCACCGTCGATCTATTTTGACGGGCAGTCACATCGGGATATTACCGAAGACCAGGTGCCCAGGCGCTTTAACAATCATTACGCGGCCACCAAGTATCTGGCGGAACAAAAGGTATTCGGTGCTGAAGAGTTCGGACTGGAAGTCATCGCGCTAAGACCTCGTTTCGTGACCGGCGCGGGCGACAACAGCATCTTCCCACGCTTGCTTCGCATGCAGCAGAAGAAGCGTTTGTCGATCGTGGGCAATGGTTTGAACGTGGTGGACTTCACCAGCATGCAGAACCTTAACGAAGCCATGTTAAGCAGTCTGCTGGCGGCAGGTTCTGCGCTGGGCAAGGCGTATAACATCAGCAATGGAACCCCGGTACCATTGTGGGATGCGATCAATTATGTGATGCGCCAGATGCAGTTGCCTCAAGTCACGCGTTACCGTTCGTATGGGCTTGCGTACACGGCTGCGGCGATCAATGAAGGGGCCTGCATGCTGTGGCCGGGTCGACCTGAACCGACGCTGTCCAGGCTTGGGATGCAGGTCATGAACAGAGATTTCACGCTTGATATCAGCCGTGCCAGGCATTATCTGGATTACCAGCCCAACGTCAGTATCTGGACGGCGCTGGATGAGTTTTGTGGCTGGTGGAAGGCCCAACAATCGATCTGAGCAAAGTAGTGGCGCAGTGATGTTGCTTTTTGCGCTGTTGTTATACTGCTCAGCTTTGGTTTCAACAGCTTCTTGAAGGGTTGCTCATGCGTAACGATCCATACGACGACGTCGACGACGTTCCCAACCTCAGCGCCAAGGACGACGATGATGAAGATTTCGTTCCAGCCAAGGGCGCGCGCGAGCGTACCACTGTCTATTCGCGAACGACGCCGGTAGTCAAGGTCAAAGGTCCGAGCACCGGGCCGTTGTGGGCGTTGGTGGGTGCTTTGTTCATCGCGTTTTGTGGCCTGGGCTGGTGGAGCTTTCAGCAGGTTTCGCTCATGGAACAACAGTTGGTTGCGACTCAGGAGAGCTTCGCCCGCATCAGTGAAGAAGCGGCCGGGCGGCTACAGGATATCTCCGGCAAGGTGGTTGCCACCGAGTCGTTGTCCAGTGACGGAGAGGCGCTCAAGCAGCGGATCAAACTCCTCGAAGCGCAGCTCGAAGATCAGGACAAGCAGCGCGAAGGTGTGCAGGGGCAGCAAAGCACACTGGACAAACGTCTGGAGCAGATGTCTGCGCAAACCACTCAGCAGCAGACCGAGAGTGCGCAATTGCAGGAACAGCTCAAGAGCGTGGTCACCGAACTGAGCGCATTGAAAGCATCATTGCCTGACGTGAAAACTGCACAGGCTAACCTGGACAAACTTGACGTCCAGTTGAAAAGTCTGGCGGCGGACGTGGCGACCCTTAAGAAGCAGGGCAGCCCTGCAGCAGCCATCGAGCGCCTGGAGCAGGACATGATCGTGCTCAAGAGCGAGCAGGAAAACCGCCCGGCTCCGTCGGCTGCGGGCAACACCGCAGAGTTTGATACGTTCCGGGCTCAAGTGACCCGCAACATCAATACCCTGACCAGTCAGATCCAGAACCTCTCGCAACAACTCAACGCTCGTCAGTGAACCTCAAACCCGGCCTGCTGCGACCGACAGCAGGCCAGGTTCGGCTGCAACAGTTGCTGCGCTGCCATGAGTTTTTTGCCTTCACTACATAGATATGGATGGATCAGAGCAGGTGCGGATTACGCTTGCCCGACTCCCAGGCCCTCTGTACTCCAGTTCAGACCGGCATCCAAACGATGCCACTTCATCGCGTTTCGTCACTATCAGCCGGACATGTTCTTTGCTGCGGTAGCGATTGCCTGATGACTCTTGACTGAATATCGCCGAGGCCAGCCTGGAAGTTATTTCCGCGCGTGCGCTGTCGTACAGCGACGCCCTCGCGCCTCATCCGCACTGTTCGAATTCGGTCAAACACATGAAATTACCTGTCAAACCACCTACAAAAATTTCTACCAAACCAACCGGCAAAGCCACCGTGCCGCCACCGGTTGTGAAACCACCCATCAAGCCGCCTGTGAAACCGCCTGTAAAGCCACCGGTCAAGCCGCCTGTGAAGCCACCGGTGCAGCCGCCCGTAAAACCGCCGGTGCGGCCACCGGTCAAGCCGCCTGTAAAACCCATCGTCAAGCCTTCCGTATTGCCTCCGGTCAGCACCGTGATGCCGGCCGTTGCGCTGGCACCGTTGGCGCTTGAAACCTTGCTGACGGCCACCAATACCACAATGGGCGTGCTGCAATTGCTCCATCCGCCCGGCAACATTCCCAACCCGGATGGCACCGTGACCTACCCCAACGGTGCGATAGCCGATGCTGCAGGGCAGTCGGTTACCCATCCTGATGGGAGCGTCCAGCATCTGGACGGCACGACTGTGCATGCGGACGGAGCAACCACTTACCCGGACGGCAATGTTCTGCATGCCGATGGCACGTGGGTGTTCGCTGACGGGTCGGTCTGCTACCCCGACGGCCGCTGGAAGTTGGCGGACGGCACCATCACCGATGCCGAGGGCAATGTCATCGGCGTCAATGCCTCTCCCGCAGCGCAGTAAGCAGCCAACGTAAACCCCTAAAAAAGCCCTGGCTCGCGAGAGCCAGGGCTTTGGTGTTTACGAGCTGTGCTTACAAACGTGGGTAGTCGATGTACCCGACTGGTCCCTTGGCATAGAACGTTTCCGGATGCGCTTCATTGAGTGGCGCATCGTTGGCCAGCCGCTCTGGAAGGTCTGGATTGGCGATGTAAGGCACGCCGAACGCTACCGCGTCAGCCTTGCCTTCGGCCAGCCAGGCATTGGCGCTGTCCTTGGTGAATTTCTCGTTGGCTATGTAGACGCCGCCGAAATCTTTCTTCAATTGTGGCCCAAGGCTGTCGCCAGCATCACGCTCGCGTGAGCAAATGAACGCGATACCGCGCTTGCCCAGTTCCTTCGCCACGTAGCTGAACGTTTCCGCCAGGTTGTCATCGCCCATGTCATGCAGGTCGGCACGAGGCGACAGGTGCACGCCTACACGGCCAGCGCCCCAGATTTCAATAGCGGCATCTGTCACTTCGAGCAACAGACGCGCACGGTTTTCAACCGTGCCACCGTACTGATCGGTGCGTTGATTGGTGCTGGTTTGCAGGAACTGGTCCAGCAGGTAGCCGTTTGCACCTTGCAGCTCCACGCCATCAAAGCCCGCAGCCTTGGCGTTTTCTGCACCCACGCGGTAGGCCTCGACGATGTCACCGATTTCTGCCAGTTCCAGTGCGCGAGGTGTCGGGAACGAGGTGATAGGGCGCACCAGGCTCACGTGACCTTCGGGTTGAATGGCGCTCGGCGCAACCGGCGTTTCGCCGTCCAGATAGGACGAATGGGAGATCCGGCCTACATGCCAGAGTTGCAGAACGATGCGGCCACCGGCGCCGTGAACAGCTTTGGTGATGTTGCTCCAGCCACGCACCTGGTCGTTGGACCAGATACCAGGAGTGTCGGGATAGCCCACGCCCATAGGTGCGACGGAAGTCGCTTCGCTGATGATCAGCCCGGCGGATGCGCGCTGAACGTAGTACTCAGCCATCATCGCGTTGGGTACCCGGCCTTCGTCGGCGCGGCAGCGCGTCAAGGGCGCCATGATGATGCGGTTGGGCAACTGCAGATCGCCAACGGTGATCGGGTCGAAAATAGTGGTCATGTGGCAAAACCTCTTGAGTGATCAGTTGGTAGCAGGTGACAGCTCGGGATTACCGGTCTGGCGAAAGGTGATGAGGGTGATCAGCAGCGCGAGCACGGCCAGCGCGGCGGCGGCCAGTGGCACGCTGGTCAGGCCCAGGCCGTGAGCGATCACGCTACCGCCGACCCAGGCGCCCAGCGCATTACCGACGTTGAACGCGCCGATGTTCAGGGTCGAAACCAGATTGGGCGCGGCCTTGCCGAAGGTCACTACGTTGATCTGCAAGGCAGGTACTGCTGCAAAGGCAGCCACGGCCCAGAGGAACAAAGTGATCTCGGTCGGGATCAGTGCTGCGCTGGTCCAGCTCAGTGCTGTGGAGATCACCGCCATCGAGATGAACACGGTGATCAATGTGGACGACACACGGCGGTCAGCCATCTTGCCGCCGATCACGTTGCCAGCGGTCAGGCCCAGGCCAATCAGCAACAGCGTCCAGGTAACACCCTGCGGCGATACGCCTGTCACGTCGCCAAGCAGTGGCGCCACGTAAGTAAACAGCGTGAACATGGACGCTGAAAAAAGCGCAGTCATGGTCAGCGACAGCCAGATCCCTGCGCCCCTGAGGGCCGCCAGCTCGGCACGCATGTCGAGTTTTTCTTCGTTGCGGTTGGTCGGCAGAAACCGGATCAGACCGATCAGAGCGATGACGCCAATCACAGTCACAGCCCAGAACGTCGAGCGCCAGCCTGCGTACTGACCCAGCGCTGTGCCCAGTGGTACGCCCAGTACGTTTGCAAGTGTCAGACCGGTAAACATCAATGCCACCGCTGAGGCGCGGCGATTGGCGGGCACCAGACCTGCTGCGACCACCGAGCCGATACCGAAGAACGCGCCATGACACAGCGCCGTCACTACACGGGCAAACATCAGTACGTTGTAATCACTGGCAAGCGCGCAGAGCAGGTTGCCGACGATAAAAATGCCCATCAGCGTGACGAGGGCTGCCTTGCGCGGCAGCTTCGCCGTGGCCATCGCCATGAACGATGCGCCAACCGCAACGCCCAGCGCGTAGCCAGTGACCAGCCAGCCTGCGCCTGGGATCGATACGCCGAGGTCTGCAGCAACATCCGGCAGTAGCCCCATGATGACAAATTCGGTGGTGCCGATGGCGAAGGCGCTCAGGGCCAGAATGAGTAGTGAAAGAGGCACGGAGCATCTCCTTGAAAGTGAGTGAGGATCAGGCCGGATTGTTCAGTTCTTGAACGAGAGCCTGGACGAATGCCTGGATGGTTTCTTCATTGCGTCTGAAAAAGTGCCATTGGCCCACCTTCTTGCTGCTGATCAAGCCTGCCCGTTGCAGGGTTGCCAGATGCGCAGAGACGGTGGACTGCGAGAGCCCTGCACGCTGATCGATCTGACCGGCGCAGACGCCGTGTTCAATCGAGTGTTCCTGAGCAGGGAAGGTCCCGCGAGGGTCCTTGAGCCAGGTCAGGATGTCTCGGCGGACCGGATGGGCCAGGGCTTTTATTATGTCGTCGAGGTCGAGAGGCATGTCGTTCTCACAGGCGGTGTAGCGATATATCGCGATAGAGCGAACTTTATATCTGTATTTCGCGATATACAAATATGATTTAGTTCTTGGTCTCTCGTAAATCGATATATCGGGTTATAACGATATGTGGACCTGGCCCCTGAAAGCGGCGTAGGCTTGGTCCATGAACTATCTGGCACATCTTCATCTTGGCGGTCATCGGCCCGCCCAATTGCTCGGCAGCCTTTACGGTGACTTTGTCAAAGGTCCGCTGCCGGGGCGCTTTCCTGCGGAGCTGGAAGCGTCTATCCGTCTGCACCGCCACATCGATGCTTTCACAGACAACCACCCGTTGATCAAAGCCTCTGTTGCCCGCTTTCCGACGCAGCGACGCCGATACGCCGGGATCATGCTGGATGTGTTTTTCGATCATTGTCTGGCGCGTGACTGGCATCGCTACGCCGATCTGCCATTGGATGTGTTCACACAACAGGTTTACGGCGTGTTGGCTGCCGAACCCGAGTTGCCGGAGCGTCTGGCGTTGATTGCACCCCGGATGGCCGCGCAGGACTGGCTGGGTTCGTATCGGGATTTCGAGGTGCTGGAGCAGGTGTTGGGCGGGATCTCCCGACGTCTCTCTCGACCAGAAGGGCTGGCAGGCGGCATGCAGGAACTGCAGGCGCTCTACCAACCCTTGAGTGCTGATTTCAATGAGTTTTATCCGCAGTTGCTGGAGTTTGCTCAGGCCGCTCTGGCCGGACGCGAAACTACTTCGCGCGGTTGAGCAGGCTCGCCAAACAGCGCCATCTGTACCGCCTGCTGAGCCTTGAACGCCAAGGCTGCGCGCTCTTGATCGACGCTCGGAATGGGTGTCAGCAAATGGATATGAACGTCGC
Source organism: Pseudomonas californiensis (assembly GCF_021147775.1). Lineage (GTDB taxonomy): Bacteria > Pseudomonadota > Gammaproteobacteria > Pseudomonadales > Pseudomonadaceae > Aquipseudomonas > Aquipseudomonas californiensis. The sequence continues at coordinate 204,367 of NZ_JAGTPK010000005.1, forward strand.
TTTGCTCGTTGGCGAATAACCTGCGCAAATGCGACAGCAGGTCATCGTCACCAATGAATGGCGCTATCGGGTCTGGCTTGCCATCACGCGAGTAGGCAATCGCAACTGGCTGGATTGCAACGCCCGCTTCAATGGCGCTGGACAGCAGGCGACCGTGGAAGGTACGCAGGCTCTTGCCGTCCGTGGTAGTGCCTTCCGGAAAAATCAGCAGCGAGTTGCCCTGATGCAGGTGGTTGCTCATCTGCTTCTGGATCAAACGGCTGTCGCCCGAGCCCCGGCGGATGAACAGCGTACCGGCCTTCAAGGCCAGCCAGCCCGCGACCGGCCAGGTACGCACTTCCGCCTTGGAGAGAAAAGACAACGGGGCAAGCATGCCCAGCAGCGCGATATCCGTCCAGGACACATGATTGCTGACCCACAGCATTGGTTGACGTGGCAGCTCGCCGGTCACGGTCACCCGAAAGGGCAGGGCGTTGGTCAGGCGCGCCATGAACCAGCGACTCCAGCGCTGCCGACGCTCCATCGAGCTGCCGACCTTGATGCGCTCAAGTATCGCGAACGCCCCGGCGATGCTCAGCCCGAGCGCCACTACCACCAGCACCCTGGCCACGCGGGCATAACCGCGTAACCGGCTCATCACACGGCCGCCTTGAAGTGGCGAGCGTAGCGCGGACACAAATCGTCGCGCTTGAGCAGGATAAACACATCGGCGACCTGGAATTCTTCATCCCAGCACGGCTCGCCGCAAATCTTTGCGCCCAGGCGCATATAGGCCTTGAGCAGCGGTGGCATTTCGCAGATAACGTTGCTCGGGATATCAAGCGTCGGCAGTGGTTTTTTCGGTTCGGCGCGCAAGTGTTCGTTACACAGGTAGCGCTCGCGAAGACGCTGCATGATTGCGTGAGCCTGAATGCCGCCGTCCTGCATCGGGATGCTGGCACAACCCATCAGGTAGCTGTAACCGCCTTCGTTAAGCACTTCGGCCAGCTCGCTCCACAACACCGCAATGGTGCCGCCGTTGCGGTAGGCAGGGGCGACGCAGGTGCGGCCCAACTCAAGTATCGGCCCTTGCAGATGAACCAGTCCGTGCAGGCTGAATTCTTCTTCACTGTAAAAACGCCCCAACGTGCTGGCGGCCTGGTGATCCAACAAGCGGGTAGTCGCCACCAGCCGACCAGTGTTCAGGTCCCGCACCCCGATGTGCGAGCAGTGCACGTCGTAGTCGTCGATATCCAGACCTTGCTCGGCGCCCTTGAGGCGGGCGTTGAACTCTTCGCTGAACACACTGAAGCGCAAGGCCTGTGCTTCCTGCAAGGCCTGCGCTCCAATCAGGCGCTCGGCCTGAAGACGACGTTCGGAAGTGTTGTCACGAATGCGGGCGATCTGAGTCATACGAAATCTCCATGAGCCAGCCTTTGCAAATCGGGCCGGTCGACTGAGTTGTCCAAGCGCTTTGCTGTCAGTGCAGGCTAGGGAGATGCCGTGTCATGCCCATGAAGCTTTGGTGATGGTTGTGTGACTGGCGCATCCGCGTGCTGTGGCGGTTACATCCCGGGGCGATGTTTGTTTTCAAACAAGTCTTCGCGAGCAAACGGAACGCCGCCCGGCTCTCTTCTACTCGATAGGTGAATTCAAGCTTGAAATCCAGGTCTGGTGGACTGCACCTGTGGGAGTCAGCTTGCTGACGAAGAGGCCGGTATGCTCACTGAAAATGTCGGCTCAAGATCAGCTCCGATCAGAAAAAAAAGCCAAGCCACGGCAGAGCAGAAAACAAACAGCGCCTTTCTGCCCCCTCCATAGCCGCCACACCTCCGAACGCGACGTAAGCTGCAGGCTGAGTTCTGGCGCTCACCCGTTGCAGCGACCGCCGGATCAGTCTCAGGACGAGGAGATCTGCCGCAGGCGGACCCAACCGGAGCCTTGGGCTTTGCCTGCTTTGGCCCCATCAAAGTGGGTCGCCGAGGGGCGAAAAGTTGACCTGAGCCGAGCGCGCGAGCAACTGAGTCCACAGCCCAGAACTTCCAGAACAAAACCACACAGACGTCGGAAAAAACAGATTCTGGCGGCGGCGTACCTATCCGAACGGCGTCTGCGCTGCCGAGAAAGGTTTCCATATCCGCCCGCAAGGACATGGTGCGTTCAGACGCATGCCCGTCATAAACCCCTGCTAACGTGCGCGGACAATCCTGCGAGGACTCGTCATGCTGTCTCGGTTGGTTCGCCTGTGTCTGTCCATTGTTCTGAGTGTAAATGCCGTCAATGCAGTGGCCGAAACCTGGCCCGGCGAGCAGTGGTCGGTTCGGGCTGTCACTGGCTCGGCGGCGCTTGATGCGCTTGAAAGTTACGCCTTCAGCCCGCGTGACGAGGCGACCCGCAAAGGTGTGCGCACCGACGCGTTGCTGGTAATCAAGGACGGCGAGATTGTTTACGAACGCTATGCCGGAGTGACCACTGCACAGACCCCACACCTCACGTGGTCGATCAGCAAAAGCATCATGGCGACGGTGTTGGGCGTAGCGTTCGGCGAAGGGCGCTTTCAACTCGCCGACCCGGTGGCCAGATTTTATCCGCCGTTCCAGGCGCACCCGGACATCGCCATCAAGGACCTGATGCACTGGGCGTCAGGCCTGGACTGGCAAGAAGACTACGAATACGCGCCGCTCAATTCTTCTGTGGTCGCCATGCTCTACACCCGAGGTCGCGAAGACATGGCGCGTTTTACCGCCAGTTTCAAGGCGATAAAAGCGCCTGGCACTGCGTATCTGTACTCCAGTGGCGACAGCAACGTATTGGCTGCCGCATTGAAAACCATGGTCGGCGACAAGGCCTATGCGGGTTACCCGTGGGCTGCGCTGTTTGACCCGCTCGGTATCCGCAGTGCCGTCTGGGAAACCGACGGCGGGGGCACCTTTGTCGGCTCGTCTTACGCCTACATGACCGCCCGGGACCTGGCGCGTATCGGCCTGCTCATGCAGCGGGGTGGACGTTGGCAGGATCGACAACTGCTCGACAAGACGTGGATGGATTTTGTGCTGACGCCTTTCAACGGCGAGCAAGTAAACGCCCAGGTGGAAATCCCCGGTGGGCAATGGTGGCTCAATCGCGCTGCGCAGGGGCAGATCAGACCTTGGCCGGACGCGCCCCCCGACACTTTCGCTGCTCTTGGGCATTGGGGGCAGGCGTTGTATGTGATCCCGAGTCAGCGACTGGTCATCGTGCGTTACGCCGACGACCGCGACGGCAGTTATGACCACGACCAATTGCTCAAGCAGGTACAGGCCGCATTCGGCAACAAAGGAGGTGTGCAATGAGCAATCGCCGAATGTTCATAGTGCGGCGCCCCTTCAGCAGTCTGTTGTTGCTGATACTCCTCGCACTGGCGTTGCTGGGCTGGCAATACCGAGTCGCCCTGCAGGCTTTCCCTACGATCATCAGCGCCTACACGGCCAAGGAATATTGCTCGTGTCGCTACGTAATGAACAATCCTCAGGGTTATTGTGAGGCTTACGTCAAACAGTACGTACCCAGTAACCTGGTCGACGACAGCAATGAAAAACGCGTGGTAGCCAGCGGTCTTGGGCGCACCAGCAGTGCAGTCTGGCAAGGCGCCCGTCAGGGCTGCCGTCTGTTGTCACCGCTGCCGTGAAATTCCAGTCCGAACGTAGCGGTTTGCCAGCGGTCTGACAGGCGGATAAGGTGGCCGTCAATTGTTCGTCTGGAGTCTGCATGCTCAACACAACTCGCCTGCTGCTGGTCATGCTGGCCGCAGTGGCGTTACCTGCCCACGCGAACTGGTACCTGGATAACGAATCGTCGCGACTGTCGTTCATTTCCACCAAAAATGCCGACGTTGCCGAAGTGCACCGCTTTCTTGTCTTGCGTGGCAAAGTCGACAGCAAAGGCCTGGCCAATGTGGAAGTGGAGCTGGAGTCTGTCAGCACAGGGATCGCTTTGCGTGACGAGCGTCTTCGTGACCAGGTCTTTCAAATCCGTAAATTCCCCGAAGCGCAGATCACCGCGCAACTCGACATGCGGCCGATCAACGCCCTGGCGCCGGGTGCACAGCTTGAACTGCGCCTGCCACTGACGGTGAGCCTGCGAGGCAAGACGCACACCTATAACGCCGAATTGCTGGCCACGCGTCTCGACGAGCGGCGGTTTCAGGTGGTGACGCTCGAACCGTTGGTGGTGCATGCCCAAGACTTTGATCTGGTTCCAGATTTCAACGCCTTGCGCAGCGCCTCGGGGTTGTCGGCCATCAGCCTTTCGGTCCCGGTCGGGGCTGTCCTGATCTTCACGGCGCGCTGATATGAACGGTGCGATCTTTCCGTGGCGTGAAAACAACCAGTTTCAATTACTGATCGATGGTCCAGCGTTTTTCCCCCGCATGATTGCCGCGATAGACCGCGCCGAGCAGCAGGTGGATCTGGAGTTGTACCTGGTCGAGGCCGGTGCCTGCGCCGATGCGATTGTGCGTGCGCTGGTCGAGGCTGGCCGGCGGGGAGTGATCGTTCGCTGCCTGTTTGACGATTTCGGTTCCAAAGCCTTCGATGCCGGGCTGCGTAAACAGCTGACCGATGCCGGAGTGATTCTGCGCTTCTACAACCCGATCCATTGGCGGCGGGGCATCCGTAATTTCTACCGCGATCACCGCAAGCTGCTGGTGGTTGACAAGGCTTATGCCGTGGTCGGCGGCACCGGTGTGACCGATGAATTCTGGGAACCGGACAAAGAGGTCAGTCAGTGGCATGAGGTGATGGTCGAGATCACCGGCCCGCTGGTGATCGACTGGCAGGCATTGTTCGACCGGCAGTTTCATGCAAACGCCCGACGTTTCGCCTGGCGGCCTGCAGAAAATTTTGGTCTCACGCACCTGCCCAAGGTTCCGGTTTCAGGCGACGGACTGGGGCGCGTGGCCTATGCCGACTCCCGCCAGCATCGTGACATTCTGCAATCGCTGGTACGCGCGCTGAATAGCGGTCAGCAACGCATCTGGTTGGCAACGCCGTATTTTCTGCCGACCTGGAAAGTGCGTCGCTCCCTGCGCAGGGCGGCGGCGCGTGGCGTTGATGTACGCCTGCTGCTGACAGGCCCGCGCACCGATCACCCCTCGGTACGGTATGCCGGCCACCGTTACTACCCGCGGCTGCTGCGCGCAGGGGTGAAGATCTTCGAATATCAACCGTGTTTCCTGCACCTGAAAATGGTGCTGATCGACGATTGGGTGAGCATCGGCTCGTGCAACTTCGACCACTGGAATCTGCGCTTCAATCTTGAAGCGAACCTGGAAGCCATCGACCCTGGGCTGACCCGCGATGTGGTTGCCAGTTTCGACAAGGATTTCGCCTTGAGCAGCGAGGTCACCCTCGCAGACTGGAAGGCGCGGCCCTTGTGGCGGCGCGTCAAGCAGCGGGTGTGGGGCTGGATTGATCGGTTGGTGGTCAACTTGCTCGATCAGCGTAACTGAGGTGCGGCAGAGCGGATGGGCCGCGGCCCGAAAAGGCAGGATGAGTGTAGGGCCCAGCATTTTCATGCAGGGTCAGGCATCGGTCGGTGCGTTTCGATGGCAGCGCTGTCCAAACCACGGCGCATGGAACCGAAACACCACGGCGCCCACTCACCTGCGAGAGGCATCCGAAATGGCGACGTCACGTAGGCCGCTTCACTGCATCACTTCTACCGAATGGAGCCATCACGCCACCCAGGCTCCATGCCCTTGAATCGTTCATGCGCACTCGGCGCCCTGGTTTCAGGTGACCAGGTTTAACGCTACACACACACACACACACAACGCACAGTCGATTATTACCGCCCACTTGTATTTATCTGTCGAAACCCATCATTGAGTTAATGGAAGACTCTTATGACGTTGAGAATCAATACACCGGTACCTGCTCGCCCTGCGTTTGTCGAACCCGAATCAACTCCCCGGCCTGCTACCGTCCAGGCTCCGCCCACGCAGCCCGTTTCGCGATCTGTCGCTAACCCCAATGCGCCGAAATCCAGCCCCGGTGTCCAGCACGCTCATGGGTTGAGAGCGCGTATTGCCGGTAAGGCTTCTGAACGCCAGACTGTCTTCACATTTGGCATACCGGGCACGGGCCGCACCATCAACCGGCCGTTGCGCACCGGGCTTGATGAGACTGCGCAACCTAGCGCTGGCAATCAGGGCGAAGATGCGTTGCTGGCAGAGGCTGACACGTTAATGGCTCTGGCTGAGTCAGCCCTCGCCAGTCTCACCGCCACGCCGGTTGATCAGTGGGAGCGTCCGGCTCCGTCAACGGCCCGGCGAATGGCGAGCAAGGTCATGCCCTGGTTGAAGCCGGATCCTCTGCGCAGCCTGCTTGCCTCGGACGACAAATCGAAGTCGACCCAGACACAGCCCCCTCACGACCCTCAAGCCATCGCGGCGGCGGCGGCCGAATTGAGCGCCCGACTGGATCACCTGTCTGATGCGGTCGATGTAGCGATCAGAAAGCGCGCGCAGGCCCACGAACATCTGGATTCACTGCGCCAGACCCAGCCTGCGCCTGCTGCTGATCGGGTTGATCAGGCTCAGGCGCGCGCTCAATTGGCCGACAGCGAGGCCGAACTGGCCAACCGGCAATTGCGTGAACTGCTGCAGGGCACCGACCTTTTGCGCCTCGGTGCACTCAGTGAGGGGCACGATCAGATTCAGCAGAAGGCCGAATTCTCCGGGCAATGGCTGGGCGAGCTGCGAGGGTTGATAGAAGCGGTCGACGTCAGGTTCGCTGATCGGCGTGACGCCCTCGGTGTCGAACTCAAACTGAAGGCGGCCGAGACGCGTGCGTTGATTTCTCTCGACCATGATATGACCGTCGCCGAGCGTACGCTCGCTCACGCTGATAGCCGACTGGCAACGTTGCGTGCCCAGCTTCGCGAAACTCCAGAAGGTTCTGCTGAAGCGGATGCAGTGAATGCCACGATTGAACGCGGGTTCGAAGAACGGTCGCGGGCGATGGAGATACATCAGGATCTGGTTCAGCGACTGGTGCGAGTCGATGCCGATATGGCTCGGCTCAATGAAGCGCTGGGGGCGCTTCACCAGCGTATTGCTGTCGATACTGACAAGCGCTTTGCCTTGAATGACACCCGGCAAAAATTGCCGCCGTCTGCGTCCCAGACCCAACCTCCAGACGCTGATGCTGCCGAGCGGGTAGACAAGGCCGCTTTGAAGACTGTTCGCGAGCGCTTCCTTGCCCGCCAGATCCAGGCATCGAATGCGTTTGCGCCGCACGGTATGCAGGAAATACAACCGGCCCTCATGCGCATTACTGCTCGCCTCGACGGGAAACCTGCGCCCACTCCGTTGCCAGCGTTCGCTGTGATTGAATCGGTGACGTCTGCGCTGGCCGACGTAACCGGCAACAACGCAGAACGTGCCAGGCGCGTACTCGACGCTCTCAACCAGTACCCCATCGAGCACTGGCCGCGCGTTGCCGATGATCTGAGAAAATCCGTCAGGACTCGCCCTTCAGGCTCTGCAAATCTGCAGCAGGATATCCTCGACTTTTGCCGACAAATGGCCGATGTACCGCGTGGCATAGAGATGCTGCACGTGCTGTCCGGCGACGGCAACGAGCCGGTTGCGGCGGCCAAGGCGCTGAATTTACGGGTGTTCTGGAATGCTGATCAGGCGCAACAGAGCGAGCCGGACGAGGCCGTCAAGGGATGGCTGCAAACCGCCAGGCACGTGGCGCGAAACAAGCTGGCGGGCGATGAGACGCCAGTCGACGACGTCGACAATGCCGCCTTCAATGCCGTGCGCAACGGCTACCTCAGCAACGCCCCCAGCACGCTCTATGATCAGCACAACGCGCGGCTCAAAAAGGCGACGGTCGAATGGGTCATGCGTGCAGCCGCGGCCGATGCCCCCACGCCAACAACGGCACCTACTGTTGATAAAACCTCGTTGTCGCGCAGGCTGATTCCGACGCTGAACAAAACGCCCTTTGCCAAATCGACGTTGAACCGTGCTTATTCGGTGGGGGAGAGCATGGGTATACAGTCGCCGAGGCGGCAAGTCGACATGGTCATCTCGCGGCGGATCGGCCTGTTGGACGCACACTTGAAAACATGCCGCGTCGCTTCAGAGTTTCAAACCGAGGTTGCGGCGGCCCAGGCCATGCTCGATCACCTGAAATCGCTGGAGAAAAAGGGTAACCACCTGTCACAGACGAACTTGCGAAAACGTGACGGCAAGACGATTCAGAGTCTACTGAAGGCACGCGTCAAACAGCAGCGCTTGTCGCAGATGTGGGACAAGCCGACCGACGCCGGTGGCCGGCGCGAAGTCAACCTGCTGCCGAAAGCGGAATCTGTCACCCTGCCGCCGTTTTATACGGAGTTGACCAACGGCAGGCTCACAGCCTACGAAGCAGTCAATCGTATCGATGAACACTTGCGCGAGGTGTTGCCGCCCGCGCTGATGCCCGCTGCGCCCGTTGACGACTTGCTGACAGACGATCTGGAGGCGGCGATAAAACTGCTCAAGAACCGCCACCTGAACGATAAAAGCGACATCGTCACATTATTCAAACCGGCCATTCTTGAAAGTCGCCTGCGTGACCGCTGGCGTCTGGGAGGTGGGGGTACTCTGGGGCTGGGTGTTCCTTCGTTGCCTTATGGTTCTATATCGCCGATTGCTTCACCGATCTTCTCGGTAGAAAAGTCGCGCAGTGACGAAGCGTTCGCCCAGTTGTTCATGCCCATCCTGGGTATGGAAATGTCGTTCGGCAAGGCACGCACCGATGCCGCCGAAGCCACGGTCGGTGTTGCCGTCGGCCCGCAAGTGGCGCCTGGGGTGTCACTGCAAGGTGCGCTGACGACACGCTTTACCGCGCAGGAGACAAAGACCAGCTCGACACTGATGCGGTTTTTCCGGACACGCCACAAAGACGATGAAATGCGCGGCAACATGGTCAATGCGCTGGACAGCATGGTGCGTTGGGACCTGATCAAGCCAGAGAGAGGGCGCGATTACGCGGGACCTCTGGAGTCGATACTGGCGCGTAACCCAGAGGTGTCCATCAGCCAGATCGATGCCAAAAGCAACACCCGAACGCTGGCAGGACGTCTGGCTTTTCGGTCCCCGGCTTCACGTTTTGTCGACGGTAACAGTGGCGCTGGGCAGAACATCACGGCGGAGCCTTCGGTATACGTCGAAGCGGACCGGATCACTGAACAGCGCACAGAGAAGGGTGGGTTCATCAGTGTGGTGGGTAACAGGGCGAGCACCGCTCAACAACGAGCCGGGATCAGCGCCAACCTCAATGTGTCGCCAATCGCCAGTGGAGCAGTGCCGGCCAAAAACGGGCATCACGGTGTGCAAGGGCAGGGGTTGGGGCTGCAACTCGGCGCTTCCCGCGACCTGGCGTGGGCGCTTGAAAAAAATGAGATTTCCCCTTTCCTGATCGGTGACAAGCAGGATGCAGACCTTGATCGGCACTATTCCACGCCGCGCGACATGCTGGCCGAGATCAATGCCAACCGCGATGTATGGCTGATGCGTTGCATCGAGACACTGGAACCGGACGAATCCGGTACCAAGCACACGCCTGACAACCGTCTGCGTGCCGCCACGCTTCTGGAAACGTTTGAAAATGATATCAAGCGCTTGGGGAAGGAGAGCAAGTACTGCCAGTACAACGTCAACTACTCAATGAAAGGCCGAGCAGGCGCCGAGATCGATGGCTATCGCAGTATTCAGGCGCTGGCGTTGAAGCACGGCGACTCGCAACGCGCCGAAGAGGCCCAGCGCGCTATCGACGACATCATGCTGATGCGCGAAACCTGGCGGCCTCTGGTGTTGATCGTTCGTGAGCGTGCCAGAGACTCTACGCTGAAAGGCTGGCGCAGCCTGGTGCGGTGGCAGAAGCTTTCGAATGTGGATGGACAGCGGACGGCGGCACAGTTTCCTCCGGCTTGAGCGCAGCAGATCGCCCTGCGGGTTTGGTCCCATGAACACAGAGGCAGGGTAACGGGCGATTGTGGCGGCTGCCTTTTGTCTCCCCAATGCCAGACGTTGGTTCACGTTTGGCATTGAGGTACGTGGGATTTGCGGTCAAGGGTTCAGACTTGCCGTACTCGAACGACGTCTGGTCGGTGAGCCTTGCGCTACAGGTACGACAGAAAACCTCGAGGCTCTTTGCTGGGCGGTTGCAACCACCGCCGTTGATGTCGCCGGCTGCGGTATCACAGGCGATACCGGTGTCACGGAGAATCTGGACGCGGTTGCGGGAGCGACCGAGAGGGGGGCTGCAGGTTTTGGCGCAACCGGGTTTTTGGGGCTGACATGGATGTAAACATCTACTTGATCCTTGGCGTCATTAAGAAACCGGGTTGTGATTTTGTCTGCGACAAGACCAAAGTCGTCCAGTATTCGCTGGGTGCTCTTTCCATTCTGTGTGTCTTCAAAGAATGCCGTTTTCAGAGCCTCGCTTTCACTTTCATAATCGTGGGCAACCTTGAGCACGCCGACGTTTACCACCGTATCCCGCTTGATGACTGACGGTAAATGACCCATGAAGCCTTCCTTTTGCGAAATCAGTTCGTACTGTTTTAACGCAACGTCATTGGCGTGGGCGAGGTCGGTGGAGACATTTCTGAAATTGGATATGAATGTCCATTTATAGGGTTTGAATTTATTTTCAAATGTATTTTCCTGACGGGTTCCTTCCAGTGTGTACTCTGAGTACATCGTGTAGCGCTGCTCTTGAAAATGCTTGTAATGCGTGTCCATAAAGTTGAAAACTACCGAGCGCCTGTTTTTGACGGCCTCGATTTTCGCTTCAAGCCCGGAGTCCTCGTAGGAGATATGCTTTGGTCTGTTTGGATCAGTGCCGACCAACCCCTCGGCATCCACCCATCCAAGCGGATTGTTTTCCACGAATCGGTAAAGGTTGTGCTCTGTAAAGTCTACGGCCGGGTCACAACTGATCCAGCGCTGCAACCACGGTGCGTAATACCGGAAGCCGTAGTAATAAAGCCCGCTTGCATCACGCTCCTTGCCGGAATAACGCACGGTCTTGTAGTTGGCTTCTACTTCACTGCGCGCCGCCCAGCATGCGGTGCCGCCAAACGGGTAATAACGTTCCTGGCTGATCAGCCCGCCGCTCTGATCCAGCTCCAGCGTGCATGAACCCAGGTGATCGGTCAGGCTGTAACGCAGCTGGTTATTGGCAACGGGCGAGTCTGACACCCAATGCAAGACGCGCACGCTGTTGCGACCGGCCTGGGCGGTGATGACGTGCAGGGTTTCGCCGACTGCATTGGTCCTAATCTCCAGAGCCGGCAGGTAGCGCACTTCGTTGATCAGCGTACGACCAGAAGCTTGTGCGCTGCTGATCTTGCGGCAGCGCTGGCCATCTCCGTCATACACATAACATTCCTCGTCGTTGGGGCCGTCAGTGCGCTGCACGCTGGTGATGCGCTGCAACTGATTACGTGCGTCCCAGCTCATACTCTGGCCACGAACCAGCTGCAGAAGATTGCCGTTGGCATCGAATCCGCTGGCAAAATCTGCGTCCCCGTCGTCAATCAAACTACGATTGCTGTCGGGCGCGACGCGCATTTTGCGAGTGAAGCATTGCGTACCGATGTGCCTCATTTCCAGCAGATTGCCTGCTGGATCATAGTCATAGCGTTGCGTGTAGTTGGCGAGCTGGTTGGCATCCGGCGGGGTTTGCAAATCAGGCAGATCCGGGCCGTGACTGGCTCCGGTTATCACCTCAAACCCAGTTGCCTCGATCAGTTGATACAGCGTGTCGTAGCGGTAGCGATTGATGGGTTCGATGCGTTGGTTGGCAAAGAAGCGGACAGACTGGGCGGCGTCTTCCAGCTCCAGGATGTTTCCGACGGGATCGTAGCGGTATTTGAAGTGCTGCAACCGGGAGCTGTCGGGCGAGGACGTGCACTGCTCAATCAGCCGGCCGTCCTGCGCATCGTAGGTGTACTGGCTGACGACCCAGTTACCAGCAGTTTCCTGCTCGACCTGTCCGAATGCGTTGTGAATGATGTTGTCGACCAGAACGCTGAGCCCGACAACTCCTGCCAATGACAGTGAAACGGACTGCAGTTGACCCGCTACGGTCTGGCTGAAATGCTGACTGTTACCTTGGGCGTCGACGTGTCTGATTTGTTCGCCTGACGCGTTGAAGTCTCCAAGGGTTTCCAGTCGGGCTGATTCCAGCAAAGCCTCTCGCTCAGCTTCTTCCAACGGCCAGTCCGGTGTACTCACGTCTTTCAGAAACTGTCGGCTTTCGCTTATGGATGATCCCGGCACACTGTAATCCGAAAACCGCAGCGTCCCGGCCGTGTCGTCATGGCGGATCAGCCGGTTGCACTGGTTATGCTCGCACGTACCCGGTCCGCCATACATGAATCGTTCAGTTACAAAACCCTCATCGGTAATTGACACCGGGCGCAGCAGCGTGTCGTATTCCACCCGACGGTGAGAGTCGCGACTGTCCCAGGTATCCAGCGTCTGGCCTGCAATGCCCGATAGCATCACTCGCCAGCCCGCATCGACGCTTTCAGTCAGCAGTGGCATGCCTGAAAGGCTACGTACAGTTGTGCTGTTGGGCGTCATCAACCGCGTGTCGTATGTATCGGTTTGCTGGCCGGCTGCATTGCAGGTAAAGCGAGTCAACTGGCGTTGCGCAGCAACGTCCGTGCTGCGCCGGCAGTAGACCACGCAACGCACCATCAGACCCCGCCCGTCCACGGCGATAATGTCCGGCGTCCGGGCGTGTAGCAGATGGCTCACGATTGTTCGCCTTCCTTGTTCTGCGCCAGCACTTCTTCGGCGGTATCGTTCTCGTCTTCACTGATGGTGTACCAGGTTCGGTAGGTCTGACGTCGCATCCAGCCTTTGGCAGTGATGGTGATGGTCGGCCGACCCAGCGCGTCGTAAAGCTGCCTGTCGTGATGCCAGTGTTCGCGCAGCGACTTATCGTTGACATAGGCTGAGCTGCTTGAAAAATACGGGCGGTAAACCCGTACTGCCAAGCCCTTGTTGTTGTACTCGATTCGCTCGCTCACCCGCCAACGTGGTGAGGCACTGCTGACCAAAGGCTTCCCATCGACCAGGATGAAGTTACCGGCTTCATCGACCGCGTAGGCATCACCGTCTTCGACCAGTTGTCGGGTTTGCAGAATGCGCCCGAAGCCATCCACTGACACCAGGCTTATCCTGATCTGCCTGGCCGGATCGTCGGGGAAGCGATCTGCCTGGAGCGTCGCGCTGCCAAACGGAATTGATCCGGATTCTTCGGCCATGTTGGCGTCGTAATATGTGGCGCTCGCTTGGTTGTAGAGCGCATCGTCGGGATACTGAATGGCTGTTTGCGTTCCTCCTTGCAGGCGCTCATCGGGGTAAAGTGGATCGAAGCCCACCTCATCGCCCAGCTCGGTACCATAAAAACTGGTCGCCCATACCCGACCAAATGCGTCGTAGTCGGCCTCTTGGGTATTTTGGTTGGGATCAATTATCCGGCACGGCTGCAGAACGCGATAATCATGAAAGATGCGGGTAACACACAGCAGCGGATCAGTGATCTTGCTGACGAACAGACTGTATGTGTCGTACTCGACCTGGGTACTGCCATGGCTGCGAGTGGGTTGGAATGTCATGACGCGATAGAACGCGTGCCCTTCGGCGTAGGTAGCAAAACCGCGTTTGACCGACCAGAGATTCAGGTTGTCGGCCGGAAGAAAACTGGCCATCCGGTGATAGCCCATTTGGCTCAGTCTGGTGACCAACTTGTCGGGGGTCATGACTCGGGCATAGGCGCTCAAGGCGTGATCGTCGAGTTCTGCACTTTCAGTCGCGTCGGCCAATGCCTGAAAGGTGGCCTCGCCATCGCCGCACTTGATATAGCGTTGGACTGACAGGCCGGTCAACGTACGCGGCCACCGGGTGAACGCTCCCGCCGGATCGGCAAACTGTTCATGGCTGATCTGCTGGGGTGACAGTTCTTCACAACTGATCACCATCGCATTGCCACGGGCACGATAGGGCAGGCCCAGCCGCCAGCTTTGCGGGCGGTCAAGATGGATGGCTTCAGCGCGCGTTTCGTTCAGGTAATGAAACTGTTGGGCCTCGTCATGGGACGCTCGCCACCATTGTTGCTGCCAGTCCTCTTCGAAAGGTGGCGCGTCCTCAGGCTTCTTGCGTCTCGCATAGTTGACCGTCACACCGTGAGTCAGAACGCCATAAGCATCCCACGCCAGATTCAGACTGTGAGCGCACTGGGGGTCGTCGAGTTGTTCGGCTTCGTATTGATAGCTGATGGTCTCCAGTTGCAGAGGCGTCATCAGGGCGTAAGGTTGATGTTCATTCAGCGGCTGAAGCTGGCGAACCAGATAACGGTGGGCCTGAACTGAATAAAGCACCGACGGCTGCTGATGTTCATCCAGCCCGAACACTTCGGTGCGCAGCAGTGAACCACTGAGCGTCCGGGCCATTTCATGGCAGGTGGCTTCGTCCGGTTCGGCGATCAGCTCGCTCTGCTGATTGGCCAGGTTGTAGCTGTACAACTGATGGTCGCCCAAGGGGACGGCTTGCGAATCGCGGGTATCGTAATCGCTGAAGTCTGCTGCCGGGTAGCGTCCGGTATGGAACCAGGTTTTGCTGAGCACGGGTGCAGTAAAGCATTCGTCGGACTGTTGCGGTATTTCGGTGTCAGTTTGCAATACCAGTCCAAAACCGCGGAACTCTCGTTCCCGGGCATCATAGAAACCCTGTCGATAGGCAAACAACTGGGTAAGCGTGTTGCCTGTGATGAGGTCCGTCTGGGTTTGTTTGACCACGACGTGAACCGGGAACGGAAGGTATGAAACCGCAGGGTTTTCGGCTGCGCGCAATGCCTGTTTCTCGTCCAGCCACTCCTGCGCTGAACTGCGGTACTTCACGCTGCCGGACGCACCCATATTGTTGTTGGTAGCGTTGAGCAGATACGGTTTATCCAGCGTATCGGCATCGCCCGACACGAAGTGCATGGCCCAGTGACGAGGCGTCATGTGCGGTACGGTCAAGACCAGGCTGGAAAACCCGAGGCCTTGCAGATCGACTGCACTGACCTGACAAAAACGGTCGTAACGGACGCCTTCCGGCCAGGGTTGATCGAAGGGTTCCGCGAAGCCGTTGCCGCCCTTGTTCATGAAAACCCGAACATTGTCAGGTTCGAGGTAAACCAGATCGCTGGCGCCTGAGCCGTCCAGATCTGCCAACCGCACCTGATTGACGTTGAACGTGTCGTAGGGGAAAGGCAGTGTCGCGAACAACTGACCTTTGTCAAAGCGCCCGCGGCCGAGGTTTGGCCAGATCCGTACTTCGTTGTGCCTTATGCGAATCAGGTGCTGCTGCCCGGAACCCAGCAAATCGCTGAACGCCACAAGCTCTTTGGGACTGTCACTGAGCAGGGGCAGGCGATCTTCCTCGTGCGCGATGTCCACCGGCACCGCAAAACCCTGTGCTCGCCGATTGGCATACAGGCGGACACTGCGTGGGCCGATCATTGCAAAGTCAGACAGCCCGTCGCCCACCAGGTCGGCCATGTGTCCCTGAGAATGGAAAAACTCGGTAGGGAAGGCCGAGAACGGTACGAAGCCAGACCAGTCTCCGTCCGGCCTGAGGGTCATGATTCCGGCCATGCCGGGTTGGGCAACGACCCAGTCCAGACGTCCATCGCCGCTCATGTCGGTCAGGGCCTGACGTACACTCGCCGTCGAATCCTGAGTGGGTATAAGCGCGACTTCCTGCCAGGGGCCATAGGCGATGGCATTGCTACCGCCTGATTCAGCGCGAATGGGCTCGCGGTAAAGCCAGCTCTTGTCGCGCTTGTGCAGCACGCCGGGCAGACCTTCTCCATACAAATCCACCAGTAGATAAGGCTGCCCGTCGTTTAGCCCGGCCAGTGAGTCCAGTGGGGTACAGATGACCGGCTTGCCGGAGAACTCATTGTAGGCAAATTGCAATGCAGGTCGCTGATCGAGATTGCGCTGTGTTGTGCCGTCCCAGGCCTGGGCGTGTGCGGCGACCAGAAAGCTGTAGCCAAGGTCGGTGGTGCGATACTCCAGCAGTACGCGTTGGGTCAGCAGCGGGCTTTCACCCAGCTCGGCGAAACGATGAAACATCAATACTTGCTGGCACAGGCGCAACTGGCGCAGCTCGAACCCATACGCAAAACTGGAGTGCGGGTCGTTGCGCAACGGCCACAGACCAGACGCCTGATAGGTCGGCATTGCAGGCAGGTCAATACTTCGCTCGCCGTAATCGAACAGCAGTTCGAAATGCCATTTCAAGGTGCTCAGCGAGGCTTCGTCCCACAGGTACAAGGGGGCTGATGCGTCTTTGTTGCCGTAGCACACACGCTGCAAATAGCGCTGAGCATATGAGGCGTGAATCGCATCAGGTAGCAGTCCTGCACCATCTTCTGCCTGGTATTCAAAAAGAATATGTTCGCCCACTGCGTTCATGCTCTCCTCAAGCAGCCATTCTGCGACACGGCTGGCGTCGGCCGGGTCTGCATGGCGCGAGGTGGCTCGTTTACCGTAGACATACAGACTGCCGTCGGCCCCGTGAACCAGCCAGAATCCTGGATCGGTCGCCTCCGTGCGCCAGCGTTCAATACGGTCAAAGGCCCCTTCCACCCGAGCGAAATAGCGAATCACCTGGTAGGTTCTGTCGAGTGCAGTCTCGTTGTAATGATCGAGATTTGAGGACACCAGCGCACCCGACACGTCACGTTCAGGTAGCCAAACGTCGCCGCTTGGGCCGAGAAAAACGTCTTCATCGGTGTACAGCGGCACCCCTTTGCTCGCACGGCGTCTGACGGATGCCATGCCCAGGTTCCAGCCAATCCCGAACAGGCCGTTGCCAGTCGTGCTCTGATAACTGAGTGACAGCGCGGGCGCATAGCCGCGTCCCTGGCTGATGGGTAGTGTTATTTCCACCGATGCCGCGCCACTGCTGCCCACGGCGCCCCAGCCTTTGCCGATGCTTTGAATGGCACCACCACCCTTGGGCAGTGAGGGCGTGGCAACAGCGGGTTGTGCGCTTTGCTGCGATGATGATTGAGCGTCCATGCCCGTGCCTCCAGCAGTTATTTGCGCTTCGCGGTGTAACGCATGTGAACAATGATGTCGGTGATCGATGCAATCATGTCCGTCTGAAGTCCAGGGTTCGAGAACTGGAGCGTCCAGCGGGAAATCGCGCCGGTGCCTTCGAACGGCAGATAACGCTCATCATCAAAGTTGAAAACAAACAGACCGTCATCGTCTACACCTGTCGAAACCGCAATCTGCTGACTGGCCCGCAGGTTTTCGATCAGGTTTGCAGTGTTTGTGGTCATCTCGACTGCGCTGTAGGTTTGCGTAAGTGTGGCGTGGATATCCTGATACGGGCCTACTGTGACAGGCAGGGAAATACTGATGCGCTTGATGCGCCGCAGGTAAAGATCAGGGTAATCGTCGTCCAGCATCTGTTTGGTGATCTCGAACTCCGCGACGCCGCTATCCGCCAGCATGGCTTCAACAGTTTCCCATCCCTTGTTGGTACCTTCCTCTGCCGGAAGCTGTTTCACTGAAATCGTTTTGACGATTTCCAGCTTGCGCTCGTTGCGGGCCAGATACGCTGCCTCCATCTTCATCAGATCCAGTTTCAGTGACTCACCTGCCGTCAGCCCGCACCATGCATCTTTCCAGGCGGCTGGTTTGACGAAGCGGGTGGTGTAATCGGCTATTTCGAATTGCCAGCAGGCTTGAGCGGCCATGCACAGCGAAAAAGTGGCGTCGTAGGCCTGGTAATAGAAGGTTGAAAGCTGACCATTGAGCCACTGGTAAAGCTGGCTGTTGGTGAAGCGTTTGTTGAGGAAGGCGTGAGCTGCCTCAGCCTGTTTCTTCGCTTCCTGGGCCTGCCTGAGTTGCAAGGCAGTGACGCGTTTCTGCGCATCGTGGACGGCCAGTTGTGCATCAATCTGTTCAGATTCAAACACTGCCTGATCCCGGGCGTTTTCCCATTCCTGACGACGCCGGCGAAACATTTCTGTTCGTTCCATACTTCGGCTGATGCTTTCAAGATCGGCTGCAATGCCTCCGGTAGCATGCGCGACAGCATAGGCCGCACCCTCCAGTCGATGGCCTCCAATAGCGCTGCCTGCAGCCGCGCCCATTGCCATGCCGCCCGTTGCGCCTGCGTGCACGCCCAGATGATTGGGTGCCACCGTAAGCGCTGCGCCTGTTACCCAGGCCGCAGCGGCGATTTTCTGAAACCCGCGAGATTCCAGAAGTAGCTCGCCCGTCGTGATTTCAGCATCGCTGACATTTTCATCCACCAGACCGGCATAAAAGCGGGCGCGTGCGTCAACGATGGCTTTGCTGGCCAAAAGGGCCTTGCGGGTTTCCAGTTCGAGTTTTTGCGTTTCCAGCTGTAGATCAATGGCGAACTGTGCGTATTCCCAAGCCTGCTGCTGTTGCAGTTCGATCAGTTGCCCTTGTTCCTGTCGCTCAATGATCGACAGCAACGTGTTGCCGAACTGGATCAGCATCTCGGCAGCGGCATTGGCCCGGCTTGACATCACGGCAAACCGGTAATGCGGTGTCTCGTGCGCCAGTACGCTGGTCGCGCCGCCGCCGGCTGAGCCGTTGGCGTAGGCGGCCAGCAACGCGCGTGGGTCCAGAGGGGCGCCGAACAAGGGCAACGACAAGGGCTTGCCGTCCAGCGTGAGGTTGTGTCGCAGGTTGTACAGGCGGGACTCAAGCATATCCCAATACTGGACCAGTTCAGCGTTCATCGGCGTGATGAAACGGTCGTTGTCTTCTTCAAGCAATGTCGGGTCGCTGGTAAAGGTGCTCAGGCGCAGGGCATGGTGCTGATGGATGTTTGCCCTGCGAGTGTCCTCTGCGTTGCCGGACTGAGTTTGCTGCAGCTGCGATTCGAATGCCCTGAGACCTGGGCTTTTGGCCTTGGCAATGGCATCCAGCGTGTCGGGCGCCCACTGGCTGCTCAGCACGACATCGGGGCGCGGGCCCAGCAGGTCGAGGATACGTACGTACCAGAGCTTGGCCTCGCCGAGGCTGTCCGGGGTCAGCTGCCGGTAGGCCATGTCACCGCGATCGATGAGGTTCTTGATGTAGTGGAAGTAGACCGCTTTCTGATACTTGACCGGATCGCTGGCTGCGATACCGTCCGGATCGATGGGCGAGCGCATGAAATAGTCGGGGTCGGACGTTTCAACCAGAGGTCGCACGTTCCAGTATGCATCCCGATTGCCGGTTGCCTTGCGACCGGGGTCAAAGATGAAACGCAGCCAGAATTCGGCGTCTTTGAAGCGCTGCTCAAGGTTGAGGCGGTGGGAAACCATGAACGGCAAGTGTAAAAAAAGCTCCCAGAAATAAAGCCCATTGGCACCCTTGAAGTCCATCGCGCTGGGCTCGGTTTCATCCCCTATTGGTGGTTCGCGCAACTGTTGGGTGTCCCAGGACAGAAGCGCTTCCAGTGCAATGCTGGCCTTGTTGATCAGTTCGCGGGCGAACAGGGTGTTCATGCGAATGGGTTTGCGCTTGATGTCTTCCGCCCCGTCAGTGAATTTTATACTTGAATCCGTGAAGTCGATGTACTCCGCTATACCCAGAACGAGGTCGACACGCTTGCTGATTTTTGGCGCGAGCGGCTCAATGCCGGAGGTGGTTGCCAGTACAAGCTCCATTGACGTTGACTTTTTCGCCTCGCCAAAGTCTGCATTCGTGCTTTTTTTATCGATTCCAATGCCGTGGGTTATGTAGAAAATATTTGAGGTATTGCCGTTTGCAGACGAAAGAAACTTGGGGCGGAGTGTTGCTTTATCGAAAGGGATGGAAGCGGTGTACAGGCTGGGTGCCGTTAAAGTGTCTTTAAGGTTGGTATAGGATATAAGCTTCTGTTCGCCGAAAGGATTGTCCAGGCGGGTAGGGTAATGAAATTCTTGATTGTAGGAGTGATATTCAATTTCTGTATGGCTGGGTAATGTTACCTGGGCTGAAATAAAAATATTGGCATCATGCAGCCTTATCCATCCCCTTGCGTCCTCTGCCGCAGGGGATGAAAGAATCTTTTCAAGGGTATCGGCTTTAAAATAGCCGCCCGCCAACGAAAGCTCTTCGTTGTTTACATGCTCTGATGTAATAAAAAAGTTACCGAATTCTTTAGTATAGAGAAATTCACTGGGCTCTTCCGTTTCGTTGGGCGAGAAGCTGGGTGCGAACTCGCTGTTTATTGGAAGGATTGAAGATACCTTCAGTGTTGAACCGTTTTCAATGCTGTAGTAAATGTTTGATTTTTTACTGGCGACGATTGTCATGATGAACGGAGTTGCCACTGGTAGATTACTGGTGAAGGTAAGTGTGAATTTGATATCTGGCTGATCGTCGATGTCGGCGTTGATGCCTGTAAACAGTTCAATCGTTGAAGAGGCATGGTTAACTACTGGAGCAAATTCGCCAGTCATATCTGTAACATGCTTTTGCAATTCCAGGGCGTTCCAACTGTCCGGAGACGCATTGTCAATCACTCTGATCGCAATATGAGTGTTCCAAGTAAACTGAAGGTTGTTTTTATTTTTCAATGCATACACCCAGCATAACTTGCGGACCAGCAACTCATCCGGGTGCGAGGAAGGAATGCTATAAGGTGAAAGAAGAAAGCCCGAACGAGGAAATGAGGGCTTAATATTAAAACTCTTGTCAATATACGCCGTCGTCAGGAATTTGTAGGTGGAGGTCGTCCCATTGAAGTCTCCCTCCGTAAGAGATTCTCCAGCGTACAAGGCGATGAATAAACATTCAGGTGACGTTGAAAGATCGAATACCGCTACAGTATTTAGTTCGTTTTCAAGCGTGTGCTCGCCTTCAGTTGGAAGTTCACCCTCAACTGTTTTTCCATTTCTCTCAGGGTCAGGCTGGTCAAGCAGGTTGTAATGATTCAACCATGTCTTGTTTATATAAGTTTGAGACGTGCTCCAGGAATCGTCATATTTTTTATAGGCGGCGTTGAGCACTATCCTGACTTTGGGTGTTGTTTTTATTTGGGGGGCCAAAGAGTTCGGAGGAAAAACAGTAACGCTACCATCGGCGTCGGGCGTGATTTTTGTAGTGGGCAGAGTGCTCTCCAACTCCTCGGTTACAGGGATCAAGTCCACCCAGGTAATAAACAGTCGGTTGTTGAAAAAGACCGGGCGGATGGTGCGCTCCAGGGTGTTGCCATTGATTCCTACATCCATGCGCTTCCAGTCCGACCATGCACCGGGTGTCGGGTAGTCCTCTTTGGGACCGGCAGTGTCATTTAGGAAGGACCTTTCGTTCATGTCGACACTGCGCCAATAGAATATATTTTCCGCACGGGATTTTCCGATGAAATAATAGTTTCCCCTGGCAAAGTCTGCGCTATCAATATACCCATTAATAACGGTCAAGTTGGCCACCTCCTCAAAACTGGCCAGGTAAGAGTTAACAGCATCCAGTGTGGTGTCGACATGGATTTTGTTCTGGTTGATATCATTTTCCAGCTGCGCAAAGTAAGCGGACTTTTTCAAACGCAGCGCGGGGGAAATATAAACTTCAGGGTACAGCGCCAGTTGCATGTTGCCTGCCCAGATCGGGTATTGACTGCTTCGGCCAAGCCACTCCACAAAGCGCGCGTCATCGGCTCGCAGTGACTCCTGCCCGGGCTCCATCCCCAACAGAGCTCCGTTGATGTACTGCTGCAGACTGCTGATGGCTGACGCGACATAGCTTGTCTGAACATCGTTGCTGACCTGGTTATCGATCAGAAAGAACTCGTACAGGTCGTTCGCAGTCTTTAGTCGGCTATCTAGCCCCAAGGGCCTCAAGACGCGTGAGTTGGGTACAACCTCGCCCAGGTAATAGACAACTAGTGCGTCACGAAACGACTCGTCAAGCTGGCTTTCAATAGAAGGTTTCATGAGAATGTCTTCCTTGACAATCACTGAGAGGGAGTAGTGCTCGCGGTCATTACTGCGTCGCCCAGATAGCTCCAGTCCGTCGCGTCAGCCAGCCGATTCAATGCTGCGGCGTTTAACAGTCGGGAGGCAGACAGCCCTGTTTGCATGCTGGCGCTGTGTAGTCGGCGCAGCCAGTCGACCTGTTCCATGGAAGTGGCGGCGTTGTTGCTGTCAATCAAAGAGGCTGAAGCGCTCTGCACTTCCGAAGCTGACCAGCCAATGAGCGGGGCCAGCAGTTTGGCGCACGTTTTATCGTCTATCACACTGGCGTTTGCTTGGCTGAAATAGCCGAGCAAAGTCGCCTCAGGGAACCCGGAATTGTCCCTCCAGTCCTGATAGCGGTCCAGCAGATAAAGGCTGCTCAACGTCAGGCTGAGCGGGTTCGAAAAATCAGCGCTTAGCCAGTGCGGATTAACCAGAAAGGCTCGCAAAGCTTCAGTGCTCAGGCCCAGTTGTTGAGTCGTTTCGGTATAGCGGGTCAGCATGGCCAACTGTTCGGAAATTGCCTGGGGTGATCGGGAGACCGAGAAAGAAATGACATGCTTCAGTAATATCGAGCTGCTGCTCCCCGCCCAGCACATGACCGTGTCACAGCGGTCAGATGGCAGTCGGACGATGTTTTGTAACAAGCCTTCAACCAGTTGACGCTGCGCTACGTATCCTTTGAAAACAAAATCCCCGAGCAGAACGGACGCTTCTTTTTTTTGCGGGTCACCAAGGCTTCCCCCGATCGCATCCAGTATCTTTTCAGCGAAGTACTGCGCGATATCCTCTGTCGGCGAAAAATCCGCGTCGTTGATCAGACCTTGATCATCTTGCAATGACTGGAGGATCCCCGGCCAATCAATTGCAGGGCTGCCAGCAGGTAACTTCAACTCATTCAGTTCCTGCGGGATCAGCAGGCCCTCTTTGGCTTCCAGGCCCAGTTCAATGACTTGTCGGGTAAGCTCTTCGGTCAGTATGTATTCGACGGGATCCACTGCCAGCTGGCGCCTGACAGTCATGACATCACGGCCGGTACTGGTGAACCACTTCACAGCCCAGTCCATTTGCATGATGACGTCGAGAATGTCTGGTAGCGAATTTTGCACGCTTGTGAGCTCTTCGTATGGACGCAACATTCCGGTGATGAGCAGCTCGCGGTAATGTTGCCCTCCGAGCAGATCTGCCAAGACGCGGCCCTCTTCGGGTTTTAGACCAAACATTGAGGCTATACGGGCCTGGCGGTAAAGCGAAGATATCGTGGCGAGATCTCGTTTCAATGCATTTTGCGCTGTAATCGGCTTGAGGACGCTCAGCGTTTCTGTAGCCAATTGGCTCAGGCTTTCCTGGGTCCTCGTGAGCCCAAGTGCTGCGCAGAGCTGCATCAGCGTACGTTCATTTTCGACGTCGTATTCCCCAAGATAAAACGACACCCTGTCAAGTTTGAAGGGCGTGTTGAACACTGTCGGGCTGTTGAATATCTGATCATTCAGTGGCAACTGTCCGGGGCGGGCGTACACGCTTATATGGTGTAAGAAAGCTGCAAACTCTTCCGGCTTCAGTGAGTAATGCTGACTCAGGAAGCGGTAGGTCCCCAAAGCTCGCACTGTGCTCGGAGTTATCACGAACGCCGTATTTTCAGTCCCTTGGGACCAGATGGAGGCCGTGATTAAAGTATCCAGTTCGGCGAACGGGATATCGAGCCATCGCTGCAAACGGATCATGCGTTGTAAGCGATCAAAGCGGTCTTCGCTGGTATTCAGCAGTCTTGTTGTGCCGGCAGTGCTCTTGTCGAGCGAAAGAGCGGGGCTTTGGTTCCCGTTGACGTAACCCGTGCCATAAAAGGACGGCGTTGGGCTGCTGTTGGCAGAATGATGCGGTGCCGCGCTGGCGACACCCAGCAATGCCTCTACCGCCTGGCCGGATAACCCTGTTTTCTCGATGAACAGCTGCAGTGAATCCAGCGGATTGGATGTTCCGCCAACGGCGTATGGCACACCGTAGTTTTCTCGAAAGAAAGCAGTGATCTGAGCGTTCCCGACTTCGTCTGCGGGTAGTGCGGGTTCGTCGCTCCACACCCCCGCGTCAGGCGGCGTCGGCTCGGGTAGCATAGGCTCAAGCAGGATCGACTGCTGTTCCGGCCCCAGGCCGCTCATCATCATCTGGGCATTCGAGCTGTTTTGCTGCATGGCACCATACGCCACTGTTCCACCGGAGGTTGCCGGGACCTTGAGGCTGATCAGGTAGTTGAGTTCACCCAAGGTCGGGTTTTTACCGCCTAACCCCAGCGAGATCTGTTTATGGCTGCGATTGTAAGGAAACTCGAAAGGGTGTTTCTTTTCGGCAAGTAATTGATAAATGGTTTTGTCTTTATTGCTGACAGCATCGGCTTCTATGTATGCCTTGATAGCGCTGAGTAGCACTTCATTGACGAGCTGCAAGGTAGGGATTGGCGTAAAGGTACTGGCCTGATCAATGATCAGCTCTTTGAGATCCGGCCGTCGCTTGTCGAGCGTAATGCGATTGTCATTCGGTGGATCGCTCTCCAGTTCGGTCGTTGCGAACCGGTACAGGGACGTGAGGTAGGCAACCGGCGAATCTTTCGCCTCAATGGCGCCCACTTTGCAGAACTGATCCCAGTTCTCTTTGAACAGCTTTGGAAAGCTGGGGCCGATTTCAACCAGTGAGCGCACCCCTGTGCGGGTCGCTGACAGGGGAGTACCGCCCGAGGACACCAGCTGGTTGCGATACAAGCGCACAATCTGCATGGCGTAACAGCGTGCGTTGTCATAAGCCAGATCGCCATTGGCGTCGCTGAGTGTCGAGAGTTCGCGGACAAAGGCCGTCTTTGAGCGGCGCACTATGTCGAATACCGACTCGATATTCATGGTCGTCATCGCGTCAACAAAGGATGACTTTCCGTTGTCGCTGCGTGAGGTGTCGGTTTCTGCTTTAGCCAGCGTTTTCAGTAAGGAAAAGGGTTGCTCGGTCATGTCCAGCGCTCCTGTAATCATGTAAGGAGTCTTGGCGAGCCTGGTACTGACGTCTACCTGACAGAATTACCAGTCACGTGGTTTTTAGAGTCGAATATCTTTTAAATCAACAGGTTGTTTTTTCTGTCCGGTGCTAAAAACAATCATGATCGCGCGCGTCCTCAGTTTGGCAGTACGTTGCACGTTCAGATGTTGCAGATGCACTATCGTTGATAGGGAGCGCCCGCAACGGGCATAAGTTCTTTTTCAGGGATGAAGCCGATGAGCCCAGATACTCACACTAATACACAGCTGCTGCTCGTCAGAGAGCCCACAAGGTTTGCCTGTTCAGAGTGTGCAGTTCTGTCGCACAGAGGCGGGTCAGCTTGCGGATGTTCGGGTGACGCAGCTGCGTTTTGACTGCGCGGGTCGGGCATATGCCTGCCGTGACCCACGCTTCTTCATGCGCTCGGCATCTGCGGCCGATGCCCCGGCCAATCAGGTGCAAACCTTCAGCTTGTCGGGCACTGCCTTGTTGACCAAAAACGTCGATGCCGGATGGCAACTGGCGCTGTTGAACGAGGCAGGTGCGGTGTCGAGCCAATGGGATGGCCGCAGCGTTCGCGGCGATATCGAGTACGACGCGGCAATGCGCCCTGTGATGGTCACTGAAGAGGGCCATGTTACCGAGCGTTTCACGTACGGAGGCCCGGCTACGTATGCCCATAACCAGTGCAATCAGCTTATGCGCCACGACGACACCGCCGGCAGCCTGCATAGGCCGGACTACGCAGTTTGCGGCCCGGCCCTTACGGAGCGTCGGCACTTCCTGAACGGACTGGACTTACCCGACTGGCCGCCTGATGAGCAGACGCGTGAGCTGCTTGTTGAGCCAGCCGGGCTCGCCACCCAGTGGGCGTTCAATGCGCTTGGCGAGGCTATCAGCCAAACTGACGCCATGGGCAACACGCAGGCCTCCACAAAGACAGGCTCGGGCAATTTGCAGTCCGTTTCTCTTTGGTTGTCAGATGCTGACGAGCCTGTTGTGCTGGTCAGGAACATGGTCTACAACGCGTTTGGGCAGGTTGAGCAAGAAACCGCAGGCAATACGGTTGTGACCGAGTACACCTACGATACGCAGGACGGTCAACTGGATGAATTGCGTATTTTGTTGCCCGGTGAGTCGCCGTTGCAGCACTTCAAATATCGCTATAACCCCGCCGGCAATATGTTGGAAATGCAGGACGCTGCTCAACCGGTGCGCTTCTTCGCCAATCGACGCATCGAGCCGATCAACCGTTACACCTATGACACGCTGTACCAACTGACTGAAGCCACCGGGCGTGAGGTCGAGACCGGGGCCCGTTATGGTCCGGCTTTGCCTGACCTTCAAACCCCGCCGGACCCCAATCAGATGGCCAATTACACCCAGCAATACGATTACGATCCCTCAGGTAATCTTCTGCAGATGCGTCACGTCGGTGCGCAAAGCTTCACTCGTACAATGCACGTGGACCCAGGCAGCAATCGCAGTATCTGCGATGACGGATCTCGGGACGGGATTTGCAGACCACTTCGACGCCAACGGCAACCTGTTGCAACTTGTACGTGGTCAGGCGCTGAGGTGGGACGTGCGCAACCAGTTGCAGCAGATCACCACCGTGCAACGTCCCCAGTCTTCAAACGACGACGAGAGTTATGTGTATGACGGCCAAGGTCAGCGCTGTCGCAAAACCCACAGCGCGCAAGCCTCGGGTCGTACTTTGATCAACGAGGTGCGTTATCTTCCAGGTCTGCAAATACGCACCAATGCGGTGGGCGAAACCGTACATGCCATCTCCGCACCGGCCGGGCGCAACTGTGTGCGTGTGCTGCACCGGGCTGCGGAACACGCGCAGAACCAGGATCAATTGCGTTACAGCTTCGTTGATCATTTGGGCGCGAGCACGCTGGAACTGGGTGAACAAGGGAAACTGATCAGCCAGGAAAGTTATTACCCGTTTGGTTGCACGTCATGCTGGGCGGCGCGCAGTGCCGTTGAGGGGAATGACAAGACGGTCCTGTATGCGGGTAATGAGCGTGACGCGAGCGGGTTGTATTACTACGGCTTCAGGTACTAAGCGCCTTGGTTGCACCGTTGGATCAATCCAGACCCGGCAGGCGCAGTCACCGGCCTTAATCTTTATGTCATGATGGGTAACAACCCGATAACACGAGTTGATGCTGATGGTCTTCAGCCCGTCGAATTGCCTGATGTATTAAAGGGACTGGCAAAGACAACCGCGAGAAAGTTATTTGAGACAGGAGAAGTACTCAATCCCTACTTGAAAAAACAAGTCATGGACGATACCCATGTATGGATGCGGAAACAAATACGTGGTCACAACCTCAGCGCTACCCAATTTGCGAACGCTACGTGGGACTATTCCAAAAAATTTTTTGGCGCTGAGGAAGAACTTGCCGAGGACCGGATCAGCATGACGCCGGAGGTCAAAAGCGGCATACATATCTAGCTGTCAGCGAACGCTGGCAATCTTCATGTGAACAGCCGAGCTAGAAGTGTGACTTCAGGGGAAATGGCGCCCACTCCCCATTCGTTCAAGCATGTCATGAATGAGGTACTGCTGGAGCACAGTCGCAACAACGGCGAAAACTCGACAAAACTCCCCCGGCATCGAAAACTCCGGGAGTTTGACCCGGCGGTGGCCGTTCTCAAGAAATATCACGACCGGCCCGCGCACTTGGCGAGGCTGGTAACTGCATCTCTGGGTCCGAAAATGACCGACGTTCTCTACAGAGGCGCCAGAGTCATGAACCCTGCTGCGTTCAAAGCGGGCGCACAGCTTACGACCAGTTCTTTTACGTCGTTCACCAGTGACGAAAAAACAGCCAAGCGTTTTATGGGAGCTGCATTCCATGATTCAGGCTTTGTTGCTGCTACCCAGCCGATATTGTTCATCGTTCAAGGCGGTGCACGCAAGATAACGTCGCACTACCGAGTGCGATGAAGGCGTATTCAAGCCTCTTGAAATGTTTACAGTGACGTCGACTGCTGCTGCGGGAAATTACCTGAAGGTGTTTCTTGATGCCCGAAAGGGCGGCGGGACTGGAACCTGGTTCTGATGGGTCAGCCATTGGTCCATTGCAGACCGGCGAACGGTAAACAGGGCGTATCGCTCCCTGTTTACCGCAGACTGACGACTGTTACTGCACTTCTACCGCAAGACTGTCGCTGATCTTCTTCTGCCAGATAGCGGGACCGGTGATGTGGACGGACTCACCGTTGCTGTCAACTGCGACCGTGACCGGCATGTCTTTGACTTCGAACTCGTAAATCGCTTCCATACCCAGTTCGGCAAAGGCCACGACTTTCGACTTCTTGATCGCCTGAGCCACCAAATAAGCAGCGCCGCCTACAGCCATCAGGTACACGGCCTTGTAATCCTTGATCGCGTCGATGGCGGTAGGGCCACGTTCGGACTTGCCGATCATGCCCAGCAAGCCGGTCTGGTCGAGGATCTGGCGGGTGAACTTGTCCATGCGCGTTGCAGTGGTCGGACCCGCCGGGCCCACGACTTCTTCACGCACCGGATCGACCGGGCCAACGTAGTAGATGAAGCGACCCTTGAGGTCCACCGGAAGGGTTTCGCCCTTGTTGAGCATTTCAACCATGCGCTTGTGTGCTGCGTCACGCCCGGTCAGCATCTTGCCGTTCAGCAGGACCGTTTCGCCCGGCTTCCAGCTCTGCACGTCTTCCGGAGTCAGGGTGTCGAGGTTGACACGACGGGCCGATGGACCGGCTTCCCAGACGATTTCCGGGTAGGCATCCAGCGGTGGCGCTTCGAGCGATGCAGGGCCGGAACCGTCGAGCACGAAGTGCGCGTGACGGGTGGCGGCGCAGTTAGGGATCATACACACCGGCAGGGAAGCGGCGTGGGTCGGGTAATCCATGATCTTGACGTCGAGTACGGTGGTCAGGCCGCCAAGGCCCTGGGCACCGATGCCCAGCTGGTTGACCTTCTCGAACAGCTCCAGACGCATCTCTTCGATACGGTTCTGCGGGCCGCGAGCCTTGAGCTCGTGAATGTCGATGGACTCCATCAACACTTCCTTGGCCATCACAGCAGCTTTTTCCGCTGTGCCGCCGATGCCAATGCCGAGCATGCCAGGTGGGCACCAGCCCGCGCCCATGGTCGGAACGGTTTTCAGTACCCAGTCGACGATCGAATCGGACGGGTTCAGCATCGCCATCTTCGATTTGTTTTCCGAGCCGCCGCCCTTGGCCGCAACGTCCACTTCCACGGTGTTACCCGGGACGATGGAGTAATGGATAACAGCCGGGGTGTTGTCTTTGGTATTTTTACGTGCACCGGCCGGGTCAGCCAGGATGGACGCGCGCAGCACGTTTTCAGGCAGGTTGTAGGCGCGACGCACGCCTTCGTTGATCATGTCGTCCAGGCCCATGGTGGCACCATCCCAGCGCACATCCATGCCCACGCGTACGAAGACGGTGACGATGCCGGTGTCCTGACAGATCGGGCGATGACCGGTCGCGCACATGCGCGAGTTGATCAGGATCTGAGCGATGGAGTCGCGAGCGGCAGGCGACTCTTCACGCAGATACGCCTCGTGCATGGCCTGGATAAAGTCCACGGGGTGGTAGTAGGAAATGAATTGCAGTGCGTCTGCAACGCTCTGAATCAGGTCGTCTTGCTTGATCACGGTCATGCGGCGCGCTCCTCTGTAAGGACGGGAACATTCAATTACGCTATCGGCAGCAGTCTGGAACTGCGGCGTGAACCAGAACTGACAGGTTAGCCGTAGCGGGCGCAAAAAGGCGCGGCAGTATAACCTGCCCGACAGGTCAGTCTGTACAATCGCCGTTATTTTCTGCGCGGGGCGCTTTGATGCCGCAATTGCAAGTGGGTGAACGCAGCTGGTTGGTGGCCCCGGCTGCCAATTTGCTCGACGCTCTGAATCAGGCTGGTGTTTCGGTACCTTACAGTTGCCGCGCAGGCAGTTGCCATGCGTGCCTGGTACGTTGTGTGAAAGGCGAGCCTGAGGATGCGCTGCCCGAGGCGTTGGTGCCGGAGAAGCGGCAACAAGGCTGGCGTCTGGCGTGCCAGTGTCGAGTCGTCGACGACCTCACTGTAGAAGTGTTCGACCCTGCGCTTGATGGCTTGCCCGCTCGTGTGGTGAGTTGCGACTGGCTCAGCCCGACGGTTTTGCGCATCCGGCTTGAGCCTGAACGAGCCCTGCGCTATCGCGCTGGACAACACCAGGTGTTGTGGACGTCGTCCGGTATCGCTCGGCCTTATTCATTGGCAAGCCTGCCAGGTGAGGACAGTTTTCTGGAGTTTCATCTGGACTGCCGCAACCCTGGCGCATTCTGCGATGCAGCCCGACAGCTGCAGGTGGGAGATGACATGCGGCTGGGTGAGCTGCGCGGTGGCGCGTTGCGCTATGACTCGGACTGGCAGGATAAACCGCTGCTCTTGCTCGCTGCCGGCACCGGGCTTGGACCCTTGTGGGGTGTGCTGCGCGAAGCGTTGCGTCAGGAGCATCAGGGCACGATTCGCTTGATTCATCTCGCCCACGACAATCATGAACACTACCTGACGGACGAGTTACAGGCGTTGGCCCTGGCCCATCCTCACTTACAGGTCGAGTTGATCACTGCTCAAACGCTCCAGGCGACGCTGGCGGAACTGCGTTTATTGTCCAGGCACGCCATGGCACTGCTGTGCGGCAGTGTCGAGAGCGTGGAGCTGTTTGCCAAGCGCTTGTATCTGGCTGGTCTACCGCGCAATCAGCTGTTGGCGGATGTGTTTGTTGCGCGCCCGGCATGATCCGGCACATGCTTTTATCCGGTCGAACCGGTTCAGGGATCTGAACGACTGCAATCTGCAACCCTGTCTTTTCTGTCAGTAGGCGGCGTGCTGGCC
>NZ_JAGTPK010000060.1 GCF_021147775.1 Pseudomonas californiensis
TCGGGTCGCATCATGATCGATGGGCTCCTGAGAGAATCGGGAGCCCAGCATCTGGCATTAGCTTAGTGCTTTGAATGTGGGGTTAATGGAGCGGTTACGCTTTTTTCAGGCAGGGGGTGTTTAACCTGTCCGGCTCGTTTATGGCTTTTACGAATTCTGTACAGCGCCTGGTCGAAGTGACGAAGGCTGATCGCAAGTCCGGTATCCACCAGTTTCTGGTGAATCACCGTCCTGCTCACACCAGAGTCCAAGGCGTTTTCGATCACGTCATACAGGTCGCGGATCTGCGCCGTGTAGGACCTAGCTTTGTTGTCCTGGGCCAGTTCTGCCAACGCCTCACGCCTGTTTTCGGTTTCTTGAGCCACGATTTGCCCCTTGCTGCGTACAAAGTGATGTAAAAGTGATGTAAAGCTGTCGTATTCGAGCGTAACATTGATGTAGGAAAACGCAATGCAAAGCAATCCTGACGTAATTTCGAGCATTCTCGATGCATTTCTGATGTAACCCGCAGATTAACCCTGCTCCCCCCTATCTCGAATTCGCTAAACAGGCACGTTACCGATGTATACGGGGGGATGAAGCGCCCCCCCGAATACATCGCCGTGCCAAAGGGGAAACCCCTTTGAAACCCCGCAGAGCGGTAGCGCTGCGCTTGTCGTTTGTCATCAGTCGATAAATCAATTGCGTCATTGATCGTCGGAGGCCCCATGGCTGAGCAGCCCCCAAAGACCCGTGTCCTGACCCTGCGTGTGGGTGAGGATGATCACACCGAGATACTCAGGAAAACCAAGGAAGCAGGCATGACGACTTCCGAGTTCCTGCGTGACGTTTTTATCAATGCAAAACTCACCTTCAATGTTAAAGCGGCCAAGCCACAGGACTATCATCGGCTGCTGTTCTTCTATAACAAAACCAGCAACAACATTAACCAGTTGGCCCACCAGGTGAATGCTGCCCACCGCCGTGGCGTCATTTCTGAAAAGACGTACACCCTCTGGTTGAACAAGTTGACTGCCATCGAGGCCCTGCTGTTAGCAGGGGTCTCTGATGCTGATTAGGCCCGGTGGCTACAACACTGGCGCACAGGAATATCTCGAAAAAGGCAACAAGTCAGGGCGTGAGTTTACCCGCGATGAACTCGACCATCGGTTGGTAATATCAGGCGACCTTGATCTAACCCGTTCTATTTATGAGAGTATTCCTGATCGCGGTCAGGACCGTTACCTGACGTTCACACTTAGTTTTCGTGAAGACGTTGTTTCTGAATCCTTACTTAAAGCCGTTACAGCCGAATTCAAACAGTTTCTCATGTATGCGTATAAAGCGGAAGAATTCAATTTTTACGCTGAAGCGCATTTGCCCAAGATTAAATGGGTCGATGATAAGAAGACGGGCAAGCCCATTGAGCGCAAACCCCATATCCACGTCATCGTGCCGCGTATCAACTTGCTCAGTGGCAACGAAGCCAACCCCGTGGGATTTTATAAGAATCATGAGAAGTATTTTGAGGCTTTCCAGGAATACCTAAACCAGAAGTACAACCTTGCGTCACCCAGAGAGCATGTTCGGGTAGACATTGCTGATGCCGCAAGCGTGCTGTCCAGGTACAAGGGCGATGACTTCTACGGTAAGAATCGGGAGTTCAAGCAAGCGCTGGTTAAGCAGGTGATTGAAAAGAACGTGACCAGCCGTGAGGCGTTCTACGAGTTGGCGGCCACCTACGGTGAAACGCGCATCCGCAACCAAGGCAAAGACAATGAGTACGTGGCCGTCAAGTTGCCTGGTGATGCGAAGTTTACCAACCTGAAAGAAACCATCTTTCACGATGACTTTATCGTCAGGCGCGACTTGAAAAAAGAGCCGCTTGATAAAGCGATCATTGCCCAGCGGTTAACTGAATGGCCGCAACGGGCGATGGAAATCAAGTATGTGGAAAAGGCGACACCGGAGTTTCGCAAGCGTTATGTGGCTGCCAGCCCAGAAGAGCGTCAGCAGTTGCTTGCTGAGCGCGAGCAGAAATTCTACCAAGTCCATGGAGAACACAATGACAACGTACACACCGGGCAACGACAGAGAGATCATCAGCGAAGTCCTGCTGAAACTGCGGGGCGACGCACTGCCGCACCTGCCGATGGCCTGCAAGACCTGTCCGTCAGCAATGTGGCAGATCACCGGCAAGCCGGACCGGCCCGAAGCCGTGACGGTGCGCTGTTACTGCCCAGTGATGCACACGTTCACGTGGGACAGTCGCAACCAGGAGGAGATTCTGGATTGCGACCATCTGTACCAGGAGGAGGACGAGGAAGACGGAACGGGTCCACAGCTGAGCGAGGAAGAGGAGGAAGCGGCCCTGCCGCCGTTTCTCAGGAAGCAACGGGAACAGCAACGCCAGCAGGCGCTACAGGCCGACGCCGGACCGGAGCTGGAAAGCCCAGAAACGCCCGAGTACGAGCTGGACGCGTAGTTCCGCCGTATGCCAAGAACCCGCACCGCGTCGCGACCATTGCTGACATCGAGGAGCGTGGCCGACGCCTGTTTGATCCGCTCAAGAAGCCTTCGGACAACGCGCTGGTGTTCTACCGATCACCTTCCGTCACAGCGGTGCCCAAGGCGGTGACTGCGACAACAACGCCTGGACGATCCACTGCCGGTCGTAGGCCCAGGAGTTCAGGCAAGCCTCGCCCTCCCCGTCAATGGCGGCCTGGGTCTGTCGTCCCGCCCTACGCCAAGAACCCGCATCGGATCGCGACGGTGGCTGACATCGAGCAGCGCGCCCGGATGCTGTTCGATCCGCTCAAGCGACCCGCTGACAAGGCGCTGGTGTTCAAGCGCGCTTCGATCAAGGCCCTGACCGTTAACAGGCAGGCCTCGACGGTGGCCGCGTATTTCACGCGTGAAGCGCAGCACAACCAGATTCCCCCGGCTCATCGCCGGGCCATACGCCGGATCGATCAGCAGTTTTACGCGCTCAGGCGCGCCGTGTTCTCCGATCAACGCTTAACCCGCCAGGACAAGGCGCAGCTGGTTTCCGTGCTGACCTTCGAACGGCTCAAAGCACGTGAACAGTTCCACAAACCCCAACCCAGCATCGAGGTAAATCTCATGGGCAGTGCAGCCATACGCAATCTCCTAGACGATGAAAAAGAAGACCCAGGCTTCAGCATCAGCGGTGCCAGAGGGCCTGGCCCTGAAGGCGTGCGTGAGCGGGTGAAGCGGGTCATGGATCGCTTCGCCAAACAGGTTGATCCCGCCGCCGCCAGTCAGCGCGCCCGCGATCTAAGTGCCAAGGACCTTTACACGCGCAAAGCCAAGTTCAGCCAGAACGTGCATTACCTGGACAAGCAGACCGACAAGACCCTGTTTGTGGACACGGGCAAAACAATCTCTATGCGTCGCACGGGGATTACCGAGTCCGGGGTGTCTGTAGCCCTTCAGCTGGCCCGGGAGCGGTTCGGCAGCACACTGACCATCACCGGCACCGCCGAATTCAAAAAGCTGGTGATCGAGGCGGTGGCCAAGAATGGCCTGGACGTGCATTTCACCGACAAGGCCATGAACCAAAGCCTGGCGGATCGCCGTGCAGAGCTGGACATTGAACGCGGTGGCCAGAGCATTGGTCCAGCCACCGATCTGCCTCGGCACGTGGACGACGCCACACGGGACGTGCGGGACCAGGCGGATCGGATGGGCGTTACGGTGCCCATCGAAGCGCTGTATGGCGAAGGCAAAACCGCTGAGCAGGTTAGCCAGGCACTTGCCGCCCAGCTGGACACCGTGCCAGAACCGGAGCGCATAGCGTTCGTCGAGCTGGTGGCGATCACCCTGGGCATTCCAGAACGTGGCGAGCCCAAGGGCGACCAGGCGTTTGCGCAATGGCAGGCGCAGCGTGCGCAGCCGACTGCGGATTCCGCAGCAACGGCAACGTCTGAAGCGCAGGCCAACGTGCCAACGCCTTCAGACGCTGCGCCCGAGCCCGTTAGCCCGACAGTGGCCACCAGCACTGCGTCGGCGAGTCCAGAAGCCGCGAAGCCTGCACGGGCCGACGATCCGGACTTGCAGAGCCCCAGCGAGCTGGTGAGGCTAGAAGCACAATGGCGTCGTGATTTCCCGATGTCCGAAGCGGATGTCAGAGCCTCTGATACGGTCATGGGCTTGCGAGGTGAAGACCATGCCGTCTGGATTATTGCGACGGATGACAAGACCCCTGAAGCCGCTGCCATGTTGGCGTCTTATATGGAAAACGACAGCTATCGTGAAGCGTTCAAAGCCAGCATCGTAGCCGCTTACAAGCAAGTCGAAAACTCGCCTAAGTTGGTCGATGACCTGGACCACCTCACGGCGATGGCTGCGCAAATAGTCAATGAGGTGGAAGAGCGTCTGTTTCCGACACCTCAAGCAGCAACGGGCCAGACAGCCCCGTCCAGGAGCAAAGTCATCGAGGGCACGCTGATCGAGCATGGGGAAGCACCGTATCAGCACAATGACGACAACCAGATGAGCTACTTCGTGACGCTCAAGCCCGAGGGCGGTAAGCCCCGCACGGTGTGGGGCGTAGGGCTGGAAGAGGCTATGAGTGACGCAGGTCTGAAGCAAGGCGACCAGGTACGTTTGCAAGACCTGGGCACCCAGCCTGTCGTGGTGCAGGTCATCGAAGAGGACGGCACTGTCACGGACAAAACGGTCAACCGCCGCGAATGGTCAGCGCAGCCGGTCGCGCCTGAACGGGAAGTGGCCGAGACCACACCCAAGGGACAGGCCGCAGCAGCAGGCACACCGGAGCTGTCATCGCCTGATGAAGAAGACGGCATGAGCATGGACTGAGCCGTCTGGGTAAACCACCTCCTTGCCTGGAGGTGGTTCCCAGAAACTATTCGTATAATGGGGACGGTACTGATAGCACGCTTAATGCCACGCTACATGTGGGCGAATTTCAACAGATTGCCAGAATATTTCCCCGAAGATTAGGAACTGTCGGCAAGTGCGAAGCCACTAAAATTTCCGTCCTTTCCATAAGGGTAAAAATGAGTAACGCATGCCTGCTCATGCGCATTAAATTCTTTGACAAAGAGGCTTCCCCATGACTCGAATTTCAACCAGTTCAGTAAATTCCAGCTTCAGTTACTCGGTCCCTGCAGAGGAAGCGCAAAACCGCGTTTCTTCAGCCCCCACCAACTCCTCTCCACCTGGCACCACAACCGCTGTCGCCCAGGCGTCAGAGGGGCAAAAAAAGCCGGGGGCGGTATTAAGCATGCAGGCACAGCGACTGCGCCAATTGTGTGAGAGTTCATCTCACCAGTACCGGCAGAACGCGCTATTAGCTAAATCTTTTGATGCTCAACGCCTAGACATTAACACTCAAGCGGGCCCTTCCAATAGCCCTCACCTGAACGCTCTCAACAAGCTCCAACAACGAGACTTCAAACCTGCGGCTGGCGGGCTAGAAATCCCATTTACACCCAAATCCCTATTGGGCGGAGGTAAACGAGTCTATCAAATTGGCTCATCGTCACGCGACGTACAAGTCTGCCCACGTGGAGCTGGTGCTGCATTGAGGCAAGAAATCGAAGATAAGCAACTCATGGTTAACAATCTCACGGACGAGCTTCAAGACGCTATAGATGAGGCCAACCCAGCCGAAATAGCCAATACTTCACAACAGCTGCGCCAAGCACGGGCTGACCTTGTTGAGCTACGGAGACGCTTTGCGATACTCGGAAACGAAGACCGCAGAATCAACCAATAACCTTAAACACATCATAGCCCTGCCTCAAGCGGATATGTAAGCCCAAGGCAAGTTGCATTGTAAATATCCTCGGGTAGGGCACTGTTTTTTGATGCATAGGCTTTTCAAAATGCCTATGCATCAAGAAGACGCTATTAATAATTCGACGACACTTCGCTACCGGGGTTATTGACCTGCATCACTTGCGCACTGGCAGGACGATACGGCTACCGGCAAGAAAGCCAGCCTGATCATCGACTGATCGACCCGCCCCGCTCTTCGGGGCTCTCAAGCGGTTCCTGATACGCATCACAATCCCTCAATCATGTGCAGCGCTGAGCCCAGCGCTACGGCGCAGGGGCCAGTTTGCATCCGTTAAAGAGGTGAAGGACATGATTAACCACAGAACGCAAAAACTGCACGCTCAGCAGGTGCTTGAACACCTGGCCCACGGTCTGGCACAGCCGATAGCGCTGCCCCGCGAGACCATCGAAGAAGCGCTGCGCGCAGCCATCATGGACGGACGACTTGAACCGGGTGAACGGCTCACGCAGCAAGCCATTGCCGATGCCTTCCAGGTCAGCCGGATGCCGGTGCGCGAAGCCCTGCGTTCGCTGGAGACGCAGGGCTACATCGCGACGGCGTATCACAAAGGCTATCGGGTCACGAACGGCCAGGAGTTGCCCCGGCACGGTCACCTGCCTGGCTTGCTGAGGTGCGTGGCAGAACGGCATACGCAGCTGGGCGACCTCGAAGCAAAAGTCGCCTTTGAAAACGAAATCCTGCGCGTCCTGGGCCGACTGCGTCCAACCCCTTGCTAATGCTCCCGTTGGGAGAAACGCACTGTGACAAACGTGCCTGTCCGCCTCTTCAAGACCCAAAAGGCTGCATATGACAACACCGACTGATACTCGCGCTAGATATCAAAAGCTATTAGACGCCCATGGATTAACCCTGGCAGATAGCGCGGCATTGATCTGCCAACACACTCAAAGACCTTGCTCTGTTCGTGCTGTGCGTTCATGGCTGAATGACCCCGCCAAGCCCAGCTCTCGATCTTGTCCTGAGTGGGCTGTAAACGCGCTATCCAGCGCTTTGTCCGGTTGAGCCACGCCTCATCCTTTCACAGCCATCGAACCAGAAGGCGTCACCGCATATGGCGCAAAGGAACCCCATGAGCACTTCACTGAGTCGCCTTTTAACCCTGCAAGCTGTTCGTAATCTCACCTCGCTCAAGCGCGACGCCAAGCGCCTCCAGAAGAAATCACAGCAGGTCTTTGGCACAGAGCACTCGCTCGCTGTGTGCCAGCAGGCTATGGCAGTTTCGCGAGGCTTCACCTCCCTTGCCACTCTTGAGGCCCTCTCAGATCGGCTGGGCATGAACCGACGCAATCTGTTCTGGACACTCACAGGGCGGAGCGACGCTCACCAGGCCGTACTGGATACCCTTTTTCGCCTGGACCTGGATTTTGCTGATGTCGGTCCACTGGTGTTCATCGGGCAGCAGCAACACGCACTGCGGCCTGCATTGATTCTGCTCCTGGAGCGAATGAGCGCAATGGCACGGCCTGGCTTGATCCTGATAGAAAGCACCGCAGCAGCGATTCAGGACACGGCGTTATTCAAGGCTGCAACCGAATTGGAGCTACACGAGACACTGATGGGAGACACTGATGGGTTTTCGCGCCCTGGACCTACGTGAACATAACCTTCCCGTGGAGTTGGCTGACTGCGCACTCGAAAGCCGCTGGCGTCCTTGGGTTGTCCTCTTCTCACGTGACGATCCCGTCAGCGAACAGCGCGCCGGTATCGTTCATTCGTACTTCGCGGCCCGTGCAACGGACCATGGCCGACTTCCCATCCTGTACGTTTCCGAGAATGCCGGCCCTTATGTTCCTAACGCATTCAGGCTGGAAGGTCACACCGCTATCGTCAACGGCTTGGCCGACTTCCCAGGCGGGGACGTTTTCGCTGCGAACGACAGCTATGCCCACGCAGTGAAGGTTTTGAGCACCGAAGCGGACCTTCAGTTTATGGGCTCAAAAGTACCCTTTGCGCGGGATGGCGATGTACCTGCACTGAAACGCTAACTGAGGAAAGACCACCATGACAAACCACCTTTCTAAATTCATCTGCAACGACGATGGGCGCAACGATGAAGCGTATCAGCTGATCAGCCAGGGTCGGCTCGACGGTGCGCCTCGGGACGCGTGGGAGGCCTGTGCCCCCTGGCTTGACGCGGCTGATTTTCAGCGGTTCCGGCGCGGGCTTTACACACGGTGCTTGAGCAAATCGAGCCATGAAGGGCCGGTGGTGGCCAGGAGAGCGTCCTAGCTCGTTGAAAGCAACGGATTTTGTAGGGCGAAAAGCGGAGGTCCCATGCTACTATCCGGCACAGTTTTATTTGCAGGAAAGCGACGATGTAGATTCACGAATCGCAGAAACCAAAAAGCCCCGCTTGCCGGCGGGGCTTTTTGGAAAATCTTGAACAGGCCGCTTAGAACCCGGAGTACCTGTTCAACACACATAACGTGAGCTGATTATGGCGTTCACTGCGGCTTTGTGCAAGCTGTCTAAAGTGAAGCCTTCAGTTCACCGCTGAACGGTGGACTTATGGAAAAGATTTTTCAGCTGCTGTGCGTCCTCGATGACCGCACCATGCCCCCCACGCTGACCCCTTGCGTCACCCCCTTTCACGCCGTTGGCCAATCTGCTGGCCTGGGCGGTGAAGCATGAGACACGACCAGGCAATCAATCTTTCTCTAGCGACCTCACATACAGCCAACGCCGATCCGCTGGCCAGCAGCACCCACCTGCCACCGGCCCGTTTCTTCGAAGACGGCACTGCGCTCAACCGGTTATTGCTGGAAGCGCCTTACATGGCGCGGTGCAGTGACGACAAAACCGCCACCCGCGTTCGCCCTCGTGAATACGCGCTGCGTTATCCCTATATGCAGGTCAATCGCCCCGGCATGGTGTCCTGGCTGGTGTTCGACTTGGACCATGCCAACGCCTTGGCCTGGGACGATGCCGGGTTGCCCGCGCCGAACCTGATGGTGCGCAACCGCAAGAGCGGCCATTCCCAGTTGTTCTATGCCGTGCCGTCCGTGTGCACTACCGAGAACGCACGGGCCAAGCCGATTCAGTACATGAAAGCGATCTATGCCGCGTTTGCCGCTCGCCTCGACGCGGACGTGGACTACCACGGTGGCCCTGTGGCCAAAACACCTGGTCACCCCTGGTGGGAGACGACTGAATTCCACAGCCACGTCTATGAACTGGGCGAACTGGCGAGCGCGGTAGAGCTGACCGTCAAGCCATGGGCCACTGGTCCCAAGCTTGACCAGGTCAGCCATTCACGGCATTGCATCCTGTTCGAGCAGCTGCGTTATTTTGCGTACAGCATCGTCAATCGCGAGCGCGAGCTGGGTTCGTTCGAGTCGTTCATGCGCTCGCTCGATGCGTATGCCTACAACCACAACAGCTTTCTAAAGCAGGGGTTTTCGGAAAACCTGCCGCTGTCGTCGATACGCGCCACGGTCAAATCCGTCGGCCGCTGGACGTGGGATCGCTACACCGGTGATCGCCGTTGCCACCGCGGGGCCATGCAGCTCGATAGCAGCTTGTCCCTTACCGAACGGCAGAGCCTGGCGGCCAAGCGCACTCATGAACTGCGGCACAAAGCCACAGAATCGAAGATACGCGCCGCGTGCCGACAGCTTCAAGACCAGGGCAAGGCGCTGGTACGTTCTGCCATTGCAACACTCGCCGGCGTTTCTGCGAGCACGGTGGCCAGGTATGCACACATCCTGACCGAGGTGACCAAGCCTGCCACGGTGAGTGTGCTCAAGGCTGTGCCCGCTGCAAACCGAGACGCCCCCCATGGCTCACGGGAAGCGGTGAAGAGCCCTAAAAAACAGGGCCTAGCGGATCATGACCAAGGCGCTCCATATGGTGTACATCAGATATCTGCGGTCACGGAGGGGCCGCAAGCCGGAGAGTTCTTAACGACAGAACATGACGACGGTTCATAATGGGGAGTGCGCGTATGAATTCAGTGCGTGCACTCTTCTCCGTCCTGCGCTGCATGGGGGCTGCTACTGGAGAGCGGGACTCTTGCCTGCCCCAAGCTGACCCCTTACTCTGCAATCCAAATGAATTTGATAGGGAAGGAACACCACCATGGCTCTGACGAAAGACCAATTGGTTGCCGGTATTGCAGAAGCTATCGATGCGCCAAAAACCACCGCGCGTAAGGCTCTTGAGCAATTGGGACAGATCGTTGCCGACCAACTGGAAAGCGGTGCAGAAATCACTCTACCGGGCATCGGCAAACTGAAAGTGGCAGAGCGTCCAGCACGCACTGGACGCAACCCTTCGACTGGTGCCTCCATCGAAATCGCTGCCAAGAAAGCCATCAAGTTCGTCCCGGCCAAAGTGCTGAACGACTCGATCAACAAGGGCTTGTAAGCCGGAACCGCCGAAATTTCCGTCATGGGCGGAAAGCCAGTAATGGTGCGGATTGACGTCAAACATTTGTTTCCCGGCAGTAATGCCGCCAAGCGGAAAACGGCCTTAATGAGGGGGCAAAATGTACACGGGAAACCGTGTCGGATAGCAATACAGTCGGGAACCACTCTGTTGACGTTTCCGACGGAGTTTTCGGCGGTTTGGATTAGCCCCCTTACACGTTATCCTAAGGTTTCATAATGATTATTACCCGATACGACACACATCCCATTCCGTATGGCGTTGGTGACCAGGTTATCCAGTTGGTCACCGACAACGTTACTGAGCTGAGCTTGAATTCGGTGCCGCCAAGCAATCTCATGTATGAGGTTTTTCGTTGGGCTCTGCCTACAGAGGTGGGCGTATATCTGAGTCGAATCTCAGAAGAGCCAGGCAAACCCGTAGAGCTTTTAGTGGCATTTGATGAGGTAGAGACAGAGGTTGTGACCGGTTTTGTTCTGTACTTGCCCGTGGCTACTCATCCAGAGGCTTGCGGAGTCAACTACATGTGTGTGAGGCAGTCCCATCGAGGCCGTGGTATAGGCCGCGAATTGATGAGAACGCTGATCGGGTTGTACCCCCACACTGAGCTGACTTGCACGATCAAAAAAGTGCCATTTTACGAGTCAGTAGGCATGCAGGTTATTGATTCACACAACACCCAGATTGTGATGAATACACGGTCTGAGAGTACGCAAGGGATGATGCAGATACTCAACGTTCAGCCAATTTACGATTCTCCAGAAGCTGGAGCAATCTACGACCGCCTTGTGCAGAAGTGGGGTCTCAAGGAGATGCGCAAAGCAGAGAAGCAACTCGCGCGTCATACCGATCAACTCGAACGACAAGCTCGGGAGTACGTTGAAAGTCGCCTGAAGGAACGTCAGGCTACCGTCTGACGGCAGGTTCATGTAGGGGCCAATAGAGAAAACGGAAAAAATCGTACTACAAGGGCTTCCCCATTGAGCACAAGCCCAATAGTTTCTGGTTGACTCCGCTGCATGTGCCGGATCGACGGAAAGAAGGTGAAGGACTGCGGTACTACAAACGGTCATCTTGAGCTGATCGCTCGGACCCTGATGAAAGACGCACGTGAGGGCCTCGTTCGCTAATCGGGACTGAATTTCCCATACGATTTTTCAGGTATCCCTCACGCAGGTCCAACCCGCTTCACATCAACGACGGCAGTGCACATTGATCCTTTTATCCGCTCATGATCCTCGCCCTAACGCCTACAAGGTGATCAGTCATGACCTCTGGTGTTTACGCGCCCGTTGGTTCTGCCTGTTCAGGCTTGAACGTGTCACCGTAATGCAGGACGGCCCAGGCCATCCTCGCATTCTTGGCGGCAATCGCCACGGCCGCACGCCAGTAACCCCGTCGCTCAATGAGGTTGCGGATCCAGCGACTGAGAGGGTCTTGCTTATTGCCCAGGTTGGCCATGACAGATCGAGCTCCAAGCACCAGTAGACTGCGTAAATAGGCATCCCCGGCTTTGGTGATACTTCCCAGGCGCTGCTTGCCGCCGCTACTGTACTGGCTTGGCGTCAGACCGAGCCAGGCAGCCACTTGGCGACCGTTTCTGAAGTCGTGCCCATCTCCAATAGTGGCCACTAAAGCACTTGCTGTGGTCGAGCCAACCCCACGCAATTGCAGCAGCCTACGGCTGCGGTCGTCTTCGCGAGCGATCTGATTGATGGCCCGATCAAGTTCCACCAGCCGATCCTCGATATGGCTGGTGTGCTCCAACAGCTCACTCATGCACCGTCTTGCCCAGCCAGGCAAGCTGTCCAGAAAGGGACCAATCTCTTTTCTCAATCGCTCTGGGCTTTGTGGCATGACCACGCCGAATTCAGAAAGTAGTCCGCGCAGTCGGTTGTACGTAGAGGTGCGTTCTTCGATGAATCCCTGGCGGGTTCGATGAAGGCAAAGAGTGGCCTGCTGATGCTCGTCTTTAACAGGGACAAACCGCATGCTGGGTCGGGTCACTGCCTCACAGATCGCGGCCGCATCTGCCGCATCGTTCTTGCCGCGCTTACCCGACATTCTATAAGGCGAAACGAGTTTAGGAGCCATCAACTTGACCGTATGGCCGTGCTCGGCGAACACCCTCGCCCAATGATGAGCGCCTGAGCAAGCCTCCATACCAATCAAGCACGGGGGCAGCTGGGCGATCAATGGCACCAGTTGATCCCGCGCAACCTTAGGCTTCACCAAGGTTGCTTTACCAGCCTCATCAACGCCGTGAACGGCGAATACGGCCTTGGCTAGATCGATTCCCACGGTAATAATTGGCATGGACTTCCCCTCCTGTGGTTTTGATGCAGGTTTGACACTTCATCATGGCACTTCGATGCCGATTCGCGACTTTCGCCGCGCCCTTGGGACGGGGAAGTCCCTTTCATTCGCTAAGCACTCGGCCTGTCAGGTTGAGGCCATAGAGGGTGACGCTGAAACGTCAGAAAATGCAGAAAGCAGCCCTACCCTGACGCAAAGCGCGTAACCCGCCTGACAGTCCAGGTGCACGAGGGCACTGCTTCCTGTCGGCAGTGCTTAACGTACAATTTTTTCTGAATTCTGCGGACTCCCCTAATCGGGGTTGTACGCCCAAACCCCAGATTTTTTTGTTGGACTGAATGACGGCCCCCAGAAAGCTTCGTCATCCCACATCCATTCCTTCAATTATTATATCGA
>NZ_JAGTPK010000061.1 GCF_021147775.1 Pseudomonas californiensis
TCACGAAAATTTCCGGATAAAGCGCTGACTCGCTTTTCCAAGTCTTCGATTTTGATCGCTGCGCGCTGCAAAGCAGGTTCGAACACTCGCTCTAAACTCAGGTGAATGGCCGTGGACATTTCCAAAGCAACGTCCACACCTGCTTTGGCAGCAGTCGCTTGAATGACTTCCTTCGTCGCTTCTTGCAACTGCAACGCGGTGTCTTCAGCATCCTCTACAGCGTCGGCCACAATATCCAGAGAATCCCTCATGGATAGTTCAAGCAACTGCGGAATGCGTTTTACATCATCGTGCAAACGACCTACGTCGCCCAGAAGCTCGATAATCAGAGCATCACGCGCAGTAGATGGAATCGTTTCATGTTCGCTCATTTGATAGCCTCAAGGTCAAACAACGCTGCGAAAACTCCGTCAAGCTTGCGATTGACGCCTTTACACAAGAGTTTCAATCCGTACATATCAGACCAACGATCACGGTCTTGTGCGCTGGCATCTTTGTTTTTAAGGAGCGTTTTGTAGTCGGTGTCATCGTCCATCACGCTTTGCATTGAGATACGGTGGATAGACAAGGCATCAAACAATTCTGATTCGAACACGGCACATTCGGGCTTCAGAGTGAAAGCATTAGCGCGCTGGTAATATGCAGCGATGATCGGAAACTCTGCCTTTACA
The DNA here is from genome assembly GCF_021147775.1 of Pseudomonas californiensis. Taxonomy (GTDB): domain Bacteria; phylum Pseudomonadota; class Gammaproteobacteria; order Pseudomonadales; family Pseudomonadaceae; genus Aquipseudomonas; species Aquipseudomonas californiensis. The sequence continues at coordinate 672 of NZ_JAGTPK010000061.1, forward strand.
TCCTTTTTGACACGATTGAACAAGACAATGATCTTTTCAGCGGATATGCCCAAAGAGGAAAGGCTGCTAATCATGCTGACTGTTTCTTTTTGCTCCTTGGTGCCCGAGGTGACAGGGATCACGAAGTAATCGATTTCCTCATGGGCTTCTTCAAACTCCTCCAGGTTGGCCATGAAATCTTCAACGTTGGAAGCTCCAACGTCTATGATGGCGCGATCCTCCAGCATGAGTCGCTTGAACACCTCGCGGAATTCATCGCCGCGTAGTTTCTCAACATCTAAACCAAGGTTCTCAGCCGTTTCGTTGATTGACTCAATGGCATAGAGCGGCGCGCCGCCCATACGTGGCCACAGCAGGTTTGCCGCGATAGTCGTTTTGCCAACGGTGCCGGTGTAATTGATGACCACGACTTTCTTTTTGATGAATTTCATTTGGGTAATCCTTGAATAGAGGGGGTCGCACCGGGTAATCACTACCTGGTGTGCTTGCTCTGAAATTTGTTGATGCTGGGCGGTTTGAACACCAAGGGCGCGGCCCTTGTCATCTCGCAACGGCCGCGTTGACCTCGGGAGCGCGGGGTGGTGAAGCTACCCCACACTCCCAAGGTGAGCCTTGTTTGCACGAGGTAGCGTCAAGTGTGCGCTGCGCCCGTGCTTCCGTTCGACGCGACGATGAGGCGCGTCACGTCGAGCCGGGAGCGCGGCACCTGACGTGGGCAAGATCGCGATGAGTGATTGGCTACCGAGCTTTGCCAGCCCCTGCAGTTCGAGTTATTGCTTGAGTTTTAGGAGGTGCACTGAACATCCAGTCCACGAGTGTCCTCAAGACATTGACCAAACCAATCATGACCAGCACTCCAATGCAGGAGTGAAATACCCGTAGAAATTCGCTGAACGGGGTAGATTCATCAGCAATGGCTATGGCCATGAAAAACAAACCGACAGTCCCAGCACCAACGCCTCGCAAGAATGAGCCCACAAGGCGGATAGCCAGCTCTATCAAACGGATAGCAGCAGCAATTTTCATATACGTCATATCTACAATTCCCTTGAATTGAAGTAGCTGTGGGGGTGGGTCAGACCAGCATCCAGTTGAACCGATAGGGGTCCATGAACGGGATATCGGGATCAAGGCCGTCAAAATCCCCAGCGGGTTGCGGTGCAGGTGCTTTGGCCTGAGCCTGCTTGCCCGATGCACGTGGTGGTTTTGGTGCGGCTTTGCCTTTGTCTGACGATTTGGCCGGTGCTGCCTGCTGGGGTGCTTGCTGCCGTGGGGCTTCGTGGTGGTCGCTGCCACTGCTGTCGTGGCCGTTCTGCCCTTGTTGAGCGTCGCCCTGTGGACGGCCACCCAGCAGCTGCATGGTGCCCTGCATGTCCACGACGATTTCCGTGGTGTAGCGTTTGATCCCGTCCTTTTCCCATTCGCGGGTTTGCAGCTTGCCCTCGATGTAGACCTGCGCGCCCTTGCGCAAGTATTCGCCAGCGATTTCAGCAACCTTGCCAAACAGCGAAACGCGGTGCCATTCGGTCTTTTCAACCTTCTGACCGGTCTGCTTGTCAGTCCACTGCTCGCTGGTGGCCAAGCTCAGGTTGGTCACCGCGGTGCCGTTGGGCAGGTAACGACAGTCAGGGTCTTGTCCGCAGGTGCCTACCAGGATCACTTTATTGATGCCACGCGCCATGATTGCGCTCCTTCTTCAAATGAGTTCTTTAAGGGATGTGAAGGGGTGTTGAGAGACCTATGGACTTACCAAAAGGCGTCCATGGCGATACGTTCGAAGTCTGCCAATTGCGCTTCGTGTTCCTCATGAAAACGCTCGTAGCGATCCATGTGTTCTTCGCAGAACCGCTCCAGGGCGTCGGGCTGTAGGCGTGGCGAATAGATCAGCGTCGGTTCGGCGTCATCGTCCACGAACTGCTCGGTGCCATCGGGAAAAATCAGACGGCCCACACCACCAAGCAAGATTTCAACGGCAGTGGTGTAGGGGGCGTTTTTGCTGGCGTCGGGATCAAAATGGATTGTCGTGTTCAGCAGTTCGCGGCCGCGAGCCGTACACTGCGCAGCAGGGGTCAGCATCAAGGCTGTTGTGCCGTCTGCCGACAACTCAAACTCCGCAAAACAGTTGTCGCAATCCACTGGACGCCAGGTCATTTGCCACTTTCTGACGTTGACGATATCCACGGTTGCAGGGGTTTCGCAGTTGGGGCAGTGCGCCATCATCGTGTCACCGGCTGGCCACTGCGCCGCCTTGGGCTGTTGTTCCTCAGGCATAGCTAATGCCTCCTTTAAAGAGGGGGTCATGCGCGCTTTGGTTTGCGGCTGAATACGAATTCCAGCTTGGCTTCGTTGTTGAGCTTCAGGGCCGCTTCAAAGGACTTGCCGGTTTTCTTGCTGTGAAAACCCTTCAGCACCCCGGTCTTGCCCGTCGTCAGCAGCGTTTCGATCTGGCCGGGGGACAGCATCTTCCCGCTGACTTCCGGGTAAAACTTGAAGTCGCAGGCGCGACACCCAATCACTCGTGGGGTGACGGCCAGGTCACTGCCGCACATGGGGCACTGGGCGTTCAGGCTGTCCAGTACAGGCTTGCCGTCACCCTGCACGTTGCCCAGGTCCACGTTCTGCACCTGGTGGGCAATGAAGTCCTCCAGTTCGTCAAGGAACGCGTCCACGGTCAGTTCACCGGCCTCGATCATCTGTTGCTGTTCATGCCAGAGCGCGGTCATGTCCGGCGTGGTCGCAATCGCTGGCAACGCGGCGATGAATTCCAGCCCCAACTGGGTGGGAATCAGTTTTTTCTTCTCGACCGCGTAAAAACCACGCTCCTGCAGCTTGGCCAGCACCGCGCCTCGGGTCGCCGGGGTGCCGATGCCGCCGTTCTCGCCTTTCTTGCCCTGGTCGCGTGCGATCAGCAGCTGTTTGATGCGCGGGTCTTTCACATACTTGGCCACGCGTTGCAGATCCTTGAGCAACGTTGCCTCGGTGTAGAGCGGTAGCGGCTTGGTCTTTTCCTTGGCCACCGTAATGCCGTCGCATACCCCGGCGTCACCGACTTTCAGATCCGCCAGTGCATCGAAGGGGCTTGCGACCTCGGCGGCGTCCGACGCATCGTCGTCTTGCTCGTTTTCTTCAGTGACCTGCGCCGTCCAGCCTGGCTGCGTCACTTTGGTGGAGCGCGCCACGAAGGTGTGGCCGTTCACGCCAAAACTCACTTCGGCACTGAGGTAGCGTTTTTCGGGCAAGAACAGCGCGACGTAGCGTTTCACGATGGCCAGGTACACAGCGCGTTCATCGGCGCTCAGCTGGGTGATGTCGATCTTCACCGCCGTTGGGATGATCGCGGTGTGGGCAGACACCTTGCTGTCGTCGAAAGCCCGGCTTTTGCGTTCCGAATTCACCTCGGTGAACATCCCGGCGAGGTCCGGCAGGGCTTCGCTCAGCAGGCTCAAGGTCTGCGGAGCCTCGCCGAATTGCTCGTCGGTCAGGTAACTGCAATCAGAACGGTTGTAGGTGATGGCCTTGTACTTTTCGCGCAGCGCCTGGGTAAGGGCCAGGGTTTTCTCGGCATCGATGCTGTGGGTCTTGCTCATGTACACCTGCAGGTCGAGCAACGCGAACGGCAGGGGTGCTGGAGTTTGCTTTTCCTCCACTCGGGCATCGGTCACGTCTGCGGGCTTCATTCGGCACGCGTCAGCCACCTGAATAGCGTATGCCACGTCGATGATCCGGTTCTTGTCATCGAGCGGGGCATCAGCGGCCACCACGAGGCGGGCCTGCGCGCGGCTGCTTCCAACCGCCAGGCTTGCTGCAACGGTGTAGTAGAACGCACTGGCGTGACTCTTGTTGGCCAGGTAGCGGTTCACGATCAGCCCCAGGATCGGGGTTTGCACGCGGCCCACTGACAACACGCTTTTAACGCCCTTGGCCCTACCGGCCAGGGTGCAGGCGCGGGTCATGTTGAAGCCGTACAGTTGGTCACCGAGGCTGCGGGCCAGGGCCTTCTGGTACAGGCCATAAAACTCGCGGTTGTCGCGCAGGCCGTCCAGTGCCTTACGAGCGGCATTGGCGTTCATGTCGTTGATCAGGATGCGTTTGACCGGCGCGGTGTTGCCGAAATACTCCAGGACTTCCTCGACCAGCAACTGGCCTTCGTCGTCCGGATCACCGGCGTGGACGATTTCCGAGGCGCGACCGATCAGCTGCTGGACCACTTTGAGCTGGTCGCGAGTACGGGCAATGGGTTGGTACTTGGCCGGGCGCAATCTCAGGGGCAAATCGGCCTGAACCCAGTTTTTATAGGCAGGGTTGTGAACTTCGGGTGGAGCCAGTTCGAGCAAGTGGCCAATGCACCAGGTGACGATATTGTTGCTGCCACATTCGAAATAGCCGTCCTTGCGTATGACGGTGCCCAGCGCCTCGGCAATGACCTGGCCCAAGGCGGGTTTTTCCGCAATGAATACTCGCATGGTGTTCTCCTTGTTAGGATCTGGGGCCTAGCCCTGGACCTTGCCGAACTTGTCGTTGATTTTTTGGGTGTAGCCCCGATCAGCGCTGGGGCAGCTGTTGAGATAGTCCTGGCGCATCGAAGCGGTTTCGCTCCATTTGATGCTTCCGTGCTTCTTGACCAGGATGCTGAAGTAATCCAGTTCGGCGCTGCGGCACTCGCTGCCGCCGCTGTTGCCGGTGAACTTGCCGTAGAGGCACAGCACGGACTTGCACGGGTCGCCTGCGAAAGCTGAGCTGCTGCCCAGCAGGCATATCGCGAACAATGCGCAGACCCGCGTTTGGCCGCGACCGGGCACGGCGTTGCCAGCGGCCTGACCTTGGCGGTCAGCCGTTTTGCTGAAGATGTTCATGTGTTGCTCCTGCAGGCGCTTGGGTGCGCCGGTGGGGGACTACATCGGTTCGGAAGTATCGTCAGCCTGTACAGGCTCTGGCTCTAGCTCGGGTTCCGGCCCGACCTCAACCGGCTGGGCCTTGTCAGCTTCAACCTGGACGGGTTTGGACGCGGTGTCTTTGGGGTTCCAGCGCTGCCGTTGTTCGGCCTGCATGGGCTTGGCGTCGGCCACTGCCACCTTGGCTTCGATGGTGCGCACCGGCACGGTGAGCGCGTCGATTTTGGTTGCGTCTCCAACCGGCAAGGGCGGAGGCGTCATCTTCTGTCGCGCTTTAAACACTTCCTCTTCGAAGTAAATGATCTTGCGCGCCAGAATTTTCATGGGCTCTGTCTGCCGGTTGCCCTGGACAAAAATTAATTGCTTGTCAAAAGGTAACTCGTTCACCTCTTGGGGCAGCATCAAGGGCCGGGGCTGTTCGCTGTAACTGTCTGTTTGACCTCGAGCACCCACCTCGTGCTTCTGTCTGTTCAACGATTGGTTATGTACGCGCACGGTCGTGTTGCCCAAGCGCGTGCTGTACTCCTTGGCCAGCTCGATGTCACCGGGGGCAAACACAATTTCGTTGTGAATCGCCTTCATGATGGCATTGCCGGCTGTCTCGCCATAAATAGCGCGGACCTGATCCTTGCCCTGGAAGATGAGGAAAAACCTCAGACCGGCACCTCGGGTCAGCGCAGGCGCGGTTTCCATGATTTCCATGCGGCCCATGATGGCGAATTCGTCCATCATCAGGGCCAGTTGGTATTTGTACCGAAGCGTACCGTCTGCGCAGTGCCCGCCTTGCTCCGGAATGACCTTGGAGTTGAGCCGTATGGCCTGAGTGAAGAACAGGTTCATCAGCGGGCCGTACGTCTTCAGGTTTCCTTCCGTCACGCTGAAGTAAACGGTGGTCTTCTCCTCGCGCATTTTGGCAAAGTCGATGTCATCCCCTGATACGGCCCAGGCCACCGTCTTTTCGGCATACACCGACAACACGTCGCGCAGGATATCCGCGGTGGTGGACCAACCGCTGCTCTTGTTTTTCGAGGCTTCGTACACACCGTTAAGCTCTCGAAGGGTCTCGAAGCTGAGCGCATTAGGGCCGATGCTGCGCAATTCGATGATCTGCTGAGCCCACGTCCCTATCCCGGTACCCAATGAACCAATTTCATAGGTCTGGGGCAACGTGCAGGGCATTTCCGGCGTTTCCATCAGGTACAGCAGGATGGATGAGAAGACGTTACCGGCCTTGTTGTACCACTCCTGGTTTTTCGGGTTGTCGGAGACAAACAGCACACGGGCCAGGGTACGAATATCGCCTAGCCGGTACAGCGGGTCGCGGTTGATGGCACTGACCGGGTTCCAGCGGTGCGTTTCCAGGCGCTCCGGCGAAAAGCGGTAGACCTTGTGGCCAGCTGAGGCGCGAAAGCCCGAAGTAACATCCCAGTTTTCGAATTTCGGATCGTTGACCACCATTGAATCGGGGTAGCTCAACAGGTTGGGGATCACCGCACTGACACCTTTCATCGAGCCTGGGGGCGCAGCCAGCATCACGAACTGTTGCCCGTAGCTGGCCAGAAACGAATCCTCCGTGGGGTGCTTGCCCAAGAGGAACGCGGGGTGCTCCTCGATCCGTTCTTGGGGATTGTCCGGGCTGATGGGTTTGGATTTAGCCCTGGCCATCAGCGGCTCCCCGCTTGACGCTCAATCACCTGGGCGTTGCGTTGGGCCTGGATGCGTTGTTGCAGGGCGATGGCCACCTGCTGATTGGCCTGGATCTGCCTAAGCGACTCACTGATCTCATCGAGCTGGGCGAGTGCGATACAAATCCCTAGCCAAGCTGCAATGACGAAGACGACGCCCAGCGCAATGGGCAAGGGCAAACCCAGAATGAGACAAGGTTGCGATTCTTTTGATAGTTCCATTGGGACTCTCCTGCAGGGTGCATCCGGGCACAGATCGGCTCCAGGCGGCTGATAGCCGTCTGCGTGGCGGTGCATTGGAATGGTTAGAAAATGCGGAATATCAGGGGGCGATGCGGGTGCAATGCCTACTTGCTGGTGTTCTTGTACTCGCCTTGGTACTCGAACTGGCGTAGCTCGCGGTCGTTGGCAAAGCGGGCATCACCGTGCAACGAGGTCTTGGGCTTCAAGCGCACGAAAACGGCCATCAGCGTGATGCCGACCGGCAGGAAGGTGAGGGCCGCCGTCACACACCATGACCAAGGCACGTACAGCATGCGCCGGTCGTTCCAGGGCAGCTTGCGGGCCTCCCATAACGTGTCCCAGGACAAACCCGCGAAGTGGCCTTGGGTCAGGTGCAGAAACATCGCCCCCCCTGCGTACAGCCCGATCACGAAGCACACAGCCATCATGAACACGATTGATAGCGAGACTTTCCACCACATGGCGCTCTCCTAGGCAGCTCGTTGACGCTGGCCATTGAGCAAGGCCAGCTTGTGTTCGGGTTCGTAATGCACTTCCTCGATGTAGGTGTTTTCAATGTACACCACCACGTCGAATGAGGTGCGCACCAGGCGCTCGATGTACGCGTAATCCAGGCCGAGGCCGATTGGTGACTGCTTCACTAGGCCGCACACACGGGCGTAGCCTGCTTCACTGTCATTGGCGTGCGCGGTGGTCACGGTGCCTTTGGTACCGGTGTTCAGAATCTCGATGTAGTGCCACACCTCGTCACCGGTCAGCTCGGCCAAAAACAGGTGGTCGGGCTTCATCCGCATTGCGCTGGCCACCAGGGATTTGGGCGTCACCACATGGCCATAGAGCAAATGCACATGGTTAGGGTGAAACGGCATGGGATCCTCCAGTATTTCCTGGATAGTGATCATGCGGCGGTTAACCGGAAACATGTCGATCAGCGACTTGCCGTAGGTGGTTTTACCAGAGCCCGGCCCGCCAAAAATGATGATGTTTTGTCGATGGGCGATGGCTATTTCCATGAACCGGTGCCAGTGGCCAGCCGCATGGGCCTCCTGCATGTCGCGCTGCCAGTCTTTCAGGGTCAGTATCGGTGAAGCGATGGCCCTGGCTCGGTCATAGCGGCCACTGTTGACGTAATCCATATGGGTGAAGCGATCCAAAGAGGGTTTTCGAAACGTCATCGACAGGGTGCCCTCTTCGCACGCCGGTGCCATGACAATCTGGCCCCGCTCCCCACCTGGTAATTTCACAGTGTGAATCGGTGAGTGAGGAGCCAGTACGCGGTATCTCAGCGCACAGAGCGCATTGGCCAGCCGCCAGCACAGGTTGTAGGTGAGCCAAGGCGCTTCTTCGTGTTCCCAGCCGTTTGGACCGTCCACCCACAGCTCGTAAGGCCGGTTGATGGCCACGTCCTTGGTGCCCTGACGATTAAGCCGCTCGGTGGCACCTGCCTGGTCGAGGAAGTCCAAGACCAGGGTGTCTTCGGTGAGTCCTTGCTCTTGCATCATGAATACCCCTTAGCGGTTCTCGAAAACCGGCGAAAAATCGATGTCGCGGGCCACGATGACGGTGATGACCGTGCCCGGCAGCAGATGCGCGGTGTCCGGAATGTTGATGGTGCTGTCCAGCGCCTTGTTGGCCATGCTCTCGACGTTCTGCTCGCTGTTGTTCACCGTGTAACCTCCGGTTCCTGAGCTTTTCTGCGTGGTGTTGGCCGCAGCCTGAAGCGCGTCCTGGATGAACGACAACATCACCGCACCGCCAAAGCGCTGCATGTAGTGACGATTGATCCAGGCTTCGGTCCCGCTGGCACCCATAGGGCCTGCACCGAGGCTGTCCAGCTTGGCCCGCGCACCCGATTGGGTTTCAAGCTCTGTCCAGGTGGTGAACACACTGGTTTCGCCTGGGCCAACCTGTACTGTCTGCTCGCCGGTGAGCTTGTCACCCGCCGCCGCAATCACCGTAGAGCCATCGGCGGAATACAGCGGATCGGTCAGACGACAATCCACCAGCCCTGGGTGGGTGCTGATGATTTCGTTGTACAGCGCGCAGCGTGTGTAGGTGTTGTGGCTGACCAGGTACTTGCGGTTCGGTGCCAGATACGCCTTGGCCGGGGCAAAGGTGGTACCGCCCAGGTCACTCAGACTGCTGCGTTTTCTGGTGGACGATTCACCACCCAAACCGCTGCTCGATCCACCCTGAACGTCAGCCAGCAATGAAGGCGGCAGGGAGGGCTGATCGTTGGTCGGCTGTTGCGGCTGTGTATCCGCCGCGCCGGTGCCCATCGCATCTTCCGAGGTGACAAACATCGCAGCCCCCAGTTTGCGCTGCCGGGGGGTCTCCACGACCGGCGTGTTCTGGCTGGGCAGTGGCGGCACACTGGCGGCATGTCCCTGATCGGTCGATCCTCGATTGGCGTCCCTTTTATCCTTTTCCTCCTTCGCCAATCGCTCTCGTTCAGCGCGGGCTCGTCGTTCCTCTTCGGCCTTGTCAGCGGCCAGCTTGGCTTCCCGGGCCTTTTTCATGCTGTCGTCGCTGCCCAGATTCACGTCCAGGGTCGCGTCCTTCTTGACGTGGGTTTCATCGACATCGGAGCCGGTGGTTTTCATCTGGGAAATGGTGATGTACCAAAGCACGGCAATACCCAGCAGCCCCACTAACACCAGTGCGGCCAGGCCCAGGTAAAGCGTCTTCTTGTTTCGGGTATCGCCTGTGCGTTTGGCCCGCACGTCAAAGGCCCCACGGGCTTGGGTGCTGGCTGGCTCTGAGGCCGGTGCCTGTTCGGGCGGCCCTATGCTGTCCGGCCCTGGTGTGCTCTCCGGCGTTTGGTCAGTGTCATTGTTCTGCATGCTTGAGCTCCCGAATCTCACCCGTGGTGGTCCCGTTGAAGTTGTACCCCGTGTTCACCTGGTGGGTGGGCCGGGCCTCTACAACCAAGCCGTTCAAGCGAAAACGAAACAATTGGCCAACGCCATGCACCACGACCACGTTCTGTTCGTTGTGCATATCAGCCACGGTTTCGGTGCCGTCTGGTAGAACCTGGTACAGCGTCGGACGCGGGCCATTGCCAGTGAAGCGGAAGCAGGTGAGCATGCCGTTGTCCCAGCCCTCATACGGCGCTATGGACCTGCTCTCTGAACTGGAGCGCTTCTGATAAGGGCCGTTTTGCACCGGACCGTCGCAGGGGTTGCCAGGGTCACGGCGTACAGCGCCGGATTTTTTCGGCGGCTCGGGGTAGGTGAAGCGCAGCGCGTAGGTCATGTCCGCAGGCCGATTCACCAGTTTCAGCTCAAGGAGGTAGGTGTGCCGGTTGGTGTTGATCACCAGGTTGGTATTCGGCTCCTGGTCGGTGATGGGTTTGATGGCCACCAGGTTACCGGCCTTGTTCGGACCGATGGACCAGGCTTTCGGATCGCCCGACACCATCAGGCCCGATGCCTCGTTGATCGTCTCGTTGGCCGGAAGCTGCACCAGCGAGGTACGGCCCACCGAGGCCTGGATGCGGTACACATTGTCAGGGCTGTAAATCGCCGTCTGCACGCGTCGGTCCAGTGCAGAACCGGTGCCCATGCTCTCGGCAAAGACCGGCAGGCCGGACGTCAGGAGTAACAAGGTGGCGAAACTGGAAACCGCTTTATTTCCCATTGGACACCCCCACTTCCTGAGTCATCGTGTAGGCCTTTATCCCGAAGCCACGTGGGTTTAGCCACTGGTCACCGGCTTTTTTGGCAGGGTTCTTATAGTCGTAGGTCACTGTGGCCACCCAAGTCACCGGGGCCAGCTGAGGGTCGGGGACGCCGTTGCGGTCCAGCACGGTTTTGGTGATCCGCACCTGGGCGGTGCCTTCCCGATCTTTACGCTCAAGGAAGTTGATATTGTTGATATCCGTGCGTATTTGCCGGTTGGTCCCCAGCACTTCCAGATAGCCCTTGGAGGACAACTGGAAGTTACGGTACTCGGTAAAGGTCTCGTCATAGGACATCAACTTGACCATGGCGTAATTGGCATCGTTACTCGAAAAGTTGTAGCTCTCACGGAAACGTACATAGGCCGAGAGCCAGAACTCGTCATCGATCTGCTCCGGTGGCTTGCCTTTGTCATCGGCCCACACCACGTCCGTGTAGCCGGAGTTTCTGTCTACACGTACCAGGCCAAGTTCTACGGTCTTGAGCGGGGTCAGGCCCATCACGGCGGCGATGGACATAAAGGTCAGCACAGCGAAAAAGCCTGCCAAGCGACGGGCGTTTTTGGTCTTGGCCTTTTCTTCGGCAGCGATGTGTTTTGCGAAATACCGCGATGCGTGGATGAAAGCCTGTTCGGCCAGGCTGATTTCTTTTGCAGTGGCCGCGTCGATGCTGGTACGGGCGGCCAGTTGCCGCTCCTGGTCAATCACGTCCTGTTTGGATTTTCGTAGCTTTCTCATAAGTCACCTAAACCTGGACATACACGTGCTGCGCGGATCAGTTCGCGGAGCATTTGGAATCGTTGGGCGGGGCCTCGGCGGGCTTTGCCGGGGAGACGGTTGCTGAGCGCTTTGGACTGGTGGTCTTGAGCGACTGGGCCTTGGGCGCGGGGCTCGCTGCTGGCAGTACCCGGCCAGGCGCGGGCGTTGTCACGGGGGCAGCCCGAGGCGCAGGGGCATGGGTGAAGGGCATGTCTTCCCATTGCCCTTCCGGTTCGGAAAGTTTGGGTGCAGAGCCACACCCTGACAGCAAGGCAGCCGAAAGCAGCCCGCTCAAAGCAAGTTTGAAATTCATAGTGGAGTACCTGAGAGAAACAAGGGTGTTGCGAGTAGGAAGAGGGCGTAGCCGGTAAAGCCGAGTGTTATTGGATGGTGTTGCGTCCTCTCCGCAGTCTTGAAATGCCGGCGGCGGCACCACGAGTCATGCCTCTTGCAGCACCAAATCCTGAAATTTTGCTGATCATTCCGCCTCCGGAGGGGCCACCGCCCATGATGGAGGCCGCTTGCTGAGGCAGTTCGATGACCAGCGCTGTAAACGTGCCAAAGACAAGCAGGGTGATGAAATTACCCGCCAGACTGGTATCCATGACGCCGTTTTTAATCATCACGGTGTTGATAAAACCGATTTCGATAGCCAGCACAACCGAAATCAGTACTTGAGCCAACATAAATCCGCCGATGGCTGAAACCCATCCCCAGAAATACTGCCTGGTCTGTTCAAACAGCAGAAAGGCGATGAACAGAAGCCCCACTGCCACAATAGCCGTTGACAAAACCTTCAGTACAAAGAGCGTGGCGACGGCGGCAAGCAAGAAC
>NZ_JAGTPK010000062.1 GCF_021147775.1 Pseudomonas californiensis
CGCGATTGCCGACGCAGAAAGCCAGTGAGATCGAGCATCTACTGCCGCATCAATGGATGCCTGGCTGATCTACGCAAGGCGTATTCCCCATACGCTTACGGTCATGCTCCTGTTTTCTCTAACTTGCATGGCGTGGAACTGATGCCGCCACGACAATCACTCATGTGAAAGAGTTCACAATAAATGACCAAGCGGGGAATTTTTCAAAATGTAAGCGGTCTGTTTCCCCACAGATACACATGACGCCAGTCAGCCATAACGTGGCGTCGTCAAAGCGGCCCTTTCCGGCCATCCCAAGCAGGCGCACAAGTCGCCTCCAGCACTGTAAATGGAATACATATGCATGCCTTCATAAGGTCGTGGATGATGCTGTGCGCGCTGATTTTGGGCATGGGAGCCTTGAGCCCCGCTCAGGCCGCTACCCCGGGTGAACAGGACCTGATTCGCGACCGTCAGGACCGCTTGCTTGAAGAACAACGCCGCCGCCTTGAAGACCTCAAGGACCTGCCCGGCAAACAGGCCGAACCCGCCGCCCCGGTTGCGCCCACCGACGCCCGCTGTTTTGACATCAAGCGCATTGAACTCAAGGGCGCGGACTCGCTGTCGCCTGCCGAACGCGAGGCTCTTATCGCGCCGTATCTGGGCAAATGCCTGGGCGTCGCGCAGCTGAACGAGCTGCTCAAGGTCATTACCAATCACTACATCGACAAGGGGCTGGTGACAACACGCGCTTACCTGCCGCAGCAGGATCTGTCCCAAGGCGAGCTGCAAGTGCTGGTAGTGGAAGGCCGACTGGAAAAATTGCGCAGCGATGCGGCCAGCGGGCTGTCGGACCGCGAATTGGCCATGACCTTTCCTGGTCAGGAAGGGCAACTGATCAACCTGCGTGAAATCGAGCAGATGGTCGATCAGCTCAACAGGCTGTCGTCCAACCAGGCCCAGATGGAGCTTACACCCGGCCAGACGGTGGGCGGCAGTGATGTGGTGGTCAAGAACACCCCGCAAAAACCCTGGCGCGCCAACTTGTCGCGTAACAACGACGGCCAGCGCAGCACCGGCGAACAACAGTTCAACGCTGGTCTGGACTGGGACAGCCCGCTGGGGCTCGCCGACCAGTTAAGCCTGCGTGGCGGTCATGATGCGATCAGCGATCATCAGAAAACCTCGCGCAACGGCCTGCTGTCGTACAGCGTGCCGTGGGGCTGGTGGACATTCAGTTACCTGTACAGCGAGAGCGAGTACCGCTCGCAGGCACAGGCCAACGGCATCAACTTCAAGCAGAACGGCGACAGCCAGAATCATCAGTTCCGGGCCGAGCGGGTGATCCACCGCGACGCCGTGAGCAAGACCTCGCTCAACGCGGGTCTCGCCTACCTGCGCACCAACAACTACATCGACGACACCAGACTGGGCTTGAGCAGCAACCGCATCACCGAGGCGCAGTTCGGCATCAACCACGGTCGTCGTGTGGGTTCTGCGTTCGTGAACATTGATCTGGGCATGCAGCAGGGCATTGGTGCACTCGACGCGCAAGGCAATCACGACCCGGTCGCCGGTCAACCCGATGCGCGTTATCGCAAGTACACCGGCACGGTGAGCTACCTGCACCCCTTCCAGTTGTTCGGCGAGAACCTGACCTTCACCAGCCTGGCCACCGGGCAACGCAGTGAAGACGTGTTGTTCAGCCCGCAACGCCTGAGCCTGGGTGGGTCTTCCTCGGTGCGTGGTTACAAGGACCAGTTTCTGGCAGGCGACAGCGGCGGTTATTGGCGCAATGAAGTGCGCCTGACCCGTCCAGTGACACTCGACTGGTTGCGTCCGGCGTTCAGCCAGTACGGCGCAGCGGCAGGCTATGACCAGGGCGTTATCCGCAACAACCGCTACAACGGCGACGAACACGGTCGCCTTTCAAGCAATTCGTTCGAGCTTTTTGCCCGCGGTGAGCATGTCGGGGCCTCGGTCACGTTTGCTCACTCTCTGGAACGTCCTGACTCGATCGAGCGCGAAGCGCCGATCTATTTCAGCCTGGACCTTTTCCTTTAATCACCTGCGTTAATACGCTGTTTCGAGGTAATCCTCATGGATGTTCGCTCACTGACTCTGCAGGCCCGCCAGCCCAGCGCTGACTTGCCCGGGCGCCAGCGCTTCTGGGGATTACCCAAACGTGGCCTGGCCCTGATCCTGGCCAATGCACTGTTCTGGCAGCCGTTGCTGGTGCAAGCCGAAGGCATCGCAGTCAGTGGCGGCACCAACACGAGCGTAGGCCAGGCAGGCAACGGCGTGCCGGTCATCAACATCGCCGCACCCAATGGCAGCGGCCTGTCGCATAACCAGTATCAGCAGTACAACGTCGACAGCAAAGGCGTGATCCTCAACAACGCCACGCAAGCCACGCAAAATACCCAACTGGGCGGCATCATCGTTGGCAACGGCAACCTGAACGGTCAGGCCGCCAGCACCATTCTCAACGAAGTGGTGGGCGCCAACGCCAGCCAACTCAAGGGCTACACCGAGGTCGCCGGGCAAGGCGCGCGCGTGATCGTCGCCAACCCGTATGGCATCACCTGCAACGGCTGCGGCTTCATCAACACCCCGCGCGTTACCCTCAGCACCGGTAAACCGATTCTGGACGGTAACGGGCAACTGGACCGCTTCAACGTCCAGGGCGGCAGTATCAGCATCGACGGCACCGGGCTCAACGCTGATAACGTTGACCAATTCGATATCATCACGCGCAGCGCGAAGATCAACGCCAGGCTTCAAGCCAAAAAACTCAACATCATTGCGGGTCGTAACGACGTCAATGACCAGACGCTGGAAGCCACTCCGCTGGCAGATGACGGCAGCGCGAAGCCCGAACTGGCCATCGACAGCTCGGCGCTGGGCGGCATGTATGCGGGTGCGGTCAAGCTGGTCGGCACCGAAGCAGGCGTAGGCGTGAAGCTTGCCGGGGACCTCGCCGCCAGTGGTGGCGATATTCAGATCGATGCCAATGGCAAGCTGACCATGAACCAGAGCGCGGCCAGCGGCAATATCGTCGCCAAGGCGCGTGATATCACTGTCACCGGCCCAGCCTATGCCGCCGGACAACTGGCGCTGAGCGCGTCGGGCACGCTGGACAACAGCAAGGACCTGGTTGCAGGTCAATCTATCGTCGTGCAAGCCGGTCAGCTCAAGAACACCGGCGTTATCGAATCCGGGGTCAACGCCGACAATACACGCAACAGGAACGGCACCCTGAGTGTGCAAGCCCGCAACCTGGTCAACCAGGGCACGCTGGCCGCAAGCAGCACGCTTGGCCTGATCATCGGCGATACGCTGGACAACCGCGCCGGGAAGATCCTCAGCGAAGGCAGTCTGGACATCAACGCTGCCCGCCTGGACAACAACAAAGGGCTGCTTTCAAGCGCCGGCGCTCAGACCGTCAACGTCAGCGGTGGCCTGGTCAACAGCTCAGGGCAGCTCGTCAGTGACGACGCACTGACGGTCAGCAGCGCGCGAGTGACCAACGACGGCGGCACGTTCAGCGCAGCCAAACCGATGAGCATCACCACCGCGCAACTCGACAACGACGCCAAAAGCCGAATCACCGGCGGCGACAACCTGGCCCTCAACGCCACAGTACTGAATAACCTGGGTGGCCTGCTTTCCGGCGCCAAAGGCTTGAGCTTCGATGGCGATACGCTCAACAACACGGGCGGCACGCTGGTCAGCAATGGCGGGATAACCCTTGATCTGATCGGCACGCTGACCAATACCAACGGGCAAGTGATCAGCGGCAGCGATCTGCTGGTGCGGCGTTCGGCACAGGTCAATAACCAGAATGGACGGTTGAGCAGTCAGGGCTTGCTGACGCTGTTGACCACCGACCTGGACAACCGCAACAAGGGCACACTCGCAGGCAGTACCGTCGCGATCACCTCCCGCGGCACCGTGCAGAACGGCAATGATGGCTTGATCTACAGCCAGAACGGCACGCTGGACCTGACCGCCAACACACTCAACAACGACAAGGGCACGCTGCAAAGCAACGGCAGCATGACCCTCGCCAGCGGTGCCTTGAGTAACGTCAACGGCAGTATCGTCGCGCAAAAAGGTGATCTGACGGTGACGGGCGCAAGCCTCGACAACACCGCAGGTGCACTGGGCAGCCTCGCGGGTCAGGTCCGCACGGACCTGTCCGGGTTGTTGCGCAACGGCAAGCTGGACGCCAGGCGCGGCGTGATCCAGGGCCGCAGTCTGCTGCTGGCCGCACGCGGTGGCATTGATAACACCGGCGGCGACATCTCCGCCCAGGGTGGCGACGCGCTGATACAAACAGCTTCGTTCACCAACCGTGATGGTGCGTTGTCGGGCGGCCTGGTGCAGGTACGCGGCAACAGTTTCAGCAACAGTGGCGGCGAAGTGTCCGGCTCACGTATCGACTTCGACCTGTCCTCTGCACTGGATAACCGCCAGGGCATCATTGAAAGCAGCAACGGTTTCGCCCTCAAGGCTGCCAGCGTGGACAACTCGCGAGGCAAGTTGCGCGCATTGGGCACCTCTGGCTCGTCTTCGCTGACCTTGACTGGCGTGCTGAACAACACCAACGGCCAACTGGAAAGCGCCAATACCGACCTTCAGGTTGCCGTCGGCAGCCTCATCAATACTGGCGGCTCGATACTCCACGTCGGCAACGGCACACTGGACCTGGGCCTGCCCCTGCTGCAGAACGCAGGCGGCAGCCTGACCACTAACGGCAGCCTGAAGCTGACCGGTGACAGCTGGACCAACAGCACTACGCTACAGGCCGCCAGCCTTGAAATGGACATCAAGAACTTCCGACAACTGGGCGGCGGTCGATTGCTGGCGGGCACGCGCTTCGTCGGTCGCGGCGAAAACTGGGTCAACGACGGCCTGATCGCCAGCGACGGTGCCCTGGACGTCAATCTTTCAGGCGCCTACAGCGGTGCTGGCAGCATGACCAGCGTGGGCAAGTTCGACCTCAAGGCAGCCCGTCTCGACCTGACAGACGCCAAGGCGCGTCTGGCCAGCGGCGGCAACAGCGTGATCGACATCGACGGCATTCTGGCTACCCAGGGCCGTATTACCAGCAGCGCCGACATGCAGATCAACGCAGGCACTGTGAATAACTTCGGCACCCTGGGGGCTACCAAAGACCTGACCGTCAACACGCCTTCGCTGCTGAATCAGAACGGCCTGATATTCAGCGGCGGCAACATGTCGCTGCTGGTGAACGACTTCACCAACAAGACCGCCGACGTCTACAGCATGGGCAACCTGCGCATCAGCCGTGACGCTGCAGGGGCTTTCGCCAACTCCATCATCAACCGTTCCGGCACGCTGACAAGCGACGGCAGCATGCTGCTGGCAGCCAACTCGGTGCAGAACATTCGTGACGTTCTGACCGTCAACGATGCCGGTATCTACAGCGGCCGTATCGACGAGTTGTCCTGTACAACCGCAGGCACCGGCAACCTGGACTGCAGCGGGGGCAAGGAACACCACGTCTGGAAGATCCAACAGCTGGAAAAACTGGAAGTCACCGGCGCAAGCGCAGCCTCCAGCATCACGTCCGGCGGCAACATGACGCTTCAGGGCGGCGACTTCCTCAATAGCAGCAGCACCGTGGCCAGCGGCGGTACGCTGAGTGCCTCATTCAACAACTTCCAGAACATCGGTGTTGTGCCGGGCAAGACCCAGACCGACCGTGTCTTCGTCTCAGAACGTACCCGCAATGACAACGGCTGGGAAAACGCAGCAAGCACGTTCAACCAGCAGTACTCCGAAGGCGGCGCGAGCTATAACGTCAATAACCTGAGCGGTCTGGAAGCGGCGATGAGTAATTTCATCTCGCTGACCGAGCGGGAAGTTTCAGAGCTGCGCACCATCAACAAGACCGTTTTTGATCCTCAGACCTATGCCGCCGTGATACAGGCGGGCGGGGCGGTCGACATCCGGGCAGGCAATAATTTTGACAACTCGGTGGTGCAGCGTGGCTTTACCTACGTCAGCGGCGGCGCGCGCACCGACACCAGCGCGCCGGGCAGCACTTATGCAACAGCCGTCCCGCTCAACCGTCAACTGGCGCCCGATCTCACCCAGCAACCGGTCAACCCGACTGCATTGCCGGGCTTCAGCCTGCCGACTGGCCAGAATGGTCTGTTCCGCCTGAGTGATTCGCAGAGCGCAACCGACCTGCAAGGCAGCGGTGCACAGCTGCTGGGGGTAGCAAGATCGGCTCAGCCCCACCGGTACCTGATTGAAACCAACCCGGCGCTGACTGACCTGCGTCAGTTCCTGAGTTCCAGCTATCTGCTCGATAACATTGGCTACAACCCCGATGCGGCCTGGAAACGTCTGGGCGACGGTTACTACGAGCAGCGCCTGATTCAGCAATCTGTGGTAGCACGCACGGGCCAGCGCTTCATCGACGGCCTGACCAGCGACGAGGCAGTCTTCAAGTACCTGATGGACAACGCCATTGCCAGCAAGGACCCGCTGAACCTGAGCGTGGGTGTTGCGCTGACCGGTGAACAGGTCGCGGCACTGACCCACGACATTGTCTGGATGGAAGATCAGGTGGTGCGTGGTGAGCACGTGCTGGTCCCGGTGTTGTACCTGGCACAGGCCAACAACCGCCTCGCCAACAACGGCGCATTGATTCAGGGCAGCGATGTAAACCTGATGGCGGGTAACAACCTGTCCAACGTCGGCGTGTTACGGGCCAGCGGCAATCTGCGCGGCACCGCAGGCAACAGCCTCATCAACGACGGCCTGGTCCAGGCCAACGAACGCCTGAACCTGCAATCCAACAACGACTTGATCAACCGTGCGGGCGGCATCGTGACCGGTCGCGATGTTGCACTGGCGTCTGCCAATGGCGACGTCACCAACGAACGCACCGTGGTCAGCCACCAAAGCGCGGTTGGCGCCTCTACGTGGCGTGAAGACTTCGCC
This sequence comes from Pseudomonas californiensis, assembly GCF_021147775.1. Classification (GTDB taxonomy): domain Bacteria; phylum Pseudomonadota; class Gammaproteobacteria; order Pseudomonadales; family Pseudomonadaceae; genus Aquipseudomonas; species Aquipseudomonas californiensis. Next base: position 6,961 of record NZ_JAGTPK010000062.1, read on the forward strand.
AACAATGCCGCACGTGTCGAGTCCGCCAACGACTTGATTCTGAGCGCCGGTCGTGATGTGAACAACGCAGGCGGTGTACTGCAGGCTGGCCGCGACGCCAACCTCGTTGCCGGGCGTGACGTGACGGTAACCTCCGTACAAACTCAGCAAGGCCGCGCCAACGGCCCGAATCACACCACCTCCAGCACCACGCAACTGGGCGCAACCGTCACCGCCGGCCAGGACATCAACGCCCAGGCCAAACGCGACATCGCGGTAACGGCGAGCCAGGCGCAGGCTGGGCGGGATGTGGCGCTGCGCTCGGCCGGGAACATTAAGGTCGACGCGGCTGCCGACGAAAGCGAATATGTGTCGCGCAACAAGAAGACCACGCTGGAGACGCGAACGGTCAGCCAGCAGGGCAGTGAACTCAAGGCCGGGAGCAACCTTGCCCTTGATGCAGGCCAAAATCTTGATGTTGTCGCCAGCCGTGTCAACGCAGGCGGCAACGTCGCTCTGGATGCAGCGCAAGATATGAGCATTGCGTCTGGCCTGGACGAGAATTCGTACTTCTACTCCAAGAAAAGCAAAGGCTCATTTGGTCGCAGCAGCAGCAAACAACAAGAAAGCTACGACAGCACCAACGTCGCGTCCGAGATAACCGCAGGGCAAGACCTCACCGTCAACGCCAGCAAGGCGGCCAACGGTGGCGTTAACGTCAATGGTGGACGTGATGTGAGCATCATCGGCAGCCAACTGACGGCAGGCAACGATCTGATAGTAGGCGCAACACGTGATGTGGCCGTACTTTCAGGCGTTGAAGAGCACGGTGCTTATACCAAGACATCCAAATCCGGCTTCATGGGCTTGTCCAAGAGCGGTAAAAGCGAACTCAAGACCAGCGCGACACAAGTCGCGAGCGAGTTGAATGCTGGCGAAGACGCGGTAATTGCATCGGGCAAGGACATCAGGCTGCGGGCGAGTGAGGTTAGCGCTGGTAATGACGTAGACCTGAGAGCAGGGCTTCAAGACAAGACCGGTGACATCAACCTGATATCGGCCAACGACGAAGCCTATAGCCGCAGCGAAGCGTACAAGAAGAAGACCGGGCTGTCGGTGTCCGGTGGTTTCCTGTCCATCTCGTCGGCAAAGGAAGCAGGCCGGGTGGCACAGAGCACGACCAGCGTAGGCAGCCAGGTCAATGCGGTACGCGATGCAGGCCTGCAAGCCGAGCGAGACATCAATGTTATCGGCAGCAGCATCAACGCAGGCGGCAACGTCCGCTTGAACGCCGGTCAGGACGTCAACGTGCTGGCTGCTCAGAACAGCAACTCCAATCAGGACTGGGAAAAGAACCGCCAGAGCGGCATCGGTGTGTCCTCCAACGCCAACGGCGTGACCTTCTTCGCAGGTGTGGATCGCGCCAGAGAGAAAAACCGCCTTGAGCAACAGACCGCCGCAGCCAGCCAGATACGGGCCGGCGAAGACCTGGATGTCACTGCCAAGCGCGACATCAACCAGTCCGGCTCAGACCTTGAAGCGTCCAACAACATCAACCTGACCGCAGGACGCAACATCAAGATTGATGCGGCTCGTGAGAAGCAGTTGATCGAACGCCAGCGCGAGACCGAACGCAACGGCCTCAGCTTGAGCCTTAACCATAATTACGGCAGCACCAGGGATGCAGTCAGTGGCGCCGCACAAGGCGATGATGCTGTCAGCAAGGGCTCAAGTACACTCAGGGCAGTCGATAGCGTCGGGCAGTTCCTGTCAGGCCCGACGGGTGATTTGAAAATCGGCAACAGCAAGCAAAGCAACAGCCAGCAGGTGGTCGAAGAAACCAACCGCGCTTCGACCCTGAACGCTGGCAATGACCTCAATCTGCTGGCCAACAATGACGTGCAGGTAAGCGGCGGCCAGTTGCAGGCAGGCCGCGATATCAACGTCAAAGGTCGCGACGTCACCCTTGACGCCGTCAAAGGCAGCTACAGCCAGGAAACCCGCGAGCGTCAGAGCTGGGGTGGCATCCACGGCGGCACCAGCGGCGGCATCAAGCTTGGCATCGGTGGTAGCAACGGCATTGCCAGCGGCGACCAGAGCCAGGAATCCTCGACTGTAACCGCGTTGCAGGCTGGCCGTGACGTCAACCTTCAAGCAAGCAATGACCTCAACCTCATCGGTACTCAGGTCCAGGCTCGGCGCGACATCGACCTGCGCGCCGGTAACGACCTGAACATCAAAGCGGCCCAGAACAACAGCACCACCGACAACACCCGCAAAAACGGCGGCGGCGAAGCAGGCTTTGCATTTGGCCCCGGCGGGATCGGCGTTTACGCCAGTGTCAACATCGGCAAGGGCGATCTGGAACGCGAAGGCTTGCAGCAACAGGAAGCCTATCTGTACGCAGGCAACCGTCTGGGCTTTACCAGCGGCCAGGACACCAACATCAGCGGCGCCACTTTACGGGGCAATGAAGTCGTCGGGCGCGTAGGGCGCGATTTGAACGTCACCTCCGTCGCCAACACCGGTAAGGTCGAAGGCAAGGAATACGACCTAAGCGCCACCGTCGTCGTGGGCTTTGGCGGGAGCGTCAGCGGCTCGGCTGGCTACGGTCAGACCAACGGGTCCACTCACTGGATCGAACAGCAGACCAGCATCACCGGCAAAGACCAGGTCGATATCCGCACAGGGAACCACACCCAACTCGATGGCGCGCTCATCGCCTCCGACACCGGCAACCTGAAGCTCGATACCAACACGCTTGGCTTCAGCGATATCGCCGGCAAGGACAAGGAGCACGGTTACTACCTCAACGTTGGCGGTTCCTACGGCAGTAGCGGCGGCGCCGTTCAGGACCAGAGCCAGGTCGGCAAAGGCACAGAGGGCGATAACGGCTGGAGCTTAGAAGGCTGGAACTACGAGAAGGATCGTCAACAGATCGTACGCGGCACAGTAGGTGCTGGCGACGTGGTCGTGCGTGGTGATGCCGCAGCGGGCAAAGACTCAACTGCCGGCCTGAATCGCGATGTCACCAAGGCCTATGAGATCACCCGCGATGATGAGCATCGCACAGACCTGTATGCATCGGATTCTTCCCTTGACGCTGCCCGCAAACCTATAGAAACAACGACGAAGTGGACCCAGGAGCTTCTGGCCTACGACGATACCGCTCGACAGAATTTTGAAAATGCCACGCGAGGCTTCAATAGGGCCGTAAACAAGATAGAAAGTGTCCTGGGGCGAAAGATGGACGCGGGTGCCTCAAGCATCAGCGGTGCGCAGTTCGCCGAACGTACCATGGACTCGTTGCTTGAGGGCGGGATGACCCGGACGCAGGCCATGAACACCATGGCTGACCCTGAGTTTCAGGCCAAGGTAATGGCTGAGGTTGACGGGCTGTCGAAGCTTGATCTTTCCAAGATCGACGTCAAACAGATCGAAGCAGCCGCTAAATTACTCAACACAGGCATGGAGGGAAACCTGCTGTATCTGGATGAGACTTTTATCACTGAAAGCGACAACGGTGAACTGACGGTGTCGCAAGAAGTGCTACGACAAATGGTGGGGTTCAACCAGTACGTTGCAGACCACCCCGGTCAGGAGAAGGCGATCACAGCTGTAGTTGCCCTGGCTCAAGGTCCTAAAGGGCTGCTGCAAGCGGCCCTTATCAACGCCTTATCAGCGACTCCTCCGGGTGAAGAGATAATAAGGCAGATCGAGGCATATAACGAGTTAGTCGGTACCCAGCTTGCGAACGGCCTTGAGGGAAGGATCCTCAACAAAAACGAAGCGGAAGAAAACGTACTGATCGGAGGCGGCGAGTTCTTCGCCGGTGTCTTGACAGGCGTGATCAAGGGCCGTAAAGGTAAGGGCGAGTCGAAAACCGTCACGATGGAGCCCAAGAAGCATAGGTTGGGAGAGGGTGAGACTGGAGGGGGCGGGACACCGGTTGGTGCAAAAGGCGCAGGTGAAGTTGCCTCTATAGGCGGAAAGACCTGTGTTTATAACTGTGTTGTTGATGGCGTGACTCGTTATGTTGGAATAACCGACGACATAGTTAAGCGCGGTCAAGCTCACCTCAGAGAAAAAGGCATCACGATTGACAGAATAGAGGGTTTACAGAACCTTTCACGTGCTGACGCACGGGCAGTCGAGCAAACACTGATCGACTACCATGGCCTTGGTAAAGATGGCGGCACGTTAATCAATAAGATTAACTCTATATCGTCTGTCAAAAACCCGACTAAGTATGAGCAGGGTTTGATTCGCGGCGCCGAGCTGCTGAAAAAAGCTGGATATGAAGGATTTTAAATGGCTAAGAAGGTAAAGCTGGGCGACATTTTGCAGGTGTTAACCTCGCAGGGTGTCGCATATGCGCAAGTTACTCATAAGCATCCGGAATTTGGTTTTTTAATACGTATTTTCCCCGGATTTCATAATGAAAAACCAAAAGATTTTTCGGTTGTTGTTGATGGTGAACCACAATTTTCCGCATTTTTTGTTGTTCAAAGTGCGGTAAATCAAGGCCTTCTATCCGTTGTGGCAAATGTTCCGGTTCCCGAAAGGTTACAAGTGTTTCCTACGTTCCGTTCCAGGAATGGCGGGCCGGGAGGCTCTATTTGGCTATGGAATGGAAGCGAAGCACTTCGGCTGGAGAGAGAGATTAGCTCGGAAGAGCTGAAGCATTCCACAAGAGGAATTATCAGTGCGCCATTGCTTGTTGAGCGTATTGAAAAGAATTACAGAGCCGAGACCCATGAGGTTTGGTGAGTTGTAGAAGTTTCAACTTGATCTGACACTTTCGACACCGGCCTTGCGCCGGTGTTTTTGCACCCTATCTGCACCCTGATTGCACTCTTTCTGCATCCTATTTACATCCTTTCTGCAGTCAAGTTTCATCCCTTTTGCACCCACCCTGACGACCTATGGTCTAGTTGCTCAATACGCCCTTTTTGAGCATGATTTTTCGCCCCTTAACAGGAGCAAAATCTCAATACACATCACGCACCTCTCGCGAGGTGGGTATTTTCTATATGTATCAATTAGTTATCCGGCTTCTGTCTTCTGGGTGCTGTTATACATTTGTAATACAAAACACAGGGTTCGCCCAATAAACACTGGTGTGCGGTGTATTACCTTTGTAATACACAGATCTACCGCCTTTCGATTACTCCTTCCAATTAGTCGCTGGCCCTGCTGCACGAGCAATGGCCCCGGCTACCTAGTGTTTCACAATCACCGCATCGAGCAGTCCACGTACCAATTCCTGCTCTTCCATCGGCATGCATGAAATCACTTCGAACTGGTAGCACAGTCGATTCCGGGTTGCGCCGGTGCTTGGTCGAGCGGTCAGAGCTGCCCAGCGAACCCCCTGCACACAAGCCAATGCCAAGCGCGAAGCCAAACGCAATATCGTCAGCACCTTCGTGACCGGCATTGCGGCCATGAGCGATCCGTCAGGCGCAGCAGCGGCCAACAATGCGTCCATCTCCAACCTGGACAACAACTGGCTCGCGACGCAGCAAAGGGTCCAGTACAACAAAGAAATGGCAGATGCCAAAACCCTGCCTGAACAACTCGACGTCATCGTGAAATGGGAAGGGACGTCGCTGCGCCAGGACGTCATCAGCGCTGCCG
>NZ_JAGTPK010000063.1 GCF_021147775.1 Pseudomonas californiensis
TCACGAAAATTTCCGGATAAAGCGCTGACTCGCTTTTCCAAGTCTTCGATTTTGATCGCTGCGCGCTGCAAAGCAGGTTCGAACACTCGCTCTAAACTCTGGTGAATGGCCGTGGACATTTCCAAAGCAACGTCCACACCTGCTTTGGCAGCAGTCGCTTGAATGACTTCCTTAGTCGTTTCTTGCAAAAGCAATGCGGTGTCTTCCGCATCCTCTACTGCGTCGGCCAAGATATCCAGTGAATCCCTCATGGATATTTCAAGCAGCTTCGGAATGCTTTTGACGTCATCATGCAAGCGGCCTACATCGCTCAGAAGCTCTATGATCAGAGCATCACGCGCAGTAGAAGGAATAGTTTCATGTTCACTCATTTGATCACCTCAAGGCCAAACAGTGCTGCGAATACCCTATCAAGCTTACGATTGACGCCTTTACACAAGAGCTTCAGTCCGTACATATCAGACCAACGATCACGCTCTTGTGCGCTAGCCTCTCTGTCCTTAAGAAGTGCTTTGTAGTCGGTGTCATCGTCCATGACGCTTTGCATTGAAATTCGGTGGATAGACAAAGCGTCAAACAATTCTGATTCGAACACCGCACACTCAGTATTTAACGTGAACGCACTGGCGCGCTGGTGAAAAGCAAAAATAATCGGAAACTCTGTTTTCACGTCCTTTTTGACACGATTGAACAATACAAGGATCTTTTCAGGAGGTACGCCAAGTGAGGCCAGGCTACTAATCATGCTGACCGTTTCTTTTTGCTCCTTGGTGCCTGAAGTGACCGGGATAACGAAGTAGTCGACTTCCTCATGGGCTTCATCAAACTCCTCCAGGTTGGCCATGAAATCTTCAACGTTGGACGCTCCAACATCGATGATGGCCTGATCCTCAAGCATGAGTCGTTTGAACAACTCGCGGAATGCATCGCCGCGCAGCTTCTCTACATCCAGACCAAGGTTCTCGGCCGTTTCGTTGATTGACTCGATGGCATAGAGCGGCGCGCCGCCCATGCGTGGCCACAGCAGGTTTGCGGCGATGGTAGTTTTGCCAACAGTGCCGGTGTAATTGATGACCACGATTTTCTTTTTGATGGCTTTCATTTGGGTAGTCCTTGAATAAAGGGGTTCGCACCGGGTAATCACTACTCGGTGTGCTTGATCTGAAATTTGTTAATGCCGGGCGGTTTTGAACACCAAGGGCGCTGCCCTTGTCATCCTGCAACGGCCGCGTTGACCTCGGGAGCGCGGGGTGGTGAAGCTACCCCACACTCCCAAGGTGAGCCTTTTCTGAACGAGGTAGCGTCAAGTGTGCGCTGCGCCCGTGCTTCCGTTCGACGCGACGATAAGGCGCGTCACGACGAGCCGGGAGCGCGGCACCTGACGTGGACAAGATCGCTTTGTGGGTGGGTCAGACCAGCATCCAGCTGAACCGGTAAGGGTCCATGAAGGGGATATCGTCATCTCCGGCTCCAAAATCCCCAGCGGGTTGAGGTGCGGGCGCTTTGGCCTGAGTCTGCTTGCCTGATGCACGTGGAGGTTTTGGTGCGGCTTTGCCTTTGCCGGACGATTTTTCCGGTGCCGTCTGCTGGGAGGCTTGCTGCCGAGGGGGTTCCTGGTAATCACTGCCGCCGTTACCGTGGCCGTTCTGCCCTTGTTGGGAGTCGGCCTGTGGACGGCCACCCAGGAGCTGCATCGTGCCCTGCATGTCTACGACGATTTCCGTGGTGTAGCGCTTGATGCCGTCCTTCTCCCACTCGCGGGTTTGCAGCTTGCCCTCGATGTAGACCTGCGAACCCTTGCGCAGATATTCGCCGGCAATTTCTGCCACCTTGCCAAACAGCGACACGCGGTGCCATTCGGTCTTCTCGACTTTCTGCCCGCTTTGCTTGTCAGTCCACTGCTCGCTGGTGGCCAGGCTCAGGTTGGTTACCGCAGTGCCGTTGGGCAGGTAACGCACGTCCGGGTCTTGTCCGCAGGTGCCTACCAGGATCGCTTTATTGATTCCACGCGCCATGATGCGCTCCTTCTTCGATGAGTTTTTAAAGGGGGAAGGGGTATTGCGTGACCTATAGGCCTACCAAAAAGCGTCCATAGCGACACGTTCGAAGCCTGCCAATTGCGCTTCATGCTCTTCATGGAACCGCTCGTAATGGTCCATGTGTTCTTCGCAGAATCGCTCCAGGGCTTCAGGCTGAAGGCGCGGCGAATAGATCAGTGCAGGGTCGGCGTCATCGTCCACAAACTGCTCGGTTCCATCGGGAAACATCAGACGGCCAACACCGCCCAGCAAGATTTCGACGGCAGTGGTATATGGGGCGTTTTTGCTTGCGTCGGGGTCAAAATGGATCGTCGTGTTCAGCAGCTCGCGGCCCCTAGCTGATGACCGCGCAGGAGTTCTCAATATCAAGGCCGTTGTGCCGTCTGCCCACAACCCAAACTCAGAAAAGCAGGTGTCGCAATCCACCGGACGCCAGGTCATTTCCCACGCCCTGACATTGACGATACCGACGATTGCGGGGGTTTCACAGTTGGGGCAGTGCGCCGCCATCGTGTTACCGGCTGGCCACTGCGCAGCCTTGGGCTGTTGTTCTTCTGGCATAGCTAATGCCTCCGTTGTGGAGAGGGGTCACGCGCGCGTGGGTTTGCGGCTGAATACGAATTCCAGCTTGGCTTCGTGATTGAGCTTCAGGGCCGCTTCAAAGGACTTGCCGGTTTTCTTGCTGTGAAAACCCTTGAGTACCCCGGTCTTGCCATTCGTCAGCAGCGCCTCGATCTGGCCGGGGGACAGCATCTTGCCGCTGACTTCCGGGTAGAACTTGAAGGCGCAGGCGCGACACCCGATCACTCGCGGGGTGACGGCCAGGTCACTGCCGCACATGGGGCACTGGGCGTTCAGACTGTCCAGTACGGGCTTACCGTCGCCTTGCACGTTGCCCAGATCGATGCTCTGCACCTGGTCTGCGATGAAGGCCTCCAGTTCGTCCAGGAACGCGTCGACGGTCAGTTCGCCGGCTTCGATCATCTGTTGTTGTTCATGCCAGAGCGCGGTCATATCTGGCGTGGTCGCAATCGCTGGTAACGCGGCGATGAACTCCAGACCCAATGCGGTGGGGATCAGTTTTTTCTTTTCTACCGCGTAGAAACCCCGCTCTTGCAGCTTGGCCAGCACCGCGCCACGGGTCGCCGGAGTGCCGATGCCACCGTTCTCGCCTTTCTTGCCCTGGTCACGATCGATCAGCAGCTGCTTGATGCGCGGGTCTTTTACATACTTAGCGACCCGCCGTAGGTCCTTGAGCAGCTCGGCTTCGGTGTAGAGCGGCAGGGGCTTGGTCTTTTCCTTGGCCACCGTGATGCCGTCGCAAACTCCGGCGTCACCGACCTTTAGATCCGCCAGAGCATCGAAGGGGCTTGCGACCTCGGCAGCGTCCGACGCATCTTCGTCTTGTTCGTTTTCTTCAGTGACCTGCGCTGTCCAGCCGGGCTGCGTCACTTTGGTGGAGCGCGCAACGAAGGTGTGTCCGTTCACGCCAAAACGCACCTCAGCACTGAGGTAGCGCTTCTCGGGCAAGAACTGCGCGACGTAGCGTTTGACGATGGCCAAGTACACGGCGCGCTCATCGTCACTCAGCTGGGCAATGTCGATCTTCACTGCGGTTGGGATGATCGCGGTGTGCGCCGAGACCTTACTGTCGTCGAAAGCCCGGCTTTTACGTTCTGAATTCACCTCGGTGAACATCCCGGTCAGGTCGGGTAGGGCTTCGCTGAGCAGGCTCAAGGTCTGCGGAGCCTCGGCAAATTGTTCGTCGGACAGGTAACTGCAATCGGACCGGTTGTAGGTGATGGCCTTGTACTTCTCACGCAGCGCCTGGGTCAGGGCCAGGGTTTTCTCGGCATCGATGCTGTGCGTCTTGCTCATGTACACCTGAAGGTCGAGCAATGCGAACGGCAAGGGTGCTTGGGTTTGCTTCTCCTCCACACGGGCCTCGATCACGTCTGCAGGCTTCATTCGGCACGCACCGGCTACCTGCGTGGCATACGCCTCGTCGATGATGCGGTTCTTGTCATCGATCGGGGCATCTACGGCCACCACGAGGCGGGCCTGGGGACGACTGCTACCAAAGGCCAGGCTTGCCGCAACCGTGTAGTAAAATGCACTGGCGTGCCCCTTGTTGGCCAGGTAACGATTAACGATCAGCCCCAGGATCGGGGTTTGGACGCGGCCCACTGACAACACGCTTTTAACGCCCTTGGCCCTACCGGCCAGGGTGCACGCGCGGGTCATGTTGAACCCGTACAACTGATCACCGATGCTGCGGGCCAGTGCCTTCTGGAACAGGCCGTAAAACTCGGTGTTGTCGCGCAGACCGTCCAACGCTTTGCGGGCGGCATTGGCGTTCATGTCGTTGATCAGGATGCGTTTGACCGGCGCGGTGTTGCCGAAATGCACCAGGACCTCGTCGACCAGCAACTGGCCTTCGTCGTCCGGGTCACCGGCGTGGACGATTTCCGAGGCGCGACCGATCAGCTGCTGGACCACTTTGAGCTGGTCGCGAGTACGGGCAATGGGCTGGTACTTGGCCGGGCGCAGCTTCAAGGGCAGGTCGGCCTGAACCCAGTTTTTATAATCGGGGTTGTGCACCTCGGGCGGGGCCAGTTCGAGCAGGTGGCCCACGCACCAGGTGACAATGTCGTTGCTGCCGCACTCGAAATAGCCGTCCTTGCGTATGACGGTGCCCAGCGCCTCGGCAATGACCTGGCCCAAGGCGGGCTTTTCCGCAATGAATACTCGCATGGTGTTCTCCTTGTCAGGATCTGGGGCTTAGCCCCGGACCTTGCCGAACTTGTCGTTGATTTTTTGGGTGTAGCTCTGATCAGCACCAGGGCAGCTGTTGAGGTAGTCCTGGCGCGCCGTGGCGGTCTGGCTCCATTTGATGTTCCCGTGCTTCTTAACCAGGATGCTGAAGTAGTCCTGTTCGGCGCTGCGGCACTCGCTGCCGCCGCTGTTGCCGGTGAATTTGCCGTAGAGGCACAGCACGGACTTGCACGGGTCGCCGGCGAAGGCTGAGCCGCTGCCCAACAGGCACATTGCGAACAGTGACCAGACCCGCGTTTTGCCGCGACCGGGCACGGCGTTGCCAGCGGCCTGACCTTGGCGGTCAGCCGTTCTTCTGAAGATATTCATTTTTGCTCCTGCAGGCGCTTGGGTGCGCCGGTGGGGGACTACATCGGTTCGGAGGTATCGTCAGCCTTGGCCTTGGCCTTGTCCGCTTCGGCCTGAGCCACTTCGGTAGTTGGGGCTTTTGTGTGTCTGGGATTCCAGCGCTGCCGCTGTTCGGCCTGCATGGGCTTTGTGTTGGCCACTGCCACCCTGGCTTCAACGGTGCGCACCGGCACAGTGAGCGCGTCGATTTTGGTAGCGTCCCCTACAGGCAAGGGCGGAGGCGTCATCTTCTGTCGCGCTTTAAATACTTCCTCTTCGAAGTAAATGATCTTGCGCGCCAGAATTTTCATGGGCTCTGTCTGCCGGTTGCCTTGGACAAAAATCAATTGCTTGTCGAAAGGTAACTCGTTCACCTCTTGGGGCAGCATCAAGGGCCGGGGCTGTTCGCTGTAACTGTCTGTTTGACCTCGAGCACCAATTTCATGCTTCTGTCTGTTCAACGATTGGTTATGCACGCGCACGGTGGTATCGCCCAAGCGCTTGCTGTACTCCTTGGCCAACTCGATGTCACCGGGGGCAAACACAATTTCGTTGTGAATCGCCTTCATGATGGCATTGCCAGCTGTTTCGCCGTAGATAGCGCGAACCTGATCCTTGCCCTGGAAGATGAGGAAAAACCGCAGACCGGCACCTCGGGTCAGCGCAGGCGCGGTTTCCATGATTTCCATGCGACCCATGATCGCGAATTCGTCCATCATCAGGGCCAGTTGGTATTTGTATCGCAGCGTACCGTCTGCGCAGTGCCCGCCTTGCTCCGGAATGACCTTGGAGTTAAGCCGTATGGCCTGGGTGAAGAACAGGTTCATCAACGGGCCGTACTTCTTCAGGTTTCCTTCCGTCACGCTGAAGTAAACGGTGGTCTTCTCCTCGCGCATTTTGGCAAAGTCGATGTCGTCACCTGACACCGCCCAAGCCACCGTTTTTTCGGCATACACCGACAGCACGTCACGCACGATATCCACGGTAGTGGACCAACCGCTGCTCTTGTTTTTCGACGCCTCGAACACACCGTTCAATTCGCGCAGGGTTTCAACGGTGAGTGCATTAGGGCCGGTACTGCGCAGCTCGATGACTTGCTGAGCCCATGTCCCCATCCCGGTACCCAATGAGCCAATTTCGTAGGCCTGGGGCAACGTACAAGGCATGGTCGGGGTTTCCATCAGGTACAGCAGGATTGATGAGAAGACGTTACCGGCCTTGTTGTACCACTCCTGATTTTTCGGGTTGTCGGAGACGAACAACACGCGAGCCAGGGTACGAATATCGCCTAGCCGGTACAGCGGGTCGCGGCTAATGGCACTGACCGGGTTCCAGCGGTGCGTTTCCAGGCGCTCCGGCGAAAAGCGGTAGACCTTGTGGCCAGCTGAGGCGCGAAAGCCCGAAGTAATATCCCAGTTTTCAAACTTCGGATCGTTGACCACCATTGAATCGGGGTAGCTCAACAGGTTGGGGATCACCGCACTGACGCCTTTCATCGAACCAGGAGGCGCTGCCAGCATCACGAACTGTTGCCCATAGCTGGCCAGAAACGAATCCTCTGTGGGGTGTTTCCCGAGGAGGAACGCAGGATGCTCCTCGATCCGTTGTTGGGGGTTGTCCGGGCTGATGGGTTTGGATTTAGCTCTGGCCATCAGCGACCCCCTGCTCGACGCTCAACCGCCTGAGCTTCGTTGCTTTGCGCCTGTAGGACGGCCTGTTGGTGTTGCAGAGCGATGGACACCTGCTGATTGGCCTGGATCTGCTTGAGCGAGTAACTGATGACTTCGAGCTGGTTCGCCTGTCGGTCCGCCTGTGATTGAGTAGCGCAGCCGGTCAGGGACACCATGAACACAGCGGACAGGGTCAGGGCGGTACTTACATTCATCGTCATATTTCCTTTGAGCAGGCACAGAGAATCGCCAGACAGCTGATAGCCGACTGCGTATCGGTGCATTGGAATGGTTAGAAAATTCGGAAGTATCAGGCGGCGATGCGGGTGCAATGCCTACTTGCTGGTGTTCTTGTACTCGCCCTGGTACTCGAACTGGCGCAGCTCGCGGTCGTTGGCAAAGCGGGCATCACCGTGCAGCGAGGTTTTGGGCTTCAAGCGCACAAAAAGGGCCATCAACGTGATGCCTACTGGCAAGAAGGTGAGGGCAGCCGTCACACACCAAGACCACGGCACGTAAAGCATTCGCCGGTCGTTCCAGGGCAGCTTCCTTGCCTCCCACAGCGTGTCCCACGCCAAGCCATCAAGTTGCCCTTGGGTCAGGTGCAGAAACATCGCACCCCCTGCATACAGCCCGATCACAAAGCACACAGCCATCATGCCCACGATTGATAACGATACTTTCCACCACATGGCGTTCTCCTATGCAGCGCGTAGACGCTGGCCATTGAGCAAGGCCAGCTTGTGTTCAGGTTCGTAATGCACTTCCTCGATGTAGGTGTTTTCCATGTACACCACCACGTCGAATGAAGTCCGTACTAGACGTTCGATGTAGTCGTAATCCAGGCCCTTGCCGACCTCCGACTGCTTCACCAGGCCGCACACACGGGCATAGCCTGCTTCACTGTCGTTGGCGTGCGCGGTAGTCACTGTGCCCTTGGTGCCGGTGTTCAAAATCTCGATGAAGTGCCACACCTCGTCACCGGTCAGCTCGGCCAGAAACAGGTGATCGGGCTTCATCCGTAGCGCGCTGGCCACAAGGGCTTTGGGCGTCACCACATGGCCATAGAGCAGATGCACATGGTTGGGATGGAAGGGCATGGGGTCCTCCAGTATTTCCTGGATTGTGATCATGCGGCGGTTAACCGGAAACATGTCGATCAGCGACTTGCCGTAGGTGGTTTTACCCGACCCTGGCCCGCCAAAAATGATGATGTTTTGGCGATGGGCGATTGCGATTTCCATGAACCGGTGCCAGTGGCCAGCCGCATGGGCCTCCTGCATGTCGCGCTGCCAGTCTTTCAGGGTCAGTATCGGTGAAGCGATGGCCTTGGCCCGGTCATAGCGGCCACTGTTGACGTAATCCATGTGGGTGAAGCGATCCAGAGAGGGTTTTCGAAACGTTGTCGACAAAGTGCCTTTCTCGCACGCCGGAGCCATGACGATCTGGCCCCGTTCCCCGCCAGGCAGCTCCACCGTGTGAATCGGTGAATGCGGAGCCAGCACACGGTAGTTCAGCGCGCAGAGCGCATTGGCCAGCCTCCAACACAAACCGTAGGTGAGCCAAGGCGCTTCTTCGTACCCCCAGCCGTTTGGACCGTCCACCCAGAGCTCGTATGGTCGGTTGATGGCCACGTCCTTGGTGCCTGGACGATTCAGGCGCTCGGTGACACCTGCCTGGTCGAGAAAGTCCAGGACCAGCGTGTCTTCGGTAAGTCCTTGTTCTTCAGTCATGAATACTCCTTAGCGGTTCTCGAAAACCGATGAAAAGTCGATGTCGCGGGCCACAATGACGGTCATCACGGTGCCGGGCAGCAGGTGTCCGGTGTCCGGAATGTTGATGGTGCTGTCCAGCGCCTTGTTGGCCATGCTCTCCACGTTCTGCTCACTGTTGTTCACCGTGTAGCCCCCGGATCCCGAGCTTTTCTGCGTGGTGTTGGATGCAGCCTGAAGCGCGTCCTGTATGAACGACAACATCACCGCACCGCCAAAGCGCTGCATGTAGTGACGATTGATCCAGGCTTCGGTACCACTGGCGCCCATAGGGCCTGCACCGAGACTGTCCAGCTTGGCCCGCGCACCGGATCGTGTTTCAAGTTCCGTCCAGGTGGTGAACACGCTGGTTTCGCCTGGGCCGACCTGAACCGTCTGCTCGCCGGTCAGCTTGTCTCCGGCCTCCGCAATCACCGTGGTGCCATCGGCGGAATACAACGGATCGGTCAGGCGACAATCCACCAGCCCTGGGTGGGTGCTGATGATTTCGGTGTACAGCGCACAGCGCGTGTAGGTGTTGTGGCTGACCAGGTACTTGCGGTTCGGTGCCAGATACGCCTTGGCCGGCGCAAAGGTGGTACCGCCCAGGTTGCTCAGGCTGCTGCGTTTTCTGCTGGAAGAATCACCGCCCAGGTCGCTGCTCGATCCGCCTTGCATGCCGTCCATTAGAGACGGCATTCCGGAGGGCTGATCGTTGGTCGGCTGTTGCGGCTTTGTATCCGCAGCACCGGTGCCCATCGCATCTTCCGAGGTGACAAACAGCTCTACGCCTAGCTTGCGCTGCAGGGGTGTCTGCACCATGGGTTGGGGCTGGCCGGTTGCGCCTGGCGGTGGCGGCGCACTCCCGGCATGGTCCTGACCGGTTTTTCCACGATTGGCGTCTTCTTTATCCTTTTGCTCTTTCGCCAATCGGTCTCTTTCAGCTCGGGCTTTCCTTTCTTCTTCGGCTTTGTCTGCAGCCAGCTTGGCTTCCCGAGCCTTTTTCATGCTGTCGTCGCTGCCCAGATTCACGTCCAGGGTCGCGTCCTTCTTGACGTGGGTTTCATCGACATCGGAGCCGGTGGTTTTCATCTGGGAAATGGTGGCGTAGCAGAGCGCAGCAATAGCCAGCAGCCCCACCAACCCCAGCGCGGCCAGGCTCAGGTAAAGGGTCTTCTTGTTCTGGGCATCGCCTGTGCGTTTGGTCCGCACGTCAAAGGCCCCACGGGCCTGGGTGCTGGCGGGCTCCGAGGCCGGGGCGTGTTCAGGTGCCGCTCCTTGCTCCGTGGTCGCTGCTGGAGCCGCTGCTGGTTCGGGCGGCCCGATGCTGTCCGGCCCTGGGGTGTTCGCCGGGGCCTGGTCGTTGTCATTGTTCTGCATGCTTGAGCTCCCGAATCTCACCAGTGGTGGTCCCGTTGAAGTTGTACCCCGTGTTCACCTGGGCGGTAGGCCGGGCCTCTACAACCAAGCCGTTCAAGCGGAACCGAAACAATTGGCCAACGCCATGCACTACAACTACGTTCTGGTCGTTGTGCATGTCGGCCACCGTTTCGGTGCCGTCTGGTAGAACTTGGTACAGCGTCGGACGCGGGCCATTGCCAGTGAAGCGGAAGCAGGTGAGCATGCCGTTGTCCCAGCCCTCATACGGCGCTATGGACCGGCTTTCTGAACTGGAGCGCTTCTGATAAGGGCCGTTTTGCACCGGGCCGTCGCAAGGGTTGCCAGGGTCACGGCGTACAGCACCGGATTTTTTCGGCGGCTCGGGGTAGGTGAAGCGCAGCAGATACGTCGAGTCTTGGGTGCGCTTGACCAGCTTCAGCTCAATCAGATAGGTACGCCGATTGGTGTTAATGGTCAGGTTTGTGTCGGGTTCCTGATCGGTGATCGGCTTGAGTGAGACCATGTTGCCAGCCTTGTTGGGGCCAATAGACCAAGCTTTCGGATCGCCCGAGACCATGAGGCCCGTATCCTGGTTGATTGTCTCGTTGGATTGGAGCTGGACGAGCGATCCACGGCCTACCGTCGCTTGCACCCTGTACACCTCGTCCGGCGAATAAATGGCCGTCTGTACACGGCGGTCCAGTGCCGAACCGGTGCCCATGCTCTCGGCAAAGGCCGGCAAGCCGGACGTCAGGAGTAACAAGGCCACAATGCCTGAAACGGCGTTATTTCCCATTAGACACCCCCACTTCCTGGGTCTTGTCGTAATCCTTGACCCCGAAGCCACGGGGATTCAGCCATTGGTCACCGGCTTTTTTTGCCGGATTTTTGTAGTCGTAGGTCACCGTGGCCACCCAGGTCACTGGGTCCAGATGGGGATCGGGGGTACCGTTGCGGTCCAGCACAGTTTTGGTGATCCGCACCTGGGCGGTGCCTTCCCGGTCTTTGCGTTCCAGGAAGTTGATATTGTTGATATCAGTACGTATTTGCCGGTTGGTACCTAACACCTCCAAGTAGCCCTTGGAGGAAAGCTGGAAGTTGCGGTACTCGGTAAAGGTCTCGTCATAGGACATCAACTTGACCATGCCGTAATTGGCATCGTTACTCGAAAAGTTATAGCTCTCGCGGAAACGCGTATACGCGGAAAGCCAGAACTCGTCATCGATCTGCTCCTGTGGCTTGCCTTTGTCGTCGGCCCACACCACGTCCGTGTAGCCGGAGTTGTTGTCTACCCGTACAAGCCCAAGTTGCACGGTCTTGAGCGGGGTCAGGCCCATCACGGCGGCGATGGACATAAAAGTCAGCACACCGAAGAAGCCCGCCAGGCGACGAGCGTTTTTGGTCTTGGCCTTCTCGTCGGCGGCGATGTTCTTCTCGAAATACCGCGCTGCATGGATGAATGCCTGTTCGGCCAAGCTGATTTCTTTTGCAGTGGCCGCGTCGATGCTGGTACGGGCGGCCAGTTGCCGCTCCTGCTCGATCACGTCCTGTTTTGATTTTCGAAGCTTTTTCATAGATCACCTAAACGGGACAAACACGCGCTGCGCGGATCAGTTCGCGGAGCATTCAAAGTCGTTGGGCGGGGCCTCGGCTGGCTTTGCCGGGGAGGCGGGTGCCGAACGCTTTGGACTGGTTGTCTTGGGCGACTGGGCCTGGGGCGCGGGACTCGATGCTGGCTGTACCCGGCCAGGCACAGAAGGTGGAGCCGTTGTAACGGGTACGGCGCGAGGCGCAGGGGCATGGGTAAAGGGCATGTCTTCCCACTGCCCTTCCGGTTCGGACAGTTTGGGTGCAGAGCCACACCCTGTCAGCAAGGCAGCCGAAAGCAGCCCGCTCAAAGCAAGTTTGACATTCATAGTGGAGTACCTGAGAGAAGCGAGGGTGTTGCGAGTAGGGAGAGGATGTAGCCAGTAACGATATATCGGTGTGCTATTTGATGTTGTTGCGTCCCCTCCGCAGTCTTGAAATGCCGGCGGCGGCACCACGGGTCATGCTTTTGGCTGCACCAAACCCTGAAATTTTGCTGATCATTCCGCCTCCGGAGGGGCCACCGCCCATGATGGAGGCTGCTTGCTGAGGCAGTTCGATGACCAGCGCTGTGAACGTGCAGAAGACAATCAGGATGGTGAGATTCCCCTCCAGGTTGGTATTCAATATTCCATCTTTAATCATCACGGTGTTGATAAAGCCGATTTCGATCGCCAGCACGACCGATATCAACACCTGAGCCAACATAAAGCCCGCGATGGCTGAAACCCAGCCCCAGAAATACTGCCGGGTCTGGTCAAACAGCAGAAAGGCGATGAACAGAAGCCCCACTGCCACAATAGCCGTTGACAAAACCTTCAGTACAAAGAGCGTGGCGACGGCGGCAAGCAAGAAC
>NZ_JAGTPK010000064.1 GCF_021147775.1 Pseudomonas californiensis
CGATATAATAATTGAAGGAATGGATGTGGGATGACGAAGCTTTCTGGGGGCCGTCATTCAGTCCAACAAAAAAATCTGGGGTTTGGGCGTACAACCCCTTGTTGTTGTCGTTGTTGGTTGTCGTCATTCCAGGTGCCCCCAGGAGGTGATCTTGTGGCCGAAAAAGTGAACAAGTCATGCGCCGTGTCATGCCGTTTCACGGATGAACAGTTCGCTCGGTTTGCCGAGCCCATCGCGCAATCCGGCCTGAAGCCAGCCCGGTTCTTTCGTGACCTGGTGATCAGCCGCTCGCCTACCTTCGAGCAGTCCGCAATCGACAAGAAGCGGATGCAGCAGGTATTTGAAAAGTCTGGACATGCTCTAAACCGAGTTGCTTACTCCGCTAACTCGGCACCCTATAACGGCACGCTTTATCAAAAGCAGTATCTCCACTGGCTTAATAAGCTGAACGCTATTCAACAACTGTTGCTCACGGTATTGCCCGAGACTGCCCCGCCAAAACCGTCGAGGTCAGTCCATAACGACAACCGTGGCTCACCTAACGAATCCGGCAAAAAGGTTCACATCATCCGGTTTCGACTTACCCAAGACGAAATGGCCCAGTTTGATGACATGATCAAACGGGCGGGCTGTTCTGCATCAGCCTTTTTCAGGGAGCTGATTTTAAATAAAGCTCCTGTATTTAGAGAGTTTACCGGGTTTAGGAAACGAATTGTATTTATCGTCAATAAAGCCGGTAACAATATTTCTCAGTTGGCTTACATTGCAAAAGCGGCGAGTGACAGGGGCATTATCACCGACAGTGTGAGAGACAAGTGGTTTGAAACGCTGATGGTCATCGAGACGATTTTATTAGCAGGTGTAGAATATGCTGATTAGAGTCAGTGGCTATAACACCGGAGCGCAGGAGTATTTAGAACAAGGCAATAAATCAGGTCGAGAGTTTACGCGTGATGAATTGGACCATCGGTTGATCATTGAGGGGCAGCTCAGCGTGACCAGGGCCATCTACGAAAGTATCCCGGATCATGGGCAAGATCGTTACCTCACGTTCACGCTAAGCTTTAAAGAGGACACGGTGTCACCTGAATTGCTCAAGGCTGTGACGACCGACTTCAAGAACTTCTTTATGCATGCGTACAAGCCTGAAGAATTCAATCTGTATGCCGAAGCGCACTTGCCCAAAATGAAGACGGTCACCGACAGGAAAACCGGTGACGTAATTGAACGCAAGCCTCACATTCACATCATTATCCCACGTATCAACCTGTTGAGTGGCAATGAGGCCAATCCGGTTGATGTGTACAAAAATCATGAGAAGTATTTTGAGGCTTTTCAGGAGCATATTAACCAGAAGTATGGTCTGTCTTCGCCTCGTGAGAATGTCCGTGCGGACATCACCGACGCGGCCAGTGTCCTGTCCCGTTACAAGGGCGATGACTTCTATGGCAAGAACCGACAGTTCAAACAGGACTTGGTCAAGCAGGTCATAGAACGTGGTGTGACTACACGTGCCGATTTTTATGCACTGGTAGCTGAACACGGCGAGACGCGCATCCGTAATGAAGGTAAGGACACTGAATATATTTCGGTCAAGTTGCCAGGTGACGCAAAGGGCACGAATCTGAAAGACACCATCTTTCAGGATGACTTTATTGTCAGGCGCGAACTCAAGAAACCACCGCTTGAAGCCAGTGTTATTCGGGAGCGCTTGCTTGCCTGGCCGCAGCGAGCGAGGGAAATCAAATACGTCAACAAGGCCACCCCCAAGTTCCGCAAACAGTATTCCGAAGCATCCCCTGAAGATCGTGTTCGGCTACTGGCTGATCGCGAAGCCAAATTCTACCAAGTCCATGGAGAACACAATGACAACGTACACACCGGGCAACGACAGAGAGATCACCAGCGAAGTTCTGCTGAAACTGCGGGGCGACGCACTTCCGCACCTGCCGATGGCCTGCAAGACCTGTCCGTCAGCCATGTGGCAGATCACCGGCAAGCCGGATCGGCCCGAAGCCGTGACGGTGCGGTGTTACTGCCCAGTGATGCACACGTTCACGTGGGACAGTCGCAACCAGGAGGAGATTCTGGATTGCGATCATCTGTACCAGGAGGAGGACGAGGAAGAGGGAGCAGGTCCACAGCTGAGCGAGGAAGAGGAGGAAGCGGCACTGCCGCCGTTTCTCAGGAAACAACGGGAACAGCAACGCCTACAGGCGCTACAGGCCGACGACGAGCCGGAGCTGGAAAATCCCGAAACGCCCGAGTACGAGCTGGACGCGTAGTCCCGCCCTATGCGAAGAACCCGCACCGTGTCGCCACCATCGCTGACATCGAGGAGCGGGGCCGACGCCTGTTTGACCCACTCAAGCGGCCTTCTGACAACGCGCTGGTGTTCTACCGAGCACCTACCGTCGCGTCGGTGCCCAAGGCAGCGACCGCGACAGCAACGCCTGGACGATCCACTGCCGGTCGTAGGCCCAGGACTTCAGACAAGCCTCGCCCTCCCCGCCAATGGCGGCCGGGGTCTGTCGTCCCGCCCTACGCCAAAAACCCGCATCGAGTCGCTACGGTGGCTGACATCGAGCAGCGCGCACGGATGCTGTTCGATCCACTCAAGAGACCCACAGACAAGGCGCTGGTGTTCAAGCGCGCCTCGATCAAGGCCCTGACCGTTAACAGGCAGGCCTCGACGGTGGCCGCGTACTTCACCCGGGAAGCGCAGCACAACCAGATTGCGCCGGCTCATCGCCGGGCCATACGCCGTATCGATCAACAGTATTTCGCGCTCAGGCGCGCCGTGTTCTCCGATCAACGCTTAACCCGCCAAGACAAGGCGCAGCTGGTTTCCGTGCTGACGTTCGAGCGGCTCAAAGCGCGTGAACAGTTCCACAACCCGAAACCCAACATCGAGGTAAATCTCATGGGCAGTGCAGCAATACGCAATCTTTTGGACGATGAAAAGGAAGACCCAGGCTTTAGCATCAGCGGCGCGAGGGGGCCAGGCCCTGAGGGCGTGCGTGACCGGGTGAAGCGGGTCATGGACCGTCTGGCCAAACAGCTTGACCCCGCCGCCGCCAGTGAGCGAGCCCGTGAACTGAGCGCCAAGGACCTGTACACGCGTAAGGCCAAGTTCAGTCAGAACGTGCATTACCTGGACAAGCAGACCGACAAGACCCTGTTTGTGGACACAGGCACAGCCATTTCCATGCGCCGCACGGGCATTACCGAAGCCGGGGTGTCCGTAGCACTCCAGCTGGCCCGGGAGAGGTTCGGCAGCACACTGACGATCAACGGCACTGCTGAATTCAAAAAGCTGGTGATCGAGGCGGTGGCCAAGAACGGTTTGGACGTGCATTTCACCGACAAGGCCATGAATCAAAGCCTGGCAGATCGCCGCGCAGAGCTGGAGATTGAGCGTGGAGGTCTGAGCATTGGTCCTGCCAACGACCTTACCCGGCACGTAAACGATTCCACACGAGACGTGCGCGACCAGGCGGATCGGATGGGCGTTACGGTGCGGATCGAGGCGCTGTATGGAGAAGGAAAAACGGCTGAGCAGGTTAGCCAGGCGCTTACCGAGCAGTTGGACACCGTGCCGGAGTCGGAGCGCGTTGCCTTCGTGGAGACGGTGGCCATCACCCTGGGCATTCCTGAACGCGGTCAGCCCAAAGGCGACCAGGCGTTTGCGCAATGGCAGGCGCAGCGTGCGCAACCGGCGGCGGATTCTACCGCGCCGGCAACGGCTGAGACGCAGACCAGTGCCCCTGAGCCTGTGAGTACGCCAGCAGCCACAACCCCAGCGACGGCACCAGTGAGCCCGGAACCTGTGGCGAATTCCACCGCGCCGGCCACAGCTAAGACACCAGCATCGGTCAACGACCCGGACCTGCAGAGCCCCAGCGAGCTGGTCAGGCTTGAAGCGCAATGGCGTCGGGATTTCCCGATGTCTGAAGCTGATGTAAAGGCCTCTGATGTCGTCATGGGCTTGCGAGGTGAAGACCACGCCGTGTGGATCATTTCGACAAATGACAAGACCCCTGAAGCCGCTGCCATGCTCACGGCTTACATGGAAAACGACAGCTACCGCGAAGCGTTCAAGGCCAGCATCGTCGCCGCTTACAAGCAAGTCGAAAACTCGCCTAAGTTGGTCGATGATCTGGACCACCTCACGGAGATGGCTGCGCAGCTAGTCAACGAGGTGGAAGACCGTTTGTTCCCTCCACCTCAAGCAGCAACGGGCCAGACAGCCCCGTCCAGGAGCAACGTCATCGATGGCACGCTGATCGAGCACGGAGAAGCACCGTATCAGCACAATGATGACAATCAGATGAGCTACTTCGTGACGCTCAAGCCCGAAGGAGGTAAGCCCCGCACGGTGTGGGGCGTAGGGCTGGGAAAGGCCATGAACGATGCAGATCTGAAGCAAGGCGACCCGGTACGTCTGGAAGACCTGGGCACCCAGCCTGTTGTGGTGCAGGTCATTGAAGAGGACGGCACTGTGACGAACAAGACGGTCAACCGCCGCGAATGGTCAGCGCAGCCGGTCGCGCCAGATCGGGAAGTGGCCGAGACCACGCCCAAGGGGCAGGCCGAAGCCGCCGGCACACCGGAGCTGTCATCGCCCGATGAAGAAGACGGCATGGGCATGGACTGAGCCGCTTGAATCAGCCACCTCAAGTTCCCGAGGTGGCAGCCACGAAATCAACCACTTAACCCTGCGCAGCGCCGAGTCCGGCGCGCCGGCGCAGGGTTCTGTTTGCGCGCATAGAAAGGAGACGTAGATGAGTGATCGCAGAACGCAAAAAATGCACGCGCAGCACGTGCTTGAAACCATTGCCCTCGGCATTGCACAGCCTGTAGCGCTGCCCCGCGCGACGATAGAAGAAGCGCTTCGCGAAGCCATCATGGATGGACGGCTTGAACCGGGTGAACGGCTTGCGCAGCAAGCCATTGCCAATGCCTTCCAGGTCAGCCGTATGCCTGTGCGTGAAGCGCTGCGCTCGTTAGAGACGCAGGGTTACATCGCCGCTCAGTACCACAAAGGCTACTTGGTCACGAACGGCAACGAGCCGCCCCAGTACGGTCACCTGCCGGGCTTGCTGAGGTGCGTTGCAGAGGGTCACAAAAGGCTGGCCGACTTCGAATCGAAAGTGGCCTTTGAAAACGAAATCCTGCGCGTCCTGGGCCAGCTGCGCCCCACTCCGTGCTGACGAGTGGCCTAGCTCTTTGAAAGCAACGGATTTTGTAAGGCGAAACGAGAGGCCCCCATGCTACTATCCGGCACAGTTTTATTTGCAGGAAAGCGACGATGTAGATTCACGAATCGCAGAAACCAAAAAGCCCCGCTTGCCGGCGGGGCTTTTTGGAAAATCTTGAACAGGCCCTTAGAGAGGGGATCACCTGTTCAACACACATAACGTGAGCTGATTATGGCGTTCACTGCGGCTTTGTGCAAGCTGTCAAAAGTGAAGCCTTCAGTTCACCGCTGAACGGTGGACTTATGGAAAAGATTCTTCAGCGGCTGTGCGTCCTCGATGACCGCACCCTGCCCTCCCAGCTGACCCCTTGTGTCATACCTTTTCACGCCGTTGGCCAACCTGCTGGCAATGGCGGTGAAGCATGAGCCACGACAATGCGCTCAGCCTTTCCCTAGCGACCTCACCCACGGCCAACGCCGATCCGCTGGCCACCAGCACACACCTTCCGCCGGCGCGTTTTTTCGAAGACGGCACCGCGCTCAATCGGTTATTGCTGGAAGCGCCGTACATGGCACGGTGCAGTGACGACAAAACCGCGACCCGCGTTCGTCCTCGTGAATACGCGCTGCGTTATCCCTATATGCAGGTCAATCGCCCCGGCATGGTGTCCTGGCTGGTGTTTGACCTGGACCATGCCAACGCCCTAGCTTGGGACGATGCTGGGTTGCCCGCGCCGAACCTGATGGTGCGCAACCGCAAAAGCGGCCATTCCCAGTTGTTCTACGCCGTGCCGTCCGTGTGCACCACCGAGAACGCACGGGCCAAGCCGATTCAGTACATGAAAGCAATCTATGCCGCGTTTGCCGCTCGCCTCGACGCGGACGTGGACTACCACGGTGGCCCTGTGGCCAAAACACCCGGTCACCCCTGGTGGGAGACCACCGAATTCCACAACCACGTGTATGAACTGGGCGAACTGGCGGGCGCGGTGGAGTTGACTGTCAAGCCTTGGGCCACTGGTCCCAAGCTTGACCAGGTCAGCCATTCACGGCACTGCATACTGTTCGAGCAGCTGCGCTATTTTGCGTACAGCATCGTCAATCGCGAGCGCGAGCTGGGTTCGTTCGAGTCGTTCATGCGCTCGCTCGATGCGTATGCCTACAACCACAACAGCTTTCTAAAGCAGGGTTTTTCGGAAAACCTGCCCCTGTCGTCCATACGCGCCACGGTTAAATCCGTAGGCCGCTGGACGTGGGATCGCTACACCGGTGATCGCCGTTGCCACCGAGGGGCCATGCAGCTCGATGGCAGCTTGTCGCTCACCGAACGGCAGAGCCTGGCGGCCAAGCGCACTAATGAGCTGCGGCAAAAAGCCACAGAATCGAAGATACGGGCCGCGTGCCGGCAGCTTCAAGACCAGGGCAAGGCACTGGTACGTGCTGCGATTGCAACGCTCGCCGGCGTTTCGGTGAGAACGGTGGCCAGCTACGCGCACATCCTCACGGAAGTCTCCCGGCCGGCCAGTGTGAGTGTTCTCAGGGACAGCAGTAAGGCTATGTCCGTACCACCTCGGCAGGATCGTTCACCCGCTAACCCACCTGTTCAGGCCCCTGTAGGTCAGCCTGCTGATGGCCGCGCCTCGGGTGTGCAATCCGGTGTACATCAGATATCTGCGGCCCCCAAGGGGCTGCAAGCCCGAGAGCCCTTAAAAAGAGAACATGAGGATGGTTCATGATGGGGAGTGGACATATGAATTCAGTGCGTGCAGCGATGGCTTTGCGTGCTGCTGGTCGGCTTGAGTTGACGTGTTGAGGCGCTGAGTCGTTAACTGTACGTCCATACAGTTAACTCTGTTCTCAGCCAGGTTCGCACCATGAACGTCAAAATACTCGGTCGGTTGTGCGAGTCGGGAAAGGTCATTCCCCTCTACACCTTCAAAATCCCTGCCGGTTTCCCCAATCCCGCAGCGGACCACATTGAACAGGACTTCTCATTTGACCGGCTGATGGATTTGCGTGCGCCTCACATCTACGTGGCCAAGATCGATGGCGACAGCATGGAGGGTGCAAAGATTTTCCATGACAGCCTGGTGGTCGTAGATCGGTCGCGAAAGCCGTCCAGTGGCAGCATCGTGATTGCGGCAGTGAACAATGAGCCTCTGTGCAAAATCCTCATCCTGCAGGGCGACCATGTGGTGCTGAAGTCAGCCAACCCTGCTTATCCGCCTCGGCATATCCTGGAAGGTGAAGAGCTGTCGATATGGGGCGTTGTGCGACACGGCGTCACAAGCTTTGAGTAACAAGCCAGCGCCAGTCTTTGGCCTGGTCGATTGCAACTCGTTCTACGCCAGCTGTGAGCGCGTGTTCCGACCTGACCTGGCCAAGGTTCCCATCGTGGTGCTCAGCAATAATGATGGTTGCGTGATTGCTCGCAGCTACGATGCAAAACCGTTCGTGAAAATGGGCGCTCCTTATTTCCAGATCAAGGATGTTTTGCGCCGGCACGGCATTCAGTCGTTCAGCAGTAATTTTGCGTTGTATGGCGACTTAAGCCAGCGCGTGATGGCCATCATCGAATCCATGGTCCCTGCAGTCGAGGTTTACAGCATCGATGAGGCGTTCGCAGACCTGACCGGGATGCCTGGCAATCTGACCGAACTGGGCAGATCGATACGATCCAAAGTCCATCGCTGCACCGGTATTCCCGTGGGTGTGGGCATTGCACCGACCAAGACGCTGGCCAAGCTGGCCAACCACACCGCAAAGCGTCTCCAAGCGCACACCGGCGGGGTCGTGGACATCTGCGACCCTGTAAAACGTGATTGGGTGCTGCGCAATACCTCTGTCGGAGAGGTATGGGGCATCGGTCGAAAAATGAAAGCGCACCTTGAGGGCATGCAGATCCTGTCGGCCAAGGACTTGGCCATGGCCGATCCCTGGATGCTGCGAAAAACGTTCAGCGTTGTGATCGAGAAAACGGCTCGCGAGCTCGCGGGCACTGCGTGCCTGGAGCTGGACGAAGTCGAACCGCCACGCCAGGAGATTTGCTGCAGCAGGATGTTCGGCAAGCGATTAACTGAACTGGGGCCGATCAAAGAGGCTGTGGCTACCTACATGATGCGTGCCTCTGAGAAATTACGCGCCCAGGGATCGGTGTGCAAAAAGATCCGGGTGAGCATCCGCACCGGTATGTTCAATCCTGACGAGGCCAAGTACGCAAATGGCGCACTGGTGCAGCTCCCCTACCCCACCAACGACGTTAGGCTGATGACACAATACGCGACCGAGGCGGTTTCACGGATTTTTCGACCAGGCTACAGGTACAGCAAAGCCGAAGTGCTGCTGATGGATATTTGCCAGCCTGGCGAATTTACCGATGACCTGTTCGCGGTCAACCAGCCGGCGACTTCGGATCGGCTGATGGCCGCTTTGGATTCAATTAACGGCAAGTGGGGACGCGGGACGCTGCGTACAGGCTCGGTACCAGTCACTCCGGACTGGGGGATGCGTCGTGAGCAAATGAGCCAGAGCTACACGACGCGGCTTGATCAGCTATGGGTTGTAAAGGCCAAGTGATCAAGTGCTATTTGGGGAGCCAGCAGAATTCGGAAAAAATCGCACGATAAGTTCAACTAACAGACGGCAAGTCCACCTCGTGACATGTAATGAGCCAAAAGAAGTGATCCTTTGAGCGAATCGGAAACCCTACCTAATTGGCTTGTAAATACTGCGCTAGGCTGGTCGCTCTTTCAGATGTAGCCCTTGGAGGCTTTGTTATGGCAATTCCGAAAATGAACATTCCGAAGAAATCAGCCATTGATGACACACCGTCCGCCGCGCCAGCTTCACGGCTAGCCGGCAAGCCGGTCTGGGTGTCTCGACGTGACGGTACGTGGGAGCTGGCCTATGTGGAGAAGGTGCCGCCGGCAGCTTTGGACTTCAGCCATTGGAATGGAATCCCTCTCTGGTAAGTGTGCAGCAGAAAGCAATCCCGCAGCAGGTTGTAGTACGGCTTGATGTGGGATTTTCGCACAAGGCGGCATTCCGGCGAACAGCAGTGGCAGATAGAGTGTGTCCTGGACGCCCAAGACCACGTTTTGGTCCTCTATGAGCAGGCTGAGTACGAGCAGACTCAGAGTGCCAGCTTGGTCGATGAGTTGGATGCTGTCTGGGTCAGTTTATGAAAGGCCTGATGGATGATCGGAGGTTAATCCAGGTGATCTAGGATTAGATAGCATGATTGACATAAGTGTTATGGATTGACTATTATTTAACTGCGCCTAGGCGTGAACCACAGGGTGGTTACAGGGATCTTCGGATCGCACCCCGCTTCTGACATTCAGATGGCCCAGTGCCAGGTAACAGCGTCCTGCCCCGTCGAACGCATGCATTCGACGGCTGAGAATCCCGCCAAGAGAGCGGGATTCGCCTTTTCTGGTAGTTCACTTTTACGGCTTTGGCCGATTCCGTACTTCCTTGGGGCATCGGCCCTTAGGTTTTTTTTGCGTATCCAAAGCGATCTTGAAGACACTGAACCCCTTTTTGTTAATCGGGGTATTTGGTGAGCCTTCGCCAGTGCGTGCGAAATACGCGCTTGTGACGTGAATCCGCAGCAAGCGGAATTCGCGAAAGAATGCTAGGCACACTTTGTACGGTTCCAGCAGGCCGGTAGCGCTGTTCAACACGCTCATGGTGAAAAAACGTTCCCCTTCCGTGTGGTAGATAGTAGCGGCGTCCAGCTTATCTACGATGCTCTTGAGCTGCTTGGAGGCTTCGTAGCGTTCCAGGCAGACCATTTGCCCATGCCGACCGTCTTCGTACTGGTACGGAATGTTGGTACCGCTATTGTCTTTCGTGAAGCAGTGGAGGCCGTAAGTCACAACGAATTCGTAGTCTTTTCTGTCTGCCTTGAAGATTACCAGGTGCGACGACAGGTGGCCGAGATCGTATTTAACTCCATCATGCTCGAACGATTCCCACTTTTGGATAGAGTCGACGTGAAATTTAGCCAAGCTCAGTCCTCGAGCATGTGGGTAAAACCTCGATTTTACACGAAAACCTTGACATGGGATGAGAAGACCTCACAACCTCACAACCTCACAACCTCACAACCTCACAACCTCACAACCTCACAACCTCACAACCTCACAACCTCACAACCTCACAACCTCACAAC
>NZ_JAGTPK010000065.1 GCF_021147775.1 Pseudomonas californiensis
GGTAGTGTGGGGTTTCCCCATGTGAGAGTAGGTCATCGTCAAGATTAAATTCCGAAACCCCTCATCGCTGACGCGATGAGGGGTTTTGTTTTTGCGCGTTTGTTAAACTCCACTCCCATCAAGGCCCGCCGGGCCGCCGTCACCCAACCCTCTGCGCTTCAACGTGCGTGTGGCAATCGGGCACGCTTGCCCTTATGGTTCTGCTTTGGGTTTTACTCGTTCACGTCAAGGAAGCAAGCATGCCTGTCACAACCTCGCTGAGTGCCGGTTTCATGGTGGTTCACGGCAATCGCCCTGATGAACTGCGCAGTCTGGTTGTCTCCTGGATGCGGCGTTACCCCTTGGCTCCGTTGGAAAACGAGATTGCTCTGGTGCAGAGCAACGGCATTGCGCAGTGGCTCAAGCTGGCACTCGCCGAGGACGCGCAGGATGACGACATCGGTGGCTGCGGCATCGCTGCGGCAATTGACGTTCAGTTACCAGGCAGCTTCATGTGGAAGCTCTATCGCGCCGTGCTGGGTCGAGATGAAATCCCCGAGACGTCGTTGCTCGACAAGGCTCCGCTGACCTGGCGTCTGATGCGCCTGCTCCCTGAACTCATCAACCAGCCGCACTTCGAGCCGCTGCAACGCTTCCTCGCCGCCGATACAGACCTGCGCAAGCGCTACCAACTGTCCGAAAGGCTGTCCGACCTGTTTGACCAATATCAGGTTTATCGCGCGGACTGGCTGGAAGACTGGGCTGCCGGACGTCATCAATTGCGTAACGTCAGAGGTGAGACAAAGCCGCTCAGCCCCTCGAACTGCTGGCAGGCTGAGCTATGGCAAGCATTGCTGAAAGACGTCGGCGCAGAAGGGATGGCACAGAGTCGCGCAGGCGTTCATCAGCGCTTCATCGGACGTATCAATGAGTTGGCCGAAGCGCCGCCCGGACTACCTGCGCGCGTCATTGTCTTTGGCATTTCATCTTTGCCGGCACAAGCACTGGAAGCCTTGGCCGGACTGGCGAAATTCAGTCAGGTGTTGCTGTGCGTTCACAATCCCTGCCGTCACCATTGGGCCGATATCGTCGCCGACAAGGACCTGCTACGCCACCAGTACAAGCGTCAGGCGCGTAAAGCTGGCATGCCTGTTGTGCTCGATCCGCAAGCCTTGCATCAGCATGCTCACCCGTTGCTTGCGGCCTGGGGAAAGCAGGGGCGAGATTACATCAACTTGCTGGACAGCCATGATGACCCACGCAGCTACCGCGCCTCCTTCAAGGACGAACGCATTGATCTATTCAGTGAGCACAAGCCCAGGAACATCCTGAATCAGCTTCAGGACGACATTCTCGAACTGCGCCCGCTGGATGAAACCCGTGAGCACTGGCCAGCACTGGACGCTCTGGCGGACCGCTCGATCCGCTTTCATGTTGCCCACAGTGCGCAGCGAGAAGTAGAGGTGCTGCATGACCAGTTGCTTGCACGGTTCAGCAGAGACCCTGATCTGCGGCCGCGTGATGTGATCGTCATGGTCCCCGACATCGACAGTTACGCGCCGCATATCCGTGCAGTTTTCGGGCAGATCGAACGTGACGACAGCCGGTTCATACCCTTCACGTTGGCGGACCAGGGCCAGCGTGGACGTGAGCCGTTGCTGATCGCTGTCGAGCATCTGTTGAAACTTCCGGACAGCCGTTTTCCGGTCAGCGAAATCCTCGATCTGCTCGATGTGCCTGCCTTGCGAGCTCGCTTCCGGATTCAGGAGCGGGACTTGCCCACCTTGCACCGATGGATCGAGGGGGCAGGGATCCGTTGGGGCCTGGATGCTCAGCAGCGTGCCAGCCTCGGCTTGCCAGGCGCGCTTGAGCAGAACAGTTGGCATTTCGGTTTGCGCCGCATGTTGTTGGGTTATGCCGTCGGCGCTGGGGCTGCATATGAAGGTATTGAGCCCTATGACGAGATCGGGGGGCTGGATGCTGCGTTGATCGGCCCCTTGGTCGCGTTGCTCGATGCGCTTCAGGTTGCCTACTCAGAGCTGTGCCTGCCCGCTACGCCACAAGAATGGGGTGTGCGGCTGCAAGCGGTTTTGCAGCAGTTCTTTCAGGCTGACAGTGAGCACGACGACTACCTGCTCGCTCAGTTGGAAACACTCAGGGAAACCTGGCTGTACACCTGTGAGACCGTCGGACTCATGGATGAACTACCGCTCACTGTTGTCCGGGAAGCCTGGTTGGCAGGGCTGGATCAGGGGCGACTGTCCCAACGGTTTCTGGCAGGTTCGGTCAACTTCTGTACATTGATGCCGATGCGCGCAATCCCCTTCAAGGTGGTCTGTCTGCTGGGCATGAACGACGGCGATTACCCACGGGCTCAGCCTCCGCTGGATTTCGACCTGATGGGCAGCGACTATCGGCCCGGTGATCGATCACGACGCGAGGATGATCGCTATCTGCTGCTTGAGGCGCTGCTCTCCGCCCGCGATCAGCTGTACATCAGTTGGGTGGGTCGCAGTATTCGTGACAACAGCGAGCGTCCTGCTTCGGTGCTCATCGGCCAGTTGCGTGATCACTTGGCCAGCGGCTGGAAACTGGCTGGTGAAGCTGATCCCGACAGTAAAGCAGATGAAGGCGAGCGCTTGCTCAAAGCGCTGACTCTCGAGCACCCCTTGCAGCCGTTCAGCGCCCAGTACTTCCATGCGGGCACCGGTTACTTCAGCTTCGCCCGGGAATGGCGCCTGCTACATCAGGCTGACCTGCCCACGCCTGTCATTGCCGACCTGGCGCCGCATGAACAGGAAGAGCCGCTGTCGATCCTGCAACTGCAGGACTTCCTCAGAAACCCGGTGAAGCATTTCTTCAGTCAGCGGCTGAAGATCTATTTCGAATTTGCCGAAGCACCGCTGGCTGACGAAGAGCCATTCGTGCTCGACGCTCTTGAGCGTTACGGGCTCAGCGAAAGTTTGCTCAATGCTGCGATGTTCAGCCCCGACAACATAGACGAAGCGCTTGAAGCGCAGGCCTTGAAACTCCAGGCCAGTGGTCTGTTGCCATTGGCAGGCTTTGGCGAATGCATGCGCCAGGAGCTGATCGAGCCGTTGCCGGATGTGCTCAAACGCTACCGGGATCTGTTGACGCTGTGGCCCGAGCCCTTGAGCAGCGCCTTGCCTATTACATTCAGTCATCAAGGTGTCGGTATCGACGGCTGGTTGGGCGGGTTGCATCGCAATGCCCGCGACGAGTTATTGCTGGTCACCGCCATTCCCAACAGCATTGGCTCGAAGAAAACCCGTAAATGGCATCGGCTGATTCGACCTTGGGTCAATCATTTGGTGGCCTGCGCCTGCGGTTTGCCATTGAGCACCGCACTCGTTGCCAGCGATGAAACCCTGATGCTTGCGCCACTGGAGCAGCAAGCTGCAACCACCACCTTGAACCACCTGCTGATGGCGTGGCTGCAAGGGATGCAACAGCCGTTGCCAGTGGCCGTGAAAACTGCCTTCGCATGGCTGGGTCAACCCTTGGACAAGGCCGAAGCCGCCGCTCGTAAAGCCTATGAAGGCGATGGGCAGACTACCGATGGTGAGCGCCGCGAAAGCACCGCTCTGGCCCGCCAATTCCCGGATTTCGACGCCTTGATGGACAGTGAAGACTTCGTCGGCTGGACCGACACGCTCTACAAGCCGATTTACGACGCGCCCTGGCAGTCATTGTCCGGCGGGGAGGGTGGCGCATGAGTCAGCAAACGCTTCCATTGGCGCTGCGCTTTCCACTGCGTGGTAGCCAATTGATCGAGGCCAGTGCCGGTACGGGCAAGACCTTTACCATCTCTGCGCTGTATGTGCGTCTTGTATTGGGCCACGGCGATGAGCTGTCAGGCTTCGGTCGTGATCTGTTGCCGCCACAAATCCTCGTAGTAACCTTTACCGATGCGGCGACCAAAGAGCTGCGCGACCGTATACGCACGCGTCTGGCAGAGGCTGCACGCTTCTTTCGTAGCGAGACAGACGCGCCTGACGATTTGATCGCTCAACTGCGTGAGCAATTTGATCAAGAACTGTGGCCTGCCTGTGCCAGTCGTCTGGACATCGCGGCTCAATGGATGGACGAGGCTGCGGTCTCAACCATTCACAGCTGGTGTCAGCGCATGCTGCGCGAGCATGCATTCGACAGCGGCAGTCTGTTCACGCAAACCCTGGAAACCGACCACAGCGACCTGCTGGGGGAAGTGCTGCGCGATTACTGGCGTCGATTCTGCTATCCCATGAGCGGTGACGCGCTGAACTGGGTGCGCGAGAACTGGAGCGGTCCTGCGGCCTTGTTGCCGCGCGTGCGAGGCTTGTTCGGGCGTGAGCGTGACATCGGCCCTCAGGAGCCCGCCGAACTGATTGCTGCGTCCCTCGCCGAGCGTCGTACAGCGCTTGCTGCCCTCAAGGCCCCTTGGGCAGCCTGGACAATCGAACTGCAGGCCATTTGCCAGGACGGCGTGGCGCGTAAAGTCGTCGACGGCCGCAAGATGCAGGAGCGCTACTTCAAGCCCTGGTTCGAGAAGCTGGCCGCCTGGGCAGCAGACGACACTCTGGAGTCGTTGGATCTGGGTACCGGCTTCACTCGCCTGACGCCCGACGGTATTGCCGAAGCCTGGAAAAGCGACCCGCCTGCACACCCGGCTTTTGACGCCATGGTTGAGCTTAAAACTGCGCTTGAAAAACTGCCCCGGCCCGACGCTGCCGTTCTACAACACGCGGCACAATGGGTCAGCGCACGGTTTGAAGAGGAGAAGCGCCGTCGTGCCGAAATGGGTTTCGACGACATGTTGCTGCGGCTCGATGCTGCCTTGCATGGTGCGGCTGGCGAGCGGCTTGCCACACTGATCAGGGAGCAGTTTCCGGTCGCATTGATCGATGAATTCCAGGATACCGATCCGGTTCAATACCGGATTTTCGAGAGCATCTATCGTCTCGAGGATAACGACGAGCAAACCGGTCTGTTCCTGATCGGCGACCCAAAGCAGGCGATCTATGCCTTCCGCGGCGCTGATATTTACACCTACTTGCGTGCTCGTCAGGCCACCCATGGCCGCTGGCATACACTGGACACCAACTATCGCTCCAGTCACGCCATGGTCGAGTCGGTCAATCATGTCTTCGAGCGTGCGGAACAGCGCGCAGAGGGACGTGGCGCTTTTCTGTTTCGTGAAGGTGAGCAGAATCCTGTGCCGTTCTCCAAGGCTCTGGCTCAGGGACGCAAGGAGACGCTGGAGGTTGACGGCGCACCGTTGACCGCCTTGACGGTCTGGCACCTGGAAAGCGAGCAGCCGGTGTCTGGTGTCGCGTATCGTCAGCAACTGGCAGTCAGTTGTGCCAGTGAAATCACCCGTTTGCTGAACGCAGGCCAGCAAGGCTCGGCAGGTTTTGTCTCGGCAGACAACGCGCTGCGCGGGCTACGGCCGGCCGATATCGCGATTCTGGTCCGCGACGGTAAAGAGGCGCAGGCAGTACGCGCTCAACTGTCAGCACTGGGTGTGCGCAGTGTTTATCTGTCTGACAAGGACTCGGTATTCGCCGCTCAGGAAGCCCACGATCTGCTGTCCTGGCTCAAGGCCTGCGCGGAGCCTGACTCCGAGCGTACGCTGCGCGCGGCGCTTGCCTGTATCACGCTTGATCTGCCTCTATCCGAGCTGGAGCGCCTGAATCAGGACGAGCTGGCGTGGGAGCAGCGCGTCATGCAATTCCGTGGCTACCGTGCCGTTTGGCGCGGCCAGGGTGTGCTGCCGATGTTGCGCCGGCTGCTGCATGACTTCCATCTGCCGCAGACCTTGATAACGCGCGTTGATGGCGAGCGGGTACTGACCAATCTGCTGCATTTGTCCGAACTTCTGCAGCAGGCCGCCGCTGAACTGGACGGTGAACAGGCGTTGATACGTCACCTGAGTGACCATCTGGCGCTGTCCGGGCAAGCGGGTGAAGAACAGATCCTGCGCCTGGAGAGTGACGAACAGCTGGTCAAGGTCGTGACCATTCACAAGTCCAAAGGCCTGCAATACCCGCTGGTGTTCCTGCCGTTCATTTGCTCCTCCAAACCCGTCGATGGCACGCGTCTGCCGTTGCAGTTTCACGACGCCGATGGCAAGGCACAGATCAGCCTGCAGCCGACCGAAGCGCTGATCCAGCAGGCCGATGATGAGCGCCTGGCCGAAGACTTGCGATTGCTGTACGTGGCACTGACCCGCTCGGAGCATGCCTGTTGGCTGGGTGTTGCCGATCTCAAGCGCGGCAACGCCAACAGCTCGATGCTGCACCGGTCCGCACTCGGCTACCTGTTGGGCGGCGGGGCGGTGCTGAGTGAATCTGTCGACCTCAAGGTATGGCTGCGGGGATTGGTCGAGGGCTGCGAGTCCATTGCCGTGCAGCCAGTACCCGAACCGAGCGCGGAAGTCTTTACTCCGCCACAGAACGAAGCCTCACTGGTCAAGCCGCTGATGCCCAAACGCCGCGCTGCGGAAAACTGGTGGATTGCGTCCTACAGTGCGCTGCGTATTGGCGACACCGTGACCGCAGGCGCTGACGTATCGCCGGACAGTCCGCAGGCGCAAAAGCTGTTTGATGACGAGCGTCTGGATCCGGAGGCACCGCGGGACATGGCGACCAGTGGCGGGGATATCCATCGGTTTCCACGCGGTCCCAACCCTGGCACCTTTCTGCACAGCTTGCTGGAGTGGGCGGGCAACGAAGGTTTTTCGACCACTGCTCACGATCTGGAAGCGCTTGAAGATGCCGTCGCCCGTCGTTGCAATCGGCGTGGCTGGACAGGCTGGATCAATACCCTGCGTGACTGGCTGCATCAGCTGCTGAATATGCCGTTGCGCCTTTCATCAGACGTCACGCCTGTTGCGCTGGGCCAACTGGACCAGCCCAATCAGTACCGGGTCGAAATGGAGTTCTGGTTTGCCAGCAGTCATGTCGATGTCGCCAGAATGGACGCTTTGGTGCGTCGCTTTACGCACCACAACGCGCCGCGTGCGCCCACTGAAACCGTCTCGCTGAACGGCATGTTCAAGGGTTTTATCGACCTGACGTTCGAGCACGGAGGCCGCTATTACGTGGCGGACTACAAATCCAACTGGCTGGGTGCTGACGATTCTGTCTACACCGAGTTGGCGATGGAAGCGGCGATCCTCGACAATCGCTACGACCTGCAATACGTGCTCTATCTACTCGCGTTGCATCGCCAACTGAAAGCTCGCCTGGCCGATTACGATTACGACCAGCACATGGGCGGTGCCGTATACCTGTTCCTGCGTGGCAGTCAGTCGTCTACTCAGGGCGCTTATTTCACGCGTCCGCCGCGCGAGCTGATCGAGAGCCTGGACCTGCTGTTTCAGGGCAAACCCCTACCTCATGATTCACAGGGAGCGCTGGCATGAGCCGCTCGTTTGAAACACTCCAGCCTGCCGCGACGGACGATGCGGGCCTTGCGGACCTCCGCCCGCTGACTCGTGTCGATGACCTGTTGATGTTGCTTGAGCGCTGGGTAGAACGCGGCTGGCTGCGCGCGCTGGACCGGGCCTTTGTCGCCTTTCTCAGTGACCTGGATCCGCAGAGTGATCCGCTGGTGCTGGTGGCCGCAGCGTTGACCAGTCATCAGTTGGGGCATGGTCATGTCTGTCTTGATCTCTACGAGACCCTGAAAGAGCCAGACTTTGCCCTGTCTCTGCCGCCCGAGGGTGATCTGCATAGCACGCCCATGCTGCTACCTTCGCAGTTGCTGGCGGCGCTGGATGGCGCGGCCTGGTGCCAGGCGCTGGCGGGCAGCCGCTTGGTCGCTCAGACGGGAGACACGACGATGGAGGCGTCGCAAAAGCCCTTGGTGCTATCGGACCGCCGCCTGTACCTGCGCCGTTACTGGACCTACGAGCGCCGTATCGCTGTCGCCCTGCGTCAGCGTCTGGCACAGCAGGAAGCACCGCCACTCGACCTGGCACAACGTCTGACCGCGCTGTTCGGCCCTGCCAATCCGGCACCGGGTGCCTTGATCGACTGGCAGAAACTCGCCTGCGCATTAGCGACCCGCAGAGCCTTCAGCATCATTACCGGCGGCCCCGGCACTGGCAAAACCACCACCGTTGTGCGCCTGCTGGCGCTGCTGCAAGCCCCGGCTGTGCAGAGCGGCCAACCGCTGCGTATTCGTCTGGCGGCCCCTACCGGCAAGGCTGCGGCGCGCCTGACCGAGTCCATCAGTCAGCAAGTGCAGAGCCTGGATGTCAGCGCCGATATACGACAGAAGATTCCCAGCGAAGTCACCACGGTGCATCGCTTGCTGGGCAGCCGTCCCGGCACGCGTCACTTCCGTCATCACGCAGGCAACCCGCTGCCACTGGACGTTTTGGTCGTCGACGAAGCCTCGATGATCGATCTGGAAATGATGGCCAACCTGCTCGACGCGTTGCCACCGCATGCGCGCATGGTGTTGCTCGGCGACAAGGATCAGTTGGCGTCCGTCGAGGCCGGTGCGGTGCTGGGCGATCTCTGTCGCGACGCCGAAGATGGCTTTTACAGCCCCGATACTCAAGCGTGGCTGGAGTCTGTCAGCGGGGAAGACCTGAGCAAAAGCGAGCTGTCCGCAGGTGATGCGCAACACCACCCGTTGGCACAACAAGTGGTGATGTTGCGTCACTCTCGACGCTTTGGTGAAGGCAGCGGCATCGGGCAGTTGGCCCGACTGGTCAACCAGCAACAGGACCAGGCGGCGCGAGCGCTGCTGGCTGCAGGTAGTCACCAGGACGTGTTTTCTGTTGTGCTCAAAGGTGAGCAGGACCTCAAGTTCGAGCGCTTGATGCTTGACGGTATCGGCCTGGGCGAGCAAGGCCCGCAAGGTTATCGGCACTACCTCAACGTACTCGCCGCTGAACGTCCGCTTGAAGGAGCCACTCTCGAAAACGAGTGCTGGACGTTGTGGGCCCGTTCGGTGCTTGAAGCCTTCGATGCGTTTCAATTGCTGTGCGCCGTGCGTAAAGGACCTTGGGGCGTAGAAGGTCTGAATCAGCGCATCACCCATGCGCTGTTCAATGCAAAACTTATCGAGAGTGAACAGCAATGGTATGAAGGTCGCCCGGTACTGATGACCCACAACGACTACGGTCTGGGCTTGATGAACGGCGACATTGGTATCGCGCTGCGTTTGCCCGAGCGTGATGGTGACGGCAAGCAAGTCCTGCGGGTCGCATTCCCACGTAACGATGGCAGCGGCGGCGTGCGATTCGTGCTGCCCAGCCGACTCAACGAAGTGGAAACCGTGTACGCCATGACCGTCCACAAATCCCAGGGCTCCGAATTCGCTCACACTGCATTGATCCTCCCGGAAGCCCTGAATCCAGTGTTGACCAAAGAGCTGATCTACACCGGCATCACTCGCGCCAAACACTGGTACAGCCTCATCGAACCACGTCAGGGCGTGTTCGAAGAAGCGTTGCGCCGCAAGGTCAAGCGCCTGAGCGGCCTGATGCTGGGGCTTTGACAGTCTGCAGACAGACAGTGGCAGGCACGAGCCTGTCGCTGCTTGTCAGTCGTTGTAGTCCACATAACGCGCCATCAGATTCGCGCGGCTGAACGTGTTGATATCGTAAACGCGATCCCACATCGAGCTCACTTCAGCTTCGAACGCTTCGTCGTCCATGTCGATCCAGTAATGCGGATTGCGGCCGTTTTTCCTTGTCGTATTTCGCGGTTACCGGGTCCAGATGCCGATAGGGTTCGAACAGCGGGATGTTTGGAAGAGGGAGGCTGACGTCCATGTAGTTCTGGAAGAAGTCCCACCAGGCACAAGGGCGTTGCCTGGATTCATCAGAACTTACCAGCATGTGGAAATTGATCTTCTGATCTAGGTAGCGGTGGCGAAGCAACAGCCCATACGAGGGGCCGTGGCGATCCACTGCTTTGGTAACGTAGGCGTCGAATTCGTAGAACGGGGCTACAAATTCATCAATCACGCCCGTTTTCTTGAAGTTTTTGTAGCCGAATATCGTCACCAGGCCTGTTCGACGGTTCAGCTCCCACGATGGGCCTTTGGGTGGTTGAAGCTGCGGATTCCACGCCATCTGGACACTCAGCCCACCAACATCCGGACACCCGTTCCACGCTCATCCGGACAGGCAGTCGGAGCGCAGCTACGCAGGTTC
>NZ_JAGTPK010000066.1 GCF_021147775.1 Pseudomonas californiensis
GCCACCCTTATCGTTGCTGTTAGTCATAAACATACCCGTTTGCCTATCCCTTATCTTAAGGGGGGAACGGTGTCCTGTCTTTCATGGGGCTCGTTCAGTCAAAGACAAAGCTCACACAAAAAAAAGAAACGTCCTACAGAGTTTCTACCTTGTACGGTTCGTGTCAAGGCATGGATCTCAAATACGGCTTTACTTATACCTATACTGAACGAGAAAAGAAATAAACACCCACTAGCGCTATTTCTTACAAGAATTTTCTTCAGCACCTACACCTATTAAGACATAAGTGGCTCATTCGACAAGTAGCTAATACTACATTCCTTTGTAAATCCATAGCGAAATTTTAAAAGAGGAAAAATACTACAACACTCACAGACCACACAATAAAATATGTAAGACCATGCCAAAAGACCGAAATCAATTCATGTAGTGCGCCACTTTTTTACTTGCAAATTCTATTACCAGTCGTTACTTTTTTAACAACGAACTGATTAGTTCTTACCATTAAACATGTACCACACTAATAAATTATTTTAACACCGCCCTCTTCGGCGCCACGGCTAACAATGCAGCTACGAACACGCTGCTCTCCGAAGCACCGACAGGACTCGGGCAACATAAACATGGCCTATCGAGGACACCCGCCTTGTATCTCCCCACAGGGCTTGCCTATTCTTTGAATTGGCCATGCGTATAACCATGTTCAAAAAGGGATATACCATGAATGACAAAACGTCACGCTCAGTTGCAAAAATACCCACGCCCGTGGATTTGATCACTGCGGTTGAAGACTTCGTTGCCAACGGCGGTATGATCGCGGTCATACCTGATGGAGAAACTGCAGAGTTTTCAGGTATCCCTGTCGAACCGCTCATTGGCGAAACTGACACGTATGTTGAAAAAATCGCAAAAATAGAACTGCTGAGAAGTCTGGCTGCCAAGGGTGCTGGAGTTTCCGCCCTTCAATATTCCTTGAGAATGAACAAGAGGGACATCCGTCAACTGGCAATCGAAAATGGAGTAAAGATCATATCCAGCCGCCCGGTCAGTCAAATCAGAAGGGAGCACCGGCATGACCCTACGGAGGTGGATGATGCAGTGGCAGGCCACGCCATGCATTACTCGAGTCTCGGCTACACAGCCCCCGAGATAGCGCAGGTGCTGGGGCTGAGCCTACGCCAGGTCTGGGACATCGGCAAAGCGTATCGATTTGAATTCAAGCAGCAGAGGGTTGTTGACTGCGCCCCTCCTGACTGCTGAGCAACGGCGCAGAAGCTAACCGTGCCATTGAAATCAACTGGCATCTTTCAGTGGCGTGTTATTGAATGACTGCAGGAGGATCCTCATGGAACGTTGGATGCGCATCATGAACCTTGCCGGTGTCATCATACTGTTCGCCGGCCTGTCAGAAGCGTTTGCGACCACGGTCTTATCGTGTCGTTATGACGACAGCTGACACTTGTATATCGGGCTTTTATCCCCCGACTTAATACGGGTCATTTTTTCCTGGCACTTAACTTAAACACGGACATCTTTTATTTTCCCGCTCACTCGAGAGCCACAATAGACAGGCAGCCGCACCCAGCGCACTATCTCTGTCAAATAGAACAGTAGGCGACTGTACATTGCGTGAAACAAGGAATAAACCCGGTCAGCTTAGACCACTGTATATGTAGGAATTCGTCATAAACTCCGGCGCACGAACCTGCCGGCTTGTAGTCTCTTCACCTCTGCGTTATTAAAAGTGCTCCCAGCAGCGAAGAGTCTTTAAGCGTGGACAAACAGGACTACGCTGATGTTGAACTCAGTCCTGCACGAAACTCAATACCGAATGCTATAAATGCTGTCACTAGAGAACAGGGCAGCTGCTTACCCCTTCTAACCCACTCCACCACTCTGGAAATATCATGTCGACACTAAGAGAGTTTCACGAACTTGAGAAACATCTGGAAGCGCAATTCGAACGCCTGGCTACGATCAGAAACTCGGAGCAATTTTCGAAGGAGGTTGAATTTGAAACAAAGCTTCATCAACTGATGAATCGATACAGCATGAATAAAAGCGATGTTGATAGCCTCTTGAAATCTTCTGTAGAGGCGTCAGATATCAGCGTGCATGAGCAAAGCAACGCCTATGCAGCAAACGTAAAGAAATCAGAGGTTACGAGGAGGCGGAAGCGTCAAGAGCCCTGACCGCTCGACTGTTGAGTGCGCCTTTTGAATGCAGCCCGTGATGGGCTGCATTTTGATGCAGAGGGTGTCGCTTAGAACAGCTTGCGACCCTTGTTCGCCGCGATGCGCATGCGCAGCGCGTTGAGCTTGATAAAGCCCGCTGCGTCGGCCTGATCGTATGCACCAGCATCGTCTTCGAACGTAGCGATGTTGGCATCGAACAACGACTCGTCAGACTTGCGGCCAGTTACGATCACGTTGCCCTTGTAAAGCTTCAGACGGACCACGCCATTAACGTGCGCCTGCGAAGCATCAATCATCTGTTGCAGCATCAGACGCTCAGGGCTCCACCAGTAGCCGGTGTAGATCAAGCTGGCGTACTTGGGCATCAACTCGTCTTTCAGGTGAGCCACTTCGCGATCAAGAGTGATCGACTCGATGGCGCGGTGAGCGCGCAGCATGATGGTGCCGCCCGGTGTTTCGTAGCAGCCACGGGATTTCATGCCCACATAGCGGTTTTCCACGATATCCAGGCGGCCGATACCGTTCTCGCCGCCGATGCGGTTCAAAGTGGCCAATACGGTGGCAGGAGTCATCTCCACACCGTCCAGCGCAACGATATCGCCATTGCGATAGGTCAGCTCAAGGTAGGTTGCGACGTTTGGCGCGTCTTCCGGGGACTTGGTCCAACGCCACATGTCCTCTTCATGCTCTGCCCAGGTATCCTCGAGCACGCCGCCTTCATAGGAGATGTGCAGCAGGTTGGCATCCATGGAGTACGGCGACTTCTTCTTGCCATGGCGCTCGATCGGAATCGCGTGCTTTTCGGCGTAGTCCATCAGCTTCTCGCGCGACAGCAGGTCCCACTCGCGCCATGGGGCAATCACTTTCACACCTGGTTTGAGCGCATAGGCACCCAGCTCGAAGCGCACCTGATCGTTGCCCTTGCCCGTTGCGCCGTGGGAAATCGCATCGGCGCCGGTTTCGTTCGCGATTTCGATCAGACGTTTGGCAATCAGAGGACGAGCGATGGAAGTACCCAGCAGGTACTCGCCTTCGTAGACAGTGTTGGCGCGGAACATCGGGAATACGAAGTCACGCACGAATTCTTCGCGCAGGTCGTCGATGTAGATCTCTTTCACGCCCATGGCCTGTGCCTTGGCACGTGCCGGCTCGACCTCTTCACCCTGACCCAGGTCAGCGGTAAAGGTCACCACTTCGCAGTTGTACGTATCTTGCAGCCACTTGAGGATCACCGAAGTGTCCAGGCCACCGGAATACGCGAGAACTACCTTGTTTACGTCCGCCATGCCATCACTCCACCGGGTTGTACGGAAAACCGCCGATTCTACCGTTCAAAGCGGCAAATTTACAGGGGCGCGACAGCTTCTGACGACAAGGCGACAGTTTATGTCAGCTGGACGACAGCATCAGAGGGGTCAGGAGGTATGGGCAGCACTCGCCGACGAGGCGACGGGCACGGGGCGTTCTTCCGGCGCAACGCGCTCAAGGTGCACGTTCACGCGACGGTTGCGCGCGCGGTTGGCATTATTGGTGTTGGGCGCCAACGGGTAGCGTTCGCCATGGAATCGCAACGTGATCTGCTGTTCCGGAATCCCCTGAGCTTTCAGGTAATCCATGACCGCCAGGGCGCGACGACGTGACAGGTCGCGGTTGGTCAGACGGTTGCCGCTGTTGTCCGAATGGCCATCCAGTTCGATATGATTGACCGTCGGGTCGGCCTTCAAATACGCAACCATATTGTCCAGGCGAGCCTTGGCGTTGGCGTCCAACTCGATGCCACCGCCCGGAAAGCCGACTTCAGCCTGCTTGACCTGATCAAAGTTCATCGGCAAGAGTTTTGCCGTGCACTGTTGATAGTCGTTGAATGCCTTGCTGAATTTCACAGGCAGGAGACGAACCTCCGTCTGCCCACCGTCGCGGTTGTAATGACGGATGACCGGGCTGCGCCCTTCCATCAGACCGCCGATCAGACGAGCGGCCTGGGCATGCGAAGTATTGAACGGGATGTCACCGTTGCTGACCTTGACCGAACCCAGATTGATGTCACCGCGCCCCGGTTGCCACGGTGCAGCGGCGGCGAGCAGGGTCGCAGAACCGTTGCCTAGCGCGTTATAGCCTGCCTTGATGCGAAATGTCGCCTGCTCACCAGCCCGACGCACGAACTCACCCGCACCGAAATCGGTGATGGGTTGAGTCAGGCGACACTCGAACTGGTCGCCCTCGACCTTCCACTCAATGCTTTCCAGACGCGTCTGGAAGCTGATTGCCATGGCAGGAAGGCTGGCGAACATGCTGAGCAAGGCTAAATATCGCTGGCGCACGGTAGGCTCCACATGAAATTGAACGCGAAACGGAAACGCTTTCTATGTCGAGCTATCGGTAACTTCCGGCAAAACTTGATAGCGAGTGCCTGAGAGAGTCTTTTCCGGTAGCATTCCCAGCGAGTTTGACCCGCCTGGAATTCCCAATGTCTGATCGCCTGACCCTTCTGCGCCCCGACGACTGGCACATCCATCTCCGTGACGGAGCTGTTTTGCCTCATACCGTTGCTGACGTAGCGCGTACCTTCGGTCGCGCAATCATCATGCCTAACCTGGTGCCGCCCGTTCGCAATGCACAACAAGCCGACGATTATCGTCAGCGCATTCTGGCCGCACGCCCCGCTGGCAGCCGCTTCGAGCCGTTGATGGTGCTGTATCTTACCGACCAGACAACGCCCGAAGACATTCGCACGGCCAAGGCCAGCGGCTTCGTCTTTGCAGCGAAGTTGTATCCGGCCGGTGCGACCACCAACTCCGACTCCGGTGTCACCAGCATCGACAAAATTTTCCCGGCGCTCGAAGCCATGGCTGAAGTCGGCATGCTGTTGCTGGTGCACGGGGAAGTCACCCGAGGCGAGATCGACGTTTTCGACCGTGAGAAAGTGTTCATTGATGAACACCTGCGTCGCGTCGTCGAGCGCTTCCCGACGCTGAAGGTGGTGTTTGAACACATCACCACTGGCGAGGCGGTGCAGTTCGTCAACGAGGCCTCGGCCAATGTCGCCGCGACCATTACCGCGCATCACCTGCTGTATAACCGCAACCATATGCTGGTCGGCGGCATTCGCCCGCATTTTTATTGCCTGCCGATCCTCAAGCGCAACACCCACCAGTCGTCGTTGCTTGACGCAGCGACTGGCGGCAGCGGCAAATTCTTCCTGGGCACCGATTCGGCGCCCCACGCACAACACGCCAAGGAAGCGGCGTGTGGTTGCGCCGGTTGCTACACCGCCTACGCCGCTATCGAAATGTATGCAGAAGCCTTCGAGCAACGTAACGCTCTGGACAAGCTGGAGGGCTTCGCCAGCCTCCACGGCCCCGCGTTCTACGGTCTGCCTGCCAACCAGGACACCATCACGCTAGTGCGTGAAGAGTGGACTGCCCCTGCCAGCCTGCCGTTTGGCGAGTTGTCCGTAATCCCGCTGCGCGCCGGTGAAAAACTGCGCTGGCGTCTGGAGGAACACGCGTGAGTGAAGATCATTTCGACGACGAACTGGAAGGCCATGGCGGCGGAGTCGGCTCTCGCCATCCGATGGCAGCGCGCTTTCGCGGCTACTTGCCGGTAGTCATCGATGTAGAGACCGGGGGTTTCAACTCGGCCACTGACGCCCTGCTGGAGATTGCAGCCGTCACCATCGGCATGGACG
Organism: Pseudomonas californiensis; assembly: GCF_021147775.1. Lineage (GTDB taxonomy): Bacteria > Pseudomonadota > Gammaproteobacteria > Pseudomonadales > Pseudomonadaceae > Aquipseudomonas > Aquipseudomonas californiensis. The sequence continues at coordinate 5,884 of NZ_JAGTPK010000066.1, forward strand.
AGCGTGGCTTCGTGTTCCCCGAGCACACTCACTTCTTTCGTGTCGAACCTTTCGAAGGCGCCAACGTTGAAGCGGCTGCGCTGGAGTTCACCGGCATCAAGCTCGATCACCCGTTGCGCATGGCGGTGAGCGAAGAAACCGCACTGACCGATATCTTTCGTGGCGTTCGCAAGGCCCTCAAGGCCAACGGCTGCAAACGCGCCGTGCTGGTCGGTCATAACGCAAGCTTCGATCTGGGCTTTCTGAACGCGGCTGTCGCGCGCCTGGACATGAAACGCAACCCGTTTCATCCATTCTCGAGTTTCGACACCGCCACCCTCGCAGGCCTGGCCTACGGTCAGACTGTGCTCGCCAAGGCCTGTCAGGCTGCCGGTATCGATTTCGACGGACGCGAGGCGCACTCAGCCCGTTACGACACGGAAAAGACCGCTGAGCTGTTCTGCGGCATCGTCAACCGCTGGAAAGAGATGGGCGGCTGGGAAGACTTCGACGACTGAGTCTTCTACCCGTTGAAAAACCGGCTTCGCGCCGGTTTTTTTTCGATAGCACAAACTCGTCTCACCTCACCTGCCATCCTGGCTTAGCGCCCCCAGCCGGAACTCGGTGTCCAGTTTGATGGCCTGCAAGAAGGCAGCGTCGTGGGACACCACTATCAGCGCACCCTGATAGTGATCAAGCATCTGCTCCAACGCAATTTTACTGGGCAGATCCAGATGATTGTCAGGCTCATCCAGCAACAGAAGTTGCGGCGGAAACTGCGCGTACAACTGGGCAGCCAGGGCTATTTTCAGACGCTCGCCGCCGCTCAGTTGGCAGGTTGTGAGCATCGCACGATCTGCATCAATGCCCATCTGGGCCAGGCGTGTCCGCGCGTCGGCCTCGGGTAATTGCGGATTGGCCTCGCGCAACCACTGGACTGCGGTGCGTTCGGGATGCTGCAAACCCGCGTGCTGATCCAACCAGCCAATCGGACAGTTGCAGACAATCTCACCTTTGCTCGCGGGCAATTGACCGGCAATAACACTTAACAAGGTCGACTTGCCACTGCCGTTGGCCCCCAGAACGGCCATGCGGACAGGTCCGGTCAGCATCAGGTTGATCGGGGCGCTGTAACCGAACGGCAACGTCACGTCATTGAGCTGCAAGACCAGCTTGCCCGCAGGCACCCTGCTTTGCGGAGACAGCATCATGCGTTGAATGTCTGGGGCACACCGAGCGCGCGCCTCGGCAATCCGCTGTTGCTGCTGTTCACGAGCCGCTTGATGGTTGAGGCGCAGTTTGCCCTGGCTGTTTTCGCTGCGCTCCTTCTGGGCATTGGTGATCAGCCTGGTCTGGCTGCCGTCACGGGCCTGTCGATCACCACGCGCATTGCGCCTCTGCTGACGTTCCAGCTGCAAGACGCTTTCCCGCTGTTCTCGCTTTGCCTGAGCCCGCTCGCCCTGCAAAGCCGACTGGAAGGCCTGCTGTTCCTGTTCGCGTATGGCCGCATACTGGCTGTAGCTGCCGCCATACACGGCTAGCCCCAGGGGCGAAAGCTCGACGATTTCGTCCATGCACTCCAGAAGGGCCCGATCGTGGCTGATCAAGACCAGTCCGTTGGGCCATGAGCCGATCTGCTGCGCCAGATTGTGCTGCTGATCGACGTCGAGGTGGTTGCTGGGCTCGTCCAGAATGAGCCAGTCAGCTCTGGACAACCATGCGCCCATCAATGCAACACGCTGTCGCTCGCCGCCACTGAGTGTGCAGGTACGAGAGTCGGCGTCCAGATGGCCCAACCCCATTTTCTGCAGCGCTGCCTGGAGCCGAGCGGCGCAATCCCATTGATCGGCGGCCAAGGCATGGTCGTGCTCATCAACGCTTCCTCGGGCAATGCGTTCCAACGCCGCCAGAATATGCTCGACACCCGCCAGCGCAGCAACGCTGGGATAGCGCTCGGGCTCCAGAAACTGCGCGACTGCGTAGACGCGCCCTTCACAACGGACAGTGCCGCTGGCAGGGAGCAACTCACCCGCAAGAAGTCGACCCAGCAACGATTTGCCACAGCCGTTGGCCCCTACAACCCCGGTCGCGCCGACAGTGAAGCTGTGACTGGCCTCATCGAACAGCACACGGCCGTCAGGCACCTGAAACGACACATGATCGAGTTGAAGCAAACGCTGGCTCATGACGCCCCCTTGAAACCCGGCCGAGTAAGCGCCGAACAGCTCCCTGATAACAACTGCGCGGCGCAGGACGATTACCGCTAAACACCGCCAGTCAGAACACTACCGCACACTGCCAGCAACAGCACACCCTCTGAAGCGCCTCCCTTACCATTCATCGGGCCTTTCTGAACGCGACCCAAAACAGTTTTGACAAGCATTCTCATTAACATTAAGCTCCTGATCACCCAGCCATAAACCAGCGATGGTCCATAGCTTATGTATGTTTGTCTCTGCCAAGGTGTTACTGACGGCCAAATCCGGGAAGCCATTCTGGAAGGTTGCTGCAGCTATCGTGAAGTGCGTGAAACGCTGGGTGTTGCGAGTAAATGTGGGAAATGCGCTTGCCTGGCCAAGGAAGTGGTGCGCGATACCCTTACCGAATTGCAGAGCAGCCATGCCGCGCTGGCTTATCCGGCAGAATTTACAGCAGCCTGAAACCTCCTCTTTTGAAGAACCGGACTTGATGTCCGGTTTTTTTATGCCTGTAATTCAAGCGCTTAGCGTCAAGATGCGGAACTCAAACATTCTTATTCCTATTTAAATTCACTTATTATTCAATAACTTAGGTTTGACAGAGGCCGGAGCGAAGCTCACACTCGCGCCTTATATACACAAGCCACCGGCAGGACCTCGAACATGAAAGGCGACATTACAGTCATCCAGCATCTCAACAAGATCCTCGGAAACGAGCTGGTCGCAATCAATCAGTACTTTCTGCATGCGCGCATGTACGAAGACTGGGGTCTGAAAAAGCTGGGCGCGCATGAGTATCACGAGTCCATTGATGAGATGAAGCACGCTGACAAGCTCATCAAACGCATCCTGTTCCTTGAAGGCCTGCCTAACCTGCAGGATCTGGGCAAGATCCTGATCGGCGAGCACACCAAGGAAATGCTTGAGTGCGACCTGAAAATCGAACAGAAAGGTCTGGCTGATCTCAAAGCGGCAATCGCGCATTTCGAAACCGTGGGTGATTTCGGCAGCCGTGAACTGCTGGAAGATATCCTTGAGGCCGAGGAAGAACACATCGACTGGCTGGAAACCCAATTGGGCCTGATCGATAAAGTGGGTATCGAAAACTATCTGCAATCGCAGATGGGTGACTGATTCCACACACGCGATAATGAAAAAGCCCGCCTCAATGAGAGCGGGCTTTTTCTTGTCTGTTGTCCCGTCCTGAATAAGGTTTACACCTTCTGACCTTTTCTCAGGAGGATTCAATGGACTCAGGCAAAAGGCGCAGCCAGCGCGATTACACGCTAGCTTTTAAATTAGCGGTCGTAGACCAGGTTGAAAAAGGCGAGTTGGGTTATAGAGAAGCCCAACGGCCCTATGGCATCCAGGGCCGGTCCACGGTGCTGGTCTGGCTACGCAAGCATGGTCGGCAGGATTGGAGCCAAGGCGCATCAATTCGAGATCCGAGGAGCAGGTCCATGACCGAGCCAACCCTCCCGCTGACCCCTGAGCAGCGGATCAAAGAGCTTGAAGAGCAGCTGGCGCTGAGTAACCAGAAGGCTCAGTTCTTCGAAGCTGTCGTCAATGTTTTAAAAAATGACTACGGTGTTTCTGTCGTAAAAAAGCGACCCGGCAAGTCCTCTCGCAAGGGCAAATCCAAGACCTGAGGATCAGCAGGGCCTGCCTGTTCATGGGCATTTCGCGCCAAGCATATTACAAACGTAATCGCGCTTTTGACGCGAGAGTCCGCCAAGCCCAAGAAGTTGTGGACTTCGTCCTGGAGAAGCGGCGTCGCCAGCCAAGGCTGGGTACGCGCAAGCTGCATTACTTGATGAGCGTCGAGGCCCCTGCGCCGTTGTGCGTAGGTAGAGATCGTCTATTTACCATCCTGCGTGACGCGCGAGAGCTGGTTGCGCGCAAGCGGGCTTATCACAAGACGACTGATAGCCATCATCGCTTTCGCCGCCATCCCAACTTGCTCAAAGCGGGCCCGGAACAAGTCGTGGTCAGTGGGCCCGAACAGGTCTGGGTTGCAGACATAACCTATCTGCCAACACAGGAAAGTGTGGCCTACGTGAGCCTTGTAACAGATGCGTACTCACGCAA
>NZ_JAGTPK010000067.1 GCF_021147775.1 Pseudomonas californiensis
GCTGATCGCAAGTCCGGTATCCACCAGTTTCTGGTGAATCACCGTCCTGCTCACACCAGAGTCCAAGGCGTTTTCGATCACGTCATACAGGTCGCGGATTTGCGCAGTGTACGACCTTGCTTTGCTGTCCAGAGCCAGTTCTGCCAGAGCCTCACGCCGGTTTTGTATGTCTTGAGCCACGGTTTGCCCCTTGCTGCGTACAAAGTGATGTAAATGTGATGTAAAACTGTCGTATTCGAGCGTATCACTGATGTAGAAAAACGCAACACCGAGCAAATCTGAAGTAATCCAGAGCATTTCTGATGCAATTCTGATGTAACCCGCAGGTTCACCCTGCTGACCCCCTATCTCGAATTCGCTAAATAGGCACGTTACCGATTGTCTACAAAAAAGAGCTTCGCCTTTTTCGTATCCAATCGACGTGCCAAAGGGGATACCCCTTTGAAACCCCGCAGAGCGGGAAAGCGTTGTCGTTGTTGTTGTCATCCAGGTGCCCCCAGGAGGTGATCTTGTGGCTGTAAAAGTGAACAAGTCGTGCCCCGTGTCGTGCCGTTTTACGGATGAACAGTTCGCTCGGTTTGCCGAGGACATAGCGCAATCCGGCCTGAAGCCAGCGCGATTCTTTCGTGACCTGGTGATCAGCCGTTCGCCTACCTTCGAGCGGTCCGCAATCGACAAAAAGCGGATGCAGCAGGTATTCGAAAAGTCTGGACATGCTCTAAACCGAGTTGCCTACTCCGCAAACTCGGCACCTTACAACGGCACCGTTTATCAAAAGCAGTATCTCCACTGGCTTAATAAGCTGATTGCTATTCAACAACTGTTGCTCACCGTGTTGTCCGAGATTGACCCGCCGAAACCGGCAAGGCCAGTCCATAACGGCAACCGTGGTTCACCTAACGTATCTGGAAAAAAAGTTCATATCATCCGGTTTCGACTCACCCAAGACGAAATGACCCAGTTTGATGACATGATCAAACGGGCGGGATGTTCTGCATCAACCTTTTTTAGAGAGCTGATTTTAAATCCAACTCCGGTGTTCAGAGAGTTTACCGGGTTTAGGAGAAGAATAGTATTCATTGTCAACAAAGCCGGTAACAACATTTCGCAGTTGGCTTATATCGCTAAATCAGCCAGTGACAGGGGCCTCATTACCGACAGTGTGAGAGACAAATGGTATGAAACGCTGGTGGTCATCGAGACGATTTTATTAGCAGGTATAGAATGTGCTGATTAGAGTCAGTGGCTATAACACCGGGGCACAGGAGTATTTAGAACAAGGTAACAAGTCGGGCCGGGAGTTTACACGTGATGAATTGGACCATCGTTTGATCATTGAAGGGCAGCTCAGTGTTACTAGAGCTATCTACGAAAGTATCCCGGACCATGGCCAAGATCGCTACCTTACATTCACGCTAAGTTTCAAAGAGGACACGGTGTCACCTGAATTGCTCAAGGCAGTGACGACCGACTTCAAGAACTTCTTTATGCATGCGTACAAGCCTGAAGAATTCAATTTTTATGCCGAAGCGCATTTGCCGAAAATGAAGACGATCACTGACAGGAGGACCGGTGATGTTATTGAACGCAAGCCTCACATTCATATCATCATTCCGCGTATCAACCTGTTGAGCGGCAATGAAGCCAATCCGGTCGATGTTTATAAGAATCATGAGAAGTACTTTGAAGCTTTTCAGGAGCACATCAATCAGAAGTATGGACTGTCTTCTCCGCGTGAGAATGTGCGTGCGGACATCACCGACGCAGCCAGCGTCTTGTCTCGCTATAAAGGCGATGACTTTTACGGCAAGAACCGCCAGTTCAAACAGGAGCTGGTTAAGCAGGTCATTGAGCGCGGCGTAACTTCACGCGCCGATTTCTATGCCCTGGTAGCTGAGCACGGTGAAACACGCATCCGTAATGAAGGCAAGGACAACGAATACATTTCGGTCAAATTGCCGGGTGACGCAAAGGGCACGAACCTGAAAGACACCATCTTTCAGGATGACTTCATTGTCAGGCGTGAACTGAGAAAACCACCGCTTGAAGCCAGTGTGATCCAGGAACGCTTGCTTGCCTGGCCGCAGCGCGCAAGGGAAATCAAGTACGTCAACAAGGCCACCCCCAAGTTTCGCAAAGCGTATTCCGAAGCTTCCCCTGAAGATCGTGTTCGGCTGCTGGCCGAACGCGAAGCCAGGTTCTATCAAACTTATGGAGAATCCCATGACACAGTACACAGCGGGCAACGACAGAGAGATCACCAGCGAAGTCCTGCTCAAACTACGGGGCGACGCACTGCCGAGCCTGCCAATGGCTTGCAAGACCTGTCCGTCAGCGATGTGGCAGATCACAGGCAAGCCGGACCGACCCGAAGCCGTGACGGTGCGTTGTTACTGCCCAGTGATGCACACGTTCACGTGGGACAGTCGCAACCAGGAGGAGATACTGGATTGCGATCATCTGTACCAGGAGGAGGACGAGGAAGGCGGGCCGGGTCCACAGCTGAGCGAGGAAGAGGAGGAAGCCAACCTGCCGCCGTTTCTCAGGAAACAAAGGGAGCAGCAACGCCTGCAGGCGCAACAGGCCGACGACGAGCCGGAGCTGGAAAACCCCGAAACACCCGAGTACGAGCTGGACGTGTAGTCCCGCCTTATGCCCAGAACCCCCACCGTGTGGCCACCATCGCTGACATCGAGGAGCGGGGCCGACGCCTGTTTGACCCGCTTAAGCGGCCTTCTGACAACGCGCTGGTGTTCTATCGATCATCCAGCCACCCACAGGTGGCCGACCAGTTGCCCCAGGCAACGGCTGCAACGACAACGCCTGTCCAATCTACTGCGGGACGCATGCCCCGGAGTTCAGGCAAGCCCCGCCCTCCCCGTCAATGGCGGCCTGGCGCTGTCCCGCCTTACGCCAAGAACCCGCACCGGGTCGCGACGGTGGCTGACATTGAGCAGCGTGCCCGGATGCTGTTCGATCCGCTCAAGCGACCTGCAGACAAGGCGCTGGTGTTCAAGCGGGCTTCGATCAAGGCCCTGACCGTTAACAAACACGCCTCCACGGTGGCCGCGTATTTCACGCGGCAGGTGCAGCACAACCAGATCGCTCCGGCCCACCGCCGGGCCATACGCCGGATCGATCAGCAGTATTTCGCGCTCAGGCGCGCCGTGTTCTCCGATCAACGCTTAACCCGCCAGGACAAAGCGCAGCTGGTTTCCGTGCTGACGTTCGAGCGGCTCAAAGCGCGTGAACAGTTCCACAACCCGAAACCCAACATCGAGGTAAATCTCATGGGCAGTGCAGCTATACGCAATCTCTTAGACGATGAAAAAGAAGACCCAGGCTTCAGCATCAGCGGCGCGAGGGGACCTGGCCCTGAAGGCGTGCGTGAGCGGGTGAAGCGGGTCATGGATCGCTTCGCCAAACAGGTTGATCCAGTCGCCGCCAGTGAGCGGGCCCGCGACCTCAGCGCCAAGGATCTTTACACGCGCAAGGCCAAGTTCAGTCAGAACGTGCATTACCTGGACAAACAGACCGACAAGACTTTGTTTGTAGACACGGGTACCACCATTTCCATGCGCCGCACGGGCATCACCGAAGCCGGGGTGTCCGTAGCCCTCCAGCTGGCCCGGGAAAGGTTTGGCAGCACACTGACGATCAACGGCACTGCCGAATTCAAAAAGCTGGTGATCGAGGCGGTGGCTAAGAACGGCCTGGACGTGCATTTCTCCGACAAGGCTATGAATCAAAGCCTGGCTGATCGCCGCGCAGAGCTGGACATCGAACGTGGTGGCCAGAGCATTGGCCCTGCCAACGGCATGCCTCGGCACGTAGACGACTCAACACGGGATGTGCGGGACCAAGCGGATCGTCTGGGCGTTACCGTGCCCATCGAGGCGCTGTATGGAGAAGGAAAGACGGCTGAGCAGGTTAGCCAGGCGCTCGCCGCGCAGCTGGACTCCGTGCCGGAGTCTGAGCGCATTGCGTTCGTCGAGCTGGTGGCTATTACCCTAGGCATTCCGGAACGTGGTCAGCCCAAAGGCGACGAGGCATTTGTGCAATGGCGGGCTCAGCGTGCCAAGCCTGCTATAGATTCCACCGCAACGGCCGCGGCTGAAGCGCAGACCAGTGTGCCAACGCCTTCAGATGCCACGTCCGAGCCAGTGAGTTCGGACGCCGCGAAGCCTGCACCTGCCAGCGACCCGGACTTGCAGAGCCCCAGCGAGCTAGTCAGGCGTGAAGCACAATGGCGTCGGGATTTCCCGATGTCCGAGGCTGACGTGAAGGCTTCTGATGTCGTCATGGGCTTGCGAGGCGAAGACCACGCCATCTGGATTATTGCGACTGACGACAAGACCCCTGAAGCCGTTGCCATGCTGACGTCTTACATGGAAAACGATAGCTACCGCGAAGCGTTCAAAAGCAGCCTTGAAACAGCTTACAAGCAGGTCGAGAGCTGGCCTGATTCGGTCGAGGACCTCGACCGAATCACGGCCACTGCGGTTGGCATCGTCAACCAAGTTGAAGCCCGTTTATATCCTGCACCTCAAGCGGCATCCGGGCAGGCCACCTCGCCCAAGATCAAGGTCATCGAAGGTGAGCTGATCGAGCACGGGCAAGCACCGTATCAGCACAAGGACACCAATCAGTTGAGCTACTTCGTGACTCTCAAGCCCGAGGGGGGTAAACCCCGCACGGTATGGGGGGTGGGGCTGGAAGATGCCATGGACCATTCAAATCTTAAACAAGGCGACCAGGTGCGTTTACATGACCTAGGAACCCGGCCTGTCATGGTGCAGGTCATTGAGGAGGATGGCACTGTGTCGGACAAATTGGTCAACCGCCGAGAATGGTCAGCGCAGCCCACCGCGCCTGAGCGGGAAGTGGCCGAAACCACGCCCAAAGGGCAGGCCGCCGCAGCAGGCACACCGGAGCTGTCATCACCGGATGAAGATGACGGCATGAGTGTGGACTGAGCCGTTTTGAGAACCCACCTCCTTGTCTGGAGGTGGGAGCCGTTCCGACGCATCAATAGATTCCTAGTAGCAAAATATCAGTAACTTATGTAAGTTATGTCACTTCAATAATCATTACACAAGGCAGCTCATGATCTTACTTTTAGGTGGTGAAAAAGGCGGCAGCGGCAAAAGCTGTCTTGCTCAAAATCTGGCCGTTTGGTTGCAGGCTCGCGGAGGTGATGTCCTGCTTCTAGATGCAGACCCACAGGGCACGACTGCAGATTGGGCTGCTGAACGGTCTGCTCAAGGGGACCTCCCTGCAATTCCCGTTGTGCAAGCCCACGGCAATATTCGTCAAACACTGACAGACTTACGTGGCCGGTACAGGCAAATTGTGGTCGATGCTGGAGGATCTGACTCGGAAGCTCTGCGGTCAGCAATGACGGTAGCGACCCATATGTTGATCCCTTTCCGCCCCAAGCGCCGAGATCTCAAAACCCTTCCCAAGGTTGATAACTTGGCGCGGCTGGCAACAGCTGTAAATCCAGCATTGAATGTACGTGCAGTGATCACGCAATGCCCAGCCCTTCCAAGCCAGATACAGCGGATACTGGATGCCAAAGAAGCATGCCGCTCCTTCGGCATTCGACCTCTTGACGCTATTACTACAGCTCGCAATGTCTACGACGATGCGGATGAGGACGGATGTTCGGTTTTAGAGAGCAACTCCGACGCACGTGCTAAAGAAGAAATAGAGACGTTGGCAGCAGAGCTTTGGGGGGCTGCAAAATGGGATTGAAAGATTTGATTCGTAAGCCTGAGGAGGTCTCCCCGTCTTCCGAGGCCAACGATGAAGCCGCACTGGCGTTCATATCTGCTGCACCTGTTAGTGCCACCCCCGAGCCTAAGCGCAAGCGTAAGAAAGCTCCTACATTCGTGCGCACTACTTTTTCCCTGTCCAAAGACGTCAACAGACAGATAGATAAGATTTCTCTATTGCCCCGGACCTTCCGCATATCTCGATCCGATGTGATTAGGGCTGGAATCATGGCTCTCCAAGAGCTGGATAAGGCTGATCTGATTGCGTTGCTTGAGAATGCATCTAATGCCGAGCCGATCACAGATTTTACGGAAGACGAGTAAGCGCAGTAACTTACGTAAGTTATTACCATTGCATAAATTACATCACTAACATCGCTGAAAGCCACGTATTGCAAGGCCTATGACCATTTGTACTAGGTTAAAAAATTGGTGCAATACGAGCTGTAAAAAATGGCATTTTCATTGCGGATGGGGAATTCGGGTGATAGTGTTCACCCACTTTGCCTCCCCACCGTTGCTGGGATGCCATATTTTTCATGCTTGGATGAGCGTAGACGGGAAAATTTCTAACGATTTAGCCAAATAGCAGAAACCAAAAAGCCCCGGTTGGCGCCGGGGCTTTTTGGAAAATCATGAACAGGCCGTTATGAGAAGGCGGAAACCTGTTCAACACACATAACGTGAGCTGATTATGGCGTTCACTACGGCTTTGTGCAAGCCGTCAAAAGTGAAGCCTTCAGTTCACCGCTGAACGGTGGACTTATGGAAAAGATTCTTCAGTTGTTGTGCTTCGTCAATGACCGCACCCTACCCCCCAAGTTGATCCCTTGTGTCACTCCCTTTCACGCCGTTGGCCAACCTGCTGGCCATGGCGGTGAAGGATGAACCACGACAACGCGCTCAGCCTTCCTCTCGCGACCTCACCCAAGGCGAATGCAGATCCGCTGGCCATCAGCACCCACATGCCTCCGGCCCGCTTCTTTGAAGAGGGCACTGCGCTCAACCGGTTATTGCTGGAAGCGCCTTACATGGCGCGGTGCAGTGACGACAAAACCGCCACCCGCGTTCGTCCACGTGAATACGCCCTGCGTTACCCCTATATGCAAGTCAATCGTGCTGGCATGGTGTCTTGGCTGGTGTTCGACCTGGACCATGCCAACGCCTTGGCCTGGGACGATGCCGGGTTGCCCGCGCCGAACCTGATGGTGCGCAACCGCAAGAGCGGCCACTCCCAGCTGTTCTATGCCGTGCCTTCCGTATGCACCACCGAGAATGCACGGACCAAACCGATTCAGTACATGAAAGCGATCTATGCCGCGTTTGCAGCTCGCCTCGATGCCGATGTGGACTACCACGGTGGCCCCGTGGCCAAAACACCCGGCCACCCATGGTGGGAGACGACCGAATTTCATAGCCACGTGTACGAACTGGGCGAACTGGCGAGCGCGGTGGAGTTGACCGTCAAGCCATGGGCCACCGGTCCCAAGCTTGACCAGGTCAGCCATTCGCGGCACTGCATCCTGTTTGAGCAGCTGCGTTATTTTGCGTACAGCATCGTCAATCGCGAGCGAGAGCTGGGTTCGTTTGAGTCGTTTATGCGCTCGCTCGATGCGTATGCCTACAACCACAACAACTTTCTAAAACAGGGTTTTTCGGAAAACCTCCCCCTGTCGTCTATTCGCGCCACGGTCAAATCCGTAGGCCGCTGGACGTGGGATCGTTACACAGGTGATCGCCGTTGCCACCGAGGGGCAATGCAGCTCGATGGCAACTTGTCGCTCACTGAGCGGCAAAGCCTTGCGGCCAAGCGGACCCATGAACTCCGGCACAAAGCCACAGAATCGAAGATCCGCGCCGCGTGCAGGCAGCTACAGGTTCAAGGCAAGACGTTGGCACGCTCTGCAATTGCCACGCTCGCCGGCGTTTCTGCAAGCACTGTTGGCAGGTACGCACACATCCTGACTGAGGTGACCAAGCCTGCCCCTATAAGTGTGCTCAAGGTCAGCGATGTTCCTGTGCCAGCGGTAAACAAGCGCGAACAAACGCGACCTCTCAAAGCCGAATCGGCGCTGAAAAGCCAGGGCATTACGGACCATGATCAAAGTGTGTCATATGGTGTACATCAGATATCTGCGGTCCCAGAGGGGCTGCAAGCCGGACAGTCGCTAGAAAGAGAACATGAGGATGGCTCATGATGAGGACTTTGGTTTTGTCGATTTCAACGGCTACAGCCGAGCCAGATCCTCGTCCATGCATAGGAATTTCAAAATGCCTATGCATCAGGCTGACGCTATGGAAGGAGGCGTCATACCTTCATAGCGATGCGTAGGCAGACGCTGATGCGTTACTTCTGCAGTGAAAATCCCTATAAGCAAGCGTTCATGCAGGTTATTTCACCGCGCAGCCTAGGTGCGGACGCACCTTCCCCCTGTCAGGGCTTCACGTACCGGCGTTTCGGCCAACGGGAACTGATTACGACCTTGTGGCGACTCAGTTATTAGGCTCTGCACTAAAAGTAGCCGCTCATCGGTGATGCTGCGTTAAAAGCAGGCTCGTGCGCGAGCACGGTAGGGATTTTCATCTACAACCAGTAGATTCCGCTACCGTGCCTTTTTTTGCCTTGCCTTAGGGAGGGACTGATTTATTCTGAAACCCAGCTGTTGCCCCGTGATAAATCAAGTACTTCAGAGCGTTGCTGGCGGGACGAAAATCGAATAAATCAGCGGCTCCTTAGCTTCGCTGACTGACTCCTGGGTACAGGGCCGAGCAACCCTCAATCGCTACTTTAGAAACGATTTCTTTAAGGCCGGCAACACCTAATTTTAAGGAATGGAAAATGGGATGTATCTCATCGAAACCTCAGGTAATGTCTCCTTCCCGTCATTACTCTTCACCTGACGCGGAGCCTGCTACCGCTAGAACATCGCATCTTAGGTCAGCTCGTTATGGTGAATTATCGGGCCCTCCAGCACAAACCGGCTTAACGTATTATCAGCAATCGTTAATTGGCGTAGCTCGCTGGCCCGATCCTCAGTATAACCAGGACCATCTTCCTCATCAGATGGAATATGGTCGTTCCTTCTTCGATGCGTCTCGCCACGCAGGTGCTGGCATTGCTTCGGGTCAAGTTCAAGCATTTAGCCAATTGTGGGCCTTGGCACAGCGCTGGAGAAGCGAAGCTGCTGGCGGAGACTACGAAACTTTTGGCGAGGAAAGCGAGCGATACCCAACTTACAATCACAATCCGACAACGCCTCTGGCAAATCAATATGCTTACATTCTTGATCGTTACAGAAATCGAGAGGATGGTGAATTTTCCGAGGATGTTGAGGGCGTTCCAATGCAGGAGTTTCCTCTGCGAGACGAGATAGATGGTAAGCCTATAACTCTCTCAACTGTTGTGGTAAGTGCAGACCCTGATGCGAATAGATATGATAGTAGATACTCTGCTCTAAGGCACCTTGAAGCTGGCGAGCCTTTCTATATAAGGCACACTTTTTCTGCCGATGTGCCAGAAGTGCTTGCTCATGTAGAAGAACTTTATAATCAAGCGTTGGATGCGAGCGTTTCCGATTCACAAGCTTTAAGTATATTAGGTGAAATACATTGGTGGGTTGCTAATGCTATGCCTGATCATAGGGGCAGTGCAGCAAAAACTGAGTTCTCTGTCCGTGCCATAGCAATGGCGCGAGGTATGGAGTTACCGCCTATGAGACACGGCATAGTAGCAGATCTAGAAGCGATGACCACTTCTCGTGAGGCGTTCGTTAGGCACTACAATAACTTTTTTGATCGCTGATCTGAAAGCTCGATGCATAGGAATTTCAAAATGCCTATGTGTGACGACCTGCAATCGAAATGGCCTCGGGGCAAATAGAAATAACGGAAAAAATCGTACGCTAGCGTGATTCCTGTTAGATTGAGGTCCTAGAAGTTGACGGCGATCCGTCAGGAAATACAGAAACCAGCCCTAGTCTGACGGGTCCAGATACAACCCGATGACGTCCCAGAATTTCTCTTCGAAGTTGGGATCGTTGGACAGCTTGAACGTACGAGTCAGGTGCGGCTTTATGTCATTGGCAGCCCATATACGCTGGACGCTGGCCTGAGAAATACCCGCGACTTGCGCCATGCTTCGGCAGCTCCAGCGAGGCTGGCCAATACGAGGTTGAACCACTTTTTCAAGTACTCGAGCCATAGCGTCTGGCGGCAAGAATGACTTACGTCCGCGGCCAGGCTTATCGATCAAACCGTCTAGTCCCTGTTCATGCATAGGAATTTCAAAATGCCTATGCATCAAGCTGACGCTATGGAAGGAGGCGTCATGCCTTCATAGCGATGGGTAGGAAGACGCTGATGCCTTAC
>NZ_JAGTPK010000068.1 GCF_021147775.1 Pseudomonas californiensis
AGCTAGCGTGTAATCGCGCTGGCTACGCCTTTTGCCTGAGTCCATTGAATCCTCCTGAGGAAAGGTCAGAAGGTGTAAACCTTATTCAGGACGGGACACGTGACAAAAGAAAGGCGCCTGAAGGCGCCTTTTTTTGTACCCGTCCGGATCAGATGCGGTACGTGCTTTTGGTCATGACCTTCGCCAGCACGCTCATGCCAAACTTGATCGGTCCTGGAAAGCGGAACCCTCCGGCCTCCAGCGCCGATTCGGCATGGTGCTCTTCATCGCTGAGCATCTGCTTCAGGATGGCCCGGGACTTTTCGTCCTCGGGTGGCAGTTGCTCCAGATGCTCACTCAGGTGCTTGCACACCTGATCTTCCGTCGCTGCCACAAAACCCAGGCTCACCCGGTCACTGATGATGCCTGCCGCCGCACCCATCCCGAAAGACAGACTGTAAAACAGCGGGTTCAGAATGCTGGTATGGCTGCCCAGCTGATGAATGCGTTGCTCGCACCAGACCAGGTGATCGATCTCTTCTTGCGCCGCGTGCTCCATGGCTTTACGCACTTTGGGAAGTTTCGCGGTCAGCGCCTGGCCCTGGTAAAGCGCCTGCGCGCACACTTCGCCAGTGTGATTGATGCGCATCAGACCCGCGACGTGGCGCGTATCGGCATCATCCATCTTATGGTCAGGTTGCACGATAGCAGGGGAGGGACGTTGCGAGTGTCCATTGGACGGTAGCAGCGTACGCATCGCACTGTCGGCCTGCAGGAGCAGGCGATCAAGGGGGGAATAGTGACGTTCGGTAGCCATTGGCGCCTCCGGAAAAACCATGGAAGGCAGTTTACCCCAATCGAGGAACGGAGGCTCGGGCTGCGTCAGCCTGCCAGTACCTCCTCGGAGGACTGGCAGGGGCCAAGCCGTTGAAATATCGAATCAACCTGGCGGCCAGTTCATCTGACGCTGACCCAGCACATGCATATGAATGTGATAGACGGTCTGGCCGCCGAGCTCATTACAGTTCATGACCACACGAAAACCGTCTTCGCAGCCCAGTTCTTTGGCCAGACGCTGAGCGGTGAACAGGATATGGCCTGCCAGTCCTTTGTCTTCTTCGGTCAGGTCGTTCAGGGTGCGAATGTGCTTTTTGGGAATGACCAGAAAGTGCACCGGTGCCTGGGGGGCGATGTCGTGGAATGCCAGTACCTGATCGTCTTCGTAAATGATTTTGGCCGGAATTTCCCGGTTGATAATCTTGGTGAACAAAGTATCCACAGCCGTTTCTCCTTGTAGGTTGATGGGCATGCCAGATGCTGCTGAGCGCTGATACGGCAAAGTGTACTTAGCGGAATAAATACCGCCCAGCCCTTTGTCGCTCAGCGCGGGCAATACTTCTTGTTGATATAGCCGCTGATCTGGCGCGCCAGCCAGCGCGATACCAGGCGTGGGCTGAGCGACCAAAGCGCGTTGCTGCGGCCCGGTATGATCACCGCTCGATTCTTCGCCAGCGCGCGTACGGTATACAGCGCGACCTCTTGCGCGCTGATCAGCTTTTCAGTGTTGACCTGAAGCTGTGCCGTGCGGAAAAACGCCGTTCGTGTTGGTCCGGGACACAGGACTGACACATTGATACCCGCTTTTTTCACTTCTTCACGCAAGCCTTCAGAAAAATGCAGGACATACGCCTTGCTGGCGTAATAGGTGCTCATCCACGGGCCTGGCTGGAAGGCGGCGATCGATGCAACGTTGAGAATCTGGCCGCCGCCCTGGATGGCCATAAGGTTGCCCACGGTGTGACACAACCGCGTGAGGGCCAGAATATTCAGATCAATCAGGTCTTGCTCGGCGCCCCACTCCTGCGCGAGAAAAGGTCCGCAGGTGCCAATGCCAGCTGCGTTGACCAGTAGATCAATCTGGTGCGCGCCATCTTCAAGCTCAAGCAGAAAGCCCGAGAGTCGTAGCGGTTCGCCCAGATCGCAAGCGCGGATCAGTACCTCTACACCGAAACGCTGGGTGAGTTCCAGCGCAATGGTTTCCAGCAGGTCGCGTTGTCTGGCTACCAGAATAAGGCTGCGACCACGACGTGCCAGCGCTTCGGCCATGGCCAGGCCTATGCCGCTGGATGCGCCGGTGATCAGGGCGTAACGGGTCATGCATTTCTCCATTGAGCGTATTGCGGTCGGCAGTCTACCGGGCCATCGACAAACATTACTTGTCGTTTTCTTCTTCAGAGGCTTGTTCAGCGTTTGACGGTGCCTGTTGCAGGTCCTCACTCTGGTTTTCATCGTCGTAAGGCAGGGACTGCTCATACTCGTTGGTCTTGATCTCCACTTCTTCTCGAAGTGAATCAATACCACCACGAATACCGCCAATCAGGAGGATTGGGATCAACAACAGCCACAGGCTTGCGGTTACCTTCACGGCTCGTGAGTTTGGTGGTGGAGGCGCGCCGTATTTGTTCGGCCCCCTGGTGCCTGGCAGCAGCATCATGAGAATCGGGAATAAGCTGCCGACAAAGGGCACGATGGTCAGCAGCAAAAGCCATCCTGACCAGCCCATGTCATGCAGCCGCTGGACACCTATCATCGTGCTGACCACTGCAAATGCCATGACCAGGACCGCAGCCAGCAAGCCGCCGCCGACCAGCGTCATTCCAATGACCGACAGGGTGACGAGGAACGCTGCCAATCCGGCCCCACACAGACCCATTGTCCATGCCAGGTAACGAAGACGGCCGATTCGGCCCTGAACACTGAACACTTTCAGCGTTGAGTGCCCCGTCAGTTCCGGACCTACCTGGGATTTTGGTGGTGCGTAAGGCGAGAAATCCTGCGGAGGAGAGGGCGTCGAATCTTTCGTCAGGGAATTGGCCTCGTTCATGCTCAGAGTGATGGCCGGGTCGGCTTCAATCCTGGCTTCGACGCCCGCCTCGTTGAGCGCCTTGATATAGAGCTCGGCTTCTTCGTAAGGCAGGCCACGCTTGAGCGTAACGGGTTGACCGTTGAACAGCTTCTGGACGGCCGTTGGCTCACTTTTGAACAGGCGGGCGAGGTTGTCTTTTGCGGTGTCGATGTCGACGCCATGACGCACCTGTCCTTCAAACATGATCTTGAAGTGGGTATCAGTCATACGGCAGCGCTTCCTTGTCTGGGGTAAAAGAGCGAGAGCAGGCGGCTCTGCGGGGCAAAGCCTCCTGTCATCATTATGAGGTCAGGTCATTCCTTAATCAGGCACAAGATCAGAACGGTTTTACAATCACCAGGATGACGATGGCGATCAGAATTAGCACGGGTACTTCATTGAACCAGCGATAGAAAACGTGGCTGCGGCCATTTTCTCCGCGTGCAAAGCGTTTGACCTGCGCGCCGCACACGTGGTGGTAGCCAATCAGCAGAACCACCAGCGTCAGTTTCACGTGCATCCAGCCCTGGCTGAAATAGCCGCCGGGATTGAAACTGATCAGCCAGCCGCCGAAAATCAATGTGGCGATCATCGCAGGGCCCATGATTCCTCTGTAGAGCTTGCGCTCCATCACCGCAAAGCGATCCCGGCTCACCGCGTCCTCGCTCATCGAGTGATAGACGAACAGCCTCGGCAGATAGAACAGGCCAGCAAACCAGCAGACCATCGAAATAATGTGCAGCGCTTTGATCCATAAATAGAGCATTTTTCAGTTATTCCCAGTTTCACGGTGGCCGAATAGTAGTGGCTTGTACGTCCATACGTCACGTTGTCGGTTGTCGCAGACGCGATAGCCCCATATTATCGACCGCTTTCCAGTTGTTTCGTTGAGGGCAGGTTATGGTCAAGGTCGGTATCGTCGGCGGCACGGGTTACACCGGTGTCGAGCTGCTGCGTCTGTTGGCACAGCATCCGCAGGCAGAAGTGGTAGTGATTACCTCTCGCTCGGAGGCCGGCCTTCCAGTTGCCGACATGTACCCGAACCTGCGAGGTCACTACGATGGCCTGGCGTTCAGCGTACCTGATGTCGAAACTCTGGGCGCTTGTGACGTGGTCTTCTTCGCCACGCCACACGGCGTGGCTCATGCTTTGGCCGGTGAATTGCTGGCAGCCGGCACCCGTGTGATCGACCTGTCTGCCGACTTCCGTTTGCAGGATCCCGTAGAGTGGTCCAAGTGGTACGGCCAGCCTCACGGCGCTCCGGAACTGCTCCAGGATGCGGTGTACGGTCTGCCTGAGGTCAATCGCGAGCAGATCAAAAATGCCCGTTTGATCGCAGTGCCGGGATGCTACCCGACCGCAACCCAATTGGGTTTCCTGCCATTGCTCGAAGCCGGTATTGCCGATAACAGTCGTTTGATTGCTGACTGCAAATCCGGTGTCAGTGGCGCAGGGCGTGGCTTGAGTATCGGATCGCTGTATTCGGAAGCCAACGAGAGTTTCAAGGCGTATGCCGTCAAAGGGCATCGTCATCTGCCTGAAATTACTCAGGGGCTGCGCCGTGCAGCTGGCGGCGACGTAGGCCTGACCTTCGTGCCGCATCTGGTGCCTATGATCCGTGGTATCCACTCCACACTTTACGCAACAGTCACCGACACCTCGATAGACTTGCAAGCGTTGTTCGAGAAGCGTTATGCCGATGAACCTTTTGTGGACGTGATGCCGGCGGGTAGCCACCCGGAAACCCGCAGTGTGAAAGGTGCCAACGTCTGCCGTATCGCTGTGCATCGTCCCCAGGGCGGTGATCTGGTTGTCGTGCTTTCCGTGATCGACAACCTTGTCAAAGGCGCTTCGGGTCAAGCTGTCCAGAACATGAACATCATGTTTGGTCTGGATGAGCGCTTCGGGCTGTCGCATGCGGGTATGATGCCTTGAGTCATCAACCGGTTGTGCAAGACCACTGCTCTGCAAATAGTTGACCGATTTTCTAGGAGAAGCGGATAATGGCCGTCATTACGCATTACGACGGCTTTTTGCCGGGAGATATCTGACATGAGTGTCGAATCCTTCACGCCCACGGCTTTGGAATTCACCCCAGGTGCAGCGCGCAAGGTGAAAACTCTGGTCGATGAAGAGGGCAATGATCGCCTTAAGCTGCGTGTCTTCGTGACCGGCGGCGGTTGCTCTGGCTTTCAGTACGGTTTCACGTTCGATGAAGACGTTGCAGACGATGACACCATCGTCGAGCGCGAAGGCGTCAGTCTGGTGGTCGATCCGATGAGCTTCCAGTATCTGGCGGGCGCTGAGGTGGATTATCAGGAAGGGCTTGAAGGCTCGCGCTTCGTGATCAAGAACCCGAACGCTTCGACCACCTGCGGCTGTGGTTCGTCGTTCTCGATCTGATTGCACCGCAGACACAAAAAAACGCCGCTCAATGAGCGGCGTTTTTTGTTGTGGCTAGAGGTGGGCATTGGGGTCAAGCAGGATAGATTGCACCCAGAACTCGAAGGCCTTTCGCGCCAGTCACTGAAGGACGATTGGCGGGGACGCTTTCGAGGCAGCAATGAGCCAGCCATGCAAAGGCCATAGCCTCTACCCAATCAGGGTCCACGCCGAATTCGGCTGTGCTGGTGACGCTGGTTTCGGGCAGCAAGGCCGCCAGTCTATCCATCAATGCCTTGTTGTGCGCTCCACCTCCGCACACCAGAAGCTCTTTGGTGCTTGATTGCGCAGACTTCAGCGATTCGGTGATTGTCAGGGCCGTCAGTTCGAGCAGTGTCGCCTGAACGTTTTCCGGCGCAAGTGTCGGCAGTTGGAAAAGGTGATGGTGCAGCCAGCCCAGGTTGAACACTTCCCGGCCGGTACTTTTCGGGCCTTTGGTCAGGAAGAATTGATCGCTCAACAGCTTGCTCAGCAGCGCAGGGTCAACCTGGCCACTGGCGCCCCATGCACCGTCCTTGTCATAGTTCTGGCTGCGTTGCGACTGTATCCAGGCATCAAGCAGCACATTGCCCGGCCCACAGTCGAAACCGGATACCGGACGATCAGTCTCGATCAAGCTGAGGTTACTGAACCCGCCGATGTTCAGGACGGCGCGACGGTCCTTGTTGTCATCAAACAGCGCTTCATGGAAGGCGGGCACCAACGGCGCGCCTTGACCACCCGCTGCAATATCGCGGCGTCGGAAGTCGCTGACCACGGTGATTTCAGTCAATTCGGCCAGCAACGCAGGGTTGCCGATCTGAATACTGAAACCGCGCGCAGGTTCGTGACGAATCGTTTGCCCGTGGCTGCCTATCGCACGGATCTGCCCTGCGACCATGTTCTGGTCTGCAAGCAATGCCAATACACCTTGCGCAACCAGCTTGCACCACTTTTGCTCCGCCAGGGCCGCGCGGGTGAGTTCGTCCGGACCGCTGGAGCATAACCCCAGCAACTCGGCGTGCAGGTCTTCCGGCATGGGAATGTAATGAGTTGCCAGAAGTCTTGGTCGGTCATCCTGCTCCAATAGGGCGATATCAATCCCATCGAGGCTGCTGCCGGACATCACACCTATATAGAAGAAGGCCATGGGTTACCTTTTATTCGAGGCCAGGGTGGTGGCCTTTTCCTGGTCCATGCGCGCCATCAATGGCTGGCTTTGCTGCATGAACCGCTGTTTTTCGGATTTGGCGATCGGATCCGCCATCGGAAGTTTCTGCCCCAGTGGGTCGACGTGCACACCGTTTACCTGGAATTCATAGTGCAGGTGCGGGCCTGTCGACAAGCCGGTTGTTCCAATATAGCCGATCACTTGACCTTGCTTGACCGTTCCACCTGTCTGTACGCCTTTGGCAAAACCCTGCATGTGGCCATACAGCGTGCGGTAGGTATCGCCGTGCTGGATAATCACGGTATTGCCGTAGCCGCCACGTCGGCCTGCGAGCAGCACCTTGCCGTCGCCCGTTGCCTTGATGGGGGTGCCGCGTGGAGCAGCATAGTCGACGCCTTTGTGGGCGCGAATCTTGTTCAGAATGGGGTGCTTGCGGCCCATCGAAAACATTGAGCTGATCCGCGCAAAGTCTACGGGCGTACGGATGAACGCCTTGCGCATGCTGTTGCCATCAGCGGTGTAATAGTTGGTGTTGCCCTGCTTGTTGGTGTAGCGGACTGCCGTGTAGGTCTTGCCACGATTGGTAAAGCGTGCCGAAAGGATGTTGCCCGTGCCAACGCTCTTGCCATTGACGACTTTCTGTTCGTAGACCACGTCAAATTCGTCGCCCTTTCGGATGTCCTGCGCGAAGTCGATGTCGTAGCCAAAGATATTGGCCATGTCCATGGTCATGGTATGCGTCAGGCCCGCGCGTTGGGCAGACTGCGATAGGGAACTGTTGATCACGCCGTGAACGTAAGCATTACGCACATTGGGCTTGCTGACTTCACGATTGAAGGTAAAACCCGTGCCGGTTTTGGACAGGCTGATGGTCTCAAGCTCGCTGAGCTTGGTGTGCAACTGCTTGAGCTGACCATCGTTGGCGAGTTCGAACTGCAGGATCTGACCGTTTTGAAGCTTGGTGAACTGCTTGGACTGCTTGTCACTGGCCAGGACTTCATGGACGGTGGTTGCGGGCAGGCCGACCTTTTCGAACAGCGTGGAAAGCGTATCGCCCTTGGCGACAACGACTTCACGGTGATTGGGATTCCTGGCGACTTCAGGCGCCGGCTTTGTGGCTTCGGTCTGAGCGTCGACGGTTGCAGTGGCGGTGTCGGTATCAGTTTCTACCTGGGCAAACGGAGAAACAGCGTTTTCAGGTGTGGCTTGATCGGCCTGAGAAGCGTCTTGATCTTGTGCGTTCGAATCCGCAGGCATCTCCAGATCAAGCGCGAGATTGGTTCGTTTTGCTTCAACTTCGCTGGAAGGGAAAACCAGAAGCGCCAGGCTTAGCAGTGCAGCAATGCCGCTGGCAGCGAGCAGGTGACTCTTCGGATAAAGCGGGGGCGCTTTAGGCGGTGTGTCTATCATAGGTAATTTGACTTTGAAAAAGGTGAAATGGAAAAGATGAATGACATGATGAAGATGAAATAACTGTATAAAATATAACCAAAACCTGCTCGAAGCAACCCTTCCCACGTATCAGTCACTGATTCGTAGGCGAAGCCTGGGCAAAAACTTGTAATTGGGCTCTGATCTTGTATGGTTGGTTCCCTTTGAATTGGGGGCTGATATGAAGTCGGTTGAAGAGCAGCTGGCGCTGATCAAGCGCGGTGCGGATGAGCTTCTGGTCGAGGCCGAGCTGGTCGCGAAAATCAAGCGTGGCCAGCCGTTGCGTATTAAGGCAGGGTTCGACCCCACGGCACCCGATCTGCACCTGGGTCACACTGTCCTTATTAATAAGCTGCGTCAGTTTCAGGAGCTGGGCCATCAGGTCATCTTCCTGATCGGCGACTTCACCGGCATGATCGGTGACCCAAGCGGCAAGAGCGCCACGCGTCCCCCGCTGACACGTGAGCAGGTTCTTGAGTATGCCGAGACCTACAAGGCTCAGGTTTTCAAGATTCTTGATCCCGCCAAAACCGAAGTGGCATTCAACTCGACGTGGATGGACAAGCTCAGTCCTGCCGACTTCATTCGTCTGTCCTCGCAGTACACCGTCGCGCGCATGCTTGAGCGTGATGATTTCGACAAGCGTTACAAGAGCAATCAGTCCATCGCGATCCATGAGTTCCTTTACCCGCTGGTCCAGGGGTATGACTCGGTAGCGCTGAAGTCTGACGTCGAGCTCGGCGGTACTGATCAGAAGTTCAACCTGCTGATGGGGCGCGAGCTGCAGCGTGCTTATGGGCAGGAGCCGCAGTGCATTCTGACCATGCCTTTGCTGGAAGGTCTGGACGGTGTCAAGAAGATGTCCAAATCGTTGGGCAACTATGTCGGCATTCAGGAAGCTCCCGGCATTATGTATAGCAAGCTGGTGTCGATCCCCGATTCTCTGATGTGGCGTTACTTCGAACTGCTGAGCTTTCGGTCTATGGATGAGATCAACGGCTTCAAGGCTGATTGCGACGCGGGTGCGAACCCTCGCGACATCAAGATCAAGCTGGCCGAAGAGCTTGTTGCTCGCTTCCACGGCGAAGAGGCTGCTGCTACTGCGCACCGTTCCGCTGGTAACCGCATGAAGGAAGGCGAGTTGCCGGACGATCTGCCGGAAATATCAGTAAGCGCTGCTGAAGATATGCCTATCTCGGCCGTCCTTAATAAAGCAGGGCTGGTAAAGAATGCTGCGGTTGCTCGCGACCTGCTCGCTTCTGGCGGTGTGCGTATAGATGGTGAGGTAGTAGATAGAGCCTTTGTCTTCAAGGTGGGCGCCACTCATGTGTGCCAGGCCGGGAAGAAGGCTTTTGGGCGTGTAACCCTCGTTTCTGAAGAAAGTTCAAAATAAGGGTTGACGCCCTCTCTCAGGTGTCTATAATTCGCCCCACTTCCGGCGCAGACGGAAACGAAAAAGCCTTGTAGATCAACAGGTTGCAAGGGTTTCTCGAAGAGAGTCAGCGAGGAAGGAGGTCGATTGAAAGTTGATCGACAGCGGTGAGAAAAAAGAGTTTGACATGCGGTTGTAATGCTGTAGAATTCGTCTCCCGCTGACGAGCAACGCGAAGTTGATCGAAGCGCAAGTGGTTGAAGTTGCAAAGGAAACTTTGAAAACTTCCTGAAATAACCGCTTGACAGATACAGAGGACGCTGTAGAATGCGCGCCTCGGCTGAGACGAAAGATCTTAACCAACCGCTCTTTAACAACTGAATCAAGCAATTCGTGTGGGTGCTTGTGGTGTCAGAC
>NZ_JAGTPK010000069.1 GCF_021147775.1 Pseudomonas californiensis
GGCCAGCACGCCGCCTACTGACAGAAAAGACAGGGTTGCAGATTGCAGTCGTTCAGATCCCTGAACCGGTTCGACCGGATAAAAGCATGTGCCGGATCACATCCGCCAACAGCTGATTGCGCGGCAGACTGGCCAGGTACAGGCAACCGCAGCGCTGCAAGCAAAAGCCCCGTCTCGTAAGAGTCGGGGCTTTTTTGTCCTGTTTGTCCTTGCCCCTTCCCCCAGACCTTAGCCCTTGGCGTTGGGGGTACGCGATTTCAGTCCCTTTCTTTCCAGATCTTTTACCTTCAGCATATCGTAACTGTCACCCGAACTGGCAAACACCTGAAGGTTCTGAATAACATGAATGGCCCGGATGTAATCGGGCACCAGAACCTTTGCGTAAGGGTCCCCCCAATCCGCTTTTTCCTTCATGTCGAGGATACGTCCGGCAAAGAACTCAAGTGCATTTATTTCTTTGTCCGGATTAACCAATTGGCCCTTTTTGTCGAACTCGTCACCCGCTCGGCTCATTAATTCTGCGGTGTGATTATCAATAAAGCCGAAATTGTACAGAATCATTCCGGCTTGATTGAGTTGTTTGGGTGTGATCTGCTCGGGATTGAAATCCTTGAACAGCGGCTTCATCTTGCGCTTCTCCATTTCAAATGAGTTGAGCGCGATCGCATTTTCCCCTACCTCTCGCAGCACTTGGCTGATCTGCGCCGTGGGCTTCTTGATGTCGACTCGTGCGGGGGGTATTTTGAAGCTGACCGGTGGAAACTCGCCCCAGATTGATTTGCCCATTTTCAACTCCGATAACAGATACGTTCAGCAGTCATATCGGAGCTAAAAGTTGTTATTTAAGAGCTGGAAAAAAATCAGGAACCGTCCTACCTATCAGCATGAAAGTTCTTACCCTGAGTACACATTCATCGTGCAAAGCCATCCCAAGTATATTCAGGAACATAAAATCGCCCGGTAGCGATCCAAGCTTTACTGCAACCAGATGCACCCGAAAATAACCAGTTTCATGCGCCGTCACACCTATAGAAACAACGTCTCAGCTGACATATTTTTGCAGATTCGCCATCATCTCTTTCAACGCTTCGATATTGTCCGAAGGGTGGGCTGCACCTTTAAAATCATTGATTGTCTGCCATTGCGATGCAACATCTTCCGGGCTGTAGCCTGCGAGCGGGTCAAAACAGGCGCCCTGGCTGCGCTCCCAGCGAACCTTGCCAATCCAGCCACCGCCGACCTCGAACAGACTGCCACTTTCCTGGCAATGCTCGCTGCCCAGGTACACCACCAGAGGGCTGACGAGTTCAGGTTTGAGCAATTCGAATACATTGGCCGGGATCAGACCTTCGGTCATGCGAGTGCCACCGGTTGGTGCGATGGCGTTGACGCCAATCCGGTTCTTGCGGCCTTCCAGTGCCAGCGTGCGGGTCAGCCCGTAAAGCCCGAGCTTGGCCATTGCATAGTTGGACTGGCCAAAATTGCCGTAAATGCCGGAGGTTGAAGAGGTGAAAATCACCCGACCATAGTTCTGCTCACGAAAATAGGGCCAGGCGGCATGAGTCACTTTGTAAGCGCCCTCCACGTGTACGCGGTAGACAAGCTCCCAGTCAGTGTCTTCCATTTTGGCAAAGGTCTTGTCCCTGAGAATACCGGCGTTGTTGACCACCACATCGATGCGACCGAATGCATCCAGCGCGTTCTGGATGATGTGGCCGCCGTCGGTTACCGAATCATGGTTGGCGACAGCTATGCCGCCTGCTGCGATGATTTCAGCCACTACACGGTCAGCCGCCGAAGCATTGGCCCCCTCACCGTGGGCCGAACCGCCCAGATCGTTGACCACGACACGGGCGCCATGCCGCGCGAACAGTAGCGCATGAGCTCGGCCCAACCCTCCACCGGCACCGGTGACGACCACTACCTTGTCTTCAAAACGCACGGACTCGCTCATTGCAGGCTCCACAATCGGGGATTCGTTTCAATGAGTGTCGTACACGTCCCGGTCGGTCACAATCAACACGGCTTGCGCTGAATAGTGCCCGATAACGTAGCGGGATGATTTCAGCTCAGGTGGGTGATGAAGGCTTGCAGCCAAGGCTCTGCATCGGTTTCCGGGGTCACGCTTTCGCTGGCGTCCAGGTGGAGCATTTCCTGGACTTCGATGACGCCCAGTTCGGCAAACAGCTCGCGCATCTGCGCGCCACCCGCGCAGAAAGTGTCGCCATAGCTGGCGTCGCCCAGACCGATCACTCCACCTCTCAGGCCTCGCAACGAAGCGGGCAGCTGATCGCGGAGCTGCGAATAGAGCGGTACGATGTTGTCGGGCAGCTCGCCCATGCCGGTCGTCGAGGTGACGGCCAACAGCGCTTGAGGCTCGAACGCCAGCAACTCGGGCAGCACCGTCCTTGAGTTGAGAAAGGTTTCGTGACCGGCCGCGCGCAACAATGCACTCGCATGCCGTGCCACTTCTTCGGCCGATCCGTAGACCGACCCGCACACGATGGCGATTCTCATGAATTATCCTTTTGGCAGGGTTAAAAGTGCGACAGTATGCCTAGCGATTGCCGCCATTTCAGCCCTGCCGAGATGACAGCGCGGCCGTGCCACTCGCATCAAGGCGCAGAGAGCCCCTAGAATACAAGTGTCTGAATTGACTCGGGACTAAAACACAATGATCAGCGCAACGCTGCTGCAAATGGTGATAGATGCCTCGACCGACGGTATCGTCGTGGCCGAACAGGAAGGCGACGACACCATCCTGATCTACGTCAACAAAGGTTTCGTCGAGCTGACAGGCTATTCCGCTGAAGAAATCCTTTACCAGGACTGCCGCTTCCTGCAGCAGACTGACCGTGAACAGTCGGCGCTGAAAGCCGTCCATCAAGCAATCAACAACGGCAAGTCCTGCCGGCAGATTCTGCGCAACTACCGCAAGGACGGCAGCGTCTTCTGGAATGAACTGTCGATCACACCGGTTCGCAATGAAGCCACCCAGCTTATGTATTACATCGGCATTCAAAAAGATGTCACGGTCGAGGTACAGAATAAAGAGCGAATCGATATGCTTGAGAAGGAACTGGCCGAGGCAAAGGCTGAAATTGAAGCACTGAAATCAAAAATAGTCGAAAATGCGACAAGCGGTCAGAACAGCGAGCGGATTTAATGGTCTTTTCCATCAATAACCGGTAAGTACGAGCTTGGTCATGCAACCTGATTCTCTCCTCACGCAGGCTGAGCTGGATTTCATTCAGCGCATGCAGCGCAATCCGAAACTGAACATCCGTGACAGCACGCGCAGCCTGCTGGTCAACGGAGGTGTACAGATTCAAGAACTGCTGACCCGGTTGGCCGCCGAGGAGCAGGTCACGATCCATGCTCAGTTCAAGAACCAGCAGATGAACTTCCCGCTGCATCTGGTCGAAGATGAGTTTCACGCCTTGCACCTCGAACTCGGCGCGCCGAGCATCTTCGAGGAAGGCCCACAAATTCGCCCATGGCGACTGGCTCTGGAAGAGCCCATTGCGCTGGAGACAGAACGGGGCTCACCAACCTCCCTCTGGGTACATGAGCTTTCGTTCAAGGGTGTCCTGCTCGAATGCCGCAAGCAGGGGAAATTGCCCAAGCAGTTCGCAGCCTGGTTCAACCCCGCAGGCCAGGCACCCATCGCGATCCGAGGCGAACTGGAGCGCCTGACAGAACGCCGGCTGGGCGCCTACCGATTTACGCAATACAGCAAAGAAGACGCTGAGCGGTTGCGTCAGTACATCCTTCAGGAGCATCAACGCCTGCACCCCGCCCTGCATGCCGGGTAGCCACCTCTTAGGTATCCAGCTGCCCTGCCAGAAACTGTTTCAGCATCTGCTGCATGGATCGGCCATCACTGCCCAGGCAGGCAAAGGGCGAACCGCCAAGCTCATCCTGGGCCAAGTTCGAGACCTCGCCAACCAGCGCCACAGGGCATTCCAGCGTCAGCGCCAGACGAGTCAGACGTAACGACAGATCAGCCGCCGGTGGACTGTTGGAAAACATGTCACACACCAGACTCAGTTCTTCGAGGGGCTGATTCGGCGCCAGCACTCGAATCTCTATGTCCGAAATGCCCATCATCAGGCCAGCCACCCACAATTCAAGCTCCAGAGACTGGCCCGGCAAAGCGGCCATTACGACGCAACCCTGTCCCGGATTGTTCGCAAGCTGAAGCCTCTGCAACGTCCTGCAGCGAAGGAAAGTATCGAAGAACAGCCACTCACTGGTATGCCCGAACGCTTCCTGACTCAGCTTCAATTCCCGCCAGAGGGGCATGAGGATTTCTTCGAAGACCACAGCCATGGTGTAGGTCGAAAAAACCTGACCGTAAATCTGTTCCAGACGTCGTTCGTCGAACACGCTGATCGCACGGCGCAACTGCGCCTGCCATTGCGCCCAGTCGGAGCGCGACAGCGGATTTTCAACGCCGGACGGCTGAACACGGACGGCATCGGCACGCGCCAGGATCCTGCCGACCTTGCTGACCGCTACGCCGCGATCTATCCAGCCCAGAATACTGCGCACCATATCGATGTCGTCTTGTGAGTAGAGCCGGTGACCGCTGGCGGTACGGGTAGGCTGAATCAGACCGTAGCGACGCTCCCAGGCACGCAAGGTCACCGGATTGATGCCGGTCATGCGTGCCACTTCACGAATGGGGTAAAGCTCCTGCTGCTTGAAATCCTGATCAGACCCGTAACAGAGAGCGTGTATATCAGGCGACTGAGTCATACCGTTCATCACTTGAGATCATGGAATTGATTTTACTGCGGATACGAAACGTTCAGGCAAACGTCTCATGAATTGAGTCCTGTATGTAGCGACAAAGTTCTACTTGTTTTACGTGCATTCAGGAATAATCCTTGCTTGCATCAGAAATGCTGACGCAGCCCACCACCCCGGCGCTGCGGCATGTGACCTCCCTACCCGGGATTCTCACACCTTTACCCGGAGATACATAATGTCTACCTCACCTGTAACCTTGCTGGTGGCGCGCCGTGTTGCGCATGGCCGTTATCAGGAGATGATTGCCTGGTTGCATGAAGGCGAGCAACTGGCCACTGATTTTCCCGGTTATCTGGGCTCCGGTGTACTTGCACCGCCCCCAGGCGATGATGAATTCCAGATTATTTTCCGTTTTGCCGACGAGCAGACCATGCACGCCTGGGAGCACTCGGCCTCACGACGCTCCTGGTTGGTGCGAGGCAGTGGCCTGTTTGCCCAGCCATCAGAACTGCGCGTCAGCGGCATCGATGGTTGGTTCGGTGCAGCCGACCAGCGTCCGCCACGCTGGAAACAGGCTGTGGCGATCTGGCTCGCGTTCTTCCCGGTGTCACTGATCTTCAATTTCCTGCTCGGACCTTTGCTCAATCATCTGGACCTGTTGCCGCGCATCCTGATCAGCACCGCCGTACTGACGCCATTGATGGTGTATCTGTTCATACCGCTGTCGACGCGTCTGCTTGCGCCGTGGCTGCAGAGTTCACCGACTGCGACAGCGCGTCGGGCCCCGTCGACGTCCTCCAGATAATCCTCATCAGACCTGTACAAATACGAACCTCCGGTACAGGTCTGTACTGAGCACGCAACCACCCTCCAACGCCAGGACCCGCCTTTCAGGCGGGTCCTGGCGTTATAGAAGCCCAAGTTTAATTCGCATCAGGGTTGTACAAAAAAATCTGGTGGTATAACTTTACGATCAATCATGACTACCTGATTGCAGTAAGATTGTCTTTCTGCCGGGTCGCCAAGCGACTCCAACCTGACCTGATGCGTGAACTGCCGATGGCCCTATCTTCTGCACCGATCCTGATCACTGGCGCCAGTCAACGCGTTGGCCTGCATTGCGCCATGCGTTTGCTGGAACAAGGACAGCCGGTTGTCATCAGCTACCGTAGCGAACGCGACAGCATTGCGGCGTTGCGAGAAGCGGGTGCAGTAGCCATTTACGGGGATTTTTCGTCAGAGGCTGGAGTAATGGCTTTCGTCGCTGCGCTGAAAACCCATACGGGTAGCCTGCGCGCGATTATCCACAACGCATCCGAATGGCTTGCCGAAACCCCAGGCGAAGAAGCCGAGCAGTTCACGCGCATGTTCAGCGTGCATATGCTCGCGCCTTATCTGATCAACCTGCACTGCGAAACATTGCTGCACGCAAGCCCGGTTGCCGACATCGTTCACATCAGCGATGACGTCACCCGCAAGGGCAGCAGCAAACACACCGCTTATTGTGCGAGCAAGGCAGGACTGGAAAGCCTGACGCTGTCATTCGCTGCCAGGTTCGCACCCCGTATCAAGGTCAACGGCATTGCTCCGGCGCTGTTGATGTTCCAACCCAAGGACGATGCGGCCTACCGCGCCAACGCCCTGGCCAAATCGGCTCTGGGCATAGAGCCTGGTGCAGAAGTGATTTACCAGAGCCTGCGCTACCTTCTGGATAACACCTATGTCACCGGCACAACACTGACCGTAAACGGCGGACGGCACGTCAAGTAGGCCGCCCCGAGGATCAATCTGATGAGCTTATCCCTGCCACAGCAATATCGAGAAATTCTGGTCGGCCTCGGTGAAGATCCGGACCGTGAAGGTCTGCTGGACACCCCGAAACGTGCCGCCAAGGCAATGCAGTATCTGTGTCATGGTTACACTCAAAGCGTCGAAGAAATCGTCAACGGCGCGCTGTTCGCCTCCGACAACGACGAGATGGTGATTGTGCAGAACATCGAGCTGTATTCTTTGTGTGAGCATCACTTGCTGCCATTCATAGGCAAGGCGCATGTGGCATACATCCCGACCGGCAAAGTGCTCGGCCTGTCCAAGATCGCCCGTATCGTCGACATGTTTGCACGGCGCCTGCAGATCCAGGAAAACCTGACCAAACAGATCGCCGACGCCATTCAGCAAGTCACCGGAGCCTCAGGTGTAGCCGTCGTGATCGAAGCCAAGCACATGTGCATGATGATGCGCGGCGTCGAAAAACAGAACTCGACCATGAACACTTCGGTCATGCTGGGGGCCTTTCGTGAATCAAGCACCACTCGCATGGAGTTCCTGCAATTGATCGGACGGAGCAAACAGTAATGGCACGACTTGAACCTGGCACTGCCCGCATTCGGGTCAAGGACCTGCGTCTGCGGACCTTCATCGGCATCAACGAGGACGAGATCCTCAACAAGCAGGACGTACTGATCAACCTGACGATCCTGTATGCCGCACAGGAAGCGGTGCGTGACAACGACATCGAGCACGCGTTGAACTACCGCACGATCACCAAAGCCATTATCCAGCACGTGGAAGGCAATCGCTTCGCGCTGCTCGAAAGGCTGACCCAGGAAGTGCTGGATCTGGTGATGAGTCATCCGGCAGTGACCTACGCCGAAGTCGAAGTGGACAAGCCGCATGCACTGCGTTTTGCCGAATCGGTATCGATCACGCTCGCCGGTCAACGCTGAACCTTTTATCATGACGCGACTTACTGACTGAATAGAGCCCGTCATGACCGACCAAGAACGCCTCGAACTCGAAGCCGCCGCTTTCCGCCGGCTGGTCGCGCATCTGGACAGCCGCAAGGATGTCCAGAATATCGACCTCATGAACCTTTCCGGTTTCTGCCGCAACTGCCTGTCCAAGTGGTACAAGCACGCCGCCGATGAAAAACACATCGACGTGAGCCTCGATGAAGCACGCGAAGCGGTTTACGGCATGCCGTACAGCGAGTGGAAAGCCAATTACCAGAAAGAAGCCAGCGCAGAGCAGCAGGCCGCGTTTGCCAAGGAACCCAAGCATGACTGATCTGAACACCCTGCGCGCCAGTCTGCGCAGCGGCGAGCACATATTTGCCGACACCCTCGCCTTTATCGCCGATAACTACGAGTATCAGGCTCGAGGCTTCAAGAACGGCAACGTTGAAAACGCCGCCGGGCAGAACGAGGGCTCCTGCAAGACGCTGGGCCTGGCATTGTTGGAAAGACTCAGTGATGAAGAAGCGCTGCTGGCGTTCGGCGAACATTACCGTTCGGTGCAAGCCACGCCTCAAGGCAGCGATCATGGCAACATCCGCGCATTGATCGCCAACGGCCTGGCCGGTGTGAAATTTGACGGCGAGCCGCTCACCCGCAAGGCGTGAATGGGGTTGTCGTGCAGCATAAAAAACCGGCTCAAGAGCCTAATGCTGTTCACTTAAGCGGAGCAGCCTTACGGTCCACTGGGTACCGGGTTTTAGAAATCTTCACCGTCCTTGGCCTTCCCGGCCTTGGGCGGTAATC
>NZ_JAGTPK010000006.1 GCF_021147775.1 Pseudomonas californiensis
GCAACGGGCCATCCATGGCCCGGTGCAGCTCAATCGGCATCCATGCCGATTGCCCCCCGGATCAGCGCCAGAACTCAGCCTGCACCTTGCGTCGCGTTCGGTGGTGTGGCGGCTATCGTGGCAGAAAGGCGCTGTTTGTTTTTGAACGTGCCGGGGCTGGATCGTCTGATATCGGGCTGAATATTCAACGAACCTGCCAGCCCTTTCGTCAGTACGCTGACTCCCACAAGCGTGTTCCAGCAGACCTGGAATTCAAATTGAAACCGGGCTTTTGGTGGAAGCGATTTCAGCTTGAAATAAAGCACTCAAGTGGGCGCGAGCCGCGCGGCGGTCCGTTTGCTCGCGAAGGCCTGCTTTGCGTGCAGTGTATGACCGGTGCACTTGAAGCCTCGACGCTTATGAAAAACCCCGGCGTACCGGGGTTCTCGTTGCGCGAAGGTCGGGTCTACCAGTTGTAAGTCACTTTGCCGTAGTAGAACGCGCCGCTGTAGCCATACGGCGAGTAGGTGCTGTAGGTGCTGTAGGTGCTGTAGGCAAGGTTGCCGCCGCTGGAGGCGAAGTCGTTGAGCTTTTCTGGGTATTTGTCGGTGACGTTATCGCCGCCCAGGGTGAATACCCAGTTCTTGAGCTTGTAGTCCACAGCAAGGTCCAGCAGCCACGCGGCGCTGAATGTCTGGTCGTTGACCTTGTCGGCCTGGTAGCTGGTGAACTCGCCATAACGAACCAGATTGGAGTGCAGCGCCCAATTACCGAAGGTGAAGTCGTTGCCCAAAGTGAGTTTGTGTTGCGGCGTGGTGTCGCCCAGCAAGCCGATACGTTCGCGGCGGTCGACGCGGACCAGGTTCACACCCAACTGATCGAGAATGGCCGGGTTGGCTTTCACGTCGGTGACTTTGGTGTGGTTATAGTTGTAGCCGACGGTGCTGTTCCAGCGCACGCCGTTATCGAACTGGTATTTATAGTTGGCGACCAGGTCGACGCCATCAGTGCTGGTGTCCGTGGCGTTGGTGAAGTAACGCGCACTGGTGTAGTTGATGTCACCCACGCCGTTGGCGCGCAGATAGTTGATGGCGGTGTTGTTGAGCACCAGGTTGGAGGACAGCGAGATACGGTCCTGAATGTCGATGCGATACACATCGGCCGTGACCGTGAGGTTGTCCAGCGGCTGGAGCACTACCCCCAGGCTGTAGTTGCGTGACTTCTCGGCTTTCAGGTCTTCTGCGCCCAACAGTTGCGACACGTTGCTGCTGGCCGGGAAGGTACCCGCTTCCTGAATGGTGTTGCCGATCAGTTGTGACGAGGTGAAGGCAAAGTGTTGCTGAGCCAGCGACGGCGCGCGGAAACCGGTCGAGACGCTGCCACGCAAGGCCACTTGCGGGGTGAAGTCGTAACGTGCCGAAAGCGAGCCGCTGACGTTCGAGCCGAAGTCGCTGTAGTCCTCGTGACGGACAGCGGCCGAGACGCCGAGTTTTTCAGTGAGGTTGGTTTCAACGTCCAGATACTGCGCAAAATTGTGCCGTGAATAGCTGCCCGCATCGGCTGCACGAAATCCGCCCAGCCCGGAGCTTCCGGTCTGAAAGTAGGACTCCGCCTGCCCCGCCTCGACCTCATAGCCCTGACGCAAATACTCCGCACCAAACGCCACCGACACTGGGTAAGGCAGCCACCCTGCACTGAATTCCCGTGACAGGTCGAGGCTGAGTTGCTTCTGGTCATTCGTCAGGGTGCCGTTATCGAAAGAGCGCGGCGTGTTCAGCCCCAGCGAGGTGTTGATTGTACGGGTACGAATTTCGTAGGAGTTCTTGCCGTAATTGGCTGACAGGTCATAGCGCCAGTCATCGGCCAGCTCGCCACGCAAACCGGCCACCAGCGAAGTGTCTTCGAGGGTGCCGCGAATCAATGGCAGGTAGCCATTGGGAAAGATCGTGGCGTTGTTGTTCGAGGCATTGCTGGGGCGGTAAAACGCTGCCGTTTCGCCACGCCGCTTGCTGTAACCACCAAAAGAATAAAACTCGGCGGCATCGCTGAAGCTGTACTCACTGTTGAACTGCAGTTTGCCTTCATCAGTGGCCGGCTCGCCCTGACGAAACACCCGTTGCCCGTAGGTCGTGGAGCCGATACTGGAGGCCCTGAAGTCGTCACCGGCGCGGTTGGTGTAGTCGTTGTTGGCACCTTCAGCAGATAGATTGAGCGTGCCGTTGTCACCCAATGCAAAACCGGTGTTGCCCGCCACTTGACGCTGAATCCCGTCACCCTTTTTGTACTGTCCGTACTTTGTGGAAATCGAGCCGCCATGGTCGGCGCTTTTCAGGATGATGTTGATCACGCCTGCGATGGCATCCGAGCCGTAACGGGCTGAAGCGCCGTCGCGCAACACTTCGATATGATCGATTGCCGACAGCGGGATCGCGTTCAGGTCAGCAGGAGCCGAGCCACGCCCTACTGCGCCGCCCAGGTTGACAAACGCCGAGGTATGGCGGCGTTTGCCGTTGACCAGCACCAGAACCTGATCCGGTGAAAGACCGCGAAGCTGCGCAGGACGCGTCAACTCCGCGCCATCCACCAGGCTTGGCCGTGGGAAGTTGATAGAGGGAATCAGGCGGGCCAGCACCGTGCCCAGTTCACTGGAGCCGGAACTGCGCAGGCTGTCGCCGGAAATAACGTCGATGGGCGACAACGATGCACTGGCCGTGCGTTCCTGCGCCCGCGTACCCGTCACAATCACCGTGCCCAAGGTGGATGTCGACGCGCCGTTGCGTTCGTCGGCGGCTTCTTCAGCCAATACCGTTGTGCTGATACTTGCGGCGGTCAGCAAATTCGCTGAAAAAATCGCCGTAGCCAGCACATTTCGTTTAAAGCTCCCCATACCGCTACCCCTTGAAATCCATGGCCCGGAACATCGTGTTCCGGTTGAAACGAGCGATCCGTGCGGCAGACGGTGGCGATCATTAACGTTCTTTTTGAGTGTTCCGGTGGTCCGATTCTTTATATCTTAAAGCCAGCTTATGATTATTTTTAAATACCATTAAGACATAAGCAGCTGTCTTTCTGTACGTTGAAAAAAAGTTGGAAATCAGACAAAAAAAGGGCCGTACCTGCCTAAGGATACGGCCCGAAAACTTGAATTCGAGGGTAACGGCGTGGCTGCTATTTGGCGGTAATCACCGACAATTTGGTGATGCCAGCCCGTTCAATGGATGCCATCGCCCGGGCTACCTCGCCATAGTTGACGCCATTGTCCGCTTGCAACTGCACGCGCACATCAGGGGCCTTGTCCTTGGCAGCCTTGAGGTTGGTCTCCAGCAGGTCCGGCTGAATTTCATCCTTGTTGATGAACAGCTTGCCCTGCCCGTCGATGCTCACCACCAGCGGGTCTTTCTGCTCCACAGGCGCAACCGACTCGGTCTTGGGCAGGTTGATCGGGATCGAATTGGTCAGCAACGGCGCGGTGACAATGAACACCACCAGCAGCACCAGCATCACGTCCACCAGCGACGTGACGTTGATTTCACTCAGCACTTCATCGCTGTCTTGAGTAGAGAACGCCATATCAGGACGCCTCCTTCACTTTCTGGCCGGCCGTTGCAGCGCCGCCCTTCAGCACCGGGTGCAGCAGAACGCGGAACGCGCTCTTCTGCGCCAGGCTGTAGAAGTCATGCGCGAAGTCGTCGAGATCGGCAGCGGTCAGCTTCAGGCGACGCAGAAAATAGTTGTAAACCAGCACCGCAGGCACTGCGACAGCGATACCGACACCGGTGGCGACCAGCGCTGCGCCAATCGGACCTGCAACCGTTTCGAGGCTGGCGGAGCCGGCGGCACTGATACCCTTGAGTGCCGACATGATGCCCCAGACCGTGCCGAACAAGCCGATAAAGGGCGAGGTGCTTCCAATGCTGGCGAGAATTGCCAAACCGGTTTCCAGCGAACGACGCTCACGGACGATCTGCTGACGCAAGGCGCGCTCCAGACGATCCTGGTGGTTGATCGACTGGCTCAGATCGTTGGCCTGAGCGCCATCCGGCACTTGAATTGCGGCATAACCGGCCAGCGCGACACGGGCAGCAGCACCCGGCTGTTCCTGGGCGAGCTGCGCAGCCGAATCGAGACTCGACGCCGCCCAGAATTGTTTGTGAAACTTGCGATCCTGAGCCTTCAGACGGCCAAACTGTAAGCCCTTCAACAGAGCAAGCCCCCAGGTGGCGACGGAAAAAATGACCAGCAGCCAGATGACCGCGTGTTCGATGGATTCAAAAGGCGAAGCAAGTAGGTTCATGGCACGGCTCTCTCTGAACAAGGCATGGGGTGTCGCGATGCGCCTTTGATTCAGGTAGCTCGCAAGGTCAATCGAATGCGTGGGTTATTTGATCTTGAAGTCGATGGGTACGCTGACCCAGCCGTCCTGGGCGACATCACCCTGTTTGGCCGGGACGAAGCTCCAGCGCTTCACCGCTGCCAGTGCCGCGTCGTCGAGCTGATCGCGGCCACTGCTTTTCTGAATCTGGATCTCGCCGGGCTTGCCGCTGGCCAGAACATGCACCCGCAACAGCACAGTCCCTTCCCAGCCACGGCGCATCGCCAGTGACGGGTACTCCGGAGCCGGATTACGCAAATAACCGGCGCTGGCCGAAGCCGGTGTGACTGGCTTTGGTGCGGGAGGCGCGGGAGGCGCGGGAGGCGCCGGGGCAGCAACCGGTGGCGCAGGCACAGGCTGTACTGGTGGTTGCTCAACCGGTTTGGCCACGGGCTTGACGACCGGTTTCGGTGGCTGCGGCCTGGGCTTGGGCACCGGCTTGGGCGGCGGTGGTTTGACCGCCAGCTCATCCTCGACAGGCGGTGGAGGTTCGACGACAGGCTGCACGACGGGCTCGGGCGGCGGCGGCGGTGGTGTTTCCACCACCGGCGGCGCGGGTTGAGAAAATTCGATGGTCATCGGCGGAATTTCCGGTGGTACTACCGGCAACACGGGTGTCGGATTCTGGCTGAGCCAGTAGATCACCGCGCCATGCAGTACCAGCGCCAGCGCGCCAAGCAGAATGGCTTCGCGACGACCCAGTATCGGCTTGGGGGTGCTTTGCAGTCGTGATAACGCCAAGGGCCCACGGAAAGGACGCCCCAGATCGACCAGGTCGCCGCTCGGCGTCTGGTGCCAGAGCACGTCATGTGCGCTGGCAGCGGTCTGGACATTGCCCATTGATACACTCCTGTATTTTCATGATAAAAATCCAGGTTATGTTGGTATCAGTCACCTTCTCGCTTTGGAAGCGCGAAGCAATCATCGCCGAACGGCCTTGTTCCGGAAAAGAATATTTGGTTCGCTATTTATGCACTTAAAGAATATGCGAAATTGACGAGGTATCGTCGGGAGGTGATCAAGAAGCCCGACGTAGACGGCGCGAACCCACCAGGTTTGGCTGCCGACCGCTATCGCTCACGACGTGATCGGGACCAGTCACGGACCGGCAACGCAGCGGCGTAGGCCATGGCTTCCTGGCGGGTGGTGAACGAGGCGAGTCGATCCTTGGGTGTACAGACAAGCCAGGGCCCGCTGTTCACGCATATCAGCTGGTAACCGTTGATCTGGGTTTTGGAAAGCATGGGAGCACTCATGATTACCTCCAGGACAGAGACAATGAACAGGGTTGTGCCTCACCAAGCTTACACCCGCGAGAACAGGCTGTGAGGGCCGCTCGGCGACCAGCACAGCCTTGCCGATCAGTGACCGCTGTGTTCGCCGTGCCCGTGGTGCGCATCGCCACCGTTTTCATCGGCGGTGAGCGATCTGGCGACCGCCATGACGTTGATGGATTCCTTCACGCCCTTCCCGTTTTCAACGGTCAGGGTCAGCGGCACCTGATCACCCTCTTTGACCTGAGCCACCAGGCCGATGAACATCACATGGTAACCATTGGAATCAAAGACCACTGGCTTGCCGGCCGGCAGCTCGACAGACGTCACCTGCTGCATGCTCATGACATCATTTTTCATGCTCGACTGATGAATCTGCACCGTCTTGGCGACCGGCGAAGCGACGTCCACCAGCGTGCTGTCGGTGGTCGAAGTGACGCGCATGAACGCGCCGGTCGCGGGCTGACCCGGTACGGTGGCGCGCACCCAGGCATCGTCAACCTGGATCTGGGCTTGAACCTGAGCGCTCAACGCCAGCAACGAAACTGCCAGCATTACGGATTTCGCAGCGTTACGAGTAAAAGCATTCATCAACAGACTTCCATTAAGGTGAGCAGATCTTCGGTGCATTGTTGAGCGGTCAGCTTGTGCGACAGCCCGAGGCGCAACACGCCACGCGTGTCGTACACATAGCTGGTGGCCGTGTGCGAGATGGTGTAGGTGTCGCCCAGCGGCACTTTCTCGAAAAACACACCGAACTCTTTGGCGGTAGCGGCCGTTTCTTCAAGCGTGCCGGACAGAGCGACGAACGTGGGGTCGAACGCTTTCACGTAGGCATCGATCACTTCCGGCGTGTCGCGCTCAGGGTCGAGGGTGATGAACACCACCTGAAACGACTTGCCCTCCTCACCCATCAACTTGCGAATCTGTGCAGCGCGTGCCAGCGCCGTGGGGCAGACCGCCGGGCACTGGGTGAAGCCGAAGAAGATCATCGGCATCAAGCCGCGAAAGCTGGAAAGCGTCTTGATGTTGCCTTGAGGATCCTTGAGCTTGAAATTACGGCCCACGATCTCGTTACTCATGTCCTTGCCGTGCTTGAACGGCAAGGCATTGGAGTTCCCGCAGCCGGTGAGCAGGCCAAGACTCAGCAACGAAAGACCGGCGACCACTTCGCGCCGGGTCATAGTGTGTGTCATGTATTACGTCCTTTGAAGGATAAGGCGCTACCGCTTGCGTTGAACGCAGCAGCGGCCTTCGTAAACAGGCAAGGCAGGCAACGTATCGCTGAAACCCGGCCGTGATTGATGAGCACTCGCGCGGAGTTCAAGGTGCCTGGGCAATGCATCCGGGAGAAGCATGTCGTGTGGGGTTGCGCCACAGCACCAAGGGCGCACGCGCCGTGACGTCGCGACTGCTCGACAGCCAGCCAAGCGCTATGAAAAACACCAGCGCGACGGTCATTTTGCCGGCGAAGGCACAGTCGAACATGGCCAACTGCATGATACGGCCGTGATCGCCCTTACCCGCGTCACTCATCTGATGAGAGTTACCGGCAACGTCACCACAGACATCATCTATCGCCACGACAGGGCCTGAAACACCGGAAAATGCGTTGAGCACCTGGCCGTGGCCGAGACCGCATACCACGCCGTTGAACAGGACGAAGGCAAACAGCATCCAGGCGATAGATGAGCGGTGAGTGCGGGCGAAATTCATGGCCGTCAATCTACCACTCCGGACGAACCGGGAACACCGCGAATCCTGTTACAAAAACCCCGCCGACGCCGTAATGCGGGCTTTCAGGGGACACGCAGGGGTGCGACATAACGGCACAGGTATGAGGCCTGGCGGCGATTCAAGCATTCCAGACAGATCCAACCTATGCATTACATGCGTATTATTTATTATTATAATAAAATACATTCTTAATATTAATAATTAGCTTATAGCCAAACAGCCTTTCACAACGCTTTTTCATAACCCTATAGTCGCCTGCAGACCGACCCAGCCCACGGAGGTACCCGCTTCTTTTCGATATTCAGACAGGATCACAAAGCAATGGCTTGCCTCCCTCGCGTACCCTCCCAACCGCTGCGTAACGCTCTCGTGAAAAGCATGGCCCTGGCGAGTCTGGGGCTGATCAGCCCTGTGCAGGCGGCTGAAGAAGCGCCCGACAAAGACACCCGACTGGAAAAGGTCACGGTCATTTCCACCGGTGTCAGGGGCACGCAGCGTACGGTCACCGACAGCCCGGCACCCGTCGATATCGTTACCAGTGAGCAACTGCTCAAGACCGGCCGCGCCGACCTCACCGAAGCTATCGCCAAACTGCTGCCTTCGTTCAATTACGGCACTAACGTCGCGGGCTACAACTCGACTGTGAGGCCGCTGTCCAACCGCAGCCTGGCACCGGCTTACACGCTGGTATTGGTCAACGGCAAACGCCGCCACAACAGCGCCCTGCCCGCCAACGGTTCGACCGACAGCAGCGGCGCCAACTCGGTGGACATCGACATGATCCCCGTCAGTGCAGTGGAGCGTATCGAGGTGCTCAAGGACAGCGCCGCAGCCCAATACGGCTCGGATGCAATTGCCGGGGTGATTAACGTGATTCTGAAATCCAGCGCCGAGGGCGGTCATCTGGGCGTGACCTACGGCAAGCTATACAGCGGCGAAGGTGAGGTGACCAAATTCGAGGGCGACAGCGGTTTCGCGCTGGGTGACGGCGGCTTTCTGCACCTTTCAGGTGATGCGCGCAAGCGCGGCGACGCCAGCTGGAACGAGAAGGCAACCAATACCGCCTACTTTCCAGGTGACCCACGGGAGTCCACCTGGGATCGGGTCGGCGTCAAGAACGGCGACCCGCAAATCAAGGCTTTCAACCTGGCCTA
The DNA here is from genome assembly GCF_021147775.1 of Pseudomonas californiensis. GTDB lineage: Bacteria > Pseudomonadota > Gammaproteobacteria > Pseudomonadales > Pseudomonadaceae > Aquipseudomonas > Aquipseudomonas californiensis. The sequence goes on from NZ_JAGTPK010000006.1 coordinate 8,517, forward strand.
CAACGCCGAACTGCCGCTGGACGAGCAGACGAAATTGTATTCCTACGGGACCTATGGCCAGCGCGACGCAGTCATCAACAATTACTTTCGCTACCCGAACGGTATCGCCAACATTCCCGAGCTGTTTGCCGACGGTTATTACCCGCTCAACAATCTGGACGACACCGACTACCAGTATCTGGTTGGCGGCAAGGGCGAAGCGCTGGGCTGGAACTGGGACCTGAGCACTACCTACGGGCGCAACAACAATCATCAGTACAGCGACCTGACTATCAACCCTTCACTGGGGCCGACGTCACCGACCTCGTTCGATGACTTGGCAACCTATCGTTTCGAACAATGGGTCAACAACCTGGACATTACCCGGGCGTTCGACGGGCTGTTTGGCGTGCCGCTGCAGGTATCCGCCGGTCTTGAGCATCGCTGGGAGCGTTTTCGGACTTTTTCCGGTGATGCGCAGGCTTATCAGGTCGGTGGCTATCGCTTCCCGTCCACACTGCCCAACGGCCAGGCCAACCCGCTGGCGGGGAGACTGGCCTCGATTGCAGCACAGGCGGCGGCAGTGATATCGCCGCAGGATGCAACGAGCCTGAAACGCAACAACTATGCGGCCTACGTCGATTTTGGGATCACCCCGATAGAGCCGCTGTTCGTTGGTCTGGCATTACGCGCCGAGCACTTTGATGACGATTCAGGCAATACCGTCAGCGCCAAGCTCAACTCCCGTTACGAGTTCACCGACAACTTTGCGGTCCGTGGCACCGTAGGCAGCGGTTTCCGTGCGCCGTCGCTGACCCAGATCGGTTATAGCATCTCCGACAATCGGGTCGGCACAGCACCGGACGGCACGGTCGTGCCTGCCGTCACGCGAATTGCACCGGTCAATTCGGCGTTGGCCCAGGCATTGGGTGCCACAACGCTTGACCCCGAAAAGTCGCGCAACGTGGGGTTTGGTGTGACCTGGCAACCGGCCCCGCGCACCAGCCTGACGGCAGACGCCTACTGGATCGAAATCGCAGACCGCATCGCGCGCACCGAGAGCTTGTACGGCCCTGCACTGGCACCCATTCTCACCGCACAAGGCGTGGACACCAGCACCTGGACGTCTTACTACGCCAACGCTTTTGATACTAGAACGCGCGGCCTGGACATCGTGCTGGATCATGCCAGCCGATACAGCCAGCTCGGCGATGTGCGCTGGAGCGCTGGTTTCAACTACAACAAAACCATTATCACTGACGTCAAGGATGCCCCGGCGGCGCTGCAAGGTCTGGGCAACAACAGTGGTGGCAGCCTGACCTGGGTCGGGCGCGCACGTCAGGGCGACCTGACCGACGCGCAGCCGAAAACCAAATGGGTGCTGGGCGCCAAATGGACATTGGGCGATCTGGGCGTAAACCTGCAGACAACCCGCTACGGCAAGGTCAAGACGCTGCAGCAACTGGAAAGCGGCGACCGCAGTTTCGGTGCCAAGTGGATCACCGATCTGGACGTGTCCTACACGTTGCTCGACAACATCACATTGAGCCTGGGCGGGACCAATATTTTCGACGTCCGCCCGGACAAGAACGCCATCGCGTCCGCCAATGGTCTGAACCTTTATGGCGACGGGCCGTTTTATCCAGGCGGGGGTTTCTGGTACAGCAAGATTGCCTATGACTTTTGATTGCCCGCCTGATTGCCATGCAAGCCGAGACCTGCGGCACATGAAGATGCAACCGATCAGCGGGTCTGCGCACCCTGCAGAAAAAACTGGATCAACACCGCGCCCATTCCGGCGCGGGCCACCCTGCCGCGGCGTTCGGCATCGATCAGCCCGGACAGCAATGAGGCGAACATCTCCATCAGCATGGCAGCGGTAACGTCGATCCGGAACAATCCCTCACGTTGACCGCGCAGGAAAAACGCATCAAGGGCGTCGATATAGGGCCGCCAACGCAGCCCACCGCACGTTTCATCCAGCGTGTCCGGACGCCACTGAAAAACCAGAAACGCCATCATTTCACGGTGTTTCAAATGGTTGTCGACCAGGCGTTGCAAGGCTTCGGCTGGCGGCGCACGTTGCAGATCGGCGTCGACTATCATTTGGTTCATCAGGTCTGACGCATGGTTGAGGAGCATTTCGGTCAGATTGGCGCGGGTGCCGCAGAATCGATTGAGTGTGGCCTTGCTGACGCCAGCGGCCTGAGCAATGTCCTTGAGTGTACCGTCGGAGTGATCGACCACGGCTATGGCAAGGGCTTTGAGAAGCTTTTCATCAGCAGCGGGTAATTCCATTGGGCGTTTTTTACCTGATTGGGTGGGCAGGCGGGCATTGTGCAGAAAACGCCCACGTTCTCAAAGGGCGTTCACAATTGCTCACAATTGATTCACGTGAGTCAATATTGACTCATTTGGGTCTAGCGTAGATCATTCGCGACTTTAATGTCTAATGGGCCTTGCCCGGGTGAATGATGAGTACGTTGCGCAAATGGCGTGTCATGTGGGTCGTTACGCTACTGGCCACCGTCAGTCTGGCCGCGTGCGAGCAGAAGCCCCAGCAGGATCCGAGCGCTTCGGCCGCGCCCAAGGAAGTCGAAACAGTCACAGTCAAACCGGAATCCCTGACAGTCATCAACGAACTGCCCGGCCGTATCGAGCCGGTCCGTGTGGCGCAAGTTCGTGCGCGGGTCGCAGGCATCGTCCTGACGCGCAACTTCGAGGAAGGCGCGGACATAAAAGCGGGCACAGTGCTGTTCCAGATCGACCCGGCGCCTTTCAAGGCGGCCTTGTCCAAAGCCCAGGGTGACCTGGCAAGGATAGACGCCACGCTGTTCGAGAATCAGGCCACCGTCAAACGCTACGAGTCGCTGGTGGAAATCGAAGCCGTGAGCCGGCAAACCTTCGATACAGCACGTTCGGCGTTGAAAAACGCAATTGCCGCGAAACGCTCGGCCCAGGCCGACGTTGAAACCGCGCAGTTGAACCTGGGTTATGCGACGGTCAAAGCGCCGATCTCGGGGCGCATCGGCCGTGCCAATGTCACCGAAGGCGCACTGGTGGGCCAGGGCGAAACCACATTGATGGCAACCATTCAGCAGCTGGACCCGGTATACGCAGACTTCACCCAGCCAGTGGCCGACGCCCTGCACATGCGTGCCGCGATCCAGCAAGGTCGCTTGCCCAAGGGCGGTGAAGGTGCGTTGTCGTTAAGCATTGACGGCACAGACTATCAGAGCACCGGCACCCTGCTGTTTACCGACATCGCCGTGGACCGGACCACCGGCCAGGTGTCGTTACGCGGGCGCTTCGCCAACCCCGAAGGCGTCCTGCTGCCGGGCATGTATGTCCGTGTGCGAACCCCGCAAAGCATCAACGCGAACGCGATTCTTGTGCCACAGCGCGCCATCCAGCGAGCCAGCGATGGCGCAGCACGAGTGCTGGTCGTCGGCCAGGACGGCACAGTCGAGGCTCGCGCGGTGAAAACCGGCACGATGCAGGATTCACGCTGGCAGATCACCGAAGGCCTGAAGGCCGACGAACAGGTCATTGTCGGCAACATGACCGGTATCAATCCAGGCGACAAAGTCGTCCCCAAATCGCAAACCACCCAGCAGCAGGCCAAGGCCAACTGAGACTCACGTCCAGGCCGATTCCACACGCGATCGAGGATTACTGTCCATGTCCCTGTTTTTTATCAAGCGACCCAATTTCGCCTGGGTGCTTGCCCTGTTCATTTTGCTGGCGGGTCTGATGGCCCTGCCCTCGCTGCCGGTCGCTCAATACCCGGAAGTCGCACCGCCGCAGGTCACGATCACCGCCGCCTACCCCGGTGCATCCGCCCGAGTGCTGGTGGACTCGGTGACCAGTGTCATCGAAGACGAGCTCAACGGTGCCAAGGGGATGCTGTATTACGAATCGACCAGCAACTCTACCGGCAGCGCTGAAATCAATGTCACCTTTCAGCCAGGCACCAACCTGGATCTGGCACAGGTCGAGGTGCAGAACCGGATCAAAAAGGCCGAAGCGCGCTTGCCACAAACGGTGCTGAACCAGGGATTGCAGGTCGAACAGGCCAGCGCCGGATTTCTGCTGATCTTCGCCCTGAGCTATACCGACGATTCGGCCAACAAGGACACCGTTGCACTGGCCGACTACGCCGCGCGTAACGTCAACAACGAGATCAGCCGGGTCAACGGCGTCGGCAGGCTGCAGTTTTTCGCCGCCGAAGCAGCCATGCGGGTCTGGATCGATCCGCAGAAGCTGGTCGGTTTCGGTCTGTCCATCGACGACGTGAACGCTGCCATTCGTGCGCAAAACGTGCAGGTTCCGGCGGGCAGCTTCGGCAGCACTCCGGGTTCGTCGCTGCAAGAGCTGACCGCGACACTGGCGGTAAAGGGCACGCTGGACAACCCCGAGGAATTCGGACGCATCGTCCTGCGCGCCAATGAAGATGGCTCCAGCGTGCACCTGGACGATGTCGCCAGGGTTGCGGTCGGCAGTCAGGATTACAATTTCGAATCGCGCCTGAACGGCAAGCGTGCCGTGGCCGGCGCCATCCAGTTGTCGCCGGGCGCCAATGCGATTCAGACCGCCAAGGCTGTCAAGCAGCGGCTGACCGAGCTGTCGGTCAACTTTCCGGAAGGCGTGGAATTTTCGATCCCTTACGACACCTCACGTTTCGTGGACGTGGCCATCGACAAGGTGATCTACACCTTGATCGAAGCCATGGTGCTGGTGTTTCTGGTGATGTTTCTGTTCCTGCAGAACATCCGATACACCCTGATCCCGACCATCGTGGTGCCCGTGTGCCTGGCCGGTACCTTGGCCATCATGTATTTGCTGGGCTTCTCGGTGAACATGATGACCATGTTCGGTATGGTACTGGCCATCGGTATTCTGGTCGACGACGCGATCGTGGTGGTGGAGAACGTCGAGCGAATCATGGCCGAAGAAGGCCTGTCCCCCGCTGCAGCGACCGTCAAGGCCATGCAGCAGGTGTCGGGGGCGATTCTGGGCATCACATTGGTGCTGGCCGCTGTGTTCCTGCCACTGGCATTCATGGGCGGGTCGGTCGGGGTGATCTACAAACAGTTCTCGCTGTCGCTGGCTGTGTCGATCCTGTTTTCCGGCTTCCTGGCCCTGACCTTTACGCCTGCGCTGTGCGCCACTCTGCTTAAACCGATCCCCAAGGGCCATCAGGAAAAACGTGGCTTCTTCGGCGCGTTCAATCGGCGTTTCACCCAGCTCACCAACCGCTATGAGCGACTCAATTCGAGCCTGATCAAACGTGCCGGCCGCTACATGCTGGTTTACGTGGGCATCGTCGGGCTGCTTGGCTTTTTCTATCTGCGCCTGCCCGAATCGTTCGTACCGGTGGAAGACCAGGGCTACCTGATCATTGATGTGCAATTGCCGCCCGGCGCGACTCGGGCACGCACCGACGTGACTGCAGCCCTGGTCGAAAACTACATGCTGTCGCGCCAAGGGACCGACTCGGTGACCATGCTGCTGGGTTTCAGCTTTTCCGGCATGGGTGAAAACGCAGGTCTGGCGTTTCCGACCCTCAAAGACTGGTCGGAGCGCGGCAAGGGCCAGTCGGCGGCTGACGAAGCCGCCGCGTTCAATCAGCATTTCGCGGGTCTCAGCGACGGCACCGTTATGGCCGTGACACCACCGCCCATCGAAGGGCTGGGCACCTCGGGCGGCTTCTCGCTGCGCCTGCAGGACCGGGCCGGTCTGGGCCGCGAAGCCTTGCTGGCGGCACGTAACGAACTGCTCGGCAAAGCCAACGGCAACCCGAAAATCCTCTACGCGATGATGGAGGGCCTTGCCGAAGCACCACAGTTGCGTCTGAACATTGATCGCGAGAAAGCCCGCGCACTGGGAGTCAGTTTCGAGTCGATCAACAGCGCACTGTCCACTGCTTTCGGCTCATCGGTGATCAGCGACTTTGCCAACGCGGGCCGCCAGCAGCGGGTTGTCGTTCAGGCCGAGCAAAGCGCGAGGATGACCCCGGAAAGCGTGCTCAAACTGTACGTACCCAATGCCAGCGGCACAATGGTCCCGCTCGGCGCATTCGTCACCACGCACTGGGAAGAAGGCCCGGTGCAGATCGCACGGTACAACGGCTACGCCGCGTTCAGGATCGCAGGCGATGCGCCTCCGGGCGTCAGCACCGGCGAGGCCATGGCAGAGATCGAGCGAATTGTCTCCGAACTGCCGCCTGGAATCGGCTACGAATGGACTGGGCTGTCGTATCAGGAAAAACTCGCCAGCGGTCAGGCCGCTGGCCTGTTCGGCCTCGCACTGCTGGTCGTGTTCCTGTTACTGGTGGCCCTTTATGAGAGCTGGGCGATCCCGTTGGTGGTGATGTTGATCGTTCCGGTCGGGGCACTGGGCTCGGTGTTGGCGGTGACTGCCGTCGGCATGCCGAACGACGTTTACTTCAAGGTGGGCCTGATCACTATCATCGGCCTGGCGGCGAAAAATGCCATCCTGATCGTCGAGTTCGCCAAAGAGCTCTGGGATCAGGGCCATTCGCTGAAGGACTCGGCACTTCAGGCTGCGCGCCTGCGCTTTCGCCCGATCGTCATGACCTCGCTGGCCTTCATTCTGGGTGTGGTGCCGCTGACGCTGGCGACCGGCGCAGGCGCCGCGAGCCAACGAGCCATCGGCACTGGCGTGATCGGCGGCATGCTCAGCGCCACGTTGTTGGGGGTGGTGCTGATACCGATCTTCTTCGTCTGGGTATTGACGGTACTACGCCGCAAACCTCATGAGGCTCACTCGCTGACTAATGACCAGGCAAACGCCCCGAGCAAAGATCTGACCTGATCTGCGATGTCAGGTGACCTCAAGGCGCAATATGAGCCTGCCCCGGGACGGGGGCAGGCTCTCGTATTTCAGAAGCGCCACTTACTCGATTTCGGCCTTGTGACTTTGCGGCATACAGCGCGCGATCCGCCTGCTCTATCAGCGCCCGCTGGTCTACCTGACGGTCTGTCCCGGTGAAGGTCGCAACCCCCAGGCTGACCGTCACGATGGCGAAAGGGCTCGCCTGGTGTTCGATCTGATGATCCTGAATGGCTCGCAGGATCGTTTCAGCCACTCTGCGGGCACTGGACTCATCGGTGCTGGGCAGCACCACGGCAATCTCTTCGCCGCCGTAACGTGCAGCAATATCGCCCGGGCGACGGATGCACTGTTCGACCAGCCTGCTGAGCATGACAAGGCACTCATCGCCTGCCAGATGACCATAGCGGTCGTTGTATCGCTTGAAATAATCGACGTCGATAAATACCAGCGACAGCGGGCTTCGTTCACGCCGGGCGCGCTTGAATTCAACCTCGATGAACTGATCGAAACGCCTGCGATTGGCCAGCCCTGTGAGTTTGTCCTCGGACGCGATAAGCTCGAGATGCTGATTGAGCTCAATCAGCGCCGCCTGCGACAGCAGCAACTCATCCTCGGCACGGATGCGGCTGTGAATGTGCCCGATCAAACGAATCCCCAACGCGACCACAAGGCCGAGCAGCACCAGCACTACCAGCATCGATTGCTTGGCCTGGCTGGTCCAGGCGCTCATTGCCTCACGTTGCCCCAATGCGACAACGGTCACCAGCGGGTACACATCACTGCGAGCGAATGCATAAAACCGCGGCGTTCCATCGAGCTTTGACACAAACTCCGCAGTACCGGACGGCAAGTGCGCATAGGTGCTGAAAATCGGCGTAGAGGACAGGTCACGGCCAATATCCCCTTCTCGATAAGGGAACCTGAGCCGCATCTGTCCAGTGCTCGACGTGAGGCTGATGACACCGGTGTCCCCGACCTGAATGCCGGAGTAAAACCTCAACAAATGTTCGATGCCGATGGTGATTACCATCACGCCGGCGAAGCTCGCGTCAGGACTATTGATACGCCGACTGACCGAAATCACCCACATCCCGGTAGCACGGCTGATGATGGTCGGCCCCACATACGAGGCACGGCTGGCGTTCTCCACGTGGTGCTTGAAGTATTCGCGCTGGTTGCTGTCGATGCCTGTTGCGTTCTGATTGGTCGAAAAGATGCAGATGCCTTCGGCGTTATACAGCGATACGCTGCTGACCTGCGGCAAAGCACCCATTTCACGCGCTATCACTGAGCGCAAACGCTCAATCTCCGACGATCCGGTACCATCTTTTTCGATGCGCTCGGTCAGACCGATCAGCATCAATTCACTCTGCTTGACGATGCCGTCTGTGTAGGTGCTCAGTGCGCTGGCCAGATTGGCGCTGTTGGTCTGGATGTTGTCCAGCGTGTTCTGGCGGGCCGTCCAGGCCTGCCATGCCATCAGCAGGACAACGCAGCTGCACACAATGCAGATCAACCATGCGGCAAGTCGAAGATCACGTTTCAAAACCCGCCTCCATAGTTGAACTCAAACCACACGGTTAAACCAGGGTGAGCATGGGCCTGACAATTCAGGTGCATCGATATTCCTTTATCGGCATCAGTGGCCATGATCGTATGCTCGGCATGTGACGTCCATGGGTAAACCCACGCGATTGATGGTCAATCGAAGACCATCTCACCTGATGTGGCAACGCATCGCAGCGACTGAGCGAAGATCGTGAGCGCGTGTAGCTGAACCATCGGGGCACGGCATACGTTGCCGAATCCGTTCTGGATCACAGCGGACACAATTTTTTTTGAAGGGGCCGTGAGCACGAAGGCTCACGGCAAACAGGCAGGATTCAAACGTTGGTCAGGCAGTTGCGGCGGCTTGCGCGGGAGCCTTCACGGCAGCGGCTTCCAGCTCGCGAACAAGTGGCAATACGTGCTCACCAAAATAGGCAACCTCCTCCTGGAAGTGCAGAAAGGCGGATAACACCAGATCGACACCAACAGACTTGAGCTCGATGATGCGTTCCGCGATCTGAAGCGGCGTGCCGATCAGGTTGGTCTTGAACCCATCGTTATATTGCACCAGATCCTGAAACGTCGATTTGGCCCAGTTACCCTCACCTTCAGGGCTCGCCTTGCCGGCCTGTTTGGCTGCATCGCCAAATGCATTGACCGCCTCCGGGTCGGCCTTGTCGACAATCTCGGCCAACACAGCACGCGCTTCTTCTTCGGTATCACGGGCAATAATAAATGCGTTGACACCGATCTTCACCGAATGCCCGTTGGCTGCAGCCTTGGCGCGAATGTCTTCGACTTGCGCCCTGATACCCTCGATTGTGTTGCCATTGGTGAAGTACCAATCCGATACATGTGCCGCCATATCGCGTGCTGCGCGCGAGCTGCCGCCCTGAAAAACCTCCGGGTGCGGGCGCTGGATAGGCTTGGGCTTGAGGGTGTAATCATGAAAACGATAGAAATCGCCTTTAAAGGTGAAGTTGTCGGTGGTCCAGATGCCTTTGAGGGCTCGAATGAACTCTTCCGACCGTCGATAGCGCTCATCGTGCTCCAGCCAGTGCTCGCCAATGGCAGTGAATTCACCCTTGAACCAGCCACTGACGATGTTGACCGCCACCCGCCCGGCGGTCAGTTGGTCAATGGTCGCCAACTGCTTGGCAGCCACGGATGGCGTCCAGGGACCCGGCAGAATGGCGGCGATGACCTTGAGTTTTTCTGTTGCAGCCAACAGTGCGTGGCTGAAGGCAACCGACTCGTGCTGGTATTCGGCACCGTAACCAGCGGTGAAACGGATCTGTGTCAGCGCGTATTCGAAACCTGACTTCTCGGCGATCTGTGCCAGCTTGCGGTTGTAGTCAATCGTCCAGCTGGTACGTTGTTCGATCTTGCTGACGACCAGGCCGCCGCTGACATTCGGCACCCAATACGCAAATTTTACGGGTTGTTGGCTCATATCGGTACTCCTATGGCTTCAGGTTTCCCGAGCGCAAGAATCGAACGGGCATGATAGAAAGCGATAGAGCAGCAACCGTGCCATTGCGATAAGTTGATATTTATCAGTAGGTTAAACCGTCTGATCGTTGACGACGACTGTCGTACGGCGCGCAAGGTGTCGGACTGCTGTTGCCAGAGCAACAGTTTGCGCTCGGGTTGTCGTCGTGGCGCCTTGAACCGCCTGATCGGGTCGAAGACAATGCGGCCCACCCCTGCGCATCACCCTCAGGCAGATCCTTTTGACCTCACCCCAAGCGCACACAAGGCCACCGGATGTTTGAATTTTCCAGTTATTTCGGTCTGTTCATGACAGCGCTTGGCGCGGCGACGTTGCTGCCGCTGCAATCGGAAACCGTGCTGGCCGCCATGTTGGTCAGCGGTCATTACTCCACGATCACCCTGCTGCTGATCGCAACGTTTGGCAACGTGACGGGTGCGGTCCTCAACTGGCTGTTGGGGCGCTCCATCGAACGACTGCGCCACAAGCGCTGGTTCCCTGTCAGCGCCGAACAATTGGCCAAGGCCCAGCGGTTTTATCTGCGTTATGGCTATTGGTCGCTGCTGCTTAGCTGGGTACCGATAATCGGTGATCCGCTGACTGTCATGGCGGGTGTACTGCGCGAGCCCTTGTGGCGCTTTGTACTGATTGTCACCCTCGCCAAGGGCACTCGCTACCTGGTCGTTATGGCCTTGATAGCCGGTTGGTACTAAGCCGTCCGTCGGCTGCCTATGCCCGGCCACGCTGCGCCTTCCCCGTAAATGGCCAGTCTGCCACTACAGCCCCTCGAAACCCGACGAAAGGCCAGGGTGCATGGCTGTTCAAACGTAACGGCTCGGCGTAAATTTTGGATCCAATGAAGTCGTATTCATCCGCAGGAGCACCGATGAAATTCCAGGCCCTTCTTTTGGCGTCACTGATCCCCGTCCTTTCCGCTCACGCCGAAGGCAAGTCCATCAACGTCCCTCATGATTCCGCCGCTCAGCATGCGCTGGTGGAAAAAAGCGGAAGTTCGGATCAGCGCGTGGTCGTCACTCGTCGAGAAAGCCTGCTGGGCGTCATCTACTCCAAGCGTGTCTACAACTGCGAGAACCATACGGTCAATTTGGTGGGCACAGGCTCTACACTTGAAATCATGGAAAAGGCTCATGCCGTCAGCGGCATGGGGCCGGTAATTCGCGACTCGACGTCCGAATATATCCAGACCGAAGCCTGCAGCTAAGCAAGATCCGCTATCGGTCGCGACTTGGCTTACACCGTCGCGACTGGATGTAGAACTCCATCGTCGCCAATTCCTTCCCGTTGCAAGCCCCCGCTTTCGCCCACTATTTGGCCCAGGCAACGCCCTCCTTCTTCGGCCCCATCCAATTCAGACCTGCCTGCGTATCCTGAATGAAGCCCTGTTCATAGCACGCCGCAAATGGCGTGTTTTTATACGCGTCGAGACATAGCACGCGCGGGGCGAATGGCGCAAAAAAGACTTGCACCTTGAATATTACGGTATACCATCAGACAGAACAGTACATCTGTCGACGGTGCACTGCACGCGCAAGATGGGCACCCTGACAGCGCTGGCCTTATGAACGGCCCCTCGGCCACCTCCAATAATACGAAGGCTCCTCTCGTGCAGGCGCCCTGATTCCACCGAGGTAAAACGTCATGAAATTTTCGTTGTTCGTGCACATGGAACGCTGGGATGAAAACGTCAGCCACCGCCAGCTGTTCGAGGACCTGACCGAACTGACCCTGATGGCCGAGAAAGGCGGCTTCAGCACGGTATGGATCGGCGAGCATCACGCCATGGAATACACCATTTCACCCAGCCCCATGCCACTACTGGCTTACCTTGCAGCCAGGACCGACACCATTCACCTTGGCGCGGGCACCATCATTGCGCCGTTCTGGCACCCGCTGCGGGTTGCCGGCGAATGTGCGCTGCTGGACGTGATCAGCAATGGACGCATGGAAGTCGGTCTGGCCCGTGGCGCCTATCAGGTCGAGTTCGACCGCATGGCAGGCGGTATGCCGGCCTCGGAAGGTGGCAAGGCATTGCGCGAGATGGTGCCGGTGGTTCGTGCGCTGTGGCAGGGTGATTACGCCCACGACGGAGATATCTGGAAATTCCCGACCTCGACCTGCGTGCCAAAACCGATCAGCACGCCACCGATGTGGATCGCTGCGCGCGACCCGGACTCGCATAACTTCGCCGTGCAGAACGGCTGCAACGTGATGGTCACGCCGTTGATGAAAGGCGACGAAGAAGTCGTCGACCTGAAGAACAAGTTTGAAACCGCCCTGGCCAACAACCCTGATGTGCCGCGCCCGCAACTAATGGTTTTACGCCACACCCACGTCCATGCGGCACAAGACCCTGACGGCTGGAAAGTCGGCGCCACCGCTATCTCGAAATTTTACCGCACCTTCGATGCCTGGTTCGGCAACAAGCAGACACCGGTCAACGGCTTTCTGGCGCCGAGCCCGGAAGAGAAGTTCAAGGAACGCCCCGAGTTCGAGCTGGAAAACATCCGCAAGAACACCATGATCGGCACCCCTGAGGAGATCATTCCGCGCATTCGTCATTACCAGGAACTGGGTGTCGACGAGTTCAGCTTCTGGTGCGACAACAGCCTGCCGCACGCTGAAAAGAAGAAGTCGCTGGAACTGTTCATCAAGCACGTGGTGCCCGCGTTCCGCTAGGCAACCGAGGATCGTGCCCGCTCGGGCACGATCAGCCAAACGTTTCAATGGTTGTAGGCACGCTCGTTGTGCTCGGCCAGGTCCAGCCCCATCTCCTCGACGGTCTCATGGGCGCGCAAACCGATCAGCGCCTTGATTGCCTTGAGGATGACCCAGCTGACCACAAAGCAATACGCCGTGGTAAACAGCACACCTTTGATTTGCGCGATCACCTGCGCGCCCATGCTCACGTCCGGAACCAGGCCGCCCAGCGAAGGGACGCAGAACACGCCGGTCAGCACCGCGCCGATCATCCCGCCAATACCGTGCAGACCGAACACGTCCAGGCTGTCGTCATAACCAAGACGTTTTTTCAGCACCGTCACGCTCAGGTAGCAGAACACACCACACAGCACGCCAATGGCCAGCGCACCTCCCACACCGACGTAAGCACAGGCTGGCGTGATGCCCACAAGACCCGCCAGTGCACCACTGGCCAGACCCAGCGCGCTCGGCTTGCCGACTTTGAACCACTCGGTGAACATCCAGCCCAGGATCCCCGCGCACGCGCCGACCTGTGTGTTGAGCATGACAATGCCGGACAGCCCGTTCAGGCCGCCGCCAGAGCCGATATTGAAGCCGAACCAGCCCACCCAGAGCATCGCCGCTCCGGCCATGGTCAGGCTCAGGTTATGCGCAGGCATGGGCGTGTTCTGATACCCCTTGCGTTTGCCCAGCACCAGGCACGCGGCCAATGCTGCGACACCGGCATTGATGTGAACTGCGGTGCCACCGGCAAAATCAAGCACACCCCAGTTGTGCATCAATGCGCCCGCTCCGCCCCAGACCATATGCGCAACGGGTGCATACACCAGGGTGAACCACAACGCCATGAACAACAGCGCTGCCGAAAACTTCATGCGCTCGGCAAAGGCCCCAGCAATCAGCGCAGGTGTAATGATTGCGAAGGTCATCTGGAACGTGACAAACACGCCTTCCGGTATATCGCCGACCAGACTGTCCGGCGTCATGCCCGCCAGAAACGCACGACTCATGCCGCCAACAAAGCTGTTGAAGGTCACTTCACCCGCGACCATATTGCTGCTGTCGACCACCATGCTGTAGCCGTACACCACCCATAACACGCCCACCACCCCGGCAATGCCGAAGCACTGGGTGAACAACGACAACATGTTTTTGGCCCGGACCAGACCCCCGTAAAACAGCGCGAGCCCCGGCAGGCACATGAACAGCACCAGCACGGCGGCGGTGATCATCCAGGCGGTACTGCCTGTGTTCAACACCGGGGTTTCTGCGGCCTGGGCCAGCGGAACGATGGCGCCAAGCGCCAGTAAAGCGAGCACGGATCTGCTGTGTAGACGAGTGATCATGTTCAAAGCTCCCGCAAATGAATGATAAATGTCGGGCAGCCAGCAAGACGTATGCAGCAACGGGCTTTTTCAGCCTCTTTTCGATTTCGTGGTTGATGCAAGGGCGCAGGCCCCTTCGCGTGATGCAAAGGAGCCTGTGCGTGAAGCCGATGTTTCATCCGATTGATGTGGGCGATCAGTACCCGCTTCCTGACCCAGGGACCCAGGAAGTCCCCGCCAGCGGCACACGTGCCATTGCGGCAGACTCGACGGTCAGCGCGACCAGGTCTTCAGGATCCAGGTTATGCAGGTGCGACTTGCCGCAGGCACGGGCCATGGTCTGGGCTTCCAGAACCAACACGCGCAGGTAGTTGGCCAGACGACGCCCGCCTTCCACCGGATCGAGGCGTTTGGACAGTTCCGGGTCTTGAGTGGTGATACCCGCCGGATCCCGGCCGTTCTGCCAGTCGTCATAAAAACCAGCCGCCGAACCGATCTTCTTCAGCTCTTCGTCTAGGCGTGGATGGTTATCGCCCAGCGCGATCAGCGCAGCCGTGCCGATGGCCACCGCATCAGCGCCCAGTGCCATGGCCTTGGCCACGTCCGCGCCGTTGCGAATGCCGCCGGACACGATCAGTTGAACCTTGCGGTGCATGCCCATTTCCTGCAATGCCTGAACTGCCTGCGGAATGGCAGACAAAATCGGAATACCCACGTGCTCGATGAAGACCTCCTGAGTCGCTGCAGTGCCGCCCTGCATGCCATCGAGCACTATCACGTCAGCGCCCGCCTTCACCGCCAGCTTGACGTCGTAATACGGACGACTCGCACCAATCTTCACGTAAATCGGCTTTTCCCAATCGGTGATCTCGCGGATTTCAGCGATCTTGATTGCCAGGTCATCCGGACCGGTCCAGTCCGGGTGACGGCACGCCGAGCGCTGATCGACCCCCACCGGCAAGGTGCGCATGCCCGCCACACGCTCGGTCACTTTCATGCCCAGCAGCATACCGCCACCGCCGGGCTTGGCGCCCTGCCCCAGAACGATTTCGATGGCATCGGCCTTGCGCAGATCATCCGGATTCATGCCATAGCGCGAAGGCAGGTACTGATAGACCAGGTGCTGCGACTGACCGCGCTCTTCAGGGGTCATGCCGCCGTCACCAGTGGTGGTGCTGGTCCCGGCGATGGTCGCACCCCGGCCGAGCGCTTCCTTGGCATTGGCCGAGAGCGCGCCGAAACTCATGCCCGCGATGGTGACGGGAATCTTCAGGTACAACGGCTTCTTGGCGAAGCGATTGCCGAGCACGACGTCTGTGCCACATTTCTCGCGGTAGCCTTCCAGCGGGTAGCGGGACACGCTGGCACCCAGCAGTAACAGGTCGTCGAAATGTGGCAGCTTGCGCTTGGTCCCGCCGCCGCGAATGTCATAGATTCCGGTTTCAGCGGCCCGCTGGATTTCCTGAATGGTCAAACGATCGAACGTGGCCGACTCGCGCAGTACTGGAGGGGCTTTTGGGTGGATGGCGTCACTCATGGTTATTGCTCCTGGATCAGTACGCGGAGGCGTTGTCGACTTTGAAGTTGTAAAGCTGACGGGCCGACCCGTAGCGCTTGAATTCAGCTGCATTTTCATCGAAACCGGCACGGTTGAGCAGCGTCTGCAGCTCTTCAAGGTGTTCGGCGCGCATCTCCTTGGCGATGCAGTCCGAGCCCAGTGACTCGACCGTGCCTTTGACGTAGATACGGGTTTCGTACAGCGAATCACCCAATGCGTCGCCCGCATCGCCGCAAACCACCAGCCTTCCGGCCTGGCCCATGAAACAGCTCATGTGACCAATGCTGCCGCCGACCACAATATCGATGCCTTTCATGGAAATGCCGCAACGTGCACCGGCGTCGCCTTCGATCACCAGCAGGCCGCCATGGGCCGTGGCGCCCGCCGCCTGCGATGCGCTGCCCTTGACCCGCACCGAGCCGGACATCATGTTTTCGGCACAACCGACGCCCACATTGCCGTGCACGGTGACCGAGGCTTTCTGGTTCATGCCGGCGCAGTAGTAGCCCGCATGGCCGTGGATATCGATGGACACCGCTTCGTTGACGCCGACAGCCAGGTTATGTGCCCCGTCGGGATGGGTCACCACCCACTCGCGGTCCTGCAGTGCCTTGACCTGATCATGCAAGGCCTGATTCAGGTCACGCACGGTAGAAGTGGAAAGATCGATGGTTTTCATGTGCGCGCTCCTTGAGCCGACTCGCGTTCCCAGATGTACATGGTGGCCGGAACAGGTTCCCAGACCTTGGCGTGTTCAATACCTGGCAGGCTGGACAACGCCTGATATTCCGAGGCCATGGCGACGTAGTCGTCCGTCTCGGCAAGAATGGCGGGCTTGCAGGCAATCGGGTCGCGGATCACCGCAAAGCCATTACGCGTGCCGATGGCGAAGGTGAAGAAACCGTCCAGGTCTTCCAGGGACTTGTCGAGCGCCTGCTTGAGTGTGTCGCCCTGCTGCAGACGCCAGGCCAGATAACCGGCTGCCACTTCAGTGTCATTGTCCGTCTCGAAATGGATGCCTTCGCGGCGCAGGTTCTGGCGCAGGCGAAAGTGGTTGGACAGCGAGCCGTTGTGCACCAGACAGAGGTCCGCGCCGGTCGAAAACGGATGGCTGCCTTCCATGGTCACAGCGCTCTCGGTGGCCATGCGCGTGTGGCCGATGATGTGGCTGCCCTTCATGGACGCCAGCCCGAAGCGTTCGGAGATTTCCCTCGGCAACCCAATGCCCTTGAGGATTTCGATGCTCTGCCCGGCGCTCATGATGCGCACCGTGGGCGCCAGGTCGGCCAGTGCTGCACGCACCGGGGCCTCCTCGGCGTGAATCTTGAGCACCAGCGCACTGGCATTCTGAAACCCGTCCATGGGCGCGTGCAGCCGCTCTTCAAGGGCGGCGATCAGTGCCTTGAAATCGTACTGATCGGTGGTGGCTTGCAAGGTCAGCTTGACCCAGCCGTCTGCCACTTCATCACCGTAGATGGCGAAGCCGGCGCTGTCGGGACCACGGTCAGTCATGGCGTCGAGCATCGGTTCGAAAAGCTTGCCCAACTGGGATTCAAGCGCCGGGTTTTTCAGATACAAGCCAACGATTCCACACATAGCTTCACCTTGTTCGGAAGCAGTCGACGATGAGTGGCCAGCTTCACGCTGCACGTCGACCGCATAGACAGACACTCAAGACACGTCGCAAGCCAGCCTTGTGGGGCCTCTTGAAACGCGGATTTCAGAAAAATTCGGTGTAGCGCTTTACTTCCCAGTCGCTCACGTGGCGGCTGTATTCCACCCACTCCATGCGTTTGAGCCTGATGAATTCGCTGACGATGCCGTTGCCCAGCACTTCGGCGAACAGGGGGTCCGCTTCGAGGGCATCGCAGGCTTCCTTGAGCGACTGCGGCAAGGTCTTGATGCCCCGCGCGGCGATCTCTTCCAGGCTCAGCTTGTAAAGGTTCTCGTTGCAGACATGATCGATTTGCAACTGCCGGTCGATACCGTCCAGGCCTGCAGCAATGATCGCGGCACTGACCAGATACGGGTTGCACCCGGCGTCCGGCAGTCGAAACTCCAGCCGGCCATAGGGCACGCGCACCATGGCAGAGCGGTTGTTGGAACCGAACGCGATGAACGCGGGCGCCCAGGTAGCACCGGACAACGAATTGCCAACCACCAGTCGTTTGTAGGAATTGACCGTAGGCGCTGCGAACGCACACAGCGCCGGGCCATGCGCCAAAAGACCGGCCGCGAAGTGGTAGGCCATCTTCGACAGGCCCATGCCGCTGGGGTCGCTGGCGTCATGGAAGAGGTTTTTGTTGCTGGCACTGCTGATCGACAGGTGAAAGTGCATGCCATTGCCGGCACGTTTCGGGTCGGGCTTGGGCATGAACGAGCAGATCATGCCCATGTCATTGGCAATTTCGCCGGCGGCCATGCGAAAGAACGTGAAACGGTCTGCCGACTCCATCGCATCGCTGTAGGTGTAATTGATTTCGAACTGGCCGTTGGCGTCTTCGTGGTCGATCTGATAGATGTCGAAACCCACTGGCTGCAAGGCTTCGGTCAAACGCTCGAGAAAGGCACGGGAGCGCGACAGGCCCTTGTAGTCGTAGCACGGCTTGTCGAGGTTATCGCTGACGTCCACCAGTTGCAGACTGCCCGCTGCATCACGCTTGAACAGGCTGAACTCGGGCTCAAGGCCCGTGTTGAGGGTCCAGCCACGCTGACTGAGGCGCTCGACCTGCTGCTGCAATACGTAGCGGCTGTCATAAGGCCAGGGCTTGCCTTCCACATGGCCGATGCACACCACCCGACCATACCCGGGCTGCCAGGGCACCGGGGTCAGCGAGGCCAGATCACCCTTGGCCATGAAGTCCGGGCCATGAGGTTCCATGCCCATCCCGCAGATGGCAAAACCCGCAAACCCCGCGCCGGCCTCTGCCACCATTTCCAGGCCCGACACAGGCACTGACTTGGTCTTGGATGAGCCATGAATGTCGACAAACTGCGCCAGCACATACTTGATGCCATGCTCTTCGATCAGACGCTGTGTTTCGGGTGGCAACATGAGGCTTGTCTCCTGGCATGAGCAAACGTTTCAGATGAGAATCGCTTTTCACTGCCTGAAAGAAATATATTCCAATCAGGAAAGTTACTTTCCCATTAGGAATGCAAAGCGCTTGCCAATGTGTGAAGTCCAGTGCTCAAAGCGCCTGAAGAGCGCTTTCTGGCTGTTTATATGGGAAACTTGTTTTCCCAGCGAGAATATTCAGTGCAAGCGCGCACAGGTACTACGCTTTTGCACATTCCCAGTGCGAAATAAAAATTATTGAACGGAAACTGTGCACAGCCGATGAATATGCCGAACGAACCGCATCCCAAATTGAAGCTTGAGCAGTACCTGGGCATTCAGATCAAACGCCAGCGTCAGGCGCAGGAGCTGAAGCTGGCCGATGTGGCCCGGATTGCCGGCATCAGCCAAGGCATGTTGAGCAAGATCGAAAACGCCCAGGTCTCGACCAGTCTCGATAACCTCAGCCGTCTGTGCGACGTGCTCGGCATGCCGATGTCCAAACTGTTCAGCCAGTACGACCAGCAAGGTGGCAGCGCGCTGCTGGTCAAGGCCGACGAAGGACTGGAAGTGGTCAGACGCGGAACCGAAAAGGGTCACACCTACCATCTGCTCAACCATACCCGCGGGCCGAAGAAAAGCTTCGAGGCGTATATGGTGACCATGGACGACGCCAGCGAAGAGTTTCCGACCTTCTCCCACCCAGGCACAGAGTTTCTACACTTGCTGGAAGGCGAGCTGATTTACCGTCATGGCAACCAGCTGTACCCCATGCAGGCAGGTGACAGCCTGACCTTCGACGGCGAAATCCCTCACGGCCCTGAGCAACTGGTGCAAGTGCCGATTCGTCTGCTCTCGATCATGAACTACGGCGCGCAAAACGAGTGATCGCTCAAGCGCGTCACGATCCTGGCAGATGACCTGACTGAAACAGGTCTCGCCAGCCACTTACCGCTGCGCAAAATAGAGGGGCAGGCGCTACGCCTCACACTGCCCAGCGCGCAGAGGCCTGATGCCGTTTGACCGACTACGAATATTCCCCTGAATAAAAAAAGTTTCCATAAAACTCTGGACGCTGCATTTCCTTTCGCCTATAAACAGCCTTCGTGAATATTTAATTCCTGATAGGAATTTTTATTCACCCATAAAAAGACACCCTCGCCCTGTTTCTTCGCCTTTCGCTGAGCTGCCGCCATCTTCCAGAGGACAAGCCATGCAACACGAAAAGAACCATTTCATCCTGAAGATCAGCTGTCCGGCGACCTCAGGCATTGTCGCGGCAGTCACCTCATATCTGGCGGGTAACGGCTGCTACATCGGCGAAATGGCCCAGTTCGATGACGAGTTCAGCGGCACCTTTTTCATGCGGGCGGTGTTCCGTTTCAATGACGGCCACACAGGCGATATCCAGCAGCTCAAGACTGGCTTCGAGCCAGTCGCCAATGACTTTTCCATGCAGTGGGAATTGCACGATACCCGCCAGCCCATGCGCGTGCTGTTGATGGTCAGCAAGTTCGACCACTGCCTGACCGATCTGCTCTACCGCTACCACAAGGGCGAAATGGACATGACCATCACCGCCATCGTCTCCAACCACCTGGACCTGCGGCCTATGGCTGAGCGCGAGGGCATCCGCTTCATTTACCTGCCCGTGACCAAAGACACCAAGGCCGCCCAGGAAGCGGCGCTGATGAAAGTGGTGGATGAAACCGCCACCGAACTCGTGGTGCTGGCGCGCTACATGCAAATTCTGTCTGATGATCTGTGCCGGCAACTCTCTGGTCGAGCGATCAATATCCATCACTCCTTCCTGCCGGGCTTCAAGGGCGCCAAGCCTTATCACCAGGCGTATGAGCGCGGTGTGAAATTGATCGGCGCCACCGCCCACTATGTCACCAGCGACCTGGACGAGGGACCGATCATCGAACAGGAGGTCCAGCGCGTCGACCACGTTTACCTGCCCGATGATCTGGTCGCTGCGGGGCGTAATACCGAGACCATCGCGCTGTCGCGCGCGGTGAAATATCACTTGGAGCACCGTGTGTTTCTGAACACCGACCGAACGGTGATTTTTCGATGAACAGTGTCCGACTCATCGATGGCAAGGCCACCGCCGCCCATGTACTGCAACAGGTACAGGCCGATGTCCGGGATCTCAAGGCACGCGGTATCACACCGACGCTGGCAGTGATTCTGGTCGGTGAAGACCCTGCCAGCCAGGTGTACGTGCGCAACAAGGTACTGCGAGCCGAAGAAGCGGGCATCCGCTCGCTGGAGTACCGACTGCCGGCCGACAGTTCGCAA
Organism: Pseudomonas californiensis; assembly: GCF_021147775.1. GTDB lineage: Bacteria > Pseudomonadota > Gammaproteobacteria > Pseudomonadales > Pseudomonadaceae > Aquipseudomonas > Aquipseudomonas californiensis. The sequence goes on from NZ_JAGTPK010000006.1 coordinate 29,360, forward strand.
GCGCGGGTACTGGCGGTCATCGCCGAATTGAATGCCGACACCTCGGTCAACGGCATCCTGTTGCAGTTGCCGCTGCCGCCTCATATGGAAGAAGCCAGTGCCCTGCAGGCGATCGCTCCTGACAAGGACGTCGACGGTTTCCACAGTGAAAACGTGGGCGGTCTCAGCCAGGGTCGCAGCGTGCTGACGCCCTGCACACCCAGCGGTTGCATGCGTTTGCTCGAAGACACGTGCGGGGATCTGACCGGCAAACATGCGGTGGTGATCGGCCGCTCCAACATTGTCGGCAAACCCATGGCAGCCCTGCTGCTGCGCGCGCATTGCTCGGTCACGGTCGTACACTCGCGCAGCGTTGATGCCAGGGCGCTGTGCCAACTGGCAGACATCGTGGTGGCGGCGGTCGGGCGAGCCCGGATGATTGACGCAAGCTGGCTGAAGCCCGGTGCCGTGGTGATTGATGTCGGCATAAATCACATTCATGAGCAGGGTCGCAGCCGGCTGGTGGGCGACGTGGACTTCGACAGCGCCAGCACCGTGGCCTCAGCCATCACCCCGGTGCCCGGCGGGGTCGGCCCCATGACCATTGCCTTTCTGATGAAAAATACCGTGACCGCTGCCACGCAGCAGGCACAGGCGCAACGCAGCCAATCGGAGGCCGTATGCCTTTCAATCTATTGAAGTACGGGCTCAGCCCGGAGTACCCGGTCGAGGTTGATCTGCCTGCGCCGAAAGAACTCAAAGCCTCCTACGACGTGGTGATCATCGGGGGCGGCGGTCATGGCCTGGCCACGGCGTACTACCTGTCGAAGTATCACGGCATTACCAATATTGCGGTGCTGGAAAAAGGCTATCTGGGCGGCGGCAACACGGCGCGCAATACCGCTGTGATTCGCTCCAACTACCTGACCAGCGAAGGCGTGAAGTTCTACACCGAGTCGGTGAAGATGTTTCAAGGCCTGTCCAACGAGTTCGATTTCAACATCATGTATTCCGAGCGCGGCCAACTGACCCTGGCGCACACCGACGCCACGGTGCGCTCGTTCCGACAGAGGGCGGAGGTCAACAAGCACTTCGGCGGCAGGACCGAAATGATCGACCGCCAGCAGATACGTGAGCTGGTGCCAAGCCTCAACCTGGACCCGGGCCATTTGCCGGTGCTCGCCGGTCTGTGGCACATCGACGGCGGTACCGCGCGGCACGATGCGGTCGCATGGGGCTATGCCAAACAGGCCGCCAAGCGTGGGGTGGAGATACATCAGCTTACGGAAGTGCAGGAACTGGTGATTGAGCACGGCGCGATCACCGCCGTGAAAACCAATCGCGGCACCATTCGCTGCGGCTGCGCGGTTCAGGCCGTGGCCGGCATGAGTTCGCAGATGATGAAGAAAGCCGGGATTCGCTCGCCGATCCAGACCTTCCCGTTGCAAGCGATGGTCACCCAACCCTTCAAGCCGTTTCTCGATCCCCTGGTGAGTTCGTCCGCCCTGCACTGCTACGTGCAACAGACCAGCCGTGGCGAAGTGGTGTTTGGCGGTGGTTCAGACCCCTACCCGCTGTTCAACACGCGCTCGACACTCGACCTCAAGGAAAGCCTGCTGGCACATGCCATCGAGATGTTTCCGTTTCTCGCCAACGCCAAACTGATGCGCCAATGGGCCGGGATCACCGACATGACACCGGACTACAGCCCGATCATGGGCCTGTCACCGGTGAAGAATTACTACCTGGATGCGGGCTGGGGTACGTGGGGATTCAAGGCGACCCCGATTTGCGGCAAGACCATGGCCGAACTGGTAGCCAGCGGCGGCAAGGTCCCCGAGTTGATCAAACCCTTTGGCCTGGAACGTTTTTCGACCTTTCAGCAAGTCAACGAAATGGGCGCGACAGCCGCCAGCCACTGAACCGGACCGAGTACAGGACACACCCATGAAAATCATGACCTGCCCGCTCAACGGGCCACGCAATATCAGCGAATTCAGCTACGGCGGCGAGTTCAAACACATGCCGGATCCTCAGACCTGCAGCGACGCCGAGTGGGCCGATTACGTGTTCAACAGCGATGACACGCTGGGTATCGTGCGCGAGTGGTGGATGCATAACCCGTCCAGCTACTGGTTTCTGGCTGAGCGCCATACGGGCAGTGACGTCATCATCCGCACCTTCGACCCAAGGGAAATATTCACCACGCGCGTCGATTTCGCTCCCGCACCTTCCCGGGAGATCGCAGGATGAACAACCCCGCTCGCCTGCCCGCACCCATGGGTCTGTTGATCGACCGCAACCAGCCGTTGGCATTCAGTTTCGACGGCAAGACCTACCACGGCCTGCAGGGTGACAGCATCGCCAGCGCCCTGTTGGCCAATGGGCGCTTTCTGCTCTCGCGCTCGTTCAAGTACCACCGGCCGCGCGGTCCGCTGACCATGGCCGGGCAGGATGCCAACAGCCTGATCCAGTTGCCACAGGAGCCTAACGTGCTCGCCGACACCTTCGCCCTGCGCGAGGGGTTGCAGGCTACCGGGCAGAATTTCAGCGGCTCGCTGGACAATGACCGCGACGCTTACCTGGGCAAGTTCTCGAAATTCATGCCCGTCGGTTTCTACTACCGCTCCTTCTACAAGCCAAAAGGCATGTGGAAAGTCTGGGAGCCGATCATCCGCAAGAAAGCCGGCCTGGGCGTGCTGGACCTGAACTTCAAGCCGGAGTACTACGACAAGGCTTACCTGTTCACCGACCTGGCCGTGATCGGCGCCGGCCCGGCCGGCCTGCAGGCCGCACTGACCGCGGCCAATGCCGGCGTAAAAGTGCTGCTGATCGAGCAACAGCCGATTCTCGGCGGTTCGCTGACCTACGCGCGCTTCGACATTGAAGGCCAGCGCGCCGATCAGGTAAGACACGAACTGGTCGATGCCGTCGAAGCCCACGCCAATATCCGGGTGCTCAAACAGGCCACCTGCAATGCGTGGTTCACCGATAATTACCTGCCGGTCATTCAGGGCAAGCGCATGTACAAGGTGCGGGCAACCGAGTGCCTGGTGTGCAGCGGCGCGTTCGACCAACCGGTAATTTTCCGTAACAACGACCTGCCCGGTGTGATGCTGACCAGCGCCGTGCAGCGCCTGATGAAACTCTACGCGGTCAAACCCGGCAAGCGCGCCGTGGTCCTGACGGGCAACGATGACGGGTATCTGGCAGCACTGGACCTGCACGATCAGGGTGTGGAGGTGGTCGCGATTGCCGACATGCGCACCAACCCTGCCGACCGTGCGTTGCAGAACGCCCTCCAACAACGCGGCATATCGTGCCACATGGGCACAACAGTCTATGAGGCCCTGCACGAAAAAGGCATGCGCCATGTAAGCGGTGCCGACCTGCGCAAGATTACCGGCCAGGGCCAGGTCGCCCACAGTGGACTGACAGTCGAATGCGACCTGCTGTGTATGTCGGGTGGTTATATGCCCGCCTACCAATTGCTGTGTCAGGCGGGTGGCAGGCTCACGTACGACGATCAACTCGCCGAGTTCAGCCTGGGCGGTCTGCCGGAACACCTGACCATCGCCGGTTCGGTAAACGGCTACCACGCGCTGGACAATGTGCTGGCCGACGCCGTGCACGCTGCAGCCGAAGCGGTTTCGGCACTGGGTCTGGAACCAGACAGCAAGCCGCTACCGCCACGCAGCGAGCCGCGGGTCAACTTTTTATGGCCGATTTTCCCGCACCCCAAGGGCAAGGATTTCGTCGACTTTGATGAAGACCTGCAAGTGCGCGACATCGTCAATGCCACACGCATCGGCTATCGCGACATTCAATTGGTCAAGCGCTACTCCACCGTCGGCATGGGCCCTTCGCAAGGTAGACACTCTGCATTGCCCACCGCGCGTCTGGTGGCCTCCTCGACCCAACGCAGCGTCAGCGAAACCGGTGTGACCACAGCGCGCCCGCCGTTCGAGGCCGAAAAACTGGCCCACGTGGCGGGCCGGGCGTTCGACCCGTATCGCCAGACGCCCATGCACAAGCGGCACGTGGAAGCAGGCGCGAAGATGATGCCCGCAGGGATCTGGCAGCGTCCGGCCTTCTACGGTAAACCGTCGCAACGCGACGCTTGCATGCAGCAGGAGGCACTGCACGTGCGCAACAAGGTCGGGATCATCGACGTGTCCACGCTGGGCGGTCTGGATGTGCGCGGTCCGGATGCGGCTGAACTGCTCAATCGTCTGTACACCTTTGCCTTCCTCAAACAACCGGTCGGCCGCTCGCGTTATGCGCTGATGACCAACGAACAAGGTGTGGTGATCGACGACGGCGTGTGCGCCCGTTTTGCCGAACAGCATTTCTACGTGACCGCGACCACCAGCGGCGTGGACCGTATCTATCAGCAGATGCTCAAGTGGAACGCGCAGTGGCGCTTGAACGTTGACATCACCAACGTCACGGCGGCGATCAGTGCGGTCAACGTGGCAGGGCCAGATGCACGCAAGGTGCTTGAACAGGTCTGCACTGACCTTGACCTGTCAGCCGAAGGTTTCCCCTATCTGGGCGTGCGGCAAGGCACCGTTGCCGGGATCAAGGCACGCCTGCTGCGGGTCGGTTTCGTTGGCGAACTGGGTTACGAAATTCACGTACCGGCACGCCATGCACTCGCGCTCTGGGACGCGCTGACCGAAGCCGGCAAGGCGTTCGACATGCGCCCGTTCGGGGTCGAGACCCAGCGCCTGCTGCGCCTCGAAAAGGGCCATGTGATCATCAGCCAGGACACCGACGGCATGACCCACCCTGCCGAAATCGACATGGGTTGGGCCGTCAGCCGGACCAAACCGTTCTTTGTCGGCCGTCGCTCGGTGGACATCCTCGAAGCCCAGCCACAAAAACGCAAACTGGTCGGGTTCACCCTGCCTCAGGCCAGCCCCCATCCCCTTGAAGGCCATCTGGTGCTCAAGGGGCCGGACATCAGCGGCAATGTCACCTCGTGCGAGTACTCACAAACGCTGGGCAAGATCATCGGCCTGGCTTACGCCGCGTTCGACCAGAGTAAGCCCGGTCAACAGATCCCGATTCGTGTCGAGGACGGCGTCGTGGTTCAGGCCACCGTCGTCAAACTGCCTTTCTTCGACCCTGAAAATCAGCGCCAGGAGCTCTGAACCATGACCCTTCCAACCGCTGAACGCCCGGTAGGACTGAACACTTTGCCGCGCTGTACGCTCACCGACCTGACCGATCTGGCACGCGTGGGGTTTCGGGGTACGCAAAGCGCCGATTACCTGCGTGCCCGTGGGTTCAACCTGCCCGATGCGCCCAATCAGGCGGTAACACAGGCCGACGGCAGCCATATCGCACGGCTGTCGCAAACCGAGTACTTGCTGTTGGGCAGCGCCAGGGATCAAGGTAAGCGCATCGCTGACGAAGAAGCACGCTGGGAGCTGGATCACAACGCCAACTACCTGTTGCCGCGCCAGGACAGCCACGCCTGGCTGCAACTGAGCGGCGTGTGCATTACCCAGGTCATGGCCAAGCTCTGCGGTGTTGATTTACGCGCACAGGCCTTCGCCGAAGGCACCGTGGCGCAGACATCAGCCGCAAGGATCAACGTGATCGTGATCAACCTGGCAGACGCGGCCACGCCGTGTTTCCAGATTCTTTTCGACCGCGCCTCACTGGCGTACTTCAAGGAAGCGATGCTGGACGCCATGGCGGAGTTTGACGGGCAAGATACCTGGCATCCGGGTATTCGCATGTTGCACCATAACCCGATTTGACAGACGAAAAATGACTCACGCCAGGACGCCTTGAGCGGGTCCGCAACACACGCAAAAGCCCCGAAAAACCGGGGCTTTTGTTGAATCCGAGGCTCGATCAGCCTGGGACGATGGGCAGCTCTCGCTTGTGCGCGGTCTTGATGTAGGCCGCTTCGATGATTGCTACGGCCGAATCAGGGACCGGCTTGCCCAGCAGGTAGTTGTCGATGTCGTCGTAGGTGCAGCCATAGGCAACTTCGTCCAGTTTGCAGGGGTCAAGATCTTCCAGGTCTGCCGTCGGCGCCTTGCCGACCAGGTGCGCGGGTGCACCCAGTTGTTTTGCCAGCAGACGCACCTGGCCTTTGGTCAGGCCGGACAGCGGGGCCAGATCGCAGGCGCCGTCGCCGAATTTGGTGAAGAACCCCATCACCGCTTCCGCCGCATGATCAGTGCCAACCACAAGGCCGCCGACGTAATTGGCGATTGCATACTGCGCCAGCATCCGGCTACGGGCCTTGACGTTGCCTTTGGCAAAGTCGGTCAGCTCGGCACTGGGCTCGACACCTTCGATGGCGATGCTGCTCATCATGCCGTCAACGGCTGCGGCGATGTTCACGGTGGTCACGACATCGGCGTTGATGAAACTCAGCGCAGCCTGGGCATCGGCTTCGTCGGCCTGAGTCTTGTAAGGCAAGCGAACGGCGACGAACCTGACGTCTTTGCCTTCGGCCTTGAGCTCATCGACGGCCAATTGGCATAACCGTCCGGCGGTAGACGAGTCGACTCCACCACTGATGCCCAGCACCAGAGCCCTGGCAGCGGATTTGATCAGAACCCCTTTGATGAACGCGACACGGCGGGCGATTTCTGCGTGTGCACTGGCCTCGTCCACAAGGCTGGTGTCGATGCACAGGGCAGCCTGGATTTCCGATTGCAGATTCAATTGGGTATTCATGGTGTTCTCCTTACTCCTTCACCTGGAAGACTTCTTTGAGGTAAGACAGAAACTGGGGAGACTCGCACTGGCTCTTGCCGGGCTCATCCGAGATCTTCGCAACCGGCTGACCTTCACAGTTCACCATCTTCATCACGATGCTCAGCGCCTTGACGCCCTCGACACCGTTGGTGAGGTCGGTACCGATACCGAACGAGATGTTGATGCGGCCGCGGAAGTGACGCAGGATTCGCAATGCACGGTCGCCCAGGTTCAGACCATCACTGAAGATCAGCGTTTTGGTCATTGGATCGATACGCAGAGACTCATAGTGCGCGATCATCCGGTCGCCCCAGCGCAATGGGTCACCCGAATCGTGGCGGCAGCCGTCGAACAGCTTGGCGTACAGCAGGCCGTAGTCGCGCAGGAAGGCATCCTGATTGATGGTATCGGCCAGGCTCAGACCCGCGTCACCCCCGTATTCCCTGATCCATGCATCCAGAGCCGCCTTCTGGCTGTCGATCAGCCGCGGACCCAGTTGCTGGTGCGCCTGGAACCACTCGTGAGCCTGGGTGCCGACCGCACGGGTGTTGAACTCGCGGGCCAGATGCACGTTGCTGGTGCCGACGAACTCGCCCGGGAAGTCACGCATCATGGTGCGAACGACCTCTTCCTGCGCCTTGAACGAAATGCGACGGCGAGTTCCGAAATCGGCGACCTTGAACGCGGCCAGTTCTTCTGCCGAGGCGTTGTCCTTGAGCCAGTCGAACTTCTTGTAGAGGCTTTCACGAACCTGCTCCAGTGAGAGGTCAGGATAGACGTGGCGGTTACGGACTTCGCTGACAATGGCAAGGACCGGGATCTCGAAGGGCGAAACGCCGACCCAGGGCCCACGCGCGCGGATTTCAAGTTGACCGTTGTTGGCGCCGACCTTGACGAACCGAGGCTTGAGCGTGAAGTCCTCGAGGTAATCGACGTAGTCAGCCTTCATATACGGGATCGACCGCAAGTGGCGAAGGGTATCCTGGCTGGCTCGCAGTTCGTGCAGCGCTTCAACGTTCTCGCGGATTTCACTGATGTAGGGGGTCAGGTCTTCACTGGACCGGACACGCAACGCCCACTCGGTGTCTGCCGACGGATAGGCGTGAAGGATGGCCTGCCCCATCGCCATCTTGTACATGTCGGTATCGGTGGGTGAACGGACAATCGGCTTGTCGAAATCGTAAACGCTTTCCATGGTTTTCTCCGTCGGCCCTCAAGCCAGGTCTGTCAATTCTTGTTGGGTGTTCACGATCAGGATGCCCGTCCCTCTCATCTCGGCGAGCGCCTTGACGCACCCATCTTCACTGATGCCCCGGCATGCGGGCAGATACAGCACCACATCAAATCCTGCAGCAACCAGTTGCATGGCTGTCGTTTTTACGCAGAAGTCGAGCGCAAGGCCACCGACGATGACCCGTTTGATGGCTCTGGACTTCAGGTATTCGATCACGCCGGTAGACAACTTCCCGGCAAAATCATGCCAGCAGGCACCGTAAGGATGAAGGTCCGGCTCGACCCCTTTGAACACGAAGAAATCGTAGTCCAGAGGGGCCGGCAGTTCGTCCAGCAGTTTGAAGCCTTCGGTTCCGGGTACGCAGTGGCTGACCCAGGTCAGATCAGCGTGTGGCAGACCTGTCGGCTGGAGCATGTTCTCGTGGCCTTGAACGACCCAAGGGGCGTTGGCCGCATGAGCATCCTTGCTGCCCACCCGCACGCTGGCGAAGGTGGCCATGAAGTTCAGCTCCCCACCGATCTCGTCCCCGCCTGCCACCGGCAGTTCATCCGGACAGATGGGCGTAAAGGACTTCTGGGCGTCTACATCAAATGAAGCAGTCTGTTGCTTGGCAATGCTCATCTCGGCTTCCTCCGTGTCATGGTGTAGATAGTACGTCTGATATACTATCAAGTCAACACCCTTTGAACAACACTTTTCCATAAACCAAAAAAGATCGATTTATATAGAAATTACTGGCGTAAATACTTCCGTGCAGAGTGAGCAAGCCTCTGGATAATATAGTCCACCACATGTACTATATGAGCACACAGGAGAAACGCCATGTACAAGCTCGCTCTCTACGGTGGTGCATTCAACCCACCCCATGCCGGCCATGCCAATGTGATGATCGAAGCCTCCAGACAAGCAGAGCATGTGCTTGTAGCCCCTTCATACAGGCATCCATATGGCAAGGTGATGATGGATTACGAGACGCGTCTGGCGTGGCTCGGCACAATCACCGAGCGCATTCAGCTGCAGTGTGATTCGCCCGTCACCGCGAGCCCCCTCGAATACGCGTTGGCCCAGACGATGGAAGGCCCCATATACAGCTTCAACCTGCTCAGCCACGCCGCAGAGATCAACGGGATCGACCCCAAGTCAGTGGCGCTGGTGGTGGGCCCGGATGTCGCCGCTCTGCTCCCGACCTTCTACCTCGGGGCTGAGTTGATCGAGACGTTTTCGATCATTACCGTGGCAGAGCAGATCGGCGTGCGCAGCACCTTGATGCGCCAGTGCCTGGAGGCAGGTGACCCGATACCTGCGCACTGGATGGCACCGGGCATGGATCCGGTAGACTACAGAATTTACGCTTCAGAGACCGCTTGATCATGAGCCCGACCGACCGCGAGCCGACCATGAGAATGGATTATCTGCACACCATTGATGTTGTCGTCATGCGCTTCAATCGCAAACATAGAGAGATCGAGGTGCTCCTGCACAAACGGCCCAGTGAGCCCTATGCAGACCAATGGGCGCTGCCTGGCCTTGTCCTGAACGGTGCTGAGCGCGATGTCAGCATGGCTGAAGGCGTCAAGCGCCTGATCGGCTCGCCCAAGGTGGGGTTCGCTCAGGCCTATATTGAACAGGTAGGCACAGTGGGAGACGCGTTCCGCGACCCGCGTTGCTGGTCATCGTCAACCTTCTATCTGGCCATTGTCTCGGACGATACCGCCCTCTCCGACCGGCAAAGGTATGTACCCCTGACCTCGGTGCTGAGCCGTGAAACGCTGATGCCGTTCGATCACAACCACCTTGTGGATCAGGTCGCGGATCGTCTGGTTTCAAAATCGCTCTACTCAAGCCTCCCCTTATTGTTTCTGGGCAACGAATTCAGTGCTCCTGAGGCCACTGCCATTTACTCGGTGGTGTTGGGCCGCGAGGTATTGAAGACCAGTATCCGGCAACGATTGATCAAGCTGACGGAGGAAGGTTATATCCAGGAAACGGGGCGCAAGAAGTCCGGGGAAGGCGTGGTAAAGGCTTCGGCAACAATGGAAACACTGCGCGCCGGAGAGATCTTTTATTTCGACAGGTCATTTGCATAGCTGAAGTTGCGAAAACCATTCATGCGCGTAATGCGCGAGTTTTATCAATCCATGAGATCCGCATGAACACGCCTTTGAACGAACCTGTCGTCACCGTCCTGCTGGAAACCCCCTTCTTCGACGTGATCGATGTCAACGACGGCAGCCGCCCAGTGGGCAAGGGCTACAAGATTGTAAGAGAGCCCAAGGTCGTGAACGGGGTGGTCGTGTTACCCGTGCTTGCAGATGGCCGTATTGCACTGGCATCGCTGATGCGCCGGGCTATCGGGCAAGTCTCGATCGAGGCGCCGCGGGGCAAGATCGATGACGATGAGACACCCGAGCAGGCTGCAGAACGCGAACTGCTCGAAGAACTGGGGATGAAGGCGCTGAAGGTCACGCTGGTCGGCAAGCTGCACAGCAACACATCGCTGCTTTCCAGTTCAGTGGCGGTTTGCGTGGCCTCTGTCAGCGGCGAAGTCGAAAGCGAGACGGATGGTGAGGTTGAGCACACGATGATCAAGTCGATGCAAGAGATCAAGGCCATGATCGGTCGGGGCGAGATTACTGATGGGCATACCTTGTCGGCACTGATGATGCTGATTTGCCAGGCTTAAGACTGAGCTGATTCTGTAAGGGTTGGAGTCAGCCCGGGCTGTTTTTTGGAATGGGGATTGAGCTGTATGCGCGTTCGACTCAGGTCACTTTTTCGCCCTTACGACGCCCTGTTTTGAAAATATCAAAGCAGGCAAAGTCCTCAGCTCCGGTTGGGTCCGCCTGCGGCGGATTCCGTCGTCCTGACACTGATCTGGCGGTCGCTGCACCTTGCCTCGCATTCTGTGGCGTGAAGGCTATTGGGTAGAAGAGCGCTATTTTTTCTGAGCGTACCGGGCTGGTGTTTCTTTGATCCTTTTTGGGATTTGCGTTGAACATTCTGGTGCCTTCGTCAGCAAGCTGACTCAGGTGCGCTCCAACAGACCTGGAGCTCAACTTGAAATCAGGCGCTCAAGTGGGAGCGAGCCGGGCGGCGCTCCGTTTGCTCGCGAAGACTGATTTGAAGACACTGCATCAATCCCGGATGTGCCCGATTCTCGCCTTCCTCTGCCCTTGCCTTCGATCCAACGCCAATCACACGCATCGAAGGCCAAACGCAGGCGTCAAGACCCGCCATGCAGTAACAGCCCAAAAACGACAATCGTGTCTGCATGCGCCATTGCGCTCAAGAATGCCGGGGCGAAGCCGATCGCCTATTGGTACACCATAAGACACGCTCCAGGTCATCACTTGGGTCGACAGACTGCAGGAATGCAGCGTTCAACACGTGCGGCAGTAATGGACACTCCGGAGCTCACATGAATATCAAACAGAAATTGACCTGGGCTTTCGCGGTGATCGCGTGCTTGCCCATCCTTGTTGTGGCCGCGATCGTGATCGTGAATCTGCGCGACGAGGCGACCAATGACTTTGTCGACAGCAGCAGCCGTGAAATACGGCAGGTCGACAACGCCATGCAGCTGTTTTTTGATGGCATCACCCAGAACGTCAACTACATTGCAGCCCACCCGCTCATCGCGGGCGCTGGCGACGATTTCAGAAACTACTCGGGCGCCGCTCCCACGCCTCAGTCGGATAACGACAAGCAAGCAACCGAGCTGTTCGCCAGTATTGCCAAGGCCCACCCAGCCTACTCTTATGTGTCCTACGGACTGGTCAACGGCAGCTACATCATGACGCCCGAAGACCCGAAAATGAGCAACTACGATCCGCGCGTGCGTCCGTGGTACAAGACTGCCATGGCCAATGTCGGCAAAACCGTGCGCAGCGATGCGTACTACTGGGCCAACGATGATGCCGTGCTGGTCAGCACTATCCGCGCGATCCCCAACAAGCTGGGCAGCCCGGGCGGCGTGGTCAATATCGACGTATCGCTCAAGCAGCTGACCAACATCGTCAAACAGATAAAGCTGGGCGAAAGCGGTTACCTGATGCTGATGGAAAAGAACGGCACGGTGCTGGTCGATCCCAAGCAGCCGGAGCACAATTTCAAGAAGCTGGGTGACCTGGGCGACGGTTTCGCCGAGCTGGCCAAGACCAGCTCCGGGCTGGTTGAGCTGACGCTGAATGGCGAGCGCTACATGGCCAATGTCTACCCCTCCGATCAACTGGGCTGGAATTTCATTGGCCTGATCAAACAGGACGAAGTGATGGGCTCGGCCACACGCCTGACCTGGCTGATCGGGATCATCGCGGCGGTACTCGCTCTGGTCTTCGCGATTGTTGGCGCCAGCTTCGCCAGTGTCATCGTTCGCCCGATCCACAGCGTGTCCACTGGCCTTGAAGGCATTGCCGGTGGCGATGGCGATCTGACTCAGAACCTGGCGGTACGCGGCAGCGATGAAACGGCGCAACTGGCCGGCTGGTTCAACAAGTTCCTGACCGCGATTCGCAACCTGATTCAGCACATTGGCCAGGCGGCAGGCAAGATTCTCGAGGCATCGCACAGCTCGACTCGCGTCTCCAACGATATGGCAGAGGCCGCTGGACGTCAGCGTGAGGCAGTGGACATGGTGTCGACCGCGTTTCATGAGATGGTCGCGACTTCCAACGAAGTGGCCCGCTCCTGCAGCCAGGCCGCCGACTCGGCAGACAGCGGTCAGCAGCAGGCACGCGAAGGCCAGCGGCAGATTGACGAGGCAGTGCGCAGCGTAGACCAGTTGAGTGAAGAGCTGGCCCGTTCGGCGAAAGACATGACCCAGCTGGAAAAAGACAGCAACGGTATCCAGTCGATTCTGAACACCATCCGCTCGATCGCCGAGCAGACCAACCTGCTGGCCCTTAACGCAGCCATCGAAGCGGCACGGGCCGGCGAACAGGGTCGCGGGTTTGCCGTGGTGGCCGATGAAGTCCGGGCGCTGGCCAAACGCACTGCTGACTCGACCGCCGAAATCGATAGCCTGCTGGGCAACCTTGCCAAACGCACAGCCTCAGTGGCACAGCAGATGCACGCCAGCCTGGAGGTGTCACAGCAATCGGTGACCAAGATCGGCCAGGCGCGCAGCAGTTTCGGACAGATTCGAGAGTCGGTGGATGTGATTCGCGACATGAACACCCAGATTGCGACCGCCGCTGAAGAGCAGCATCAGGTCGCCGAAGACATCAATCGGCACATCAGCCAGATCCATGGCGATGCGCAACTGATTGCCGACCTGTCAGACTCGGCGCGTGCCGACTCCGGCAGTCTGGCCTCACTCTCCAACGAGCTGGATGCGCTGGTGCGCAAGTTCAAGACCTGATCAACGCCGCGGTCTTCAGCGTGCGTCCAAGGGTGTCGCGCTGAGGACCACTACCCGCGCAGTAACGGGTCCGTATCGAACCACTGTCGCAGAAAATCCAGCATGGTGCGCAAGGTTGCGGACTGGTGATGCCGCGATGTGTAGATGCCATGTACCCCAAGCGCTTGGGGCTGATACTCGGGCATTAACGCGATCAGCTTGCCGCTGGCAATCAGCGGTGCAGCAGAATGCAAAGGCTGCAGGGCAATACCCGCGCCCGCGACGGCTGCTTCCAGCAAAACCACTGAATCATTGGCGCTCAGGTTGCCGCCCACCGGCACGCTGAGCGGTTGCTGTTCATGGGTGAACGTCCACAGGCTTTTACCGAAGTATGAATACGTCAGGCAGGTGTGCCCGCTCAGTTCCTGCGGACGCTGCGGTGTGCCTCGTATGGCCAGGTAAGCGGGCGACGCGCAGACCACCGATCGGCAGCTCCCCAGCGGGCGAGCAATCAGGTTGGGGTCCAGTTGATTGGTGATGCGGATCGCCAGATCGATACGCTCACGCACCAGATCCACCGCCTCGTTGCCGATCAGCAAATCCACCGAAGTGCCGGGGTAGCGCTGCAGGTAAGCGGTCACAGCGGGCGCCAGCGCGGCCAGTGCGAGAGATTGGGAGCAGGCAATGCGTAACATGCCGCGCGGCTCGTCTGCGTGAGTATCCGCCGCCATGGGCACAGCGTCGGCCAGCGCCAGCAGTTGCTGACAGCGTTCAAGCGTGACCTCCCCGGCGGCGGTGAGCCCCAGCTTGCGTGTGGTGCGATGCAGCAGGCGGGCCCCGGCCCATGTTTCCATCTGCGCCAGATAACGCGTGACCATCGCACGCGACATGTCCAGGGCATCGGCAGCGGCAATCAGGCTGCCCCGCTCGTTGATCGCGATAAAGACCCGCGCAGCCATGATGCGATCCATGATTCGTCCGATTCAGGCAACCAATAGTTGCGGATAGTGAGGTTTTTGTTTCACTTTACGCAACCTAATATGGCGACCTCTTGCCTGCATTGAAAAGGTCGTTCCCCATGTTGCGCAGCTCCCTGCTTGCCCTCACCTTCGCTGCTGTCTTTCCGCTGGCGGCACACGCCGCTGACCCATTGGCGATAGAGGTCTACAACCCGGCCGAAAATGCCGTCTTCCCGGTGTCATCCGAACTCATCACTGGCAAGCACGATGCGGTGCTGATCGATGCCCAGTTCCAGCGCAACGACGCGCAGGCACTTGTGGACAAGATCAAGACCAGCGGCAAGAAACTCACTACGGTCTATATCAGCCACAGCGATCCGGATTACTACTTCGGTCTGGACGTGATTCAGGCGGCATTCCCCGACGCAAAGATTGTTGCCAGCGCCCCCACCGTCAAAGCGATCAAAGCCTCGATGCAAGGCAAGCTCACCCACTGGGGGCCGATCCTCAAAGACAACGCACCGGCCAAGCTGGTGCTGCCTGAAGTGCTCAAGGGCGACTATCTGACGCTGGAAGGCCAGCCCCTGCAGATCAAAGGCCTGAACGGTCCGACGCCAGAGCGCACGTATGTGTGGATTCCATCGCTCAAGGCAGTGGTCGGTGGCGTAGTGGTGTCCAGCGGCATTCACGTGTGGGTGGCTGACACCCAGACGCTGAAATCCCGTCAGGACTGGCTGACCACGCTCAAGGGCATCGAAGCGTTGAAACCGGTCACCGTCATTCCCGGTCATTATCTGGGCCCTGTGCCTGAAGGCACCAAGGCGGTGACCTTCACCGCCGACTACCTGAAGTCCTTCGACGAAAACGCCGCAAAAGCCAAGGACGCTGCCGCACTCATCGACGCGATGCAGAAAGCCTGGCCGCAACTGGCCGAGCCCGGCTCGCTGGAACTGGGCGCCAAAGTGGTCAAGGGCGAGGCCAAGTGGCCGCAGTGATCCGCATGCAGACGTTGTAAAAGATTGAGCATGGAGGGCTGGCACGGACTACCGCGCCAGCTCTTTTCAAAGTCACGGATGCCGCTCGGATCAGGCGTCTGGAAAAAGCCAGCGAAAGCCATAGAAACAGCACATGCCCAGCAGCACGCTGGTGAGTACCCGCCGGGTCCACAACATCAGGCAGACGGTACAGAGCGCACCCAACAGATAGGGATTGGTCAGGTTCAGATCAAGCCGATGTTCAGGTAAAAATATGATCGGGCCGCAAATGGCCGTGAGCATGCCGGGCACCGCAAAGCTCAGAAAGTCACGTGCGTTGCGACCAAGAACAAACGGCAGCCGTGGTTCCAGAAACACGTAGCGGTTGAAGAAAACCGCCAGCCCCATGCCGATGATGACCGCAAAAATCATGATGCCTCCTGCCCCAGCATGCGTTTGCACAGAAAACCACACGTCATGCCTGCCAACCCGGCCAATACCAGTGCCGCGCCCCATTACCAGTAGCTGAAGAGCACCGAACAGAACAATGAAACTGCCACGCAGACCACCACCGGGACGTTTCGCACCAGCGGCGTGACCAGCGCAATAAAGGTCGCGATGATCGAGAACTCAAGCCCCAGGTGTTCAAGACCGGGGAAGCTGTTACCCAGCACGATACCCATCAGCGTAAACAGGTTCCAGAGCAGATAGAACGTCAGGCCGACGCCCAGCGCGAACCAGCGATTGAATGTCGCACCGCCATGGTGGCTGTTGAGCGCGAAGAATTCATCGGTGAGCAGAAACCCCAGACTCATCCGCCAACGCAGCGGCAGCGTCGAGAGTGTCGGACGCATGTGCAGGCCATACAGCAGATGCTGTGAGGTCAACAGCAGTGTTGTCAGCAGAATCGAACCAATACCCGCGCCACTCTTCAACATGCCGATCGCTACCAGTTGCGCGGCCCCGGCAAATACAATGGCCGACAGGCCCTGGCTTTCCACCGGACTCAGATTGGCTTCTATAGCGAGGGAGCCTGCCAGAAGCCCCCACGGAGCGCAGGCCAGGGACAGCGGCAGCACTGCGATTGCCCCTTGGCTGAAAGCCTGAAAAGAAGATGAAGTTTGAAGCATGGACCTGCACACAAATAGGAAAGAGCACGATCTTCTCAGAAACCGGTATCAAGGTCTCCAGGCGTCTGGCCAGCAGTACACCTTTAACGCCTTGGCTTTTCGTATGCAGGTCAAGCATGCACGCGGCTCAAAGCCTGGATTTTGCCAGTGCGAGCAGCTTGAGCAGGCCGCCGTCAAAGATAAACGTTTCGGTCCAGGCAACACTCATCGGTATGAAATGCCCCTCAAGCCCAGTGAGCTGGCGACCACGCGACCAGTTGTTGACGATGTAACCCGGCTCGTCGTCCCCGCCAACCGCCATGCCTCTTTCCAACGTCAGCATTTCATCTCCCACTGCTTCAGGGACGGTGGACATGAAACGGGTGGGACGGTCACCGACTGGCTTGCGAAATTCACGAATGGCTGGCGCGAACCAGTCCAGAAACATCAGCGGAAAATCGTTCTGCTCATACACCGGGCCTTGACCGTCGGGTTGATCATAACGCCGAACAATCGATAACCTGCCGTGATTATCAAAGAATAGATAATGCTCGTTCGGTACTGACATATTCAATTTTTCGCTGAGCAGTCTGACGCCTGGTGGTGGAGCTATCGGATTCTGAATCGGCTCCAGCGGCGTTTTCAGAGGATAACGCTCAGCCCTTCTCCACATGATCGGCCGCCTTAAATGATATGAACCACACCGGCGCGCAGATACGCGTCGAGTTCGACTTTACGATTTTCAAAGGTGAACAGTTCCACCACACCCAATTTCTCATGAGAGCCCTCAATCAGATTTTCAGTCACCCCGTCGCCCCGGAAATAGTGGTTATTACCAATCTGGGTGTGCATGCGCAAACGCTCCAGCAGCAGGATAAGGCGTTGCGGCTCAAGACCCTGAGTACTCAGAAAACTGTAAAACTGAAACTCGGACAGACGCCATCGTTCCCCCCAGTAAGCAAGCGCCTTGAGATACAGTTCCCGGTACTGGGTCTGGAAGGCAGTGTTCATGATGAGGCTCATCAACTCCACCGGATACAGCGCAGGCAATTCGTGAGTGGAGAATTCGCCAAGTTTCTCGAATGTTGCGCTGACACTGACAGACTCACACAAGGTACAAGCCTGCTCGGTATCAATGACCAATAACACGTAATCGCAGCCTTCGGCATAGTCCTGCCCCAATTTGTGGGCGATCAGCCGGTAGTCCTTGTCGGCGTCTTCTATCTGTCCAAAACTGGTATTCCAGTATTTGACCCCCTGCCCGGACTGCCCTTCAAATCTTGCGCCGAGGTATTGACCCTTGCCATCGTCGCCCAGGTATTTACGCTCCATGAAGCGCACCTTGTAACGGGCTTGCGCAACCGCATCCGTTTGCGCCAGAGCGGCCACCTCTTCATCATTGAACAGAGGTCTGTAGCCGTGTTGCTCAATCCGTCGGCGCGCATCGTCGATCCGTGCCCGCACACCCTGCACGGTCAACGGCTCCTGATGACGTCGCGTTTCCCACGGACAGTGGGCCAGCAGAGAACAATCAATACTCTGCATCACCTTGTCGAGCTTCTGTCGGGCGAGGACGTTCGTTACCTCTTCGGCCTCGCGCATTATTCGATGCTGACGTTCAAACTCACGACATTTCTGCGCCAACATTCCCAGATAGCGGATGCGCAAGTACTCAGGCAGCTGGTCCCAACCGAGCAGCGCAATCAGGGCGAGAATACCCTCAAGGTGTTCTACGGTCAGGCATTGTTCTATATCCACCAGTAGCCGCTCGATCCTGGCGCGGTCGCGCGCCATGCGACCACTGCCATCGGTTCTGGGGTAACTGATGACCCCGCTCAAGAGTCATGTTCCACACTGCGGCGGATCAACCCTTGAGTGGGCGCGTGCGGCACCTGATCATCTGAATCATAAAGCGATTCGATATCGTCCCAAACACGCTCGGCCAGTGCAGCAGAGTCAACGTGCCCAAGTACGTCGGGAAGTAACTCGGCCAATGCTGCGCCGATGCTGATTGAGCTCTGCTCTAGCTGGCTTTGCAGTAACGCAAGACGCGTCGAAAAGTGCTTGCTGGCCATCCCTGGATAGCGCTGCTGCATGGCCTGCAGCAGCTGATAAGCCTCGGTACCCAAACGTACCTCATCACCCTCAAGCGAAAGCATGCCACTTTTTTCCATGTTTTCCAAAGTGATGCCAAGTGTTGAAGGTCGACCGATACGCAGGTGATCCAGCGAGTCCAGCAGCTCTGAAAAAAGCAGATGTGAGGGTTCGGGCATACGAAAATCGAGGTCGAAATCCGACTCATCGAACGCGCTGCGGAGCTCGCGGTACCGATTTTCATCAAGGTAGTGCTTATTGCCAGGTGGAAGTACATCAAGCCACCCTGCCCGCTTCAACACCTGAACGTCAAATTCAAGCCACAGCGATTTGCTGGCATGATCAAGCCTCATGGTCCTGACTTCCACACATGCATCACCGTGATCCGCCGCCTTGCCGAGGTCGGCGATCAGGCGCAGCAGTGCAGACGCATCGCCCCTCTGCCCCACCGGGCAGGCATCCAGCCGCTGGCGATAAAGTTCGATGTGCTGTTCTTCGATAGTCAGCCGGATATCATCATGTGCACTGTTACTCACTCGAAACTTCCTTCATAGAGTTTTTGCAGCAAGTGCATTGTCGTGCCAGGCCTAACACCCAAGCGGGAATGTGCCAGCTTTAGAATGTCGATCGTCGCCGCACCAGGCGCAGGAAAGGTGACATCACACGCCTCTACCTTGCCTGCGCGCCAGACACACGGATCGCCCGCAATGACATTGACCTCGGCGTCAGCCATTTTTTTTTGGACCCGCTCCTGAAAGTGTCTGGCTTCAGCCTCGGTGCTGGCTGCTATGGTGCCTACGATCTCGCAACCTCCGACCCTTAGATGAACGCTCAACGCATCTTCTTTCACTTGCTGCAGGCGCTGTTTAACCGAATCGGCCAAGATGTCCAGAATGCCCATGCGCACTCGTCCCAATGCAGAATAATGCACCGACTTCTCAACAGGTTCGATCAACTGCAACACTTCAAGTTGCGCGACCTCCTCACTTGCCAAGGCATTTACCTCAACGCCTTGTCGACACTGGATACGGACCAACACATCAATCAATTCACGAAACAGCTCGGCTTTGACTCGATGGGTGTCAAGTGTTCCACGCACAGAACGCAACGATTCCCGTGCACTGAGCAATTGCTGCTCGATATTTTCACTGCGCTCGCTTTTCAAGCGACTTACGGCGTGTTGATAGTCCTTTACTGCCGACAGCTGGAACGCCTGCGCTACTGCATCAGACGTTATTGCATTGAGCCGCACCCGGCTCAGTTTGCTGCGGATTTCTGGCTCATGACGAAACTGCATGCTCAAATGCCAGGCAATGGTCTCGCCAACATAATCGTCATCGGTCGCCAGGATAATTTCCTCGAACGAGGATGCCTGGCGGCGAATTTTCTCAACCAGCACACAAGCACCAGCGGTCAGTCGGTAACGCAGTCTGAACGCGCGATTGATCAACGTCGGCAGGTCATAGCAATCATCCTCCACCTCGGTGATGCTGCCACCGGTGACCCATACAACGTAATCAGAGCCAAGGTATTCGGACAAAAGTTTCTGTTTGCCCCCTGCCTCGATAATCACCAGACGATTGGGAAAAAGCCTTTCACAGCGACGTGTTTTACGGTCATCCGTGAATGCCGCGTGTCCCAGGTAGTAGCCAAGATAATGCACAGAATTACCGCGTAACGCCGTCAGATCGACTGCACGGTGATCAGTATTGATGCCATAAGTCTGCTCGCATACAAACGCGACGAAGCAGTCCTGGGCTCTTGAGATCGCCACGTTCAGCAGGTAAGGCGTGTTTCGAAAGTACGGCTGCCCTTGACTGGAAGCTCCATGCACGGCACTGAAGAGAACAAGCGGCTTTTCCGCGCCCTGCAAGGAGTCGACGGTGCCGATCGTAATCCGTTCGACATCCTCAAGGTCAAACCCCAAGGGTTCACCGGATTTGCGCGAAGCATCGCGAAGGGCTTTGCGCAAGGGTTCGATCTGCGCCTTGAATGGCGTGACGACCGCGATCAACTCGCCAGCTCCTCGAAATACCTTGCCCTTGAGCTGGTCCTTGGCGAGGTAGAAATCACGTATCTGTGGCCATCGGTCCATTACGAAGCCCGCGATCAGATCCGCTTCACCGGTGCTGAAACGTGAACCGTCTTCCTTGCCGTTGATAAAGTCCGAATGCACCCAACTGAACGACGGCAACGGACCGCGTTCGACACTGTCGCGAGGCATGAACATCAGCTTGTTGTCGTACACCATATCGTTGCAACACTGAATGATGTTGGTCTGACAACGGTAATGTCCGCGCAACATCAAACCCCGCCCCTGATGGGATTGGCACGACGCATGACGAACCAGTGCGAGCATGCTGCCATTACAGGTCGTCATGCGTCGCTGCATGGCGACGACGTAGTCTCCAGGCGTGTAACCGAACAAGTGATAGGCCTGGACTTCATCGGCGATCTGAATATCGTTGATAACAGGCTGCAACTGATCGACATCGCCCACTACCAGCGCCCGTCGGGCAAGCCCCAGCAACGGCAGGCCCAGACGCTGCTGCGCCTGACCGCTTTCATCCATGATCAACAGATCGGCCTTCGCAAACAGGAAGCGCTTGCCCTCCAGCCTGAACAGTTGAGGCAATGTGTGAAGCGTCGAAACCAGACAGGGCGTAAGCATGCACAGACGCCGCAAACCCAGTTCGACATTGCGCGAAGTGCGGGCCACCAAAAGCTCTTGCGAACACGCCAGCAGATAACGCCCCTCCCAGTAGCGAGCGGCCATATGGAAGGCCTGCGGACGCAACGTCAGATCCAGCAAGCGATCAATCAACAGAACTCGAGCATCACTTTCAAGCTGTCTGAAATCCTTGTCACTCAGCGAATCAAGCGACAGCGCTTGATCCTGAATGCGCTCGCGCAATACGTTCAGCAGCAGTTGAGTGCGCTCAGCGCGAGTCCCGTTCAACAAGGTAACCAGTTGCCGGGCGGTATCGAATGACTGATCGCGCTCCTCATCCCGGAAGCTGGGGTAGCCCGGCACCAACTCAGCCAGAAGAACGAGCAGGTTGCTGAGGTTACGGGCTCTGACGAGCAGGTTGCTGACCCTCTCGGCAACGTCGCGGACGCTTTCACGGCAACGTTCCACTGCCGCTTCAAGGGACAGGTCCGATTGATTGAAAAAGCGTCGCGCGTGCTGAAGGTAGTCGAGAACATTGGCCTGGAGCCGGGTGATGTCCGATGCGGGCTGATCGGCGTTACACCAGTTGAAGACGGTCAGATCGCCGGCTGCGCTTATAGCACCCAGAACCATGTCGTGCTGCTGGTTTTTCTTTTCCAGCTTTTCGTTTGCACTGGCCGAAGGAAAATAGGTTCCGTAGCTCTGAGGTGCCGAAAACCAGCGCTTGAAATACAAAAACTGCTGTGGCGGCTCTTCGTCTCCTCGATAAAGCACGGACGGAAAAGCGCCGATAACGTTAGTGACTGACTGGTTGGTCGAACCCACTGCGACAGTCACGGGGCAATCACCGCCGACAATTGCCGCTTCCACCCATTGATGAGCGACAACGGCTTTGAGCATCGCCGTTTTGCCAGAACCGGGAGGACCATTGACGGCCAGTACCTCGCCTGGCTGACAGCTGGCGAGCCGCTCGATCACCAAGCGCTGGCTGTTGTCGAGTGCAAACATTTCCCGGTCTGAAAGCCGCTGCAGACCGACGGCTTTCTGTTCGTCCATATGGCCAAGCAGATAGCGGGGGTTACGTTCGACGTCGCTCGCCAGGGTGTCATGCTCAGTCGGCTTGACGCTCTCGGCGCCCTCATGAGCAGCAATTGTCTGCCCAAGCGGCGTGTCCCACAGTACGTCGTCGTCAGTCTCTGACACCCCCTGATAGAGGTCCAGAATGTTACGGATGGGTGTCGTGTCAGCTTGTTTGTAGACAGCCAATTGAGCACTGAGGGTGAACGGCTGACGGGACTGCTGCCGGAGCATGGCCGGCAGGTGCGCAGGCGCAACGCCCGTAGTGGCTTCGCACAGGCTGACGGCATGTGCATGCCAAATGGACCAGGCGTCTGTGATCGGCGGCACACTACCAAGCTTGAAGTCGACGTAGCTCTGCTCTGAACCCAGCACTACATCAGGCGTCTCTCGAGTATCGCTTTGCAAAAGCTGGACATTGAACAGTACCGGCAAGTCCAGTGCAGGCCTGAGCTTGAAAAACTCTGCGTCCCGCAAGTTGCCCGTGTCGACGACAATACCGGGCAACGCCAGAAATGGCAGCGCAGGCTGACCAGGCGTTTCAAGCTGATAAAGCAGGTATATGGGCTGATGACCGTGCTTGCCCGTGGCGGTGACGGATGCGACAAATGCATCGAAGATTTCAGGCTCGTTCGGAACACTGAATATGGCCTCAGCCAACTGCCCGGAGTAATCGATGTCGCGCGTTTTCGTCCCTTTGATGGGCGTCATGTCGGAAAATTTGGGGACAGCACACAGGTACTGCAAAAGGTCCAGGTAACGGCGTGATTCAGACATCGACACTTAGCTCCACATTCAGGATCCGGCTGACTTGGTGAGTGCCATTGAATCGATTGGTACGCACAACGAAAATTGCTTTTTCAAGATTGGGAATGTCTTTAAGCCTCTGGCTACCAGCACGCTGCCGGTAATTGAGAATGGTACCCGGCGCAAGCGATCCGCTGTCCGGGTCGATACATTCCAGCTGATGCTCGTCCGGCTTCTTCTCACCCAGATAACGGGCACGTGTGCCTGCACGGGGACTGCCCGACGGCAAGGCAAACAATTGAGTACACACCAGCCGCACAACGTTCGCGCAACTTTGCGGAGAGACGCGGTAGTCCAGGCTTACGCGGCCGGATTCATCGATGACCGAATAGCCTGCCTTGCGCAGCAAACCGGATGACAGAAACAATGCCAGGGATATCTCGGCTTCGGGCTGAGCCACGACAACCGCACCGCGTCGAAAAAAAGCCGGCAGACTACTCTCGTAGGAGGAAGCGTCGAACGCAGACCACGCCCAGAGTGCCTTGAGTGAGACGCCGCTATATTGCTGCCTGCTGACGTGGGCAGTCAGGTCGGTGAGTACTTCACGCATGTGCCAATACGGAAACTTCTTGTCGTCCTTGCGTGACTGCGCTTGTACTTCGATGACGCATTCAAACCGGACGTCCTTGCGTATCCCCGCGATACCGAAACGCAATAGCTCCGTGCGCTTGACCCTGTAGCAAAGATCATTGCTCACGCCGTCATCACCCGCTTGTTGCAGATAAATGGACTCCGGGTCACTGTCGCGTACCCGGAAGGCGCCTTGAACCACATCGCCGAAGAGGTCCACGGCAAAGTCGAGCCGACAATACCGCAAGCTGAATACCAACGGCACTCGCTGTGCCTGCTCGCTATCAAGCGACAGGTAATAGGACTGAGGCACCTTGAGTGGTTGCTCGAACACCAGTCGTCCTCCCGGATATCCGCTTAGCTCAATACGCATGACGGGCTTTGACTCATCACCTGGCACTTCTTCGCGCAGCGCATTGGCTAACGTGACATCGGCCCAGAGCGGCGCTGGGGCAACACTTACAAACCTCATCATTTGCAGGGAGAGCCGACCGTCGACGTATGACGCGCTCACCTCAATCAGCAACGGTATGTCTGGCGAAGGCTCAAACATCATGATTTCCGCGCTTGTCCGGGGGTACCTTTTGCCCGTGAACACCAGACCGAGGCAGGCAGGCAGCGGGCATTCCAGCAGCCAGAAACGTATCTCGCCTTGAGTTTTAAGTCCTACCAGCTCGCATTGTGAAATGCCTTCAGGCATGCAAGGCTCTATCGCCGTCACCTCGTAACACAAGTGCTTGGGAACCCAGGCTGCGCTTACGTGCAGGCGGACGTCCTGGGGCCGGGAAAGACGGTCGATAGACTGGTTCCAGAGTTGCGCGCGAGGCAAACGACATCGCAGTTCATAACATTTTTGTGTAGCGTGCTCGATATGTTCCAACACGCCCAAGTAGCCCCCGCCATGCTCGCTCAACTGACTCAACACAACCCGCGTTGGCGAAAAGACGAAGAAATCTATCGGGTTCAGTTCGAACGTTCGCGTGCCTTTGCTGATGATCACAGTCCTGATCAGACCTTGATCGAGCGCCCAACCCGACGCACACATGAATGTTGACTCATTGAGCAGTTGCAAGGTCGTGGAGACACCGTCGATGGCAAGCGCCAACAGCCCGTGGGTTTCAGTTCGCGAGAAGCTGATAACCGATAACACTTCGCCGAGCGGAACACGCGCGCACAACAAGTCCGTGACTCGCCACCCGTTTTCCTGTTTGACCCTCAACGCCACCACAGCCTGGCCATGATCGGTTTCAGCCAGCATGGCGTGAACGAGAGTCTGTGCATCCAGCTTCTCGCTGGATTGGCGGTTGTTGTATCGCCACTTGAAAAATGTCTCGCCTGCTTCTTTGTGCAGGCGGGCGTCATCCGTGATTAACATGATTGTCCTGTGATCTGTATACCCGAGCGCCATACGCTGCTGTGAAACCGGTTGAAGGGACGTCGGCTTATCAAAGCTGAAAGGATAAAGCTTTTGCCGTATGAACACTAACAGGTGTATCGCTCGTATGCCTCGGGAAAGGCTTCAAGCAATCTGTCATTTGCCAATAGCCAGATACCCGTCGCTATGGCTATGCTGCATCCATGAATGCGCCTGTCCAGATCCGCCACCACTGCCCGCCCGGCGCTTGCAACTGCGAGCGGGAACGGCTGGACGCCGCAGACGCCGATCAACGGATCCTGCTGTTGACCCGCGAGGAAGAAAAGCGTCTGGTCGATCGCCTGGAGCGCATCGAAAGTCTGGCTGAGCTGCACCGCATGCTGGACAAGGTCTACCAGCAACTGGGCGTGCGCATCGAGGTTGCGCCCGGCTTCAACGAAGTGCGCACCATGCGCGGGATCAACATTGTGGTTCAGGAAAAGATCGGACTGTGTCGCAAGACCCGCCAGAGCATTCCCGCTGCGATTCGCCGCGCGCTTGAGGCACGCCCGCAGATTGCCTATGAATTGCTGAACGCCAACGACCTGCTGCGCGACGCCTGACTATCCGCAGAATGGAGGTGACGGCTATGATGCCGCGTCCATCATTCAAGGAGTGTCTCTGTGTCTCTCGAAATCCGCCCCGCCACCGCAGCCGATGCCAGCCAGATCCTTGCATTCATCACTGAACTTGCGATCTACGAGCGCGCCGGTCACGAAGTGAAAGCCAGCGCAGAAGATATTCAACGCTCCCTGTTTGCAGACAATGCGCCAGCCAAAGGCCTGATGTGCATGTATGACGGCAAGCCCATCGGCTATGCCGTGTATTTCTACAGTTATTCCACTTGGCTGGGGCGCAACGGCGTGTACCTCGAAGACCTTTACATCACACCAGAGCAACGCAGCGTGGGGGCCGGTCGCAAGCTGCTGCGCCATATAGCCCGCGAGGCGGTGGCCAATGACTGTGGGCGTCTGGAGTGGAGCGTGCTGGACTGGAACGAGCCCGCCATCAAGTTCTACGAGGCAATCGGCGCCGAGCCGCAGAATGAATGGGTGCGTTACCGGATGGAAGGCGCTGGCCTGAGAGACTTCGCCAACGGCGAGTAATGCCTCGGCCATCGTCATCCAACCGAGAGACGCTCGATACAAAGACGCCCGTACTGAAGCAGTACGGGCGTTTTCATGAGGCGTCTCGGCGTACGTTGATCAGCAAACGCCGGGCGGAATCCCGCCTTTGTTGAAGTCCTTGAGGCGTTCCTTCTCTTCGGGCGTCGAGTGTGCAGGCACGTCGCTTTGCGGCTCCGGCTTCTTCTCTTCTTTCTTCTCGCTCATGTCAGTGCTCCCTTCATGGATGTCCACGTAAGGCCACAGACAAAGCGTTCCGTTCAGCTCGATTACGCCATGGCAGGTCGACCATCGTTCGCCCTGGCTGACTGACGTTGATCTACATCCCGTTCCAGTTGCCTGGCCAAGCCCTGCAAGTCCAGCAGGGTCGCGCGCCAACTGCGCTCCGGACTGCCAACGCTGACCAGCGAGCGAACCCGATCGTTGACCGAAATATCCTTGCCAATGTTGGTCTGCCAGCCTTTATCGAGCATCGCCGGATCAAACTGATTGAAGGCGTCGATCGAATCCACGCACCCGACCGCAAAGCCAAAGCACAGCCGGTCACCACGCACGATCAGCACCCGGGAAGCCTCGCTCTGCGCATGCGGTGCTTCCTCCAGCAAACTGCTCAGGCAGATCAGCGGCACCTGTTCGCCGCGCAGATTGAACTGGCCGAGCAAGTGTGTCGAAGGTTGCGACAGGCCAATAAGTTGCTCAGGCACCGACAGGATTTCGACAATCTGGCTCAAAGGCGCCACAAAACGCGTCGGCGCATCAAACAGCAGGCAAGCATGGCGCAGCATCGTCCTGGTGACTTCGTGCGAAGCCTGAGCAGGTTTGACGTCGTGCTGGTAAACCTGGGTATAGCTTTTCACCTCCGGCCGCTGCAACAGCGAAGGGTGATCGAGCAACAGCGCTTGCTCGCCATCCTGCAGGTTCATCACCCCAGCCAACAGCTCCGGATGGGGCAGACCATAAGCAGGGACCGCCAGCATCTGCTCCGGGTCCTGACGATGAATCGCCACCATGCGGTCATAACCAAAACCGCAGACACGCCCGTCAGGTGCGGTCAACAGCAACAACTGCGGCTTGGACGGCTGAGGCTGATGATCCAGCCCCAGCACCTGCGACAGGTTCAGCGCCGGAACCTTGGTGCCGCGTACCAAGGTCACCCCAAAGCAGCAGTCGCTGGCAAAGTCCGAGGGGCTGATGTCCGGCTGATCCACCAGTTCGGTGACGACGCTGGCATCAATGCAGAAATGACGGCCGTCGCACTCGAACACCAGGTAATGAAGCAACCGGTGCTGAGCGGCAAGGGCCTCTTCGCTTCGCAACCGCGCACTCGGGTCGGCAGCGAACAGGACGCCTGGCAACGCCGCCAGGCACGCCAGGTCCAGTTTGTAGATCAGACGCGAAGTTTCAGTACCAAGCATCAGTGCTGGCAGCAATCCAGCGTTCTGGCCACCAGGCCCCATCGGGTAAAACCGGGAATCCGGAGCCTTCAGAATGTCGCAGACAGCATCGATCGCCAACCCCAGAAAGCCACCGTCGTACTTGAGGATGGCTACCAGCGGCGTGGGCTCGGCAGTTGCAACGCTGTCGGCCAGTTGGCCGCGCAGATCCACCAGCGGTACCGGTTTGCCGCGCAACGTAAACACACCCAGCAGCGCCCCGCGCGTCAGCGGGTGCGGCTGAAGATCCGTCGGCCAGTGCACGGCTTCCATCAGCGCATCAGCAACAATCGCCAGGTGGATGTCGTTGATCTGCACGACCCCATAAGCGTTCAGGCTGCTCATGCAGGTTGTCCGACGGACACCTTGTCCTGCGCGTCCGAGTAACCAGCGGCATTGGTTTTATGCAGTTCGGTAATCAGTGTTTCCACTTCCTGCGCCGACACACGCTGCTTCTCGGTGGCCGTGTTGATGCCGTCGATTGCCTGAGTGGTCTGCATCACGCCTTCCACGATGTGCTCGAATGCTTCGCCGGCGCTGCGCGAAATCTCGTTGCCTGAATCGATGCGGCTGACGGTTTCCAGAATAAGCTTGTTGATTTCCTTGGTGGCGCGCGATGACTTCTCCGCCAGCTTGCGCACTTCATCGGCAACCACCGAGAAGCCCAGGCCATGCTCACCGGCCCTGGCCGCTTCAATAGCGGCGTTGAAGGCCAGCATGTTGGTCTGGCTGGCGATTTCACTGATGACTTGAACGATGTCCTGAATGCCTTCCGCCGACTTGGCGATCATGCCCATGGCATCGGAGGCCTTGACCAGAGTTTGCGAACCACGACTGGCCTGCTCGCGTGTCAACCTCGCCAGCTCAGTCGCCGTGTCGGTGCTTTCAGCGACATAAGCGATGGCGTTCATCAACGACTTGACTGATTCGCCCATCGCCAGAGTCTTGGCTTCGATGGCCTGCTCGACCTCCACCTGACGGGTAATGTCAGTGGCGAACTTGACGACTTTGAACGGCTTGCCGTCATGATCGAAAATCGGGTTGTAGGTCGCCTGAATCCAGATGTGCTGGCCGTATTTGCTCAGCCGCATGAAGCGCCCAGAGAAGAACTCGCCCTGCCCCAACCCATGCCAGAACTCGCGGTATTCGGTGCTGCGAACGTACTCTTCTTCGCAGAATATCCGGTGATGCTTACCTTTGAGCTCCTGCATGCCATAGCCCATGGCTTTCAGGAAATTGGGGTTGGCGGTCAGAATGTTACCGGCCATGTCAAATTCGATGACTGCCTGAGCACGGTCAATCGCCGTGACCTTGCCCTTGTCCTCGACACTGCTTTCTTTTGCGTTGGTTACGTCCAGCGCAAATTTGACGATTTTATAGGCCTTGCCTTGCGCATCGAAGATCGGGTTGTAAGTCGCCTGAATCCAGATTTCCTTGCCGTCCTTGCGCAGACGCTTGTATTCGTTGGCATCGTATTCGCCACGGCCGAGTTTTTCCCACAATTCGCGGTACTGAAGGCTGCTGACGAACTCTTCCGAGCAGAACATGCGGTGGTGCTCGCCGATGACTTCGTTGAGGTCATAGCCGAACACGGCGAGGAAATTACGGTTGGCGGCCAGTACTTTGCCAGTCAGGTCGAATTCGATGACCGCCTGGGAGCGTTCGATGGCAGTGACCTTGCCAGCTTGTTCCGCTTGCCGAGCGCGGCTCTCGGTCACGTCGTTGGCAAACTTCACAACCTTGTACGGGCGACCTTCAGGGTCGAGGATGGGGTTGTACGTAGCGCTGATCCACAGTTCACGGCCATTTTTGCCGACCCGCTTGTATTCACCAGAGTCGTATTCGCCACGCTCCAGTTTGGCCCAGAACGCTCGATAGTCAGGGCTGTTCAGGTACTCCTCATCGCAAAACATGCGGTGATGCTGGCCCTGTACTTCGTCCAGGCGATAACCGAGGATCTTGAGGAAATTTTCATTGGCGTTGAGCACCCGACCGTTCAGATCGAACTCGATGACACCCTGGGAACGGTCAATCGCCGCCACCTTGCCTTCGTACTCCGCGTTGGTCTTGCGCTGCTGAGTAACGTCCGTCGCGAACTTGACGACCTTGAAGGGGTTGCCCTGCTCGTCAAACACAGGGTTGTAAGTTGCCTGCAGCCAGATTTCCTTACCGTTCTTGCCTAACCGTTTGTACTGACCCTCGTCGTAGGCACCCTTGCCCAGCTTCTCCCAGAACGAGGCGTATTCGAGGCTGACCACGTGCTCCGGGGTACAGAAAATACGGTGGTGGCGGCCCTGGATTTCGTCGAGGCGATAGCCGACACAGTCCAGAAAATTGGTATTGGCCCGCAGTATGTTGCCTTCGAGGTCAAACTCGATCATCGCTTGAGACCGATCAATGGCCGTCATAAGCGAATGGAGGTCCAACTGCACCCCGGTCTGGTCCTTAGGGGTGATTTCAGTGGTGATCGACATGGAAAATGCTCTGGTGTGTGACATCAATAAAAGGGTGTGATGAAGCATCGACGGCTGCGGGCCTGGCTTGAATGACGCGTTGACGCATCTGAACATGAGGCCTGCGGCCGCAGCCGGGTAATCGTATTTCTCAATGCTGGCAATAGCGCTATGCCATCACTCGATGATTCGGGCATTCGCTGCAACATTGAGTAGGCTCGCAACGTTCGCATGACAGCTGTATCTGTACAGACTGCCTCGCTGGCCATTAGTTCGCCACTACCAGTGATCCGACGACCTCCGGTGAGCAGCAATTATCAGGAATACACCCACACAACGAGGATGACCGCACAGGTCCAGCCGAGTGTGAGCAAGAACGAAAGCCCTGCAAGACGCGGATCCATGACCCCCCCGATCCTCATGGCTTGAAAAAGCCAATCGCTACATACGCGGCACAGAAGTCGATGGATCATCAACCAGGCGCTTTTTTTCAGGAACTGATCGCAAAAGGTGTTCGCCTGGCGTTTCAACAACCGCTCAGCGACAGGCCACGCCCCTGTAAAAGCAGTGAATCGTCACGCTTCCCCCATGCAATCGAATCGAGCCCAGCGATTGGAAGAGATCGGCTGATTGACGGGCTGCGTCTTTGACGGCCCCTGTACAGAACGATGAATATGTTGAGCTTTCTGTACAAATCCTTGACAAGTTGTACCGCTGATCGGCCGTAACGAAAATAATAAAAGCATTCTGCGCTTTACACTTATCGGAGTAGATGTCCGTTACCAACAATGGACAGGCAACACTCTTTTACTTTGATACTGGAGAGCCATCATGACCACAAGTAACAAGAACCCTGGCAACTTCGCAAACGATCGAGAAAAAGCGTCTGAAGCCGGGAAAAAAGGCGGGCAAGCATCGGGCGGCAACTTTGCCAACGACCGCGAGAAAGCATCTGAAGCAGGCCGCAAGGGTGGACAAAACAGCCACGGCGGTGGCCGTCAGTCGTCCTGACTTCCAGAGCGGTTGAGCAACTAGTTGCAGGACACTGCAGGGTGGAAAGTTCGTTCATTTCATCAGACTGCTTATTGCCTGATCAGCAGCCGAACGTAAAGCGGTCAATGATGACATGAGTGCAATACAGCCCACCCCTGCAGTGCCTGCACATACAGGCCGCCTCTATCCGCAAACGGCAAGTATCCAGGACAGACAGCGCTATCATGGAGGACTGAATACGTATCCCGACAGCAGACAGTCGGCAATGAATATCTGCTGGAGACGCAACCACATACTTTCTATGAGGTATCAAACAATGGCTCAGGATAAAAACAGTGGCATGAGCGTAAACGAAGCGGGCAAAAAAGGCGGTGAAGCCACGTCGGCCAGCCACGACAAAGAGTTCTATCAGGAAATAGGCAGCAAAGGCGGTCAAAACAGCGGTGGTAATTTCAAGAACGATCCGGAGCGCGCTGCAGAGGCCGGTAGCAAAGGTGGCCAGAACAGCGGTGGCAACTTCAAGAATGATCCAGAACGCGCAGCCGAAGCGGGAAGCAAAGGCGGTCAGAACAGCGGCGGCAACTTTGCCAATGATCGCGAAAAGGCTTCCGAAGCCGGACGCAAAGGCGGTGAAAACAGCCACGGCGGCGGACGCAAACGCTGACAAAAGCGGGCGCAGGGGGGAAGACGTTCTCCCCTGTTCCCGACAATGGTCAACGCGACTTCAGACTTGCCGTACAGCGATCATTCCCGGCAAGCCTTCCAGATTACATGCGCTGCCCGGCCGTCAGACATGAATGATTCCGGCAAGTGCATGCCTATTCTTCCGGCATCGACAACCCGTCGGAGCGCATTCGGATTGCTGGCGATTGTCCTTTGGCAAGTGAATGCATATCCGGCGGCGATCGCCGATGTCGTTATGCAACCTTCGCTTCAAGGATGCTCCCATGACCGTGCACATCATCAACTTTACCGGCCCGATCACGGCGTCCACATGCGGCCAGTTGATCGAAAAAGGCTCACAGGCGGTTCAGCAGGACGCCTCGTCCCTGACACTCAATCTGGCCACAATGGGCGGTGAATGCAGCTACGGCTTCACCATGTACAACTTCCTTCTTTCGCTCGAGATTCCGGTGCATACCCATAACCTGGGCACTGTGGAATCCATGGGCAATATCGTTTTTCTGGCGGGTCAACGTCGCACCGCCTGCCAGCACAGCAAGTTCCTGTTTCATCCATTCCATTGGCATCTGCACGGGTCGGTCGATCACTCGCGCATGTCTGAATATGCCATGAGCCTGGATTATGACTTGCACCTGTACGCACGCATTGTTGCGGAACGCACCCAGGACGCGCGCGAGGTGCTTGAAACGGAAAAATACCTGACAGCCGCACCGCGTATCCTTGACCCGGCCCAGGGACTGGCCACAGGAATGATCCATGCAATTGAATCACCTACATTGAAAAGTGCATGCATCATTCACAGCATTCACAGCATTCACTCGTGAACGGCTGACGGCCATTGGTTCGCAAGGACTATTGGCCATCGTCATCGTCACTGTCAGCCCGGTCCGCGCAAGGGAGACGCCCGGACTCGCCCCCAGCGACCCGCTCTGCCCGATCAATGCCGCGTTTCAATGCATCGTGAACGGTCCATTGGTTGCCTGGCAGGGTGGTTGTGCGTTTCATGACAGTTTCCCCACCGTCCGAATACACGCAGACCAGCAAATCAATATCGCCGTTTTCTGACTCGCGCGCGCAGACATGCGCCTTGCAACCATTCTCGAGCGTGCGTTCAAACGTTTCTTCTTTGCCCGAATTCTCAGGTGGCGTGACAGTAGTGTTATCGCTGTTAGACATAATGCCTCCTTGACCATCATGAAAGTTACTGATGTGCACACACGTTGACCTTAAAGGATCCGTACACATTTCGATAAATATGTTCGCACCCGACAAAAGGCAGAATAGCGCTTCGCTAGTTAGACCGTTCGTCAGCAGCGTAAATTTTTTATACAACCAAATCCTTCGACTTTCTTCCAACACGTTGATGGCCAGATCAGGAGTCGGCTTTAACTAAACGTGACAGGCGAAGCCGCCCAGTGCTTCACCAGGAGAACCTGATGTCGAGCATCCCACCTTCCCGGAAGCAGGTATGTAATGAGTATGCCGAAACACCCACCGCCTCGCTTGTATATGAGCGCTATATAGAAAAGAGCGGAGCGCAGTCTGGCGCTGAGCGCTTCCCTGAAGGACAGCGGTATAGCCCGAATGGTAATAACCGCGGGCCAACTCAGGTCGTGACACGTAATGCATATGGCCGTTCATGACCAAAGGTATCGGCAGGCGTTTGAATTAACCCAATGCCTGCCTCTTTGTTCAAAACGCCAACAATAACGATGGAGCGTTTGCTTGCGTATTGCCACTACTTATTGCGTCAGCACAAGAGTCAGATGGCAAACGTGCGGCGGTAACCGATTCATTGCACCTGTTTTATCCGTACAAGAGGTAGAGCGCCAATGCGAACTATCAAGCATTGCCTGATGGCATTGTCCGTCGCGTTAATGGTGTCAGGTTGTAACCTGGTGGTGTTCAATCCCAAGGGCCAGATCGCGACGGACGAGCGCAACCTGATCATATTGGCCACGGGCCTGATGCTGCTGGTGGTCATCCCGGTGATCATCATGACGTTCGTGTTTGCCTACCGGTATCGGGCCACCAATAAAACGGCACGCTATTCGCCCCGCTGGGCCAGCTCGCACAAGATCGAAGCAGTGGTATGGGGCGTTCCGCTGTTGATCATCATCATTCTCGGCTGGGTGACCTGGGTGACCACGCACGCCTTGGACCCTTACAAACCCCTCGAATCAGAAATCCCGCCGGTGAACGTCCAAGTGATCGCCATGGACTGGAAATGGCTGTTTATCTATCCGGACCTGGGCATCGCTTCGGTCAATGAACTGGCCATGCCTGTGCACACGCCGGTCGCTTTCACCGTCACTTCCGATGCGGCCATGACCTCCTTCTTTATTCCCGCTCTGGGTGGGCAGATCTACGCGATGGCCGGGATGCAGACCAAATTGCATCTTATCGCCAACGAAGCCGGCGAATACCGCGGTATTGCTGCGAACTACAACGGTCCGGGTTTTTCGGACATGCACTTCAGCACGCTCGCCACCTCACAGGCCGACTTCGACAGCTGGGTCGCCAGGGTGAAGGCCACATCCCGTCCCCTCGACCATCCCGCGTACAGGGCTTTGGCCGAGCCGACGATCGGCCACGAAATCACCCATTACTCGGCCGTGGATCCAGCGCTGTTCAAAAATATCGTCGACAAATACGAAGGCATGAACAAGGCCAAACGGACGGTTCAAAACCCCGCACTGGCCCCGGCATCTGCCGATGAAGCCGCTAACCAGAGCTCGATGTCGCAGGAGCGTTGAAATGTTTGGAAAATTGTCCTGGGATGCGATCCCGCTTCATGAACCCATCGTCATGTACACCCTGGCAGTGGTTGGCCTCATCGGCGTGGGCATGGTTGGCTCCATAACCTGGAAGGGCAGCTGGGGCTACCTGTGGCGTGAATGGTTCACGTCGGTCGATCACAAGAAAATCGGCTGCATGTACATCATCGTGGCATTGGTCATGCTACTGCGCGGATTCTCCGATGCACTCATGATGCGCGGCCAACAGGCCATGGCCTCGGACGGCAGTCCAGGCTTTCTGCCGCCGGAGCATTACGATCAGATCTTCACCGCCCATGGCGTGATCATGATTTTCTTCATGGCCATGCCGTTTGTGGTAGGCCTGATGAATGTCATCGTGCCGCTGCAGATCGGTGCCCGTGATGTGGCCTTTCCGTTCCTGAATGCGCTGAGTTTCTGGCTGTTCGTGGTGGGCGCTGCGCTGGTCAACATATCACTGGGCGTTGGTGAGTTCGCGCGCACCGGCTGGGTCGCCTACCCGCCCCTGTCCGAACTGGGGTACAGCCCCGGGGTCGGAGTCGATTACTACATATGGTCATTACAGATATCCGGGATAGGGACGCTGCTCACCGGGGTCAACTTCTTCGTGACCATTCTGAAAATGCGCACCAAAGGCATGACACTGTTCAAGATGCCGGTGTTCACCTGGACATCGCTGTGTACGTCAGTGCTGATCCTCGCCGCGTTCCCGATCCTTACCGCCACCTTGCTGATGCTTACCCTGGATCGCTATCTGGGCATGCACTTCTTCACCAGTGAAGCGGGCGGCAACCCGATGATGTATGTGAACCTGATCTGGGCCTGGGGGCATCCAGAGGTTTACATCCTGATCCTTCCCGCGTTCGGTATCTTTTCGGAGATTGCCGCGACGTTCAGCAGCAAACGCCTGTTTGGCTACAAATCGCTGGTATGGGCCACCATCGCGATTACTGTTCTGTCGTTCATCGTCTGGCTGCACCACTTCTTCACCATGGGCGCAGGGGCCAACGTCAATGCCTTCTTTGGCATCATGACGATGATCATTGCCGTGCCGACGGGCGTGAAAATCTTCACCTGGCTGTTCACGATGTACGGAGGGCGGGTGCGTTTTGAAACACCGATGTTATGGACGCTCGGCTTCATCGTCACGTTCAGTATTGGCGGTATGACCGGCGTACTGTTGGCGGTTCCAGGTGCTGACTTCCTGCTGCACAACAGCCTGTTCCTGGTCGCCCACTTCCACAACGTAATCATCGGCGGCGCCGTGTTTGGCTATATGGCCGGGCTGACCTACTGGTTCCCCAAGGCGTTCGGTTTCACGCTCAACGACAAGCTCGGACGAATCGCCTTCTGGTGCTGGGTCACCGGGTTCTACTTTGCGTTCATGCCGTCCTATGTGCTGGGTTTCATGGGCATGACGCGCCGCCTCAATCACTTCAACAACCCCGAATGGCGGCCTTGGCTGCTGCTGGAGATGGTCGGTGCGTTGATCATTTTGTGTGGTGTTGCCAGCCAGGCCTTGCAGGTGTACGTCAGCATCCGCAACCGTCACAAAAACCGCGACATGACAGGCGACCCGTGGGACGGACGCACGCTTGAATGGGCCACCGCCTCCCCGCCTCCGGTCTACAACTTTGCCGAGCAACCCGATGTCGACGACCTGGACGCCTATTGGGGCATGAAGGAACGCGGTGTGAGCACGCTCAGCCACACCGACTACAGGGCGATCCACATGCCACGCAATACACCCGCGGGCCTGGTCATCAGCCTGTTCGCGCTGATCTGCAGCTTTGCGCTGGTGTGGCATATCTGGTGGATGGCCGCATTTGGATTCGTGGCGTCTGTGGTCACTCTGGTGATACGCAGCAATAACGACGATATCGACTACTTCATCCCCGCGCACGAAGTAGCGGAAATCGAACGGTTGCGTCTCAAACAGCTTGAGGAGGCCTGAACATGGCAAATACTGTGATGGACAAGGATATCGCCCACTCCCATGAGCAGGGCCATGAAGACGCCGGTTCGATGACGGTCTTCGGGTTCTGGATCTACCTGATGACCGATTGCATCCTGTTCGCGACGCTGTTTGCAGGCTATGCAGTGCTGCGCGACAGCGTGGCGGGCGGCCCGTCGACGGTGGACATCTTCGAGCTGCCCTACGTACTGACCGAAACCATGCTGCTGTTGTTGAGCAGCATCACCTACGGCTACGCCATGCTCGCCATGAACCGGGACGACCAGGCCAGGGTCATGCGCTGGCTGGGCGCAACCTTTGTGCTCGGACTGGGCTTCATTGGCATGGAAATCAATGAATTTCATCACTTGATTCAGGAGGGTTATGGGCCGGGGCGCAGCGCATTCCTGACTGCATTCTTTACCCTGGTCGGCACGCACGGTGCCCACGTTCTGACCGGCCTGATCTGGATGGCCGTGCTGATGCTGCAGATCAAGGCGCGCGGCCTGACTGCAGTTAACGCGACCCGGCTGAGCTGCCTGAGCCTGTTCTGGCACTTCCTGGATGTTGTCTGGATTTGCGTTTTCACCGTCGTCTACATTCTGGGAGTCGTCTGACATGTACACACAAAGCCCTGTCCGCAGCTCTGCGGGTTCCAGCCATGGCAGCAGCCGCAGCTACAACATCGGTTTCATTCTGTCGGTCGTACTGACCTTGATTCCGTTTGGTCTGGCGATCTTTCCTGTCCTGTCGCGAAGTACAACGCTTTGGCTGGTGGTCATCAGTGCCGCGATACAGGTGGTGGTGCATCTGAAGTTTTTCCTGCATCTGGACACCGCTGTCGAGCAGCGCTGGAATCTGGTCGCCCTGCTCTTCTCGGCCGTCATTATCCTGCTGCTGGTCGGGCTGTCGTTATGGATCATGAGCAGCATCCACCACAACATGCTTGCGCATTGAGGTCTCGCACTGATCCCTGTGACCGACCATGAGCTTTACCCCTGAAACAGGCGTGTCGGCTGCCGTTGAACATGCGGATAACCGTCAAGCCTGTTTTACTGCCGTCGTTGAAGGAGAGTAGAAAATGAACGAAAAGACCATCAGAGAAACCGCATACCGGATCTGGGAGGAGCAAGGTAAGCCTCATGGCCAGGACTTCGAACATTGGCTTGCGGCAGAACGGGAAACGGACAGCCAGGACGGGGACGGCCTGACGGGCTCGGTCTCCAGCGGCGTCGCACCACCCACGCCGCGGGCCACTGCTGCCGCAGAGGCCCGCGCAGAATCCAGTCCCGAATCCAGTGCCGGCAAGCCCCGGCAAAAGGGCTCATCGAGCAAACCCAAAGCCAAGGCCCGAACCGCCTGATACGGCTGAATACCGCAGTTCCCGACCGCTGTTGCTGTTATGGCAACAGCGGTTTTTTGTGCTTGGGCAACCATTCGTCAGTGGCGCCGTCTGGCAAGCGGCCGCTGGTCAGACTTGCGAAATCCTGCCGTTCAAAACCCGGTCGTTAATGTGAAAGCACGGGTTTATCACAACCCTGACGACTGGAGGAATACGCATGACATCACTGTCCAATCTGCTCGATAACAAAGGCACCCCGCTCGACAAGCAGCTGTTCACCTGGAAGGACATGGCAAGCAAACCCATCTCCAAACTGGATGACGATGCGTTCACCCGCGTGCGGGTCATTCTCATGAACGGCGTGGAGTCGGATGCGCTGCGGCTTAAGCATTTCGGCGCGCGGTTCCACAGGGAACTCCGAGGACCGCTGGCACAGGTACGGCGTGCCGAACAGCACCAGATGACCACGATCAATTGGTTGTTGTCAGCGGATCATTCGCCACTTGAAACGACCATCGCCTACGAACAGACTGCCATTGAGGTCACGGCAGCCGTTGCCCAGACCGAGCCGGACCCTTATCAGGCACAGACCTACCGTTTTGGCCTGCTGGAAGATTTCGACCATCTGTACCGCTATTCGGCGATGCTCGACCGCCTTGAGGGCAAAGACGCCAACAACATTCTGCAAGGCTACACCGACATCATCCCGGGGCGACCGACCAGCGAACATCACCGTGCGCCACAAGACGATCTGCGCGACAACTACCTCAAGGATCAAGCCGGGCTGATCACCAAGATCCATGCAGCGATGATCACCGCGGCCGAGTACCAGACCCACGATTACTACATGAACATCGGCCCCACCTTCGCCGACCCGGTCGCCCGAGCGCTGTACGCCGAAATCGCTTCGGTGGAAGAGCAGCACGTCACCCAGTACGGATCGCTGCAGGACCCCAGCGAAACCTTCATCGAGAAATGGCTGATACACGAAGCCATGGAAGTTTATGCCTACGCCAGCTGCGCAGAGCAGGAAGACAACCCGCGCCTCAAAGCCCTGTGGGAACGCTTTGTCGATTATGAGCTGGGGCACCTGAACCTGGCGTGTGAGCTGTTCAAAAAGCATGAGCGACGCGATCCGGCAGAAATCATCGGCGGACAACTGCCCACCATGATGGCCTTCAAGAGCCAACGGGATTTTGTGCGTCAGACACTGGCCAAGGAAGTGGACCTGCGGGCCCATGGCGTGCAGTACGTCGACAAGCAGGACGAGAGCCGCGCCTCGCTGGACTGTCGCGCGCAGTTGAACACAGAGGGTGTCCCGGCGATGGTCGTTTCCGCAGGCTACACCTGGCAACCCGGAACCGAACTCAACCACAAGGCATGACACTCAAGGAGACCCGTGATGACCAGTCCTGAACTGAAACTTGGCTTGAACCGAACCGCTACGCAACTTTCACCCGAAGACACAGAACGGCAGATCCGGGCCGTCGCGCTACATCCAGCAGACGTACCCGGCGGCGTTGAACAACTGACCGAGGCCCGGCAACGCGCCGTCGTTGAAGCTGACACGGTAGGTTCTGTCCCGATCCCCGGCTCGCTCAAGGGGATGGTGAAAAGCTCGCTCGATAAACTGCGTGGCAAAAACCCTGAAGTGCTCACTGACAAACTGGGCGAGCGGTTGGCCTTCGAGCGCACCGGCGTACGTCTGTACGAGGCGATGATCGCCAAAGCCGTTGCTGCCCCCGAGGCTGATAACGAGCTGATCGCGACCCTGCGCCGGATTCAGAATGAAGAGCACCAGCACATGGCGTTGTTGCGCCATGCGATTGAAACGCTGGGCGCCGACCCGACCGCAATGACGCCGTGCGCCGACGTGGTTGGCGTAAAATCGCTGGGCGTGATGCAGGTACTGACCGACCCGCGGACCACCACATCCCAATGCCTGAATGCCGTTTTGACGCTGGAACTGGAAGACAATGACGCATGGGGACTTTTGATTGAACTGACGCGCAAGGCGGGACATCCAATTCTTGCCAATGGTTTTGAACACGCATTGCGCGAGGAAGAAGAGCATCTGAGCACCCTACGCAAGGTGCTGAAGGCCAATCTCCTGGCGCAAGTTGATTAGCAAGGTTGCAGTGGCGTGGTCAGAGATCGCGCCGCTGCTCATGACAAGAGCAACAGCACCATGAACATACCTGCCCGTTTCGAATTTCACTACGTACAGAATGGCGTGAAAAAAAGCGTAACGCTTTTCACACAAAGCCTGTTCAAACGATCAAATGCAGGCCTGGCGCAGCAGACGGCCTTGCCGTTGCCCCACGCCAAAAAAGGCTGCGCAGTGCAGTAGTCATGCAGCGGTGAGGCGTGGGGGCATCAGGACCCGCCTAATAACAAGGTATGGCTTGAGCGTAACCCTGCTGTTGGTTGCTCGGCCACACGCATCCGTCCGCTGCGAGCAAAATCTCTTTAGGTGGCTGCCAAGGCATGCGGCGAATTCTGAACCACGCCCCGAAACCGGGCTGTTTCGATGGGCCACGTATATTGGGGATACTGCCGCCCTCTTTTTGAACGTGCAGCTTCGATGAATTACCGTTGAGCCCATTTCTCTGCAAATTGAACGAACTTGTATTTGTTCATGCGGTTCTACAATCAATACGTCAGCCTTTCAGGAAGGCTATCGGACGTATGCGGGACGACGCATGCAGTAACGACGACCCCGGACGTGCGACTCGTTCAGGTAGCGTAACGGCCAAGTATTAACCCTCGCACCGTCACGGAGGACGGTGCGG
Organism: Pseudomonas californiensis; assembly: GCF_021147775.1. GTDB lineage: Bacteria > Pseudomonadota > Gammaproteobacteria > Pseudomonadales > Pseudomonadaceae > Aquipseudomonas > Aquipseudomonas californiensis. The sequence continues at coordinate 69,864 of NZ_JAGTPK010000006.1, forward strand.
GCAAAGCGCCTCGGAGTCACCATGAGCAGTCAATGTCGAATCGTACCGGTTGCCCTCCTGGAGCGACTCATGAGCCACAACAAGCCCGAGGGCGCTGACCACTCGGCAGCCTTGCAGGAGCTTGAGGAGCTGATCGCCGGCCCCGCCTCACTGCCTCTGGACGAAGACCTGCGCTACATCCTTGGCAGAGCGAACTTCAGTTGCATGTCCACCGCCCAGGGGCTCCGCTCCCTTGGCTATGACATTCCCGAAAAGTCCGAGGACGAACAGGCCGTGACCATCCACTGGATGCTGTCTCATTACCTGCGCGACCCGGAGCAATGGCGCGAGAATGCCTCGGAAGAATTTCATGCCGCGCCTGAAACGCTGAAACGCTCCTGATTACTGCCACGGCACATCGAACAACCGCAGCAAGCGCTACCAGACGGCGATGTGCGAGTCGGACCGGGGCTCTGTTCCGCCACACAGCACACCGCTGAGCGGATCGCGCAGGATAATCTGGCCACGACCGTACTCGATGGAATCACAGGCGATCTGAACCTGATGTCCACGCCTGAGCAGTGCCATGGCCAGATCTTTCGACGCGCCTTGCTCGATGCCGACCTTCATGTCACCCAGCCACTGCCAGCGTGGCGCATCCAGTGCGGCCTGAGGGTTGAGACCGAAGTCCACCAGGTTCATTACCATCTGCACATGACCTTGGGGCTGCATGTAGCCACCCATTACGCCAAACGGCCCCAAGGGCACGCCGTCCTTGCTGATGAAGCCGGGGATGATGGTGTGAAAGGTTTTCTTGCCCGGTGCCAGGCAGTTGGCATGGGCTGGATCCAGACTGAATTCCTGACCACGGTTCTGCAGGGCAATACCGCTGTCCGGCAGCACGACGCCGGAACCGAAACCGTGATAGTTGCTCTGGATGAACGACACCATATTGCCCTCGGCATCAGCGGTGGCCAGGTACACCGTCCCGCTCGCATGCGGATCACCAGGGGTCGGCGGCAATGCCTGGTCGGTAATCTGTTCACGGCGGTGCTTGCTGTAGCGGTCGCTGAGCAGGTCTTCGACCGCAATGCGCATGTGCAAGGGGTCGGTGATGTAATGCAGCCCGTCACTGTAGGCCAGCTTCAGCGCCTCGAGCTGGCGATGCCAGGTCTGTTCGCTGTCGCGATGGTCGAACTCGAAGCCCTCAAGTATTTTCAACGTCATGAGTGCGACCAGCCCTTGTCCGCTGGGCGGAATCTCCCAAACGTCATACCCTCGGTAATTCGCGCTGATCGGCGCGACCCATTGCGCGCGGTAATCCTGCAGATCACTGGCCCGCAGATGGCCGCCCGTTGCGCGCGAATGTGCATCGATACGCTGTGCCAGTTTGCCGCGATAAAGGCTTTCACAGCCACTCTCGGCCAGCTCTTCCAGCGTCCGGGCCTGGGAAGGGTTGCAGAACAACTCACCCGCTTGCGGTGGCCGGCCATCAATCAGGAACGTGTCAAACCAGGTCTCAAGCACCACGTCGCGGTGCGAGCTGAATTCGTTGTAGGCTGACTGCCATTGTCGAGCGACCACCGGCGACACGGGAAAGCCTTCACGGGCAAGGCTGATGGCCGGTTGCAGCAGCGTGGCAAATGGCAATTTACCGAACCGCTTCGACAACTCGGCCCACGCTGACGGGCAACCGGGCACGGTCACCGGGGTCCATCCATACAGGGGCATGGCGTCATGACCCGCCGCCTTGACCGCTTCAATACTCAACGATGCAGGCGCGTGACCATTGCCGTTCAAACCGTGCAACTGGCCTTGGGTCCAGACCAGCGCGAACGCATCGCCACCCAGGCCGCACCCGGTTGGTTCCACAACCGTCAGCGCGGCTGCGGTAGCGATAGCAGCGTCAATCGCATTGCCACCCTGACGCATGATTTCGATACCGGCCTCAGCGGCCAGCGGCTGCGAGGCAGCGACCATGCCCCGGCGCGCAAATACGCTCTGGCGCTGGGACGCGTACGGGTACTGATGGGTGGAAAATTTCAACATGGCAAAGTCTCTTGCAAAATGATCGGGTCACAGCACGCGGCTGAGAAATGCTTGGGTCCGGGGATGACTGGGCCGGCTGAAAATCTGCTCGGGCGGCCCCTGCTCGATCAGTTCGCCCTGATCAAGCACCACCACACGGTCGGCCACCTCACGGGCGAAGCCCATTTCATGGGTAACCACCACCATAGTCATGCCGTCTTCGGCCAGCTCTTTCATCACCTGCAACACTTCGCCCACTGTTTCCGGGTCCAGCGCGCTGGTGGGCTCATCGAACAACATGGCTTGAGGCTTCATCGCCAGCGCGCGGGCTATGGCCACTCGCTGCTGCTGGCCGCCCGAGAGCATCGATGGATAGTGATTGGCCTTTTCGGCCAGACCGACGCGGGCCAAAAGCGCCTTCGCCTGCTCCAGTGCCTGGCCACGAGAAACGCCAAGCACCTGAATGGGCGATTCGATGATGTTTTCCAGTGCGGTCATGTGCGGGAACAGATTGAAGCGCTGAAAAACCATGCCAATGTCACGGCGCTGTCGCGCGATGTGACGCTCCGATTCGCGGACCAGGCTGCCGTCAGAGCGCTCGCGATAGCCCATCGGTTGACCGTTGACCCGAATGCGACCGCCCTGAATGTCTTCCAGCAGATTGATGCAGCGAATGAATGTGGTCTTGCCCGACCCGGAGGCGCCAATCAGTACCACCACTTCACCCCGCCTCACGTTCAGCGAGATGCCTTTGAGGATCTGCAGTTCGCCAAACGATTTGTGAACGTCGATGGCCTCGATGATAAATTCCTGATGTTGCTGCGCCATGCTCATCGCCCCCTCAGTATGTTCATTGCGTTACGGCCGAACAGACGATTGGCGGCACGGGGTGCAGGGCGGTCGGACTGGCCGAAGCGGGCCTCCAGCCAGCGCTGGAAAAAGCCCCACAGAGTGGTCAGAAGCAGGAAGTAAATGGCGACGACCAGGTACAACTCGAAGACCCGGAAGGTCGCTGACGTCACCATCTGGGTGCTGAGCAGCAGCTCCTGCACACCGATCACACTGACCAGTGTGGTGTTTTTCAGCATCACGTTGAACTCGTTCCCCAACGGCGGAACGATGACTCGAAAGGCTTGTGGCAGCACGATGCGCCGCATCAGTTTGCCGAAGGTCATGCCCAGTGAGCGTCCGGCTTCATACTGCCCCTTGTCGACGGCGCCGATACCGGCCCGAATGATCTCGGCCATGTACGCACCTTCGTTGAGGCCCAGCGCAATGATCGCCGCCTGAATATTGCCCGGTACGATGATCCAGCCCAGGTCGACGTCTTCGAAACGAAAAATGCCGCCCGCAGCCAGTGCGGTATACAGAAACACGATCTGCACCAGCAGCGGAGTGCCGCGCATCAACCAGACATAAAAGCGTACCGGCCAGTCAAGGAGCGGATTGTGCGACAGACGCATCAGCGCAGCTGCCAGACCCAGCGCACTCCCCATCAGCATCGCCAGCACACTGATCAGGCAGGTCAGGCCGAGTCCGGTCAGGTACACGTCGCTGGGCAGCAACAGGTAGTGCCAGAAAATATCCCAGTTGAAATTCATCAGGTCAGCGCCTCATTCCAATGTGTCGCTGCTGACATGCCATTTGGCGAGCAATCGGACATAGCTGCCGTCGCTGCGCATGTCGCTGATAACCTGCTGCACGGCGGCGCTCAGTTGCGGGTCATCCTTGCGAATGCCCAGTCCGGTCAGGATCCGGCTGAACGCCGGCACGCCTTCCTCGAACAGGTCGGGAGCCAACGCGGCGTAATAGCCAGCGGTTTCCACCGTGGTGCCATACGCGTCAGCCTGGTTGATACGCAATGCCTGGAAGGCATCGGTGTCGGAGTTGTACACCACCAGTTTCATCGGCGGCTTGCCGGCGCTGGTCAGCTTCTGATTGTGGGCATCGAGCAGGGTCTTGATGGTCGAGCCGTTAAGTACCGCTATCTTGCGACCCGACAGATCGTCCAGCGTCCTGAGGTTTTTCGGATTGCCTTTGGGCACTACCACCGACTGGCTCGAATACATGTAGTTGATGATATCAATCACTTCACGCCGTTCCGGCTTGTCGAACAACTGATCGACAATCATGTCGCACTGTTTGGCAAGCAACGCCGGTAACAGTCCCGAAAACGGGAGGACCCGCCACTCCACCTTTTTGCCGTCGAGTCGGCTGGCAATTTCTAAACCGAGGTCGACCGCCAGCCCCTTGGGCTTCTGCGCCTCGTCGAAGGCAATCAGCGGTGGCGAATCCATACCGGAGCAATAAGTCAGTTTTTCTGACGTTTGCAGGCGCTCGGGCACTACAAGCGCAGCAGACGCCCACTGGGTGAACAACCCGAGGGATAACGCAGCAATGATCAGGTGGGAAGAACGCATGTCGAGAAGCTCCAGTCTGGTTAATAACGGGGCAGCACTCAGGTCAGCAAAGGTCGGCACAGGGAAACGGCGGCTGGACCGCTCTATTTTTCGTTTTGAAGAAAGCTGATCAGTGCCGGTACGGTGCCCTCGATATGCTCGCGAACCACTGACTCAGCCTGGTCGACATCACCCACGCGTATCGCGCGCAGGATCACGTCGTGCTCTTGTCGAGCGCTCAGGGGTTTTTCAACGTGTTGCAACCAGAGGCGCATGGGCGCTTCGATCAGCGAATACAGCGATGATATTTGTCGCATAAGGCGGGGCCGGCCGCTGAGGCTGCACAGGTATTCGTGAAAGTCGCGGTGGCGGCGCACCCACTGGGCACTCTCGTCGCGGTAGTCGTCCATGTCATCGAGCATGCGCTCCAGCGACGCCAACTGCCGGTCGGTGATGCGTGTCACCGCCAGGCGAATCGCCAGACCTTCCAGCACGCTGCGCATTTCGAACACCTCGCGCAGTTCTTCGATGTCCAGGCCACTGACGATCGCTCCGCGGTTGGGCCGCAGCGTCACCAGGCCTTGTGCATCGAGACGACGAAACGCTTCGCGAACCGGCATGCGGCTCATCCCGATCTCGCTGGCGATGTCCTCGGCGATCAGCCGCTGACCTTTGCGGAAGCGTCCTCCGCAAATCGCTTCAAGCAAAAAGTTGTAAGCCTCTTCCTCGGCGGTGACCGGCTGACGCTCTGCATAAGAGGGAGCAAATTGCATGAACACACCTTTTGTCATTTTGTATCCAATTATCCATATATTCACTTATGCAAAACCGTGGCCAACAATATGGGGAGGCATTCAACTTCCTGAATACCTTGGAATAAATATGAAAACCGCTGGGTATCGGAGGGTCTGAAGACGCTGGAAGTGCTACGTAATGCAGCAAGCTGCTGACCGTGGTGCGCAAAACAGTAGCGCGGGCGGCGTGCCGGAAGCGTTTGAACGCCGGCAAAATCCGCAAACATAGTGACCGCTCGACAAAAGTAACGACCGGTATTGCACCTGAACTTCCGATGCAGAAGTCCAGCCGTTCAGATGACCTCGGCCTTGCCTCTGGAAAGTGCAATCGGTTCGCTGGAAAAGCCATTCTGTGGCATGGCCTGTATTGCGATGATCTGCCAAAGGTCAACGCGACGACGAGCGGATCCGAATCGATGCCCTGCTCAACGCAAACCCGATTGGCGCTGGCGGTATGTGCTGGTGGGTGGACTGCGCAGAGCGCTCATCGCTGATATCACGAACCGCGCCGATTACCCGTGTCAGACGCCGCTGCGCGTCACGCACCGCAAGCCCACGTTCGCGACACCAGATGTAATCGCGCGTTTTGTGTTTCATGCGGTACTCGAAGACGTATTCACCACTGCCCTGCACATCAAGAATTTCACGATCGAAAACTGCCATGATTAGCGGCAAGTCGTCCGGATGCGTGACACCTACTTGCGCGTCCCAGCCGTCCGGCAGCTCATCGGCGCCGTAGCCCAGCAAGAGACGAAACTGCCGGGAAAAGCGCATGCAACTGTCGGCGTGCTGCAGGTTGCCGTCGACAACCGTGATGTCCCAGCATCCTTCGGTCAGCGTCGACTGCAGCAGCTCCCAGATCTGCGCCTGCTGCTGATGTTGGTAAAACAAACGCCCTTGCTCGCGCAATTGTGCTTCAAGGCCAAGCTCCCGCTTCTGCGCCTGTTCAAGCGCGACAGAAAGGCCATCGCGTTCCCGCTCGCCACGTTGCAACTGAACGTCCTTGTCCAGCACTCGCTGTTCGTGCTGTGCCAGTTGCTGCCGCACCTCAGCCAGCTGTCGAGCATGCCGTTCAAGGCACTGCTGCACGTGCGGATAGGCGGTCAGCAATGAGGTATCGCCCGTCTGATCTTCCAGATATCGCTGCATCTGCTCGCCCAACAGCTGTTTGTGTCTTTGCCCGTTGAAGAACATCGCCCGCCCCTTTATGCATCAACTGTGCATCGAGTTCAAACGCTGATCTGACCGCAAATCCAGAGCGCTGGCTTGTATCAGGCTGCACGAGGTTTTGTTGCTGGCTGCCACTTCTGCATGCATGGCAGTCAGAGGCACAGCGAGCGGCAGCCACAGTCAAGCTTGGCCCCGCCTGCAAGGCTACCCTCGGGGTTTCCTTTCATTCATCGAGCAGGAAACCTTTATGAGCGACATTTCGCTACTGCCCCAGGTTGAAGCCTTCCTCAGCCGCCGCCACTCGCTGTTCATTGACGGTGTATACACCGACAGTCATTCAAGCCAGACACTCGATGTCGTCAACCCCGCCACGGGTCAGGTCATTGCCCAGGTCGTCAACGCCGACGCCAAAGACATCGACATGGCCGTGCAATCGGCCAACCGAGGGTTCAGGGAGTGGTCCCGGACCGCACCGGCGATTCGCGGCCATGTGCTGTTGAAGCTGGCGGACCTGCTTGAACGCAACCGCGAAGAACTGGCGCAAATCGAAACCTGTCAGTCAGGCAAGATCATCCAGATATCGCGGGCTTTTGAGGTCGATCAGGCGGCACACTTTCTGCGTTATTACGCCGGCTGGGCAACCAAGATCAGCGGCCAGACCCTGACCCCGTCCCTGCCCTCGTTCGCAGGCGAACGCTACACCGCGTTCACCCTGCGCGAGCCAATCGGCGTGGTAGCAGGCATCGTGCCGTGGAATTTCTCGACCATGATCGCCATCTGGAAACTGGCCTCGGCGCTGGTCACCGGTTGCAGCATCATCATCAAGCCCAGCGAGTTCACTCCACTGACAATCCTGCGCATTGCCGAACTGGCGATGGAAGCAGGTCTGCCAGCCGGCGCGCTGAATGTGCTGACCGGCGACGGGCATGCAGGCAAGGGACTGATTGAGCATGCGGGCACCGACAAGGTGTCGTTTACCGGCTCTGTGCCGACAGGCATCGCTGTCGGCCAGGGCGCGATGGGTGCCGGGCTCAAGCGTGCCACCCTGGAACTGGGCGGCAAGAACGCGGCGGGATTTCTGCCGGACGTAAACCCGGATACCGCCGTCAATGGCATTATCGAAGCAGGATTTCTGCATTCGGGGCAGATCTGCGCTGCTGCCGAACGGTTTTTCGTCCATCGTTCACAGATCGACCCGATCATGGACAAACTGGCGAAGCGCCTGGGCAGCCTGAACATAGGTTCACCGCTGGATGAAAGCACCGAGTTCGGGCCTGTCACCAACCGCCAGCACCAACAGAAACTGGGAGAATTCTTCGCCAGGGCGCGTGCCGAAAACAACACCATCATTCACGGCGGCAAGTTGATCGACGGACCGGGCTGCTACGTCGAGCCAACCATCATTCTGGCCAACAGCCGAACCGACACGCTGCTTCACGAGGAAACGTTTGGCCCAATTGCCACGTTTCTGCCCTATGACAGCGAAGAAGAACTGCTTGAACTGATGAACGACTCACCCTATGGCCTGAGCGCCAGCCTGTGGACCAACGACCTGAGCAAGGCGTTGCGCATGGTGCCTGACATTGAAGCGGGCACCGTCTGGGTCAACATGCACACTATGCTCGACCCGGCAGTGCCGTTCGGCGGCAGCAAATCTTCAGGGCTGGGCCGTGAGTTCGGCAGCGCCTTTATCGAGGACTACACCGAACTCAAGTCCGTGATGATTCGCTACTGATTCGGCCTGCGACGCCTGTCAGGGATGACAGGCGTTGACCGAAGGCACTCGATTACGCCACGGTTGGGCGCGTTCCAGCTGTGCTGCCAGCGCCAGCAACGTGTTTTCGTCACCAAAACGACCCGCAAAGTGCGCGCCCATCGGTAAGCCGCGGGCACTCCAGGACAGTGGTACCGACATCGCTGGCTGACCGCTTGCGTTGAACAGCGCGGTGAAGGGCGAGTAGCTGTGGTAGAGCTCCAGGAGCTCGTCAAGGCTGGTGCAAATGTCCTCCAGAACCAGCTCACCAAGGCGCACCGGTTCACGCGTCAGGACTGGCGAAAGGATCACGTCGTAATCCTGCATGAACACCGCCAGTTGCCGCCCCAGGGCATGTATCCATTCCACCGCCGCTGTGTACTGCGCGCCGCTCACATCACCCTTGTCGCGCAGGATGATGCGTGTGCGCACTTCGAGCTCCTGCGCCTGCACATCAAAGCCGCGCATACGACCCAGCATGTCGACGTGGTTGCGCGTGCTCGCGCCAATGATCGTGAACACGTGGTCCAGAAATTCCGGCAGCACGACTGGCAGACTGACCGGGTCGACGTGATGGCCCAGCGACTCGCACAAGCGCGCGGCCTCGCGGACAGCCGTCAGGCTTTCGGGTGAGGTCGGCCATGGCCCAAGCTGCTCGACCAGCGCGATCCGCAGCGGCCTGGGATCACATTGCAGTGCATTCACATAGGGCAATGGCTGCACCGGCGCGGCGTACGGGGCACCCAGGTCCATGCCCGCCGTCGCATCCAGCAGCGCGGCGCTGTCGCGTACCGACAGGGTAATCGCATGAGGCGTACCCATACCGGCCCAGCCCTCACCCACCATCGGACCGGACGGCATCAGACCACGGCTGGGCTTGAGACCGAACACACCACAGCACGATGCTGGAACTCTCAGCGAGCCGCCACCATCGTTGCCATGGGCGAACGGCACGACGCGCGCCGCGACCAGCGCCGCCGCACCGCCGCTGGAGCCGCCGGCGCTGTGCCCGGTATTCCAGGGATTACAGGTCGCACCGAAGCGCGTGGACTCAGTGGAATATGAGGTGCCGAATTCAGGCGATGTGCTGGTGCCGACCAGCACGCACCCGGCCTTGCGCAAGCGGCTGACGATTTCCGAGTCGGCGTCGGCGCGAAACTCGCCCATCGACAGCGAACCATTGCTCATGGTCGCGCCCTGGAGCGGAGAAAAAAGGTCCTTGATGAGGGTCGGCACACCGGCGAACACACCGTCGCCTTTTTTCAGCTGCTGCGCGGCCAGCCGGGCCGACTCATACAGCCGTTCCGACACGGCATTGAGCTGGGGCTCGACCTTTTCGATACGTTGGATGACCGCTTCGAGCAGCTCGATCGGCTGTATATCGCCACGCCTGACTCGTTCGGCCAGGCCAGTCGCGTCTTCGTTGTTCACTAAATCCTGAATATCGTGCATGCAAAGGCTCCTGATTGATGCTGTTTAGGAATGACTGGATCCGGCGGCGTTGGCGCTGCTTTGGCGACGCGCGTTCAACCCGGTCAGCACCCAACCCAATGCCGCCAGCAGGCTGGCAACCGAAAGCCACTGAATAGCGTGTCGCAGATCACCGGCAAAGGCGCCTACGAAGGCCACCACCAACGGACTGACGAACTGACCGAAATACAGAAAGGCGGTGAAACCACCCAGGCCACGACCTCGGGTGCGCGCCGTCAACGCGTTCATGACCGGCGCCATGGTGTTGGGCACCAGTAACCCGGCACCAAGGCCATGCACCAGAACAGCCAGCAACACAGCGTTATAAGTCTGTGCGCGCATCAACAGCCATAGCCCCGACGCCAGCAGCATCAACAGCAACGCGTTGCAACCGACAATGCCAAAACGTTTGCGCAAAAACGGCCAGGCCAGTGAGCCGCCGAGAGTTGCCAGCAGACCGAGCCCGGCGGACAGGCCGATCATCGTGCTCGACGTGACGCCGAGGCTGACCAGCAGCACCGGGGTCTGCACGGGCAAGACAAAGACCAGCACCATGCCAAAAAGCACCAGCAGGTAGCTGAACACCAACGGCAGTGCCGCAACCTTGTCACGCCCCGGCTCATCGATCTGTCGACGGCCAGCGACAGGCTCCCACAGCACTTTCATCATGAATGGCAGCAACAGCAGCGGCAGCAGGTACAGAAAGAACGGCAGGCGCCAGGAATGCTCGCCCAATGCGCCGCCAATGACAAAGAACAGCGAGCCCACCAGGCCTGTGGTCACCACTTGCCGATTGACGTAGCGAAGCCGCTCTTCCCCCAGCCAATAATCGGCGATCAGCGTGGCGCAGCACGTCATGATGGCAGCCTCGGCACAGCCGAACAGCAACCGCACACCGACGATGGCTTGCAGGTTGTCGAGGAGCGCGGGCAACGCCCCTAGCAGCGCATACACAAGCGTCGCGATGATCAGCAAGGCTTTGCGCCCTACCCGGTCGGCAACCCAGCCGGCCAGCGGCGCAAACAGGGCAATCGCGAGCGCTGGACCGGTCATCGCCAGCGGCACCAACAGCGAAGCATGGGGTTCCAGCGGCCCGAACTCTGCACCGAGCTTGGGCAGAACCGGTGCAACCATCACCGAGCCCATGATGGTCAGGCTGCTGCCAAGTACCAGCACCAGACCTTGCCTTCGTCCAGCGCTACGCGCTGACATGGGCGGCGTTGATACAGCGTGTGTTTGAGTCATGGCGGACGCCTCAGAAACTGTGGGAAATGCGCAGGGCTGCGGTGTAGCCTTCGGCGCGATTGCGCGCATCGAACTCCTTGTAAACGTGCAGCGAAACAGGTGGAATGCCGGGCTGGAAGTAACTCACCGCTGGGCCGAGCGCCATTACGCGTGCGCGATTGCCTGTTTGCAGGCCTGGCGCGTCATCGTCGCTGAATTGCCGGTAGTAGAAACCGCCCATACCGACCGTCCACGGACCTACGTGCTGACCCACGGCAAATTCGTGCCGGTACTCGACACCGTTTTTGTAATCGGTGGCTTCGTTGCGGGTATTGATGTCGGCTTCAAAGCTGGACGAGACCTCAAAACCTGTATCGGTGATATAGGTCGCGTTGAAAATGGGTGAAAACGTCCAGTGATTGAGACCCGGCGAGATCAGCCGATTGCGGTCGTAGTCGCCGGTTGGCGCCTGAACCTGAAACTGCGCGTTGATGAACAGGTTGGGCGACAGATTCCACTGCAGAATCAGCGGCAGCACCTGAATATCAGCCAGGCGAAACGGATCGGCTTTCAGGTTCAGCGGACCGACCGGAGTCGGAACCTGTACCGATGCATCCATCTTGAAAAACGGCACGATTACGCCAAAGCCGTAGCGTGCCCCCAACACGGTCTGATCGGTCATGCGTATGTAGGCGAGGCCGAGAGACAGCACGTCGAGAGAAAAGTTGTTGTTCAGCGAGCGGCCGCTGCGATCCTTTTGCACGTTGGCGGAATAGAACGCTGTGCGCAGGCCCACCGTTCCATTCGGGGTAGTCGGCGGCATCATGCCCGCGCCGAAGTCATAAACACCGGTCGCGGTGGTTGGCGCACCGTTTTCAGTCGCTTGAGCGCCTGAACAGATACCCAGGAGCCCCAGTGCCAACAACGTGACGTGTCGCGTTTTTGAATAATTGTTTTGAATCATCACATGCCCCTCCCAAACCAGTGGTGTGGGGCCATGCTAGTGAGCGGCGACTGAGGCGGTTATCCGAATTCAGCACATTTGCGTGCGGCGCAGGGTCTGCGAAGGGCTCTCACCGAACAGGGTCCGGTAGTCAGTCGAAAAACGGCTCAAGTGCCAGAAACCCCAGCGTGCGGCGACTTCGTGCACACCATGGATCTGCTCGCTGCGGCGCAACTCCCGACGCACTGCATTGAGGCGCAGCGCACGCAGATAGGCCACTGGATTGATGCCCAGAGTTTCCTGAAAACAGTACTGCAGTTTGCGGCGGCTGGTGCCTATGTGGTTGCACAGGTCGAGGATCGACAACGGCTCTTCAAGGTGTTCCAACGCGTAATTGCGGGCCCGGTCCACCATCCGTTTACGTGCGGTGGGGTTGAGCGGTGGCGCCTGGTCAGGCGCCACCAGCTCCAGTATCTGCACCATTACGGCATCACGAATCCCGCGCTGGATGCTGTCGTGACCCAGCAACACAGCGCGTTGCTGTTCGCAACCCGCCAGGTCGTCGAACAGTGCTGCAAGCTCCGTTTGGACACGCGAGTCGGCAAGACGGTAACACTTGGGAAGATCGGTAATTTCAAAGCGGCTGCCCTGGCGCTCAAGCACATGCGCCAGCACGCCTTCATCAATTGCAACGCCCAGCAGGTCCAGATGTTGCGGTGTACTCAGATCCGGAAGGTTTTCGCCGTGCGCCACCAGCATGCTGGGCTCATGAATGGGATGACCTGCACAGTACACCGGACCATGAGCGCTCAACGGGACGCTGAAGGTGATGGCGCCCTTCCATGCCATACCGCTCTTGGTCATCGCCTGATTAGAGCGGTCGCGCACCAGTTGCATCCACTCCGAGCGGAACTCGATCAGTTCGCCCTCGAAGCGCCCCGGCGTCAATTGATCGTAACGGACCTGCCAGCCAGCCATATTTCGGGCGTGCTCATCGATATCGCTGGTGTGAAAGCACTGCAGGGACGGGACCGGCTGAATGACCTTCGCAGGGGCCGGCAGCAACACATTATTGTTATTCATCAACCCTACCTCTGGACGCATCAAGGTTACCGGGCTGAAACCACGCAAGTTCTATTCCGATCCGCAGCCACGCGGCAAATGTGTGCCGAAATCGGATAGTGGTGTGCTGCGTGCCCCTCTCAACAGAAGCGCCTGCTCTTTAGCAGGCGCTCCAACACGGCAGTTGATCAATGACGTGGCGGTTTCGGGAATGGGCCGCGAGCCTGTTCGTAAGCCTGGGCCACACGCAGCGCCAGGGCATCCTTGAAACGCGGCGCAACAATCATCATGGCCACTGGCAAACCATCGGCCAGCCCTGCAGGAATAGAGGTCGCCGGATGGCCGGTCAGGTCGAACGGTGCAGTGTTGGCCAGCATGTTCAACGCGCTGTGCACGTACTCTTCGATGGGTGCGTCCGGCGCCGTCAGTGGGGTTGCCACGAAGGGCATGGTCGGCATTACCAGCACGTCGAAATCCTTGAACGCCTCGTCGTACTGTCGGGTGAGTTCTGGCACCAGCATCCGGGCCTTGGCGTAATAAGCGCCGTGCAGATTCTTCAGGCTGTAATGCCCGGTCAGGGCGACGGCACGCACGCTGCTGGACAACGTGTCGGCATGCTCGCGTCGTTTGGCACCGAAATAGCTCATGATGTCCGGGTCGTAATAGCCATCGACGTTCATCCCGTAACCGTTGCCCTGCAACATCTGATACGCAGCGCCATCGGTGGCGATGACGTTCCACATGTCCATCGCGACACCGCTGTGCCACGGCGCGCTGGCCTCACCCACCGTCGCACCCAGGGATTCCAGTTGGGCAACCGCCGCCTTGACCAGTGCGTCCACCTGCGGCTCCGACATGCAAGGGATGGCGAAACCTTCACGCAGCAGGCCGATTTTCAAGCCTGCAACGCCCTGGTCCAGGGTTGCGACACAGTTGACCGCAGGCGGATTTTTCTGCCGTGAGTCCAGGCCATCGGCACCGGCGAGCACGTCCAGCATCACCGCGCAGTCGCGCACGGTGTTGGCCATCGGGCCGACGTGGTCAATGGTCCGCTCGATAGGGAAAGCACCGGTGTACGGCACCAGACTGTAAGTCGGCTTGTGACCGACAATGCCGCTCCACGCCGAGGGCATGCGGATCGATCCGCCCTGATCGCCGCCGATGGCCATGTCGACTTCTTCCAGCGCCACCAGCACCGCGCTGCCGCTGGACGAGCCACCGGCGTTACGGGTCATGTCCCACGGGTTTTTCACCGCACCGCTGGCCGAGGTAAAACTGGCGCCGGAAAAGCACAGGTCCTCACACACCGACTTGCCGACCACCGTCGCGCCAGCGGCCAGCAGACGCTTGACCACCGTGGCGTCTTCGGACGGCACATAGCCGTCAAGGCTCAACGAACCATTGGCCATGGGCACACCTGCGACCGACACATTATCCTTGATCACCACCGTGCGGCCCGCCAATGGACCGCTGGCAGCCCCGACGATACGAGTTTTCACGTACCAGGCGCCATGCAGGTTTTCGGTGTCTGCGGGTTTGCTGTGCTCACGCACCGGTACCGGCTGGGCAACATGGGCGGCATACAGTGCATCGATGGCTTCGTAGGAGCCCAGGGTTTCGTCGGCCAGGCTCAGAAATGATTCCAGCTGGCTGTCGGACAGCTCATAACCGTGGTCCTGAGCGGCGATTAGAAAGTCAGCTTTGACGGGGCGTTTTACGGACATGGTGTTCTCCAGATGACGGTTGAAATCACCCCGCGCGGGGCGATCACTGACTGGAGCCGGTTGTGCCGGATGCACGAACCTGGGCTCGACCCGGTGGACGCCGTTGTCCATACCGGTCGCCGCGCGGTGTTCCATACGTGCCGGATCAGGGCGTATGGCAAACGTCCGCGCAGAAGAGGATCAGGCGCACTCAAGTGCCCGACACTCGTAGCGAGTTCAGAACCTGTTCAAGAGCAGGTCTGTTGAAACAGTTCATGGGCCTTGACCAGCGCCTCGGCGATTTTCTCCACCGGCTCGCGCTTGCTCATCGCCTGATCACGCAAGGCGTTATAGGCGTCGATTTCCGACAGCCCCTTGGTCTCCATGAGAATGATTTTTGCCTGCTGCACGGTGCGCATCACGGCCATACGCCCTTCCAGACGCTTGACGTGTTTCTCCCGCTCACGGGTCTTGCGCGCCTGGCCGAGGGTGATGGCCAGCGCCGTGAGCAGCCCGAACGAACGAACGGGTGAAGGGATCACCGAACAGGCATTCAGTTGCACCAGTGCCTCGACAATGATCGGATTCTCATAGGCAATGACCGGGATGATCGGCGGCGTGGCACTGTGCAGCAGCCATGGCGTGTTGGTCGACAGGCTTTCCGGCGACACTGCCAGCACGATCACATCCGCTTCGCTGTGCAGCCGCTCCGGGATCGGCCACTGCACGCGCACCTGGCAACCAATGCGTTGCAGTTGCTCGATCAGGTTGCGTCCGTCTTCGTCATCCGGGTGCATGACCAGGACGCTGATGTCTCGCAAGTCCTTGATGCCTCCCGCGCTGTCCGTGCGCAGGCGTTTCTTGGCGGCACGCAGGGTCATGGGCGCCTCCCGGTGCGACTCGACCAGCCATTGGAGTCGGGCGCAATGGCATAGGGATCGGGTTTGAGGGCTTTCTGGCTTTCGTAGAGGATATCGAACTGCCCCTCGGCGTTGGCCCGACCGATCCGTGAGTACAGGTACGTGTGGTGGTTGTGTTCATCAATGCGGACCCGGCCTTGCGGGGCATCGAACTCCAGGCCGCGCATGGTCTGCAGCACGTCCTCGACATCGGTACTGCCTGCCCGGACAATCGCCTTGGCCAGCAGATGCACCTGAAAATAAGCCGCCTCCCAGCAGCGGTCGGTGACCTGATGCTGGCCGAACAGCTCGCGGTACGTGGCGATGCATTCGCGGTTGAGCGGCGTATCGATCGACTGGAAATAAGTGGCTGCCGAGATATGGCCCGTGCCCAGGTGCACGCCCATCTGCTGAATATCGGTTTCGCTGGTGGTAACGCTGGCAATCGGCATGACAGCCGGATCGAACCCGGCATCGGCGTAAGCCTGGTACAGATGACCCATGGTTTCGCCGACTACCGTGGAGAAGATGAACGACGGTTTCAGTTCGCGGGCCTTGACCATCAGTTTGGCGAAGTCTTCGGCACGGGCGTTTTTCAACGGCAGGTAATACTCGCCCAGCTTGGTGCCGCCGCGCTCGTACAGCAGGTCGCTCATCAGACGGTTGGTTTCGTAGGGGTAGACGTACTCCGACCCAATCATCAGCACCCGATTGCCAAAGTGGTCGAACATGTAATTGCCCAGCGGCAACGCGTTGTGATTGGGCGTTGCGCCGGTGTAAATGATATTGCGGGAATATTCGAAACCTTCGTAGTACACCGGGTAGAGCAACAGCGCGTCGTAACGCTCGACCACCGGCAAGACCGCCTTGCGGGCGGCCGAGGTGTAGCAGCCGAAGAAAAACTTCAAGTGTTCTTCACGGATCAGCGACTCGACGTGCATGGCGAACAACGCAGGCGTGGAGTCCGGGTTACGGGTAATCATCTCCAGCGGTCGCCCGTTCACGCCTCCGGCTGCGTTGATCTGTTGAATGGCGAATTGCGCGCCGCGCATCGTTGAACACTCACCCGCCGCGGTGACACCGGTGTTGGAAAACAGACCGCCTATACGGATCGACTGGTCAACCATGCCTATAAACCTTGTTCAACGTGAGATGAGACGCCCGCCAGGGGCGAGCGTCCGTAAGTCCATGCGGAAAATGGCTGAGCAAAAAACCGCAGTGTTCGGCGGTGGCTCTCAGGCGTTTGTGCCTGGGCTGGCGTGACGACAGTGTCAGGGCCAGTCGTGCGAGGGGCCTTCCACACCTGCCGAGAATGGGCGTGTGACAAGGCACCCTGCGAGGGTGTCGAGTACGGCGCATGCAGATAGCGGGCCATGCGCGAACGCCAAGGGGCCGCACATTCCAGACGCCGGTTTGCCCGGCGTACTGCCCCGCCCGACGCATCAATAAGCATCGTCAGCCAGCCTGAGAAAAAAGCAGCCGTTGTCTCACGTTTTTGGTGCACCGCAGGCATGACCGCGCCAAAGCGGCGCAGGCATTTTGATCCGTGCAATTAATGAAGGGGCACGTTGCACGTACCTCGCGAACCCACCGAAAACGGCCATCCCGACACTTGGCATCACGCTTGCTAAGTCTCTCCTGAGACATCGCGCAAGCTGTTTGCCCTACGCCCTCTTGGCAAGTAGGGAAACACCTCGCGTACGACTGGATCGGACGCAGTTGTCCCGCCAGATTCGGCACAGAAGCCTGACCTCCCGCCCATTGATTTGGCCGGGATGTCGGGCTTTTTTTATTCCTGGGAGAGATGTGAATGCACAACGACAAACGACGTTTGATCAAGCATGCGCTGTTGCTGGGCGCCATCAGCCTGCTGCCGTTTTCCCTGGTCAGCCAGGCGCAGGCTGCCGAGGCTGTGAAAGTGGGCATCATCCACTCGCTCACCGGCACCATGGCCATCAGCGAAGCGTCGGTCGTCGACGCGGAAAAACTGGCCATCGAAGAAATCAATGCCAGCGGCGGCGTCATGGGCAAGACCATCGAGCCGATCATCGAGGACGGTGCCAGTGACTGGCCAACCTTCGCCGAGAAAGCCCGCAAGCTGTTGGAAAACGATCACGTCGCGGTGACCTTCGGTGCGTTCACATCCGCCTCGCGCAAAGCCGTACTGCCGGTCTTCGAGCGCAACAAGGGCCTGCTCTATTACCCGACGTTCTACGAAGGTCTGGAGAAATCCCCGGCCATCATCTACACCGGCGCAGAAGCCTCGCAGCAAACCCTGGCGGCGGTCAGCTGGCTGATGGCGAACAAGGGCAAGAGCGTCTATCTGGTTGGCTCCGATTACATCTGGCCACGCACCACCAACAAGCTGGCCCGTGCATCAGTCACCAAACAGGGCGGCTCGATTGTCGGTGAAGACTATCTGCCGCTGGGCGCCATCGAATTCTCGTCGGTGATCAATAAAATCAAGGCTGCCAAGCCGGACATCGTGCTCTCGACCATCGTTGGCGGCTCCAACGTGGCGTTCTACAAACAGCTCAAGGCTGCCGGCATCGACAGCAGTAACCAGACGCTGATGGCACTGGCGGTCACGGAGGAAGAAGTCACCGGCATCGGTGCTGAAAACCTGACCGGTTTTCTGACCTGCATGAGCTACTTCCAGAGCCTGAAAAACCCCGTCAACGAGAAGTTCGTCCAGGCGTTCAAGGCCCGCTATGGCCAGCAGCGCGTGGTCGGCGACCCGATGGCAGCAGCCTATACCGCCGTGTATCTGTGGAAAAAAGCGGTCGAGAAAGCGGGCAGCTTCGAGGTGCCCAACGTGATTGCCGCGTCCTCCGAACTGGTCCTCGACGCACCGGAAGGCGAGATCAAGGTGCACAAGGACAACCATCACCTGTGGAAACGCGCACGCATCGGCACCCTCAATGCGCAAGGCCAGGTCGACGTGATCTATGAGTCTGCACCCATCGAGCCAAACCCTTTCCCGAAACTCTGATGACGCTTCGGGCGCGATGCGTATCGCGCCCGCCTTTTTCAACACGCAGCGACAGGTGACCCGGCCATGACTCTCGATACGCTGGTAATGCAAGTCTTCAGCGGCTTCTCGCTGTTTTCGGTGCTGGTGCTCATGGCACTCGGGCTGACAATCGTTTTCGGCCTGATGGGCGTGATCAACATGGCCCACGGCGAATTGATGGCGATGGGTTCCTACATGACCTACGTCACCTCAGTGGTCTTCCAGCGCTATTTCCCCGAGTTCATGGGCTGGTATTTCATCATCGGTATCGGAGTCGCCTTCGTGGTGACGTTCGCTTTCGGATTCCTGCTTGAGCGCTGCTTCATCCGCTTCATGTACAACCGGCCACTCGACACCCTGCTGGCCACCTGGGGACTTTCGCTGGTCTTGCAGCAACTGTTCCGCCAAGTGTTTGGCCCCAAGGAAGTCAGCGTGCCCACCGTGCAGTGGCTGCAAGGCGCCTGGAAGATCAGCGAGGGGCTGGAGCTGCCACTCAATCGAATTTTCATCATTGGCCTGACGTTTGTCATTGCCGCCGCCGTATTTCTGTTTCTGTACCGCAGCCGCTGGGGCCTGCGCATTCGCGCCGTGACCCAGAACCGCGCCATGGCCGGGGCTGCGGGGATCAACACCGCACGGGTCGACTCGGTGACCTTCGCCCTCGGGTGCGGGCTGGCTGGCATCGCAGGCAGCTCGTTCACCATGCTCGCATCCACTGGCCCCGTGAGTGGCCAGCAGTATCTGGTCGACACGTTCATCGTCGTGGTGTTTGGCGGTGTGGAAAGCCTGCTCGGCACTTTTCTCTCGGCCTTCGCCATTGGCCAGACGCAGATTTCGCTGGAATACCTCACCACCGGCTCCATGGCCAAGGCCATCACGCTGCTGGTGGTCATCGTGCTGCTGTTCTTCCGCCCCAACGGCCTGTTTGCCACGAAAGTGAGACGTTGAGATGAATGACATGACTGAAAAGCCGCCCGCGCGCAGCCAGGCCGCGACCGTGGTCACGACCGAATCGCCGAGCGTAGCCGGTCGCAACTGGCTGACCCTGATCGAGCGTTACAGCCTGATCTGGCTGTCGCTTCTGTTGCTGGTGGTGTTGCCCCTGTGCCTTGGCGATTTCCGTCTGGGTCTGGCAGGCAAATACCTGAGCCTGGCGTTCTGTGCGGTGGGCATGGTGATGATCTGGGGCTACGGCGGGATCCTCAGCCTCGGTCAGGGGGTCTTTTTCGGCCTCGGCAGTTACATGATGGCGATGTACCTGAAGCTCGAAGCCACCGCCACGGACGAAGCCGCCAGCGCGCTCGCCGCGTTCTACGGCTCGGCACTGCCCGATTTCATGATCTGGAACAGTGTCGACGCCCTGCCCTGGTGGTGGAAGCCGTTCGAATCAGCGACGTTCACGCTGGGCGCCATCCTCGTTCTTCCGGCGCTGCTGGCGTTTCTGTTCAGTTACGCCTACTTCAAGAAACGCGTCGGCGGGGTGTATTTCTCGATCATCACCCTGTCACTGGCCTCGATCATGTCGATCATGATCATCGGCCAGCAAGGCTATACCGGCGGCGTCAACGGTCTGACCGACTTCAAGACCGTGTTCGGCATGAGTCTGCAAACACCGCAGACGCCGTGGATTCTGTACCTGATCACCACCCTGCTGTTGCTCGCCTGTGTGGCCATGTGCGGTTTCATTCTGCGCAGTCGCCTCGGCAAAGTGGTGGTGGCGATTCGTGACCGCGAGGACCGTGTGCGTTTTTCCGGTTACAACACCGCGCTGTTCAAGGCGTTCATCTTTGCCATTGCTGCGCTGATTTCAGCGTTGGGCGGCGTGATGTTCATGTTGCAGGTGGGGCTGGCATCACCGTCGCTGGTGGGCATCATTCCCTCGACCGAAATCGTCATTTACGCCGCGCTGGGCGGTCGTCTTTCGCTGGTCGGGGCGGTGTACGGCACGCTGCTGATCGGCGCGGCAAAAACCTATCTTTCGGAAAACTTCGTCAGCTTCTGGCAGTACTTCATCGGCTTCCTGTTCATGGGCGTGGTGCTGTTTCTGCCCACCGGGCTCGCCGGGTTGTTACAACGCCTGAGCCGCAAGGAGATGCAGTCATGAGCGCCATGTTGCTGAGTGTGGAAGACCTGACCGTGTCATTCGATGGCTTCAAGGCCGTGGACAATCTCAACTTCTACGTCGAAGAAAACCAGGTGCATGTGGTGATCGGCCCCAACGGCGCTGGCAAGACCACGCTGCTGGACATGATCTGCGGCAAGACCCGTCCCAGCGCTGGCAGCATCCGCTTCAAGGACCTGCAACTGGCCAACATGATCGAGTATCAGATTACCCGGGCGGGCGTCGGTCGCAAGTTTCAAAACCCGTCGGTCTATGAAGACCTCACGGTGCGCGAAAACCTGGACATTTCCTCGCCGGACAAGCGCGGCCTCTTCAACTGCCTGTTCGCCGGGAAAAACGCCGCGTTGCAGGCCGAGATCGAACAGACCGCCGACATGATCTTCCTCAAGGATCAGTTGGGCCGCAAGGCAGGCCTGCTGTCCCACGGCCAGAAGCAGTGGCTGGAAATCGGCATGTTGCTGATGCAGCGACCCGAGCTGCTGTTGCTGGACGAGCCGGTCGCCGGCATGAGCGCAGGCGAGCGGGAAAAAACCGCCGGCCTGCTCAAGCTCATCGCCAAGGGCCGGGCGATGGTCATCATCGAGCACGACATGGAGTTCGTGAAATCGGTGGCCGACAAGGTCACCGTCCTCCATCAGGGCAAGACCCTGGCCTACGGTTCGATGGATCAGGTGCAGAACGATCCTCGCGTCATCGACGTCTATCTGGGGCACTGAACATGCTGAATGTCTCGCAACTCAACGTGTATTACGGCGACAGCCACGTGCTGCGCGACCTGAGCCTGGAGCTGGCACCGGGCGAGTCGCTGGCGATCATGGGCCGCAACGGCATGGGCAAGACCACGCTGCTGCGCAGTTTGGTGGGCATGCTGCCGACCCGCAGTGGCAGCATAACGCTGTCGGGCCGGGAACTGGCTGGCAGCAAGAGCTATGACCGCGTCGCCGCGGGTGTCGGCTTTGTGCCACAAGGGCGGATGATCTTTCCCTACCTCAGTGTCGAGGAAAACATCCTGACCGGCATGCAGGGGTTGCCTGCCGCGCCCATCCCGGATTACATCTTCGAATACTTCCCGGTGCTGTTCGAGATGCGCCGACGCAAGGGCGGCAACCTGTCAGGCGGCCAGCAGCAACAACTGGCCATCGCCCGGGCGCTGGTATCCAACCCCAAGGTGCTGATCCTCGATGAACCCACCGAAGGCATTCAGCCGTCGATCATCAAGGACATTGCCCGCGCGCTGAACCTGTTGAAAAAAGAGCGCGGCTTTTCGTTGATTGTCTCGGAGCAGGTGCTGTCGTTCGCCATGGCCGTGGCCGACCGTTACCTGATCATCGAAAAAGGCGAATTTGTGCACAGTGAAGTCCGCGAAACCGTCGACCGCGAGCGCATCCTGCGCTACCTCACGATCTGACCGGAGACAGTGCCATGCTGATCCTCGACCGCATCCTCGGCCAGGCGAGTGACCCTGCCCTCGCCGACCGTCTGCACGACCTGAGCCACGCGGGCCAATTAGAAACCCTGAGCCTGTCCGGCGCGGACATTCAGCGCCATCGCCTGCGTCTGACCAGCGACCAGGGAACCGACTGCGCCATTCGCCTGGAGCGGCATCAGCAGTTGCGCAATGGTTCGGTGCTGATGCTCGACAGCCAGCGCGCCATTGTCGTGCAGATGCAGGATCAGACCTGCCTCGACCTGCGACCGCGCGACACGGCAGCGGCGCTGGAGCTGGGTTATTTCGCGGGCAACATGCACTGGGCCGTGCGGTTTGCCGGAGACACCCTGCAAATTCCGCTCAACGGCCCGGAAGCCGACTACCTGGAGCGTCTGGCCCCCATGCTCACGGACGGACGAGTGCAGCGCGCATGAACACGCTGGCCAGCACGTTACTTGCGCTGCAACAGGCGGACAGCTTTTTCCCCGGCGGCGCAGTTGCCTGGTCGTGGGGCCTGGAAACGCTATGGGCCGACGGTCATCTGGGCACCCCGGCAGAAGCGTCGCTGCCGCGTCGACAGAGGACGGCTCGCCATGACCGCAGCACAGAGGTCCGTCAGTTCGTCGAAGGACAACTGCGTCACCGCTGGAACAGCTTCGATCGGGCCTTTCTGCTCGCCGCCTGGCAGGTGGCCGATGATCCGCAGGCGCTGACCAGGCTGGATGCCCGCGTTGAGGCGCTGACTCTGGCTGAAGAATTGCGCGTGGGCTCCAGGCGTGTGGGTCAGGCATTTCTGAGTGTGCATGCAGCATTGGGCACGACCGGCGCAGCGCCCTGTCAGCAGCGCATTCTGAGCGGCGAAGCGCTCGGGCATCTGCCGGTGATGCAGGGCCTGGTCTGGAGACAGCTCGGCCTGCACGATGATCATTGCCAACTGGCCGCCGCCCATGGCCTGAGCACCGGTCTGGTCAGCGCCGCCGTGCGGCTGGGCGTCATGGGCCACGTCGATGCACAGCGAGTGCTGACCGACATTCAACCGCTGATTGCGCAGTTAATGGCCGAGGGGCCACCTGACATCGATCACGTCAGCGGTTTTACGCCCATGGCCGAAATTGCCGTGATGCGACACGAAACCCAGGAACTGCGTCTGTTTGCCAATTGACCCGACCTCACACCAACGCCAACGCTGGAGCCCCGACATGCTGCTGACCCCGACCGAGCTGGAACGGCTCACCCTCTACACCGCCGCCGAGCTGTCGCGCAAACGCCGTGGCAAGGGCCTGCGGTTGAACTTTCCGGAAGCATCGGCGCTGATCGCTGACGAAATTCTCGAAGGCGCTCGCGAGGGGCGCAGTGTGGCCGAACTGATCGGTTTCGGCTCGACGATTCTCAGCACCGACGATGTGATGCCTGGAGTGGCCGACCTGTTACCCGTGCTGCAGGTCGAGGGCACGTTTCCCGACGGCACCAAGCTGGTCACCGTACATCAACCTATCCGGCCAGGGCTGCTGCCGCTGGTGGTCATGCCCACTCCGGGTGAAATCTTCTCGCCCGAGGGCGACATCCAGCTCAACAGCGGTCGGCCAACCGCCACGCTCAGGGCCGTCAACACGGGAGATCGTCCGGTGCAGATCGGCAGTCATTACCATTTTTTCGAAGTCAACAAGGCGCTGGATTTCCCCCGCGACGTGGCCTTTGGCATGCACCTCGACATCCCGGCAGGCACGGCGGTGCGCTTCGAACCGGGAGAGCTGCGCGAGGTGCAATTGGTGCAGTTCGGCGGCACTGGCGACATCCACGGCTTCAGCGGCCTGACCAATGGCAACCTGCACGACCCGGCCTGCAAGCTTGCAGCACTGGGGCGCGCGCGCGCCCAACAGTTCAAGGGAGCCTGAGCGATGGCCACGATGACCCGCAAGGAATACGCCGCCATGTACGGCCCGACCGTAGGTGACGCCGTGCGACTGGGCGATACCTCGCTGCTGGCCGAGGTCGAATTCGATCACTCGGTGCCCGGCGATGAATGCCTGCACGGCGGCGGCAAGACCCTGCGCGACGGCATGGGCCTGATGCCCGGCCACGACAGTGATGACGGTGCGCTCGACATGCTGATCTGCAATGCGCTGATCATTGACCCGGTCATCGGCATCGTCAAAGGCGATATCGGCATCAAGGAGGGCCTGATCGTCGCCATCGGCAAGGCGGGCAACCCGCAGATCATGGACGGCGTTCACCCGCAATTGATCTGCGGCGTGGCGACGACTGTGCGCGATGCCGAAGGGCTGATCGTCACACCGGGCGGCATTGATGTGCATGTGCATTTCGACTCTGCGCAGCTCTGCGATCACGCGCTGGCAGCAGGCCTTACGACATTGATCGGCGGCTCGCTCGGCCCGATCACGGTCGGCATCGACTGCGGCGGTGAATGGAATGTCGGCAAGATGCTCCAGGCCGCCGAGGCGTGGCCGATCAATTTCGGTTTTCTCGGCCGGGGCAACTCCAGCAAACCGGAATCGCTGCTCGGCCAACTGCGCGGCGGCTGTCTGGGGCTTAAAATCCATGAGGACTGGGGGGCGATGCCCGCTGTGATCGACACTTGCCTGAAGGTGGCGGACGAATACGATTTCCAGGTCCAGCTGCACACCGACACCCTCAACGAATCCGGCTTTCTGGAAGACACTCTCGCGGCCATCGGCGACCGCACCATTCACATGTATCACACCGAAGGCGCGGGCGGCGGCCATGCGCCGGACATCATCAGCGTTGCAGGCAAAGCCAATTGCATCCCCTCCTCAACCAACCCGACCAACCCCTACACGGTGAACACGTTCGACGAGCACCTGGACATGATCATGGTCTGTCATCACCTCAATCCCGATGTGCCGGAAGACGTGGCCTTCGCTGAATCACGGGTGCGACCGCAGACTATCGCCGCCGAAGACATTTTGCATGACACCGGCGCGATTTCGATTCTCGGCTCCGACAGCCAGGGCATGGGGCGCATCAACGAGGTGATATGCCGCACCTGGCAGCTCGCCTCCAAGATGAAAGACCAGCGAGGTCGCCTGCCCGAGGAGACCACCGCACTCGGCGACAACGAACGCATCAAGCGCTACATCGCCAAATACACCATCAACGCAGCGCGGGTGTTCGGAATCGACAGCTACATCGGCTCGCTGGAGCCGGGCAAACTTGCCGATCTGGTGCTGTGGCGGCCAGCCTTCTTCGGCATCAAGCCGGAACTGGTGGTCAAGGGCGGCTTCATCGTGCATGGCGTGATGGGCGATTCTGCGGCGTCGCTCTACACCTGCGAACCCCTGATCATGCGTCCGCAATGGGGTGCTTTCGGGGAAGCGAAGCAGGCGCTGTCAGTCAACTTCGTCAACCATCTTGCGGTCGAGGCGGACACCGCCGCACGGCTCGGGCTCAAGAAAGCGCTGCTGCCTGCGTTCGGCACACGCACCCTGCGCAAGTCCGACATGCTGCACAACGATGCCTGTCCGGACATCCGCGTCGATCCACAAACCTTCGATGTCTACGCCGACGGCGAGCGTCTGTATTGCGACCCCGTCAGCGAAGTACCCCTCGCGCAACGCTACATGCTGCGCTGAGCCCGAACCGACCGACTCGAACCCGACCGCCCAGGAAACCAGATGATGAGCTTGCCAACCCCCTCGCCCCTGACTGTCTCTGAACCGCTCCCTCACCCCGGCGCTGCACGGGTGGGTATTGGTGGGCCGGTCGGCTCTGGCAAGACCCGACTGCTTGAACAATTGATCCCGCGCTTCATTGCCCGCGGTACCGAGCTTGCGATCATCACCAATGATCTGGCCACCCGCGAAGACGCCGAGCGCGTGCGACGCAGTGGTCTGATCGACCCGCAACGGGTACGTGCGGTGGAAACCGGTGCGTGCCCGCACACGGCCATTCGCGAAGACCCGACGCTCAATCTGCAAATGGCGGACGAACTGGAGGTGCAGTTCGACAAACTCGATCTGATACTGATCGAATCAGGGGGCGACAACCTGGCCTCGACTTTTTCGCTCGATCTGGTGGATTACTGGATCTTCGTCATAGATGTCGCTGGCGGCGACGATATCCCGCGTAAACGAGGGCCCGGCGTGCTGAGCTGCGACCTGCTGGTGGTCAACAAGTATGATCTGGCGCCGTACGTGGGGGTTGATCTGCCACGCATGCGGCGCGAATCCGCCGAGGCGCGCAAAGGCAAGCCCGTGCTGTTCACCAATTGCAGCACCGGTGACGGCGTTGACGAGGTCGTCGACGCCATCAGTCGCGCCGTTCTGTTCGACCGTCCATGAATGCGCCACAGCCGCAATTACTCAGACGGACCGAAGCCTGCGCCCATATCGGTTTCAGCAAAGCGCCGTCTGGGATGAGCTTTGTTTCCCGGCAAAGCGTTGGTTACCCCTTTCACCTGGGTCGTACACTGAAATTACCGCAGGACCCACCCGACATGGCGGCGGTGTATCTGCAATCGTGTTCGGGCGGCCTGTTTGCCGGCGATCACCTGCATCTGCACGTTCAGGCTGGGCCGGGCGCGCAAGTGCACGTCAGCACCGGCGCGGCGACCGTTGTCCACAGCATGCTCGAACAACCGGCCAGCCAGACTGTCACGCTGATCGCCGAAACCGGTGCGCTGCTGGAATACCTGCCGATGGCCACCATCCTCTTCCCGCAAGCACGGTTGCACAGCCAGGTAAAGGTGACCCTGCACCCCGACGCTCGCGTGATGATCTGCGACGCGTTCTGCCTGCACACGCCACAGGGCGACGCAGGGCTGCCGGGTTTCTACCGGGCAGACCTTGAAGTGCGCTGCCCGGCCGGAACATTGCTGGCCGGTGACCGACTGGCGCTGACCGGCGAAGACCTGCAGCGCCATGCACCGGGCGTCAACGGGCCATTCGAAGCCCTCGCTACCTTCATGCTGATCGGACATGACCTGCCAGTCGATCAATTGAAACAGATACTGCGCGACGTGGTGTGCAACGTACCCGACAGCTATGCAGGCGTCAGCAGCCTGCCCAATGACTGTGGCGTATCCATACGGATCATGACGACCAACGCCGTGGTCCTGCGCAGCCTGTTACACCTCGCCTGGGCCAGCATCCGACTGCATTTCACCGGCGTAGCCCCCAGGGTTAGACGCAAGTGAAGCCTTGACGAGAAAAAGCCAGCAGCCGGAAAACCGGGTGCTGGCCTGGAGCCTGCCCTGGCGTCAGATCCTGATGAAGTTTTGTGCCGACAGCGCACCAAAGGGCAGCGACGCCAAGGGACCACCCACGTCGAGCGTGCCCAGGTCCGATGCGGCAAAGCCAGCGTCCTCGATGAGCTTGCGGACTTGCGTCTTTGCCGCAGCATCATCGCCAGAATAAAACGACACACGCTTGCCGCCTGACACGTCAGGCTGCGACAACACGCTTGCGTCGAGGTGATTGAACGCTTTGACGACCTGTGCACCCGGCACGTAATGACGAAACACTTCACTGGAGTGCAGTCCCCCTAGGTCCACGGCTTTGATGCCATAGGCAGCAAGCGGGTTTGCTGGATCGTTGGCATCGGACGAATCGGGGTCGATGAACTCTACCGGGTTGGTCGCATCGATCACAATGCGCCCTTCCCAGGCGGGCAAGCCGCTCAGTACTTTTTCAGCGTCCACCCAGCGCACTGCCGCAATAACGATATCGGCAGCGGCGGCCTCTTGTAGCGTGCCTGCCTTGATGGATGGACCGAGTTCCTGCACCAGCGAGGCCAGTGACTCAGGACCGCGGCTGTTGGCCAGAATCGCTGAAATGCCTTTGTTGGCGAACGCCCGTGCGATGTTTGAACCGAGTGCGCCAGAACCGATAATGCCAATACTCATGATGTTTTCCTGACTGCTTGAAGGGCTTGGAAGGAGCTGCCAGCACGCCCGAAAGCTGACAGCGGTGTCCAGGGAGCTAACGGCGAAGCCGTCTATTAAAAACTATGTCGACGTCACATCGACAATTAAAGTCAAGCCTTTGAAAGGTCAGAGCAATCACCACACCAGCGGGATGCTGAATTTCCCGAGTCGCGCCACTTCGGCTGCCATGTCCGCGACAGTGATTTTCGCCAGTTCGTCCTCCAGCGCCGCACGAGCGCGATCCAGAGTGGGACGCAAGGCTTGCAGAATATTCCCGCCCACTGCGCAATTTTCGCAAGGGGGCACTCGATGCACTGAAAACAACTCCGTGTCCTCAACTGCCACATACACATCCAGCAACCGTATCTTATCTGCGGGCCTGGCCAGTAACGCACCGCCGCCGGCCCCCAGTTGGGAACGTGTCAGACCTGCCTCGCTCAGCCGAGACAGCAATCCGCGTATGACCACAGCACCCGTGTGGGCCGAGAACGCGAGGTCCTCGGAACGTAGCGGCTTGCCGTCACTGACAGCAAGCGCCGTCAGGGTATGGACGGCAACGACAAAGCGGCTACTGGTTGGCATGGTGTGACATCCTGCTTAATACATAATGTGTCGACGACATTATTACACTCTTACTTCATCGTCAACAGTCGTGACCTTTATTTTCATCCGACCGTGCGTGGGCATTAAAAGCACAGACCGGGAGAGTGACGAACAAAAGTCCTAAGCTAATGACTGAACGGTATTTAAAAGATATTTCTTAGAACCTTATGCTCCATGGCACTGCGACTCCATTTCACTGCGTCTTACCCGACCGAAGAGCATGCCATGACCCGAACACCGCGAATCGTTGAACGAACAATCCGATCCCTGGCAGGCTTCGCAGCCGCGCTGGTCTTTTGCGCTTCGCTGCCGGTTCAGGCGCAAGAGACGTTGCGTATCGGCTATCAAAAATCCTCGACGCTGATCACTCTGCTGAAGACTCAGGGCACACTCGACAAAGCGCTCGCGCAGCAGAACATCGAGGTGACATGGCACGAGTTCCCCAGCGGGCTGCCATTGCTGGAGGCCTTGAATGTGGGCAACGTCGACATCAGCGCGGATGTGGCGGACACTGTGCCGATCTTTGCGCAGGCCGCTCAGGCCAGGCTGACTTATTTTGCTCAGGAAGCGCCCTCGCCTTCTGCCCAGGCAATCATCGTCCACCAGGGCTCGCCCTTGCGTCAGTTGTCCGACCTGAAAGGCAAGAAGGTCGCGGTCACCAAAGCCGCCGGCGCTCATTATCTGTTGATCTCTGTGCTTGCAAAGGCCGGGCTGGAATTCACCGACATTCAGCCCGCTTACTTGTCGCCTGCGGACGGCCGCGCAGCCTTCGAGAACAACAAGGTCGACGCCTGGGTGACGTGGGAACCCTTCCTGACCAGCGCCAAACGCCAATTGCCGACCCGCACCCTGGCCGACGGCAAAGGGCTGGCGAGCTACAAGCGCTATTACCTGACGGGCACTGATTACGCCAGCAAGCATCCGCAGGTGCTCAAGGTGGTGTACGACGAGTTGTACAAGACCGGCAACTGGGTGAAAGCCCACCCGCGCGAGGCCGCGCAGATACTCAGCCCGTTGTGGGGCAATCTGGGGCTGGAGACGGTCGAGGAGGCCAATGCGCATCGCAGCTATCAAATTCAGCCGGTGACGATTGATCAGTTGGGCGAGCAACAGAAGATCGCCGATGCGTTCTTTGCTGCAGGCCTGCTGCCCAAGGCGGTGGATGCCAAGGACGTCGAAGTCTGGAAGCCCTGAACAGAAACCTGGCTCTATGCTGCCAGCCGGAGCGCTTCCAGCTGGCAGACAGTGTTAACGAACCGTACGCTCGAGGGCTTTTTTCCAGTCCTGGTAGAGGCCATCCAGATTCGAGCCAGGGGTGGGCTCGAAACGCTCCCGCTGGCGCTCCAGCGCTTGCAGGCTGAGGTCAGTGGCCCAGATGCCCAGCGCCCTGCCCGCCAAGTGTGCCGCACCGAGTGCTGACACTTCCGGCGAGAGGCTGCGAATGACCGGCCGCTGCAACAGGTCAGCGAGAAACTGCATGAGCCAGCGATTGCGCGTTGCACCGCCGTCCACCCACAGCTCTTTGAGCGAGCTGCCGATGTCGGCCTGCATCGCATCGAACACATCGCGAATCTGATAACCGATCGACTCCAGCGCAGCGCGCAGAATATGCGCACCCGACGTGCCTTCGGTGAGGCCGCAGATCAGCCCTCGCGCCTCGGCCTGCCAGTGCGGCGCCCCCAGCCCGGACAGCGCAGGCACAAAGTACACCCCGCCGTTATCGGGTAACTGTGCCGCGTGGTCGGTCAGCGCATCGAGAGAATCCCCCGCCACCAGCCGCGACGCCCACTGCACTGCCGCCCCGGTGTGCACGATATTGCCTTCCATGGCGTATGTCGGAGTCACGCCTTCATGCCAGGCCAGGGTTGTGGACAACCCATGGCTGGAGGCAATCGGGCCGCCCATCGGCGTCATCAAGGACGAACCGGTGCCCAACGTCGCCTTGACCAGACCCGGCTCGAAACCGCCCTGCCCATAAAGCGCCGCATGCGAGTCGCCGACCATCGACAGCACCGGAATCCCGGCTGCCAGACGACCGAACGCTGCGGTGTGAGCAAACAGTCCGGCACTGGGTCTGATCGGGGCCAATGCCGCTTCAGGTATCGAGAACAGCGCCAGCAATTCAGGGTCCCATGCGCAGGTCTGCAAATTGAACAGCTGGGTACGCGCAGCATTGGAATAGTCGGTGGCAAACACCTCGCCCCCGCTGAGTTTCCAGAGCAGCCAGCTGTCCACCGTACCGAGGCAGATCTCGCCCGCAGCAGCACGGGCATGACCCTGGTCGAGATGATCGAGAATCCAGCGGAATTTACCGGCGGAAAACATCGGGTCCAGCGCCAGCCCGGTCTTTTCCAGAATCGTCGCCTCATGGCCCTGCGCGTGCAGCTCATTGCACAACGGCAACGAGCGTCGACATTGCCAACTGATGCAGGGTGACAGCGGCTCGCCACTGATCCGGTCCCAGGCCACCACCGACTCGCGCTGGTTACTGATCGCCAAGGCAGTAATCGGTTGCCCCACCCCGGACAGGCACTCGTCGATGGCTTGAAGCGTGCTGTGCCAGATCTGCAGTGGGTCCTGCTCCGAGTAGCCGGACTGTGGATGACTGACAGTCAGCGGGCGCGAACCGCGGGCGATGACCTGCCCCTGTGCATTGACCAGCACCGCCTTGGCGTTGCTGGTGCCTTCGTCTATCGCCAGAATCAACGGTGACGGCGTGTTTGTGGTGGGTTCATTCATGGTTTCGAGGCTCACTCAACGCAAACGCAGTGCAGCCGCCGCGATCCCGGCGGCGTCTATGCCATGCAATGCGCGCGTGGGTTCACGTGCGCCAGCCGCAGCATACTCGCCGTCACCGATACCCAACCGGATCAGTGCAATACCCAACGCACCTTCGGCAAGAACCTCGGCGACCAGACTGCCCAGCCCGCCATTGATATTGTGCTCTTCGACCGTGACCACGCCCCGCGTGCCTGACAAGGCGCTCAGCAACACATCGCGCTGCAACGGTCGGATCGACGACAGATTGATGACCTGAGCCTCAATCCCCTGTTCCGCCAATAGCGCTGCAGCGTCCACCGCTTCGTGCACCACCGACCCTAGGGCGACGATGCTGACGTCTTTGCCGGTGCGCAGAATATCTACCTGCCCGGGGACAAAACGGTAGCTGGCGTCGTGCAGCTCAGGCAATGCCTTGCCGTCGAGGCGAATGTACACCGGGCCATTGTGGCGCAACGCGTAGTCGGCAATCTGTCGGCATTCCAACGGATCGGACGGGGCAAAGATCTGCACGTTGCCGAAGCCACGCATCACGGAAATGTCGTCGAGGCTGTGGTGGGTGCTCGCCAGCGGACCGTAACTGGTCCCGGCATTGAGGCCGAACATCTTGACGTTGGCGTGGTTGTAGCAGACGTCCACCTTGATCTGCTCGTTGGCACGAGAAATCAGAAACGGCGCGGCGTTGCAGGTGGCGGCGATCTTGCCACCCAACGCCAGCCCGGCAGCGACGCTGACCAGTGATTGCTCGGCGATCCCTACGTTGATGACCCGCTCCGGATAACGCTGCATGAACGGTCCGATCTTGGCGGTGGATGTCGAGTCGCTGACCACCGGCACCACATCCAGACCCTCCTCGACGGCGGCAATGAACGCCTCCACCATGACACTGGCCAAATGTTCACTCGCCATGATTCAACTCCTCCAGTGCCGCGCTGATTTCATCACCCTTCGGTACACGGTGGTGCCACTCGGGACGACCTTCGATAAACGACACGCCCTTGCCTTTTATGGTGTGAGCGATCAGTACCTGAGGCTTGCCTTTGTGGGTCTGCATCTGCTCCAGACTCTCCACCAGTTGGCCAACATCGTTGCCGTCACACTCACTGACGGAGAAGCCAAATGCGGCCCATTTAACGTCCAGAGGGTCGAGCGGCATGATCTCTGCCGTCAGCCCGGCGAGCTGCAGTTTGTTCTTGTCAACAATCACGAACAGGTTGTCCAGGCCGTATTTGGCCGCCGCCATGGCCGCCTCCCAGTTAGAGCCTTCGGCCAGTTCGCCGTCGCCGGTCAGCACATAAATGCGCCGCGCACTGCCAGACATCTTCGCCGCCAGCGCCAGCCCTACTGCTACCGGCAAGCCATGGCCCAGTGCTCCGGTGTTGAGCTCGATGCCCGGAGTCTTCTGGCGCACCGGGTGACCCGGCAGATGGGAATTAAAATGCTGATAGGTGGGCAGCCATTCCTTGGGAATGTACCCGGCCTGAGCCAGACAACAATACAAGCCGCCCACGCCATGGCCCTTGCTCTGAATATAAATATCGCGCTGCGGGTCTTCGGTGCGCTCCGGGCCGGTGTTGAGTATCCGGAAATACAGTGTGGCCAGAATATCGGTTTCTGAAAGATCTGCGCCGGTGTGTCCTCCCGCCGGTGACTCGGCGTTCAGGGTAATCACCAGGCGCCGGATCAGGCGGGCCTGTTCTTTGATCTGCTGGGCGTCGTACTGAAAGGCGTTCATGCAGCGGCTCCTGTGGGCTGACCACGCGGGATTGAAGCGTTCAATGCTGCTTTGAATATTTATTCAGCATTGACAATATATTTCTATTTAGACGCTGTTCGGCCGACAGGTCAAGAGAGACACGCGTTGAAAAGATGAAATATTCCTACCGGTGGTCGCTGTCCCTTGAGGGCTGACAGGACGTTCGCGTCTCTGGATCGGGGGTTGCAGGCGCAACAGATCCAACGAGGCACTGCATGCAGAAAATTAAACCGCTTGACTTTATGTCGCCAGAAACGGAACCTGAATTAACAGTCAAGTATGCATAAATATTCATGATGTCTGAAGACCTCCAAAAAAAATAAATCGGGAGAACACTGTGGACGCTAAAGCCTCTGTCCATCAGGCCACCGCCAAGCCGTCCGGCCGTGCGCGATTGCTCAAACTGCTGCCCAACAACATCGGCGGCCCGTTGATCGGCCTCGCACTGCTGGTGCTGGTCTTCTCCTTCAGCTCCGAATTCTTTTTCTCACTGCGTAACGGCTTGAACATTCTTGATCAAGTGACCGTGCTGGGCATTCTTGCCATCGGCATGACGGCGGTGATCGTGATCGGCGGGATCGACCTGTCGGTGGGCTCGGTGCTGGCCTTTTCGATGATGATGCTCGGCTGGCTGTATCAGGATCAGGGCTTGCCACTGGGCCTCGCGATTCCGGTGTCGATTGCCACCGGCATGCTGGCCGGCCTGGTCTCCGGGCTGCTGATTTCCTATGCCAGGCTGCCCGCCTTTATCGCGACGCTGACCATGATGTCGGTAGCGCGCGGCCTGGCGAACATCCTTACCGAAGGTCGGCAGATCGTGGGGTACCCGGACTGGTTCACCAGCCTCGCTACCGTGCGGCATTTCGGCTTTCTCTCGGCAACCGTCGGACTGTTTCTGGTCATGCTGGTGGCGGCCTGGGTGTTCCTACGTTTTCGTGCCGGCGGCCGCAATCTTTACGCCATCGGCGGCAGCCCGGAAGTGGCGCGCCTGTCCGGCATCAAGGTTCGCGCAATCACCTTGTGGGTGTATGCCATCAGCGGCGCACTGGCCGGGATTGCCGCTGTGACCATGGCCGCCCGCCTCGACTCTTCACAACCCAGCGCAGGTCTGACCCTGGAACTGGATGCCATTGCCGCAGTAGTGATTGGCGGCGCCAGCCTCAGCGGCGGCGTCGGCAGTGTCGGTGGCACTCTGGTGGGCGTGCTGATCATCGGCGTGCTGCGCAATGGCCTGAATCTGCTGGGTGTTTCTCCCTTTATTCAACAGGTGGTCATCGGCGTGGTCATTGCCCTTGCCGTCACCATTGATACATTGCGTCGCCGTTCCAACACCGCTCGATAAGCTGTCCCGTTTTGCGTTTGATCCTTGTTGACACCACCAAAAATAAAATCAGGAGTCACCGCCATGTTCATGACCAAAAAACTGCTGCTTGCGACGGCCTTGGCCGCTGCCACCCTCACCACTGCCGGGTCGACCTGGGCGAAGGAGCTGACCATCGGGCTGGCCGTCGCCAACCTTCAGGCCGACTTCTTCAACCAGATCAAACAGTCAGTTGAAGCAGAAGGTAAAGCCAGGGGCATCAAGATCATCACTGTCGATGCGCAAGGCAACTCGTCGACCCAGGTCAGCCAGATCGAAGACCTGATCACACGCAAGATCGACGCTTTGATCTACATCCCCGCTGGTGCAACCGCCGCTGGTGTCCCGGTAAAAGCCGCCAAGGCTGCAGGCATTCCGGTCATTGCCGTTGACCGTAACGCGCCTGACGCACCGGGCGACACGTTCATTGCCAGCGACAGCGTGGCGGGCGCGCGCAGCCTGGCCGAGTACGTGGGCAAAGTAACCAACGGCAAGGGCCGTATCGCCATCCTCCAGGGCCAGTTGGGGACCACCCCTGAAAACGATCGGGCCAAGGGCTTTCAGGAAGGTCTGAAAGGCTTTCCCGACCTGAAAGTCGTGGCCGAGCAGCCTGCAGAATGGGCACAGGACAAAGGCTTTGCCGTGGCTCAGGACCTGTTGCAGCGTGACCCGAATATCACCGTATTCTTCGGCCGCGCCGACGCCATGGCACTGGGTGCCGCGCAGGCGGTGAAGGTTGCCAACCTGGCACAACCCGTCGTCATCGTCGGTTTCGACGGCGACGTGGCGGGCCTCAAGGCGGTCAACAGCGGCGTGCTGCAAGCGACCATGACCCAGCAGACCCAGAAAATGGGCCGTATGGCCGTCGCCTCGGCAGTCGATCTCAAGGAAGGCAAGGCAGTACCCAAGGAACAATTGCTGGAAACGGTACTGACCACCAAGGAAAACGTTGCGCCTTTCCTGCAACAGCATCCCTGAGTCGAGAGGTCGGTATGCAAGCAGCTCTTGATAGTAATCAGCCTCAACGCCCGCAAGCCGATTCACCGGCCGTGCTGTGCCTGCGCAACATCGGCAAGTCCTACGGCCCGGTCAAGGTGCTTGCGCAGATCAACGTCGACGTTCAGCCCGGTGAGGTGCTGGCCCTGCTCGGCGAGAACGGCGCGGGCAAATCAACTCTGTCGTCGATCATCGCAGGTCTCGTGCAGCCCGAAACGGGTGGCTCCATGACCTGGCTTGGCGAAGACTATGCGCCGGCCTCGCCGGGCGCGGCGCTGGCTGCAGGCATCGGTTTGATCCATCAAGAGATTCGCTTGCTGCCACAACTGTCGATTGCCGAAAACATCTTTGTCGGTCGCCTGCCCATGCGTCACGGGCGGGTCGACCGCGACTACATCGAGGCTCAGGCGCAAAAGCAATTGCAGCGCCTGGGTCTGAACGTCTCGGCTTCGCGCAAGGTAGAAGGCCTGAGCGTCGCCGCACAACAGCTGGTGGAAATCGCCAAGGCCCTGACCCTGAACGCGCGTTTGCTGATTCTTGACGAACCCACTGCTGCCCTGGGTGGCGAGGAAACCGAGCTGCTGTTCAAGCAGGTCGAACGCCTCAAGGCCGAAGGCGTTTCCTTCATCTACATCAGCCACCGGCTGGAAGAGATTGCCAGGATCGCCGACCGCATTCTGGTGCTGCGTGATGGTCAGCAGATCGCCCTGCACGCCACGGCACAAGTGCCTGTGCGCGAGCTGGTCGAAGACATGGTCGGGCGCAGCCTGGACCGGATCTTCCCTGCCCTGCAAGCACCACAGGAACGCGTGATGTTGCAGGTCAAGGACCTGACCTGCCGGGAGTTTGCGCTGCATGGGATCGACTTCAGCGTGCGTGCCGGTGAGGTGTTCGGCATCGCGGGAGTGGTCGGCGCAGGTCGCACCGAGCTGGTTCGGGTGATCGCTGGCGCTGCCCATGACATTCACGGGCAAATGCAGTTGGATGGACAAACACGCAAGCTGCGCTCGCCATCGGAAGCGATCCAGGCGGGTGTGGTGCTGGTGCCAGAGGACCGCAAGCAACAAGGCGTGGTGGTCGAGCATCGGATCGAAGACAACCTGGTCTACGGCAACACCGACCTGCTGCACAGCGGCAGTTGGGTGATGCCTGGGCGCCTGCGCGAGTTTGCCCAGAAAGCGGTATCTCGACTGGGCGTCAAAGGTGCACCTGAACAGCGGATTGGCAGCCTGTCGGGCGGTAATCAGCAGAAAGTCATCATCGCCAAGTGGCTGGCACGCAACCCCAAGGTGTTCATTCTCGATGAGCCGACCCGAGGCATCGACGTCGGTGCGCGGGCGGCCATTTATGAAGTGATTGCCGAGTTGGCAGCCAATGGCATGGCGGTGATCGTGGTCAGTTCCGATCTGGACGAAGTGCTCGGTCTGTCGCATCGGGTCATGGTCATGAGCCGTGGTCGGCAGATGGGCATTCTTGAGCGCGGCGAGGCCACTCCAGTGTCGGTCATGGAAATGGCCACCGCCTGAATTGCACACATAACAGTGGCACACACAATAACAAGCCAGTTCATACCGCGGAGTGACTCATGCAACTTTTTCGTCTTGATGGTCAGGTAGCGTTCGTCACCGGCGCAGGCAGCGGCATTGGCCAGGCCATTGCTGTCGGGCTGGCGCAAGCCGGCGCCGATGTCGCCTGCTTCGACTTGCCTGCCAGCCCCGGCATCAACAGCACCGTCGAACGGATCAGTGCGCTGGGCCGTCGTGCGCTGGCGCTAAGCGGCACCGTCACCGACCGTACCGCGCTGGATGCCGCCGTGGCTCGCGCCGAAGCCGAACTTGGCGAACTCAGCGTGGCGGTCAACTGCGCCGGAATCGCCAATGCACAGGCCGCAGAAGAGTTGGAGTTGCAGCGCTGGCAGACCATGCTGGACATCAACCTGACCGGTATTTTTCTCAGTTGCCAGGCGCAGGCCGCCGTGATGCTGCCGCGTGGCAAGGGAGCCATCGTCAACATTGCCTCGATGTCCGGCAGCATCGTGAACCGCGGTCTGCTGCAAGCGCATTACAACGCGTCCAAAGCCGGCGTCATCCACCTGAGCAAAAGCCTGGCCATGGAATGGGCGGACAAAGGCCTGCGCGTCAACTGCATCAGCCCCGGCTATACCGCCACGCCGATGAACTCGCGCCCAGAAGTGGCCGAACAAGTGAAGATCTTCGAACAGACCACGCCCATGGGCCGCATGGCCAGTGTCGAGGAAATGGTCGGCCCGGCGATCTTTCTGGTCACTCAGGCATCGTCCTTCTGCACCGGCGTCGACCTGTTGGTCGACGGTGGTTTTGTCTGCTGGTAAGCCAACCCCTGCACGCAAGCGGAGATTTATTCATGTCCCAACGTTTCAGTGGCAAAACCGTGGTTATCACTGGCGCATGCCGAGGCATCGGTGCCGGTATCGCCGAGCGCTTCGCGCAGGAAGGTGCCGATCTGGTGCTGGCGTCCAACGACCTTGAACGGGTGACGTTTACCGCCGAGCAACTGGCCAGCGAGTACGGGGTCAGCAGTATCGCGCTGGGGCTCGACGTCACCCGCGAAGACGATATTCAACGCCTGTACCACACCGCCCATGAACGCTTCGGCAGTATCGACGTGTCGGTTCAGAATGCCGGCATTATCACCATCGATCATTTCGACAGCATGCCCAGAGCAGACTTCGACAAGGTCCTGCAGGTCAACACCACCGGCGTCTGGCTCGGCTGCCGCGAGGCGGCGAAATACATGGTCAAACAGGGCAGCGGCAGGCTGATCAATACCTCGTCGGGCCAAGGGCGCCAGGGGTTCATCTACACCCCTCACTATGCCGCCAGCAAAATGGGCGTGATCGGCATCACCCAGAGCCTGGCGCTGGAGTTGGCCCGCCACAACATCACCGTCAACGCGTTTTGCCCCGGCATCATCGAGAGCGAAATGTGGGATTACAACGACCGGGTCTGGGGCGAGATTCTCAGCACCGATGAAAAACGTTATGCCAAAGGCGAACTGATGGCCGAATGGGTGAAGAACATTCCGTTGCGGCGCGCCGGCAAACCGTCTGACGTGGCGGGTCTGGTCGCGTTTCTGGCCTCCGATGATGCGGCCTACCTGACCGGCCAGGCCATCAATATCGACGGTGGCCTCATCATGTCGTGACCACCGTGGCGGGCACGACCTGCCACCGGTTTGCTATCCTCGCCCGCGTGTTACGTATCGATTCATTATTGGGGCCTGCATGAGCCAGATCGAAGAACAGCGGTTGATCACCAAGATCGCCAGCCTCTATTACGAAGAAGGACTCAAACAGTCCGAGATTTCCGCACAGCTTGATTTGTCCCAGTCGTTCATCAGCCGCGCCCTGCGCCGCGCCTTGCAGGAAGGCGTGGTAAAGATCACGGTAATGCGCCCGCAAGGCTTGCACCTTGAACTGGAAAGCCAACTGCAACGTTTGTATGGCGTGCGCCGGGTGATCGTGGTCGAGGCCACCGAGCCTGGTAATGAAGAAAGCATCAAACAGGCCATTGGTTCTGCTGCCGCGCATTATCTGGAAACCAGCCTCAGCCCCAAAGACCATATCGGCATCTCCTCGTGGAGCAGTACCATTCGCGCCATGGTCGGGCACATGCACGCTCAGCCAGGCAAACAGGGCGCTCAGGAAGTGGTGCAGTTGTTGGGCGGTGTAGGCAACAAAGGGGCTTTCGAAGCCACGCTGCTGACCCAGCGTCTGGCAACCCTGCTCAACTGCCCCGCCTTTCTGCTGCCCTCACAAAGCATCGAACAATCGGTGGAAAGCAAACAGCGGATCGTCGAAATGGAAGAGGTCAAAGAGGTCCTCAACCGCTTCGACAGCATCACGCTGGCGATCGTCGGCATCGGCGAACTGGAGCCGTCGCAGTTGCTGCGCAACAGTGGCAACTACTACACCGAAGACATGCTGCGTCTGCTCGCCGAGCGCGGCGCGGTGGGCGATATCTGTTTGCGCTACTTCGACGCCCAGGGCCGCCCTGTGCTGGAAGAAGACGAAGAATTCGTGGTGTCAGTGGCCTTGCCGAAACTGCGCACCATCAACCGGGTTCTTGGCCTGGCGGGCGGGACGCGCAAAGTGCAGGCCATTCGTGGCGCACTGCAAGGTGGCTATCTTGATGTGCTGGTCACCGATCTGGACACAGCACAGGCCTTGAATCAATAAGACGATTTCCGGCGGGGTCGATACGCACTGGATCGCCCCAAAGACAGGACCTCGCGCAGTGGCGAGGTCCCGCGCTCAGAGAAACGCGTCAGCTCGCACTTCCCGGTGAAGGCTCCTCGGCCTCGTCAACGGGCGGGGTGACCGGCATATCCGGATCATCCGCAACGTCATTGCGACTGGTGTCATCGCTGATGTCGCCCTCTGTGTCGCTATTTCTATCGGGATACACCTGTTTGTCGCTCCCTGGCTCGGCCGGGCCTGGATAAGGGCTTTCTGGCCCGTTGTTTTCAATAGTCATTGATATCTCCAGTCTGCGGCGCAGTACATCCGCGCTTGAAATTGAGAGACCAGCGCGGTTTCGAAAGTGCCCGTTTCTGGATGAACGGTGATAAAAAACACCTTGCTCAGACCCGACCGTTCTTGTCCGCCATGCCTGGAAACGCCTTACCGTCAGGACCGGCTTCACGGTTATCATGCTGTCGAGCATCCGAAACAGCAGCATCATGAAGACAACCGACTAGCCAGGGACAGGCACGTCCCATGACTCACTCAGCCGTGCGAACAGGATGTGCCGTCGGTGTGCTTTGCATCGCATCGTTTGTGATGGTCACCTCCGAATTCGCTCCAATCGGTGTGCTGTCGCTCATCTCGACGGACCTGGGTCGAACGCCGTCCGATATCAGCCTGACGGTGACCTTGTATGCGTGGATCGGTGCAGCCAGCGGGCTGTTGTCCCACTGGCTCAGCCGCAGGGTCTCGCGCAAGGTATTGCTCATCGTGCTGATGCTCGCACCGGCGGCGTCAAACGGCCTGGCTGCACTGTCCGGCGAATTCTCGATATTGCTGGGTGCGCGTATTCTCGGTGCCTTGGCTCACGGGGTTGTCTGGGCGACCGTAGCCGCCACAGCGGCCCATCTGGTGTCGGCCAGGCGAGTTGGGCTGGCGACATCTGTCGTCACGAGTGGCATCACCATCGCCACCGTGGCAGGCGTTCCCTTGATCAACCTGGTCGGGCAATACGACGGTTGGCGCACAGCAATTGGTATGGGCGTCATTGTCGGCAGCCAGGCGCTGGACTCGGTCGGAATTCGGGGCACGATGATGTCGGCCAGTGTCGTGATAATCCCGGCGATAGTGCTGATGGTGACCTCACAGGTTTCCATCAGGAAAAAGACTGCCGTCACCTGAGTCGCCACCGCGCATCACAATGCTCACCAACGGTTTCACCCATGTCTAAGGGTCGGTATGCAGGCTATTGATTCGGCTGTCTGCAAGCTTGAACACCACGCGTTGAGGATGGTTGACCGACACCAGGTACTCCACCGGTTGCCCGAATTGATCGAAGATCACGCCGCGATAGACCAGCGCGGCGGTGGCGGGCTCGACTTCCAGCAGGCGCGCCTCCTGGTCGTTCATGGTGGCCACGCTCAAAGTGCCCTCATCACTCTCTATTTCGATCTGATACCTGGCCAACAGCAAGGCATACAACGAGGCGCCTTCGATCAGGTCACCCGCCACCAGATCCGGCGCGCGTGCCGCAGGGATGTAGCTGGTCTCGATGCAGAACGGCTTTTGATCCACGGTGCGCAAACGTCTGATGGTCAGCAATGCATCCCCTTCCTGGATCTTCAATAATCTGGCGACGCGTGCACTGGCCTGGGTCTGTTCGAAATAGAGCAATTTGCTGCCTGGCCGGGCTCCTGCCTGCTCGACCACTTCGGCGATGCCTTTGCGCGCTACGGTGTTGAGAGGACGCTCGACGCCCGGAGCGGTGACAAAGGTTCCGCGATTGCCCCGGCGCTCCAGAACTCCGCGATCGATCAACGTCTGTAGCGCCTTTCGCAACGTCATCCGGCTGATTCCCAAATGCTCGGCCAGGTCCCGCTCTGCCGGGATGCGTTCGGTCGGGCCAAACTCTGGGCGCTCCAGCATTTCCAGCAGTGCCTGGACGGCTTGCCACGCGACCTGCTTGCGTTGAGGCGCAAGCAGCGTCACGTCTGATGGTTTTGCAGCGGTCACTTTCATGGTCTACATCCTGGAAGTTTTTTCTG
Source organism: Pseudomonas californiensis (assembly GCF_021147775.1). Lineage (GTDB taxonomy): Bacteria > Pseudomonadota > Gammaproteobacteria > Pseudomonadales > Pseudomonadaceae > Aquipseudomonas > Aquipseudomonas californiensis. Next base: position 111,514 of record NZ_JAGTPK010000006.1, read on the forward strand.
TCGCACTTGTGACGCTGTAATACACCCACGGTCGTCTGCGAGCCGCTTGCTTGAACAACCACTCATGATCAGACGCCAGCAAAACGATGAAAACGCCAGATCGGACCATTAGACCACGGTGGAAATGCCTTGTATTGGTATTTTTCGTGGTATAGATTTTGGTCTAAATGGTGATCACGAACAGCAGCCCGGATCACCGTAATACGGCCTGAGGAGTTCACATGGCGATCCAGTTCAACCGGGAAGCATTTGTCGCTTCCTTGCAGCAATCCGTGCATATCGTCGATGACGCTCACCAGTTCGGCCAGGAACTGGCAACACGGATTGACCGCATTTATTTTGTCAGTTGCGGTGCTCCCAATCGCATCATGCTGGGCCTGCAATACTGGATCGAACGCTACAGCCAGACGCTGGAAGTACGCCGTTATTTTCCGGCTGACTTCATGGACATTGATCCGCCGCGACTGGACGAGCGCACGCTTGTGGTCCTGGCGTCCAAGTCTGGAACCACTCAGGAAACCATCGCTGCCGCGCGTTTTCTGCAAGACAAACCGTGTCTCACTGTCGGGGTGACGCAAACCGCTGAACTGCCCCTGGCTCAGGCCGTGCAGCATTGTTTTCTGCTGGGGCGCACCGACGAGGCTTACTTCGGCTGCTTCATGATTCTGCAGGCATTGATAGGCGGTCTGCTGGCCAAACGCGAAGGCTGGCCATTGCTGGACAAGCTCGTCCGCTCACTCAAGGCGCTACCGCAGGCGCTGGCCGACGCTGCGATCAACAACGACGAGCGTGCAACCGAAGAGGCACGGCTCTACAAAGATGACCGCCTCATGTATTTCCTCGCCTCGGGCCCGATGTTCACCACCGCCTATGTGTTCGGCGTCTGTGTGGTGATGGAAAGTCAGTGGCTCCACTGCCTGCCGGTGGAGGCGGCGGAGTTTTTCCACGGCCCGTTCGAAGCCATCGACGCAACCACCCCGCTGCTCCTGCTGGTCGGCGAAGACCCCAGCCGGGCACAGATGGAGCGCGTCGTGCGTTTTTGTCAGCGTTACACCGAGCGGGTCATGGTCTATGACTCCAAAGACTTTCCCATGGAGGGCATCGACCCGGAGATTCGCGCAATCGTGGCGCCTTACATCGTCGGCATCGCCGCCGAGCGCATCGCCGCCCATCTCGCAGTCTGGCATCAGCAGCCGCTGACCACCCGCCGCTACATGTGGAAAACGGAGTACTGAGCATGGCGGGCCTGATCGCAATAGGCGACAACACTATAGATGTGTATCTGGACCAGAACATTGAGTATCCCGGCGGCAATGCACTCAATGTCGCCGTGTTAGCTGCGCGACTCGGTGCGCGCAGCGCCTACCTTGGCTGCGTGGGCGATGACCGCCACGGCCAGTACCTGCTCGACTGCCTGCATCAGGAAACGGTCGAGGTGTCACGATGCCGGATGCTGCCCGATGCCAGCGGCTGGGCGTGCGTCGACAGCGCGGAAGGCGAGCGCGTGTTTCTCGGCAGTGATCCGGGCGTATGTCGCCGACTGCGCCTCGATGCCGAAGATCTGACCTACATCGCCAGATTCCCGTTGGCCCACAGCAGCCTGTACAGCGGCCTGGAAAGCCAGGTGGTGAAAATTCGTGATGCATGCGGCTGCCTGTCTTTCGACTTCTCGGACAACTGGGCCGAGTTCGATTGGCAGGCCGTGATCAAACAGGTCGACATCGCTTTCTTCTCGGCAGCCGACCTGTCTTCTATCCAGGCGTATGAACTGGCGAACTCCATGCGGTCACTGGGCCCTGAGGTCGTGGTGATCACTCGCGGCGCCCAGGGCGCAATCGCAGTCGATGCGCAAGGCACCCATGAGCAACCTGCGCTGCGCTGCACATTCGTTGACAGCATGGGCGCTGGCGACGGCTTTATCGCCGCGTTCCTGCTCGCATGGCAAGCGCAGCAAAACCTCGCCAACTGCCTTTTCCGGGGTGTCGACTACGCCGGTCAAGTGTGTGGGTGGGACGGCGGCTTTGGTCATGGACAACCGGTGGACAGCGAACGCGTTCGACAACTGAAACAGGCCTTGAACACTCAGGGTTGATGCGCACTGCTCCGGAGTCCTCCGGGGCAGTTTTAACCACCCTTCACAGAGACCCCGCCAATGAAAAAAAGTCTGATCGGTTTGTTGTTTCTGGCCAGCCCATTGCTGTCGTGGGGCGCCAGCGAAGAGCTGCGGTTCGGGGTTGATCCCACCTACCCGCCCTTTGAATCCAAACGGCCAGACGGCTCACTGACAGGCTTCGATATCGAATTGGGAGAAAGTCTGTGCGTTGAACTAAAGCGCCGTTGCATCTGGGTGGAGAACGCTTTCGACGGCATGGTTTCGGCACTTAAAGGCAAGAAGTTTGACGGGATACTGTCCGCCCTGTCGATCACTGAGGCACGCAAGGCCGAAATCGCCTTCTCCGACACCTTGTACGACACCCCGGCCCGTCTCGTCGCGCCCGAAGGCAGTCCCCTGCAGCCGACTGCAGAATCCCTGCGCGGCAAGCGCATCGGCGTGCAGCAAGGCAGCGTTTTCGAGGTCTATGCCAAACGGATGTGGGGCCTCAAGGGCGCGGAAATCGTGCCTTATCAGAGCAGTGACCTGACCTACTCAGACTTGATCAACGGCCGACTGGATGCAGCCTTTGACGACGCCATTGCGGTGTCCGAAGGCCTGTTGAAAAAGCCGATGGGCAAAGGCTTCGCTTACGTCGGCGAGGTAGTCAAATCTCCGGAAATCTTCGGCCCGGGAACTGGCATCGGCCTGCGCAAAAACGATACCGAACTGGCCAAAGACATCAATAAGGCACTGGAGCGGCTGCACCAGAACGGCACCTACCAGCGCATTGCCAGCAAATATTTCGATTTCGACATCTCGCCCAACGTCGCCCCCTGAATAACCTCCCCCATGGAGCCTGACAGCATGTTTCTCGACGGGTACGGTAATCTCATTCTCCAGGGCGCCTGGTTGACCGTGCAGGTGGCCGCTTGGGCTGCTTGCGTCGCTATCGTCCTGGGGCTGCTCGGGGCTCTGGCAAAGCTCTCGCCGCTGGCGCCATTGCGCTGGCTGGCGACGGTCTATACCACGCTGGTGCGCAGCGTGCCGGATCTGGTACTGATGCTGCTCATCTATTACAGCGCGCAGATCGGGCTGAATCAGGTAGCAGAAGTGTTCGACCAGGAATCTTTCCAGTTGAACCCCTACGGCACCGCAATCGGCACGCTGGGGTTCATCTACGGTGCCTACTGCGCGGAAACCTTTCGCGGCGCACTGCAGGCGATTCCATCGGGTCAGCTGGAAGCGGCACGCGCCTACGGCATGAGTCACTGGCAAGTCCTGCGGCGCATTCGTTTTCCACAAATGATGCGCTTCGCCTTACCCGGCATTGGCAACATCTGGCAAGTGCTGCTGAAGAGTGCAGGCCTTATTTCGCTGCTGGGTCTCAATGACATGGTTCAGGTCGCCAAACAGGCAGGCAATGCCACGGCAAGGCAGATGTTTTTCTATCTGGTGATTGCCGCGATATTTTTTGCCTTCGCGATCTTTTCAAGCCTCGCGCTCAAACACCTCGAACGCCGCTACAGCATCGAGCCGCAGCGGAGGGTGTCATGATAGATATTCTGAGAGAGTTCGGACCGAGCTTCCTGTGGTCAGACGGCTATCGCTGGAGCGGTCTTGCCGTCACGCTCTGGCTGCTGGTGGTATCTGCCGTCCTGGGTTTGTGCGCGGCGATACCTTTGGCGTTGATTCGCACCTACGGCAGCCTGTGGCTGGCACTGCCCATTCGGCTGTACACCCTGGTATTTCGGGGCACACCGTTGTTTGTGCAACTGCTCATCATCTACAGCGGCCTGGCCAACCTGAGCCTGATAAGAGGCTCACCGAGTCTGTGGTGGTTCTTTCGCGACGGCATGCACTGCGTCATTCTGGCGCTGGCCTTGAACACATGCGCCTACACCCTCGAAATTCTTGCCGGCGTCCTGCGCACCACCCCACGCGGCGAGATCGAAGCCGCCCTGGCACTGGGCATGACCCGCAGCCAACTGTTCATTCTGGTGCTGATACCAAGCATGTTGCGCCGCGCACTGCCCGCCTACAGCAACGAAGTGATCTTCGTCCTGCACGCTACGGCCATCGCCTTCACCGCAACGGTCCCCGACATCCTGAAAATCGCAGGCGACGTAAACGCCGCGACGTTCAAGACCTTTCAGGCCTACGGCATTGCCGCCCTGCTCTACATGCTGGTGGCGTGCCTGCTGGTGGGAATGTTTCGACTGATCGAGCGTCGGCTGTTGAGTTATCAGCGGTTGGGGTGAATGTGATTCGACTCGACAACAGATCGAGACAAGTTGAAAACCGACATCAGCAGCCTGGCGCAGGAAGCCGCTCACGCTGCTGTTTTCAGCCGATACACAACGTGCCATCATTTTGCGATCCAATCCAGCGATAAAAGGACGTAGCGATGGCACAGCAGTACCTGACACCGGCCCTGATCGGGCTTTTCAGCCTGTTGTTTCTGGGCATCGGCTTCTGGATCAACAGCCGCCTTGCGGCAAGCAGACTGGCCCAACAACTTTCAGAACTGAAGGCCAGCCATCTGGCAGAACACCAACAACTGCTAAACGATGTCACGCTCGCGCAGCAACGAGAGCAGCAGATGCTTCAAGAACAAACAAGCCAGCAGCAAGACCTGAAAATGGCCAGCGAAGCCTTGACCAACCATCGTGAGTTGGAGAAGCAGCTCAGCGTTCAGCTCAGCGAATTCAAGACGTTGCTTGAAGCCGAAAAGCAGCGCACGTTTGACAAGGCCCAGCAACTTGCAGACGCTACAGCCATCAGCGAAAAGCATAGCGCCGAAACAAATCAACTGCGGCTGCAACTTGGCGAGCTGAAAAAAGAGCTTGGGCAGGGCCTGGAGCAGACACGACAGCTGGAGGAGCTCAAGCAGGCGCACTCTGATCAGCAAGCGCGTCTTGAGAAAGTACAACTGCAACTACAAAAACAAGGCGAGCAGTTGGGCCAAAGCGCGGAACAGGCGAATCAGCTTCAGGACATAAAAAACGCCAACAGAGAACTACAGATTCGTCTCGACAATGCTCAGGAAGAATTCAAGAAGCAGCGCGAACAGTTGGGACAGGCAGCCGAGCAAAAGGAGCAACTGGAAACGCTGAAGTATGTATTGGCCCAACGTGAAACCGAACTGGGCAGTACGCGAGATGAGCTCAGCGTTGCGAAGCAGGATCTTGCTGAAATCAACATGCGTCACCAGCGCGATCAACACTCTGCGGCCGAAAAACTGCAGCTGCTTGAAGATAATAAAGTCCAGCTCAAGCAAGAATTCCAGAACCTTGCCAATCAGATTTTTGACAGCAAGCAACAGAGCTTCTCGGAGCAAAGTCGCCAAGGGCTGGACACCCTGCTAAAACCTTTCAAAGACCAGCTTGAATCATTTCGTCAACGAGTGGATCAGGTTCACTCCGATACCGTGCAGGGCCAGAGTTCGATGAAAAGCGAGCTGGTCAAGCTGATGGAATTGAATGCGCAGATCACAACGGAGGCGTCAAATCTTACCAAGGCGCTCAAAGGCGACAAAAAACTCCAAGGCACCTGGGGCGAACAAAAGGTAGAGATGCTGCTCGAGCAGGCAGGTCTGCGCAAGGGGTTCGAATACCATCGCGAGGCAAACTTCAAAGACGACAATGCCAGCAATAATCGACCGGACTTCGTGGTCAACTTGCCTGAAGGCAAGCACATTATCATCGACAGCAAGATGTCGCTGGTGGCTTATACGGACTACGTTTCTGCAGAAACTGACGAGGACCGCACGAGGGCCCTGTCCGCTCATATTCTGGCCTTGAAGAACCATATCAACGGGTTGTCAGACAAGAAGTACACCGATCTGAACGGCATCAACTCGCCCGACTTCGTGTTTTTATTCATGCCCGTCGAGCCTGCTTACCTGGTCGCCGCCGAACACAGCCCTGGGATATTTCAAGCGGCCTATGAAAAACGCATTGCAATCATCACGTCGACCACCCTGCTGCCAGTCCTGAGGGTCGTGTCGAATCTGTGGAGCATTCAGCGTCAGAACAACAGCACGCTACAGCTGGCGGCAATGGCCAGCAAGGTTTACGACAAGTTGCGAATTTTCGTAGACAAGATGGACAAGCTTGGTAATCAGATCGCCACCGTACAGAAAAGCTACACCGAAAGCGTCAATACGCTAAAAGGCGATCACGGGAGCCTGACAAAGACCGTGGACAAGTTCGTCGCATTAGGTGTGACAGTCTCAAAGCGCCTGCCTGCCTCAGCGGTGGGAGATGAAGAGCTGGAAAACGAGCTACACATACTTCCAGTGGAGGGAGCGGCCAATACCTGAGGTCGACTTCGAGCGGCAAATCATGCCGCTCGCATATCTCTGAATGGTCCCTTGTTCGAAACTTCATGCGGCAAGGGTCCAACGTTACTCAGAGTCGAAGAAACACGACTACTGTCCAACCACCAGACCCAACGACAGTAGCCGTTGTATTTTAGTGGCTGCTTCGTGCATCCGCTGTGTCAGCCGCGGTATATCCAGTTCGTTTTTACGGTATTGAGGGATCGTGGCAGAAATAGAGCCGCGCACTTTGCCGTCCACGAAAAAAGGGACCGCCAGACCAAAGCCGTCATAAAAACCGGCGCTTTGAAACAATGAAAGTGATTGCAGGCCGGAATGGATGGACGTGTCCGTCGAGCTTCAAGAGCCCCTTGATTATTGGGTTTTGATAAATTCCAGCATCATTTCATTGCCATCGAGAATGTCTGTGCAGATTGCCTGCCGGGCGGCAGCACCATCACGGTTTTTAAGGGCCGCCAATACTTCCCAGTGGTGCTCGATCGCCATCTGTTCTGAAAAGTGGTCATACGCAAGGGCCAGGAGTGGCCCGGTCCGCATCCACAGGCTGTCCAGAAAGCCACGCAGCAGAGGCATCTGGGCAATATCGGCAAAAAAGAAATGAAACGTCTGGTTCAGCTTTAACGCCTCGGTCATGTCTTCACGGTGGATCGCGTCCAGGTTCGCCTTGATATTGGCTTCGATACGCTCCAGATCCTCGTCAGTGACCATGGTCGCCGCCGTTTCCGCGGCCAGACCTTCAAGCGCCAGTCGCACTACGCGGATTTCCAGATATTGCGCGCTTGAGAGGATAGGGACACGGATGTCTTTAGGCGTCTTCATGACAAGTGCCTGCTCTTTCGCAAGCTGAAGAATTGCATCGCGCACAGGCGTGACGCTAGTACCGAGCTGCGTCGCGAGATCACGAATGCGCAGCTTGTCGTCAGGTTTCAACTTGCCGGTGATCAGCGCTTCACGCAGCGACGAATAGACGCTGGTTCCGAGATACGCATGTTTGATTTCGCCGATTGGGTAGCTCATATCAATTCCGAATGGAGGAAGGCTCTATTTGGCGGGAAACAGGGGCCCGACAGCACAGCGCTTCATCATCGCGGTTTTATGTGGAAAAAACCAGCTACACAACATGATGCATCATGCATTATGCTTCAGTCTGGCGTTCCCTAAACCAGCGAGATCATCATGAATACAACACGCTCCTCGTTAGCCGACAAAGACATGCGTCACCAAATGCACCCCTACACCAATGCCCGCGCTCACGAGGAACAAGGGCCGCTGGTGATCGACCGAGGTGATGGAGTGTTTGTGATTGATGAGAACGGCAAGCGATATATAGAAGCCATGGCCGGGTTATGGAGTGCGGCATTAGGGTTCAGTAACAAACGGTTGGTGGCAGCGGCTGAAAAGCAGATGTCGACCCTGCCCTTCTATCATCTGTTTGGCCACAAGGCGCACGCACCCAGCATCGAACTGGCAGAAAAACTGATCAACATGGCACCGGTACCCATGAGCAAGGTGTTCTTCACGAATTCGGGTTCTGAAGCCAACGACACCGTGATCAAGCTGGTCTGGTATCTCAATAATGCGCAGGGCAAGCCTGCTCGCAAAAAATTCATCAGCCGCATGGGCGGGTACCACGGCATCACGCTCGCCAGTGCGAGCCTCACTGGCTTGCCAACGAATCAGCGCGGCTTCGATGTGCCACTGCCAGGTTTTCTGCACGTTGGCTGTCCGCATCATTACCGCCACGCTCTGCCGCAAGAAACCGAGGAGCAGTTTGCTGACCGCCTGGCTGCAGAACTCGACGCTTTGATCCTGAGAGAAGGCCCGGAAACCATCGCGGCGTTCGTGGGCGAACCCTTGATGGGCGCCGGCGGCGTGATTGTGCCTCCACGTACCTACTGGGAAAAAATCCAGCGGGTTTGCCGCAAACACGACATTCTCATCGTGGCGGACGAGGTGATTTGTGGGTTTGGTCGTACCGGCAACATGTTCGGCAGCCAGACCTTTGGTATCGAGCCAGATATCATGATTCTGTCCAAGCAACTGTCATCGTCCTACCTGCCTATTTCTGCCATTTTGCTCAATGATCGGGTCTACCAGGGGATTGCAGACCAGACCAAATCCTTCGGCGCGCTAGGCCATGGCTTTACCGGCGGTGGGCACCCGGTGGCAGCAGCAGTCGCGCTGGAAAATCTGAAAATAATCGACGAGGAAAACCTCGTGGAGCACGCTGCCAAAATGGGCGAGTTCCTGCGTCGAGAGTTGCAGCGCTTCAGTGACCATCCGCTGGTGGGTGAGATCCGGGGGGCAGGCTTGATCGCTGCGGTCGAGCTGGTCGCCGACCGCACTACCAAGGCACCTCTGGATGCTCCAGGCACGCTGGGCCGCTACTTCGCCGGACGGGCACAGAACCATGGCATGATCACCCGTAACATGGGCGATGCCATCGCCTTCTGCCCTCCCCTTATCATCAGCGAAGATGAGGTACGCTTAATCGTCGACAGGTTCGGCATGGCACTGGATGACACCAGCAAGTGGGTCAATGGTTAAGTGAATGGCACAAGAAAGGCCTGGTGCGAACCAGGCCTTTTTTGTTTCGACGGTAGGGCCTTCAGTTCAACTCTGCCAAGAGCGCCGGCATTGCTTCAAACAAGTCGGCCACCAGGCCGTAATCAGCGACCTGGAAGATAGGCGCGTCTTCATCCTTGTTGATCGCAACAATCACTTTAGAATCTTTCATGCCCGCCAGGTGCTGAATCGCGCCGGAAATTCCGACGGCAATATACAGCTGTGGCGCGACGATTTTTCCGGTCTGGCCCACCTGCATGTCGTTGGGTACGAAACCTGCGTCTACCGCTGCGCGGGAAGCGCCGACTGCAGCGCCAAGCTTGTCGGCCACGGCATACAGGTGCTTGAAATTATCGCCGTTCTGCATGCCGCGACCGCCCGAAACCACGATTTTTGCAGAGGTCAGTTCAGGACGATCCGACTTGGCCAGTTCTTCGCCAACGACCCGGGACGTATTGGCGTCGTGAACGATGGAAACCGTTTCAACGGTAGCCGAGCCGCCTTCAGCGGCCACCGGCTCGAAACCTGTAGCACGAACGGTTATGACTTTGATCGAAGCGCTGGACTGAACAGTAGCAATGGCATTACCGGCGTAAACAGGGCGTTTGAAGGTGTCGGCGGTTTCAACCGAAATGATCTCGGAGATCTGGTCAACGTCCAGCAGCGCTGCAACGCGAGGCAAGATGTTTTTGCCGCTGGAGGTGGCAGCGGCCAGGATGTGGCTGTAACCCGAAGCCAGCTCGACCACCAGTGGTGCGATGTTCTCCGGCAACTGGTGGGTGTAGGCCGCATTATCAGCAACCAGCACCTTGGTGACACCGGCGATTTTGGCAGCGGCATCAGCCACGGCGCCAGCACCCTGACCTGCAACCAGCACATGAATGTCGCCGCCGATTTTGGCAGCAGCGTCTATGGTGTTCAGTGTGGACCGAGCCAGTGTTGCGTTGTCATGTTCAGCGATTACCAGGATAGTCATTCAGATTACCTTCGCTTCATTTTTCAGTTTCTCGACCAATTCAGTCACCGAGTTGACCTTGATACCCGCACTGCGTGCAGCGGGGGCTTCAACTTTCAAAGTTCTGTTGGTGGAGGCAGTACAAACGCCCAACGTTTCAGGAGTCAGCACTTCCAGAGGCTTTTTCTTGGCTTTCATGATATTTGGCAGGGACGCATAGCGCGGCTCGTTCAAACGCAGGTCGGTGGTGACGATGGCTGGCAATTTCAGAGAGACTGTTTGCGCGCCGCCGTCCACTTCGCGAGTGACAGCTACGCTGTCTCCGCTTGCTTCAACTCTGGACGCGAAGGTCCCCTGACCGAAACCGGTCAGCGCCGCCAGCATCTGACCCGTCTGGTTATTGTCGCTGTCGATTGCCTGTTTACCGAGGATCACCAGCGATGGCTGTTCCTTGTCGACAACAGCCTTGAGCAACCTGGCAATGGCCAGTGAAGTAAGTTCTTCAACGGATTCGACGAGAATGGCGCGGTCGGCACCCAGTGCCAACGCAGTACGCAATTGCTCTTGAGCAGCTGCCGGCCCGACGGACACGACAACAATTTCAGTCGCAACGCCCTGCTCTTTAAGGCGCACGGCCTCTTCAACGGCGATCTCGCAAAAAGGGTTCATCGACATCTTGACGTTAGCGAGATCGACGCCGGAATGGTCCGCTTTGACGCGGACCTTGACGTTGTAGTCGATCACTCGCTTTATGGAGACCAGAATCTTCATCAATTACCTCAGTAAGCACAACACGGGGGCGGAATAACAAATCAAACAGCGCTGGTGCCGCGCAGTTTTTCATTGCGTCGACGCAGCCACTCCATCATGAGTAGAAGCACCGCAGAAGCCACCACCATCAAGGTCGCTGCAGCAGCGATGGTGGGGTTGAGATTTTCGCGAATGCCACCAAACATTTGCATGGGCAAAGTGCGCTGTGCGGGGCTGGCCAAAAACAGCGTCACGACCACCTCATCGAAAGATGTGGCGAATGCGAACAAGGCACCACTGATGACCCCGGGAGCAATCAGCGGCAACATCACCTTGCGAAACGCCAACAGCGGAGGCGCCCCCAAACTGGCTGCAGCACGGGAAAAGTTGCGGTCATAGCCCTGTAGTGTCGCGGCCACAGTGATCACTACGAACGGCACGCCCAACGCAGCATGCGCCAGCACCAGACCCAGATAGCTGTTGAGAAGATTCAATTGGGCGAAGAAAAAGTAGAGCGCCACGGCAATAATCACCACGGGCGCAATCATTGGCGAAATCAAGATGGCCATTACCAGGCCCTTGCCCCGAAACTCGCCACGCGCCAGCCCCACCGCCGCCAAGGTTCCAAGCCCGGTGGCAAGTAAAGTGGCTGCCGGTGCGATGACCAGGCTGTTGCGTAGCGCCCGCATCCATTCCTGGGAACCGAGAAACTCTTGATACCAGCGCAATGAGAAACCGCTCAACGGGTAACTCAAAAACGATCCCTCATTAAATGACAGCGGCACGATCACCAGGATCGGCAGTACCAGAAAGATCAGCAGGCTGAAGCTGAAAACGCTGAAGACAGGCGCCCAGAGGCGCTCGATCACGGTGGAATAATGACTCATCGAACACCTCATGCACGCTGGGCAGGGTTGGCTGGGCGGGTGATACGCGAGTACACCCAATAAAGCAGCAGGACGATGATCAGCAACTGGCTACCCAGCGCAGCGGCGATCCCCCAGTTGATGGTGGTGTTGTTATAGAACGCGACGAAGTAACTGAGCATCTGATCACCCGGCCCGCCCAGCAATGCCGGGGTGATGTAGTACCCGATCGCCATGATGAAGACCAGGAGTGCACCGGCGGTCACGCCTGCAAAAGTCTGCGGCACGTACACCGACCAAAAGGCTCGAAACGGGTGAGCACCGAGTGAAACTGCAGCACGTACGTAGTTGGGAGAAATACCTTTCATCACTGCGTAGAGCGGCAGGATGACAAAGGGCAACAGTATGTGGGTCATGGAGATATAGACACCCGTCCTGTTGAACACCAGTTGCAACGGTTGCCCAATCAATCCAAGGCCGATCAGCGAACTGTTGATCAGTCCACCGTTTTGTAGAAGCACGATCCAGCCTGCGGTACGCACCAGCAAAGAAGTCCAGAACGGCAATAGCACCATGATCAGCAGCAGGTTCGCGCGACTGCTCGGCTGCCTGGCCAGCCAGTAAGCCACCGGATAACCAAACAGCACGCACAACAGGGTGACCACACTGGCCATCCACAAAGTTCGCATCAGCACAGAAAGGTATAACGCCTGCCCCTTGGGCAGTTCGACAATACTGCCGCTCTGCGCATCCACCTGATGATCGAACGCGGCCAGCACGTAATAGAATGTAAAACTACTCCCTGCACGCTGAATGCTGAGCCAGGTATATGGGTCTGCCCAGAGCTTCGATTGCGCGATCAACGCTCGGCTGATGGATTGGGCGTCATCATCCGGCAATCTGTTCAACGCCATCGTGAGCAGCGGTCGGTAACGACTGTCCTCATAACCCAGTCGCTTGACCAGGCCGGGAAATTGCCCCTCAGTCTTGGCAGTCTTCAGATCTCTGACCAGCGCCGAATAAACTTTCTCATCCGGCTGACTTTCACCGTCCCAGCCACGCAATGCCAGCAAAGTGGTCGGAAGCGCTCTTGCGACTTCGGGATTATCAATGCTCTTCCACAGGATGTTGCCAATCGGGAACACGAAGCTGATCAGTAAAAATATCAACAGTGGCGCGATCAACAGTATTGATCGCTTACGGTAAGTGCGCTCGGCATCCAGCAGTCTCTGCTTGAGCGACGGGCCCTTAGCGGTTGAACGATCGATAGCCGTCAGGCTGACTTCTGACATGCTGGTCTCCAGGTATAAGGCTGAACCGGCTTCAAGTGCTTGAAGCCGGCAGTGGCTGATTAGTTCGCCGCCCAGGCATTGAAGCGTTGCTCAAGCTCTTCACCGTGTTCGATCCAGAACTCGGTATCCACTCCACGTGCGCCTTTGAGGTTGGCGGGCGCGGTGGGCAGGTCAAGTTGCACTTTGGGGTCGATCTGCGCGATGGCCAGCGTGTTGGTCGGGCCGTACGGGATGGTCTCAGCGAACACTTTCTGGTTCTCGGGGCGATTGGCAAACGCAATGAACTGCTCAGCCAACGCCTTGTTCTTCGAACCTTTGACGATTGCCCAACTGTCCAGGTCGTAAAGACTGCCGCTCCAGACCATAGAAAACGGGTGACCTTCTTTCTGGGCTGCCGTGACGCGCCCGTTGTAGGAAGAGGTCATGACCACGTCACCGGAAACCAGCCACTGCATGGGCTGAGCACCCGCCTCCCACCACTGGATGCTTGATTTGATTTCATCAAGCTTTCTAAACGCGCGGTCGACGCCCTCGGGCGTAGCGAGAACCGTGTATAGCTGCCCCTGAGAAACACCATCGGCGAGCAAGGCGATTTCAAGGGTGAACTTGGCACTTTTGCGCAGCGCGCGTTTACCCGGATACGTTTTCAAATCCCAGAAATCTGCCCAACCGCTGGGCGCCTTGGCGAGTTTTTTCGAGTCGTAGGCCAGCACGGTGGACCAGATAAAAATGCCCGCTCCACACTCGGTGACGGCAGAATCAACCAACTGTTTCTTATCACCCAACTTTGACCAGTCCAGAGGCTCGAACAACCCTTCACTGCAGCCGCGCACCAGCTCAGGGCTTTCGACCTCGACGACATCCCAGCCAACCTGGCCGGTTTCGACCATGGCTTTTATCTTGGCCATTTCGCCGTTGTATTCGCCGGCCTCGATATCCACCTTGTTCGCTTTGGAGAATGGTTGATAAAACGCCTTCTCCTGAGCCTGTTTATTCAAACCTCCAAACGACACGACCGTGAGCTGTTGGGCCTGAACCTGGCTTGCCGCGCCAGCCATCAATGCCATTACTGCGATTTTCTTGAACATGGGAACGCTCCTCAGCAGGTTTTATGGGCAACGCTTTTTTAGTGATGAACCAAGGGGTCGAGCGCGCTGGCGTCGTGACTTAACCAACTGACCGGAACCGTATGGCCAGCCAACCAGTCGTCTTGCATATCAGCGATGGGAACTTTGGCAGTGAAAGCCTGATGACCCGCCACGTTGAGCCGTACGCGGACGTGATCACCCAGGTAGATCAGTTCCTCGATCCGTCCCGGCAGGCTATTGCCAGAAGGCCTGTCCAACGCGACGCGTTCAGGGCGAATGGACAACGACGTGGATTCACCAGCACGTAAAGCGGTGCTTGAGCGCGCGCCCACCTCAGTACCATCTACAAGGCGTATGCGACACTCAGCACCGGCAACCGACACCACAGTGCCGGGGAGCGCGTTGTTTTCACCAATGAAGTGGGCAACAAAGGAGTTGCTGGGGTTTTCGTAGAGTGCCTTTGGGGTGTCGATTTGTTGAATCACACCATCATTGAATACGGCCACTCGATCAGAAAGCGTCAGCGCTTCCGCCTGGTCGTGCGTGACAAATACGACGGTCAGACCCAACTGGCGATGCAAACGGCGTATTTCGAGCTGCATCTGCTCACGCAGTTGTTTATCCAGCGCCCCCAATGGCTCATCCATCAGCACCAGGCCAGGCTCGAACACCAAGGCACGTGCCAGTGCAATTCGTTGCTGTTGCCCACCGGAAAGTTGCGCCGGATAGCGTTGCGCGAGGTGGCCGAGCTGGACCATGTCCAACGCTCGCTTGACCTTGACCTCGATATCGACAGTGCCCATTCGCCTGACTTTCAGAGGAAAGGCAAGGTTGCCCGCCACCGTCATGTGTGGGAACAGTGCGTAATTCTGGAACACCATGCCAATCCCCCGCTGGTGGGGCGCCACTGTATGTAACGGCTTCCCGTCGAGCAGGATTTCGCCTTCGGTTGGGGTTTCGAAGCCCGCCAGCATCATCAAACTGGTGGTTTTTCCAGAACCCGACGGGCCCAGCAAGGTCAGGAACTCACCCCGCTGTATGTCGAGGTCAAGTTTTTTGACCACCAACTGTTCGCCGTCATAGCTCTTCTGCACGCCTCGAAAGCGCACATACGGGTGGGCAATGCTCATGGCTGCACCTGCTTATTATTGTTTTGGAAAAGTTGCCTTGGGTTACACGCATTCATTTTAAGCACACCTTCATTTATGATGCATCATGTTTTATATTTCACGACGACAGCATAATATGTGCCAGCTTTTGCCATCACTTTCGGAACGGAAAATAAGGCGCGGCGTTGCGATATGGGTTAAAGCTCAGCACTCATGCGGTGCGCAAAACGCTGTGGTGCACTGCGCAGGCGCGACCTGATGGTTCAGAGGAAGTAATTGACAGTCACATTTGAATTAAACATGATGCATCACGCATCATAAATAACGAAATATCGAGGATGGTCCATGATCGAGAGAAAAACCCTGCTGCTTACCGGTGCCAGCAGAGGCATCGGGCATGCAACGGTCAAACACTTCAATGCCGCTGGCTGGCGCGTTTTCACAGCCTCTCGTCAGAGCTGGGCAACAGAGTGCCCCTGGGCAGACGGTCAGGAGAACCACATCCACCTGGATCTTGAAGACATAGGCAGTATTGAAGCGAGCATCGACCTGATCAAACACAAGCTCGGTGACGGCAAGCTGCACGCGCTGGTCGATAACGCTGGCATGAGCCCCAAAGGACCTCAGGGTGGCCGACTGGGCGTACTGGAAACTGACTATGCAACCTGGTTACAAGTCTTCAACGTCAACCTGTTTTCCACCGCCCTGCTCGCTAGAGGCCTGTTCTCAGAGTTGAAAGCAGCACAAGGCACCATCATCAACGTCACTTCCATCGCGGGTTCACGAGTCCACCCGTTTGCAGGTGTTGCCTACGCGACCTCGAAAGCCGCCTTGTCTGCCCTGACCCGTGAAATGGCCTACGACTACGGCCAACACGGCATACGCGTGAACGCTATCGCACCCGGAGAGATCGACACCTCGATACTCTCCCCCGGCACTCAGGACATTGTTGAGCGCAACATCCCCATGCACCGGCTCGGCAAACCTGAAGAAGTGGCTTCACTTATTCACTTCCTGTGTACCTCCGGCGCCTCGTACATCAATGGGGCAGAGATCCAGGTCAATGGTGGCCAGCACGTCTGATAGCTCAACCCCCTCCCTTTAGCTGTGCGTCAAACCGGAGTTTTTATGAAATTGCGTGATAGCAGTCTGTTCCGTCAGCAAGCCTATATAGCCGGCGTCTGGAGCGACGCGGATAACGAACAACGCCTGGCCGTAAATAACCCGGCTACGGGCGAGATACTTGGCCATGTACCTAAAATGGGGGCATCAGAAACACGTCGGGCCATTGAAGCCGCAGAACGGGCGCTACCCGCATGGCGAGCACGGACCGCCAAGGATCGAGCGACACTGCTGCGTCGCTGGTTCGACCTGATCATGGCCAATCAGGACGATCTGGCCTGTCTGATGACGCTTGAACAGGGCAAACCTCTGGCAGAAGCCAAAGGCGAAATCGCCTACGCCGCGTCGTTCATCGAATGGTTTGCCGAGGAAGGCAAGCGCGTTTACGGCGATATCATTCCGGGTCATCAACCTGACAAGCGCTTGCTGGTTATCAAGCAGCCTATAGGCGTAACTGCAGCGATTACGCCGTGGAATTTTCCTTGCGCCATGATCACACGCAAGGTCGGCCCGGCCTTGGCCGCCGGGTGCACCATGGTGATCAAACCTGCAAGCCAGACACCTTTCTCCGCATTGGCGTTGGCAGAACTCGCAACACGCGCAGGCATTCCTGAAGGCGTGCTCAGCGTAGTGACAGGATCTGCCGCGCAGATCGGCGCAGAGCTGACCAGCAACCCAATCATTCGCAAGCTGTCGTTCACCGGCTCAACGGAAATTGGTCGTCAGTTGATGGCGGAGTGCGCTCAAGACATTAAAAAAGTCTCGCTGGAACTGGGCGGCAACTCGCCGTTCATCGTATTTGAGGACGCAGACCTTGATGCGGCCGTCGACGGCGCTCTGCTGTCCAAATACCGCAACGCCGGACAAACATGTGTATGTGCCAATCGCCTCTACATCCACGACAGCGTTTATGACGCATTCGCCGACAAGCTGCAGACTGCCGTCGCGAAGTTACGCTTGACGAAGGCATCACGACCGGCCCGCTGATTGATGACAAAGCCGTGCTCAAGGTTCAGGAACATATTGCCGACGCGATCAGCCAGGGCGCGCGCATCATTCAGGGCGGCAAGCCCCATGCCCTGGGCGGTAACTTCTTCGAACCCACCATTCTTGTGGATGTGCCAAAGACGGCCCTGGTTGCACGCGAAGAAACATTTGGCCCATTGGCACCGCTGTTCCGTTTCTCCAGCGAAGCCGATGTTATCGCTCAGGCAAACGACACCGAGTTTGGTTTGGCCGCTTATTTTTTCGCGCGAGACCTGTCACGGGTGTTCCGTGTGGCCGAAGCCCTCGAGTACGGAATCATCGGCATCAACACCGGAATCATCTCCACTGAAACCGCGCCGTTCGGTGGTATGAAAGCGTCCGGATTGGGCCGTGAAGGTTCGAAGTACGGTATCGATGATTATCTGGAAATCAAATACATGTGCCTGGGCGGCATCTGAATCTGCAAAGGAGTCAGTACGTGAGTGTCGATATCGATTGCGTAGTGGTGGGTGCGGGCGTGGTGGGGCTTGCCGTCGCACGCGAGATGGCCCAGGCCGGTCATGAAGTGCTGGTTATAGAAGCAGGAGAAGCCATCGGTATCGGCACGAGCTCGCGCAACTCGGAGGTCATCCATGCCGGAATCTACTACCCTCCCGGAAGTCTGAAAGCCAGACTTTGTGTCGAGGGGAAACACGCTCTCTACACGTACTGTGAGAGCCACGGGGTCAGCACGCGCAGGACAGGAAAGTTGATCGTCGCCAATACTCAACCGCAAGTTGATCAACTTCAGTCATTACTGAAGCGAGGGCATGACAACGGGGTGGATGATTTGCGCATGCTTGATCGTGATCAAGTCTTTGCCCTCGAACCTGCGCTCACCTGTATCGCTGCGTTGTATTCACCTTCGACCGGTATTGTTGACTCCCATGCACTTATGCTGGCGCTGCAAGGGGATGCCGAAGCGGCCGGCACCAGCATTGCGTTCCATGCGCCGCTGCTCAGTGCAACAGTCACAACCGACGGTTTTTTATTGAACGTGGGTGGAGAATCGCCCATGCAGCTCTCCTGTCAGAAGCTTATCAATGCTGCAGGTCTGCATGCTCCGGCGTTAGCCCGGCGCATAGAAGGTCTGTCGCCGGACACAATACCGCGTGAATACCTATGCAAAGGGAGCTACTTCAGCTTGGCCAAGCGAGTGCCCTTTACCCATCTCATCTACCCGGCACCCGAGGCCGATGGTCTCGGCGTGCATATGACTGTCGATCTAGGTGGCCAGGCGCGCTTTGGCCCGGATACCGAATGGGTCGAAACTGAAGACTATCAAGTCAATCCGGAGCGTGCGCAAGGATTCTATTCCGCCATTCGCAGCTACTGGCCAGGCTTGCCAGACGGCAGTCTGCAGCCCGGCTACAGCGGGATTCGGCCAAAGATTTCGGCGCCAGGTGAGCCCGCCTGCGACTTTCTGATCTGCAGCCAGAGTGAGCACGCCATTCCGGGGCTCATCAATCTGTTTGGCATTGAGTCTCCTGGATTGACATCATGCCTGGCCATCGCCAGACACGTACGTGAGCTGATTGAACGCTAGCTGAAGCAGAACCCCGTTCACATTCCTCGGCTTTTTTGCAGGGTCACGGCTGCGCGGAGCACGGGTGTCTCGCACGAACTCGACATTTCTGATGGCAGGCCTACCGAGCATCGGACATCCCCGGAAAGAAAGAGGATGCATGTTTCAGACATGAAAAAGCCCAACCTGAGAAGGTTGGGCCAAGTCATTGAATAATATGGTCGGGACGGAGTGATTCGAACACTCGACCCCTAGCACCCCATGCTAGTGCGCTACCGGACTGCGCTACGCCCCGACTAGGCGTGAAACTGTTTTGCAACTTGCGAAAGCGTTGAGAAATATACCCTAAGCTTTTGAATTATGGAAGTATCCTACTCGCCCAATTACGACTTGAGCATGACCAGTACGTCTTCCAACTCGGCAATCATCTGCCGGATCATCTGCTTGTACTGCTGGGTATCGTCCTTGACTTCACCACTCGAAAGACGAAGTCGGGCGCCACCGATGGTGAAGCCCTGATCGTACAACAAACCACGAATCTGCCGGATCATCAGCACATCCTGGCGCTGATAATACCGGCGATTTCCGCGGCGCTTGACGGGGTTGAGTTGAGGAAACTCCTGCTCCCAATAGCGCAGAACGTGCGGTTTTACCGCGCAGAGCTCGCTGACCTCACCAATGGTGAAGTAGCGTTTGCCGGGGATAGGCGGCAGCTCGTCGTTATGACTTGGTTCCAGCATAAGCCTCAACTCGGGCCTTCAACTTCTGCCCTGGACGAAAGGTGACCACACGGCGAGCCGTGATCGGAATTTCTTCGCCGGTCTTGGGATTTCTCCCAGGCCGCTGGCGTTTGTCTCGCAGATCGAAATTACCGAAACCGGACAACTTCACCTGCTCGTTGTCTTCCAGAGCGTGCCTGATTTCCTCGAAAAACAGCTCCACCAATTCCTTGGCTTCTCGTTTATTCAGGCCCAGCTCTTCGTACAGACGTTCGGCCATCTCAGCTTTCGTCAGAGCCCCCATACGCTACTTCCTTAATGTGGCGTTTAACCTCTCCTCAAGCGAGGTGAGGATGGCAAGTGTCGTTGCGTTTACCTCATCGTCATTAAGAGTGCGCGATGGATGCTGCCAGGTCAAGCCGACTGCGAGGCTTTTTCTATGTGGATCAATGCCTTTACCCTGATAAACATCAAATAGCCTGAGGTCTGTGAGCCACTCGCCTGCATTTTCACGAATTACTTCAAGAACCGCACTGGAAGAGACATCCTTATCGGCCAGAAGTGCCAGGTCACGGCGCACTTCAGGGAAACGCGACAATTCGTGGAATTTCGGCAGACGACCTTTTGCCACTTCGCCAAGAACCAGCTCGAATACAAATACCGGACGATCAAGACCCAGGGATTTCGACAGCTCAGGGTGAATGGCGCCGAGGAATCCGACTTCGCGACCGTCGCGTTCGATACGAGCGGTCTGGCCTGGATGCAAGGCAGGATGGTGACCTGGCGTAAAGGTGAATTCACCCAGCGCACCGGCAAAACCCAGCACCGCTTCGACATCAGCCTTGACGTCAAAGAAGTCGACAGCGTCGCGACCTTGCGCCCAGCCCTCTGGCAGGCGACTGCCGCATACCACACCCGCGAGCATTGGCTCTTGCTTCAAACCATCAAGCTGACCGACGAAACGCAGGCCGCTTTCAAACATCCGCACACGATCCTGCTGACGGTTCAGGTTGTGCTGCAACGCCTTGACCAGGCCTGGCCACAGCGAAGCACGCATGGCAGCCATGTCATTGGAAATCGGGTTGGCCAACAGCAGCGGCTTGACGCCAGGACTGAACAGTTCGAACCACTTCGGATCGATGAAGCTGTACGTAATAGCTTCCTGATAACCACGAGCGACCAGCAGACGGCGCAGCTCAGGCAGATCGCCTTGAGCCTCGGCCTTGGCCTGAGGTGCCAGACGCGCTTGCGGGTAGCGAACCGGCAAACGGTTGTAGCCATACAGACGTGCAAGCTCTTCGATCAGGTCTACTTCCAGACTGATATCGAAGCGGTGGCTTGGCACTTCAACGCGCCACTGGCCTTCGGCTTCAGCTGTCACGCCAAGACCCAATGCGCTCAGCAAGCGAGTGATTTCCGCGTTTTCGATCACCAGGCCGAGCATCTGCTCGACGCGGCTGGCGCGCAACGTCACAGGCGCAATGGAAGGCAGATGTTGCTCACTGACCACTTCGATCACAGGACCGGCGTCGCCACCCGTGATCTCCAGCAGCAGGCCAGTCGCGCGCTCCATGGCTTCGCGGGCCAGTTGCCAATCAACGCCACGCTCATAGCGGTGCGATGCATCGGTGTGCAGTCCGTAGGAACGTGCCTTGCCAGCAACTGAAATGGTGTCGAAGAAAGCGCTTTCCAGGAAGATGTCGCGCGTGCCAGCCGTCACACCGCTGTGCTCGCCACCCATGACACCCGCGATAGCCAGTGCACGCTGGTGATCGGCGATGACCAGTGTGTCGGCACGAAGGCTGACTTCCTGGCCATCCAGCAGGACGAGCTTCTCGCCCTCCTCGGCCATGCGCACGCGAATGCCACCGTTGATTTCAGCCAGATCGAATGCATGGAGTGGCTGACCCAGCTCCAGCATGACGTAGTTGGTGATATCGACGGCAGCATCAATGCTGCGTACGTCAGAACGACGCAGACGCTCAACCATCCACAGCGGGGTTGGGCGCGACAGATCAACGTTACGAATGACACGGCCCAGATAACGCGGGCAGGCCGCCGGGGCCAGAACCTCGATCGGGCGTACTTCGTCGTGTACAGCGGCCACGGTGGCGACTTGCGGACGCGTCACGTCAGCGGCGTAAAGCGCACCAACCTCACGGGCAAGACCGGCCACTGACAGGCAGTCGCCGCGGTTCGGAGTCAGGTCGACTTCGATGCTTGCATCGTCCAGCCCCAGATAGACGCGAATGTCCTGACCTACCGGCGCATCGGCCGCCAGCTCCATCAGGCCATCATTGCCTTCGCCAGCCTGCAGCTCGGCAGCCGAGCACAGCATGCCGTTGGACTCAACGCCACGCAGCTTGGCTTTCTTGATCTTGAAATCGCCCGGCAGCTCGGCGCCAATCATGGCGAACGGGATTTTCAGGCCTGGACGCACATTGGGCGCGCCACAGACAACCTGGAACGTCTCGGCGCCATTGCTGACCTGGCAGACGCGCAGTTTGTCAGCGTCCGGATGCTGCTCGGTACTCAGCACTTCGCCAACCACTACGCCGGTGAATACGCCGGCGGCCAACGTTACGCTGTCGACCTCAAGCCCGGCCATAGACAGACGAGCAACCAGCTCGTCACGGGAAACCTGCGGGCTTACCCAGCCGCGCAGCCATTGTTCACTGAATTTCATCCTGCTCTCCTGAAAGATTCGTTACATGCGACCTAGCGAAATTGCGCGAGAAACCGCAAATCGTTGTCGAAGAACAGGCGCAAATCATTGACGCCGTAACGCAGCATGGCGAGACGTTCTACGCCCATGCCGAAAGCGAAGCCCTGGAACTCTTCAGGGTCGATACCGGACATGCGCAGCACGTTCGGATGGACCATGCCGCAGCCCATCACCTCAAGCCAACCTGTCTGTTTGCACACGCGGCAGCCTTTGCCGCTGCACATCACGCATTCCATGTCGACTTCCGCCGATGGCTCGGTGAACGGGAAGAACGAAGGACGGAAGCGAACGGCAAGTTCCTTCTCGAAGAACACTCGCAGGAACTCTTCGATAGTGCCTTTCAGGTCTGCAAAGTTGATATCACGGTCAACCAGCAAGCCTTCGATCTGGTGGAACATCGGCGAGTGAGTGATATCGGAGTCACAGCGGTACACGCGGCCCGGACAAACGATCCGGATCGGCGGCTGTTGCGATTCCATGGTCCGTACCTGCACCGGCGAGGTGTGGGTGCGCAACAACATGTTCGCATTGAAATAGAAGGTGTCATGCATCGCACGGGCCGGGTGATGGCCTGGGATGTTGAGCGCCTCGAAGTTGTGGTAATCGTCTTCGACCTCAGGACCTTCGGCAATGCCATAGCCGATGTGGGTGAAGAATTGCTCGATACGTTCCAGAGTGCGGGTAATCGGATGCAGACCACCAGAGGTCTGACCACGGCCCGGCAGGGTTACGTCGATGCACTCGGCGGCGAGTTTGGCGGTGAGTTCCGCCTGCTCGAACGATGCCTTGCGCGCATTGAGAACCTCTGTGACACGCTCCTTGGCAACGTTGATCAGGGCGCCGATTTGCGGACGCTCTTCAGCAGGCAGGTTCCCCAGGGTCTTCATCACCTGAGTCAACTCGCCTTTCTTGCCGAGGTAGTGAACCCGGATTTGCTCCAGGGCATTGATATCTTCGGCGCTTTGCACAGCCTCAAGAGCTTGAGAGACCAGCGCGTCCAGGTTTTCCATGTACAGACTCCAGATACGAAATAGGGGAAGAGCTTAAGGCTCTTCCCCTATTTATGACGTTCAACACCGACCCCGGAAACCGGGGCCGGTGATTGTCGGGGACTTAGGCCAAAGTGGCTTTAGCTTTCTCGACAATCGCAGCAAACGCCGCTTTTTCGTTCACTGCCAGATCAGCCAGAACCTTACGGTCGATCTCGATGGACGCTTTTTTCAGGCCAGCAATGAAACGGCTGTAGGACAGACCGTTAACACGAGCACCAGCGTTGATACGAGCGATCCACAGAGCGCGGAACTGACGTTTTTTCTGACGACGGTCACGGTAGGCGTATTGGCCTGCCTTGATTACCGCTTGCTTGGCAACACGGAATACGCGTGAACGCGCGCCGTAGTAGCCTTTTGCAAGTTTCAGAATTTTCTTGTGACGCTTACGGGCAATGACGCCACGCTTTACACGAGCCATGAGTTACTTCCTCTATATCTTGATCAAAATTAACGAAGGCGCAGCATGCGCTCGACTTTTGCAACGTCGGACGGATGCAGCAAGCTGCTTCCGCGCAGTTGACGCTTACGCTTTGTCGACATTTTGGTCAGGATGTGGCTCTTGAAAGCGTGTTTGTGCTTGATGCCGTTAGCAGTTTTCAGAAACCGCTTGGCTGCACCACTTTTAGTCTTCATCTTTGGCATGTTCGGATACTCCGCATTCAGTTGATAAACATAACCGCAAGGCCTGCCGTGCCCTGGTGGTTACTTCTTCTTTTTCGGGGCGATGACCATGATCAGTTGGCGTCCTTCCATCTTAGGATGCTGTTCGACGGAACCGTATTCAAGAAGGTCAGCTTCAACCCGCTTCAACAATTCCATACCCAGCTCCTGGTGGGCCATCTCACGACCGCGGAATCTCAACGATACCTTGGCCCTGTCCCCATCACTCAGGAAACGTACCAGGTTGCGCAGTTTTACCTGGTAATCCCCTTCCTCCGTCCCTGGACGAAACTTGATTTCTTTAACCTGGATCTGCTTCTGGTTTTTCTTCGCTGCAGCAACCTGTTTCTTCTTCTCGAAGATCGATTTGCCGTAGTCCATCACGCGGCAAACCGGAGGCAGTGCGTCGGCAGAAATCTCTACCAGATCCAGCTTCGCCTCTTCGGCTATACGAAGCGCTTCATCAATCGAGACGATGCCAATCTGCTCGCCGTCAGCGCCAATTAACCGAACCTCGCGGGCCGAGATATTCTCATTGATCGGGGCCTTGGGTGCAGCTCGTTTATCTTGTCTCATTTCACGCTTAATAGTAATTACTCCGAATCTTGGCGACCACGCCGGGAAACCGCTTGTGCGAGGAATTCAGCGAATTGGGCGACCGGCATTGAGCCGAGGTCAGCGCCTTCGCGTGTCCGCACAGCGACAGTTTGCATTTCAACTTCCCGATCTCCTATCACAAGGAGATAAGGAACCTTGAGCAAAGTATGCTCACGGATTTTAAAGCCGATCTTTTCATTTCTCAAGTCGGACTTGGCACGAAACCCGCTTTGAGCCAGAGTTTTTTCGACTTCGAGGGCAAAATCAGCCTGTTTATCAGTGATATTCATGATCACTGCCTGAGTCGGCGCCAGCCAGGCCGGAAACGCACCTTCGTAATGCTCGATCAGAATACCGATGAAACGCTCGAAAGAACCGAGAATCGCACGGTGAAGCATGACAGGACTTTTGCGACTGTTGTCTTCCGAGACGTATTCGGCGCTCAAACGGATCGGCAGATTGAAGTCCAACTGCAAGGTGCCGCACTGCCAGACACGACCGAGGCAATCCTTGAGGGAGAATTCGATTTTCGGACCGTAGAACGCGCCCTCGCCGGGCTGCAAGTCGTACGGCAAACCTGCGCTGTCGAGTGCAGAGGCCAATGCAGACTCGGCACGATCCCACAACTCGTCAGAGCCCACACGCTTTTCAGGACGGGTGGACAGCTTCAGCTCGATGTCCTTGAAACCGAAATCGGCGTAGACGTCCAGAGTCAGCTTGATGAAAGCGGCGGACTCGGCCTGCATCTGCTCTTCCGTACAGAAAATGTGCGCATCGTCCTGAGTGAAGCCACGCACGCGCATGATGCCATGCAATGCACCGGAAGGCTCGTTACGGTGACAGGCTCCGAACTCGGCCAGACGCATCGGCAACTCGCGGTAGCTCTTCAGGCCCTGATTGAACACCTGCACATGGCACGGACAGTTCATCGGCTTGATGGCGTAATCGCGGCTTTCGGATTCAGTCGTGAACATGTTGTCGGCGTAGTTGGCCCAATGACCAGACTTCTCCCACAACGACCGGTCGACAACCTGCGGCGTCCTGATTTCCAGGTAACCGTTTTCCTGCTGAACCTTGCGCATGTACTGCTCAAGCACCTGATACAGGGTCCAGCCCTGCGGATGCCAGAACACCATGCCAGGCGCTTCTTCCTGGGTATGAAACAGGCCGAGGCGCTTGCCAATCTTGCGATGGTCGCGCTTTTCAGCTTCTTCTATACGCTGGATATAGGCTGCCAGTTGCTTCTTGTCTGCCCAGGCAGTGCCGTATACGCGCTGCAGTTGCTCATTTTTTGCGTCACCACGCCAGTAGGCGCCGGACAGCTTGGTCAGCTTGAAGGATTTCAGGAAGCGAGTGTTCGGCACGTGCGGACCGCGGCACATGTCGACGTATTCTTCGTGATAGTACAGACCCATGGCCTGCTCGTTCGGCATGTCTTCGACCAGGCGCAGCTTGTAGTCTTCGTGACGGGCGCTGAACACCTCGATCACTTCTGCGCGCGGGGTGACCTTCTTGATCACGTCGTAGTCTTTTTCGATCAGCTGCTGCATGCGCTGCTCGATCGCCGCCATGTCATCTGGCGTGAACGGGCGCTCGTAGGCGATATCGTAGTAAAAACCGTCGTCGATGACAGGGCCGATCACCATCTTTGCAGTGGGATACAACTGCTTGACCGCATGACCTACCAAGTGAGCGCAAGAGTGACGGATGATTTCCAGTCCTTCCTGATCCTTGGGGGTGATGATCTGCAGACTGGCGTCGTGCTCGATGAGATCGCACGCATCAACGAGCTTGCCGTCGACCTTGCCGGCCACGGTTGCCTTGGCCAGACCCGCGCCGATTGAAAGCGCGATGTCTGCGACAGAGACCGCATGGTCGAATGAACGTTGACTGCCGTCGGGAAGAGTAATAGTTGGCATGGCGCCTCCTCTCCTAGTGGTGACCCCTACCAAAGGTCACGTGGGTTGGGATGAGCCAGTACGTGATTCGGTGGTGTGCCTGCCTCACAGTGGCAGGAGCCCATGGGCCAACCTTGAACCGAACCAGATGACTGGAGTGTACGAAAACCTGCAAGCGCGGAGCTTTAAGACACAGCCGCCAGGGCACTTGAATTTAACAGGACGCGTATCCTAACACAGTTGCGCCAGCGCTGCGCCGCATTGCTTCAAATGAATATGAAATGGAACAGCCCTTGAACTGGTTTGCTCGATCAGCGTCTGAACTAGTCGATGTCGTGCACGATTTTTTCCAATAAAGGAGAACACCATGAAGCTTTTACCTCTGTCCGCCCTCCTCGCTTGCGCCGCACTTCTGGCTCCATGGGGTGCTCAGGCCGCCATGGACGGTGCAGCACGCACAACCTTCACTCAGGAATGTGTCAGCGCTGCCAAGCAGGGCAATGTGGACGAAAAGACAGTCAAGGCTCATTGCAATTGTGCCGCCAAGCAGATGGACAGCCATTTTTCGGACAAGGAAATTGCAGGTCTGAACGACTCGAATACGAAGCCAAGCCCTGAAATGACCGCAAAACTGCAGAAATTGGTCGCTGAAAACTGCTCGCAGGCAAAAAAATAATTTTCATCGAGCTGCAAAAAAACAGTCTGCAAGACGGCTTGAACTCACCCTCGTAGAACAGCTGAAAGCCTTTGAATACAAGGCTTTCAGCGACCCTCGCATCCTACCGAAAACACTCTGACGATCGACGCGAAAGCGGCGCTCCATAGCATGGCGACCTGCATATATTCGGTATTAGCTCAAACTTCCTACCGAAATAGCTCTCTTTTCGTACATTTCGACTATGATAGGCCGGTGTGCCCAGTTGGCCTGAGCAGCACGCATTACTGAAAATTATGTTCTTGGAGATACACCATGTCTAATCGCCAAACCGGCACCGTAAAATGGTTCAACGATGAAAAAGGCTTCGGCTTTATCACTCCACAGGGTGGCGGTGACGACCTGTTCGTACACTTCAAAGCAATCCAGAGCGACGGTTTCAAAAGCCTGAAAGAAGGCCAGACCGTTTCTTTCGTTGCTGCTAAAGGCCAGAAAGGCATGCAAGCAGAAGAAGTCCAGGTAGTCTGATTTACCTTGGCTGAAAAAACCCCGTCATCGACGGGGTTTTTTATGACCGCATAAAAACAAAAGACTAGCCGCAGTTCACCCGGACCACTTTGCCGGCGGCGTCTGTATTGACGTTGACACGTTCGGAACGGTACTCCAGCGTAACCATGTCGTTGGGCCCCAGAATGCGGGCGTCCAGCGAACCTGACCGGCTACGGACCTGCGTCAACAACTCGATGGACGCTTGCTTGCCAACAGCGAACTGAGCCTGCTCAGCGTCGCAGCGGCCCGGTACTGCACTGGCGACCGGTGCTGCCGCCTCGCGGGACGCGTCAGAAGCCGAATCAGACGTCGTACTGCACCCGGCCAGAAACGATGCTGCGACCAGGAAACCCAATGTTGCGAACTTGCAGGGCATAGACACCCTCCTTTGCCAAAAAAATTTTCCAGACCTTGTGCGACCGCACTCAACCCCGATGGTTGCAATGTGTCCACATCAGTTGACCGAAAAGCGGCAGATCTCCAAGGCGATGCAGTCTGCCTTGGCTGGCAAGGATTGGCCTGAAAAAATCGTCACAAAACGTTTGAGCCCGAGTGTTCACAGAACCTCCGGACAGGCATGATGCGTAAGTAGAAGTGTCAAACAGCGTGCGTGATGGTCTACTGGCAGAGGCAGCATCGCAGCTGTAAGCGCCAGACGACACACCCTCAGGAAAGCGAGACAGACATGACAGTCATTTCGATAGACGCGGATATAAAGGCCAAATGGCCTCAGGGCCATTGCTCGCACAGCCCGGGTACAACGGAAGAATTGATGATCATCGCCGTTGACCTGCTGATAAAGGATCTGGGCACCGAGGGTGCACGGTCCTTTATCACTCAGGTGCTGAGGCGCTATGCAACCGAAGAACTGCCCGCGTGATACGGGCAGTTGTGCAGCACGCTTACTTCAATCGTGACAGACGTTCGGTCAGCAGATCGAAGAAACCCTGAGCATCACCATCCTCGACCCAGAAAACGTTGGCGGGCTGTTTTAGAGTGCCATACCAGTCGGCAACCGTCTGACCAAACCCAATCCCCTCGCGACTGTCGACCGCGAAGTTGATCTGCCTGCCAGAAAACAGCTCCGGCTTGAGCAGCCAGGCAATGACGCTGGCATCATGAACCGGGCCACCTGGCAGGCCATAGTGTTCCATGTCGAGCTTGACGTACTCGTTGAGTATCCCATCAACGAGTTTGCCCGCCTGATTGCCCAGCGCAGCAATCTGCTTGAGCCGCTGCTCGCTGGTCAGGATCTTGTGAGTGACGTCCAGCGGCACGTAAGTCAGCTTCACACCACTGCCCAGAACGATCTGCGCCGCATGTGGATCGGCAAACAGGTTGAATTCGGCCACTGGCGTGATGTTACCGCCATTGAAATGCGCCCCGCCCATCACGACCACTTCCTTGATGCCCTGAGTGATCTCTGGCGCCTGTATCAGCGCAAGCGCAAGGTTGGTCTGCGGCCCCAGCATGGCGATGGTGATGCTGTGAGGCTTGGCCTTGTTGAGGGTCTCGATCAGATATTCGACCGCATTACCCTTTGCCAGCCGTTTGGCCGGCTCATGCACGGGCACGCCTGGCAACCCTTCCTGACCGTGCACGTTTTCGGCGTAGATGGGCGTACGGACCAGTGGCTTGGGCGCGCCGGCATACACAGGCACTTCCTCACGACCGGCCCACTCGCGCGCCAGCCTGGCATTGCGCGATGTCTTGTCGAGGCGCACGTTACCCGCCACGGTGGTGATTGCCATCACGTTGAGCTCTTCGGGTGATGCGAGGGCCAGCAACAGTGCAACCACATCGTCAGCGCCCGGATCGGTGTCGATGATGAGATCACGCTTTTCAGCGGCGTTTACAGCACCAATGCCGAGAACTGACAAGAGCAATGCTCCCCGTATGAACTGCCTGGAAAAATGAATCAATGTCATATGAAGCTCCCTTTCATGAATAACTTAAAACACGACTCCGGAAACCAGCGCCACGTTGCTGTAGGGCTGGCACTCGCCAGTCCTGACGATTGCCTTGGCCGAACGGCTGAGCGTTTTCAAATCTTCGTGGCTGATCCAGCGCTGCTGGCCCATTTGATCATCCAGATTCAGACTCTCGATGACCTGCAAGGCAGGCGGTTTGATCTGGGCCATCTCGCTGGCCAGCACATGACTTTCGACCTGCATCTCGCTCAGTACGACGTCGAGCACGCTGACAAAGTCAGGCACGCCACGCGTCAGGGCCAGATCAATCAGCTCGACGCCGGGGGGCACCGGCATCCCTGCGTCGACGATCATCAATATATCCCCATGCCCTAACGAGGCGATTACGCGAGACAAGGCGCTGTTGAGTAACGGTGTCTTTTTCATTTCGGATCGAATCCCTGTACTTCCTCAAATGTAGGTATGGACGGTTGAGCACCCGCACGGGTGACAGACAACGCCGCTGCGGCCTGACCGAAACGGATCGCCGCAGATTCGTTCTGCCCTCTGGCCAGTGCCGCCGCAAAACCACCCACAAAGGTATCACCTGCTGCGGTGGTGTCTACCGCCTGTACACGACGTGCAGGAATGTGCTGCACGCCAGTCGCATGTGCGAAAAGCGTGCCCCGCTCGCCCAGGGTGATGATGACATTGCGCGCACCGGCCGCCAGCATCGCGGACGCAGCCTGTTCAGCAGACTCGGGCGAATCGACAGCAATACCGGTCAGCATCTGCGCCTCGCTCTCGTTCGGGATCAGATAATCGATCAGACCGTACCAGCTCGACGGCAATGGCTCGCTGGCGGGTGCCGGATTGAGGATCACGGTCTTGCCCAGCGCATGGGCGCGATTCAGAGTATGGAAGACAGTTTCGGTAGGCACTTCGAGTTGGCAAATAACAATTTCGGAGCCTGCCAGCAGCGCGTCGAACTGCTCGACACGCGCCGACGTCAACTGTCCGTTGCCGCCGGCAACAATGACAATCGCATTCTGGCTGTTGGCGTCGACCACGATCGAGGCGATACCGGTAGGCACGCCCTGAATGGCAGTCACTGCCTGGCAGTCGATCTGCTCGGCCAGCAGCGCGCCACGCAGTTGATCGCCGTAGGCATCAGCACCCACGCAACCTATCATGGCCACGCTGGCGCCCAGACGCGCAGCTGCGACCGCCTGATTTGCACCCTTCCCGCCGGGGACGGTATCGAAAGTCTCGCCGGTGAGTGTTTCGCCAGGGCGCGGCAGACGCTGGGCACGGATGACCAGATCCATGTTGAGGCTGCCCACTATCACTATTTTTGCTTGCATGGCTCATTCACTCGTTGCTGTACAGGCGTGTCATTCATTTAAGGGCGATGCCCGGTGCTGCGGTTGATTCACGCACCACAACGCAGGGCGTCACAAGCCGTTTCTCGATGGGCGCGGCGTGAGGCTGGGCAATTCTGCAGAGCAGCATTTCTGCAGCGGTTTCACCCAGCTGCATGATCGACTGGCCTACGGTGGTGAGCGCCGGATAGACGTAGCGACTCATCTGGATATCGTCGAAGCCGATGACGGACAAGTCCCTGGGCACTTGAATGTTGCGCTCGGCGGCAGCCCGCAGTACGCCGATAGCGATCACATCGTTACCGGCAAAAATGGCCGTAGGCCTGTTGTTGGCCAACAGCTCGCCAGCGGCCTCATAACCGGCTGCACTGGTGAACTCGCTGTGCACCGCCCATCCTGAGCCGACTGGAACAGCAGCCTCGCGCATGGCGCGCTCATAGCCAGCCAGACGCATCTCGGCCACCAGACTGTTATGCGGCCCACCGATACACGCAATGTGCAGATGACCCAGATCCAGAAGGTGGCGTGTCGCCAGATAAGCGCCCTGTTCGTGATCAATGCGCACCATGTCGGCAGCGATACCCTTGAGCTCGCGGTCGACAATCACCAGCGGAGTGCGTACCTCGGCCAGCCCACCCGCGACGGTGGTGTCACCGCCCACGGATGACACGATTAACCCATCAACCCGTTTTTCCAACAGCACACGCAGATAACCGCGTTGCTTGTCCGGATTGTCATCGGAATTGCAAAGGATCACACAGAACCCGTTGCGCTCGCAGTAATCCTCAATGCCCCTGGCCAGCTCGGCGAAATAAGGGTTCATACCGTCGGGGATCAACAGCCCGATGGTGGACGTGCTTTTAGCCTTGAGCGAGCGAGCCACCGCACTGGGCACGTAGTCCAGTTGCGCGATCGCCGCTTCGACCTTGAGCCTGACCGGCTCGCTTACCGGCCGGGTCTTGTTGAGCACGTGAGAGACCGTGGTGTAGGAGATCCCCGCCAGTGCTGCAACGTCTTTGATGGTTGCCATGTCAGCCCTGTCGACGTGCGCGGTGGCTGCGATACGTATCCAGCACCACTGCGATGACGATCACCGCGCCGGTGATGATCCGCTTGGTGGGCTCGGTTGCGCCAATCTGCGCAAGGCCTGCGGCGAGCACCGAAATGATCAGTACGCCAAAAAAGGTACTGATGATCGAGCCGCGTCCGCCCATCAGACTCGTCCCGCCAATGACCACTGCCGCAATCACTTGCAGCTCAAGCCCGGCACCTGCGTTGGGATCGGCAGCTTCAAGACGCGAGATCTGAAACAGTGCAGCCACGCCCGCCAGCAGGCCCATCAAGGAGAACACAAGAATCTTGTAGGGCTTGGGGTTGATGCCCGCTAGACGGACCGCTTCTTCGTTGGTACCGATACCAATCAGGTAACGGCCAAACACAGTGCGCGTCAGTACAGCCTGAGCGATAAAGATCACCAGCAGCGCGATGATGAACGACGGTGAGATGCCAAACGCCACCGGGTCGGACAACCACGCGAAAGAGTCACCTATATAGGCTGTGCGCGAATTGGTCATCTGATACGCCACACCGCGTGCCATTTCCAGAACGCCCAGCGACACGATAAAGGACGGGATGCGCCAGGCAACGGTGATGGAGCCGGTTATAGTGCCGGCCAGTGTTGCACAGGCAATGCCCAACAACGCCGCAGGGAAGACACTCCAGCCCCAGCCGACGATGGCCACGCTGACGGCTGAAGCGGCCAGCGCCAGCACCGAACCGACGGACAAGTCGATACCGCCAATGATCAGGATCAGGGTCATACCGACCGACAGCACCATCAGGTCAGGGATCTGGTTGGCCAGCGTGCTGAACGTCTGATACGACAAAAAGTGATCACTGAGCAGTGAAAACAGCACGATCATCGCCAGCAGTGCGCCCGCCAGACCGAGATAGGTACCAAGGCCGAGATAATTGCCGCCGCGACGCGCGGGCATGGTCTGCATCGCAGGTGAGGTATTTTTCATGAGTCGTTCCTGGGCGCGGCTTCGTTGAGCAGCGCGTCACGTTTCTGATAGCCGGCAAATGCAGCAGCAAGCAATTGGTCCTGAGTCCAGCTGTCGCGCTCGAACGTGTCGATCAGGCGACCCGCCGACAGCACGCCGATACGGTCGCAGATCAGCATCAGTTCACGCAGATCACTGGAGACCACCACCAGTGCCCTGCCCTGACGAGTCAATTCGCCGAGCAGTGCATAGATGTCGAACTTGGCGCCGACATCAATCCCCCGCGTCGGCTCATCGAACAGCATCACCGGGCAGTCGCGCTCCAGCCAACGGCCGATGACAACCTTCTGCTGGTTGCCCCCCGATAGCTCAGACACCAATTGGGTCGGGCTGGAACTGCGGATACGCATGGCATCAACTTGCCGCTGGGCCAGCTTGAGCTCGTCGCCCGCATTGACCAGACCGGCTTTGGAAATGGAGTGCATATTGCCGAGCGCGATATTGGCGCTGATGGATTGCGACATCAGCAGGCCTTCGCTTTTACGGTCTTCAGTAATCAACGCGAGCCCATGCTCGACGGCATCCGAGGGCGAACGAATGGTCACTGCCTTGAGCGGCTGGCCCACTTCAATGCCGCCACTGTCAGCACTGTCGGCGCCGTAAATCAAGCGCAGCAGCTCTGTACGGCCAGCACCGATCAGCCCGGAAATACCGAAGATCTCGCCGCGGCGCACGTCAAACGAAACATTCTCGACTTTGCCCGCACGGCTCAGCCCTTTCACCGAAAGCGCGACCTCACCAATCTCGCGCGCGCCCATGTCCATGTGTTCGCCCAGCTCACGGCCGACCATCAGCGTTACCAGTTGCTCGCTGTTGTATCGGGCGATGGGCTCGACACACACCAGCTTGCCGTCACGCAGTACGGCAATGCGCTGCGATACCCTGGCCAACTCTTCCAGACGATGCGAGATGTAGATGATGGAAACGCCGCGCGCCTGCAACCGCGTGATCTGCTCGAACAGCATCTCGACTTCCCGAGAGGTGAGCATGGCGGTTGGCTCATCAAGGATCAGCACATGGCAGTCGCCGATCAGGTTGCGAGCGATTTCGACCATCTGTTGGTGACCGATGCCCAGATCACCCACCAGCGTATCGGGGTCGATGGCTTCCAGCCCGATTTGGGCCATCGCCTTGATAGCATTTTCACGCAGGCGCTTGCGGTCGATCCAGCCCGCACGGCGCGGGAGATCATCCAGAAACAGGTTTTCAGCAACGGTCAGGGTCGGCAGCAGATTCAGCTCCTGCATGACCATACGCACACCCAGCTTTTCAGCCTGCGTCCGGTTGGCAGGCTGATAAGGCTGACCCTGGAATTCCATCTGCCCGGTAGTGGGCGTCACCAGTCCGCCGATAATCTTCGACAGGGTGCTTTTGCCGGCACCGTTTTCTCCGGTCAGAGCCAGCACTTCACCACGCATCAAC
This sequence comes from Pseudomonas californiensis, assembly GCF_021147775.1. Classification (GTDB taxonomy): domain Bacteria; phylum Pseudomonadota; class Gammaproteobacteria; order Pseudomonadales; family Pseudomonadaceae; genus Aquipseudomonas; species Aquipseudomonas californiensis. The sequence goes on from NZ_JAGTPK010000006.1 coordinate 145,878, forward strand.
GTCAGGTCGACATCCCCGAGAACAGGTTGAGCGTAGGTTTTGCCAATGCCACTGACTGAAAGAACAGCAGTCTGAACAGACGCTGACATACATTTCTCCCAGCGTCCGCACCTCTGGCACGGACGCCTTTACTCAGCGTGGATCAGGGTTTGGTAACCAGCTCGACTGGCGTTTCGATCACGCCCTTGTCGTTGGTATCGACCTTCTCACCCTTGACCGCCTTGAGCGCTGCCTCGATACCGAAAACGGCTTGCTTGGCTGCGAACTGGTCGGCAGTGGCGAGCACTCGGCCATCCTTGAGCATTGGCTTGATGGCGTTGATGTTGTCGTAACCGACGACCATCACTTTGCCGGCCTTGCCAGCCGCACGTACTGCCGACACAGCGCCCAATGCCATGCTGTCATTGCCTGCCAGCAGTGCCTTGAGATCCGGATACTCGTTGAGCATGGCCGAGGCCACTGCGTTGCCCTTGTCGATTTCCCAGTTGCCGGACTGCACGGACACGACTTTCATCTGCGCACGGTCCATGGCGTCCTTGAAACCAGCGGTGCGCTGTTGGGCGTTGGTGGTGGTTGGCACACCTTCGATAATGCCGACCTGATCACCGGCCTTGAGCTGCTTGGCCAGATAATCGCCAACCTGACTCGCGCCCTTGCGGTTGTCAGGCCCTACGAACGGAATCTGCAGGCTTTTGCTTTTCAGTACATCGGCATCGAGCTGGTTGTCGATGTTGACGACTTTGATCCCGGCATCCGCAGCTTTTTTCAGCACCGGCACCAGCGCTTTGGAATCGGCAGGCGCAATGACCAGCGCGTCCACTTTGGACACGATCATCTGCTCGACAATACGGATCTGGTTGGCGGTGTCGGACTCATCCTTGATGCCGTTGGAGATCAGGTCAAATTCGTTGGCATGTTCTTTCTGATAAGCCTTTGCGCCGTCTTCCATGGTCAGGAAGAATTCGTTGGCGAGGGATTTCATCACCAGTGCGACCTTGGGTTTTTCAGGCGTCTGGGCATGCACAGCAGAGAGGGGAATGACTGCCGAGAGGGCAGAAAACATGGCGACAGCGAGAAGGCGTCCAGCAAATGGCAGCTTCATGAGTTCATCTCCGATCTTGTGATTATTGTTCGGGCGAACGACGCAGGGTCGGTCCAGAGAACCGACACGCAAACGTTTGCGAGAAACGAACTATGGGAAAAGCCGCGCGCTTTGTCAATCCACGAAAATGAAGTTCGCCCCAGTGCGCTATCCAGGCAGGGCTCCTTACTCCTCAGGCCTGACCGTAGCCACCTCATCAGCCTTGATGCGCACTTTCTTGCCCGAGATATCTTCGAACTCATAGAAGCCGTCCGCAGTACGGGTCTTGGGCGCGTCTTTGGTGATGTACTGCGTTCCGTTCTGCAACGTCACGACCGAGGGCGTCGAGCAGCCGGCCAGTGCAGCGGTTGCGGCGAGCAACAATGGGAAGGCCAATGATTTGATGTTCATGTGAACTCCTGAATGCAAGGTGCGATCCGGATCAGATCACGATTGCGGCGAATTGTTCTGCGCAACGACCTTTATCTTCAGGCGCGTCCCGCTTCTTCCTACATAGCTGTTGCGAAAAATCCGACACTGAAATACTGTACGCCCGTACAGCACAACCAGGGACTTTTTCGTGGCAAATCAACCAGCAGCTACACCCGGCACATACGAGCGTATGGGCGTCCGGGTACAGAAGATCATCAACTCGCCTACTGCGCAAAAAGCCAGGGCGGCGTTGCTTTTTCGTCTACCCGATGAGCTGGAAGACGACTGGGCTCAGTTGCTGGAAGAAATTGCAGAGAACGACAACGTCACGCTCGCCTGGCGCGACGACGGCGGCGTGCAGCTGTTCTGGACACTGCCCAAAGACGACTGAAGACGTGCTGTTGGCGCTGGCTAACGGCCAATCGAGTCGAGCACTGGGATGTCAGCTCCCTCGAAAACCGTCGCGCGACACGTCGTCGGTTCCAGCATGGGAACGCTGGTCGTCCGCCGCAAAACGCAACTCATTGATTAAAAAGCTTTAAATATCAAGCTTTCCATTTTTGCTGTCCGTTCGACGCCTGTATGTAGCGGCATGCCTTCGATTCAAGGAATACACACCCATGCTCAAGAACCTTTTGGCGGCGCTCGTGCTGCTGGTGACTTCGTGCGGCAATGCATTCGCAGACATCAATATTGGTACCTGGAACCTGGAGCACCTGAGTGTGCGCCCTACCAAAGACATGGCCAGCATCGCAAAAGTGGCCAAACATGTTGATTTCCTGGCGGTTCAGGAACTGATGAACGAAGAAGGTCTTCAGGCACTGGAAAGCGCACTTGAGCAGGCGACTGGCGAAAAATGGTCGTCGCTGGCTTCTCACTCCACCGGGCGCAGCAGCTACAAGGAGATGTACGGGTTTGTGTGGCGGGACAAGGCCGTCGCCTACGAAGATGGCGCGGTCACTTACCTGGATCGCGGCGACCGCTTCGAGCGAGAGCCCTTCTCTGCCCGATTCAGAAACCTCAAGGACAAGACCACCTTCGTGGCGGCAACCGTGCATATTCTGTATGGCAAATCTGCTGCCGACAGGACCAAAGAGATTGCCGTATTGGGTGATTACTGGGATTGGCTGAAAAGCGTGTACGACGGCAACACCAACATCATGCTGATGGGGGACTTCAACATGTCGCCTGACTCGCCCGCCTGGCAAAGTCTGGAGGTTGGCGCCAAGCCTTTGATCACCTCTGGCGCGTCGACCCTGTCCACGACCGATGGCAAGTTTGCGAACCTGTACGACAACATCTTCATCGCGAAAGCCGGCACGATTCAGGTCAACAAAGCAGGTGTTTTCGATTACCCCGGTTTTCTTGGCATTTCCCATGTCGAAGGACGAAAAAGCGTTTCGGATCATGCTCCGATCTTTCTCAACGCCACCATGGCGGGCAAGAACTCAGCTACGCCAGGCAAGCGTGTGAGCGCAACTCCTGTGGCGCCGTCAAACACTCAACTCGCCAGTAATGGCAGCGGCGGCAGCGTGCGAGGCAACAGCGCGTCCATGATCTATCATCGGCCGGACTGTCCTTCCTACGCTGCCGTGTCGAGCAAGAACCGGGTCGACTTCGACAGTGAAATCGCTGCACAGAATGCTCATTACCGAATTGCCAAAAACTGCAAGTGATCACGGCTTTGCCGTTGACGACTTGATATTGAGTTGAGCCCGCACATCACAAAAAGGGCTCAACCCACGTCGAACAGGTATAAATCCGGGCCATGTGTGTGTGTGTGCGGCGGTCGCCAGCCTGACTATCCGCTCGCCTCACCGCCTCCTACGTCACGGACCAGCCCAGGGGTCAGAGCCGGTGATTCAGCCGTTCTGTCCGGGTGATTCCGGTCCAGAAAACGGCGCAGCCCTTCGCTTGTTTCTGGCTGAAATATAGATCGGTTAAAGCACTCAGCCTCAATGCACAGCCTCTCGGGAAAAATGTGATCAATGCCAACTTTCGCGAACTCTGAGGCGACCGTGCCGCTCAGCGCGGCCCTGGTGGTGGTGGTGCTGCCAGCGAGCATCACGCTGCTCTCAGTACCTTTCCCGATATCCGACTCGAACTGATTGCCGAAACAACGCTACGTGACATGAATAGAGTACCGATGGCAAGTGGATCGGCTACCTGCTACATCAAGCGCCCTTGCACCTGAAAACAGTCTGCCCGAGCAATCAAGGCGCCAGCTGCAACACGCAAAAATGGCGCTCGGCCACTCATCGGACAGCTGTTCACGACTGCGCGGAACGGTGTGATGATTGGGCGGTAATTTCCCGAGACAGTAGTCCGATTACAGCTGCTTTCAGCGGTATCAGCCTGTAACGATCTCGAAATGAATCAGCGACTCAGCGATTGACCGATCAGTGTCGCCCAGTACCCTTCCGTACTCATTTTAAGACGGCGTATCGCTACGCTTTCAGGCAGATAACGATGAATAATCAAATGGAATTTGAGGTTCACTATCAGTTCAAGGGCGAAACCCGATGCTTTCTCTACAAGGCGCCGCAGTTTTGCCAAAGTGATGCTTTGCATTGCGCGATATTGCACGCTGGAGTGGGAGTGATCAGTGACTCTATTGCGGCTCGACCGATACGCATGGCGACGTTGCAGGCTCAGCATGCAGGCGTGACCGGCGTGCACTGGAGGCAATCTTCCCTGCCCGCTCAGGTGTAAAAAGTCATTCCTGCTGTTTGTCCACTCCAAAGAACGGCCTCTTATGAGGCCGTTTTTGCAAGCTCGCGATAAACCATAGTGGGTTCAGATGGCGGGATAATCGCCCGTCCCGTCAGGCCATGGGGTGAGCAGCTCAAAGCCGGTCGAGGTCACTGCCACCATGTGCTCCCACTGCGCCGAGAGTGACAGATCGCTGGTCAGGACAGTCCATCCATCCGGCAATGTCCTGGTGCCCGCCTTGCCCGCGTTGATCATAGGCTCAATGGTGAACACCATGCCCTCCTTCAACTTCAGCCCCTTGCCCTGCGCGCCGTAGTGCAACACCTGAGGCTCTTCGTGATACTTGCGGCCAATCCCATGCCCGCAGTACTCACGCACGACACTGAAACCTTCCCGGTGGGCCACGCTCTGGATCGCGTACCCCATATCACCCAGCGTCGCGCCGGGACGCACCGCGTGTATGCCAGCGCGCGTCGCTTCATATGTGGTGTCGACCAGTCGTTTGGCCAGCGGACTGACCTCACCTACCAGATACATTCGGCTGGTGTCGCCATACCAGCCATCCTTGATGACCGCTACGTCGATATTGACGATATCGCCTTCCTTGAGGATATCTGACGCCGAAGGAATGCCATGGCAAACCACCGCGTTTGGAGAAATGCAGGTCGTCTTGGTGAAGCCGTGATAGCCCACGTTGGCCGGGATCACCTTGAGCTCCTTGACGATGTATTCATTGCAGATATCATCCAGCGCTTCAGTGCTGACGCCAGCCTTGACGTAAGGCGTGATCATGGCAAGCACGTCCGCTGCCAGCCTTCCTGCGATTCGCAAATGAACCAGATCCTGCTCAGTCTTGATGCTGATAGCGCTGCTCATGAGGCGGCCTTCGTGAGTTCGGATACCGTAAAGGATTGAGTCGCCAAGGTGGCACCGCCAGCATCTTCCACGCGTATCAACATCTGGCAGATCTCGCTGTAATCAAGAGTCGGGTGCAGTTCGGCGAGCATGCCGATACGCATCCAGTGCTCTGCCTGCGCATTGATAGAGCGGCTGAGCGCCACGCTGGCGCTGCGCAAATTGCCGTGCATTTGTTCGGAGATTTTTACCAGGCCCATGATCCACCTCAACTTTAATATACGAAGCATATACGTTTCGTATACTCAAAATCAACGGTGTCGGCCGGCCTGGTGACCGTACTCAGCCGGAGCGCCTGCATAGAGAGAGCGCCAACTGACTGATCGTATGTTGATCGACTTCATTCAGCAGCCTGAACCGCTGGACGATTTCCCTCTCGCCCGGTGAGAGCGAGTCGAGCCCCACAGGCAGTCGGGTTCCGGACAATAAATAGAATATGTCGACCCCCTTTTCACCCAGCGCTACCAGATACGTGGAGCGCGGCGTGCGTTTGCCATGCTCATACTTGGCCTGGGCGTTTGCTTCCACTCCACCTATTTCTGCAAATTTTTGCTGAGAAAGCCCCATGGCACAGCGCTCTTCTCTCAAACGTGCGCCGAAATCGTTCATATGGATGCACCTGAGCAAAAGTCACATCCATTACGATACGCCCGATTACGCGCTTACGCAGGGTTATTACCATTACTCGGCAATACGATTCCCGCGGTATTCGCCGCCTGCCTGGGCAGCGGCGACTACCAGCGATACTTGGGCCTCATAAGCGTTGAACTGGCGCAGCGCCGCAGCAAGCGCAAGAAAATCCTCACGCTGCATCTCGTTCAGGGACGTAGATGCATGAAGCTGATGAGCGACCGGTTTTTGCGATGACTTCAAGGACATGACACACCTCTTTCTTCGATACTGTTCATGTATACAGTATTTAGATCGAGGCGCGGATGCAAGTCTGATCTCGACGAATGGTCGCCCAATTGTCAGCGGTCAGCCCTTTGCAAGCTCCCGCAAGCGCGTCAGGTCGCGCGCTGCAACAGGGATTCCATGGGCAAGGGATTTTGCACGTTCGACGTAGCGGCGGTCGCCGGGCATACGCTCCTGCCCTGCTCCCTGAAGCTGACGCATCAGCTCTTCGCTGCGCTGCGCAAACTGCTGCCCACTGCCTTTATCGGGATCAATGACGATCAATACCTGCCCCGTCCAGGGCGTCTGTGCGCCGGGGTGTTCAGCCCAACTGAACTCGAAAGAAAAATTTCCGCCGGTAAGCCCGGCTGCCAACAACTCGACCATCATCGACAACGCCGAACCTTTGTGGCCGCCAAATGGTAACAAGGCCCCACCCTTGAGGATCGCTGAAGGGTCGCATGTCGGCTGCCCGTTGCTGTCCACGCCCATCCCTTCGGGCAACAAGCGTCCTTCACGCGCTGCGATCTGCACATCGCCATGTGCAATGGCACTGGTCGCCAGGTCGAACACGATAGGTTCACCCTCAGCACGCGGTGCCGCAAAGGCGATGGGGTTAGTCCCGAAAAGCGGCTTTTGCGCGCCATGCGGCACGACGCAAGTCATGCTGTTGACCATGCTCAACGCCACCAGCCCTTGCTGCGCGAACGGTTCGACGTCCGGCCAGAGCGCAGCAAAGTGGTGTGAATTGCGAATTGCCAGAACAGCAATGCCAGCGCTGCGGGCCTTTTCGATGAGCAACGGCTTGGCGGCTGCCAGAGCTGGCTGAGCAAACCCTCTCGCAGCGTCTACCCTTACAAAGGCAGCTCCGACATCCTCAACGATTGGCACTGCTTTGCCATCGACCCAGCCGCTGGCCAACGATGACAGATAGCCCGGTATACGGAAGATCCCGTGGCTGTGCGAACCGTCGCGCTCGGCACTGGCGCAGTTTTCAGCCAGGGCTTTGGCCACGTCCGGTGATGTGCCGTGAGCCAGGAATATCTGCTCAAGCAGGTCTGATAGCTGCTGAAAGGAGATACTTTCAGCCGGGACGTCAGGCGGGGAGTCGTGCATCTAAAGCTCCGAAGTCATTGAAGAGCGCAAGCGCTGCGATCACAGCATCGGAGAATAGCGCTGCCAAGGGCACATAGAAACTCTCGTAGCACGCGTTCCCTTTGAGAGGGACTCGCTCACGTCGAGAAACATATCCGGATGATAGGCAATGGCCATCTCATGTTCTCTCCTGACAGGATCAAAGGGTAGAATGCGCGCACGGTACACACCGGAGAGCCCATGAACGTTCCTATTGCCAGCGAAGCAGAGCATGACCAGATCACCGAAGCCGCAGCGCATTGGTGCATGCGACTGCACGCTGAAGATTGCTCGCCCGCTGAAAAAAACCAGCTCGAACAATGGCTGAACGCCCATCCGCTGCACGCTGCCGAGTTTCAGGCAATGCAGGAAATCTGGGAACTCTCCGGGGAAGTGGAACCGGTAAACCCGCAGCCGTGCACAGCGAGAATCGTCAGCACACCGGAGCCTGAACCCTATCAGCGTCGTCGAACGTACAGTTGGGTCCACATAGCAGCCGCAGCTGCCTTTACAGCCCTGGCAGTCCGAATCGTGAGCTATATCGGCTGAATCGAGCTTGCTGCACAGGCAACACGATCGTTGTCGGGCCGCATAAAGACACGCTCGCTGACCATGGCCATCGAGGCGAGCTGAACCAGAAAGACAGACCAGCTCTGCCAAGGCACGTCCCGACCTCACTCAGAAATGATCGCTACACTGCGTGCTCTGGCGAAACTTTCGCAATCCAACTCTCTGTCAGCGCGGATCGAACTGGCGTTTCGCATGTAATGCACGGACGAATCAGGATTTATTTCCCTTCAGCCCTGAGATTTTGCGTCGCTCGTTCGTCTTATACAGGAGAGACCCGTTCAAAAGGCCTGAAAAGGAGGTTGCGCATGTTCAATCGTCAAGGAATCACTACCCGTACGATGCTCAGGCAGACGTCGATTGCTGCTCAGGCACAATCGTCTGCCACGGAGCCCGAGCGGCCCGGCAACGAACACATCAGATTACTGCTGAAAAGCTTTGGCCTGCGCACCAGCCTGGTCAGGCTCAAAGTGCTCGACGCGCTACTGGTCTCCAGCGAAAGCGGTCAATCACTTGGCGTTCGAGGCGTACACAGCCAACTTGTGAAACTTGATGTGCCGCTTTCATTTCTGAGCGTGCGCGAAGTGCTCAAACGATTGTGTGACGAAGGCGTTATCCACCTGAATGACGACAAGACCTACAGCCTGCACTCACGCGCGATCCAGTGGCTGGGTGAGTCAGGCAAAGGCCAGACTGAATAACCGGGTCATCATCGGAGTCAAGCGACAGCCTGTCGCTCATTGGAGGCTTAGCGCTTGACCTTGCGTCGCATGACCCCATTGAGAACGACCACCAGGACTGCAACGCTGATAGCGATGTACTGGAACGTCTTTTCAGTGATCGCACCAGTGTTCTGCAGGTGCGACAAGCCCAGCATGATTGCCAGAACAGACAGGGCGATCAGAATCGAATACATCAAACGCTGTTTGTTGGTCATAACGGTTTCCTGAGTTCTTCATGAGCGGCATCGGTGCTGCGCAAATGCGCGAACATCTTACGCTGATGCACCGCCGATGACATCGTCCCGTCTGCGTCAAACCCCTACCCTATGCGTCACTCATCAATCCTGTTGATGGTCGTCATGCCGGATTGAACGTTGTCGTGCAAAACTCACGTGTTTTAATGCCAGCCTGTTTCAAATCGTTTCCGGTCATTTTTCAAGGAGTTTCACATGCCCCACGAAGGCAGCCTGCTGCAGGTCGCAGTGGTATTTCTGTTAGCCGCCGTTCTGGCCGTTCCGCTGGCCAAACGCCTGAAACTGGGTGCCGTCATCGGCTATTTGTTCGCCGGAGTGATCATTGGCCCATCTGTGCTGGGGTTGATAGGAGATACGGAGAGTGTCAGCCATATCTCCGAACTTGGGGTGGTATTACTGCTGTTTATCATTGGCCTTGAGTTGTCGCCCAAACGCTTGTGGGTGATGCGCAAATCGGTGTTTGGCGTGGGCATGGCTCAAGTGCTGCTGACCGGGCTGGTAATTGGTGCTGTCGCTCTGCTGGTGTTTGGTCAGTCAATGAATACCGCAATTGTTCTGGGGCTCGGCCTGGCGCTGTCTTCCACCGCCTTTGGCCTGCAAAGCCTTGCAGAACGCAAGGAGCTGAACAGCCCACACGGGCGTATGGCGTTCGCTATTCTCTTGTTTCAGGACATCGCGGCCATTCCGCTGATTGCCCTGGTGCCCTTCCTTGCGGGCGCAGATCACACATCGGATACCCAGGACAGTGTTCACCATGGCTTGATGGTGTTGGGCAGCATCGCCATTGTAGTGGTCGGTGGCCGTTATCTGCTGCGTCCGGTGTTTCGCATTGTGGCCAAGACCCGCATTCAGGAAGTGTCCACGGCCACCGCCTTGCTCGTGGTCATAGGCACCGCCTGGCTGATGGAGCTAGTGGGTGTCTCGATGGCGCTCGGGGCGTTTCTTGCGGGCTTGCTGCTGGCTGACTCGGAATACAGACACGAGCTGGAGGCCCAGATCGAACCTTTCAAAGGCTTGCTGCTGGGCCTGTTTTTTATCAGTGTGGGGATGGGTGCGAACATCAGCCTGTTGTTCAGTGCACCGCTGGTCGTACTAGGGCTGACCGTACTGCTGATCGGTATCAAATTGCCGTTGCTGTTTGTCATTGGTCGTACCGCAGGCGGTCTCAACAGCCGCAGCGCTCTGCAACTCGGCCTGGTACTGGCCGCAGGAGGCGAGTTTGCATTCGTGGTGTTCAAGATAGGCAGTGCACAAGGTCTGTTCGACGCAGGCCTGTATGACATGCTGGTGCTGACCATCACCCTGTCGATGGCGATCACACCCCTGCTGTTCATTGCGTTGGCGCGTTGGATCAAACCCAAAGCCAAACCGGTCAACGTACCGGATGAGTACCGCGACATCCAGACCGACAAGCCGCGCGTGGTGATTGCCGGGATGGGCCGTATGGGTCAGATCGTGGCGCGAATCCTGCGGGCGCAGAAGATCCCGTTCATTGCGCTGGACACAGCCGTGGAGTCGATCGAGTTCTCCCGCAGCTTCGGCAATGTGCCGGTGTTTTACGGCGATCCGTTGCGCCCGGAAATCCTGCGCGCAGCCAAAGTGAATGAGGCAGAGTTTTTCATCATTGCGACCGACGACCCGGACACCAATATCAAAACCGCAGAGCTGATTCGCAAGTTGTATCCGCACATGAAAATCATCGCCCGCGCTCGCAACCGGCAGCACGTTCACCGGTTGATGGACGTTGGTGCTCACGCGGTGCGCGAAACTTTCTATTCAAGCCTGGAAATGTCGCGTCAGACGTTGATGGGGCTCGGCCTGAGTGAAACCCAGGCCAATGCACGAATCAGCCGCTTCAAGCGTCACGATGAACAAGTGCTGGCCGCGCAGCACGAAGTGTATGACGACGAGGCGAAGGTGCTGCAAACCGCCCGTGAAGCCAGGGCAGATCTCGCTCAGTTGTTCGAAGCGGACCGTCTGGACGAAGAGGCAGCCAGAACCTGACCTACCAGCTACCACCCAGGGACGTATACAGGCCCACAAGCGCCTGGGCCTGGGTGGTAGAACTTTGTACCCACTGCTCTTCGACGTCCAGCAATGTGCGCTGTACTGTAAGCACGTTGAGAAAGTCCACAACGCCTTCCACGTATTGAAGTTTGGCGGTATCCAGGGCAATACGGTTCTGTCTTACGGCCTCGTCCAGTTTGCGCTGTTGCAACTGGCTGGCGTTGTAAAGGCTCATGCTGTCATCGATTTCCTGCCAGGCTTGCAGCACCGTCTGTTGATACGCCAAAGCCGCTTCCTGACCCTGAGCCTCGCGCAGATTCAGCATGCCGCGCAGACGCCCGCCCTCAAATATCGGCAAACTCAATTGTGGGCCTATGCCGAATTGACGGGAGCCCCAGCTGCCAAAGTCGGCCAGTTGCAGGGCTTGAAAACCGACGTTGCCAGACAGCACGATTCGTGGATAGAAATCACCCTCGGCTACACCAATGCTCGCCGTTGCTGCATGCAGACGCGCCTCGGCGCGGCGAATGTCCGGACGGCGTTGCGCCAGCTCGGATGGCAGACCCACCGGCACGGTGGCAGGCAGCGCGATGGGCTGCGCCGATTTCTCAAGCTCGGCCTGCAATGCTCTCGGGGTCTGGGCAAGCAACAGCCCCAACGCGTTGATCAACTGGGCCTGACGTTGTTCGAGCACAGGCAAGCGTGACTCAACCGCAGCCACCTGCGCCGCCGCGCCGGCGACGTCCAGATTGGTGGCGACACCGCTGCCCTGCCTGACCTGCGACAGCTCGAGACTGTTGCGAGACAATTGCAGATTCTGCCGCGTCACTTTCAGTACAGCCTGCACACCACGCAGTTGCAGGTAGTCACGCGCCACCTCAGCCTGTAACGACAGAAGCGCTGCGCGCCGCTCGCTCTCCGCCACATCAACATTGGCATTCGCTGCTTCGACCTCGCGCTCGACGCGCCCCCACAGGTCCAGCTCCCAACTCGCCGTCAGACCGCCGTCCCACTGATTGAACGCGGCCCTGCCCTGATTGCCGGACGGATCACTCAAGCCTTCGGCGCTGTTGCGCTTGCGTCGATACGCTACATCACCCGAAACCCGAGGCAACTGCTCGCCGGTGACCACTTCTCGAGCTGCCTGACTTTGCGCCAACCGCGTGGCAGCGATTTTAACGCTGATGTTCGAAGCCGACGCATGATCAATCAATGATGACAGCTCGGCGTCCTTGAAGATGTCCCACCAACGCACACCGATAGGGGTGGTATTAACATGACTGACTGCCTGCTCTCCTCGAACAGGCAACCACTCCACTTCGTTGCCTTGAGGTCGTTGAAAGTCCTGCCCTACCTGACATCCCGACAACGCCGCTGCCAGGGCAAGGCACAGGCCACTCAACACTGACGCACGGTTCATAAAGCACCCGCACTCTGTTGACTGGATACCGCCTGCGTGTCGATGCTGGCTTCGACCGACATACCTGCGCGCAGGCGACTGGATAGCGGCTGCCCAGGGTCCAGCACAATTTTCACCGGAATACGCTGCACGACTTTGGTGAAGTTACCCGTGGCGTTGTCAGGACGAATGGCGGCAAAGGTCACACCTGTTGCCGGGGCGATACTTTGCACATGAGCGTTGAGGACTTCGCCCGGGTAGGTATCGACCCGTACTTCCACCTCCTGCCCCACGGAGACATGAGTCAACTGGTTTTCCTGAAAATTGGCCACCACATACGCCTGCTGCAATGGCACAACCGACAGCAGTTTGCTGCCGGGCACAACGAAGTTACCGACGCGCACCGCGCGCTCCCCAACCACGCCATCGACGGGTGCCTCGATGCGTGTGTAGGACACCTGCAAGCGGGCCTGATCCAGGGACGCCTGCGCATGCTTCAAGCCAGCTTCGGCGCTGTGCTGGCGGGCCGCCAGAATATCAACCTGCTTGCGTTCGGCCGCCAACGAGGCGTTGGCACTCGCGAGCTGCGCAGTGGCCGTATCGATGCGGTTACGCGCCTGTTGCGCGTTCTGTACCGTTCCCGCACCAGCGCCGGCCAGATGTTCATAACGATTACGCTCCTGCTCGGCAAACTTGACCGCAGCCTGGCTGGCGGTCAGCGCTGCCTGGGACTGGGCGATCACAGATACCTGGCGCTGCTGCAGGGCAATGATCTGCTCAAGCTCCGCCGCAGCAGACAGCACACCGGCTTCAGCAGAGGTCAGCGCAGTCTGCAGGTCTCGGTCATCGATCACCGCCAACAGCTGTCCAGCTTTGACAGTCTGATTGTCTTCCACCACTACTTCGCGGATGAACCCGGAAACCTTCGGCGCAACCACTGAATAATCTGCAGTAACGAAGGCGTCGTTGGTGGTCTGCCGGGTGCTGTCACTGGTCAGGAAATAAATGCCCAGGCCAGCGAGCACGATGGCACCGCCGCACACGGCCAGAATCTGTTTTGAGGTCATGCTCATGAACGGGTCTCGATAGGGGAATTCAATGCAGTGCCCGGGGCGGGTAAACCCGCGTTGGCATCAGGGGAATCAACAGAATCAGCGCGGCCGCAAGCCAGCCCATGCAGTAGTAGAGGTCAGCACTGGTCAGCACCACGACCTGCTCGTGCAGCCGATGCGCCAACGATGCGACCGTGTCTTCGGCGGCCAGCCAGGGTGAGTTGCCAAGGCGGTCCACCAGCGTGTTGGAATGAAAGTGCTGCCGTGAGGTGGTCAGTGCCTCGAGCACACCAGTGGCGACCACCGATGCCAGTCCACGGACAGTGTTGAACCACGACGACGCAAATGGCCCGTCGGGCGGCGCGATTCCGCCTGTCGCCTGCATCAGCAACGGCAACACGGCCATGGGCTGAGCAATGATTTGCAGCAGTTGAAGACCGTAGAAATTGTCGCGAATCCAGTCCGACGTCATCTGTGTGGCCAAGCCGCAGTAAAGCGCCAGCAGGCCAAGCCCGAACGCCAATACCCAACGGCAGTCGATCCAGCGAATATTGCACAGGGCCGCCACCAGCGGCAGCGCGATCAGTTGCGGCAACGCGACAATCAGCATCAGCGGCGCGGTCTGCAGTGGGCGATAGCCGTGCACCTGAGCCAGATAGGACGAAGGAATCGACGCCACGGCGGTCAGCACCACCAGCACGCCCCCAAGCGTCAGCAAGGCGTGCGACAGATTGCGGCTGCTCAACAGTTGCAGCTTGAAAAACGGCACCGGGGTGAACCACTCGTTGACCATGAATGCGATCATTGACAGCAGGCCACCGGCCAATAACCAGCAGATCAACGTGGACTCGAACCAGTCCAGACGATTGCCCTGCAAGATACCGATGACCAACGCCACGATTGCCGGCAGCCCCAGCAATACGCCACGCCAGTTGAACTGGCGAAACCGCTCAAGCCTGAGCGTGTCTTGCGGAATGCCGTGCGAGATAGCGATCATCGCCACCAGACAGGGCGGGATGACCTGCCAGAACGTCCACTGCCAACTGAAATGCTCGGTCCACAGCGCTGCCAGCGGTGTACCGAGACTGGGGCCGAAGGTGGCGGTCAGTGCATACCCTGCCAAGCCATAGAGTTTGATGCCGGGCGGCAAAAAGCGCAGCGCGACAGTCATCAACATCGGTGGCAGGCAACCTGCGGCCAGGCCTTGCAGGATGCGTAGCGCCAACAGGCTTTGATAGGTGGGCGCCAGCGGACATAACAGGCCGAGCACAATGAAGGCGGTGATAGCGCCGAGCGTGAAGCGACGCAGTGACAATGTCACAGCGAACCAGGGCGCGAAGGCCATCGCAGCTACCGAGGTTGCCGAATAGGCGGCGATCAGCCAACTGGCTTCATCGGCCCCAACGAACATCGCGCCGCGTATGTCGGCCATCGCGATGCGCGTCACGCCTTCATTGATGCCTGCAACCAGGACTGCCAGCAACACGCCCACCAGGCCGATGACCGTCTGCAGGCCGAATGCGGCCGGAACCGGGGCAGCGGCGGGAACAGTCTGCGGGGCTGGGCCCGAGGCGACGAGAGAAGACATAAGAGCGGATCCGGAACGAGAGGACCCTGCCATTTTAGAAACAGCGATGCATCAGGAAAATTTACATTTGGGCAGCGTATAAGTGCATGGGACGCACGAATGCACCTGAATGAATGACCTGAGCGTTCTGTATATCAAAACCTCACCCATACGCGAGCCCTACCGGATATCACTGCACCGGAGCGGCATCAGGCTCAGGCGTAAGGACTGTCCCAATAGCGTTTGTACATGCCGAGCTTTTTCTTGAGCCCTTTGGGCAGGTGCTTTTCCTGCTTGCTAAGTTTGTAGGCCACCAGCTTGAGTGCGTTGCGCATGAACGACATTGGCCACCACAGCAATCGCCTCGTGCCCAGAAATTTCAGTTCGGACTTCACGTAACGCATGCCTTCGCCGCCAACTCCACCAAACGTGTCGTAAATCCATGACTCGCGGGACTGAAACACGCCGATGTCAAAGTACCGACGGAACTCTTCGCGCAGGCTGTAGTTATGTGAATGACGACAGACGGCAGAGCCCTCATACACCACTTTCCAGCCCGCGATGAGCATTTTCGCAGTGACGTACATGTCTTCAGACAGGATCACATGCCGTGGAAAACCACCAATGGCCGCCAGCGCCTCGCCCCGATAAGCAGCGAACGAATTGGACATGAAAGGCGTCTTGATGCCCAGCGTTCCGGCGTCGTCCAGGGTCTTGATCTGCGAGGTCGGTGGATAGTTGAACAACCGCGCATGCTGCGCCAGCAGGCTGGCGTTCTTGTGCGGCAATTGACGCCCGCACACCGCACCTACCTTGGGGTCAGCGAACGGCAGCAGGATGTTGGCGATGGCCTCGATGTCTTCAACGTAGGCATCCTGCGTCATGTAGACGTAGACGTCGTAGTCAGGATTCAGGTCGACCATCATCTGACGGGTGCCGCCGTGATTGAAGTCCTTGCTGTCGATACGCATGACGTGGGCGCAGCGTGAGCGCGCCAGCTCCAGCGTGCCGTCAGATGAACTGGAGTCAACGATCAGGGTGTCGAACGTCGCGGTTTGCGTGGCCAGAGAGTCCAGCAGGCGCTCCAGGTCCTTACGTCCGTTGTAGGTCGGGATAACACAAGCCACTCTCAGTGACGCCATAACAACACTCCAGGGCGAAAACAGGTTGCCCGCTTGTCAGCGTTACTGAGGGTAGCTCATGCAGAATCAGCCGACCATTCGAATGCCGTCAACCCAGCACTTCGCTCAACGGGATGAAGTTGACCCAGTCACCTTCTGCCACGGTTGTGCCCTCTCGCACTTCAATCAAGCCGTCGGCCCAAGCAGCGCTGCGCAAAACGCCCGAACTCTGATTGCGATAGGCGACTGCCCTGCCCTGCTCCATACGACCGCGAAGGTATTCGCGACGATTCCCAGGACGGGTCCAGACAAAGCCTGCACGCACCGGAAATTGCAACGGCGCGACATCAATGACACCCTGACGGCGCAGCAGGTAAGCGCGTGCCAGCAGAGCGAAAGTCACCAGCGTGGAGGCGGGATTACCTGGCAGACCAATGACCGGTACGCCACGAAAATGCCCGAATGTCAGCGGCTTGCCGGGCTTGATTGCCAGTTTCCAGAGGGTCAGTTCGCCCTCTTCACGCAGGGCGTGCCCCAGAAAGTCAGCTTCGCCCACCGATACACCGCCGGTGGAAAGAATCAGATCGACGTCGTTCAGGCTCGCCAATGCCGCACGGGTCCGGGCCAGATCGTCCGGCAGGATACCGGCGTCCACCACCTCACATTGCAGGCGCTTCAACCAGCTGCACAGCAACACACGATTGCTGTTGTAAATCTGTCCCGGCCCCAGCGGCTGGCCCGGCTCGATCAACTCGTCACCCGTCGACAATACGGCGACCCGCACGCGGCGGATCACGTCCAGCTCGGCCAGACCCAGCGACGCCGCCAGTCCCAGTTCAATGGGACCCAGGCGGGTGCCTGCTGCCAGAACCGTATCGCCAGTACGGGTCTCCTGCCCCTGAGGGCGGATGTTCTGTTCAGGCTTCAGGGGCTCGGTGAACCGGACACGCTGATCAGCCAGCACCTCGGCGTTTTCCTGCATTTCAACGCAGTCAGCGCCCTCTGGCACCGGCGCGCCGGTAAAGATCCGGGCGCAGGTGCCAGGCGCCAGCGGCTCAGGCGCCTGCCCGGCAAATATGCGCTGGCTGACCGGCAAGGGCTCACCGGTCCAGTCCGACAAGCGCAGCGCGTACCCATCCATTGCGCTATTGGGCCAGGGCGGCAGGTCCAGGTTCGACACCAGGTCAACGGCCAGCACCCGACCTTCAGCCTCAGCCAGCGTAACGCGCTGCCGATCGGTAATGGGCGCAGCTTCCGCCATGGCCAGCAACCGGGCGATGGCGTCTTCGACAGGCAGCAGGGCTTTGGGCACCTTGTTCATGGGCTCAACCACGGGTCGCGCAGGGCTCGGCCTGCTTGAGGTGCGGCACGAAATTGCAGGGGCGGAAACGCGAATCCAGTTGCTGGGCGAGAATCCCGTCCCACGCCGTACGCACGGCATTGGTGGAGCCTGGCAGACAGCAGACCAGCGTGCCATTGGACAGCCCTGCCAGGGCGCGAGACTGAATGGTCGAGGTGCCGATATCCGGCACTGATATCTGCCGGAACAGCTCGCCAAAGCCATCGACCTGTTTGTCCAGCAGACAAGCGACTGCTTCAGGCGTGCTGTCACGGCCGGTAAAGCCCGTGCCGCCGGTGATCAACACCACTTGCACCTGGTCGTCGGCGATCCAGGTCGCAACCTGAGCGCGAATCTTGTACAGATCGTCCTTGAGCAGAACGCGTTCGATCAGGCCGTGGCCGGCTTCGCTCAGGCGGTCGACAAACATCTGGCCAGACGTATCGGTTTCACGGGTGCGGGTGTCGCTGACCGTCAATACAGCGATGTTCAGGGGTACAAAAGGTGTGTCAGCCTTGGCTTTCATGGCCTCTATCCGGTTGTTAAGGGAACAGGCCGGTGTTATATCACAGCACTCCTTTTCACCGCCCGTTGAGTCGTCCATGAATGCCAGTATCGCGTTGCCTCCCTGCTCTATTCTGCTGCTGGCAGGCGGCCGTGGTCAGCGTATGGGTGGCCGCGACAAGGGACTGATCGAATGGCAGGGCGAACCGATGATTCAACACCTGCATCGTCTGACGCGCCCGATGACCGATGACCTGATAATTTCCTGCAATCGCAACCTCGACCACTATGCGCGCTATGCCGATCGACTGGTTCAGGACGATGACAGCGACTTCAATGGTCCGCTGGCTGGCATCCGCGCTGCCTTGCCTTTGGCCCGACATGACTGGCTGCTGATTCTGCCGTGTGATGCGCCATTGATCGACGCAAAGCTGCTGGGCGCGTTACGCGAAAAAGCACTGGCGCACCCGGATCAACCCGTCATGGTGCGCGAAGGCGAACATTGGCAACCGCTTTTATGTATTATCCCCACCGTCCACGCTGCGTCGCTGGAAGCCTCATGGCAGAGCGGCGAACGCAGCCCAAGGCGGGCGATGGCCCCATTGCAACCGGTCGCCCTGCACCTTGAAAGCGACGATCCACGACTGGCCAACCTGAACACACCCTGTCTGTTGACGCAGATCAGCGCCAGACAAAGCAAGTGACTGGTCATTGAACTTGCTGCGGGTGTATACGTCTGAAGGTCAGTAATCAAGAATCCATCTGGAGACACAGTAATGAAACAACTTTCCGCTGCCTTTCTGCTTGCATTGAGCATCGCCTCCCTCGCTGGCTGCGCATCGCCCACTGTGATCACCTTGAATGATGGTCGCGAGATCCAGTCTGTCGACACTCCAAAGTACGATGAAGACTCTGGCTTCTACGAATTCAAACAGCTTGATGGCAAGCAAACGCGCATCAACAAGGACCAGGTACGTACCGTCAAGGATCTGTGATCCAGACGTTGTGTAACTGATACGAAAAACCCGCCAAGTGCGGGTTTTTTGTTACCAGTCCAGCGTCAATCTGCTGTAAAACTCACGCGCCTCGCCATTCAGCGGGTCAATAAAGCGCAAGCCTTTGGCAAGCAGTTTCAACGGCTGCTGATAATCGTCGACCGGATCCTTGAGCACTTCCGGGTAAAACGGGTCATTGCAAATCCCGGCGCCCAAGGCCGCCATGTGCACCCGCAACTGATGCTTCTTGCCTGTCACCGGATATAGCCCGTAACGCCACAGCGCCCCGTTACGCTCAAGCACTTCGATGCGGGTGTTCGTGTTATTGGCACCTGCGCCTTCCTGCATGCGAAAGAACGGTTCGCCTTCGACCAGACGACTTTCATGCACACGCGGAAATTCCAGGGTCGGCAACGCGGGTGCGATGGCTTCGTAAAATTTCTCGATACGGCGTGTCGGGAACAGGGCCTGATAAGCAGAGCGGCTCTGTTTGTTGGCCGAAAACAGCACCAGCCCAGCTGTGTGCCGATCGATGCGGTGCAGCGGCACCAGATCAGGATTGTCCAGACGATGGATCAGGCGGCGCAGCAACGTTTGCTCGACGTACTCGCCAGCGGGCGTCACGGGCAAAAAGTGCGGTTTGTCGGCCACCACCAGATGCTCATCGGCGTACAGAACTGTCTCGACCACCGGGATGGGCGTCTCGTTGGGCACTTCCCGAAAATAATGAATCTTCAAACCTTCACGATAAGCCAGGCCCGGCGATATGGCCTGACCGTCAGCGTCCAGCACCCGACCACGGGCGATACGGTCCAGCCATTGTTCACGGCTGATGGCCGTAAACTTCGCGCATAGACAGTCCAGCACCGTAGGCCAGGAGCCAGGCGGCAGGTACAGGGTGCTGGCCTGTTGTTGCGCAGCGCTGAATACAGATTCGGACATGCGGGAGCTCAAACTTTCATACGCCGGAGTCGGCGGGTCGGTGATTATCACTGATTGGGGCGATCACCGCACAACATCACTACGCCCGACCTCTCAGGGACTGCAGAACTTTTAACCGTCTGGTACATTTTGCTCGAAAGCTGCCCGTGAATGGGCATCGGCACAAAAACAAGAGACACACCCAATGAATCAAAGTGAACAGAAATCCGTACTCGCTGGCCTGATCGGCTCTGGCATTCAAGCCTCGCGCACCCCGGCGCTGCACGAGCACGAGGGCGATGCGCAAGGCATGCGCTACCTCTACCGTCTGATTGATATCGATGCACTGAAACTCGACATCAACGCCCTGCCCCATCTGCTCGAAAGCGCGCAACATTGCGGATTTACCGGGTTGAATATCACCTTTCCCTGCAAACAGGCCGTCATCCCGCTACTGGATGAACTTTCTGAAGAAGCACGCGGCATTGGCGCAGTGAACACTGTGGTGTTCAAGGACGGCAAACGCATCGGTCATAACACGGACTGCCTCGGGTTCGCCGAAGGTTTCCAGCGCGGTCTGGATAACGCATCTCGTCGGCATGTGGTGCAAATGGGCGCGGGTGGCGCGGGTGCCGCAGTGGCTCATGCACTGTTGAGCGCAGGTGTCGAGCAGCTGAGCGTGTTTGAAGTCGAACCGCTACGGGCCCAAGGACTGGTCGACAACCTCAACAATCACTTCGGCGCTGGCCGGGCTCGGGTCGGCCTCGATTTACCTGGCGCAGTGGCCGAAGCTGATGGCGTGGTCAACACCACGCCTGTGGGCATGACCAAACTGCCCGGTACGCCGTTGCCCGTAGAGCTCTTGCGCCCGGAGCTGTGGGTGGCGGAAATCATTTACTTTCCGCTGGAAACCGAACTGCTCAAACATGCCCGCGCGCTGGGTTGCCGCACGCTGGACGGTACTACCATGGCGGTCTTTCAGGCCGTGAAGGCTTTTGAGCTGTTCACCGGCCAGTCGGCTGATGCCGCACGCATGATGACGCACTTCCACGGCCTGTAGGCATCAGCACTTGAGGTAGCACATCACAGCGTCACAGATCATCGCCTTGTGACGCTGTCTGACCTCTTCGCTCCACAGCTCGATCTGGAAGATCTCACTGAAGGTGTGGCGGTTGGATATACGGTAGAAGCAGAACGAGCTGATCATCAGGTGCAGGTCCACCGGGTGCACGCCCTCGCGGAAGACCCCGCTGGACTCCCCGCGACGCAGAATGCTGTCCAGCGCCTGAATGATGGTCTGACTCTGCGCCTGAATCGAGTCGGACTGTTTGACGTTCTCGCCATAGTGAATGTTTTCGATGCACACGATGCGCACGAAATCGACATTGTTGTCGTGGTGATCGAAGGTGAACTCCACGACTCGCTGAATAGCGTCTACAGGCTCCAGTTCATTCAGATTAAGGTCTTTCTCGGTGTTGCGAATCGCACCGTAAAGCTTTTCCAGCACCTCGACATACAACTGTTCCTTGCTGCCGAAGTAATAATAAATCATCCGTTTGGAGGTTTTGGTGCGCTCGGCGATCGCGTCGACACGTGCACCTGAAAGCCCGTGAGCGACAAATTCGGCCACGGCGGCCTGCAGTATGTCTTCGCGAGTTTTTTCCGGATTATTCTTGCGACCTTTGGCGGGCAACTTGCCGGGCTCGGAGGGCGCAGGCTTCGACCTGGCGGATTCGAGGGCAACGGAGTCGTCAATTGTTTTCATTATTGGCTCATGACCACGGGTGAAGCGCCGAGTATGAAGCTGACAGTACAGAGAGGGAAGCTGCGGTTGCCCGCAGCCCCTTGCGGTCAGAGTCGCGCCTGGCGTACTGCCACACTGCGCGCCTTGGCCATCGCGGCAAGACGCACCGGCACGTTCGCCGCACCGTAGCCGCCGTATCCGTTCTTGCGCTGCAGGATCTCGAAGAAAAAGCGGCCATCGAACGCATCGGTGTAGACGTGGAACAGCTCGCCGCCCTGCGCATCGCGGTCATACAGGACGTTGTAGTAGGCCAGCTCACTGAGAAACTCGTCATCGAAATCGAAGCGTGCTGCCAGGTCGTCGTAATAGTTGAGCGGGATATCCAACAACGGTACGCCCGCCTCTTTGGCGCGGCTGACCTCAGCAAAAATGTCTTCGCAGGAAAAAGCGATGTGATGCACGCCTGAGCCGCGATAACTCGACAGTGCGTGGGAAATCGCCGTGTTGCGGTTCTCCGAAATATTCAGCGGCAGGCGTACGGTACTGCAACGACTGCGCAGCGCACGGCTTTTGACCAGACCGTAGGGATCGGGCAGCACCACTTCGTCATCCGCCTCGAAATCCAGAATGCTTTTGTAGAACAGCACCCAGCTGTCGAGGCTGTCGGCGGGCAGTGCTATCGCCATGTGATCGATACGCTGCAAGCCACCTTTGGCAGCCGCTTGCGGGTTGACGACAAAGTCACTGTCGTAGATCGAGCCGCCCGGGGCCACGTTATCGACCAGGTAGATCAGGCTGCCGTCGGGTGCCCGGACCGAGGGGATTTCCCGTTCGTTAGGCCCGACCAGACCGCGATAAGGCTGACCCTTGAACGCACGGGCGCGCTCCAGCGCCTGATGGCCGTCGTCCACTCGCAGGGCAGTGGCGCACAACGAAGGACCATGGGCCTCGAAAAAACTGTGCGCAAAGGAATACGGCTCGGCGTTCAACACGATCTTGATGTCGCCCTGCCCCAACAGGCTGACGGCCTTGGAGCGGTGCTGCCCCAGCCTGGCAAAGCCCAGCCGCTCCAGCCAGCCGGACAACCGGGCCGCATGGCTCTCGTCCACCGCGAATTCCAGAAACTCGACGCCGTTATAGGCGCTGGCAGGTGGCGGATTGAACAGGATTTGCGAAGCCAACGGTTCGGCTTCACGGGCCAGCAACTGGCGGGTCCGCTCTTCCAGATACAGCAGCGAGCGCAAACCGTCGGCTGCGTTGGCGCGGGTCGGAGCGGCCCGAAAGCCATCATTGAAGACTTCAAGCGATAGCGGCCCGGTATAGCCACTGCGCAGGATCGGCGCGAGGAAGCCGGCCAGGTCGAACTCGCCCTGGCCGGGGAAGCAGCGGAAATGGCGGCTCCACTCCAGCACATCCATGGCCAGGATTGGCGCATCGGCCATTTGTACGAAGAAAATCTTGTCGCCGGGGATCTGTGCAATAGCACTTGGATCACCCTTCAACGACAGGGTATGGAAGCTGTCGAGCAAAACGCCCAACGCCGGGTGATCGACCTGTCGCACCAGATTCCAGACCTGCTGCCAGGTATTGACATGCCGCCCCCACGCCAGCGCCTCGTAACCAATGCGCAGGTCGCGCGCACCGGCACGCTCTGCCAGCAGGCTCAGGTCATCGAGCAGAATATTTTCGTCGCCCACCGAATCGGCTGACGCATTACTGCAGACCAGCACCAGATCGGTACCGAGTTCCTGCATCAAGTCGAACTTGCGCTCAGCACGGTCAACGTTGCGCTGCAGGCGATCACGGCGACAGCCTTCGAAATCACGAAATGGCTGGAACAGGGTGATGGCAATCCCCAGGTCGGCGCACATCTGCCGGACATTGCGAGGGCTGCCGTCGTAATACAAAAGATCATTTTCGAAAATCTCGACACCATCAAAACCGGCAGCGGCGATGGCTTCGAGCTTTTCCGGCAGAGTACCGCTCAACGATACGGTGGCAATTGAACGCTGCATGCTTTTCAGCTCCTGGATGAACGCGACTTTTTTCAGCCACGCTGGATGGCACCGCATTCATGGCCTTTCTCGGCCTTATTCAGAGGTGCGAGTAAAGTATTTCCCTGTCAAAATACTACAGCAACATAAAGTGTACGAACTGGTTAGTTTTACGTTCGATTATCGAACAAAAGCCGTTTTCGTCAATTGACGCTGCCCTGCGCAATGCCCAACATCAGCGTCACATTGCACGACTGACTTTTTATCAGACGTCGGGATTCGCGTTTCATCAGCAGCAACCCATAACAATTCAAAAAACAGGAACATTGCTCATGTGCACCCTCTTCGCTCCGCTCGCCAGTTCATCTATCCGTCATCCGGACCTCAAGAATCGACGACTGTCTCTGGCCACAAGCCAGCTATCGGTTCGCGTCGCCTGAAAAAAATCCAGCGCACTCGAAAGGCCCCGGCCGTGAATTGCCTGTCTGTAGAATCGTCTCGATAACGCCCCGCCTTGCGGCGTTCGAATTATGGTTCAACGAAGTCACTTTGCATGCATGACGCCTGAATCGAGTGGACTTCTCAGTCCGACTGTCGCAAGCAGCACAGTCTTGGAACGGATGGTTAGAACATTATGCTCAATACCCAGACCAACCCTGTCGCCCAGGCCGCCCGTGCCGGGATGGGCGAAAAGATTCGCGGCGCACTTGCCGTGGGCAAGACTCGCTGGGGCATGCTCGCCCTGGTGTTTTTCGCCACCACCCTGAATTACATCGACCGGGCAGCACTTGGCGTCATGCAGCCGATCCTCGCCAAAGAAATGAGCTGGACGGCGATGGATTACGCCAACATCAACTTCTGGTTCCAGGTGGGTTATGCAGTCGGCTTCGTGCTGCAAGGCCGGTTCATTGACCGGGTCGGTGTAAAGCGTGCCTTTTTCCTCGCTGTACTGCTCTGGAGCCTCGCTACCGGCGCGCATGGTCTGGCGACCTCGGCCGTTGGCTTCATGGTCTGCCGGTTCATTCTGGGCCTGACCGAAGCGGCCAACTACCCGGCCTGCGTCAAGACCACTCGCCTGTGGTTCCCGGCTGGCGAGCGTGCTGTGGCGACCGGCATTTTCAACGCCGGCACCAACGTCGGCGCGATGCTGACACCGGCTCTTTTGCCGCTGATTCTCACCGTCTGGGGCTGGCAGGCTGCGTTCGTAGCGATGGGCTCGCTGGGCGTGATCTGGGTCATCATGTGGCGCCTGAAGTACTACAACCCTGAAGAACACCCGACCGTCAGCAAAAGCGAACTGGATTACATCAATCAGGAAGTCGAGCCAGCACCGGTCAAGGTTCCGTTTTCGGGCATCCTGAAAATGCGCGGCACCTGGGCATTCGCCCTGGCCTACGCGATTACCGCGCCGGTGTTCTGGTTCTACCTGTACTGGCTGCCGCCGTTCCTCAATCAGCAATACAACCTGGGCATCAGCGTGACCCAAATGGGTATCCCGCTGATCCTGATCTGGCTGACCGCTGACTTCGGCAGCGTGGGTGGCGGCATTCTGTCTTCCTGGCTGATCGGCCGTGGCATGCGGGCAACCAGGGCGCGCCTGCTGTCGATGCTGATCTTTGCCATCACCATCTGCAGCGTGGTGTTTGCTGCCAACGCCAGCGGCCTGTGGGTTGCAGTGCTGGCGATCTCGCTGGCAGTGGGGGCGCACCAGGCCTGGACGGCCAACATCTGGAGCCTGGTGATGGACTACACACCCAAGCACATGATGAGCACCGTATTTGGCTTCGGCGGGATGTGCGCGGCGATTGGCGGGATGTTCATGACCCAGATCGTCGGCGCTGTGTTGACCGCCACCAACAACAATTACAACGTGCTGTTCACCATGATTCCGGCGATGTACTTCATCGCGCTGATCTGGCTGTACTTCATGGCACCTCGCAAGGTTCCGGACCTTAACGAATGAGGGGGCGGTAGCGTTGCACAAAGCCCGGTCATGGTGATGACCGGGCTTTTTCATGTCAGAACCCCGGCAACACAACGTTTACACATGCGGGGCGTAATCTTTGCCCTGGAGAAACAATAACGTCCTCACCGCCGGGTGTTGAGCACTGTTTCCGCGAAGCAGCTAACCGCTCACTCCAGAGCCAGCGCAGAGCACGAGGGACACCGATTCTCAGCCGCCCTTGCGTCGTTGCTGCCAGGCTGCAGCCAGGCCGCTGAGACAGATGATCGCGATACCGGCCTGGGCCGTCGGCGATGGCATGTGATCGAAGACGATGAACCCCAACAAGCCTGCAAACACGATCTGACAGTAACTGAACGGCGCCAGCATGGCCGGTGCAGCGAAGCGGAAGGCCTGGGTCAGCAGCAGGTGCGCTGACATGCCACACGCCCCCAACGCCAACAGAAACGGCAGGTGCTTGAGTGCGGGTACTTCCCAGAAGAACGGCACCAAGGCGCTCATCACCAGCGTGTTGAACAGCCCGGCGAAGAAATTGCTGGTGGTCGGGCTGTCGTAAGGGCTCACCAGACGGGTCAGCAGTTGATAGAGGGCAAAGCACAGCGCAGAGGTCAGCGGCAGCAGAATCGCAGGCGTGAACAATTCACCGCCCGGGTGAATGATGATCATCACCCCCATGAACCCGACGATCACTGCAATCCACTGACCCCGGGTGACGCGTTCCTTGAGCAAAGGCACAGACAGCGCAGTGACCAACAGCGGTGCAAGAAAGTTGACGGCCGTAGCCTCGGCCTGTGGGATGAACATCAGGCTGCTGGTGAAAAACAGGCTGGTGCCCAACAGGGCAAGCGCACGCAAGGCCTGCAAGCCCGGCCGTTTGGTGCGCAGCACGCGCAACCCGGAGGACGGCATGAATATGCACGCCATCAGCAAGGTGTGCACTACGTACCGCGCCCAGACCACGAGCACGATCGGATAGAAGCCGGACAGGTACTTGGACAGCGTGTCGTGACTGGCAAACAGGAAAGTGGCCAGAAGAATGAAGCCAATCCCCTTGAGGGGTTGATTGACGCCGGACAGGGGCGTGCTGGCAGTGCTCATCGGGCTTCCTTACTCAAAGTGTCTGATGGTTGAACTCACGCCCTCGGAAGGCGACTGGAGCGGTAAAAAAGTCCTGCGCAGGCAGGCGACATGAGCTTCGCAGCAAGCGTACGCAGCGTCCCCGACAAAATGTTCGAACCGGTTCATTAACGTTCGATAATCGCCCAAAACATGTGTTTCGCAATTGCAGACGGGTCTTGCGCCTCTCAATATCGCAGCCAGCTTCGTCGACTCGATAATTACAAAAAAAGGTCCATATCCATGCGCATGAACGCTTCCTGCACCTTCGTCTGCGGTCTTTCAGCAGCCATTGCCGCTACTCTCACACCCACCGTCGGGCACGCGGCAGGTTTTGTCGATGATGCCAAAGTGAATTTGAACCTACGCAACTTCTACATCAACCGCAACTTTGTAGACCCGGCCAACGCGCAGAATTATGCCGAGGAATGGACGCAGAACTTCATCCTCGATGCGCGCTCAGGCTTTACACAGGGCACGGTCGGTTTCGGCGTGGACGCACTGGGCCTGTACTCGCTAAAACTGGACGGTGGCAAAGGCACCGGTGGCACACAATTGCTGCCAATACACAGTGATGGCCGCCCGGCTGATGACTTTGGACGTCTGGCAATAGCAGGCAAGGCGCGCTTCTCGAAAACCGAACTGAAGATTGGCGAGTGGATGCCGGTGCTGCCGATCCTGCGCTCGGACGATGGTCGTTCGCTGCCGCAGACCTTTCGTGGCGGGCAGATCACCTCGAAGGAAATCGACGGCCTGACGCTGTACGGCGGGCAGTTCCGCGCCAACAGCACGCGCAATGATGCCAGCATGGAGGACATGTCCATGAACGGCCGCGCCGCGTTCACCTCGGACCGCTTCAACTTCGGCGGCGGCGAATACAGTTTCAACGAAAAACGCACGCAGGTCGGTGTGTGGTACGCCGAACTCGAAGACATCTATCACCAACAATATTTCAACCTGCTGCACAGCCAGCCGCTGGGCAGCTGGACCCTGGGTGCCAACCTCGGCTACTTCACGGGCAAGGACGATGGCCGGTCGCTGGCGGGTGATCTGGACAACAAGACCTGGTCCGCACTGCTGTCCGCTCGCAATGGCGGCAACACATTCTACGTCGGCTTGCAGAAGGTCAGCGGTGACAGCGCCTGGATGCGAGTCAATGGCACCAGCGGCGGTACGCTGGCCAACGACAGCTACAACTCCAGCTTCGACAACGCCCGCGAAAAATCCTGGCAACTGCGCCACGACTACGACTTTGCCGGTCTGGGCGTGCCTGGGCTGACCCTCATGAATCGTTACATCAGCGGCGAAAATGTGCACACCGGTGCCATCACCGATGGCGAAGAATGGGCGCGCGAAACCGAGCTGGCCTATGTGTTCCAGAGCGGCGCGTTCAAGAGCCTGTCACTCAAGTGGCGTAACTCGACCATGCGTCGCGACTACAGCACCAACCAGTTCGACGAAAACCGCGTGATTGTGAGCTACCCGTTGTCCCTGCTCTGACCTGCCGCGTCACGTAAAAAACGCCGCCGCAGTTCGACATTGCGGCGGCGTTTGGGTAAGTGCGACACAAAAGTCTGTGTCTTGAGATCAATCGGTATTCAGCGACTCCACACCCATTTCATCCCATACCGACTCTGCCAGGTGAAAGGTCGCATTGGCCGCCGGTATGCCGCAGTAAATGGCGCTCTGCATCAACACCTCCTTGATTTCCTCGCGGGTCACGCCGTTGTTCTTCGCCGCCTTGAGATGAAGGCGCAGCTCACCCTCGCGGTTCATGCCGATCAGCATGGCAATGGTGATCAGGCTGCGCGTGTGGCGAGGCAGACCCGGACGCGTCCAGATATCGCCCCAGGCGTGGCGCGTGATCATTTCCTGAAACTCTTCGTTGAACGGCGTCAGCTTGCTCAGGCTGTTATCGACATGTGTGTCGCCCAGCACCGCGCGACGCACTTGCATGCCGGCTTGGTAACGTTCGTCTTCGGTCATTGCGTAATCCTTGTGTGTTCAGCCACAGCGCGTTCGACCCAACGTCGGGCCTGGCCAAGGTAATGGGCCGGATCCAGCAGTCGATCCAGCTCGTCGGAAGAAAGTTGCTCTGTGACCTGAGCGGTTTCGCCCAGCACTTGACGCAAATGGGCGCCCTGCTCCACCGCACGGCGGCAGCTTTGCTCGATCAGGTGGTGCGCTGCATCGCGACCGATTCGCTGGGCCAGCGCGATACTGACGGCTTCAGCCAGCACCAGACCCTGGGTGGATTCCAGATTGACGAGCATCCGCTGCTCATCCACCTCCAGCCCAGGCACCACTTGCAACGCCTGTTGCAGCGAGCCAGACACCAGGCAGCAGAGTTGCGGCAAGGTCTCCCACTCGGCATGCCACAGACCCAGACTGCGTTCATGTTCCTGCGGCATGGCAGCCAACATCGTGGCAACCAGCCCCGGCGTACGGGTCGCGGCGCTGATCATGACGGCTGCCCCTACCGGGTTGCGTTTGTGCGGCATGGTAGACGAGCCTCCTTTACCGGGTGCCGAAGGCTCAAAGACTTCACCCACTTCGGTCTGCATCAACAGGCTCACATCACGCCCCAGCTTGCCCAGGCTTCCAGCGATCATGCCCAGCAGGCTGGCGAACTCGACCAGACGGTCGCGTTGCGTGTGCCACGGCTGTTCGGGCAGCACCAGACCCAACTCGTCGGCCAGCGCCTGCGCCACGGCAAACGCCTGATCACCCAGCGCTGCAAGGCTGCCGGACGCGCCACCGAACTGCAGGCACAGCACGCGTGGCTTGAGCTCCTGCAAGCGTTGACGATGACGGGTCACGGCACCCAGCCAGCCAGCGATTTTCATGCCCAGCGTGACGGGTGTTGCCTGTTGCAGCCAGGTGCGCCCGGCCAACGGTGTACCGGCATGACGCTGGGCCTGCTCGGCAAGCGCCGTGCCCAGCAGTGCAAGATCGCCGTCGAGCAAGCCGATGGCGCGTCGCACTTGCAGGACCAACCCGCTGTCCATCACATCCTGGCTGGTGGCGCCCATGTGCACATACCGCTCGGCTTCGGTATTGCGCGCAGCGATTTGCTTGCCCAATGCCTTGACCAACGGAATCGCAGAGTTGCCAGCGCTGCCAATCGCAATCGCCAGCTCGTCAAAATCGAACAGTTCGGCGCGACAACCCGCCTCGATATCAGCGACGACGCTCTGCGGAATCAGGCCCACACGTGCCTCGGCCCGAGCCAGCGCAGCCTCAAAGTCGAGCATGCCTTGTACGCGCCCTTGATCCGAGAAAATCACGCTCATTTCAGGTTGACTGAAATAGGCATCGAATAATTGATTGCTCGGTCTGTTCACATCACTGCTCCAGATTGAAAGGTTTCAGGTAGCGTCCGAATGGCTGACCCAGCCCTTGATCAGGATCGCGATCGCCGCCAATGCTGCAGGAACGACCAGCGCTGTCAGAACTTGCTCAAACGTCCAGCCCAACCCCAGCAGCGTTGCCCCGGCCCAGGCACCCAGGATCGCGCCAAACCTGCCGATGCCCAGCATCCACGAAACGCCGGTCGCACGCCCTTGAGTGGGGTAAAAACGGGCTGCCAGCGAGGGCATGGCCGATTGCGCACCGTTGATGCACATGCCCGCCACCAGCACCAGCGTTGCCAGCACGGCCACGTTACCCAGACTCTGGCCGACCAGCCAGGCGAACACACCGGCCAACGCATAAGCCAGGCCTATGACCTTGTGCGGGTTGTAACGGTCCATCGCCCAGCCGACACCGACGGCGCTGAGCACACCCCCAAACTGGAACAATGCGCCAATGAATGCCGATTGCTCCATGCTCGCGCCACTGTCACGCATCAGGGTCGGCAACCAGCTGGTCAGCAGGTAGACAATTACCAGGCCCATGAAATAGGTCACCCACAGCAGCAGCGTGCCTGCGCTGTACGTACCGGAGAAAATCACCTTCAGAACGTTGCGGCTGCTGACAGTTTTCTGCTCGGGGACACTGAACTCGCTGACCTTGGCCACTTCCAGCGGCGCAATAGGTGCCAGCACCTTGCGGATACGCTCGGCACCGCGATTACGTACCACCAAAAATCGCGCCGACTCCGGCAGCCAGATCAGCAACACCACTGCCAGGATCAGGGGCAGGACGCCGCCCAGCATCAACAGACTGTGCCAACCCATGCTGGGAATCAGCTTGGCCGACACAAAGCCGCCGCACGCCATGCCCAGGTTGAACCCGCAAAACATGCTGGTCACCAGAAGCGACTTGAGGCGCTCGGGCGTATATTCCGACAGCAGCGTGGTGGCATTGGGCATTGCCGCACCCAGGCCGAGCCCGGTCAGCAATCGCAACACCAGCAGTTGATCAAGGTTGGTGCTGTAAGCCGATGCCAGGCTGAACAGACCAAACAGGAAGACCGCGACCACCAACACCACCTTGCGACCAAAACGGTCCGCGAGCGGGCCCGAACCCAGTGCGCCGAAGACCATACCGATCAGCGCCGCGCTCATCACGGGTCCCAGGCTTGCCCGGTCAATACCCCAGTCCTGACTCAGAGCAGGTGCGATGAAGCCCATCGCAGCAGTGTCCAGACCGTCAAGAAACACGATCAGAAAGCACAGCGCCACGATCCGCCACTGATACCCGGACAAGGGCTGGGCATTGATGAAAGCCTGAACATCCAGCGTGCCCTTGGCCGCCGCGCCAGTCGAAAGCGTCATTGAAGTTTCCTTTTATTTTTATAGGTCTTGTTTTCATCACGTCGCCTGCGTGTACAGACCACGGGTGACGCACACCAACAACTTCCATGAATTGCAGTTTAGAAATCGAAAAAAACGGTCTCGCCTTCACCTTGTACGCGAATGTCGAAACGATAGGCCGGTTGACCGTCCACGGTGCAACGCCGGGCAATCAGCGTTTCACGACGGGCTGGCTGCTCGATCAGGTTGAGGACCGGGTCAACGGTGTTGGCCTCAATCTCGTCTTCGAAATACAGCCGCGTTTGCAGGTGGATGTTGATCCCGCGTGCAAACAGCGAAACGTTGATGTGCGATGCCATGGGCACACCGGCTGCATTGCTTGTCGAGCCAGGTTTGATGGTCTTCAGAATCCACTGTCCATCGTCTGCGGTGGCAGTACGACCAAAGCCATTGAACGGACGGGACGGATCGTATTCGCTGTGGTAA
The DNA here is from genome assembly GCF_021147775.1 of Pseudomonas californiensis. GTDB lineage: Bacteria > Pseudomonadota > Gammaproteobacteria > Pseudomonadales > Pseudomonadaceae > Aquipseudomonas > Aquipseudomonas californiensis. The sequence continues at coordinate 177,494 of NZ_JAGTPK010000006.1, forward strand.
GCACCGTCCTGGTCGGCCTGCCAGAATTCCAGATAGGCGTCACGGATCAGGTGGCCATTGCCATCGAACACATTGCCCAACAACACGATATGCTCACCCGGCGAGCCGGGCCTGGCCATGTCGTTCCAGATCTCCAGCTCGCGGGTCGGGTTACCAGCAACTTGTGGAGCAAGGCCGATGTGCACGTAGGGACCGGCAGTCTGTGAGGGGGTTTCCTGCAGCAATTGAACGGGCATTGTGGACCTCCTCAGCAGTTTTCGAAGTGTGTCTTGCGCTGGCCGCGCAGCACGATATCAAAGCGATACGCCAGACAATCCATCGGGTTGCCCATCGCCAGATCAAGCCGTGCAATGAGACTCTGGACGGCTTCGGGGTCGGTAATCGACTTCACGATCGGACAGATCGGGATCAGCGGGTCACCTTCGAAATACAGCTGGGTAATCAGGCGTGTTGCAATCGACGGCCCACTGACCGAGACGTGGACATGCGCCGGACGCCAGTCGTTAGGGCCGTTGCGCCAAGGGTAAGGACCGGGTTTGACGGTGCGAAAACTGTAATTGCCTTCACTGTCGGTCAACGCACGGCCCACACCGCCGAAGTTGGGGTCGATCGGCGCAAGATATGCGTCGCGCTTGTGACGATAGCGGCCACCGGCGTTGGCCTGCCAGATCTCCACAAGCGTATGGGGAACCGGTTTTCCGTACTGATCGCACACGCGGCCTGCAATCAGAATGCGCTCACCAATGGGCAAGCCGCCGTTGTTGAAGTTGAGCAGCAGGTCATTGTCGTGCTGGCCGAACTTCAGGTGCGAGAAGTCCGGGCCGGAGGTTTCCGAAATGGACTGAGGAATGCTGACCAGCGCCTGGCGCGGCGAGCGCAGAATCGAGGTCTTGTAATCCGGGGTCAACGCTTTGGGGTGCCAATTACGATCACGAATGACGAAGCGGCTATTGTCCGCAACAGACATGGCGTTCTCCTTGTTTTTCTTATGAGGGCGCAGGCGTAGATCACATGCGCTACAGGCTGCGGCGAAGTGTCGCGCATCCCTGCTTCATCCAGAAATGAAAAGAACCCTATCATCCATAACCATTTGGTTATGGATATCGCCCGTCGCGGTACGCCTCCCCTACACCTCTCAATTCGTCTACACACCATTGCGCCGCGCGTGTCAGCGGCAACGCCGGGTTGCTGCAAAGACCGACCGAACCGCCGGGCTCGCGGATGCCCATGTCCAGCTCGACCAGTGCGCCGCTTTTAAGCTCCTCAAGAACGGCGTCCAGCGGAGCGATCCAGATGGCATTGCTGCACTGCACATAGCGGCGGCTAAGCGTGAGCGACAGCGTTTCCAGCCGTTGACGTGGCGGCTGGATACCGCACTGCACAAACAGGCTGTCGGCGAATTTACGGATAGTGGTACCCGCCAAAGGCAGTACCAACGGGAAATGCTCCAGACTCTCGCGCTTGAGCGGCGCGGCAAGCAGCGGATGATCACGACGCACCACCAGCGTCATCGATTCGTTGTACAGATGCTCGAAGGTCAGGCCTTGAATCTGCGGGCTGTCGGTCATGCGCCCGACCACCAGGTCCAGCTCTCCGACTCTCAATTGTGAAAGCAGGTAGGCGCTGGGCCCCGTCATCACGCTGACAATCAGCGCAGGATGTCGCGCATGCAGACGGTTGACCACCTCGGGCACCAGCAGGCTTTCAGCGGTTGAGAGAACGCCCAGCCGTGCAGTGACCGTTTCATGCTCACCGGACCGCAAACTGCTGACGCCCTCTCGCAGCGCCTGCACGCTGGGCCCGGCAAAACGCATGAAGGCGACGCCCGCCTCGGTCAACGCCGCGCCACTCTTGCTACGCACGAACAGCGTCGTGGCCAAGAGCGTTTCCAGCTCCTTGAGGCTTTTGGACAGCGCAGGCTGGCTGATCGACAGCGCATCGGATGCCCGAGCCAGACTGCCCTGGCGCGCCACTTCAAGAAAGCACACCAAATGGCGGAACTTGATTCGAGTATCGATATTCAATGCGCGTCTGGCCTTGGGTCGAGAGGGAGAAAGCGGATCAGTGGCTCAGGAACGACGCCAATTGTGGAGTATCGAACGGCCAGTCGAGCTCTTCCCCGGTGTCTATGCGCCGCAACACAGGAATGCGCAGTTCGTAGCGTTCGAGCAGCCGCTCATCCTCGCAGATGTCTACCCGCTCAACCAGCAAACCATGCTCGTCGACAAAGGGCAGCAGCACGGCCTCGGCGATTTCACAGAGGTGACAACCCAGGGTACCGAACAGTTGGCATTCAGGAGGCATATGCATCCTCGACAGGGCGTGAATCAGACCAGAGATGATTCTAGACCTGGCCTGACTGGACGTCGAGGCACACGGCGGTCTGTCATGCGCCCACCCGTGTCGCTTCGTTTCTGAAATACCGCTTGCTGAATACATTGGCCCGATCCAGCACCGGCTTCTCGAAACAGCGGTATCCCACCCAGCCGTAGCATACCGCCGCCGCCATCATCAGCACGGCGAAAAGCAGGTTATCCAGCAGACTCTCGGGGTGGGCGCCTAATACGCTCCAGACTCGCCCGATGACACCCAGTACCAACAGATGGGAGAGGTAGACGGTGTAAGACATGTCGCCAACCGCGACCAGAGCGTTCGGCACGCCAATCAGGTTGCGTCGTTCCAGAAGTGCCAGAGTCAGCACCAGCAACCCGAACGTGCCACCCACGCTGAACATGCGTAGCAGATCCTGACTGTCATACAGACGATAGGCGCCGATCAGCGGGATGCCCACCAGCAAGGCGATACCCAGCAAGGCACAAACCGCCGACGTCGGAATTCGCGCGCTGTGGCGGCTGTAAAAGAACAAGGCCAGTGCGGCGCCCACGATGAATTCAAGCGAGTACGGGTGAAGAATGATCTTCCAGGCAGCGCCATAGTCCTGCCAGTTCTGCAGTGCATTGAACACAACGATGACCAGTGCCCAGCCACCCAGCAGCAGCGGCAGGCCTCGTTCCTTGAACAGCAGGAAGCCGGTGAACATCACGTAGAACCACAGCTCGAACACCAACGACCAGGCGACCATTACCAGCAGGACCTTGTCGTTGGGCAGCAGCAGGAAAGACATCAGCAGATTGGACGATCCGTGGCCGCTGTTGACCATACCTGGCTGAACCAGATACACCGCCAGGGTGATGAAAAAGTACAACCAGTAAGTCGGATAAATCCGTGACACACGGTTGAACAGAAAGCGTTTTGCCTCGGTACTGCGCTGAAAGCGGCCACGGCTGACAATGACCATCACAAAGCCGCTGATCACAAAAAACAGGTCCACGCCCAACTGAAAGAAATCAAGGAACGGCGGCAGCAGAATATCGCCCCCCGAGAATTTCGACTCCACCGACATCATGTGAAACAACACCACACCCAGGACTGCAACGCCCCTTAGCCCTTGCAGGGAATACAGCCGCTCCATGCCGATCTCCACCACTGACCGACGCGTTCACGGACGGCGTCGATACTTCCAGAATCACGAGACGTGCCGCGCGACAGCCTCTGCGCGCAGCTCCTTGCATGCAGTAGAGCATAGCCGGCAACAGCTATGACACTTCCATCAATCCTGACTGACTGCCCCGATCTTGTGAATGGACAGGTCCGCCCCGTAATACTCCTGTTCCTGAGTCAGCCGCAGCCCGACCACCGCACGGATTGCGCCGTACACCACAAAGCCGCCGATCAACGCCACTACCACGCCAAGGGCAGTGCCGATCAGTTGACTGATCATGCTCACGCCACCCAGACCACCGAATGCCGTCTGACCAAAAATGCCGCACGCGATCCCGCCCCACACGCCGCACAGGCCATGCAACGGCCAGACACCCAACACATCGTCGATTTTCCAGCGCACCTGCGCGGCGGTGAAACACCAGACAAACAGCACACCGGCAATCGCCCCGGTCACCAACGCGCCGACCGGATGCATCACATCGGAACCGGCACAAATGGCAACCAGACCGGCCAGCGGGCCGTTGTGCAGAAAGCCCGGATCGTTGCGACCGACGATCAGTGCCGCGACAGTTCCTCCGACCATAGCCATCAGCGAGTTGACCGCGACCAATCCGCTCAGCCCTTGCAGGGTTTGCGCGCTCATGACGTTGAAGCCGAACCAGCCGACGATGAGAATCCACGAACCCAAGGCCAGAAACGGGATGCTGGAAGGCGGATACGCCACCAGACGACCATCGCGATAACGCCCGTTACGCGGCCCCAGCAGCAGAACCGCGGCCAGCGCCAGCCAGCCGCCCATTGCATGGACCACCACCGAACCCGCAAAGTCGTGGAAACCCGCACCAAAGGTCGCCTGCAACCAGCCCTGCAGACCCAGATTGCCGTTCCACACCACGCCTTCAAAAAAGGGATACACGAACGCGACAATCAGCACGGTTGCGCAGAGCTGCGGCGCAAAACGTGCGCGCTCTGCGATACCGCCCGAGATGATCGCCGGGATGGCGGCAGCAAAGGTCAGCAGGAAGAAAAATTTGACCAGACTGTAGCCATGATCGGCGCTGATGACAGCTGCTGGCTGCATGAAACTCACGCCATAGGAGATCCAGTAGCCTATAAAGAAATACGCCAGAGTCGAGACCGCGAAGTCGCTGAGGATCTTGGATAACGCATTGACCTGATTTTTCTGGCGGACCGTCCCGACCTCCAGGAAGGCGAAGCCAGCGTGCATTGCCAGCACCATCACGGCACCCAGCAACAAAAACAAGGTGTTGGAGCTGTGAACCAAAGTGTTCACGGCGCTAGATAAATTTTCCATCGGAGGGCAGACCTGCAAGTATCGAAAAAGCACCAAAGCAGCACAGCCACACTCGGCACGCACCAACATTGCGCAACAAAGAGCAAAGCAGGACCACCGAATCGCTCCAGGCGAGCCTGTAACGCCGCGTGATGGACTTTGGGTTTTTCTTGTATTTTATGGTTATGGAGTATGGTTGCTGAGGCAACACTTGAACTCACGCGCCGACTTGGCGCGAGCGCCCTCCATGGCGCACCAAGGAGAAGCAAAAGCTGTACCAGCGCTCACTTGCAAGCGGCGCAGCAATTGAAATGAACCTTAGCCAATCCTCTGTACTCGAAACCCTCATACGCCACCAAACGGAGAAAACCATGCCTCGCCATACCGCTCAGAATGCTCAGGAAATCTTGATGGCAGACTTCCAGGTCCTGGTCGCCGATACCGAAAAGCTGCTCGCCCATACCGCCACATTGGCAGGTGATCAGGCAGACGAGTTGCGCGCCCAGATTCATGAAAGTCTCCTGCGTGCCAAAGAGACGCTGAAGTCGACTGAAGAGTCGTTGCGTGAGCGCGGTGAAGCGGCCGTTGTTGCGACCGAAGAATACGTGCAGAACAACCCATGGCAATCGGTGGGCATTGCCGCCGGTGTTGGCTTTTTGATCGGCCTGCTGGCTACAAGGCGCTAAAATATGACATTGGGAACAGAATCGGGTCCGCCCAAGGCGGATCAGGGCTCATCACCGCGGCGCCTCGGTGCCGCCTTTCTGGGCCTGCTGCACAGCCACGTCGAATTGTTCGGCATCGAACTGCAAGAACAGAAAGCGCGCACCGTCAGCCTCCTGCTGTTCGCAGGGCTGGCACTGGTCTTCGGTCTGTTGCTGCTGACGGGGCTGTCTGCATTGCTGCTGATCGTGTTGTGGGACAGCTACCGCCTGGCCGGGATTGTGGGTCTGTGTACGTTCTACTTCCTGGCCGCCGTATTCTGCGGGTTGCGTCTGAAAGCCGCCATATTCGATGAGTCTTCGCCGTTTCATGCAACGCTTGAAGAACTGGCCAACGACCGTGAGCGACTGATGCCATGAGTGAACCGAAATCTCACCAGGGAAACACCCGACGTGAACTGCGCAAGGCGTTGATCAGACTGCGCATGGAAATGCACCGTCAGGAAATACGTCATGAATCGACGCATATCCTGCAACCGCTGCAACGTTTTCGCGGCATTCGTCATGACTGGAAAAGCGCCCTTGGCTTGAGACACGCTCCCCTCTGGGGAGTGGGCTCGGTCGCCTTGATGGGCTTTCTCAGCGGAAAGCGCGTCAAGACCGGACGGACCAGTTTCCTGGGCCGAATCATCAAACTGGGCATCACCTTGACGCCCCTTATCAGAATTGCCCTGCAGAACCGCGCCCGCAAACCCTGACCGGTCTGTTGGCTGCATTCTTGCTAACTCCCTCCCCACATCCAGGACCCGTTGCGAGTTTTCGCAACGGGTTTTCGTGTCTGCATCCAGGATTCCGATAAGGAGGGCTACGTGATTGAAGGGCAACCCTTTGCCTGCTTTCAACCGTTCATAGACACAGCCACGGGCCGCATTGCCGGGGTCGAAGCGCTGGGACGGGTACGTGACAAAGAAGGCCGTCTCCAGTCGGTCGGCCCCTTGTTCAATGACCCGCATGCGCCTGCCGCAGAGTTGCGGCGCATCGATAGGCAGATCCGTGATCATGCCCTGAGTCGACTGCATGAAGCACCGGACGACTGGTTTCTCAGCATCAACATGTCGCCGCGCTGGATCAGCCGCCTGCGTCCCGGACAGGCGCTGCCCAGCCTCGCACAACTCGCGCAGCACAACGTCCCCGCAGAACGCATCGTGTTTGAAATCACCGAGCTGGGTGGCGATATTCGACGCCTGGCGGAAGTGGTGACGCGCTATCGTCAGGCGGGTGCGCGCATTGCGATTGATGATTTCGGCGCGGGCTATTCGCAACTGGACCGGGTACTGGCGCTGCAGCCGGACATACTCAAACTGGACATGAGGCTGTTCCAGGCGGCGGCCAAAGGCGGCCCTAGCAGTGATGTAGTCAAGGCGCTGGCCCAGATGGCAGAGAAAACCGGCTGCTGGATTATCGCCGAGGGCGTCGAAACCGAGGCTGAGCTGCATTTCGCCCTCGAGTGCGGCTCGCGTTACGTGCAGGGCTACTTGTTCGCCAAAGGTGAAACGGATTTTTTTGCTGCCGACGCGTTTGTTGAACAGTTCGCAGCTCTGCGCGATCGGTATGTATTGCGCAAGGTAGCCGAACGGGCGCAGCTAATGAAGTTGCGCCTGAGTCTGGGCACGCTGATGGACAGCCTGCAACGCTGGGCGCAGAGCCAGTCCTCGATCAGTGAGTTGCCGCAGCCGCAGGAGTACCCTTGGTTACTGCGCTTCTATCAATGCGACCGGCATGGCACCCAACTCACGCCAAACATGGAATGGAGGGAGGGAGCCTGGCATGCCGACACCCGATACGTCGGCCACAACTGGTCCTGGCGACCTTACTTCTACCACCTGCTTGCCGAAGGCTGGCACGAACGCCGGATGACCCTGTCGAACACCTATCGCGACGCGACCAGCAACCAGTATTGCCTGACGGCCGGGCAGTTTTTTGACAACGGCAACCGCCTGTTGCTGATCGACATTGATGCCGCCGGGATGTGAAAGCCTTGCGGCACGCTCGCCGAACCGCGAAGCTAAGCCCACACGACTGACGGAGTGACCGCCTTGGATTGGCAAACCCTGCTTAACCGCGAACGACTCGGCAAAACATTGCACAGCCCCGAAGAGCTGGGCCGCAGCCCCTTTCACAAGGACCATGACCGGATCATTTTCTCAGGCGCCTTCCGCCGCCTGGGGCGCAAGACACAGGTCCATCCGGTGTCGAGCAACGATCATATCCACACGCGCCTGACCCACTCACTGGAAGTCAGCTGCGTCGGGCGTTCACTCGGCATGCGCGTTGGCGAAACCATTCGTAGCGCCCTGCCCGACTGGTGTGATCCAAGCGATCTGGGAATGGTGGTCCAGTCGGCCTGCCTGGCGCACGACATTGGCAACCCGCCGTTTGGTCATTCCGGCGAAGACGCCATCCGCAACTGGTTCAATCAGGCGGCAGGACGCGGCTGGCTCGACGCAATGACTGAAACCGAGCGCAACGACTTCCTCAATTTCGAAGGCAACGCCCAAGGGTTCCGGGTACTGACCCAACTGGAGTATCACCAGTTCGACGGCGGTACGCGACTGACCTACGCGACCCTGGGCACCTACCTCAAATACCCATGGACAGCCCGCCACGCCGACTCACTGGGCTATAAAAAACACAAGTTCGGCTGCTATCAGAGTGAGCTGCCGATCCTTGAGCAGATCGCTGCCAAACTGGGCCTTCCCCAGCTCGAAGACCAGCGCTGGGCGCGGCATCCGCTGGTTTACCTGATGGAGGCAGCCGACGACATCTGTTACGCCCTGATCGATCTTGAAGACGGTCTCGAGATGGAGCTTTTGGACTACGCAGAAGTTGAATCGCTGTTGCTGGGCCTGGTGGGCGACGACCTGCCGGAAACCTACCGGCAACTGGGCCCCGGTGACTCACGGCGGCGCAAACTGGCGATACTGCGCGGCAAGGCCATCGAACACCTTACCAACGCTGCGGCACGTGCCTTTGTCGAACAGCAGGATGCCCTGCTGGCGGGCACGCTGCAGGGCGATCTGGTCGAGCACATGCATGGCCCTGCCAAGCACTGCGTCCTGAGTGCCAAGGACATGGCGCGCAAAAAGATCTTCCAGGACAAACGCAAGACACTGCATGAAATCGGCGCGTACACCACCCTGGAAATTCTGCTCAATGCCTTCTGCGGCGCGGCAGTCGAGCAGTTTGGTGGCCGTACGCCCTCATTCAAACATCGACGCATTCTCGATCTGCTGGGCAACAGTGCACCGGACCCCAAGGCTCCGCTGCATGCCTCTTTCCTGCGCATGATCGACTTCATTGCCGGCATGACCGACAGTTATGCCAGTGAAATGGCCAGGGAAATGACCGGAGGCTCCGGGCACCATTGATCCGCTGGAAACAAACGAGCAGAACCGGCCAAGCATCAGCAAAAGCCGGTTCTCTTATTCGGCGCCTTCGCTTCACTCACTAAAACTTCAGACGTTTCCTACATTTCTCTCGGAAGCGGCCTATCGTAGAGCTCCCTTCTCCCCTCAATAATCCGGTCACCTCAATAGCCGATCCGGCACGGCAGGCAATGCCTGCAACGTCTTTGCGAGTTGCACTCTGCCCACCGACCGGCTCGACACATGCTGCTTCGCTGGCATGCAACCGGAAACCTCATGCTCATGCACAACTTGCGAATCCTGTTGGTGGAGGATCATCCCTTCCAGTTGATCGCCACGCAGATCCTGCTGAACAACCACGGCTATTACCTGCTGACGCCTGCCCTGACAGCTTCTGAAGCCATGGCGGCGATGGAGCGCAGCATCGAACCCTACGACCTTCTACTCTGCGACCAGTGCCTGCCTGACCTTTCCGGCCTGGACCTTATCGATCAGGCGTGCCAGCGGGGGCTCGCCCGTCAGGCCATCGTTCTCAGCGGGTTGCCCGGCGGTCAACTACTGGACCTTCAGCAATTGGCCAGCGAGCGCGGTTTGCCGTTGCTCGGCTGTCTGAGCAAACCATTGCACGGGCCGGATCTTGCCCGATTGCTGGCCGAGAAAGCTGCAAGAGTTGACTCGGCCCGGTGACAACCTGTGGCGGTAGAATCGGGACAAAAGACGTACTTACAGCTTCTGTAAAACCTGCTGTTCAAGGGGTAGGAAACAGGCGATAAACAGGACGGCTAATTCCCAAACGTAATAAACAGGCAAACCGCCAGCAAGGAAACATCACACTAGGACGCACCCCGCCTTTAAACATTGAGCAATCAAAGCAGAGCTTTATGTGCTCCGATACTCTAATTATTGTAGGAAGCTTCCTATATATGCTTGCTGACCGAGTCTGTTCATGTGCCTGCATGAACATCTGAGCTAAGGTGCGCGCTTTCTTCATTGATTGTATGGATTGAACTATGAACTCTGTTTTTATCATCGACGACCACCCCGTTGTTCGATTGGCAGTAAGAATGCTGCTGGAAAACGAAAACTATGAAGTGGTCGGCGAAACCGACAACGGCGTGGATGCCATGCAAATGGTTCGCGAATGCATGCCTGACCTGATCATCCTGGATATCAGCATCCCCAAGCTCGACGGCCTGGAGGTCCTGGCCCGCTTCAACACCATGGGGCTTACGTCGAAGATCCTGGTGCTCACTTCGCAGACGCCAAACCTGTTCGCCATTCGCTGCATGCAGTCAGGAGCGGCTGGCTATGTCTGCAAACAGGAAGATCTCAGCGAACTGCTTAGTTCGGTAAAGGCGGTATTATCCGGCTACAATTACTTTCCAAGCCAGGCATTGACGCATGCCGTTCGCGAAGATGGCCAGCCGAGCGAAATCGAACTTTTCAAGCTGGTCAATGATCGGGAGCTGATGGTACTGCAATTATTTGCCCAAGGCCGCTCCAACAAGGAAATCGCCAAGGGCATGTTTCTGAGCAACAAGACAGTCAGCACTTACAAGACGCGACTGATGCAAAAACTGAAAACAAGAACCTTGGTAGAACTTATCGAGATGGCGAAACGTAACGCGCTAGTGTGAGAGACCGGATGTCAAAACGTTTCAAACATCTTCTGATACTGGCCATTTGCATGTGCCTGTACGGGGTCATGCTGGCTCGCGCGGAGGCCGCCGACCGCTATGCCTTGCTCGGTCGCTCAAGCCCCGCTCACATGGATGTGAAGCTGGAAAGCAGGCAGTGGCAGTGGGTACGCAGCAAAGGCGAACTGATTCTGGGCACATCGGCGCCCGACTATCCACCTTTCGACATCACGATTTCAGGCAACGAATACGAAGGCATCACGGCCGATTACGCCGGTATCATTTCTCGCGCGCTGGATCTGCCGGTCAGGGTCCAACGCTTCGAGACACGCGATGCTGCGATGAAGGCACTGGTTGCCGGTCAGATCGACCTGCTGGGGACCGCCAACGGTTTTGAAGCCGCAGACCGTGACATCGCGTTGTCCCACCCTTATTCAGTGGATCAGCCTGTACTGGTCACACGCATTGGCGAAACCCGCTCCCTGACCGACGGCCTGAAAGGCATGCGCCTGAGCATGGTTTACCACTACCTGCCCCTGGCGGATGTCGAAGCAGCGTACCCCGATGCCACGCTCAAGACTTATCCTTCCTTTCAACACGCCATCAATGCCGTTGCATTCAACGAGGCCGATGTATTCCTGGGAGATACGATTTCCACCCGATACATCATCAACAAGGGTTACCTCAACAATGTGCAAATGGCCAACTTTGGCAAACACGAAGCCATCGGCTTCGGTTTTGCCATCGGCAACGCTAACCCTTTGCTGCCGGGCATCATCAACCAGACGCTAAAAGCCATTCCAGTCGAAGAGCGCATAGACATTTCCAAACGCTGGGGTGCAGGCAGCGATCTTTTGCTGACGGACCAGAAGCTGCAGCTCACTCAGCGAGAAGAGCGCTGGATCGCGCAACACCCTATCGTGAAGGTGCTCGTCAACGAAGCCTATGCCCCATTGACGTTCTTCGATGCCAACGGAAACTTTCGCGGGATTACTGCAGAGCTGCTGGAGCTGGTTCGCCTGCGCACAGGCATGCGATTCGAGGTAAGGCGCGCTGCCAGCCTGAGCGAGATGTTGAACGAGGTCAGCCAGGGTCGCGCAGACATGATCGGTGCGCTGGACTCCAGCGATGAACGTGAAGATCTCCTGAGCTTCAGCCGCCCATATATCGATAACTCGTACGTGCTGGTAACCCGCAAGGAGCCAGATGCCGCCAACCATCTGGAACAGCTTGCCCGCAAGCGGCTTTCCGTCACTCAGGGCAGTCCGATGCTGGGCTGGCTACGCCGCGAACACCCGAACATCGTTGCAGTCGAGGTCGACAACCCCTTTCAGACCCTGGACATGCTTGCGCTGGGCAGAACCGAAGGCGCCGTCACGTCTCTGCTCAGCGCCAATTACTTTCTGTCCTCCGGCATATTCGGCGACCGGCTGCAGATCAGCGCCACCGCCGGCGAAGACCCGGCACTGATTTCAATGGCCACCTCCCGCAACTCCATCGAGCTGAGCTCTATCCTCGACAAGGCATTGGCGAGCATTGCGCCCCAGGAACTGGCAGTCATCAACAATCGCTGGCGGTCCTACACGCCGGCCAACACCAACTGGCACGAGTACCAGCGACTGATCTATCAGATCCTCACGGGCGCTGGCGTGTTGCTGTTGGCCCTGCTGATCTGGAACGCCTACATGAGGCGTCAGATAAAACAGCGTGAGGCAGCCGAGCGCGCGCTTGGAGACCAGTTTGAATTCATGAGTGCGCTGGTCGACGGCACCCCTCACCCGATCTATGTTCGGGACCGCGATGGCCTGCTGCGGATGTGCAACGACAGCTACCTCTCTTCCTTCAGTGCTGGGCGCGCAGACGTCATCGGTAAAAGTGCAACTGACGGCGTCCTCAGCAACGCCTTCGAAGCCCGGGAGTACGCCGCCGATTATCAGCGAGTGATGGCAAGCAACACCTCGCTGATTCAGGACCGCACGCTGCACATTGGCGAGCGCCGTCTGACCATCTACCACTGGATTCTGCCATTCCGTGATTCCCTGGGCGAGGTGCAGGGCATTATCGGTGGCTGGATCGATATCAGCGAACGCCGCCAGCTTATCGAAGAGCTGCAGACCGCCAAGGAACAGGCGGATGCTGCGAATCGCGCCAAAAGCACATTCCTGGCAACCATGAGCCATGAAATCCGCACCCCCATGAACGCCGTCATCGGCATGCTCGAGCTGGCACTCAAGCGTGCCGACAAGGGCGAACTCGACCGATCTGCCATCGAGGTGGCGTATGGATCGGCCAGGGAGTTACTCGACCTGATCGGCGACATCCTGGATATCGCACGCATCGAATCCGGCCGCCTGGCGCTCAACCCCGAGCGAGCCAACCTGCGTCAACTGATCGAGTCGGTGGTCCGCGTGTTCGATGGCCTGGCACGCCAGAAAAACCTTGTGCTTGTGCTGGAACTCGACAGCCAGATCAATACCGACGTGCTGGTCGACCCTCTGCGCTTCAAACAGATACTCTCCAACCTGATCAGCAACGCCATCAAGTTCACCCCGCAAGGCCAGATCAGGATCACCCTGCAGGCCGAAAACACCCACGACCCGCAGCAGATACAGCTGCATCTTACCGTTCAGGACAGCGGAATTGGCATCAGCACCCAGGACCAGCAGCGGTTGTTCGAACCTTTCGCGCAGGTCGACAATAACGGTCAACTGGCCCGCACCGGGGCAGGTCTGGGGCTGGTCATCTGTCGTAGCCTGTGCGAGATGATGGGTGGTTCGCTTACGCTCGACAGCGAACTCGGAAACGGCACGCAGATCAATCTGGATCTGATGCTGACAACCCTCGACCCCATGGCCGATCCCCCGATCCAGGCTGCTCCGGCGGCATTGACGGATCAGCCTCTGAATATCCTGATCGTCGATGATCACCCAGCCAACAGGCTGCTGATGTGTGAGCAACTCAGTTATCTGGGGCATCATTGTCAGGTCGCCGAAAATGGCGCACACGGGCTGGAACACTGGCTGTCAGGCAGCTTTGATCTGGTCGTGGTCGACTGCAACATGCCGATCATGAACGGTTACGACCTGACACGCGCAATCAGGGAGCGTGAACAGTCTGTGCAGGCCGGTTCCTGCACGGTCTGGGGGTTCACAGCCAATGCCCAGTCAGAGGAAATACAACGCTGTCTTGAGGCGGGCATGGATGACTGCCTGTTCAAACCGATCAGCCTGAGCATGCTTAACGACAGGCTGGCTCGACTCTCACCCCTGCCTCTATCTGCGCCTGTCTCCGCCCCCCCCTTCAACCCGGACAGCGTGGGTAACCTGACCGGCAATCGCCCGGAGATGATCGAGCGGCTGCTCGCGCAATTGCTGCAAAGCAATCAGGAAGATCGGCAAGCACTCGCTGAGCTCATCATCGAAGGTGATCACGGTCTGGTGGGCGAAATGGCGCACAGGATCAAAGGCGCAGCGAAAATCATCAGCGCACACGCCGTGGTCAAGGTGTGCGATTCACTCGAACAGGCGTGTGAGCTCAAGATGGCGCCCGCACATTTGCAAGAGCGGCATGTGGCCGTCAACACTGCCATGCTCGAACTTGAACAGGCTTTGACGGTGCAATTGGTCAAGAACGGCGCGGCCAGACGCACTGACTGAACCGCCTCACATTGTGATGCTGCAATCGCTGGAAGGAAGGTTTGTCAGGAATGTCGATAACAGAAGGGATAAACAACAGGCTGGGCGAGCGGGGAAAGCAAAGGAAGCAGGCGATTGCCTGCTTCCTGATACATCAAGCGACCGGATTGATTTCTTTTTCCGGGTACCAGACGTCGATCAGCGGGCTGACAGTCACTTCTGTCAGTTCGCTGCGGCCTTTTAGCCATGCTTCAACGGCAGCGCGTTGCTCTTCGCTGACCGAACCACGCTTGCTCAGGCAAACCAGACCGAAGTCATCGCCGCCTACGTAGCCAAGACCGTTGGCTTCCATTGCTTCTTTCAGGAAAGCGTCGAGGAAAGCATCAATTGCCTGATCATCCAGCTCTTGCTTGAAGTCCAGGTTCAGCTCAAAACCCAGCTCCTGAAATTCATCGACGCAGAGTTTTTTGCGCAGACGGCGGGAACGGTTAGTGGCCATGGGACAATCCTCATCAGTAAATATCGGGCGGCACTTTACCAGCTTGGCGAGGTAAAAGCCCGACAAATGAAGGCCGGACAGATGTCCGGCCTTGTCACCTGTCTCAAAGATGAATACTCAAAAAAATAGCCACTTCTTGGCACCTGCCCCGTCACAAGCCCCTCCCGCTTGGGGCATAATGCGCCACGTTCAAAGCGCTGATTCATCTATTCACCAGACCTCTGCGCAATCACTATCGTTAAATCGTTACCGAGGGAATTCATCCATGCCCTCTTTTTTATTTCCCTTACTGCAGTAGGGTTGTATTCATGATCAAATCGTTGCGTCCACTTCTGATTGCTTCATTGCTTTTGCCACTGGCCCTCCCCATCAATGCGGCCGTCATCAACAACACACTGCCCCCCAAGGTCCAACAGGCCCTGAAAGCCAGCAAACTCGGCGATGACGCGCTGTCTCTGGTCATGCTGCCGCTCAATGGTCCCGGCACACCCACCGTATTCAACGCCGACGTTTCTGTTAACCCCGCTTCGACGATGAAGCTCATCACCACTTACGCGGCGCTGGAAATACTTGGACCTACGCACCAGTGGAAGACCGAATTCTTTACCGATGGCACGCTGAGCAATGGCGTGCTGCGTGGCAACCTTTATCTCAAGGGCGGCGGCGATCCCAAGCTGAACATGGAAAAGCTCTGGCTGCTGATGCGCGACCTTCGCGCCAACGGCGTGCAGCAAGTGACTGGCGATCTGGTGCTCGACCGCAGCCATTTCGTGCAACCACAACTGCCCGTATTCAATGACGATGGCAACGATGACAACAAACCGTTTCTGGTCAAGCCTGACTCATTGATGGTCAATCTCAAGGCCTTGCGCTTTGTGACCCGCAACGACGATGGCAGGATTCTGGTGTCGGTGGAGCCGCCGATTGCAACGATCCGTATCGACAATCAGGTAAAGGCCTCAGCCTCCAAACAATGCACCGGTGACGTACGCTACAACCCTGTCACCCAGCCCGATGGCAGTGTGAACGTGACCGTTACCGGTCAGTTGGGCAATGGCTGCAACTCACAGACCTACCTTTCACTGCTCGACCACCCGACCTACGCTGCAGGCGCCGTGCGGGCGATCTGGCAGGAACTGGGCGGCAGCATTCAAGGCAAGGATCGCGTTGACGTGGTGCCGGCCAACGCCAAACTGCTGGCCAAGGCGTTTTCGCCAGACCTGGTGGAAGTCATCCGCGACATCAACAAGTTCAGCAACAACACCATGGCGCAGCAGCTGTTCCTGAGCCTGGGGCAAGAGTTTCGCAACGATGCCGACGGCGATGACGCCAAGGCGGCCCAACGGGTCATTCGCCAATGGCTCGCGAAAAAGGGCATCACAGCTCCGCATCTTGTGATGGAAAACGGCTCGGGCCTGTCCCGCGCAGAACGCGTCAGCGCACGGGAAATGGCTGTCATCCTGCAGGCCGCATGGCGCAGTCCTTACGCAGCAGAGTTCATGAGCTCGATGCCGCTGGCCGGGCTGGACGGCACCATGCGCAAACGCTTGAAAAAAACCCCTCTGCTGGGTGAAGCGCACATCAAGACAGGCACCCTGAACACCGTGCGCGCTATCGCAGGGTTCAGCCGCGACAGCAACGGCAACACCTGGGCCGTGGTGGCCATTCTCAACGATCCGCGCCCATTCGGCGCCTCGTCGGTGCTTGACGAAGTATTGGTTGACCTCTATCGCCAGCCCAAGTTGGGTAACACCACAGTGTCCATTCAGCAGCCTTGAATGTGTCAGCTCAGGCCAGCTCATAAAGAGCTGGCCTGAGCTGACAGTCTAGAGCTGCTCTGGCTCCACGCGATCTCTGCCGGCCTGCTTGGCAGCGTACACGCCAGAATCGGCGCGCAACAGCATTCCATCGACGCCTTCGCCCTCTCGCCAACTGGCTATTCCGAAGCTGGCCGTTACCTGACCGACGCCGTCGATGTCCTGACTGCGCAGCGACTCGCGCAAGCTCAAGGCCAATTGATAGGCTTGCGCGCCTTGAGTGGCAGGGCAAAGCACCATGAACTCTTCGCCGCCAAGACGGCAAAACACATCATCGCTACGCAACCGCTGATTGATCTTTTGCGAAATCGCCTTGAGCACCTGATCGCCCACTGCATGGCCGAATCGGTCGTTGATACGTTTGAAGTGGTCGATGTCGAGCATGATGATGGATAAATGCCCGCCGTGTCGGTCGATGCGCTTCAACTCTCCCTGCAACCGATCCTGAAAATAGCGACGGTTATAAGCCCCGGTCAGCACGTCGGTCACCGACAAAGCCCGCAGCTCCTGCTCGACCCGCTTGAGATCGGAAATATCGGAAACAAACCCATGCCAGAGCACACTGCCGTCGGCCAGCAATTCCGGCGTCGAAGCCGCCCGCAACCATCGCAGGCCCTTGAGTGGCAACTCCACCCGGTACTCCTCGGACCACGGCGTCAGGTGCTGCGCGCTGGGTATGATCGAGCTTCTGATTCGCAGCAGGTCGACGGGATGAATACGTTGCAGCACCAGTTCTGCGTCACTCATCAGCTGCGCTTCATCCAGTTCGAACAATTCGCACATACCGGCGCTGGCGTACTTGAACCGGGAATGGCCATCGCTATCGAGCTGGAACTGATAGATGCCGCCTGGCACCTGCAGACTCAGCTTTTTCAAAAGCTGGCCCTGCGCCTCCAGCGCATCATGAATACGCCGATGCTCAGTGACATCACTGCACACGGCAAGATAACCAGTCCACTCATCTTCGTCGTCGTGCACAGCCGTGATGAGCATGCTGACCACCATTGTCTGGCCGTCACGCCGCCTGAAAGTCAGATCCCGTGCAGGATGCCCACCCTCCTGAACCGCCGCCACGAAGAGAGCTTTCAAGGCGATAACTTCGTCGTCCGATGCGTTGAAAGTCGTCGACGAGAAAGGCTGGAGCAGCTCGCCGAGCTTCAGCCTGGCCACCACCTCCGCCTCCGGATAGCCCAGCATCCGCTGCGCACCCACATTGAACGTATTGATGACACCTTCGCGGTCAGTCGCAATGATCGCCACTTCAGTCGCAGCGTCGAGCACGCTACGCAATTGCGCGTTGGCAGCGCGCAGCTGCTGCTCGCGCAGACGCAGTTGACGGGTGCGTTGCTCGACTCGACTCAAAGCCCGCTGTCGCTGGCTGATCAAGCTATACAGCAACGCACTGAGCATCAGACTCAACAGCCCGCCGAGCCAGACCACACTGCCGAATACCATGTGGTTGCTGACAACGAACAGCTCAGTAGGCCGCACTTCCAGCAGATAGTCCCGGTCACCCAGATTCAGCACTGTGCTCTGATACAAATCACCTGCCACCGCAACACTGGGTGAGCGATACGCCTCTTCCGGCTCCGGCTGGACATTCAGGTCAGTCAGCGTGACGGCAAGGTTATCGTTCTCCGCCGCACCTACGCTCATCAATTGCGCAAGGCTGATGATCGCAGTAAGCATCCCCCGGAGTTCCGGCTGGGACGCCCCGGAAGACCTTGAAAACACAGGCGCAACCAGCATCACGCCGTAGGTATTGGCGGGAGACATTCCTAAAAGTCGAAGACGGGGTGTCGCGACAATTCGGTCAAGCAGACGCGCGCGCTCAATCGCGAGATGGCGTGTTGCTTCGGAATAAATATCGAAGCCCAGCGGCGCCGGGTATTGGCTGAGCGAATCAAGATAAAGAACAGGAAAATACTCGTCACGCGTCCCTGCGGGGGTCAGCGTACCCTGACTGTCGAGTTCGCGAATAGAAAAGTCAGGCATGCCGTCGCGACGCAAGCCCGCTTCGAACTCTGCACGCTCGGTTCGGGTCACTCGGGGGTTCCAGCCATACGCCTGAGTACCCTGCAACAACGGAGTTACAAAGCCATCGTACTCAGCTCGTTCTACTTCATTTGAAAAAAGGAAGAAGCGACGCAAGGTATCCAGCCTGCTGACCTGACGATCAAGACGCTCCTGAATGCGGCTGAAACGCTCTCCGGCGAGGATATCGAAGCGTTGTCGCATCTGCTGTTGATACACCTCATGGTCAGCCAGCGTCAGCATGACCGTCAGCGCGGCCCCGACCGCAAAGGCGAGAACCGCAACCAGCCATGCTGAAACCTGCTCACTGATGAAGCCCAGCACTCTAAGCTTGAACCGTTTCGCCGCCATAGACAGAACTCACTGACGCCAACACGGTGTTGCGCCGCGCGGGCTGTGCATTCTGTTATAGCTAGTCGCCAGTAATTTGCCTAGTGGCGATGCACCAACCTGCGCGTTTGCTGCGAAGATTGGCGCATCGCACACCGTCAGGCACGGGCCATGATTTTCCAGGCACGGTGAATCTTGCTGTTGCGGGCGAAATCCTGATCGATAGTCTGCGCCGTGATTTCCTCGACGGCATAGCGCTGACCCAGATTTTCGTCCAGCACGAACTTGCGGAAGTTGTTGGAGAAATACAACACACCACCTGGCGCCAATCGGGCCATGGCCAGGTCGATCAGCTCGACCTGATCGCGTTGCACATCAAAAATGCCTTCCATGCGCTTGGAGTTGGAGAACGTCGGCGGGTCGATGAAGATCAGGTCGTACTCTTCCCGACAGGCTTGCAGCCAGGCCATCACATCACCCTGCTCCAGACGGTTCTTGTCAGAAAAACCGTTGAGCGACAGGTTGCGGCGCGCCCAGTCCAGATACGTACGCGAGAGATCGACGCTGGTGGTGCTGCGCGCACCACCCTTGGCGGCGTGGACGCTGGCCGTGGCGGTGTAGGCAAACAGATTGAGAAAGCGTTTGCCGGCTGCCTCGCGCTGGATACGCATGCGCATCGCGCGGTGATCGAGAAACAGACCGGTGTCCAGATAATCCGTCAGGTTCACCAGCAGCTTGACGCCACCTTCGCTGACTTCCAGGAACTGGCCCTGTGTGCTCTGACGCTCGTACTGTTTGGTACCGCTCTGACGCTCGCGGCGCTTGATCACCACTCGGCTCTTGTCGATGTTGAGCGCTTGCGGGATGGCAGCCAGCGCGTCGAACAGCCGGGCTGATGCCTTTTCAGGGTCGATGGACTTGGGCGCGGCGTACTCCTGCACATGGACCCAGTCGTGATAGAGGTCAATGGCCAGCGAATACTCGGGCATATCGGCATCGTAGACACGGTAGCAATCGATGCCCTCACGGCGAACCCACTTGCCCATCAGCTTGAGGTTCTTTTGCAGGCGATTGGCAAACATCTGCCCGCCTTCGCTGAGGCGCGCCTGCTCCACTACTACCGGCGCAGGCTTGATCGGGTTACCGTTCTTGTTGAGTTTGCGTTCTTCGACCTCTGCTTCAACCGGCGTTTCGCGCTCGATCTGACGCTGCTCGGGGGTACGTCGCTCGCCGGTAACAAACTGGTCAGGCGTGACCTTGATCAGCAGCAGCTTGCACGGCAGCGCACCATTCCAGAAGGAATATTGCTTGTGGCTGCGGATGCCCATGCGCTTGCCCAGATCCGGTGCGCCGGTGAACACCGCCGCCTCCCAGTTCAGGCAGGCCTGACGCAGACGCTCGCCAAGGTTCTGATAGAGATACAGCAAGCTCGCCTCGTCACCCAGACGCTCGCCGTAGGGCGGGTTGCAGATGACCAGGCCCTTCTGGTTCTGATCGGGACGCGGTTCGAAGGTAGCGACTTCGCCCTGATACACCTTGATCCAGTCGCTGAGGCCGGCGCGCTCGATGTTGTTGCGACCCGGCTGGATAAGACGCGGATCAGCTTCATAGCCGCGGATCCACGACGGCGGCTTGGCAAGGCCTGCGGCAGCCCGCTCCAGCGCCTCGTCATGCAACTTGCGCCACAGCGCCGGGACGTGACCCAGCCATGCGGAAAAACCCCAGCGCTCGCGTTTGAGGTTGGGGGCGATATCGGCGGCGATCATGCCCGCCTCGACCAGAAACGTCCCCACACCACACATGGGGTCTGCCAGCGCGCCACCCTCGGCGGCGATGCGGGGCCAGCCGGCGCGGACCAGAATGGCGGCAGCGAGGTTTTCCTTCAAAGGCGCAGCGCCTTGCTGCAAGCGGTAACCGCGCTGGTGCAGGCTGTGACCGGACAGGTCCAGGGACAGGATCGCCTCACCACGGTCAAGACGCAGGTGTACGCGCAGGTCGGGGTTGATCTTGTCGACCGATGGACGCTCGCCGTCGGGCGTACGCAGTTTGCCGACGATCGCGTCCTTGACTTTCAATGCACCGAAGTGGGTGTTGTCGATGCCCGAACCGTGACCACTGAATTCCACGGCAATGGTGCCGTCCGACTCGAGATGGTCATGCCATTCGACGTCGAGAACACCGTGGTACAGGTCTTCGGCGTCCTTCATCGGGAAGCGCTTGAGCACCAGCAGCACGCGGTTGGCCAAGCGGGACCACAGACAAAGCCGGTAAGCCGTCTCCATGTCGGCCGAGCCACGTATGGCAGAAGTGTGCTCGCGGGTCTCTTCAAGACCCAGCGCGGTGGCTTCCTCAGCGAGCAGCCCTTCGAGACCTTTGGGGCAAGTGAGGAAAAGTTCGTAGCGATCCGACATGTGTATTCCAGGGCCTGAGCCGTCAGCAGGCGGGCAACGCATTGCCCAGCCAGATTTTAAACAAGCGCCTTTCTTGGAGAACGCCTGCATGGCACATGAAGTGTGCCGGTCCGCCGCATGCGCCAATTGGCATTACGGCAGTTATCAATAGCAGTAAAACGAATATTCAACCCGACGACGTCGGCAATAAAAAGTCACATCACGACCCTTCGTCGCTTTGCTTGCTGAATCAGTTTGCCACCTCATGCATTTGAGAACAGGTATCGATTCGCTCTCAAACCCTTGCGTCAAAAGGCCTGCCTCAAAAAACAATTTTGAAACGCAGAGCGCCTTATCACCCTAAAGACCTGAATGTGACGCGCTTATGACAAAACGATCATTCACACCGCACTTCGCTTTGGTTAGAAATCACCTCAGGTCATCTCCGCAACGGTTATGACAAAAAGGCCCGCGACGCCGGCAGCGGGTACCAACGGCAGAACTTTTCTGCCCGACCTCACCATGAGGTCTCAGGGATATAACAGTCAACAGACGAGGGCAATACCCTATGAGAAGACTTAAGCGTGATCCGTTGGAAAGAGCATTTTTACGCGGATATCAGTACGGCGTTCATGGCAAATCCCGTGAGCTTTGCCCTTTTACTCTACCGTCAGTACGTCAGGCATGGATCAATGGCTGGCGAGAAGGACGCGGCGACAACTGGGACGGTATGACCGGCACTGCGGGAATCCACAGACTCAACGAACTTCACGCGGTTGGATAAAACGCCTTTGGAGACTCAAGGCCCCAACCAGTCCATCACACTTTTTTGACTGATTAAGACTGACTTTGATCAATGCTGCACCCATACACCACGCACGCCCGACCCGGGCGGCGGGCTTCGGCCCAGGGGCTCTTCATGAGCCCCTTTTTGTGCCAGATTTTCAGGTATTTTTCGCCCAGTACGCTTTGCCAGGATCAGCCGTGGCTGCGTGGCATTGCTGCGATTGCATCCACCGACTCGCGAATCAGCGCAGGGCCCTTATAGATGAAACCCGAGTAGATCTGCACCAGACTCGCACCTGCCGCGATCTTTTCAGCCGCATGCCGCCCTTCGGTGATACCACCTGCTGCGATGACCGGCATGCGACCGGCCAGTTCAGTGGCCAGCACCTTGACCGTGTGCGTACTTTTTTCACGCACCGGCGCACCTGACAACCCACCCGCCTCATCGGCGTGCGGCAACCCTTCGACGCCTTCACGGCTGAGGGTCGTATTGGTAGCGATTACCGCATCCATACCCGACTCGATCAGCGCAGCCGCTACCAGCACGGTTTCTTCATCGGTCATGTCTGGTGCGATCTTGATCGCCAGCGGCACACGCCTGCCGTGCATTTGGGTGAGTTCACGCTGGCGCAGGCTCAGTGCCTCAAGCAATTGTTTGAGCGAATCACCGAACTGCAGGCTGCGCAGCCCCGGCGTGTTGGGCGAGCTGACATTGACTGTAACGTAGCTCGCATGGGCATAAACCTTGTCCAGACAGATCAGGTAATCGTCCACTGCCCGTTCGACCGGCGTATCAAAGTTCTTGCCGATGTTGATGCCCAGAATGCCGGTGTATTTCGCCGCCTGAACCCGCGTGACCAGGTTGTCGACGCCCAGATTGTTGAAACCCATCCGGTTGATAATGGCTTCGGCGTGGGGCAGACGAAAGATCCGCGGTTTGGGGTTGCCCGGCTGCGGACGCGGCGTGACGGTGCCGATCTCGACAAAACCGAAGCCAAGTTGCGCAAAACCATCAATGGCCGCACCATTCTTGTCCAGACCGGCCGCCAGACCGACCGGGTTCGGGAACTCAAGCCCCATGACCGACACCGGCAACTTCGCAGGCGCCTTGCTCAGCAAGCCATTGAGGCCCAGCCTTCCTCCCGCGCCGATCAGGTCGAGCGACAGGTCATGAGAGGTTTCAGGGGAGAGTTTGAACAGTAACTGGCGGGCCAGGTTATACATGGGCGGGATAGGCTCGTGAGAAGCTGAATTCAGGGCCAAGATTATAGACGCGTGAGGGGCTCACAGGCGAGGCGCACGACAAACTTGTTGCCTCGGACGGGCACTGGCATATGCCTTGCTTGAAACAGGTATTGGCACTCGCTCCAACGACGGAGCGGTGCGTGGACAACGGCGTCGCTCCAGCTCTTGCTTTGGCAATGGGCCGGTCGACGCCTTTTTTCTGGATGTGGCTTTGATGAAGCAAGCGGTATGAACGAACGAACAAGCAACGCCCTGGACTGGGTGGGCGGCAGCGATGCCCCGGAAATGAACAGCCTGGACGTCGGCTTCATGGCCCTGACGGACTGCGCCCCACTGGTCGTCGCAGCGACACAGGGGTTTGCCCAGCCTTACGGCCTGAGCCTGAACCTGAAGCGCCAGCCTTCGTGGGCCAGTTTGCGCGACAAGCTGGTCAGCGGTCAGTTGCAGGCGGCACACTGTCTGTACGGCCTTGTCTATGCGGTCGAGCTGGGCATCAGCGGCGGGCCTGCCACCGACATGGCCATTCTCATGGGGCTCAATCAGAACGGCCAATGCATCAACCTGTCCAGAGCATTACAGGAAAGTGGCGTGACCAGTCCTGAAGCGCTGGACAAACGGGCGCACCAAAGCGGAACAAAACTGACCTTCGCCCAGACTTTTCCCACAGGCAACCATGCCATGTGGCTCTATTACTGGCTCGCCAGCCAAGGCATTCACCCGCTCGACGACGTGGACAGCGTGGTGGTACCGCCACCGCAGATGGTCGCTCACCTGCAGGCCGGACGAATCGACGGGTTCTGCGTCGGCGAGCCATGGGGCGCGAGTGCCGTCAATCAGCAACTGGGCTTCACCATGGCCACTAGCCAGGCGATATGGCCTGACCATCCGGGCAAGGTCCTGGGGTGTACCCGCGAATTCGTCGAGCAGAACCCCAATACCGCACGCGCGCTGGTCATGGCCGTACTGGAGGCGAGTCGCTTCATTGAGCAGAGCGATCAAAATCGTCGCAGCACCGCACAATTGCTCAGCGGCGCGGACTACCTGAACGCACCGCTGGATTGCATCGAACCACGTCTGCTCGGGCAGTACAGCGATGGCCTGGGCAACCACTGGCAAGACCCGCACGCGGTCAAGTTCCACGATGACGGCAACGTCAATTACCCCTGGCTCTCGGATGGCATGTGGTTCATGACCCAGTTCCGGCGCTGGGGCCTGTTGCGCGAAGACCCGAATTACCTGGCTGTTGCCCAGCAGGTTCAACAACTGGACCTCTATCGCCAGGCCGCCAACGCGCTGGGGATCGAAACGCCCGCAGCCACCCTGCGCAGCAGCCAGTTGATTGACGGCAAGGTCTGGGACGGCAGTGACCCGGCGGCGTATGCGCGCAGCTTCAAGATCAATGCGATGGCCGATCATGTGCCTCGCGCTGCCCGTCGTTGAAGGAGGACGTCACCATGCTGCGTATCCTGCTTATCAATGACACCCCGAAAAAGGTCGGTCGTCTCAAATCCGCGCTGGTCGAAGCCGGATTCGAGGTCATCGACGAGTCCGGGCTTATCATCGACCTGCCCGCCCGCGTCGACGCCGTGCGCCCTGACGTGATTCTGATCGATACTGAATCGCCAGGACGAGACGTGATGGAGCAAGTGGTATTGGTCAGTCGCGACCAGCCACGGCCCATCGTGATGTTCACCGACGAACATGATCAGGAGGTAATGCGCCAGGCCATCAAGTCCGGGGTCAGTGCTTACATTGTCGAAGGTATTCAGGCGCAACGCCTGCAACCGATCCTCGACGTGGCCATGGCCCGTTTCGAGAGCGACCAAGCCCTGCGCGCCCAATTTGACCAGCAACTCGCCGAGCGCAAGCGTATTGAACTGGCCAAGGGCCTGCTGATGAAAATGAAGGATTGCAACGAGGAGGAGGCTTACACGCTGATGCGTCGCCAGGCAATGAGCCGGCAACAGAAACTGATCCAGGTGGCGGAACAGATTATTGCCATGAGCGAGTTACTGGGTTGAGCATGGGGTGCTGCGAATTTTCGCAGCACCCTGTTCTTTCATGAATACATACGCCAAGTCAAAGTGGCCAGTTGCTTTCTGAATATCAAAGAGTTGTACCGGACCGTCACCCCAAGGCGCCCGGACTTAGCGGACACCTCAACTATAAATGACAGTTTGATTACAGGTTTAGCGTAATATCGCGCATCGCCGGAATATAACCGTAATCATAAGACTCTTGAACAAACGAACGATCCCCTTTCAATAGAATGCGAACAGTAGGCGCTTCAGTGCCACCGATACGATAATCCTCATCATGGGTCGGCACACTGTCGATAAAGGACGTCACCAAACCGTTGGGCATCACGCAGTGCGAATACGTTTGAAACGGTTGCTCAGGTGGATTACCCAATACCAGGCCAGATGCATTCATCGCACGATAAGGCCCGAACAGACTTTCACTGACAAAACCATATACGCCGTCAGGCCCGCTCAAGCCATCGGCATACGTAAACTTGTGGCTGATGGTAAACAGGTAATAGTTGTTGTCCTGAAACACATAGTGCGGACGCTCTGTCTGATCATTCACGCCCACGGCAGTCACTAATGGCGGGAGGATCTGCCATTCATCTCCACTGAGGTCCTTGGCAACGGCCAGGCCGATACAGCCCACCTGGAACCTCGCGCCGCCCACGTCTTCGTAACCCGGTGGCACAGGGCCCAGTTCATCGGGGCCTACTTTATGCGAGCCGCGCTCGCCTGCCACATTGCCCTCAAACACCATGTACAGCTTGCCGTCATGGGGGTCAATGAAAGGACTGGGATCGCGGAAATTCCAGGTCGAATTCTGCGCCTCCGTCTGATAGTACGTGCCATCTGCCTCGAACAGCGTCCTGACCTGGGTAAAGTCGCGCAACTCGACCCCCGTGCCGGATGTCACGATGCGGCCGCGCACCTTGGCAATCGTCGCGCCAGGCGTCACGCAGGTGTAATACAGGTCGATGTCACCCTTGTCGTTGAGCAGAATCGGGGTTCCTGCCCATTCGCGGGTAGTGGGCGACACGCCCTCGGCCATCACTCGGCCGCCGAAGATCCAGTCCTTGCCGGTTCTGGAGTACCAGTAGCACATCCGGGCGCGGCCATGACGGTCCTCCCAGTCACGCTTGATATCGTATCGACCATTGGCGCCAAGGTACTGAGGATCTTCAGGGTGACGATCAGCGGTCAAGGTCAGAATCACGGACCATCCGTTGACGGAAACCACGGTGCCATCCAGCTCTCGCAAAGGCATGGTGTCCCAGATAAAGACCGTGTCACTCATGACCGGGAAATCGGGGCTCACCATTGGCTGAGTGGTGGTAGGGTCTTTTTCATTGACCTTCAACGCGTCTGCGCGGGTCCAGCGGGTGGGCGTGTAATTTACGTTATTCATGATGTTGTCCTGTATTGGCGTTCTGTATCAGCAACGCGAAGAGGAAGACCATGCAGCATGTAAACTTGTAACGCTGAAGTCTGTATGAAGCAGTATTCGTTCCGAACAATCAACAACGTGTCGAAAAAAGAAACAGCGTGGGAAGCACCTGACAAAGGCGTCCATTAGTTGACTCTGACAACAAAAGCCTATCTGCCGTCCTGCCAAAAGATGCCATCTCAACGATGGGCCGCAAGCATCACGGCGAAAACGATCCTGTCAGAGACTTAATTCAATGTAAATTAAATAATTGCTGCTTTTCAGCAAACCGCTGCACACACGGGTCGACCGTCTTTTTATTTACTTGTTTCAATTGAATGAGGAGGGTCATGCAAGCACATCAAAACAATATCATTATACTGGCCAACCCTTCATTAAAGATGGCCAGTAGAACTGCATCTGCCGCACGACATAAAAACTTCCCACTGCGGTCATCAATAACATTTATTTAATCGAACCCGTTCAGCAACTTGTTACACGACTGTATTCAGTGCACATCCGAGTGCCTGCCAGCGCGCAGCGAAAGCACAGGCTGGCGGGGCACGGCGCCCTTTTTTGCAGCGCCGCGGCACGGGCACGCTCGCTTCAAGGTCATCACACGCCCACGTCGACAAGGCGAAAGACTTTTCAACACGTCAAAAACCACGCCACCTCAATAAGTATGTGGCCTGCAGCGGTGACGAACGCAACTGGCCCAGCTCTTGCTTTAGCTATCGCACCGGTAGCCAACGGCGGTTACCACCACTTACGACAAAGACGTCGCTTATCTCTTTCGCTCGCTGCGGACAGAGAGGCGACGTTTTTTGCGTTTTGGCCCCGGCGATGGGGCCGGTGGAGTCGCCGACATCCGGAACACTCCACCACAGCGTCTGGAATATCCCACGTCGCGGTCATGGCCCGACTGACTAACTAGCAGATGATGAGGTGTGCAAATGGATACAAGCTTTTGGAAGGCCGGCCATAAACCGACCCTGTTCGCTGCCTTTCTGTACTTCGACCTGAGCTTCATGGTCTGGTATCTGCTCGGCCCGATGGCGGTGCAGATCGCTACCGACCTGCATCTGACCACCCAGCAGCGCGGCCTGATGGTGGCGACACCGATTCTGGCAGGTGCCGTGCTGCGCTTTTTCATGGGTTTGCTGGCCGACCAACTGTCGCCGAAAACCGCCGGCATCATCGGTCAGGTGATTGTCATCGGCGCGCTGTTCACCGCCTGGCAACTGGGCATCCACAGCTATGAGCAAGTACTGATTCTCGGCTTGTTCCTCGGCATGGCTGGCGCATCGTTCGCTGTCGCTTTGCCGCTGGCCTCGCAGTGGTACCCGCCGCAGCATCAGGGCAAGGCCATGGGCATTGCCGGTGCAGGCAACTCGGGCACTGTACTCGCTGCGCTGATTGCACCGGTTCTGGCCGCAAGCTTTGGCTGGGGCAATGTGTTCGGCCTGGCACTGATCCCGCTGGTGCTGACGCTGATCGCCTTCACGATGATGGCGCGCAACGCTCCGGAACGCAGCAAACCCAAATCCATGGCTGATTACCTCAAGGCACTGGGTGATCGCGACAGCTGGTGGTTCATGTTTTTCTACAGTGTGACGTTCGGCGGCTTCATTGGTCTGGCCAGCGCCCTGCCCGGCTACTTCAACGACCAATACGGCCTCAGCCCGATAACTGCGGGCTATTACACCGCAGCCTGCGTATTCGGCGGCAGCCTGATGCGCCCTCTGGGCGGCGCGCTGGCGGACCGTTTTGGCGGTATCCGCACGCTCACCGTGATGTACGCAGTTGCCGCCATCGGTATTGCCGCTGTGGGCTTCAATCTGCCCAGCTCCTGGGCTGCACTGGCCCTGTTCGTGGCGGCGATGCTCGGTCTGGGCGCCGGCAACGGTGCGGTCTTCCAGTTGGTACCACAGCGCTTTCGCAAGGAAATCGGCGTCATGACCGGCCTGATCGGCATGGCGGGCGGCATCGGCGGCTTCCTGCTGGCGGCGGGTCTGGGCACCATCAAGCAAAACACCGGTGACTACCAGTTGGGCCTGTGGCTGTTCGCCAGCCTGGCTGTACTGGCCTGGTTTGGTCTGCTGAACGTCAAGCGCCGCTGGAGAACCACTTGGGGTTCGGCCGCCGTTACTGCCGCGCGGGTCTGAGCCGTACATGACACTGAAACTGCGTTTCGCCGAGTTCAGTGCCAGCGGTCCGCGGCCGGAGAATCAGGACGCTCTGCGCCTGGTCACTCCGGTTCCGGCGCTGGCAGCCAGCAAGGGCTACCTGTTCGCCCTTGCCGATGGCGTCAGTCAGTGCGCCGATGGCGCGCTGGCCTCCCAATCCACGCTGCAAGCCCTTGCGCTGGATTACTACGCCACCCCGGAAACCTGGGGCGTGGCCCAATCTCTGGATCGCCTGCTGCTGGCGCAAAACCGCTGGCTGCTGGCGAATGGCTTATTGACCACCTTGAGCGCGCTGGTACTGCGCGGTCGGCGCTTCACGCTGGCGCATGTGGGTGACTGCCGGGCCTATCGCTGGAATGCCGGCAAGCTCAAACGCATCAGTGAAGACCACGTCTGGGAACAGGCCGACATGCAGCACGTACTCAAACGTGCGCTGGGGCTCGATCAATATGTGGTCATGGATTACCTGGACGGGGAGCTGTGTGAAGGCGAACGTTTGTTGCTGGTCAGCGACGGCGTCTGGTCGACACTGGGCGATGCCAGCATCCGTTCGATCCTGAGCGAACAGGCAGACCTCGACGCGGCGGTAAAAACCCTCGTGAGTGCCGCGCACCTGGCCGGGAGCCAGGACAACGCCAGCGCCCTGTTGATCCAGGTCGACAGCGTGGGCGAAGACGACCTGGGTGATGCGCTGGTGCAACTCCAGCAATGGCCACTGCCGCCAGTCCTCAAAACAGGCCATACGTTCGAAGGCTGGAATGTCGGCAACGTCGTTGCGCAGTCCCGCCAGTCGATCCTTTATCGGGTCTATGACGCGCATGGGCAGCCATGGCTGCTGAAAACCCTGCCGAGCAGTCGCCACGACGAAGCAGGCGCCGGACAAGGACTGTTGCTTGAAGAATGGTTCCTGCGACGCGTTGCCGGGAGGTTTTTCCCGGAAGTTCATCCACTGGCGGAGCGTCAGCACCTCTATTACGTGATGCGTGAATACGCGGGTCGGACACTCGCCGAAACATTCACCCTCAGCGGTCCTCTGCCGCTAGCGCAGTGGCAGGATCTCGCGACCCGACTGTTGCGCGCCACTGGGTTGCTGCATCGACGAAACATCGTGCATCGCGATATCAAGCCCGAGAACCTGTTGCTCGACAATGACGGCGAACTGCGTCTGCTGGATTTCGGCCTGGCGTTTTGCCCAGGCCTGTCTGCCGCCAATGCCGAGGACTTGCCTGGTACGCCGAGCTACATTGCCCCCGAATCCTTCAACGGCGCCGAACCTGCGGCACAGCAGGATCTGTATGCGGTTGGCGTCACGCTTTACCACCTGCTGACCGGTCAGTACCCCTATGGCGAGATCGAGGCGTTTCAGCATCGCCGGTTCGGCACGCCCATCCCAGCCAGTCGCTACCGGCCCGATCTGCCGCTATGGCTGAGCCAGAGCCTGGACAAGGCAGTACAGGCCGACCCGGCCCAGCGCTACGAAACCTCCGAACAATGGCTGCTGGAGCTGGAGCAGGCGGAGCATCGGCCTGTCGTTGCCCGCCCTCGCCCGTTGCTGGAACGCGAACCTCTCAAGGTCTGGCGCTCACTGGCGCTAAGCTCGCTGCTGATCAACCTCTGCGTGCTGATCTGGTTCATGGCACGTCATTGATCTGAAGCTGCGCGACATCGCCCTGCTTCTGTGCGGCGCGCTTCATGGCAGTGCAGAAACGCTGCCCGTTATCCGCACAAAGCCCCCGGGATGCGCCAAACCGTGAGTTGGCACAACCACTGCATGGTCATGCTCAGATGATTCATAACGCGCAGCCCTCAACGATGAAGGCTGCGCCTCCCGAGAGAACGGGACCGGACAAAGGCGTCCTCGTCAGGCAACTGGCGAGACGCCTTTTTTTGTTTGCGCGAAATTTGTCGAGCACGCCCTGACGGTGACTCGGAGGCATGATGAAAAAACTCAAACTAGTGATGATCGGCAACGGCATGGCCGGCGTGCGCACACTCGAAGAGTTGCTGAAATTGAGCGAAGACCTCTACGACATCACGGTCTTCGGCGCCGAGCCACACCCCAATTACAACCGCATCCTGCTGTCGCCGGTACTGGCTGGCGAACAGAACTTCGAAGACATCGTCCTCAACGATCTGGCGTGGTACGAAACCAACAGCATCGAGTTGCTGCTTAACCGCCGCGTCGTCAAGATCGACCGCATCAGGCGTCTGGTTATTGCCGATGATGGCACCGAGGCCCGCTACGACCGCCTGCTGATCGCCACCGGCTCAAGCCCATTCATCCTGCCGATCCCAGGAAACACACTGGAAGGCGTGATCGGCTACCGAGACATCAGCCACACCCGACAAATGATCGACACTGCCGTAACCCACAAACGTGCCGTGGTGATCGGCGGCGGCCTGCTGGGCCTGGAAGCGGCCAATGGTTTGAGCATGCGCGGCATGCAGGTCACTGTCGTGCACAATGGCCAGACGCTGCTGGAACGTCAGTTGGACAAAACCAGCGGTTTGATGCTGCAGCGCGCACTGGAACAACGTGGTCTCAACTTTCGCCTCAACGAACAGACCGAAGCCTTGCTGAGTGATGAACAAGGCCGCGTACAAGCCGTGCGCTTCAAGAACGGCGACGTGATCGAGGCCGATCTGGTCGTCATGGCTGCGGGCATCCGCCCCAATACCGAACTCGCCGAACAGGCCGGTTTGCCGTGCAGCCGAGGCATTCTGGTCAACGACACCCTGCAAACCTATGACCCGCGTATCTACGCAATCGGCGAATGCGTCAGCCATCGCGGCATCGCCTACGGCCTGGTTGCGCCATTGTTCGAGCAAGCCAGGGTCTGTGCCAATCACCTTGCGCAGCTGGGCTTCGCGCGTTACCCAGGCTCCGTGACCTCCACCAAATTGAAAGTCACCGGTATCGACCTGTTTTCGGCAGGCGACTTCCTCGGCGGCGAAGGCACTGAGAGCATCACACTGTCAGACCCTATCAGTGGCATCTACAAGAAACTGGTGATCAAAAACGATGTACTGGTGGGTGCCTGCCTGTATGGCGACACCGCTGATGGCAGCTGGTATCTGCAGCAAATCCGGGACGGTCAAGGCATCGACGCTATTCGCAACCACCTGATGTTTGGCGAGCCCGCCACTGCCGAGGCTGCATGCGCATGACAAACCTGGCCATCCCCACCACTGAGGTCACTGCGTCCACGTGCTGCTATTGCGGCGTGGGCTGCGGGGTGCTGATCGAGCACGACGGACACTCTATTCTGGGTGTCAGCGGCGATCCGCAACATCCTGCCAATTTTGGCAAGCTGTGCAGCAAAGGCTCGACCCTGCACCTGACAGGTGATATCGCAGCTCGTGCGCTCTATCCGGAACTGCGCCTGAGCAAAGGGTTTTCGCGCAGCGTTACTGACTGGGACACTGCGCTGGACCACGCCGCCAGCATCTTCGCGGAAACCATTCGTGAGCATGGTCCGGACAGCGTAGCGTTCTACATCTCCGGCCAGTTGCTGACCGAGGATTACTACGCCTTCAACAAACTGTCGCGCGCCTTGATCGGTACCAACAACATCGACAGTAACTCGCGGCTGTGCATGTCGTCTGCCGTGGCAGGCTACAAACGCAGCCTCGGCGCCGACGCCCCGCCGTGCAGTTATGAAGACATCGAGTCGAGTGATTGCGTGATGATCGTTGGCAGCAACATGGCCTACGCGCACCCAGTGCTCTTCCGCCGTCTTGAAGAAGCGAAAAGTCGTCGCCCAGCGATGAAACTCATCGTCATCGACCCGCGCCGTACCGACACCTGCGAGCTGGCCGATCTGCATCTGGCCATCCAGCCTGGCACCGATGTCGCGTTGTTTCACGGCATCCTCTATCTGCTCATGGCCGACGACCTGATCGATAAGGCATTCATCGACGCCCACACGCAAGGCTACGCCGAGCTGCAAACACTGGCGCGAGATTACACCCCGGAGCATGTGGCCAGCGTGTGCGGCATTTCGGTTGAGCAACTGCACACTTGCGCGCGCTGGGTTGGCGAATCTCCCAGCTTTCTGTCGCTGTGGTGCATGGGCCTGAACCAGTCCACTGCAGGCAGCGCCAAGAACAGCGCCCTGATCAACCTGCACCTGGCCACCGGACAGATCGGTCGCCCAGGCGCCGGACCTTTCTCTCTCACCGGCCAGCCTAATGCCATGGGTGGGCGCGAAACGGGCAGCCTGTCGAACCTGCTGCCAGGTCACCGCGACGCGAACAACGCCGCGCACCGCGCAGAAGTCGCCGAGTACTGGGGCGTTGATCAACTGCCGGCGACGCCCGGCCTGTCAGCCATCGAGCTGTTCGATGCGCTGCAAAGCGGCCAGATCAAAGCGCTGTGGATCGCTTGCACTAACCCGGCGCAATCACTGCCGGACCAGAACAGAATCAGACAGGCACTGGAAAGCTGCCCGTTCGTGGTGCTCCAGGAAGCGTTCAAGACCACCGAAACCGCACGCTTTGCTGACCTGTTGCTGCCTGCCGCCAGTTGGGGCGAGAAGGAAGGCACGGTCACCAACTCTGAACGACGCATTTCCAATGTGCGAAAGGCCATTCCTGCGCCGGGGCAAGCGCGTCCCGACTGGGCAATCACCGTCGACTTCGCCCAGCGCCTGGAACGTCGCCTGCAACCGCAAGCCCCTGCATTGTTCGACTTCCAGACACCCAAGGCCTTGTTCGACGAATTCAAGGGCCTGACGGCGGGCCGTGATCTGGACATGTCCGGGATCAGCCGAGAACTGATCGACCGCCAAGGCCCACAGCAATGGCCTTTCCCGACAGGCGCCAGCGGCGGTACGGCGCGCCTGTACGCAGATGGCGTATTTCCGAGCGCATCCGGCCGTGCGCAATTTCTCAGCGAACACTACGTCGCCGCCAAAGAGCTGCGTGACGCGCAATATCCACTTACCCTCAATACCGGCCGTCTGCGTGACCAATGGCACGGCATGAGCCGCACAGGCACCGCTGCGCGCCTGTTTGGCCATGTCAGCGAAGCCGTGCTGGGCCTGCACCCGCAAGACCTCTCGATTCATGGGCTGCAGACAGGCGATCTGGTCAGACTGATCAGCCGTCGTGGCGAACTGGTGGTGCCCGTCAACAGCGATAACAGCTTGACGCCTGGCCAGGCATTCCTGCCAATGCACTGGGGTGACAGGTTTCTCAAAGGCGGCGTAAACGCCCTGACCCAACCGGCATTCGATCCCGTGTCCAAACAACCGGAGCTCAAGCATTCGGGCGTATGTATCGAAAAAGCCCAGTTGCCATGGCAATTCTTTGCATTGGTCGAGGGCAACGTTCAGCAGCAGATGGAGCGCCTGCGCCCGCTGTGCGATGCCTTCACCTACCTCAGCATGGGTCTGATCGGTCGCGAACGGCCCGCACTGGTGATCCGTGCCGCAAGCGCCGAAGCGCCTGACCCGATGCTGCTCCATCAACTGGACACCGAGTTGGGGTTGGACAGCGGCCCGGTGCTCGCCTATGACGATCCCAAACGCTCGATCGGCAAGCGCGTGCGCATCGACGAAGGCCGCATAACGGCTGTTCGTCTGGCAGGCGAGACGCTTGCCCAGCATTGGCTGCAAACGCTGTGGCTGGAAGAGCGAGTCGATGCACCGCTGCGACGCTGGCTGCTGGCGCCGCTCAGCAGCCAGCCAGGCAAAAGCTCCCAGACACGCGACAAGACCTTGTGCAACTGCATGAACGTCAGCCAGAGCAGCGTCATGGCGGGCATCGAGCGTGGGCTGGACCTGAGTCAACTCAAAGCACAACTGGGCTGCGGGACCCAATGCGGCTCCTGCGTACCGGAAATAAAAAAACTGATTGCCGCCGTAATGGTCACTGAATGAGGAACGCAGCATGAGCGCAAAAGTATGGCTGGTGGGCGCAGGCCCCGGCGACCCTGAGTTACTGACTCTCAAAGCCGTGCGCGCCTTGCGTGAAGCGGATGTGGTGTTGATCGACGATCTGGTCAACACCGCCGTGCTCGAACACTGCCCAAATGCCCGCGTCATCGCCGTCGGCAAGCGGGGCGGTTGCCGCTCGACGCCTCAGGCGTTCATTCACCGCCTGATGTTGCGCTATGTGCGACAAGGCAAATGCGTGGTACGCCTGAAGGGCGGCGATCCGTGCATCTTCGGCCGCGGTGGCGAAGAAGCCGACTGGCTTCGGGAGCGCGGCGTGGATGTGGAATTGGTCAATGGCATAACTGCAGGTCTGGCAGGTGCCACACAGTGCGGTATTTCCTTGACCCTGCGCGGCATAAGCCGTGGCGTGACACTCGTTACCGCACACACTCAGGACGACAGCACACTGAACTGGCAGGCACTGGCGCAGAGCGGTACGACCCTGGTGGTTTACATGGGGGTGGCCAAGCTGCCGGAGATTCGCGAAAACCTGCTGGCTGGTGGGATGAGCGCCGACATGCCGGTGGCAATGATCGAAAATGCATCGCTTCCGTGGCAGCGCGAGTGCCGCAGCACTCTGGCGAGCATGCAGCGCGACGCAGCGGCTTTCGAACTCAAGAGCCCTGCTATCCTGGTCATTGGTGCAGTTGCGGCCTATGGCCAGGCAGCACTTGACCAGACGCTGCAGGAGAGCGCTCGCGTACAAGCGGGCTGATTGCAGTCAGCGCAGATTTCAAAAGCTGACGCTGACCGTCACCAAATCGCAGATAAAGAAAAGCCCGGCCTGAGCCGGGCTTTTCAGTACAAGCAGCTAATTACTTAGCTTGAGCTTCTACTTCTGCTTCTACGCGACGGTTAACTGCGCGGCCAGACTCAGTTGCGTTGTCAGCAACTGGACGGGATTCGCCGTAACCAACCGAGTTTACGCGGCTAGCGCCAACACCGTACTGGTTAACCAGAACCTGTTTAACGGCGTTTGCACGACGCTCGGACAGTTTTTGGTTGTAAGCGTCAGGACCGACGGAGTCAGTGTGACCTTCAACAGTGGTGGTGGTCTGTGGGTACTGCTGCATGAAGTCAGCGAGGTTCTTGATGTCGCCGTAGCTGTTAGGCTTGACTACGGATTTGTCGAAATCGAACTTCACGTCCAGCTCAACACGAACAACTTCAGCAACTGCCGGGCAGCCATCAGCATCAACAGTTACGTTGGCTGGGGTGTCTGGGCACTTGTCGACGTTGTCGCACACGCCGTCGTTGTCGCTGTCGGAGCACACTTCAGCTACTGGAGCTGGTGCTGCTGCTTCGACTTTCTTGCTGCCGCCGCCGAAGTTTACACCGATACCAACGCTAGGTGCCCACTCGGTGTCACGCTGGTCGAGGTTGTACTGAGCTTCAACGCCTGCACGGGCATAGAAGTTGTCAGTGAAGTACAGCTTGGCGCCGCCGCCGATGTTGGCGAAGGTCGAACCGTTACGGCCGCCACGAGCGTCCTGGCCAATGCTCTGGTCAGAGAAACCGGCAGAAACGTATGGACGCAGCATGTCGCCCGGGTTGTTGAAGTGGTACAGAGCGTCCAGAGCAGTGTTGGAGCCCTTGATGTTCTTGCCGCTGTCGCTACGGACATTGTGAACTTCGTCGTAGCCCAGACGCAGTTCTACGTCATCGGTCAGGAAGTAACCGATGGAACCGCCGAACAGGTTGCCGTTGTTCTTGAAATCACGAGCGCTGTCGTACATTTCTTTCTTGGCGAAGCCTTCGACTTCGACCGCGCCTTGGCCTTGTGCCAGAGCGCCGAAAGAAGTTGCGGCAACAATAGTACCAATGGCCAAGCCCAAGGTGTTTTTCAGTTTCATCCGTTAAATCCCCATCTGATGATTGTAAAGCAGTCCCACATAGCTGGGGACAACTCGTCGGCAAGTCTACCAGACCTTGCCAGTTTCTTAGAGATATTTGCTTTCCGTTAAGTTTCGGAGATACCTGCAAATTTCTCGCGTAATTTATCTAACGCCCGCTTGTAGCGCATTTTCGTTGCGCTCAAGCCCATGTGCATGATGTCTGCGATCTCCTGAAATTCCAGTTCTGCGACAAAACGTAGCACCAGAATCTCCCGATCGATCGGGTTCACATGCACAAGCCAGCGATCGAGACCACCCCGCTCTTCAGGTTTGGGCGTCTTGTCTTCCGACGCTTCCTCGAGCGGATCCAGACTCAAAGCATCCATCAAGCGACGCTTTCGCCGTTCCTTCCTGTACTGAGTGATGCACTCATTGTAAGTGATGCTGTAGAGCCAGGTTTTAAATTTCGATTTACCTTCGAAATTCTTCAGTCCATACAACACCTTAAGCATCACCTCCTGACAGACATCGTCAGCATCGCGATCGTTCCCTAAATAACGCGCACATACGTTAAAAAGTGTTCTTTGGTAACGACGCATCAATTCTTCGTACGCCCTGGTCACGTTGAACAGCTCAACATGAGCGCGCGCGACCAACTCCTCATCAGAGAGCTCGCGGGGGTCGTAACGCGTTGAAAGCGGTTGGGGTTTATTCAAAACGAATCTTGCCGACAGTCAGGTCAATGTCCGCCAAGGCCTGTTCCGGCAACTGGGCGGCATAGAGTAGCAGGTTCGCCGCCTATCGGCTGCTTACTCTCTGCTCAAGGAGGATGCGGTTGGAAAAAGACACCAGCTCCCCTTCGTCTGTCAGCAACGTCGTTTTGACCGTACCGATTTCTTCGATTTGCCCCTCTGTGTCGCCCACCTGCACGTACTGGCCGACCTGGAAAAGCTCCCTGACGTAAATACCCGCGATGATCTGACCCGCGATTTCGCGACTTCCAAGCCCGAGCGCCAGGGCAACTGCCAGACCAACGGTAATCAAAGCAATGACAATCACATGGTTCAGCAGGTCGGTCTTGACCTCAAGCTGGCTGATCGCCACGGAAATACTGATGATAATGACCAGCCCTTGGGCGATTCGCCCCAGACCGGACGAGTAATCGATCCCGACGCCCTCGGCGGCACCACGCACCAGGCCATTGACCAACTGCGCCAGCAGCACGCCCACCAGCAACACCAGCGCCGCACCGAACACTTTCGGCAGATAGAGCGCCAGCATGTCAAGCGTCGCTGACACACGCTGCAAACCAAGCGATTCGGCGGCCGACACCAGGAAGATCAACAATACGAACCAGTACACGATCTTGCCGATCAGCGTCGAGATCGGCACTTTGACGCCAGCACGACCGATGATCTTGGTCAGGCCGGTGCCACCTACCAGACGATCCAGACCCAGTTTGGCGAGCAACTTGGACAGCAACGCGTCGAGCAGCTTGGCCACGACGAAACCCAGCAGCACCACGACCAGCGCGCCGAACAGGTTAGGAATGAAATTTGCGACTTTGGTCCACAATGCAGTCATTGCAGCAAGAAGGCTCTGGGTCCAGAGGTTCAATTCCATGCTCAATCAGCCTTATCGGTAGAACGGGCACCGCGAGGGGTGCGACGAGAAACAGGAGCAACGTGTGCAGAACCGTTGTTCAGGGCAATCATCATCGCCTCGGACCAACGACCCAGCAATCCAAACAGCACACCGGCACCGACCTGGCGGTTGGCGGTCTTCAGGACGCGTCCAAGACATGCATCATCATCCCGGCTGGAGGACGACGAATTGAGCATGTCACGTAAAGATTCTTCAAACGGATCGTGCATCAGGCACCTCACGCAATGTCAGTCAAAGACGTGACGCATTCCACACAAGTCACAAAGGCGCGACAGATAATCACAAAAGATCGGCCTCAGACCCAGCGCAGTCGCCTGAACAGCAGCCACTGCCCGGCAGCCAGCGAGACGATGAGCCCGCACGCAACCAGAAATCCGTAAGGGCTGCTTGAACCCGGTATGCCTCCGACGTTGATCCCCAGCAGACCGGTCAGAAAGCTCATGGGCAGGAAGATACCGGTAATGATGCCGAAGCGGTACATGGTGCGGTTCATGTGTTCACGCAGCCTTCGATCTTCGGACTCAAGCAGCAGCCCCACTCGCTCTCGGGTCAGCTCGAGCTCTTCGAGGTAGCGCGTCAGACTGTTGTTGAGTTCGTTCCAGTAGTCGGCATCGTCATCACAAAACCATGTCAGTTTGATGCGCGAAAGCTGTCCATAAATGTCCCGTTGCGGCCCTAGAAAACGTCGCAGCCCGGCAGCGCGGCGACGGATATGCAGCAGCTTGCCGTGATCGGGACTGTACCGTTCGTCGGTATCTGTTTTCTCTTCTTCTTTGTCGACCGACTCGGTCAGTTCGCCGACCAGATCCTGAACCTTGTCCGTCAGGTACTGAGCCAGGTACAGAATCAGCTCAGAGGCTGTTTTTGGCCCCTTGCCCTGCCCCAGCAGCTCGATCAATTCTTCGGTGGCGCGCAACGGACGCAGTCGCAACGAGATGACGCGCTGGGCGGCGGCGAAAATACGCACCGACACCATGTCCTCGGGCTCTGCACCAGGGTTGAGGTTGACGCCGCGCAGGAACAGCAACAACTCCTGATCCGGCAAAGGCAGCAAACGCGGCCGAGTGTTTTCCTCAAGCAACAGGTCACAGGCGAATTCGCTCAGCCCGCTGGCGCTACGTAACCAGGTATGCGTTTGTGGGTGGCTGCGATCCCAATGCAGCCA
Organism: Pseudomonas californiensis; assembly: GCF_021147775.1. Classification (GTDB taxonomy): domain Bacteria; phylum Pseudomonadota; class Gammaproteobacteria; order Pseudomonadales; family Pseudomonadaceae; genus Aquipseudomonas; species Aquipseudomonas californiensis. The sequence continues at coordinate 216,992 of NZ_JAGTPK010000006.1, forward strand.
AAGGCTTTCCTGTGGCTGCAACTCCAGGTCCTGCAGTTCGGTTCGTGCGATGAAACGTGCCCCGCCCCTGCCATCCAATACGAGGGCGTGAACCAGCCCCCACTGCGCGTTTGCTTCATCGAACATGGATACTTCGCTTATTCCGGCATGGTCAGAGGTGAGGGAGAAATAATGACGCCATTGTTGTCGGCGTACAGGTAGTCGCCAGGACGGAATGTCACACCGCCGAACGTCACTGGCAGATTCAACTCTCCCACGCCGCGTTTTTCGGTTTTTTTCGGGTGACTGGCCAAGGCCTGGACGCCAACATCGGTCTGCGCAATGACGTCGACATCGCGGATGCAGCCGTAAATCAGCAGACCTTCCCAGCCATTTTTCGCCGCTTTCTCGGCCAGCATGTCACCCAACAATGCACACCGCAGCGAGCCGCCACCGTCGACCACCAGCACCTTGCCTTTACCATCGAGCTCCACTTGCTCTCTGACCAGCGAGTTGTCTTCAAAGCATTTGAGCGTGACGATCTGTCCGCCAAACGAGTCGCGGCCGCCAAAGTTACTGAACATGGGCTCGACGACCTGCACCAGTTCCGGGTAGGCATCGCACAGATCGGGGGTGAGGTAATGCATGGGGCAACTCCTGTCATCGAAGCATGAATGAGAGAGCACAGCGGTTTCAGTTCAACCCGAGGCTGACCTGATGGCCTTAACCATAGCGACTTTAATCGCTAACCGCTTACCGCTGCCTGCAATTCTGCGCCCTCTTCAGCAACAGATTGCTCAACCGCAGATTGCTCAGCTACAGACCGTTCACGCAACCATTCGATCACTCGCGGCCACACCTGCTGCTGCGCGCCTTTGCTCACCAGCATCTGCACATGGCCGAAATCTTCGGTAAAACCGTGCTCGCGCCCCAGACACAAAAACTCTTTGTGCGGTGCTCCGATCTGATCGAACAACATGCGACAGGCCCAGACCGGATCCTGATGGTCACCGTCGGCTGCCACACACAGTACCGGAACCTGCACCGATTGCAGACCTTTCCACCAGTCGCCGTCCCGATCACCGAAACGTCCGAACAGCCCATGCCAGCGCATGCTTTCCAGCAACACACCTACTGGCTCGTCTTCCGGGCCACGCTTGAAACGCGGTCCGGAGACGTGCTCGAACGGTTTGAGCAACAAGCGGCCGGACCATTGCACCGGCGGGATCTTCAACGGCCAGTAGCTACGACTGACCTGGCTGCCAAACAGCGCAACAGAGGCGGCATTTTCAGGCCCCAGATACTCTCCGCCCAATGCGGCGGCGAGCGTGGTACCGCCCAGCGAATGGCCGATCCAGTGCGGCACCTGTGCGCTTTGCTCGGCGACGAACGCGCCTATGACCGGCAGGTCGTAACGGGCGTAATCGGCAACCTGATTGGCGCGATAGTTCTGATTGCGCGCCGACAGACCATGCCCGCGCATTTCAGGTATCCAGACGTCATAACCGGCACGTGCAAGATACGGCCCCAGACCTATGCCCTTGGGTGAATACCAGAAGCGCCGATTGGAAAAGCTGCCGTGCAGCAGAATCACCGGAACGCCACGGCGGTCAGGCTGATCCACCAGCCCGAGACGGGTCACGACCAGTTCGACGCTGGGATCCGGGCTGTTGGCAGGCTTTAGGCGGTAAACGTCCTCGACCAGATCGCCACGACGTTCGGCACTGATCAAGGCGACGGGAAAAAGATGACTGCTGCTTTGCATATTGCTCTTTATTCATAAAACCAGAGGCACCAGGCCTCTGGCAGACAAGACAGGAACACGTTTACGCGTTAAAGGCGCGGCATAAAAAAGGCGGTTTCCGAAAAAACCGCCTTTCATGAACCACCTGAACCACAAGACGGCTCAGGGTGTCAGTGCGTCACATCAGTAACGTCAGACTGGCGCCTGGGCTTCGGCCAGGAAGAACCAGGTTTCAAGCACGGAGTCTGGGTTGAGCGAAACGCTTTCGATCCCCTGATCCATGAGCCAGCGCGCCAGATCCGGATGATCGGAAGGGCCCTGGCCGCAGATACCGATGTACTTGCCGGCCTTGTTGCACGCCTGAATAGCGTTGGACAACAGCTTTTTGACCGCCGGGTTACGCTCGTCGAACAAGTGCGCAATGACACCCGAGTCGCGATCCAGACCCAGAGTCAGCTGTGTCAGATCGTTCGAGCCGATAGAGAACCCGTCAAAGTACTCGAGGAACTCGTCAGCCAGAATGGCGTTGGACGGCAATTCGCACATCATGATGATGCGCAGACCGTTTTCGCCACGCTTGAGGCCATTGGCCGCAAGCAGATCGATCACCTGGCTGGCTTCACCGAGCGTGCGCACGAACGGCACCATGATCTCGACGTTGGTCAGGCCCATGTCTTCGCGAACGCGCTTGAGCGCACGGCACTCCAGCTCGAAGCAGTCGCGAAAGTTCTCGCTGATATAACGCGAAGCACCGCGAAAGCCCAGCATCGGGTTTTCTTCTTCCGGCTCGTACAGCTTGCCGCCGATCAGATTGGCGTATTCGTTGGACTTGAAGTCCGACAGACGCACGATGACCTTTTTCGGCGTGAACGCCGCAGCCAGCGTGCTGATGCCTTCAACCAGCTTCTCGACATAGAAACCGACCGGATCATCATAGCCAGCGATACGCTTGTCGACGCTGTCCTTGATTTCCGGCGGCAGCCCCGAGTAGTTGAGCAGCGCCTTGGGGTGCACGCCGATCATGCGGTTGATGATGAACTCCAGACGCGCCAGACCGACACCGGCGTTGGGCAACTGGGCAAAGTCGAACGCGCGGTCGGGGTTGCCGACGTTCATCATGATCTTGAACGGCAGCTCTGGCATGGCATCGACCGAGTTGGTCTTGATGTCGAAGCCCAGCTCGCCTTCGAAGATGTATCCGGTGTCGCCTTCGGCACAGGAAACTGTCACGCCCTGCCCGTCGGCCAGCGTCTGGGTCGCATTACCGCAACCGACCACAGCCGGAATCCCCAACTCACGGGCAATGATCGCCGCATGGCAGGTTCGGCCGCCGCGATTGGTAACGATGGCGCTCGCACGCTTCATGACCGGTTCCCAATCCGGATCGGTCATGTCGGAGACCAGGACGTCACCGGCCTGGACCTTGTCCATCTCGGAGACGTCCTTGATGATACGTACCTTGCCGGCGCCGATGCGCTGGCCGATCGCACGGCCTTCGACCAGCACCTTGCCGGTTTCCTTGAGCAGGTAGCGTTCCATGACGTTGGCGGACGCACGGCTTTTCACGGTTTCAGGGCGTGCCTGCACGATGTAAAGCTTGCCGTCGTCACCGTCCTTGGCCCACTCGATGTCCATCGGGCACTTGTAGTGTTTCTCAATGATCATCGCCTGCTTGGCCAGCTCCGACACTTCAGCATCGGTCAGGCAGAAACGGGCACGGTCAGCCGGCTCGACATCGATCACCTTGACCGACCGGCCCGCCTTGGCTTCTTCGCCGTAGATCATTTTGATCGCCTTGCTGCCCAGGTTGCGACGCAGGATCGCTGGACGGCCGGCACTCAGGGTGTCCTTGTGTACGTAGAATTCGTCAGGGTTGACCGCGCCTTGCACCACGGTTTCGCCCAGGCCATAGGCGCCTGTGATGAATACCACGTCCCGGAAGCCCGACTCGGTGTCCAGCGTAAACATGACGCCAGCGGTTCCGGTTTCGGAACGCACCATGCGCTGTACGCCAGCGGACAACGCCACCAGCTTGTGATCGAAACCCTGGTGCACACGGTAGGAAATCGCGCGATCATTGAAGAGCGAGGCAAACACTTCCTTCGCGGCACGAATGACGTTCTCAACACCACGAATGTTCAGGAAGGTTTCCTGCTGGCCCGCGAACGAGGCGTCAGGCAAGTCTTCGGCTGTGGCGGAAGAGCGCACGGCAACGGCCAGATTCGGATTACCCGCCGACAGCTCAGCGAACGCGGTACGAATCTCGGCGTTGAGTTTCTCGGGAAACTCGGCTTCCATGATCCACTGACGAATCTGCGCACCGGTTCGGGCCAGCGCGTTGACATCGTCGACATCCAGAGCATCCAGGGCGGCGTGGATCTGATCGTTCAGACCACTGAGCTCAAGGAAATCACGGTAGGCCTGGGCCGTAGTTGCGAAGCCGCCGGGTACAGAAACGCCAGCACCTGCGAGGTTGCTGATCATTTCGCCGAGGGATGCGTTCTTGCCTCCCACGTGCTCTACATCATGGACGCCGAGCTTATCGAGGGAAACTACGTACTCTACCAAGGTGATCTCTCCACTAACTGTGTTTGTTGTTGGGAAAAGCTCATTTACCCGAGCCACCAATGCGATGGCCGCGGGCCTTTTTGGTCGGGCGCAAGCCTGAACCTTCAAAAAAGGTGAGAATGCAGACCCTCAGGGCCCGCAAGCGCGCCTATGATATCCAAGAATCGTCAACTGCTTAAGGTCAAAAGCGCAAATGAAGCGATCCGCTTTTTTTATCTCCGACGGCACGGGCATCACCGCCGAAACCCTTGGGCAAAGCCTGTTGGCGCAATTTGAAAACATTACGTTCAACAAGTTCACCAGGCCCTACATCGACAGTGTCGAGAAAGCGCGGGCGATGGTACAACAAATCAACAATGCCGCCGACAAGGACGATGTCCGACCGATCATCTTCGACACCATCGTCAATCAGGATATTCGGGAAATCCTGGCGACTTCCAATGGCTTCATGATCGATATCTTCTCGACCTTCCTGGCGCCGCTGGAACAGGAGCTTAGTTCACACTCTTCCTATTCGGTGGGCAAATCGCACTCCATCGGTCATAACTCCAACTATATGGAGCGCATTGAAGCGGTCAATTTCGCACTGGACAATGATGACGGCGCACGCACGCATTATTACGACAAGGCTGACATCATTCTGGTTGGCGTGTCACGTTGTGGCAAAACTCCGACCTGCCTGTACATGGCCATGCAGTTCGGTATCCGCGCCGCCAATTACCCGCTGACCGAAGACGACATGGAGCGCCTGCAGCTGCCAGCTGCGCTCAAGCAGCACCGCGAAAAGCTCTTCGGCCTGACCATCGACCCGGACCGCCTGACCGCTATCCGCCACGAGCGCAAGCCCAACAGTCGCTACTCAAGCTTCGCCCAGTGTGAATTCGAGGTGCGTGAAGTGGAAAGCCTGTTCCGTCGCGAAAATATCCCGAACATCAACTCCACGCATTTCTCGGTCGAAGAGATTTCCGCCAAGGTACTGGTCGAGAAAGGCGTGGAACGGCGCTTCAAATAACGCCATGGCTGACGCGCTAGACGTACGAACCGGGCACGCGCACCCAGCCTTCCATCAACACCCTGGCGCTGCGGCTCATGATTGCTTTGGTGACCTTCCATTGGCCGTCCTTCTCAAGCGCCTGCGCGCCGACACGCAGCGTGCCTGACGGGTGACCAAAGCGGACCGCATCACGCGCCACGCCACCGGCCGCCAGATTGACCAGCGTGCCAGGGATGGCGGCTGCAGTGCCAATCGCCACAGCAGCAGTACCCATCATGGCGTGGTGCAGCTTGCCCATGGAGACCGCACGTACCAGCAGATCAATATCCTTTGCTGTCACCGGCTTGCCACTTGAAGACATGTAGTCTGCAGGGGTCGCCACGAACGCCACCTTCGGCGTGTGCTGACGCGTTGCCGCCTCCTCGGCCGTGGCAATCAGACCCATGCGCACAGCACCATACGCCCTGATGGTTTCCAACGTGTTCAGGGCCTGAGCATTACCATTGATATCGCCCTGCAACTCGGCTCCGGTGTAGCCGATGTCGGCGGCATTGACGAAAATGGTCGGGATGCCCGCGTTGATCAGCGTCACGCTCAGCGTACCGACGCCAGGTACTTCAAGCTCGTCCACCAGATTGCCCGTGGGGAACATCGAACCGCCTGCGCCGTCCTCGTCGGCTGCCGGATCAAGAAATTCGAGCTGGACTTCAGCCGCCGCAAAGGTCACGCCGTCCAGTTCAAAATCGCCAGTCTCCTGCACCTGGCCATCGCTGATCGGCACATGGGCGATGATGGTCTTGCCGATGTTGGCTTGCCAGATGCGCACCACGGCAGTGCCGTTGTGCGGGATACGGCTGGCATCGAGCAGACCGTTGCTGATGGCGAACGGGCCGACGGCGGCGGAAAGATTGCCGCAGTTGCCGCTCCAGTCCACGAACGGCTTGTCGATGGATACCTGACCAAACAGATAATCGACGTCGTGATCTGCCTTGCTGCTGCGCGACAGAATCACGGCTTTGCTGGTACTGGACGTTGCCCCACCCATGCCATCGATCTGTTTTTCATAAGGGTCTGGGCTGCCAATGACCCTCAATAGCAGGGCATCGCGTGCCGGACCTGGCGCTTGCGCAGCGTTCGGCAAGTCGCTCAGGTTAAAAAATACGCCCTTGCTGGTGCCGCCACGCATATAAGTGGCGGGAATTCTGATTTGCGGTAGATGAGCCATAGCTGTTCCTGTCTTTGCTGACGAGACCCATGCTTTTACGAACAAAGCTATGGGCCAGTCCGGTTGCGCCGTGCCGTGTCAAGACACGGTCGCCTCAAGGAAATCCTGGGCAAAGCGCTGCAAGACACCGCCCGCTTCGTAAATGGAGAGCTCTTCGCCAGTGTCCAGACGACACGTTACCGGCACCTCGACACGCTCGCCGTTCTTGCGCTGGATCACCAGCGTCAAGGTCGCTCGCGGGGTCCGCTGGCCGATCACATCAAAGGTTTCCGTACCGTCGATGCCCAGCGTCAGGCGGCTGGTGCCCGCTTTGAACTCCAGCGGCAGCACGCCCATCCCGACCAGATTGGTACGGTGAATCCGCTCGAAGCCTTCTGCCGCAATAGCTTCGACACCCGCCAGACGCACGCCTTTGGCTGCCCAGTCGCGTGACGAACCCTGGCCGTAGTCAGCACCCGCGATGATGATCAGCGGTTGTTTGCGAGCCATGTAGGTTTCAATCGCTTCCCACATGCGCGTGACTTGCCCTTCGGGCTCAAGGCGCGTCAGCGAACCTTTTTTGACCTTGCCATCCACCACAGCCATCTCGTTGACCAATTGCGGGTTGGCAAACGTCGCGCGCTGTGCGGTCAAATGATCGCCACGGTGAGTCGCGTACGAGTTGAAATCTACCTCAGGCACGCCCATTTTCGCCAGGTACTCGCCCGCAGCGCTGTCGAGCATGATGGCGTTGGAGGGCGAGAGATGGTCGGTGGTGATGTTGTCCGGCAGCACCGCCAGAGGACGCATGCCCTTGAGCGTACGCTCCCCGGCCAGTGCACCTTCCCAATACGGCGGACGGCGGATGTAGGTGCTCATAACACGCCAGTCATACAGAGGCTCTACGCCAGGCCCGCTGTGCTCTTCGATGGCAAACATCGGGATGTACACCTGGCGGAACTGTTCCGGTTTGACCGACGCCTGCACCACCGCATCAATTTCCTCGTCAGTTGGCCACAGGTCCTTGAGGCGGATCTCTTTGCCGTCAGCCATTCCCAGCACGTCGTTCTCGATGTCGAAACGAATCGTGCCGGCAATCGCATACGCCACCACCAGCGGCGGGGAAGCAAGGAAGGCCTGCTTGGCGTAGGGATGAATACGCCCGTCGAAGTTGCGATTGCCGGACAGCACTGCCGTGGCGTAAAGGTCACGGTCGATGATTTCCTGCTGGATCTGCGGGTCCAGCGCGCCAGACATGCCATTGCAGGTAGTACAGGCAAACGCCACCACGCCAAAACCCAGCTGCTCAAGCTCCGACGTCAGCCCGGCAGCGTCCAGGTAAAGGGCCACGGTCTTCGAGCCAGGCGCCAGCGATGACTTCACCCAGGGCTTGCGCGTCAGGCCCAGCCGATTGGCATTGCGCGCCAACAGGCCGGCGGCGATCACGTTGCGTGGGTTGCTGGTGTTGGTGCAACTGGTGATAGCGGCAATGATCACAGCGCCGTCGGGCATCTGACCCGGCACGTCGCTCCACGGCCCGGCAATGCCACGACTGGCGAGATCCGAAGTCGCGACGCGTGCATGCGGGTTGGACGGTCCCGCCATGTTGCGCACGACGCTGGACAGGTTGAAGCTCAACACACGCTCGTACTGAACCTGCGCCAGGCTGTCGGACCATAGCCCAGTGTGACGCGCATACAATTCGACCAGCTTGACCTGCTCGTCTTCACGGCCGGTCAGGCGCAGGTAATCGATGGTTTGCGCATCAATGGAGAACATTGCGGCTGTAGCGCCATATTCCGGCGCCATGTTGGAAATGGTTGCCCGATCGCCCAGCGTCAGGCTCGAAGCGCCCTCGCCGTAAAACTCAAGGTAGGCGCCGACCACCTTCTGCTGGCGCAGGTACTCGGTCAGGGCCAGCACCACATCGGTGGCGGTGATGCCAGGCTGCCTGCGACCAGTCAGCTCAACGCCAATGATGTCCGGCAGGCGCATCCAGGAGGCGCGCCCGAGCATGACATTCTCGGCTTCAAGCCCGCCCACTCCGATGGCAATCACGCCCAGCGCGTCGACGTGCGGTGTGTGGCTGTCGGTGCCGACCAATGTGTCAGGAAATGCCACGCCGTCGAGCACCTGCACCACGGGCGACATTTTCTCCAGATTGATCTGGTGCATGATGCCGTTGCCCGGCGGTATGACTTCGACGTTTTTGAACGCCTGCTTGGTCCAGTCGATGAAGTGAAACCGGTCTTCGTTGCGGCGATCTTCGATGGCACGGTTCTTCTCGAATGCCTGCGGGTCGTTGCCACCGCACTCCACGGCCAGCGAGTGATCGACGATCAATTGCACCGGCACAACCGGGTTGACCAGCGCCGGGTCGCCGCCTTGAGAGGCGATGGCGTCGCGCAAGCCGGCCAGATCGACCAGCGCGGTCTGGCCCAGAATGTCGTGGCACACCACGCGTGCAGGAAACCACGGAAAATCCAGATCACGACGACGCTCGATCAGTTGCGTCAGCGAGGCGGTCAACGTGGCAGGGTCGCAGCGGCGTACGAGGTTTTCGGCCAGCACGCGGGAGGTATAAGGCAGCGTGTCGTAAGCACCGGGTGTGATCGCCTCGACGGCCGCGCGGGCGTCAAAATAATCCAGCCGGGTACCTGGGAGCGGTTTGCGAAATTCTGTGTTCATTGCGGGACTCGATCACGGGCGGTTCGGAAGACGGGCGGGGAACTCGTGAGCGGCTCCCCTGCCCCCTTTTCAGCGATTTGCGATGGGTACGAAGCTGCGCTGTTCGACACCAACGTACTCGGCACTCGGGCGGATGATGCGGTTATTGCCACGTTGTTCAAACACGTGCGCCGCCCACCCGGTCAGCCTTGAGCAGACAAAGATCGGCGTGAACAGTTTGGTGGGGATGCCCATGAAGTGGTACGCCGACGCATGGTAGAAATCGGCGTTCGGGAACAGTTTCTTCTGCTCCCACATGACCTTGTCGATGGCTTCGGACACCGGAAACAGCACGGTATCGCCCACTTCGTCGGCGAGCTTTTTCGACCAGCCCTTTATGACCTCGTTGCGCGGGTCCGACTCTTTGTAGATCGCGTGGCCGAAGCCCATGATCTTTTCCTTGCGCTCGAGCATGCCAAGCGTGCCCTGCGTCGCGTCTTCAGCAGAGCCGAAGCGCTGGATCATCTCCATGGCCGCTTCGTTGGCGCCGCCATGCAACGGACCGCGCAACGTGCCGATGGCCGCCGTGATGCACGAGTAAAGGTCGGACAAGGTCGAGGCGCACACCCGGGCGGTAAAGGTCGACGCATTGAATTCATGCTCTGCATACAGGATCAGCGACACGTCCATGACCTTGCGGTGCAGCTCGCTGGGCGTGCGGTCCAGCAGCAAGTGCAGGAAATGCCCGCCAATGGAGTCTTCATCGGTGATGCAGTCGATGCGCTTGCCTTCGTGACTGAAGCGATACCAGTAGCACATGATCGCCGGAAAGGCTGCGAGCAGGCGATCCGTGGCGTCACGCTGCTGTTCGAACGTGCGCTCAGGCTCCAGCGTACCGAGCATTGACGCGCCGGTGCGCATGACATCCATGGGATGGGTGTCTGCGGGAATGCGTTCCAGTACTTCCTTCAGGGCCGGCGGCAGCTCGCGCAGTTCCCTCAGGCGCTGCATATAGGTGGCCAACTGGACCTGAGTAGGCAGCTCACCGTACAGCAACAGGTACGCCACCTCTTCAAAGCGCGCCTCGGCGGCCAGCTCACGAACATCGTAGCCGCGATAGGTCAGCCCGGCACCGGCCATGCCCACGGTGGACAGGGCGGTCTGCCCCGCGACCTGGCCACGCAGGCCAGCGCCGCTCAATACTTTTGCTTCAGCCATTGGATTCTCCAGTTTTTGAAATTATCGGGAATTGGCGATCGCTTGTGATGTTCGTGCAACCGGTCGAGCGATCCGTGCAAAGGGTCAGCCCTTCTTCTGCGCAAACAACGCGTCCAGCTTTTGCTCGAAGGTGTGGTAGTCAATGGCGTCGTACAGCTCCATTCGGGTCTGCATCGTGTCAATGACGTTTTGCTGCGTGCCGTCGCGACGAATCGCGCCGTAGACATTTTCTGCTGCCTTGTTCATGGCCCGGAACGCCGACAACGGGTAAAGCACCAGCGCAACGTCAGCGCTGCGCAGCTCGTCAACGGTAAACAGCGGCGTTGCGCCGAATTCGGTGATGTTAGCCAGGATCGGTACGCCGGAACGATTGGCGAACTGCTTGTACATCGCCAGTTCGGTGATGGCTTCGGGAAATATCATGTCGGCGCCGGCTTCGATGCAGGCCGCAGCACGCTCCAGCGCGGACTCCAGACCTTCGACCGCGAGCGCATCGGTACGCGCCATGATCACGAAACTGTCATCGGTGCGCGCATCGACCGCAGCCTTGATGCGATCGACCATTTCCTGCAGCGGCACAATTTCCTTGTTGGGACGATGCCCGCAGCGCTTGGCGCCCACCTGATCCTCGATGTGAATCGCCGCAGCGCCGGCCTTGATCATCGAGCGCACGGTGCGCGCCACATTGAAGGCAGAGGAGCCAAAGCCCGTGTCAACGTCCACCAGCAGCGGCAGATCACAGACGTCGGTGATGCGCCGAACATCGGTCAGCACATCGTCCAGCCCGGTGATACCCAGGTCCGGAATGCCCAACGAGCCCGCCGCCACGCCCCCACCGGAAAGATAAATAGCTTTGAAGCCCGCACGCTTGGCCAGCAGCGCATGGTTGGCATTGATAGCACCGACGACTTGCAACGGCTGTTCGTTGGCAACCGCGTCACGAAAACGCTGGCCGGGAGTTCGGGGGTCGTGACTCATGATTCACCTCGGTCGGGAGCAGCCTGGTAATGGCGCTCAATGTTGCGTCTGGACGCACCGATATGGCGGCGCATCAATAATTCGGCCAGTTCGCCATCACGATCGGAAATGGCGTCGAGAATGCGATGGTGTTCGGCAAAAGCCTGGCGCGGTCGATTTGGGGTATTGGAAAACTGAATGCGGTACATACGCACCAATTGGTAAAGCTCACCGCAGAGCATCTGGCTGAGGGTGCGGTTACCGCTGCCCTGAATGATCCGGTAGTGGAAATCGAAATCGCCCTCCTGCTGGTAGTAACCGACGCCCGCCTGAAAGGCCGCATCGCGCTCATGGGTGTCGAGCACCTGACGCAACTCGTCGATCTCCTCAACGGTCATGCGCTCGGCAGCCAGACGACAGGCCATGCCTTCGAGCGATTCGCGAATCTCATAGAGTTCGATCAGTTCGGCATGGCTCAGCGAAACCACCCGCGCGCCTACGTGGGGCACGCGCACTACAAGACGCTGACCTTCGAGACGATGAATCGCTTCGCGCAACGGCCCGCGACTGATGCCGTAAGTCCGTGCCAGTTCGGGTTCGGATATTTTACTGCCGGGTGCGATGTCACCTTTGACGATAGCGGCCTGAATACGTCGAAAGACGGTCTCGGACAGGGTTTCCGTCTCATCGCTGGTTGACGCGAATTGCTCGACGACGCCCATCACTGTCGACACCTCAACATTTATTTCAGGTAAATCTAGCCATAACCGTCAATTTCGTCAAAGACAACATGCCAATTGTCGACAATCGTCTAATGCAAAGGTTATCCACCGTTGCTTTATCCGTCACCAGGCGCATCACTGGAAAACTGGTGTGCCAGAGGCTTCATGCTAGAATGTCGACCGCCTGCCGAGCTTGCCGCTGCGGCACCCTGCCAGGCGTTCTATCATCAGGTTTTACCCCGCTTGCGTCCTGCCCTGTAGCTCCTCGCCCATCACACCAGGTTTTATGAGACTTACGACCCTTTTAACGCTTTTTTTCCTGTCGCTTGCGCCTGCGCTGACGCTGGCGGCCAACAAGACGGTGTATGGCCTTAATGAATACGCTCGACTGACCGACATCGACCTCGAAGTGGCCGCCAAGCTCGACACCGGTGCCAAGACCGCATCGCTGAGCGCACGCGATATCAAACATTTCAAGCGTAACGGTGAAAGCTGGGTGCGCTTCTATCTGGCGATTGACGACAGCCATGCACACCCCATCGAGCGTCCGCTGGCCAGGGTCAGCAAGATCAAGCGTCGCGCTGATGACCGTGACCCGGACGACGAAAAAAAGTACTCCGCGCGCCCGGTTATCAGCCTCGCTGTCTGCATGGGTGAAGTTTTACGCACCATAGAAGTGAACTTGACCGACCGTAGTGCTTTCCAATACCCGCTTTTGATTGGCTCCGAAGCCTTGAAACGCTTTGATGCGCTGGTCGATCCAAGTCTTAAATATGCGGCAGGGAAGCCCGGCTGCGCTTCCGTCGCTCAAAACGCAGAGTAAAACCATGCGCTCTCTTACGCTCCATCTGAAAATCCTGATCACGTTCCTGGTGACCCTGGGCATTGCGATCACGGCCTATCAGATCCTGGCGCTCGGTATTCCCGTGACCGAAGACGAAACAGACGACCTTTGGAACATCGATGCCAAGGTCGAGTTCGTCGCCAACCCCAAGGACTCGGTCAAGATCCAGATGTTCGTGCCACCGCTGGCCCACGACTACATCAGCCTCAATGAAAGCTTCATTTCCAATAATTATGGCGTCAGCGTCAATCGTGGCGACGGCAACCGCCGTGTCACCTGGTCGACTCGCCGCGCCACGGGCAACCAGACGCTTTACTATCGGCTGGTGCTGACCAAGCGCTATAGCGGCGAAAAGCCCAAGGTCAAAGGCCCGATCTTCCGCGACAGCCTGCCAGTCGACGGCCCGGAAAAAGTCGCCGCCGAAGCCCTGCTCGCACCCATCCGCCAACATTCGGCTGACGTGGAAACCTTCATCACTGAAGCTATCAAACGCGTCAACAACCTGAGCGACGATAACGTCAAGTTGTTGCTGGCCGGTGACACCTCGTCCGCGAAAAAAGCCCAGATCACTGAATTGCTGTTATCGATCGCGCACGTCCCCATGGAGAAGGCTCACACCATTCGCCTCGAATCCGAACAGCCTCAGACCCCAGAGCTTTGGCTGCGCAGCTTCAATGGCAAGGAATGGCTGTACTTCAACCCGGACACCGGCGAAGCAGGCTTGCCTGACGACCGCCTGCTGTGGTGGACCGGCGACGAGAATCTGGTGACGGTCGAGGGCGGCAAAAAAGTGCAAGTCACCTTCAGCCTCAACAACAGCGAAATGAACGCCATGCGCCTGGCCAAACTGACCGACGCCAGCACCGACTCGGACTTCCTTGCCTATTCGCTTTATGGTCTGCCGCTGCAAACCCAGCAGACGTTCATGATCATGGTCATGATCCCGATTGGCGTACTGGTGATCCTGATCCTGCGCAACCTGATCGGCCTGCAAACGCTGGGCACTTTTACACCGGTACTGATTGCGCTGGCGTTTCGCGAGACGCAACTGGGTTTCGGCATTGCGCTGTTTACCGTCATCACTGCGCTGGGCCTGTCGCTGCGTTCGTATCTGGAGCACTTGAAGCTGCAAATGCTCCCAAGGCTTTCGGTGGTCCTGACTTTCGTGGTGGTGCTGATCGCCGCCATCAGCCTGTTCAGCCACAAACTTGGGCTTGAACGCGGTCTGTCGGTGGCGCTGTTCCCAATGGTGATCCTGACCATGACCATCGAACGCCTGTCCATCACCTGGGAAGAGCGCGGTGCCAGTCACGCCATGAAAGTCGCCATTGGCACGCTGTTCGCCGCATCGCTGGCGCACTTGATCATGAGCGTGCCGGAGCTGATCTATTTTGTGTTCACCTTCCCTGCAGTTCTGCTGGTTCTGGTCGGTTTCATGCTGGCGATGGGCAGATACCGTGGCTACCGCCTGACCGAACTGATCCGTTTCAAGGCGTTCCTCAAAGAGGAACAGGCCAAGTGATCGGCTGGTGGAAAACCTGGAAGGCGCTGGAAGCTCGCGGAATCATGGGCATCAATCGGCGTAACGCTGACTATGTGCTCAAGTACAACAAACGCAGTCTCTACCCGGTCGTCGATGACAAGATCATCACCAAGGAACGGGCGATTCAGGCCGGGATTCATGTACCGGAGATGTACGGTGTGATCTCGACCGAGAAGGAAATCGACCTGCTCGACGAGATCATCGGCTCTCGCAACGACTTCGTGATCAAACCGGCGCAGGGCGCTGGCGGGGATGGCATTCTGGTGATCGCCGATCGCTTCGAGGATCGCTTTCGCACGGTCTCCGGGCGCATCATCAGTCACTCGGAAATCGAACATCAGGTTTCGAGCATTCTCACCGGGCTTTACTCGCTGGGCGGGCATCGCGACCGCGCCCTGATTGAATACCGCGTGACGCCAGACCCGATCTTCAAAAGCATCAGTTACGAGGGCGTGCCGGATATCCGCGTCATCGTGCTTATGGGCTATCCGGTCATGGCCATGCTGCGTCTGCCCACCCGCCAATCAGGCGGCAAGGCCAACCTGCACCAGGGCGCCATTGGCGTCGGCGTGGACCTCGCGACCGGCATTACACTGCAAGGTACGTGGCTTAACAGCATCATCAGCAAACACCCGGACACTACCCATTCGGTGGACGGCGTGCAGTTGCCCAACTGGGACGGCTTCATGAAGCTGTCGGCCGAGTGCTACGAGCTGTGCGGCCTCGGTTATATCGGCGTCGACATGGTGCTTGATCAAGACAAGGGACCTTTGATCCTTGAGCTCAACGCCCGCCCCGGCCTCAACATCCAGATCGCCAACGACTGCGGCCTGACTCACCGCACCCAGGCTGTCGAAGCCCGGCTGGAGCAGCTCGCACTCAACAGCGAGCGGGAAACACCCGAAGAACGCGTGCGGTTTGTGCAGGAGGTGTTTGGGCACGTTGAATAAGCGTCGGCCTTGAAACACTTCGTTTGACCTGAAACGCCTCCCACTCTACAGACAGACAACCGACGGGCTCGCGATGCGGGCCTACCAGCTGTAACGCACACCTACGTTTGCACCCCAGGGCTGTTCGATCTTGTCACCTTTGCCATAGTCCAGATCAGGGTGAGCCTGTAACCGATCGGCCAGTTGAATGGCGACGCCTGCTCCGAACTCGCCGCGAGAACCGGACAAATCGTTGTTGAACAGGTTCTGGTTGACGCGAACCTGATTATTGTCAGCAAACTCATGAGCGTAGGCAGCTCGAACATAGGGCTGCACGATGCGACCGTTGCCCATGTGGAGATTCACCCCAAGGGTAGTGCCCACTTTTCCCAACAATGAACGCGTACGATCGCCAGCAGCCGCAAGACCGATATGGACCACTGGAATCTCGGTGTCGGTCGCCGGATCCACTTCGCAGCTCGTGATCAGCAAGGCGTGGCTGCCGGTCGCTTCGCCAGCCACGGTCAGATAGTCGTGCTGGCCGTGCCGAACTCAGCATTCATCAGAAACGTGCCACTGCCTGACAATGTGCCAAGCCAGAGCTCATGGAATGAGCCGGCATCGCCAAACCTGATCCGCCTGTTGTTGACGGAAAGGCTCCCCACGGCATCATTGCCCGTCATGCTCCACTCTGCGCCGCTGTCCACCACCAACGCGTCGACGTTCTTCAGCCGGCCTGTCAGCACTGCCTGGTTTTGCAGGGTCACACTGAGAGAACTGGCCTCGGTCGCATCGATATTGCCGCTCAGGCTGCTGCCATCCACAGTCATGATTACGGTACTGTCAGACGCCTTAACCAACGTACCATTGCCCCCCGTTGAGGCGCGTGTCTCCAGTGATCATGAGGTCTGATACCGAAGAGGGCGACGCCTGCATGGCTGGGCCGTTCAGGCCATTTATCTCTGCGTTGTCGAGCATGATGTTTCTGACCGAAGGCCCGGATACGCTCGGCGACAGGATCATGCCGTCGCTCGCATCCCCCTGAGTAATAAGACCTACACCCACATCCGGGGACCGGGCTTCAATCCGAGTATTTTCCAGCGCCAGCCTTCCTCCGGTGTTTATAAACACGGCGATTTGCAGGCCGCTGAGAGGCGCATTGCTTGCATCGACTGTTTGTCGGTCCTCGACCACGATGACCGCCCATGCATATTCAGGAACAGCAAAAGCTGCCGCAAACGTCACATATTTCAAGCGGCAGGCAAACAACCTCATACAGCCAGAGCGAAGGCGGATCATAACGAACTTCCCTTTATCTTTAGCTCACACGACATTTGCAGTTCCCACTGCTACTCAGCGGTGCACAGCACTTTTAGTAATGTTGTCACACGCATCAAACACTCAGATGCGCATGACGCGCGAACACAAACTACCGAACATCGTGCAGTATTAAACCCCCCTATGACTAAACCGACCACCGGCTAAAAAGCACATCACCTATCGTATACAGGCATTTATAAACTCGGTTTTTCTATATATATAATAACCCTCTTGCATGATAAATCAGACAACCCAAAACCATTGACACACATCCTGAAACCCCCGAAAAACAAGCCTCAGGCATTAATCCAGTCTATCTTTACACTCACCACCTCTGACACGCCAGACGTTCAAACGTCAGATAATTCATTGAGCCCTCCGCCACCGAATGTACCTCGTACTTCCTCCAACACTCAATTAATTGTAATACTGCGGATTCTTATTCCACGTTGGACTTGCCCCTACCAAACCGGACACCAACTCCCCGTTAAATTGATGCTGCTGCCAAGCGCCTAAATTCTCTTGGCGACCGTTATTTCAAAGCGCTGTGCGGATGCTGCTCGTTGTAATGCTCGAAGGCAATCGTCAGATTGCGCAACGCTGTTTCTCGATCCGGCTTGGGCATGTGCGCCACGTAATCTCGCTTGATCGTCTTCACAAAGCTCTCTGCCATGCCGTTGCTTTGCGGGCTGCGTACT
>NZ_JAGTPK010000070.1 GCF_021147775.1 Pseudomonas californiensis
GAACCTGCGTAGCTGCGCTCCGACTGCCTGTCCGGATGAGCGTGGAACGGGTGTCCGGATGTTGGTGGGCTGAGTGTCCAGATGGCGTGGAATCCGCATGCTGCCACAGGAGCGGCGTTACTCAGGTGGGGCGCAAAACTCGATCACTGATCACAGACATCACGAGACATTGCCATCTCCAAAAGCTCTATGGAAAATTGCTTCTGCACCCTTTCACGAACGGCATCCTTGCGACTTTGCATTGCACCAATGAGGTACTCAACCGTAAATTCAAACTCCCCGTAGCCTCGCGAGAGCTTTTGCATGGCATCCGAAATAGCGACAATTGAGCATGCCAATTGCCGACATCCTTCAGGTGAAACCGCATTCCATGCAAAACGTGGTGAATAGCGGAGCATGGTATGACATGACACCAGCCGTCTAACCACTTCATCTAACGCCATTCCGCTGCGCTGAGACTCCAGCAATGACTCGGGTGCGTACCAAAGCCATTCATCAACCGTTTCGCCCGTCAGAGGGTTGGTAAGCCCGTGAAAGGACTCACGAAGACGTTTCAGGAGGATCTCAGCAGCAGTGTCTGCATCTGTAAACACTCGCATT
This sequence comes from Pseudomonas californiensis, assembly GCF_021147775.1. Lineage (GTDB taxonomy): Bacteria > Pseudomonadota > Gammaproteobacteria > Pseudomonadales > Pseudomonadaceae > Aquipseudomonas > Aquipseudomonas californiensis. Next base: position 601 of record NZ_JAGTPK010000070.1, read on the forward strand.
CCCTTGCCCATGGTCTCGTATGTCGCTGCTCTCGTCACAGCATCGCCAACAATGAAGGCTCCAATAGTCCGATCAATTTTATTCGGTTCGTGGATATCTCCAAAGGCAAGACCGCCCCGACATAACAATCCTGCCTCAATCGCTTCGTGCATCAAGAAGCGTCCTGCGTCTGTAACAGCACCAAGATCCTCAGACCAAAGAAATGCACAGTCTGATAATTGTGCAAGCTTCACGGTTTTGAATCGGCGACCTGTTCGCATCAGTATCTTTCGAAAAGATAGCAAAATCTGAGCAGCAAGCAGCTGATGGGGAAAGTTTCCTTCAGGCGTGATTTTCCAAGGGGTGTATTCGGACTCCGTGAGGTTGAGTTTCCCTCGAGTGAGAGCGCTGAATCCGAGCATATCTACAAACAACACTGCCCCTTGAAAACTACGCATTCTTCCCTCCTGTTTTCTCATGTACCTGATAAACAACGTAGCAGCTCAGCGACAAGTGAGGTGAAGGCTGAAGGTGACCAGAACACGCTACCTCCTTGCTTTCGTGCAACCAGCAGGAATCTCCATTCCAGATGGTTTGTCACCGACAAAGCTCCTGCAGGGAACCCATTGATCCGGATCGACAAGCGCCTAGGCAGTACAACCCCCCTGAGGACTGCTATGATGGCAAATAGCCTATAGGCCAATCCGGAAATTTGCTAGGGATGCACCATGTCGGAAACAGTAAATATTGGCGAAATTGCTGAGGCGCTAGTCCAAGACATATTTTCTTATTTCAAATGGGAAATAAAACCCCGCTGGAATGAAAACTTTAGTTGCCATTGCCCTCACCATCTTACGCCTACAAAAAAACCCAAGGACAAGCATCCTGGCGATGTGATTTTTTTCTATGAAGATCCATACCTTGGATCGACAATCTACCTGCATTCCGATTTGAAAGCTTACAAAGAAGAATCAATCACCAAAACAAAGGTTCGCGACGCTTTTAAAGCATTGGCAATGACTATTGAATGCGCGCAGGACTCTGAGTCTTGGAGAAGCACTTTCAGCATAGATACGTCTGAAGAGCATGAAGTTCGCGGACTACTGATCGTCCACAATCATGATCATGGCTATCACAAAGCGTTTGGCGACCTGATCGAAAATATAGGCTTCGATTCCATCCCAATTCCGGCCAATGTTTGCCTTCACTTCTTTGGCCCTGAAGATTTGATGCGCTTATACAGCATCGCAAATGACATTATGCGATTAATACACCAGCACAAAATATCGCCTGACTATACATTCTATTATCCAGACTTAGTAATGCGACACCGGCAGGGTGATGTTTGGGGTCAACCCGCAACTGTAGAAGCGCTTACCAGCCCCTACCTTATTCTTCAGCACAGTAACCTACAGTCAGGGAACAACTCACAGGCCGGATACGTCGTGTATTACAACAGACCTGGCGCATCGCCTGAAGAGTTTGAATACCTTCTTGACAGTCTGTCCAGATACCAAATGCTGGAATCGGGAAAAGAAGTCCAGATCCGTGTCACCCATAAATCCCCACATCATGATGTAACGGCAAACTTCAACCTTGCGAAAACAAAGTACGCGAAAATGTGGGGATTCGATCCTATACGCGAGCAGGTTCTAAACGACATAAAAATCTCTTCTATCACCTCGATGGTAGATGGTTACAATATCGCATGGATGGGGTGGAGAGAATGAAAAAGAGAAAATTTGGCCCCGCACTGTACTTCGCATCTGACAAAAACGTCTTTGATGCGCTCGTACAGAAACATAAAGTTGACGCACAGACGTTGACAACTCTATTTAGAAATAGAAACACTATCGTCTCCAAAGCAACAGACCGCGAAGTATTGGCTGACTATTTTTCCCGACTTACTCATGACTACTATGATCACAAGCTCATTTCCGAAAAAATCGGAATAGCTCCACGTAGGGAGCGCTCAACAACAGTGGAGCTCCTGGGAGAACTAGACGTCAACGATGTACGCTCAGCTATCGAGGAATTAAAACGCGAGATTATCGAATCAGGAGATAACGCTTACATCTCACGAGATGGTGACAACTTTAGTTTAACTATCCAATACTCCAGATTCGATTACAAAAAATCTGAGTTCGCACAGCTCGTTGTTAAGGATGCAGTAATCGAGTTTACTAAAACAGGATACGGATATAGTATTGTTTCGCCCCAGAATGATTTCACCAACGAAATTCGGGATGAAATAGTATCAAGCATAACAACGCAAGCATCTACCCAGATTGAAAAGTTTATCGTCACACTTTTTGACAAACCATCACCTCAGGTAAGAACGAAATTTTTTATTGACTTAATCGATGGCCTTGACGGTTTTAGCAAGCGGGATGTTACGGATGTTTACGTGTATAAGCCTAAGCCATCCGATGACGATAGAGACGACCTAACAAGCGACGAAGACGAAACGCACATAGAAAAAGTATTGCTCCGTGGAAACGGTGTGAACAGGTCAGGCATCCTTAATGACTTAATATCATCGGACACTTACTTTATTGTAAAAATTTGCTGGCTAACCAAGCGAGTATTAGGGAACGGTGATATTTATAAGCTCGAGGCGTCTTTTGCAGACCCTAAAGACTGTCATAAATTCTCTATTCTGTTGAAGTCAGTCCACCCAAACATTGATGGAAAATTCCCTCGCTCCAGAACTCCTTTAAAACCTGAAATTGATGAACTATCCAAGGCGATTGAGACGTCCGCTAAAAAAGCCATATTAGCTATAAAATAGTGAGGCAAGCATGATCTCAAGATTCAAGTGGTATGCCGTTCGAGTTCCTTGTTCTGTGGATGAGTTTCTACAGAAACTGGCGCAGAACCGATACGATCCCTCACTAAATAGTGGTTTCATAGTAAATATTCCAGATCGCTCATTCCAATTTTTTTGGAGAACATCTTTATATGCTACGTCTATAGACCTTGACGGTATCAGTAAGCAAAATGAAGTCGTGTCAACGTGTAGCCAAAAGGTAACACTACTTGGTACTGATCAGCTGATGTTCCGAATGGAAGATCCGCCCCGCTCCTCTAAAGAGCTTCTCAACAGTTTAGACAAAATACTTGGCTTCGGATTTAGCTGCGAGCAAATATTTGTCACTGATAAAATAGTCAAAGACTCAATCAAAAGCTTCCAGACGATCACTCTGAACTCGTTAAAACTATCCGGATCCATTAGCTCCATTGCTGCAACCGCACGTGTTGAGATCGCCTCCAAGGTCGGAATTGATCCCGAGAGCGTCGAAGGTTTTGGTTTGTCGCATTCAGTCGTCGACGCAGGATCTTACTCCGTGCGCTACAAAGGTCTGACGGGCCAGGTAGGGTTCACGAGAACCGGAATTTGTAAGCTGAGCGGTGACCTTTCCCCTCGAGTGCAGGCGTACATTGAAACAACTTTAATGGCCCGCCTCAAGAAATGAATGCATCCCAGCAAAAATTCGGTAGTGAGATCTGCCTGAGTCATCCTCGGGAGATCTCTGGTTCCATTGTTGAACAGACATTAGGCAAGACGATGCGGATATATATTGGATACCAGGACGGCACAGGCACAGTCACAGAGAGGGAAATATCAGACCTGCGCAAGGAGGCCGATAAGACTATCGATGCTTTTTGCCACCTTCGAAACGACCGTAGAAGCTTCAATCTTGACCGAATAATACGCTCGGTGGCAGTTGATACGGGCGAGCAGCTCAACCCATATCAGCTAGTGCCGCTTATGCGAGATCCAGACTCACTTGACTCGCTCACATGGAGAGTCAGACCAGCTATAAAGGCTTTGAAGTTTTTTAGCCTAACCACCCGAGGCTTTTCCAAGAGGGAGCGTCAGCACCTGAACAAATTCGTCAAAGAATTGGTTGCCCTTCCACAAAGCGACGAGGAAATCAGTGACTGGGTCTACGATCTTTGGTGCGCCGATTTGTACCAGTATTGTGAAGGGGGCGTCGAAGAATACAAAGGGCTACTTGAACATATCCCGAACTCGCTTCTGGAGGCGTGCAGGGCATACGCTATAAAGATCGTAGGGGGATCGGCAAGCAAACCAGAAAATTCAGGATGGCTCGAAAGGATTGATAATGAGTTCAAGATCTATCCCTTGGTGCGAAAACCAGTTCGTCTGAACGACGGCTGCTGAGGCCGGCGCGCGAGCCCCCTTTTGTCGTAAGATTCATCAAGGCTAGTATCCTACCAGCACCAGTACCTGATGCATTTCGATGAGCTACACGAAGCGTGGGCAGACATTCGAAAACTGAAGAACGACACACGCACACTCTGGTAGCGATGAACGATGCGCTGACAGCGGAGCTGAGCGCACAGAAGGCGGCTCAACAGCGGGCGCACCGACCAACCTGGAATCCGCTGGCGGAACGCGAGCTTTCATTCTGACCTCGCCCGATGGGTGGGCGAAACGGGCACAGGCCTTGCCGAGTAAATCGGCAAGCGAAGCTGGATGTCCACAGACACAATTACGGATTAATGAATCGTTTTTTACCGATTATTTGTCGACAAATAAATGCCAGAAAAGTAAAAAGAAAAAAGAAAAAAGAAAAAAGAAAAAAGAAAAAACCAAAATCAGATACGCAAAAGCAACGAAATGAAGTGATATCATTCGGCCACACTGAAAGATTGCTAACAGCAAAAGGAGTTCATGTGAGTCAAGAAGATGATGAGAAGTACCCCGCCAGCGCGGTGTCGTCCTGGAGCGGCTTCGTGTATCAAGGAAAAATCGCACTTTATCACTCCCTAGAGCTTATTCACGATGGCGATTTAGAATTCGAGCTTCAACTAGATAGTAGCGATGACTTCGCTATTTATAAAGATGGGAAACTGCACACCGCCCATCAAGTCAAAGCGAAGATAAGCAAATATCGTAGTGGTTACACCACCGCACTGGAACAGTCCACTTTAATAGAATACGACAAAGTCAAAGGAACGACCCGTTACTTCCACGTGTCCGTCCAGCTAAACAATACAGACGATCACAAAGGCGCTAGCGGAGAAACAGTAAAATTCTACCGCTACGGAGACAACTATCATTGCGGCCTGGGTGAAATTGAAGAGCTGACTAAAAAACTCATTAGAAAGCTATGTGAGAAGCAGTCTATTATTGTCAGTGACAACCTTATAAATTTTAACTACTGCTTACTGTCAGAAAAAATCAGCACCAAGGCAATACATAATCACAAACTAAATCAGGTCGACGGAATCTCAGAAGACAGAGCCGCATACGAGGGCCGCATCAAGGCCAGAAACATTTTAGATGACCTGCTGGCCGAAAACCCCTATCAGAATCGGGACTACTATGCGGTTGAGTTGAAGGCCAGACTCCAAACCCATCTAGAACAACGACTGGATCAGGCGTTACCAACAATGAGTGACGCTACCTATGAGAGAGCTAGGCATCTGTGCGAGCACATTCGCGATACACATATTAACGAATTGAAAATATTATGCCAGATGATGAAACCTTCCGAGCGGTTTCAAGACGTTCAGACGAACGATATTAGGCGATATACCAAGCTCATCCAAGCTATTTCGGCGGAGCCCGTATTCAAACATCTCCCACACTACCTCGACGGAGAAAATCGATTCTACGTACCTACCGCTCTTGACGTAGATGAAAGCGAAGAGTGTGAGTCTGACATGATTAGTGAAATGAAAAACAACGGAGATCTGCTGAGATTACTTTTTGAGTACAACCATCTAATCGCCAGCAAAGCAGAAGCCTCATTCACCTTTAATACAAAATTCACAAACTCAGATGATTTCAACAACAAGCAGGCCACTGAAAAACTTGAAAGCAACATCACCAGGTCGCTATGCATTAGCGTAATAACAAAAGACGACGCGGAGGGTCGACTGAATGATAAAGCAACTCATTGATGAAGCACTTGTTGCCCATGGTTTTTTAAGTAAACGTGACCTGGACACCACAAGCTTCTATGTTCGCGAGTCTGGATCTGCAATCAGATTCGCAGTGGTACATACTTTAGACGACCTTCCTGACCCAGCGGAGTTAAATAACCGAATCAATCACCTTGCTCCTGAGCAACTTCTCAGAAACCCAAGCTTCAAGAAGAATTGCGACTTGATTTGCATTCATCGCCTTCACGTTCTGGCCGAATTCAAGGATCACGAAGAAGAAATCTTCGCAATCGAGGAAGACCCGCATTTTTATAAAAAGTATGTTCTCTATTACAGCATTGCGGAGGAAAGTGCTCTCACAAATTTCACCTACGACAAACTGGTGACTGTGATCGCTGACAAAAAAGAATTTCTTGGCTATAAAGAAAACCCTCTTACCGCAACACAGTACAGCTTCGCAGCGAAGACCTTTATCAAGCTTCCCTTCTTAGAACTACCTAGCCATCAAGGAAACCTTGTGTCCTTGAGGTTGCAAGCAGCTGAGGCCGTTGCAGAAGCCGGCTTGAACGATACGTATTCGACCATCCAGCAAGTCACAAACAAAAACGCCGACGAATTTATCAAGGAAATGATTCGCAATGAACTGGCAAATATCCAAGATTGAAGCCTCTAGTTTCAAAGCATTCAAGCATATTTACTTGGATCTCGGCAAGTCGTCCCTGTTAACTCTGGACGGCCCTAACGGTTATGGAAAAACAAGCATATTCGACGCCATCGAACTGCTACTAACCGGCCAGATAAACCGAATACAAAACCTATTCTCAACATTATTAACCAAAAATAAAAGAGATTACGCCGACAATCTCTTCTGGAACAACCGCTCCGGCGAGAACGACCTCTGCATTAAAATTGAATTCATCAATCATGACCGTAAACTTGTTTTAGCAAGACATTGCCCAACTGCAATATTCAAAAAACCAGCAAACAATCGTGCAGACAAGTACGAAAACTTTAAGCTTTACGAGCTGCCGGAATTCGAATCGTCTGACTTCACAAAAATCAATCAGCGCGACAACAACTTCCTTGACGAAGTTTTCGGCAAAAACTTCAGGGAAAACTTTTCCTTCTTGAACTATCTGGAGCAAGGACAAAACCGACTACTACACACTCGGGTAGACGAACGCAAGGATAAACTAGGAAACCTCTTTAACATCAGCGATATCGAAGCAGAGATCGAGAGCTGCAACAACATATACAACAAGCTCACAAAGCACATCAACGACCCTGAGCGTAAGGCTAAAGTTGAATCACTCACCCAAGAGGTAGCCACCCTAAGAGACACATTACAGGCAGAGGCTGGGATCGTTGAGTACAAAAAGCTCTCAACGACCGATGTCCAACCAGGGTGGGACAATCAGATCCTGTTCTCAATGTACTCAGCGGTAGACCATGCTGCCTACCAGGAATCCGTAAGCAAGATTATCGCCCTTCTGCCACTCAAAGCCACGATAAGAACCAGAGTTCACAACGATGAACGAGCCCCATGAAAGACAGGACACCGTTTGAACGAGCCCCATGAAAGACAGGACACCGTTCCCCCCTTAAGATAAGGGATAGGCAAACGGGTATGTTTATGACTAACAGCAACGATAAGGGTGGC
>NZ_JAGTPK010000071.1 GCF_021147775.1 Pseudomonas californiensis
GATTACGAAGCCTTGCTGCCGTGGAACTGCGAACCTCGACTTCACAGCTAAGCGCTTTACCTATCTTTTGCCAGGTGGGGTTTATGGAGCGCTTACCTTGGATCTGTGCGCAACATGGGTGACGGTGTGGGCTCGTTCAGCCAGGCAGAAGCTGGAGACGCAGCTCTGGCAGCAACGAGATTTCAGCGCGCCAGTGACTTGCGTAACGGATACGCAGACCAGGACCGCTTGAAGATCGCTTTGGCCAGACAAGAACGGGACCGCAATTTCAACGTGATCGGCGAAAGCGGTCGAAAATCGCTAGGGCGGAGACTTGATAAGCACCGTGAGGCAGAGGATCAGAAGTTTGCGCAGGAACGCGACGTGAAAACTCGCAGCTTGGCTAATGCGGTAAATATCGCTCAAGACGCTGTGGATGATCAGCGCGATGGTCAGATTACTGATAGCCAGCAACGTCAGTCACAAAGGCTTGAGGACATCATTACCGCAGGGACCGCCCCAAACGCGACGTTGCAGCAACAGCAGGCATTCCAGCGCACGCTTGATCCGGACGGCTCCAAGACGCTGGCTAGGCAACAAACGCTGGCCCAAATAGACAAGACCACGGCAGAGGCAGACAAGGCGCGACGTGAAGCGTCGGCAACCGGGGTCAAGCTCACCGAATCGCAGTCCAAGGACCTCAACTATTTCGGCAGAGGGAACTCGTCCAATGACCGTCTTGAGGATCAAAGCAGCGCGTTGACTGCATCAGCGTCTGGCGAGCGCGGCGCTCTCCGTGGTCTGGCGGATACAGCGATACGCAGTATTCCTTTCGTCGGCGATTCGTCACTGGCCAATTCAATGGTTTCTAAAGAACGTCAGCAAGCTGAGCAGTCCGGCCGGGAGTTCGTTTCAGCCATTTTGAGGAAGGACAGCGGCGCGGCCATCACCAATCAGGAAATGGAAACCTACGGCAAAATGTTCCTGGCGCAACCAGGCGACAGCGACCAGGTTATTGCTCAAAAACACGAATCGCGCGTCACCGCCTTACAAGGTATTCGTGACGGTTTGGGCACCGCCGAAATTCTGGCCGCGCCGCTCGGTAGACCTGCTGATCGGCCAAACAGCCCCCAGCAGCAACAACCCGCGCAAAACGCTCAGTCCGCACCAGCCCAAGCGCCCATCTACCGGATCAGCACGGAAGAGCAGTTCGCACGACTTCCTTCAGGTGCCGACTTCATTGATCCGCAGGGCAACCATCGGAGAAAACCATAATGGCCGCATGGGACGATTCACCGATCATCATGCCCGCATCTGAGCGGATGAAGCCGACGAACATACTTCCAGACATGCAGGTCCATCAGGTAGCGTCCCAGCAACGTCAAGGCGGCTTTGCTTGGGAAAATGCCCCGATCGTTACGCCAGCGGTGCAAAGGCAGCAAAGCGCGTCCGCAATGCCCCCGGCCGCGGCGTCGGAACAAAGGCCCGAATCAAGCGCGCCTTGGTATGACAGCGCATTCAGCGACACTAAGGAAAAGGTGGGTGCTGGCACAGCAGCTATTAGAGGCGTAGGCGATGGCATCACATTCGGCTTCCAAGATGAAATCCTAGCTGGGCTGGACGCCGCCGTTCAGCCGTTTATCTCCACGCCAGAGAACGGTTCATCTGCAGACACCTGGCGCCAACGCTACGACGAGAACGTGGCCAACCAGCGTGCCCAGCTGAAAATCGGACAAGAGCAGCATCCCGTGACGTCGACTGTCGGCGCAGTGGTCGGTGGTATTGCGCCCGCTATTGCGTCTGGCGGGATGTCACTCGGCGCATCTGCCACCGGAGCTGCAGCGCAGCAGACAACGGGGCGCGCCATGCTGCAAGGCGCTGGTGTTGGGGCTGTGTATGGCGGAGCTTATGGTCTGGGCTCTGCCGAGGGTGATATCGGCGATCGGGTTCCGGGCGCATTGCGGGGCGCTGCGCTTGGCGGCTTAGTAGGCGGTGCTGTTCCCGCCGTAATCGGCGCGGCCAAGGCGGTGCGCAACACGGCATTCAACCCCGAGGTCCGCGCACAGGCGCAGCTCGGCCGCGCACTTGAACGGGACGGCCTTACACCCGATCAATTCCGTACACAGTACGACGACCTCGCTGTGCAGCATCCAAACACCGCAATCCCGGCAGACGCCGGCGGTGAAAACGTGCGGGGCCTTGTTGAACGCTTGGCCAACACGCCAGGACAGGCGAGATCGACGGTTGTCGAAACCTTGGCCCAGCGGCAGACCGCGCAACGAACCCGCATCTCGGATAGCGCGCGCAGCTTGAGTGGGGTGAACCGATCTGCAGATACAGCCATTGACGAAACAATGGCCCAGCGTGCGCGCGAAGCCGGTCCGCTCTACGCTGCAGCCCACGCAGAGGAAGTGCCGTGGACACCTGAGTTGGAAAGCCTCATGGCGCGCCCAGCCATGCAGGCCGCTTACCGTGACGCAGAACGCCGCGCAGCGAACCAAGGCCGCAAGTTCGACGGTCAATTCATGGAGATTGCTCCAGACGGCACAATCACTGCCAAAGCAGTCCCGCGCACCGGTGACCTTGATGTCATCAAACAGAACCTAGACGGCCAGGTTGAGCGGCTACTCAACTCAGGTGCCCGCTCCGAGGCTCGCGATATCGTCGGCATCAGAAATGACCTGCTGAGCGTTATGGATGCCAGCGCGCCCACCTATGCCCAGGCGCGCGCCGTATTCGCCGGGCACAGCCGTTATCTGGATGGGGTAGACCATGGGGCGATGATCATGAAACCCAATATTTCCCCAGAGCGCTGGGCAAGCGACATTGCAAGGCTGAATCCGTCGGAACAGGAAGCCGTTCGTATTGGTGCCATCTCATCCATCATCGGGAAGATCGGCAACGACGCAGCAGCCATGCCTGACATCACGAAATACCTGAGAAGCCCAAACGGGCGGGCGAAGATCGCCGCCATTCTTCCGGACGATGCCGCGCGTCAGCGGTGGGAAAGCTCGCTCAATCATGAGATCGAAGTTTCCAGACTCAGCGGCCGGGCACTGGGTAATAGCGCCACCGCACGGCGACAAGCTGAGATTGACGAAGCCAACGGAGTGATGAGCGATCTGGTGGCTATCGGCTTCAGTGCCAGTTCCGGTACAGGCTTGATGCATACCCTACTGCGCTCCCTGCCGCGGGCAGCCGGAGCAAGAATCAATGAGCGCTCCCAGCGGGTCTTGGCCAGCGCCCTGACATCGAAGGATGGACTGGACGCGCTCACCGGAGTGTTGCCTCGGGCAGTAGTTGGACGCAACGTGCCCGCGGTGGCGAGCATCGCAGCGGGTCAGGATGGATCTACCGATGCAGCGCGCCGCGCATCTCAGCGGCAGAACGAGATCCAGGCCGCAACAGCCGGCTACTACCAGACTCAGGGCGCAGCGAACCAAGCACTCCGCCAGGCTCGCCTCCGCAACGAGTACGAGGCCTTCAAGGTGCCTGGGACCGGGGCATGGTCGATACGAGCTAAGGAGCAGTCGGCACAATCGATCTAGCTCGGGCATACCGGACCTGCCCTGAAATCAAAAGGTTTGAGGGCGGGTGCGTCCAAGGTGAGGCAGTTTGCTACCAGTCACATAAATTCGCGTCATCTGGACTTATTAGGATGGCCGAGCATGCAACTGGTGACTGTTGGCAATGCAGCAATTTCACTTCCACGCATGCCTATCCGCACAACGGTTTGTGCCGGGGCGACGCTGGTCACGCTCGGTACTGAGACCATGCCTGCAATGCTTTGGGCAGCAATGCGCGGCCTCAAATGGCAGACTGTGAAGATGCGTCGTCTGCGGGGTGATACCTGGCAGCAAGCGCTTGAGCCCAAGCTCCGAAAAACCACCTTCATGAGCCGCTGGCGCCTAAACGGATAGGCATGATTTCGCGCAATTCTTCGCGCATCGATTTTACGCACTCAGCACTGCAGGCAGCGCGCTCAGAAGAATGAGACACATCGGGCTTGTCGCTCACAAGACGAGCCAGCAGGTACGCAGGTGGCTGGTACGCAAACAGGTACGCACGTTCACTGGGTTGCGTATGGAGCACTTCCCATCCTCTGCGGATAGCTGAAATTTCAACACATCGTGGCATTCATACCACTCTGGAGTGGTACCGAGAAAATCGGTACTGCTCTGGCGCTCATGCCCGATCAAGCACCGGAGGGCGCGCACGCCCAACCGAGGTATCCATCGCGGTGGTATCCATGTCGGTATCCACGGATTTGGAAACAAGACTAAATTCTGCTACCAGCGGATTGCTGACAGCTGTACGAACGCGAGCTAACACTCGGTTAACAGTGATGCGGGAGATGCGTGGTGTGCCTGGGCGATCATGGTTACGCCCAAGGTTACGCATCTGCGATGCTTGAACAGACCGGTGTAACAGGCATTGCAGTGGGTAACGCGGTGTTGGCAACATCAAGTTGTAGGCGTATCCCTATGCATGCTGAGCCTGGTTTCCAAAGGCGAGGTTTCCACAAAGGTTTCCACGGAATTGCCTGGCAACCCTGCTGAGCGGCTTTACGGAAAAAGCCAATCATGCGGACGAAGCCAGCATGGAGCAAACCACCCAAATTCCGGGTAGTTTGGGAAAGTGCTATTTTCGTAGCAGTTCGGACAGCCTTTGCAAGACTCGTGCGCTTCAGAAGGAGTGACCCATGCGAAGCAAAAAGACGCTTACATCGCTGCTTCAGGAGCTTGTCGAAAAGCAGGACGCGGTGTCGAAAGCGATTGAGGATATATCCTCGTGGGCTGCCGAACAGCAGAGTTCAACAAGAACTCCATCTGCCAGGCCGGGGGCGAAAGAGCGAACTTCAGAAATATTCGCGGGAGCATGGTTTCGGCAGGAGCTCCTGCCAGCAGTCTTTGGAATCACAACCGAGGCCGCGCCCAAATACCGATCAAACGGTTTGTGGCTGGAGGGCAAGCACTGGCGCAAAGATCCGGCAAACCGGGTCGTATACAGTCGCCAGGCTATCGAAGCGTGGATGGCTGGCGAACTTTAATCATTTAAGGGCGGCTCAACAACGCAAAGCGAAAATGTTGCGTTCGAAGCCGTGGGGTCGTGAAACGCTACCCATTTTGCTCAGAAAGAGCTGTCAGCGCTGCAACCTCAGCCCTTCCTTCTGTCGGTTTGACCGTTGCTCAAGCGTTACTCCTCCGGTACGTTTTAGCTGTCGGGACTTCGTGTCTCGGCCGGCTAGCCTGGTATCCATTAACACTGGTCGCTCGCTGCGCCGGGCTGGCCGTCATGCAATCCGCGAATCAGCATCTGACTGATGCCTCAAGGGCATGCCTATGGACAACACCGTCATTCCGCCGCGAATCCTGAGAGCGAACCAAGCGCATGGCTATCTCGGGATGTGCCGCGACGAATTCAACAAGACTGTGCGGCCTTACGTTAGAGAGTTTCCTATAGGTCTGAGGGGAGTAGGTTTTGACCGACTGGAGCTAGATGCCTGGGCTGACCGATACATTGAGATAAACGCGGTCCCCAAATCATCATCAGGCGTGCAGCGACCACTCTCCGAAGGTCGTATGGAGCCTCTTTCCAAAAGTATCGGTCTCGGTTTACCTACCACCCCAGGCAAGCGCAAAAGCGAATACGATTTTGAAAAGGCCTTGGACATGGTTCGCAATCGGTCTGAAAGCAATCGGTCTAAAAATAGGTAAATGCACTCTGCTGGAGGTGATGCTCTCGGGTGGTGCGTAACAGTAATATGCTGGGAGGCTGTCATGAGCCAGGCTGAGGAACCGACAATAGAGTTCATCAAGCTGCCTTCTGTAAAGGCGCTTACGGGACTAGGCACAACAAAGATCTATGAGATGGCCAAAGCTGGGACATTTCCGCGGCAAGTGCGTCTCGCTGGTAGATCGGTGGCCTGGGTCAAGTCAGAGGTGCTGGCGTGGAACCGGACGCAGGTGGATGCCGCTCGAAAGACGAGGTCATGATCACGTCAGGGCATGCTGTAGTACGATCAAACCGCTCATCGGAACTCGATAATAATTTACGCCCTTCCGGGAGGGTAATTCGGGAAAATTCCGCACAGCAAAAGGCACCGTGTATCCCCATGTGTATCCCTAATAAAGTCCGATCCTTAAAAATACCTGTAATTCAATGACATGACGATCCAGTTCAAGTGACTGTGTACCACCAAGTACCGGCTTACAGATATCAACGATGTCTATAAGCCAATCAAGAAGCCCGCCTAGTGCGGGCTTTCTTGTTTCTGCTCATATCATCTTGCGTCACCTTATCCCTTCTCGCCTGTGTCGCGGCATGCATCCTTCGACAATAATTGAGCCGAAGGACAAGCCTTGAAGCGATTCGAAATCAAGCGCCGTCCGCTCTCTGTCGGGATAGCGACTTCCTCTGAAGACGGGATGGCCTGGAGTTGACCAAGCCAGATTTAAGGGAATCGATATGCGCTTTACCCCCATATGATCAATGGCTGCTGTTGTTGCCGGTTGTAGCTCCCACGCTCCCAAACCTGTAAGCGCTGCTGAAGCGAGCCCAATGCCTGTTTTTGAAGAGTCAGATGCAGGATCTCCCCCTGGATTGGAGTAGCAATCTCTGGTCAATCAGAGAACGGGCAAGGCGCCTGGGCTGCACTGATGCGCAAATGACAGCGCTCCCCGATAAGCGGCGCCCAGAGGGAAAGCCTTCAAGGCCAGTCATGAATCAAAAATCGCTCCTTGATACAATGAAAGTTGCCGCGTTGCTCGTAGGCCATTGATTACCAGATCCGTATCCGGTTTGCTCGACAGCGCCGAGCCCACCACCCGGCGCGCGAAGAGACTCATGACGATGGCTATGAACGGGGCGCGCTAACCGTGCGGGAACAAGTGCGTTAGCCCCTCACAGAAACCTGACTTATATTTTGTTAAATGAATATGGATATTGTAATGAGCAAGATTGCCCTGCCGTTTTTGATGCTGTTGCTGTGCCTGCATGGTTGCGCCGAGATGCCTGCGTACTCGAACGTAGAATCAGATGTGGTGAGCGATGAGTCCCGTTACACCGTTGTCGAAACAGACACTTATGCCGGAAGGAGCAAACGCAGCCTGTTCGACATGCAGCCCAACTTGAACATCATCCGGGTCAACGACAAAAAAGTCGGAGACATCCCGTTCTCCACTTACTACTACAAAAATGACTCGCCCCAGCGCGCTGTACTCAATCCAGGCAAGTACACCCTGCAGCTTGAGTACCGACTGCCTAGATACTTCGTAACCGCTCCATTAACCCCACATTCAAAGCACTAAGCTAATGCCAGATGCTGGGCTCCCGATTCTCTCAGGAGCCCATCGATCATGATGCGACCCGA
>NZ_JAGTPK010000072.1 GCF_021147775.1 Pseudomonas californiensis
GGTTACCGACGCAGCGAGCGAGTGAGATTGAGCAACTGCTGCCGCATCAGTGGGTATCTGCCTAAGTCGTGCAAGATGACTTCGGCGGACGCTTACGATGAAACTAACTGCGGTGGCGACCATCCGGACGAATTTTCCAGAGGCTCACTTCTGGATTGTTCGAAGGGGCTCAGCAGAGCATTGCGGCGAAGCGGTACGAAAGTTCAATCCAGAACATATCGGCATCCGAATTGACCGAACTGATCTGTTGTTACCGGACTACCTGTTCTACGCCCTTACCCACGTTCACCAGTCGGGGCATTGGAAGCAGTTAGCCACAGGGACACTGAGTCTGGTCAATATCCGTGTTTCAGACGTTCGAAGCATCGAGCTGTCACCACGGTGAAGACGGGGGCCGAAAGGCCTCCACTTCTTCGATGAAATTGAGGAATGAGACATGAGAATAGACATACCGTTGCCGTCCGTTAGCAAGCAGCAAGAGGTTATTTTTCAAGCTGCCACCGAGGAAGGTATTAAGCAACTGAAAGCTAATCTGAATGCGCCCAGGCTTCCAGGACAGTCGGAACTGGACGAAAGCCTGTACAGCCGCACGCACCTGCTACGCGAGCATGAAGGGTGGGAACCGCCCTCCCCTGAAATTGTTGGAGCCTATTTCCGACATTTTCAGGGATGCTTCCCAGAACACGGGACAGATGGAAAATTAGCCAGGCTATTGGGGCTTTCGTCTGATCGGCGCGTGCGTGATTACAAGCAGGGAGTAAGGAAGGTGCCTTATGGCGTCTGGCGACACTTCCTGGTGCTCACTGGGCGAGCCCCGCAGGACATCATCCCGGTATTGGCATTTATGGCGTAAAACCAGCGTTAGAAAGGATGCCGGGGCATGGCTGTAACCATCCCCAGCTTGGAACACATCAAACCTGACAGGGCTAAAATATGCTCCTTAATGAATATACCACCTACACCACCCTCCGAAGCCTGCCGATTGCTGAATTAGCCAATCCCGAACACCGGCCACTGCTGTTGTGGTACGCCAGGGAGATTGCGGTCCCCTGTGTAGCTGAAGCTTTTATGAACATTCTCCAGCATGGCTCCCAAAAATTGGTGCCTATTGCCGTTATTTCTCCCCTAACCCCAGAATAGGCTCACGATCGCAATACGTTTAAGGATATCTATTTAATATCCAATAGGTTTACAATAGGTATCAAAAGGATATCCTTTTCATCATGTTATGGGATTGAGGGAAAAACATGTCAGTCATTGTTATAGGCAATACTAAAGGTGGTGTTGGTAAATCTACTAACACTGTGCAGGTGGCTGTAGGGCGAGCCTTGCAGGGTAAGGACGTGCTGCTGGTCAATAGTGATCGCCAGTCATCCTCATCCAAGGCAATTGATCGTCGCGATGCTGCAGGTCTCACACCCAGCGTTACCTTGGTGGCTTACCCTGACGGTGAGCAACTGCGTACTCAAGTGTTGAGGCAGCTGGATAAGTACGACGACATCATCATCGATGCGGGCGGTCGCGATAGCAGCGCCTTTCGGCACGCGATGATGATAGCGGATGTGATGCTTGTCCCCATTGCTCCTGGAAATTTCGAGCTTGACGCGCTTGAAGATGAGTTGGTGCCTCTGATCATCGAGATCCAGGCATTACGTGGTGACAACCCTCTTCCCATCTATGCCTATCTCAATATGGCTGAGCCAAAAAAATACTCAAGCGACAACATTGGGACGCGCAAATCCATTGAAAATTACCCTCAGTTGACATTGATCGATTTGAGTATCGCCAGGCGTAAGTCAATAGCCGCTGCCTCGACCTTGGGCCTTGCAGTCAGTGAAATGAAACCCAAAGACCCCAAAGCGGTTAAGGAAATTGATGCGCTTTTAGCTGCACTATTTTGAGAAACGGCCATAAGGATATTTTTATCATATCCTTATGGTATCATTGAAGTATCATTAGGGTATTCTTAAGATATCAGGAAAATATCTCATGGCGATCATTCAAAGAGCACCTAAACCGGCGAGCGCCGACCGAGAGTCAAGTCAGGTCGCGGCTAAAGCCGCGGCCACCGCTCCCGATAGCAAGGCGAAGAAGAACATCAGGGGTAAGCGAGAGATGTTCCAAGTAGGTTTTGAGCCTGAGCTATTGGCTGAATTTGATGCTGCCCGTAAGCAACTGGGCCTGTCGCGACCAGCATTGATCAAAATTGCTGTGAGGCGGCTACTGGACGCTGGAGTGTAATAGGGTACTAAAAGGATATTCTTTTAGTATTATTAAGATGTTCTTATAATGCCTTTTGGATGTCTTTAGCAGGAGTGGCAGCCCTTTAGAGTGTTCGCGCAAGGCGAACCGAGGCGAAAGCTGAGTGGTTTCCGGATCTAGTACGAAGAGGGTGCCTAAGGCACCCTTTATCGTTTCTGGCATTAGGTTGTAACCAGTCGATTAAATGGAACGCCAGGGCAGGGCAGAGTCTCACATTAGGATACCTACACGTGCCTGTGAGGCCCTATGTGCAGCCATTACGAAGCACCCACTCCGCACCAGGTCGCCGATGCGTTTGGCGTGGCATTGTTTGACCAGGGCAGACTTGATTTGTGGCCTGCCTACATCGGCCCATTCTTACGCCATCCTGACGGTCGCGCCGAAGACGACGAATCTCCTGCAGCGATGGAAGTGATGACCGGCTCCTTTGGGTTGATCCCGTCCTGGAGCAAGGACAGTAAAATTGCCAGGCGCACCTACAATGCTCGATCAGAGACAGTGGCCGAGAAACCGTCATTCCGGCATGCATGGCGCCATGCGCAACATTGCATCATCCCAGCGGTGGCCATCTACGAGCCGGACTGGCGTTCGGGCAAGGCCGTTGCCACACGTATAGTCCGTGAGGACGCCGATCTGCTGGGCATTGCGGGTCTATGGGAGCAGTGGCGCGATCCGTCCACCGACCAGATCCTGCACAGCTACACCATGCTGACCGTGAATGCAGATGATCACGACTTCATGAAGGCGTACCACAAGCCCCAGGATGAAAAGCGCATGGTAGTGATTTTGCCCAAGGGCTCGTATACGGACTGGTTGAACGCGCAGCCGGAGCAGAGCGCAGCGTTCATGAACCAGTACCCGGCAGATCGGTTGATCGTGGACATGTGACCAGGTCTTCCCTGGAGCTGGTGATGGACAGGGTGACTTGTCGCGCTGGACGGCAGCAGCCACCAAGCCGCAGGCGCGGTAGCATTTTCCTATAACACGTAAGACACCAAAAGGCTGGGGCTATCTCCGGCCTTTTTGTTGCCGTACTATGTTGGGATTGATGGTGTAAGCACGTTCAGAGTAACCAATGCCCAAAGCAATCGTTGTTGAGGATGAGCAGCTTGAACACGCTGTTCGCGTTGCGAAAGTGAGCAGCAGTGAGAACGGAATTCGAGACGCTGCGCTGTTGCTGACCTGCTTTGGTACTGGCATGACAGTGACAGAGATTTGCAGGCTGCGAGTGAGCGACTATTTGACCGAGTCCGGTTCAGTTTTGACTGACTCCCAGGTGCGGGCAGAAATAGCCTACAACCATCGTTCAAGGCCATTGTGTTGGACCAGCAAGAAACTGATCAACGCCATTGATGCGCACCTCTTAGAGCGCGCCAAGCGCGGGCACGGCGTATCGACAAGGATTAAGGCTTTCCGTGGACTTGATCCCGAATCTGCTTTATTTGTTTCTGGACGCACAGGAGAAGGCTTGAAGATCAGCTCCAAGGTGCGAGAAGGGAAAACTTACTACAGCGCGAATCAGTTAACGCGGATCTACACCCGGCTGTTTTCAATGTCGGGTATTGAGGGAGCCAGTTCGCAGTCAGGGCGGCGCACATTGGCAGTCAAGCTCAAGCGCCGTGGGATCGACCTGAGGATCATTTGCGAGATATTGGGTATCGAGAGTCTTGAAGCGGTTAGAAAGCTCTGTGCAGGCGATCCTGCGCGCTTGGGCGACATAGTTCGGAGAATCATTTAATGGCGGTTCAGCGTTTGACACCGGCCGAGTTCAAAGCGGAATACCGTCGCCGGGGTTGGACAGGTAAGGACTTGGCAGCGCACTGGCGGAAGCACCCAGTTTCACTGAGCAAAATTATAAATGACCCTGAGCGCCCCCCACATTGGGACGACGCTGTTAGAGGGCTTCCCGCGTTCAAATAATTAGCCTATAGGCTAATATTATACTCATTGAAGCGAATCGATGAGGGCTTGGAAAATGCATCTGAATGAGACGATTGACCAATGGATCTGGGATGGAGTGTCGATCGTCGACATGGAGAATTTTTCGGCCTCCCTAAAGCTCGACCTGTTTAATCTTGTCGAGCAATATTTCCCCGAAGGCTGGCCCGAATCGGTTCCGGAAGAATACCGCGGATGGGTGTTCGGTCCCGTCTACGGTAAAGGGGATGATTGTCCAGAGGGGTACAAGCGCATGCTGCATATCCTGGCCATCGACCAGGCTGGAAAAGCCCTCACCCTTCAGGGAGCTTGCGACCTTTATCAAGGTGCTGACGGATACAAAATAGTTGTGACCACCGCGCCCAACGCTATGGCAATGGCTGAAGAATATTCTGCTGTAGTCAACGCGTAGGAATTCGCGGCAGATCTGTCGCCCAGGAACACCCTTTCCATTATCTAATCGACCGCGACTAACGACCGAAAGGAACCCCGCCATGCCCCTGACCCCAATCGAACAGAGCAATCCCGATGCCGTGGCAGACGTGCGTTTGCTGATTGAGTTTTTGGACAACGCGACCAGTCGTGCTGACCTAGACAGGCGCCATGCAGTCGCTGAGACCAAGGTCGCAGCGCTGAAAATGCAGGGTCAGCTGGGCACCCTGATGGCTGATGACCTACTGGTGGATCTGGACAATGCTCGCGAGAATATTTTGAAAGGCTGCGGGCCCGACTTGGAGTGACCCGATTCCAATAACGCGTCCTGTGTTCAATGAACCCGCGCTACATCATCAGCCCGCCAAGTCGCGGGCTTTGCCAGTACCAGGACGCGCTTTTAGCGATCCCGCACTATCACCCTGCAAGGAGCTGAACCAATGAGTAGCCGCATCGCGAATCTTCCCGAAGCCCCGACCCATGCCCTGCGCATGATCGATAACTGGTGCGGAGACAGCGACCTCAGTTTCGTGTTTGCGTTTGAAGTCGACGGCGCGTTCTATTCCTTCGAAACCGGCAAGCCTGTATTGCAGTACGAGGGCGACAAGGTGTTGCAAGCTTGGCCGCTGACGATCCCTGCGACGTGCGAACACTGCGGCGGCGATGGTCCGCTGATGCCTACACCAGAAGGCGACCACTGCGAATCTTGCTACGAGCAGGTGATGGGCGAGGCGGCGCAAGAATCGCGCAGCTGCGACGATACAGACATTCACGCGGCCTGAGCGGGAAAGCACACGTTACGTGTGACACGCCTTTGACTCGCAAAACAGACACAACAGAGAAATTTATGACCCCAAATCCAGATGATTTGAACTTGAAATCAGCAGACTTGATATCTGCATTAAGCCAAATGGAGCCGTTAGCCAGCGCGATAAAAGGGCTTGCACAGTCCCAGAAACATCAGTCGGATATTGAGATTGTGCGCCTCTGGTATACCGATCAGCAGCGGTCTGACGTCATTACCCAGCTCGACAGTGCAAGGAGAGCTCTCGATTTTGCCGATGGTGTGATGGAGCTCGTTGTTAGACGCAGATCTGACCAGCGAAGCTTCGAGCAGTATGCTCAGGCTCGGGGTGAGCAGGAGGCCCATAAGGCGTTCACGTCGGAGGAGGATGCCCAAGCTATGGTCAAAGGTCGTAGCTCTGACCTTGAACGCATCAAGTGGTCGCATCCTGTCGTTAGTCGTCTACATGCCCAGGTTCGCGGCTGGTAGGTAGTGTTGGTTCTGAAGCCTAGGAAAACACCAGGCTCATCCCAAGCCCAGCCATCTAGCTGGGCCGAGGCTGTAGAACCCACCCCTTTCAAGATTCGCAAGGAGCACCACCCATGACCACCACAGCCCCGCGTAAGTACATCCGCTCCGAGCCCCCGGCGCTGCTCACCGAACCGCTGACCGTGACGCTGCAGGGCACCTACTTGGACGCGTTGAACGAGTTGCGCCAGGCCAGGCATGCGATGTTCGCCCAGGCACCGGGTGAGCCGGCCTGGAAGACGCTGAGCAAGGCCCATGACGAGGCGGAGGCGCGCTTGGGCCGCCTGCTCGAATCCATGGTGAGTCTTGAGCTGGGCGAGCCCAGCGACTGGGCCGCCGACGAGTAGGAAAACCTTCGTTACCTTCCAACGTGGAACCTGGAGACGGGTAGAACAGCGAGATCGGCTGAGCGCTTGCTGCTGGTCAGGATCGTCTATCGGGCGGTTACGATCTGCGCGCCCGCCAGCAGCTATGCTCACTGACGAGCATCATCAAAAAGGGAACCTGATGCTGCTCAGTGACCACTCATCACCTTAAATTATGAGGAGATGCATTATGAAAAACGCATTTGACCTGCTTGTGGAAGGGCTGGCTAAGGACTACAACATGCCGCCCTTGCCTGACAAGAAACATATCGATGAAGTCTATTGCTTTGAGTTTCAAAGTGGTATGAACGTAAAATTATACCAAGACGAATTTCGCTGGGTATATTTCACCGCTGACGTTGGGACATTTCAAGATAGCAGTATTGACACATTAAACTACGCGCTCCAGCTGAACAACTTTAGCCTTAGAAAACCTTTCCTAACCTTCGGAATGACGAAGGAGAAAAACGGTGTATTGCATACACGCACCCCCTTGATTGAGGTAGACAACGTGCAAATGCGCAGGACATTTGAAGAGCTTATAGGCGTGGCAGGTGAAATCAGAAAAACACTAAAACTCAAGTAGTAGCGAGGAAGTTTTTAGTCTTGTGAACTCTGGCAATGTCACATAAATGCATCAATATTACATTGGCACTGTACATATACCAGAGCGTCGGGCAAAAAAGAAGCAATCTGCAGTTTTTAAAAAGAGGAAACCATTATGGGTAATATTTGCGGCACCTCGGGCTCACGCCATGTGTATAGCCCATCCGATACACAACGAATAACTTCAGCTCCCTCTACATCCACTCATATTGGTGGAGATACACTGACATCCATTCATCAGCTTTCGCATAGTCAGAGAGAGCAGTTTCTGAATGAACGAGCCCCATGAAAGACAGGACACCGTTCCCCCCTTAAGATAAGGGATAGGCAAACGGGTATGTTTATGACTAACAGCAACGATAAGGGTGGCGA
>NZ_JAGTPK010000073.1 GCF_021147775.1 Pseudomonas californiensis
TCGGGTCGCATCATGGCGAACGGGCTCCTGAAGGGAATCGGGAGCACAGCATCCGGTATCAGCTCAGTGGTTTGAATGTGGGGTTCATGGAGCGCTTACCATGAAGCTGCCACTGCGCCCTTCTCTTTCCCGCGCCACCGTACTGCAAATCCTGGCCCTGATCGTCCTGATCGGCGTGCTGATCTACCAGCAGTGGCAGATTCTCCACCTGAAAACAGGTTTTGAATCAGCTGCAAACCTGGAATCCGTCAACGCCATCACCCAACGCATCAATGGCGTGGATGACCGGCTTGATGCCGCCAGCCAGCTGAAGTCCGTAACCATCGATGATTTCAGGGCTGGCCAGCAGGCACTCTCCAATCGAATCGACGCCGTCCAAGCTCTCGTCAAGCAGGCGCAGGACGCAGCCCAGCAAGCGGCGGCCACGATGCAAGAGGTTGTGGTCATGGGGGCTCGGATCGAGGAGCTGCAGGTGAAACTCCAGGACCTGCGTGCAGTTGAAGCCGCATCTGCTCAAGTCACCGCTGCGGCCAAGCCGAAGACTCCAGTCCCCTCCCGCAAATCAACAGCACAAACCAAAGCTCCAGAGGCACCTCCACCGTTTTCGGTCGTGGGGGTGGAGTATCGCGGAGGTGAACGTTTCTTGTCAGTTGCCCCGCCTGGCAGCACTCAACTGAGCCAACTCAACCTGATACGCCCCGGCGATATGGTCGCAGCTGGATGACTCCCGCGCTTTGTTCAGCATAAACGGTTCCCCACGCATTCTGCCCCTGCGCCCTTAGAGGTTCACATGTCCATCTACAACCTGAGAATGTTCACCATGGTGGGGTTAACCCTGCTGACACAAGTGGGCTTGGCCAACGCGGCGACCAACAACTCCCCACAGTACAACAGTCGGGAGCAACAGAGCGTGTTGACCGACAGCCAGTCGCAATCGAGCGACGAGATGCTGGCCCGGGACTGGAACCTCAGTTCCCAAGAATGGCAGCGCTATCAAACGCTGATGCAGAGTTCACGAGGTGTGTATTCCCCCGGGCTGGATCCGCTGACAGCATTGGGTATCGAAGCCCGCAATGATGAAGAGCGCCGGCGGTATGCAGAGCTCCAGGTCAAAGCCGAGGCGCAGCGCACGGCAAAAGAATTGGCGTATCAACGCGCATATGACGATGCCTTCAAACGCCTCTATCCCAATCTGATGCCCATCGCCAGTTCAGCGTCGCAAGCTTCGGCTGCTAGCCCAGCAAACCAGGGTAACGGCCGATTGGCGGTGTTTGTTAAAGACGGCTGTCCGGAATGCTCGATACGAGTAAAGGCCCTTCAGGCTCAGAAGCAGCCGTTTGACGTGTACATGGTGGGTAGCCAGAACGACGATGAGCGAATTCGCAACTGGGCGATTGTCTCGGGGATCGACCCTGCGAATGTCAGAACCCGACAAATCACCCTCAACCATGACGGTGGACGTTGGCTTGGCCTGAGCCTGGGTGGCGAGTTACCCACCGTTGTGCGTGAGGTGAATGGGCAATGGCTGCGTCAGTGACGTGGGCAGGCCTTGCCCTGCTGTGCTTCGCGTTGACAAGCCATGCAGCCGAGCTACCTCCACCGGCCTATCAGTTGGCTGCCCACGCCGCGAATATTCCGTCGGAAGTGCTCTACTCGGTGGCGCTGCAGGAAAGCGGGACGCCACTGCGGGGGCAGCTGGTGCCGTGGCCTTGGACGCTGAACGTGGCCGGCGCTAGTTATCGTTTTGCAACCCGTGCCGATGCCTGTACCGCACTTATCATCGCACTCGCGCAGGCGGGTCCCAAGCGGGTCGACGTCGGATTAGGTCAGGTCAACATGGGCTGGAACGGCCAGAGGTTTAAATCAAGCAATCCGTGCGACGCGCTCAATCCCTACAAAAACCTTGATGTGGCCGCACAGATGCTCGCCGAACTGCGCACGCTTGGTGGTGACTGGATCACCGTCGCCGGACGCTATCACCGGCCTGCCGGCGGCGCTCCAGCTGCCAATTATCGCAAGGCCTTTGCCAAACATCTCAGCCGGGTAACCGGCATTCAAATGCTGGTGACCAATCCATGACCCGATCAGTGATCCTCGGCGCAGCGCTCTGCCTGCCATTTATGATCTGCCAAGCTGCAGAGCTCACCGTGGTTGAAGACAAAGGTGGTGACTCAGCGCTGCCTTACTATCGATCTCTCAATCCCGAGCCGTCCTCTTCTGTCTCAAATGACCTGACCTCGCAACTGGATCCTGTAGCAGCACAGGGCTTGCCGGTACGCACCACTCGAATGACTCCGGGGACAGTTCAGGGCCGAATCATCAACGCGCCAGGCCTGCAGCCTTTGTTCCTGATCGGTGACGACGAAACTTCACGCCGATGGCTACAAGAACGCGGTGCGGTGCTGAAGCAGATGCAGGCCGTAGGACTGGTGGTCAACGTGGCCACACAAGAACGACTTGCCGTAGTCAGGAGTTGGTTGCCCGACGCGCTCGTGTCCCCCGCATCAGGTGACGAGCTTTCTCAACGACTCGGCCTGAATCACTATCCGGTGTTGATCACCCCAACCGCAATCGAGCAATAGGAGGTCGGGTTATGGCTCAGGATTACGCCATTGAATCACTGCTCAGACCCGCCGTAGAGCTGTACACCGTGTACGTGTGCGCTGCAGGTGCATTCCTATGCGTGTTCGCACCTTGGGCGTTTGCGCTTACTCCGCTGTTCGGCATCGTGACCTCCGCGGGCTTTCTCGCTTTGGGTTTAGTGCGTCTCAAACAAGCATGGCAGGTGCTGCGCTATCGCCGAAACATCCGTCGACTGCCTCATTACACGATGACCAGTAAAGAAGTGCCGGTCAGCAATCAACGTCTGTTCATCGGTCTTGGCTTTCGCTGGCAGCAGCGCCATACCCAGCGGCTTATGGACACTTACCTGCCGAAGTACTCCAGCTATGTTGAAGCCACCCCACTGTTCCGCGCCGCGCGTCGTTTTGAGGAAAGAGCGGAGTTTGCGCCATACCCTGTCCGACTTCTGGCCAGAGCCACATCATGGGACGTGCCCATCAATCCTGTGCGGCCTCTGCCACCCGTCGGTGGCTTGCCACGGCTGCACGGCATCGAGCCATACGAGGAGAACGTCTCCCTCCCTTTGGGCGAGCGAGTAGGCCATTCGATTGTTCTGGGCACCACCCGTGTCGGAAAAACGCGCCTGGCTGAATTGTTCATCACTCAGGACATTCGGCGGAAAAAGCACGGCCAGCACGAGGTCGTCATCGTATTTGATCCGAAGGGCGATGCCGATTTGCTCAAGCGCATGTATCTCGAAGCCAAACGCGCCGGCCGCCTGAACGAATTCTATGTGTTCCACCTGGGCTGGCCAGATCACTCGGCACGCTACAACGCCGTTGGGCGTTTTGGGCGGATTTCGGAGGTGGCCACCCGGATCGCTGGCCAGCTCTCCGGCGAAGGTAACTCGGCAGCATTCCGTGAATTCGCCTGGCGTTTCGTGAACATCATCGCCAGAGCCCTTGTGGCATTGGGCCGCCGGCCTGACTACCTGCAGATCCAGCAGCACGTGATCAACATCGAAGGGATCTTCCAGGAGTATGCCTCTAAATACTTTGATGAATCCGATCCAAAGGCCTGGGAGGCGATCGTCGCCATTGAGGGCAAGCTCAACGAAAAAAACGTACCGTTCAACATGAAGGGCCGGCCGTTCCGCGTGGTGGCCATCGATCAATACCTGTCTCAGACGCGCGTCGCAGATCCGGTGATGGATGGCCTGCGCAGTGCGGTCCGCTACGACAAGACCTATTTCGACAAGATCGTCGCCTCGCTGCTGCCGCTGCTTGAGAAGCTGACAACCGGGCGCATGGCGGAACTGATCTCGCCTGACTATCAGGACGTGAACGATCCAAGACCAATCTTCGACTGGATGCAGGTGGTCCGCAAAAAGGCCGTGGTCTATATCGGCCTGGACGCCTTGTCGGACACTGAAGTCGCCGCTGCCGTCGGCAACTCGATGTTCTCCGACCTCGTGTCAGTTGCTGGCCATATCTACAAATTCGGCGTCGACGACGGACTACCGGGCGGCGTCCCTGGTACCAAAGTGCCTATCAACCTCCACGCCGATGAGTTCAACGAGCTGATGGGTGAGGAATTCATTCCGATGATCAACAAGGGTGGCGGTGCCGGCATGCAGGTGACTGCGTACACCCAGACCATGAGCGATATCGAAGCGAAGATCGGCAACAAGGCCAAGGCCGGCCAGGTGATCGGTAACTTCAATAACGTGTTCATGCTACGCGTCCGCGAAACGTCCACCGCCGAGCTGCTGACAAACCAGTTGCCTAAGGTTCAGGTTTTCACATCCACCCCAGCCAGCTCGGCGAATGACACTGCAACGGGCAACACTGCGTTCACATCCTCCAGTCATGACCAGGTGCAGCAGGTCAGTGTGCCAATGATTGAGCCCGCGCATGTCGTGGGCCTGCCCAAGGGCCAATGCTTTGCCCTTATGGAAGGCGGCAATCTGTGGAAAATCAGAATGCCTTTGCCAGGGCATGATCCTGATGAGGTGATGCCGGCAGATCTGCAGGCCCTGGCTGAAAGCATGCGTCAGACCTATCAGGTGGGTAAGGTCGACGACACTGGTTGGTGGTCAGCGCCCGGTTATCAGACGCTCAACGAGTCGCTGCCTGCAGATCTGCTCGACGACTTCAAAAAAATTGCTGTAGCTCCCGAGGACGCGGCATGACTTTCGGCTTGTTGAACGACCGGCGGGAGGTCATCTGATATGGCAGACGTTGCCGACCGTGCGAAACAGCAACAAGACCAGGAACAGACGCTCATCGGTTCACTGTTCACCCTGCCCTTCCGGTTCGCCGCAGTGATGTTCCTGTCTCTGGGGGGAGCCATCATCGTCGAATGGATCTGCATGTACTTTTTCTGGCCGGAGGCAGGCTGGCAGCATGCTCGTGCAATGCTCGATCATGAACTCAGCTGGCTCTCCAAGGGGTTCCTACAGAGTGTGGTTGTTCAAGAGCCTGGCCGAACAGCGACATGGCTGGTTCAAACCACGTATGACTGGCTGGTGGTCAAGACTGGGCTTCAGGACTGGGTTGAACACACATCTGATTATGCTGCTACAGGACAACGAACACGCGGTTTCGATATGCGTTACATGCTCGGTGTAGGGGTCAGCAAGTTTAAGGATTACGGCCTCGCGGCGCTCTACACGACACTGGTGTTTTGCGTACGCCTGGTGATCCTGACCCTAGCAATACCGTTATTTATGATGACGGCGTTCGTGGGTTTCGTCGACGGACTGGTACGCCGAGACCTGCGGCGGTTTGGTGCCGGCCGCGAGTCCAGCTACCTGTATCACAAAGCTCGGGCAACGATGGTGCCGCTGGTGATCATCCCCTGGAGCCTCTACCTGGCCCTGCCTTTCAGCGTGAGCCCTTTGCTTGTGCTCTTGCCGTGCGCAGCTCTGCTCGGCCTAGCCGTCAGCATTACAGCGTCCAGCTTCAAAAAATACCTTTAGGTGCCCCTCATGCAATGGACAGAAGAACAACTGCCAGCGATCCACTCTTGCGCGAAAAAGCTACTGGTCCAGGCATTTGCCGGTACCGGGAAGACAACAACACTCGTCGGTTACGCCACGCATAACTCGTCGGTCAAAATGCTTTACCTCTGCTACAACAAAGCCGTTGAGATCGCGGCAAAGAACCGTTTTCCACGCAACGTGACCTGCAAAACAGCTCACGGCCTGGCCTACGCTGTTTATGGCAGCCAGTACAAACACAAGCAGGCTGGCAATCTGCGTTTGACCGACATTGCTAGGACGATCAATACGCAGGATTGGGAGCTGGCCAAAGACATCGTTTCGACCCTCAATTCCTTTATGGCCAGCAAGGATCTGGAGCTGCTGGAGGATCACTTTGTGCGATTCCAGAGCAACCGCAGACTGACGTCGGTCCAGCAGCAGTACATGAGTAAAGCGCTCAACCTGACCAGAGACGTTTGGGAGAAAATGGTCGATATCAACGATCGCTCAGTCCCTATGACGCACGATGGCTATCTGAAGCTGTACCAGATGAGCCAGCCAGATCTGAGCCAGCGTTTTGGTGCGATTCTGCTCGACGAAGGGCAGGACGTGAACCCGGTGATCGCGAACCTGGTCCAGATCCAAAAAATCACGCAAGTGACCGTAGGTGATCGGCATCAGCAACTTTATCGGTTCAGAGGCGCTGTGGATGCTTTAAACAGCCCAGCAATGAGAGACGCCGAGAAACACTTTCTGACTCAGAGCTTCAGATTTGGGCCGGCAGTTGCCTACGTGGCCAACGTCATCCTGTCCTTCAAGGGTGAAAAGATCCCCCTGCAAGGCCTGGGACAGCCCACGTTGGTGAAACGAGCCTTACCGGACGATCTGCCTCACCGTACCTACCTGCACCGCACGGTGAGCGGCGTGATTGAGAACGCGCTGCGCCTGGTCAACCAAGACCACCGCATGCAGTGGATCGGAGGGATCGACAGCTATTCCTTGCGCGATCTGGAGGACCTGTTCTATTTCAGCCGGCATATGAATGACCAGGTTCAGCAGCGAAAATTGCTCACTGACTATGCCGATTACGACCAGTATGTCGTGATCGCGAAGGCCACGCAGGATCCTGAGATGCTGCGGTCGATCAAAATCATCGAAAACTACCCTGACCTGCCCAAACGTATTGAGCAGCTGCGAGGAGCCTCTGTCACGTCGGAGCTCGATGCAACCGTGACCCTTACCACTGCGCACAGAGCCAAAGGTCTGGAGTGGGACTTCGTTGGGCTTTATGACGACTTTTCTGCAGATCCGCTTTCCCCTGACATCGACGTCGGCAAACGCGACGACGAGCTGAATCTTCTATACGTAGCTGTCACACGAGCCATGAAAATTCTGGCCGTCAACTCGCTTGTGATCGACATCATGCAGCGCTTCAAGGACATGAAGCAGCGCTCAAGACCTTGGTAAGCTGCCCCTTGCGACGCTCAATTGTCATGACCAATATGCGTACCTTAGGTTTTGTACGAAAAGTCGGTGGGGGTAGAATTGCCGCCATGATTGGCTGGAGGCTCGCATGGCAAAGCGTTACGAACTCTCCGACGCATCGTGGGAATTGATCAAGGATCTGGTTTCTCCCGAGCAGAAAATGGGTCGCCCACGTAGTGATGAT
>NZ_JAGTPK010000074.1 GCF_021147775.1 Pseudomonas californiensis
ATCGGTGTCCGGATGCTTGTGGAATGAGTGTCCGGATCAGCGTGGAATCAGTGTCCGGATGTCGGTGGAATGGGTGTCCGGATGGTCATGGAATCCCCAGTCTCGATTTGCTTCGCGATGTTGAGTAGGAATGCCTTGTCTCTGAGGACAAGAGCCTGCACTGATGTGCTGATCATGGTTTCCAGCAGTGTCACGGAGTGTGCATACACAAGCTTGCAGGTCATGTGGGCATGTGGGCCATGCTCGCTATGCCTGAGCAGCATGATGGCGCCTCTTAACTCCGATCCGAACTCGATGTATTGCTCGTGGAAAGACTGCCGTTCTAGCCACCTGTACTCAGCTTCCTGATCGTAGGCATCTATCATGTCTGAGTATTCTTGGGCGAGTGCTTGATACGCCTGCGATTCCTCATCTAACTCATCGTGATCCAGGCGATCTCCCGCCCAATCGAGAAATGCTTTCTGTTCAATCTCGAAAATAGAGTCTTTCGTACTGCTCATTACGCTATTCCTTGTTTGTGATCCTTCGAAGTTAGAAACATATCAGCGTTGCTGGAGGTGCATTGCTTGAGAGGAGGGAAGCGCTGTAGACCCAGTCACAAAAGTGTGTGCTTTGCCCGACGCCTGAGCTCATCAATATAGGAAGAATTTGGCGTATGCTCTGGCGCCCATGCTGGCTTGTTGCTAGCCAAGAGACTGGTTGCGCTGTATATGATCAGCGGGCCGCTTTGAGCGATAGAGGGCTCAGATCCGGCGTGCTGCTAGGCTGTGGCCTATAGCGCTAAAGTGGCGTGTGCTTGGGTTGTCCACGGACGCCATCCACGCGTAACCCCCATGATCGATCATATTTCTCTCGTTTATTGAATGACTTCTATGGCGAATTACACCAGGGCCGCCAGTTAGTTGCTTATGCAAGATTGCCTGTTTGGCCACTTGTGGAGGGCGGCCTGGCACTGAATTGGGGGAGAATACACAATTGCAAAATGCTCGGCTGTGCTTGCACGCTGAATCGCCTAGCATGGTGGCTATGTGGCTATGCCTGTATGATCCCCAGCCAACAACCGAGCCGAACGGACGAGTCAATGAAAATGGACAAAATGAGCCGGGATATCAGATCCATCCCGCTCGATCTCATCAAGCTTGATCAGGAAAATGTTCGGTTCGGCAACGACGTCGCGCAAAACCAGCGGGAGGCGATTGATCTCCTCATGGCTGACCCTGAAGATGCCAGGAAGCTGTTAAAGCTTGCTCAGCACATCGCGGAAAATGGGTTCGACCCAACTGAGCTTCAATTAGTCACGCCAGATGGTGCTGGGAGTTTTATCGTTCTCGAAGGCAATCGGCGTCTTACCGCTGTAAAGCTGTTGCAAAAGCCAGATTTGTGCCCCGTTGAAAAGCTCTTCAAGGGCTTCATGACAGCACACAACCAGCTTGGATTCGACTTGCCCCAAGAGCTTCAGTGCAGTGTCGTGAACTCACGTGCTGAAGGCGATATGTGGATCGAGCTGAAACACACCGGTCAGAATAATGGTGTGGGCCGTGTTGGCTGGGACAGCGACATCCGAGACGAGCGGCGTGCGAGGCAAACGGGTGTGGAATCGATTGGCCGACAAGTGAGAAATCTGGTCAAAGATAACCCTCAGGTGTTCAGCTCGAAATCAATCACGGACGTCTACCTGATTCCGGTTACCACTTTAACTCGTTTGTTTTCCTCCGCGCCGGCACAGAAAACGTTCCAACTTCGGGTTGAAAACAAAGAGCTTACGCCGCTCCTTCCTCTGGAATTCATTGCGCCTTCGGTCGAGTTTGCTCTCGATATGTTCGTGAGCGAGGGGTACAACGTCAACGATATCCGTAGCGATGATAATCGCATGAGGTTCGTGACCCATATACCGCCAGAGCTCTTGCCTCAAAAGCTCTTCAGTGGAAGCTTAAGGGCGCCTGCTGCAGGGGCCACACCGTCTCCAAGCGGGCCACTCGTTCCTACAGATCCAGGGGCGGGCTTGTCTCCAGGCCTTCCTCAGTTTCCTGTATCACCACCCGGCGGCGCAGCGGCGCCAAATCCTGAGGGTGGAGTTTCAGGTGCACCGGCTCCAGCTCAACCAGAGGTTCCAGGAAAACCGGGCATTCGCGCAAAACCTCTATCGCGAGCTCGGAAGTTTCTTGTGCCCTGGTCGCTTGATATCCCAAACAATCGAATCAATGCCATTTACCGTGACCTCCGAAAGACTTTGGTGGTCGACGATTGCCCTAACGCTGTGGCGGTG
This sequence comes from Pseudomonas californiensis, assembly GCF_021147775.1. Classification (GTDB taxonomy): domain Bacteria; phylum Pseudomonadota; class Gammaproteobacteria; order Pseudomonadales; family Pseudomonadaceae; genus Aquipseudomonas; species Aquipseudomonas californiensis. The sequence goes on from NZ_JAGTPK010000074.1 coordinate 2,267, forward strand.
ACGTTTCGAGTGTTCTTGGAGGTGAGCTGTGATGACTTCATCCTCCGACAGAATCAGCTCAACGACCCTGTGTTGAGGATCGACACTCAAAGGCCTGTCAAGGACGGGATGGGTGGTGATAAGCTCTCAATGAAGATTCAGTCTATTGCTAAGCACCTCGAATCGAACGGTGGGCTGGCGACTCCCGCTTCCAAAGCTATATTCAAACGCGCTACATCGTTTGACTCCGTAGGCTCTGTTGACCATTTCAACCTCTTTGTTCACAGCTCAGCCAGCGCTCCGGTGCCGTCCGAGCTCAAAGACATTGCAGATGAATACAGGCCTCTGCTTGAATCGATTTGGAACTGAGCATGCTGAAATTTCATATGTCGGCGCTGGCCTTGCGCCATAAGCCAACCCGGTAGGTATTGTTTAGATGGGCGTATCAAAAATTTTTTCCACCCCTTTGCGTTACCCAGGAGGTAAGGGAAAATTTTGCCATTTCATCAAGCAGGTATTCGAGTCGAACGATCTGCTTGATGGGCACTATGCCGAGCCCTACGCAGGTGGAGCGGGCGTAGCTCTAGAGCTGCTTTTCCACGAGTACGCGTCAACGATTCATATCAATGACTTCGATCCAGCTGTTTACGCGTTTTGGGATGCTGCCGTCAATCATACGGACGAACTCTGTAAGATAATCGCCGATACTGATGTAAGTATGGAGAACTGGCATCGATATAAGAAAGTCATGATAAATCCTAACGAGTTCTCTAGCCTGGAATTAGCCATGGCTACCTTTTTCCTTAATCGAACCAATCGTTCGGGAATACTGAAGGCTGGTGTCATCGGCGGTAAGGATCAAGCGGGGAAGTGGAAACTGGACGTTAGGTTTAACAAAGCTGACTTGATCCGACGCATAGACCTGATTGGCAGGTTTAAAAATAGAATTAAAGTTTACAACAAGGACGCTAATCTTTTTTTGGAAGGGGTTCTACCAAATCTTCCCTTGAAATCACTGATCTATCTTGATCCGCCTTACTATGTGAAAGGTTCGGGTCTGTACAGAAATTTTTATAATCACCAAGATCACGTTCAAATCGCTGGTGCGCTCAGCGCTGTAAAACATCCATGGATTGTTTCATACGACAACGTACCTGAGATTAAGGAAATATACTCCGCTTATCGGCAGGATGAATATTTTCTAAGCTACACCGCTCAGCTTAAGAAGAAAGGTTCTGAGGTTATGATTTATGGCCCGTCTATTGTTCCGCCTGCAAATGCGTTTGCTCGTGATGTAGGCTGACGGGTACCTGTCTTAGAAGGTCTGGTGTGGGCAGGTTCTGTACCCGCCTATGCAGCCGTCGTTTTAGGCTTAGAATGCTTCGGGTACTCCCAGGCTCGTATTTATCTTGTTGATCGACTCAATGAAGCTCGACCTGAATTCTTCTCGCCCTTCAAGGTGCTCGCAGTAGTAAGTCACATACTGATTAAATTTAGCACCTTGCTTGTTTGCCCAAGCTTTGCATTTCTTAATGTCTGTGAGTTTTTCGTCAAGCACTGTGGCGGGTTTGAGCGTGATACCAGAAGCTTTGAATGAGTCTAGATAAACAGTCCGTTCTGTCTTGAACTTTATGAAGAATTTGTCGGAGTTCTTAAGGGTCATTATAAAGGCGATAATTCTTCGCTCAAGGGCGACATTGTTTGGGTCGGGCAGGGTTAAGTATAGATCAGGCTGTTTGATTTTCTTTAAAGCAGAGTCTGTGATGTCGGCGTCGAACACGACAATACAGTCTTTCAGTAGGAGCGGAAACTTAGCGCATACTGAAGCAAGGGCTGTAAAAGAAGTGCCGGGATTGTCAGATGAAGGATCCAGTGAGCAGTGGAACTCTACGGCACGTAAGACTTCTTGGGTGCGGATAATTTTTTTTATGAAATGAACTGCAACCTTATCCTCACAGAAGACTTTGATCTTTCTCGCGGCAGCTGCTTCTATAGGGTCTTCAAATGTGAGCTCTTTGTATGCGACGCTGAATGGTGGGTTATGCAAGATTGGATAGTTGCCGTCATCAGCGCTTGAGCTGCTCACAAAGTTGACGACAACATTCTCATTTTTTTGATCTTTCAGGTGCGTCAGATAGATATGGGAAATCAAGTGTAAGGAGTGTGTTGTAATGACTACTTGGATCTTATTCCGCTTCGCCCATTTATAGAGATATTCGAACAGGCGCAGCTGCGCCACAGGGTGCAGAGTGCTTTCGAACTCATCGATGCAGAGTACGCCATTTCCTTCTTTGCTCTTTGAGTCGTGGAGCGACCGCTCAAATCCGATCAGTCTATTGTAGATAGAGCCAAGGTTATCCTCGCCTGAGGATATGGCTGACCAGTCATATTTAATGCTGCTGGTAGTTGGCCCGAAGGTGGTTTTTGTCGTCTTATTGTTCGCCGTGGCGACGATAGGAGTAAAGTCTTCATACTCGGTGCTCGGAAACACTGTTTCATAAAAGTCCTTTAGTCCAGCCGCCTCTGTCGCTGAGAGAGTCACTTTTCGGGAGGAGGACTCCTTTGCATCGGTATCGGCGAGTGGATAAAGCCGCTGCAGGTTAAGGAAGCTGGTATTGTAGTTAAACGTTCCGTCTCCTTTTGCAGAGCCCGATACCACCACACGATGTCGGTTCGTATCCTGGGCGACGTAATAAAAGTTCACTGGCTCCCGCATGATGGACTCGTCGTCTAATTTTAGGACTATATCGTAGCGGTATTTTTCATTGTCATACTTGGGCGAAAGTTTAAAAACTTCGCTCAAGGTTGTTTTCAATGGTCGATCAAAAACGTCTTTGGCTTGACTGTCAAATAGTTGGGCTACCAGGCCCATCATAGAAGTTTTCATTGTTCCATTTCTTCCAGCGAGCAATGTCATGACACTGCCAAGCTGAATTGACTGCTCTTTTATTGAACGGAAATGCTGAATGGATATGCCGAGTATGGAACTAATTTTTGTTTGTTTGTTATCTAGAAGCTTCAGCGTTTTTTTGCTGTTCCCTGCCGGCAAGATATCCATAGGTGACCGCTATTTTTTTGGAAGAAAGGTGTATGTAATGTACCAAGGTTCACACATGGCGCGCCACCGTTGCGCCACTATATTGTTGCGTGATTCTGTAGATGGCTCAGACAGTATGGTGGTCAGCCGAACAAATACGTGCCTGCCTGGCGCACAAGGTGAGTTTCTGGTTGGGAGCTTATGATCGGGATGGCGTCACGGGGTCACGGCTTAAGAGGATGTCAGGACGCTCGGGTAGCCCCTGGAAATGTCCATGCTAGCTGGCCGGTTATTCGGTTCTTTACTCATAGTGAAGCTCACCAAACAGTCCGATCATAAGGTCACCATCCAGGATCTCGAAAGGGAGGGTGACGTACTGGTCAGGATGCCGAGGCAGCGCTTTTCCATCGTGCGGTGCGTTCTTCGTGTAACCTTGAACCTTCTCCCCGTTCTCCTTGATATAGGGAAGCACGACGATCCTGCCATGGTTTTTCGATAGGATCGTTCCTTCGTGCCACAAGGTGTTTCCTTCATCGCTGCTGGACTCGCCACCCGTGTTTTTCACCACCCATCTTGGTACCCCATCGTCCTCATACCAGAACACGAAGCCACCGCAGATCAGCACCCTCTGGCCGCGCATCCTTGCCTCGGCGAGCATTTGTTTGACGCTCGCTAACTGCAGCAGCTGATTGGCTCGGGGTAGTAGGAGTGCGCGTATCTGCGCTTTGGTTCTTCCCCAGTGGTCGGCTCCCGAAAGACCAAACCCTTTGGCTGTCACCTCTCGCAGGCATATCTGGGAGCGTTTTGGAGACAATGCGCCGATCTGTTCCCATGCCTGTTCTTCGTTGCGGCGAAGGCACATGTTGAATCTCGGTATGGCAACTATTTCTAGGTAAGGCGCACGCTCTAGCGCCTCGTGGAGCGGTTGTCGCAAGCTTTCCATCGTATTGTGCAGTTTTAGCTCCTGCATGGCGGGACGGGGCAGATGGGCGTTTCGCTTGATTGCTTCGCGCTCCATGAGCTCTTCTTCCGCGTAGATGCGACGTGCTGCTGTCAGGGCCTTCTCAACTTTCAGGGTCGTCGAGCTCTGAAGCACAGGATCCGATACCGCCTGAACTACCAGTTCACTGGTGCGCCTGTTGAATTCGTCGGCAGTTTCCATGGCCTCCTCGTAGGAGCTGAAAACAGCCGCCCTCGCATGGCCACTGCCGTTATCGTAGAAGTAGCGCTTCCAGGACAACTGAGACTCGGGAAAAAGCTTTAGTGCACGCAGCTGCCACGTCCATCCGATGCCGAATTGCCGGAATGGAAGGACGGCCAAGGTGGGCATTGAGTAGTATGGCATCTGATCTAGGCGCATCGATTCTCCCTGCTGTTTGCGTCTTAGCGCCTGCGGAAGCGCTGAAGCTGATCCTAGGGAGATAGATTCCCCCGACCTCATGGATAGCACATTGCCAGGATGAGTCAATTTCTTGGTTACAGGCCTCGTATTTCGGGGGCTTCAGGAGAAAGGGAGATTTGGGCGGGACTTTAAAAAAACTGGTGGTTTATCCAGTATTAGGGGTTGCGCAGGTAATGTGCAAACGCTATAATGCACATATTCCAAGTTGCTTGGAAGGCGTTACAAGTCATCGTAATGTGCAGGTAAGTGGGGGGACGAGACTGCTGGGCACGCCGTTCAATCTGACTGAAGGCGCTGCTTTGCTAAGCCTTATCGGTCGCCTGACCGGCTATACGCCGCGCTGGTTCACCTATTTCATAGGCGACGCCCACGCCCACGCCCACGCCCACGCCCACGCCACGCCCACGCCCCTGGATCTTATACACATCTGCCGCTGCCGACGAACCA
>NZ_JAGTPK010000075.1 GCF_021147775.1 Pseudomonas californiensis
GCCTGGCCCTTCTCTCATCGAAACGCTTACGCAAGAAGCGTCGGGAAACCTGTCGTTCAGATACGCTGTCTGGCAGCCACTACAAAGATCGACATTACCCAAAGGATCGACATCGAAGAAAAAGTCGGTATCGGGCACGAAGGTAGTATGCCCGGCGCGTTGGAGACGGGTCTGCTTTGCCTTGGCTTTTGCCCGGTTCACCGACGCAAGTCCGGTCCAAACCCTGCAAACCCCACACGATTGAACGATCTTTTGATCGGTTTGCATGCAAAAAACATGTGTATGGCTCAGGCCCGGCCGGGCGGATTTGTGACGATTTTATGACAATCGCGGGAACCGATCTGGCTGTATCACCACTTAAATGACTGTCGTTTATTACCGCAACGGAGAAAGCTCTAATCGGTAGAACTCACAGTGTTCCGGGTCATTAGCGTGTAACGGAGATGTAGACCGCGTTCTCTTCGGCATGATGCCGTTGGTGCTTCGTGGGTAATAAACGGGATATAAAATTAATATACAGGAGTTTAATAATAAATATGGTAAAGGTTACCTCTTCCGGATTGACTGCCATTCCAGCGCTTCAACATACCGAAAGTGCCGCGCCCGCGGCCAATCCCCCTCCATCGCCAGAGCCTTCACCCATTGCTGCTGACAGCGAGTCATCTCGCAAGGGCGGCATGCGAAATCGGACTCATGCCAGTTTGAATAGCCAGACGCTTGGACTGCAAGCCGTGCCGTCACAACGCGGAAGGCATGTTCGGGTCGCAAGTCATACGGAGGGAGAGAGTGTCATTAATGCCTGGCTGGCAAAGCGACCGTCGGTTCAAAGCGAGACCAGTCTTGGTAACGATGGCAAGCTGGTGCGTTACACCGCCGTGAAGACGGAACCGCTGGCGCCGCGCAATGAGGCGTTTTTCACCTCTGTGCCGGGCATGTTGATGGCCGTGTTGACGGTCCATCCCGAGATGGAACATGGCATCAGCGGGGAAATCACCGCCGATGCTGTGGCTGCCCGGCTTGCTGAACCTCCAGTAGGGTTATTGACCGGGGTCTGGCAGTCCTCCCATGATCGAGCCTATCTGGAGCGCGGCGGTGTGGTTCATACCGCCAATATGGAAGAGCGCTGGACGCCGTTGACGCTGCCAGGCATGAACCCCCGAGAGCCCCTGCGAATGATTGGTTTGCAGGCGGATGGCGAGGTATATCTACACACCGGTAAACAACTGTGGCGCGCAACTGACGCGTCTGCCGAGTCCATAATCACTGAACGGCTTCCTGAAGGCGCGGCGCTGCGCATTGGCGCGGGTGGTCAGGTGCACGGGCTGCATGAGGGCGCGGTGCATTCAGATGGCATTTCCCGTCCAGTCGAGCTTTGGCGGCCAAAAGCTGGCGCCTTGGGGAGCGAGCAGAGTCCGGCGCATCCCGTTGATTTGCTGCCGTTGCCGGGTGGCACCGCTGCGCTGATCCTCGATGACAAAGGACGCATTTATCAGGCCGATCTGAAAGGCACAGGACCTGTTGAAGCCCACCGGCTGAAATTACCCGGCGATTTTGCCCAAGGGAAAGGTTGGGCCGTGACCGCTATGGGATTGTCCCGAGACGACACGGTTCACCTGATGCTGCAGGATCAGAACGGGCGGCGCATGAGCTTGCAGCGAGCGCCAGGCGAGGCGCTGTTTCGTCCTGCGTATCTGCTGGATCGTCCGTTGCTGCTGCTCTACACCGAGGGGCTGCATGTTCCGTCGGAAGCAGCAGTGCAGTCGCACGTTCCGCTTGATGGTCATGCGCAGCTGGGGCATATCGACGGCGTGCTGCATTATAAAGCGGCTCCTGATCAGCCTTGGGAACGGCTAAAGCAGTCGGGCGGCGAACCGCTGACGGGTGTGACCGCTCTCTATTCCAGCCCGTTGGGGTTTATCGACAGGAAACCGGTTTTCGCTTTACGGGGGGACGCCCGGCAGGTCGTCGAGCTCAAACTGGAGGGGCGTACATCCTGGTTGCCGAGCGATGCCGAACTTCCGCGTCATCCTGCGGGCGGTCCTTTGGCGGTGATACCGGATACGATCACGTTACGCACCAGCCTTATCGCGCAGTTTGGCGAGCCCGTACAGGCGCTGGCGGTTCACGGTAATCGCCGGGTCGTCGCGCTGACGGAATCGGGGCGATTCATGGCTGCCGATGCGGATAGCCGAACCCGCCGACTTCCCGCGTTGCAGCGCCCCATCGCCATCGCCGTAGGGCTCAGCGATCAGTTGCTCGTGCTGCATCACCCCCATAGCCACCGCCCCCAGTTGAAACGATTGAACGCGAAAGACAGCTGGGAGCCGGTGCCGATAATTCTGCCGGGTAGTGTTCACCCTTCAAGTCTTCGCGCTACTCGAACAGGGCAAATACAATTACAGCTGGGAGAAAACTGGCACACGTTGCTGCCGTCAATGACATCGCACGACAATCGATCCTTGCCGGCACGCGTCAAGCCTGAGCCGGATAGCGATGAACTGCCGACGGAGAACTTCCTTGCGGGTAGCAACGCCCTCGCCAATCAACAGCAAGCCAGTCGTCTCAGCACGCCGCATCATGACGCTTCGGTGGTTACGACGCTGGCGGGTACAACAGCCAACAACCCGTTGACGATGGCGTCGAGCGTAAAGGCAGTGGTTGATACGACCCGCGCTCAGGTGGGTGCGTTGACGAGGGATGTGTTGGGCTCCGTGGCGAACAGCGCAATGCGTTCCATGGCGCACACGTTGGGTGTCGTCCTGCCGCCTACGCCTCAGGAGAAGCGCTTGGCCACTTTCCATAATGAGGCGAAACAGGCTTATGCATCAGGAAAAATACTGTTCGAGCAGCTGCCGACGCTCGCACAAGTGCGGTTTGCTTCAGCCGTAGGGCCGTCCGACGGGGAAAAGTTCGGGCTGTCACATCAGCAAACGCAACGCTTGTTGACGCTGCGAGAAGAAAAGCTGGAAGCGCTGTTACGCGACTTGCGCAAGATCGGCTTTCATGAAGGCGTGATCATGGGCGATATGGGGGACGGTGACAGTGCGGACGGTTTGGTTTCTACCACCTCTACGCCAACGTTCCGGCTGGCCGAACTGTGGCGACGACAGCATTCGCAAGTGAATAAAGCGCTGTCTTCGGTCGGCTTGTCCAGATCAGAAGATATTTTGCCGAACCTGAATCAGAGTATTAAAGCCTTGGCGGGTGGCGCGGCGCTGCACCCTGATCGAATGGGCGAACGTGAGGCTGAGCTGTTGAGCGTCTTGTGCGAGGTCAGTGAAAAAATGATGCGTGCTGGCGTACGCTTGCCGGCGGATGATGGAAGCGCTGACAGTGCCAGCAGCCATGCGCCACACGGCTTGCGAACAGCAGGGCTGATTGCAGCTTTAGCGGATTATGATGCGCTGTTGACGAGCACCGACCCGCAGGCGCTGGAAATGACGGAGCGGCTTCAGCAAGATGCCAGGCTTGCGGCATTGTGCAAACTCGGTCTGTCTTCGTGGGTGCAATTAGCGGCCTTCGATGATGTGGTGACGACGTTTCGCGAACAGATAACGTTGTCGGGCTCGGCACGCCGTACCCAGTTGCTCAAAAATCTTGGCCTGCCGCCCAATGCCGCGCCGGACGAAATGGCGGCGCGCATGTCCGATTTGCTCCTGGATCTGTTCAACCGGAGCACCTTCTTCTCGACGCAATCGCGTGGTCTGGAATTGCGCGGTTCGTTGGGATCGGCTGACTGGAAACACCTCAATGCGTTTAGCGTCGGCGTAACGGGCGAGGCGCTTCAGGTGCTCGGCGTAGAGCGCATCGGCGATGGCAAGGATGGCGACGCCGGGCTGGTCGCTTTTTTTGTGCGCCATGCCAAAGCCTCCGTATCAGCGACGTCCGGGGTCGGAATCGACTTCAAGCCAGGCCCTGGCAGCGGCGGACGTGTTCTCGATTCGCGGCCGGGTCGCTCGATGAACTCGACTTGGGGAGGCTCCGGCAACCTCGGTATATCCGGTGCGTACCAGCATGGTCAGGGCGCCGCCGTGATCATCGCGCCTTCGACGATCTCCGACTTCGTGCGGCTGCTGTTCGATGTCAATCACCCTGACAGCACCCAAATCCTGCGCACAGGTGTGAACGGTGGTTCGATTGGTCTGGATCTGTTCGAAACCAATGTGAATGCCTCAGTGGGGGCGAACGTCAGCGTATCGCCCTTCAGCCTGAGCCAGAAATATGGACCACAGAAGCCGGCGGCAGGGGCAGCCGTCTCTGGCGCCGACAATCGGCGCAGCACTGCGTCGGGGGCGTTGTCGATAGGCGGGACGGCTCAGGCTGGCGCGCACTGGGGGCAAATGGAGTTACATCTGGATCACGCCTGGGCCGATATCATCGGTCTGGAATTTCAGGGCCGCACGGATTTCAACCTTGAATTCAATAGCAGCCTGAATCTGGGCGGCGCGCTGTCTTCCGCGCTGGGCGATAACCCGCAAAAGTTGATAAATGCGTCCACCGGGAACGGTAATCTGCAGCTCGCCGGCATCCGCGTTGCGTCAAGCGATGTGCAGTTGCCGACCGATGCTGCGGTTGACGACAAGCGCCGCGGCCCCTTCCTGTCGACGGCCAGCTATAAACGCACCTTCGATACCGAAGTTGCCAAGCCTGTTACGGCCGGGGAGTGGAGCCAGATGCGCCAGCGCCTTGCCAAAGCCTTTCCTGACAACATCGCAGAGTTGGGCGCGCTCGATTACCCGACCAGGCCCGGCGAGCGTATCGCGACCATCAAACAGGTGATTGACCGCATACAAGGCCCGAAGGCGCGCAGCGTGGAAGCCATCGGTGCCATGGATGGAAAGGCGTTGCGCCGTCAGCGTCTCGATGCGGCCAGAGAAATGGCGAGCGCCGGCAACAGCGTATGGCGGGCGAGCTCCGAAATCGAGCGCGCCTCGATCGTGGAGATGCTGCATCAGTTGCGTCAGCAGGAACAAAGCGCCGTCCAGAATCACGCCCGAGCCATTCCCGGCGCGCGCGTGGAATTCAACCTGTTCGGGCGTGAATCGCTGGAAACGGTGGTCTTTCACGCCATCGGTCATCTGGGGCTTGGCAGCAAGCTGAACGATCTGGCGGAGCTGCGTCGCCAGGTGCCGGGGCTTGATCAAGTCATGCTGAGTTTCCAGTCGTTGCCCAAGGTCAATCAGGTGCGTTACGTTTTCGAGATGCGCCCGCAGGCGAGGTTCGCCATCAATGATGCGCTACTGGCGCGCGAGCAGCAGGCTTCGGCACGTGCGCTCGATTTGCCAGGGTCCTCGGAAAGTGAATTGAATTGGCGCGGCGTTCTGGACAAGATCCAAGCCACGCCTGACCTTTATCGGCTAGCGGCGATCGCCGTCCATAACACCGATGAAAACCCCGTGACCTCCAGAATAGGGCTGCCGCTGCTGAATGTGTCGGCCACAGGCGCGACCTCGCATCAGTTGTTCGAAGCGGAAATCCAGTTCCGATACGGTCTGTATGACGGTCTGCAAGGGGTTGAATTGCTGGAGGCCGGAAACAGGGCGTTGCAGTCGCCGTTACGAGCATTACAGCAATCCGGTATTCAGGCTCTGGGGCAGAGAACCCAGGCCGGTGAAGTTCCGTATGGCCCCCCTTCGCCGCGCAAAGAGCCGCCGTTGCGCACCGCAGGGGATGCTGCTGCGCTGACAACCGATGACATTGCGCGAGAACTCGACGTTAAAGTCCAGCGTATGAATACTGCGCATGAACGTGAGGCGAATGCGATCAGTTCGTTCCAGCAGGCTTATGGGATGGCGTCCGCGCTTATAGACCGGCTGCTTTTGCGCATTCCTGAATTGCCATTGCCTGAAATTGAGGACCGCGACGCAGATGGAGGACGTGTGCGGGGTGCATTTGCGTCGCTCAAACGAAATCATCAGGCACTGGATGAAGCTGTAAAGGCCATGCGCCAGGCTATCCAAGTGGTCTACTCGATACCCGGCAAGCAGACCAGGCAGAAGGAAGCTTCGGCTTTGGACCAAGTGCTCAGTGTTGAAAAAAGTCGGCGTTCGCTCGGACATGCCATGGAAATACTGGCTGACAGAGGGGGGGAAGCCAGCACGGCAACAGGACTTGAACTTAACAGTATCTCATCACAAGTGAATGACCTGGTCGCTCGCCGGGAAGCGTTGCTGATGCAACGTGAAAGCGGTGCTCAGGAGGGCGGTCTGGATAGCGAAGAGAGGGCGATGGAGCTTCGACACACCACATCATTGCTGCAGCGGCTGCGCGCCGACTTGCTCGGCGAGCGGCAAGCAATGGACGCTACTGCCAAGCGCCTGGACCAGGCAAACCGCGTTGCCCTCGAAGGTGAGCGCAGCTTCAGCGATGCCGTGCGTGATATGGCGTGGGGCGAACTCGATAACATGCCGCGGTAATCCCGTTGCTCACTGAAACAACAAAGGAAGCGACCTGAGCAGACTGTGTGAAAACACACTGATGAAGGCCCAAGCAAACGCCCCGACTTGTTCGGGGCGTTTTGTTTTGTATTGGGGGCCGCCTCAGAAAAAGGATTTTAAAGTACGTTAAGCTGAACTGATTTCAGTCGTTGTAGTGGCCGGAATCTTGTCGACGGCAGCTAGGGGTACTCTTGGCGGGCGTGCAGGACGTCCAAGATGCTGATGCGCTCTGTACCGACGCGGTAGACAACCAGGTAGTTGGGATGCACAACCGCTTCGCGCGTTCCTGGAACACGGCCGGGACGGTGGATGTAAGGGTGCAGGGGGAGAGCCTCGACCGTGGCCTCAAGGGTGGCCTGCATCTGCTCGGCAGCATAAGGGTTGCGCTCGGCTAGGTAGCCGGCGATTTCCTCCAGTGCCTCCAAAGCTTGTGGAAGCCACTCAACTAGC
>NZ_JAGTPK010000076.1 GCF_021147775.1 Pseudomonas californiensis
TGCCCGAATACATGGTGCCGTGGCGCCTGGTGCAACTCGATGCCATGCCGTTGTCGGCGAACGGCAAGCTGGACCGCAAGCTGTTGCCGCAGCCGGAAGGGCAGGCCGCTGTCGAGGATTACGTTGCACCACGCAGCGAGATTGAACAGACACTGGCCGCAATCTGGGCTGAAGTGCTGGGCCTTGAGCAGGTCGGTATTGCCGATAACTTCTTCGAACTGGGCGGCGACTCGATTCTGTCGCTGCAAGTGATCAGCCGGGCGCGGCGTGCAGGTTGGCAACTCAACCCCCGTGATCTGTTCGAACATCAGCACATTGCTGGGTTGGCGCGTGTCGCGGTGCCGCTGGATCAGGCCCGTGTCGACAGCGGCCCGGTTCAGGGCGAAGCGCCGATCACGCCCATTCAGGCGCATTTCCTTGCCCAGGCGGTGCCGGTGCAAGGCCACTGGAATCAGGCGTTGCTGCTGCGTCCGCTGCAGACTCTGGAAGCTGACGCATTGCGTGAGGCGCTGACGGCGCTGTTTGCCCATCACGATGCCCTGCGTCTGCAATTTCAACGTGGTGTCGACAATCGCTGGCGGGCCCGTCATGGCCAGACTGCGACCTCATTGCTGGCGTGCAAAACGCTGAGCGGCCCTGGCGCCATCACGGCGACGTGCGAAGACGCCCAGCGCGGTTTCGAGCTCGGTGAGGGGCCGCTGTTCAAGGCAGTGCTGATGCAACTGGTCGAGGGTGAGCAACGGCTGTTGCTGGTGGCGCATCACTTGGTGGTGGACGGTGTGTCCTGGCGCATCCTTCTGGAAGATCTGGCGCAGCTCTACACTCAGGCGCTCGCCGGTTCGGCTCTGCAGCTGGCCTCGCGCACCAGCAGTTTCAAGGCGTGGGGTGAATACCTCAAGCGTTGGGCGGATCAGGGTTTGGGCGACAGCGAACAGGCCTATTGGCAGGCCTATGCCGAGACGTCCGCCAGCCCGTTGCCGGTGCAACATCCGCAAGGCAGCCGCGCGCTGAGTGCCACACGTCAGGTGCGGGTGCAGCTTGATCCTGCGCGCACCCGTGCACTGCTGGGCGTGGCCCATACGGCGTATCGCACGCGCATCGACGAATTGCTGTTGGCGGGTCTCGCTCAGACGCTGTGTCAATGGAGCGGCCATCCAACGGTGGACATCGCCTTGGAAGGTCATGGCCGCACGCCGGGAGCCGATGCCCCTGCTGACCTCGACCTGAGCCGCAGCGTCGGCTGGTTTACAGCCCTGTACCCGCTGCAACTGGCCCCTGGCGGCCAGTCCCCTGCGCACGCCATCAAGGCGATCAAGGAGCAAGTGCGCCAAGTGCCCGGTCAGGGCGTTGGCTATGGCGTGTTGCGCTACCTGGGCGAAGGCGGGCTGGCCGATCAACTGGCGGCGCGGGAAGCCCCACACGTTATCTTCAATTACCTCGGCCAGTTCGATCCGGGCCGCTCGGCGGGCGGGCTGTTTACGTGGGCCGAAGAAGACCTCGGCGCCTCTCTGGATCCCAGCGCCGATGCCGACAGCGAATGGGTGATCGCCGGTCAGGTGCGTGACGGCTGTTTGCAGCTCAGCTGGCGCTACGGTGCCGAGCGTTTTGACAGTGAAGTGGTGCAAGGTCTGGCCGAGCGCTACCTCGCGACCCTGAGCGAACTGGTTGACCATTGCCTGAGCCCCGGCGTGGCGGGCGTCACGCCTTCCGACTTTCCGCTGGCGAACATCAGTCAGGTGCAGCTTGACGCCTTGCCGGTGGCTGCTGCCGACCTTGAAGACCTTTACCCGTTGTCGCCATTGCAACAGGGCATGCTCTTCCACGCCCTGCAAGGTGGGGTCAGCAGCGCCTATGTGAATCAGGTCTGCGTGCCGTTGAGCGAGGTGGACGGTCCACGATTCGCCGCCGCCTGGGAGCGTGTGACCCATGAGCACGCCATTCTGCGCGCCGGTTTCGTCTGGGACGGTGACTTGCCGCAGCCGCTGCAATGGGTTCACCGGCAGTTGCCTTCGCCGGTGCAGCACCTGGACTGGCGTGCTCGCTCGGCAGAACAGGCGCGTCTGGACCTCGCCGAGCTGGCCGATGCCGAGCGCGACCGTGGCTTCGACCTGCGCCAGCCGCCTCTGCAACGAGTCATGTTGGTGCGTCTGGGTGAAAGCGATTACCAACTGATCTGGACCCGCCATCACATCCTGCTCGACGGCTGGGCCACGGCGCGGCTGATCGAAGAAGTGCTGCTGCATTATCGCGGCGAGTCGCCGGCTGCGAGTGCCAGCAGCTACCGGGATTATCTTGCCTGGCTGGCGCGTCAGGACGCTCATGCAAGCCAGGTGTTCTGGAACGAACAGCTGCGTCAGCTGGACGAGCCGACCCGCTTGGCCGACGCCTTGCCCGCCGTGCCAGCCCAGGCCGGGCATGGTGACCTGCGTCTGCAACTGGCTCCGGATATTACTTCGGCACTGGCGGCATTCGCTCGCCGCGAGCGCGTGACCTTGAACACCTTGGTGCAGGGTGCCTGGAGCCTGCTTTTGCAGCGCTACACCGGCCAGCAAAGCGTGGCCTTTGGCGCCACGGTGGCCGGGCGACCGACCGCATTGGCGGATGCCGAGCGCGTGCTCGGTCTGTTCATCAACACCTTGCCGATCATTCAGTCACCCGGCCCGGAGCGGCTGCTGGGTGACTGGCTTCGCGACCTGCAATCGCTGAACTTGGCAGTGCGCGAGCATGAACACACGCCGCTGTTCGACATTCAGCGCTGGGCGGGGCAGGGCGGTCAGGCGCTGTTCCACAGCGTGCTGGTGTTCGAAAACTACCCGGTCGACAGCGCGTTGCGCAGCGGCAGTGGCGTGCAATTTGGCCAGGTCGTTTCGCGGGAAACCACCCATTACCCGCTGACCGTGGTCATTCATGCGGGCGACACCCTGAACGTGCAGTTGAGTTACCTGCTGGGCGCGTTCGATGAGCCAGGCGTGGTTCGCCTCGGCGAGCATTTCCAGAACCTGTTGCTGGCGATGGCGGCACTGGCCCAGGGACCTGCCACGGTGCCCCTCTGCGAGCTGCGCATGCTGAACACCGCTGAGCAGCATCAGCTGTCGGCCTGGAACGCCACCGAAACCCTGTACCCAGCGTATTCAAGCCTGCCCGCGCTGATCGCCGAACAGGTCCGCGCCACACCGGATGCGTTGGCACTGGTCTGTGGCGCGACCCGACTGAGCTACGCCGAACTGGACGCCCGCGCCAATCAGCTCGCTCACTGGCTGCACGGTCAAGGCGTAGGTCCGGACGTGCCGGTCGCCGTTTCTGCCGAGCGTTCAGTTGAGCTGGTCGTCGCGCTATTGGGCGTGATCAAGGCCGGTGGTGCGTATTTGCCGCTGGACCCGGACCATCCGCGTGATCGCCTGCAAGGCATGCTGGAAGACAGCGGCAGCCCGTTGCTGTTGACCCAGACGCACCTGCTGGATACCTGGACGGGCGATGTGGGCGTTCCGGTGCATGCGCTGGAAAATCTGCCGTTGGGCACCCAGCCGCAGACTGCGCCAACCGTCAATATCAGCCCGGAAAACCTCGTCTACTGCCTGTACACCTCAGGCTCCACCGGCAAACCCAAAGCCGTTGGCAACCGTCACGCCGGTCTGCTCAACCGCCTGCAATGGATGCAGGCCGAATACGGCCTGACCGCCGATGACCGCGTGCTGCAAAAGACCCCTTACAGCTTCGACGTGTCGGTCTGGGAATTCTTCTGGCCGTTGCTCAGCGGTGCGGCGCTGGTCATGGCGCCGCCCGGCGCGCACCGCGATCCGCAACTGCTGCGCGAGCTGATCGTCGAGCACGGCATCACCACGCTGCACTTCGTACCGTCGATGCTCCAGGCGTTTGTGTCGGCTGATGAGCTGTCAGCCTGCACCTCGCTCAAACGCATCATCTGCAGCGGCGAAGCCTTGCCTGCTGAGCTGCAACGTCAGGTGCTGGCGCAAACCGCCAGCGAACTGCACAACCTCTACGGGCCGACCGAAGCAGCCATCGATGTCACGTCATGGACATGCCGCGACGACGGCAGCAGCGTGCCGATTGGCCGTCCGATTGCCAATACGCAGATTCATATTCTCGACGCGGACCTGAATCCTGTACCGGTAGGTGTCGCAGGCGAGCTGTACATCGCAGGCGTCAATCTGGCTCGGGGTTACCTGGCGCGTCCATCGCTGACTGCCGAGCGTTTCGTCGCCAATCCTCACGGCAAGCCCGGCGAGCGCATGTACCGCAGCGGCGATCTGGCCCGCTGGCGTGCCGATGGCGCCATCGATTACCTCGGTCGTCTCGATCATCAGGTCAAGCTGCGCGGCCAGCGGATCGAGCTGGGCGAGATCGAAAGCGTGTTGCTGGCACATGAAACCGTGCGCGAATGCGTGGTCATCGCGCGGGACAATCAACTGCTCGGTTACTGGGTCGGGGAGGCCTGTGATGAAGCTGCGCTTAAATTTCACCTTGGTCAGCACGTTCCTGAATACATGGTGCCGTGGCGATTGATGCAATTGTCGGCGATGCCGCTCTCGGCCAACGGCAAGCTGGATCGCAAACTGCTGCCGCAGGTCGAGGCGCAGGCCGCCACAACGGGTTACGTCGAACCTCGCACTGACGCCGAACGCGACCTGGCAAGGATCTGGTCCGAGGTGTTGGGCGTAGGGCGGGTCGGGGTCACAGATGACTTCTTTGAGCTGGGCGGGCATTCGCTGCTCGCGACCCGGCTGGCCTCGCAGATTCGCCATCAGTTAGGCGTACAGATTCACCTCGGCGCGGTGTTCGACACCCCGACCGTCGAGGCGCTTGCTCGGCACCTGGAGCACATTCCGGCGCACGCCCCTGAAGACGAGGTGGACGCCATGACCCAATTGCTGAACGAACTGGAGCGCATTGAATGAACGACCTGAGCCAACCCCATGGCCCCAGCCTCCGTGACGATCCGTTACGCCCGCTGGCCGAAAGGCTCAACGCTCTTCCAGCCGAAAAGCAGCGGATCTTCCTGCAACAGTTGCGGGCAAAAGGCATCGATGCCCGCCGCCTGCCCATCGTTCCTGCACCCGCAGAGGCCATGGGCACGCTCTCTTACAGCCAACATCGGCTGTGGCTGCTCTGGCAGCTGGAACCGACTGCCAGCGCCTATCACATCACCGGCGGCCTGCAGCTCACTGGGGAGCTGAACGAAGCGGCACTGCAAGCGGCGCTGGCTGATACCGTGGCCCGTCATGCGGTTCTGCGCAGCGACTTCCCTGACCAGAACGGCGCGCCGGTTGTCCGCGTGCATGAGGTCGAGGCCTGCACCGTGATGCTGGGGCGTGAAGACCTCAGCGATCTGTCGGCCCAGACCCAGGAAACAGCCCTGACGCGTCTGGCGCAGGAACAGGCTCGGCAACCGTTCGACCTGACTCAGGGGCCGTTGCTGCGCCTGTGCCTGGTGCGCTGCGACGCTGAGCGGCATGCCTTGCTGGTCACGCTGCATCACATCGTTGCCGACGGTGTCTCGGTGGAACTCTTCGTTCAGGAACTGGCCAGCGGCTACGCCCGCCATCTGCAACCGGGCGACAACGCACTGGCCAGCCTCGACGTGCAATACACCGACTACGCACGCTGGCAGCGCCTGTGGCTGGAATCGGGTGAAAGCGAACAGCAATTGGCCTACTGGCGCGAACGCCTGGGCAGCGAAGAGCCGGTGCTGGAATTGCCGGTCGATCACCTGCGGCCCGGTTTGCCCAGCTATCGCGGGGCACGGGTTGGCAAGCCGTTGCCTGACGCTACCAGCAGCCGCTTGCGCCAGTTCGCCCGTGCGCAGCAAGCCACGCCGTTCATGGTGTTGCTCGCGGCCTATGGCGTGTGGCTCAGCCGCCTGTGCGGGCAGTCTGAATTGCGTATCGGCATTCCGGTTGCCAACCGCCAGGCTGCAGCAACCCAAGGCTTGATCGGTTGCTTCGTCAACACCCAGGTCTGGCCGCTGCAAGTCTCTCGCCGCGCTTCCTTCGTCGACCAGCTCAAGGCGGTCCGCGAGCAGGCCTTGCAAGCCCAGGCCCATCAGGATCTGCCCTTCGAACAATTGGTCGAAGCACTGCAACCCCAGCGCAGCCTGGGCCGCAACCCGTTGTTCCAGGTGCTGTTCAACCACTTGCAACGCGGCGACAGCCAATTGAAGTCCGGCGGTCTGGTCTTCGAGCGTCTGGAGCAGGCGGCAGAAACCGCGCAACTGGACCTCGCCCTGACCACTGAGGAAAACCGCCAGGGTCAGATCACGGCGACCTTCAGTTACGCCACCGATCTGTTCGAAGCTTCCACCGTGCAAGCCTGGCACGCACATTTCGTGTACCTGCTCGAGCAACTGCTGGAACAGCCCGAGCGCGCCTTGCACGAACTCGAGCCGTTGACCCCCGCCGAGCAGCAACATCAGGTCGGCTGGAACGCGACCGAAGAACGCTACCCAGCCTACGCGAATCTGCCCGCGCTGATCGCCGAACAGGTCCGCGCCACACCGGACGCCTTGGCGCTGGTCTACGGCACTCAGCGCTTGAGCTACGCCGAACTGGACGCCCGCGCCAATCAACTCGCCCATTGGCTGCAAGGTCAGGGCGTAGCGCCGGACGTG
>NZ_JAGTPK010000077.1 GCF_021147775.1 Pseudomonas californiensis
GGATTACGAAGCCTTGCTGCCGTGGAACTGCGAACCTCGACTTCACAGCTAAGCGCTTTACCTATCTTTAGCCAAGTGGGGTTTATGGAGCGCTTACGATACTTCATGTTTGTGGATCTGAAATTCGAGGGCAAACCGGGGCAAAAAATCATCGCACGGTCGCAGTATATCGGGCTCAACCGCTTGCAGATCTGGCTGGAGGATGCTGCCACGGGTGAAAGGATCAGTCAGGACGCGCGCTATTAGGACACCGGTGTCTGCTGGCTATCGGCCAAAAGCTGCCGCTTGCAACAGGCGACTTCCCAACTGAAGCAATCAACCGTCAATCAATATCGCGGAACCTGGCCAGTCGAACATTCGATGCTCTCGAGAAAATCCCTGGTATCCCGATTAGACCGCAGGCTAACGACGCGGCAAGTTGATGGCGCAGTCGTCACGAGTTGCTGCATCTTGACCCGGGCTGACTTTTTCGTGCGCCACATGAATCTGAAAAACTCTGGCAGATTCGCCAGCAGTTCGGGGCAGTTTTCCGGCAAGTCAGGCCGAGACCGCCCGCGCTGAAGCAGCGTTCTGAGCAGTACGCGCCAGAATCGAAGCGTCGCCGAACGATCAATCCATATCACAAGATCTGCGCGGGCGATCCGATTGGCCCAAGTGGTTGAATGCCCGCCTTCGAATATCCAGCGATCACGGCCCTCGACCTCGTGACAAAGCTGTGTCTTCTCATCCCGGCTTCGCTCGACCCACCCAGGCTGCCAGTGGATGGTGTCTATGTGAACAACTGGCAGGCCCGTACGCAGGCCAAGCATACGCGCCAAAGTGCTTTTGCCCGACCCAGGCTGACCCACAATCATCACCCGTTGCATCGAAGCTCCTTCTCGCTAGGCACGCCGTTTTTTGGGGGTGGCGATTTTACGTCAACGCGTCACTCCGTCAACAACGCCGAGGGAGCATTTTCGACAAGCTCAATCATGGGTGCGCTCTGTACTCAAGCCGAATCTGCACCCGTGTCATCAAACGTCTGCTTATCGAGATTCAGGACCTTGTTCATCACGTCCTGAGCACTGCCCGCGCCCTCTGCGGTATGGGTCTTGTAGTTGAAGTCGAGCGCTATCCAACCCTGCAACTTCACCTCATAACTATCAGAATATTGTGCCTGCTCAACAGCGGGTAAACCCTTGTAGTGTTCAAGCGCAGCAGCAAAGAAATTCGTCAGTTTTCCGGTTCCGTTATATTCCGCCATCGCATTGGCAACAACTTTCTGCCGCCACGCAGATTCCTGATCGAATGACTCTTTCCACGCCGCACGGCGCTCATTGGTCGTAAAACTCCCACTGTCATCATAGATAATCACTGAGAGCTGATCGCTAGACATACCGGCAAATGGGTTTTTACCGCTGCCATTGACGAATTGCGTTGCGTTTTCCGCACGTGCCAATAACTCAGGGTCCTGAGTGTCAGGCACTTCAGCATCATTGGCTTTTTTGTTGGCAAAATAACCATCACCGGCAACCTTGCCCAAGAGTTCACTCGCTTTCGCGCCAAGCTCTTTTCTGCTTAAGCTCAAGTCCCTTGCCGCGGCACGCTCGGCACTCTCACTCAACTGCAGAGAGAGCGAGGAAAGGCTACTGGAATCTTGCTGACTGCCAGCAGCAACATTTTCAGTTGTCACCTGACTTTTCGTCAGCCATTCATTTTGGCTCACTGTCACATTGGAAACCTGCGTGCCAGAAAGTGTATTTGAGTTTTTTATTGAAATGACCAATTCAACGCCCTCCCTGTTATTAGCAGCTATCGTCCGTGGATCTGTCAGAACTCTGGCTTTCTATAGCTGAACGAACTCAACGCCATCGCGTTCTTGCGCGAGGATATGCCACCAAAACGCTCAATACTGGGCAGGGTAGCTGCGGTGGAGTCGACTCAAACGCTGCCCTCACGTTCTATCGCCAGAATCCGTGCTTCTCCACGAGGATGCGCAACATGTTCGCATCCAATCCCTGCGAAAAACACGTCGCCAACCGCCAATGTCACGATGCGCTCGATGTTTGACTCGCGGTAATGCATATCTACCGTGCCGTCGAGGACTGCGAAAACTTCCTCACCATCGTTGACATGCCACTTGTATGGCTGGTCGGTCCAATGCAGGCGGACAGTGGTCCCATCCATGTCAGCGATGTCGTCAGCCCCCCAGGCGCGAGTGGCGGTGAAATCTTTGCTACGAATAACTCTCATTGATCGCGATTCCCGGACAGGTGGTATTTTCTATCAATCTACCAGAACCTCTGCCCCGCCACTGCTGGCCGAAAGAAAGAACTGGCCTGTACGGCACACAGTGAGACGTTCATCTATCTGTAGCAAGGCGATGAACCTGCGAGCGGTTCAGTTGCTGCTCGACCATACGAAGCTGGAAAGCACCGCTGGATATCTGAGGGTTGAGCTCGATTACTGGTCCCCCAGGTTGAAGCCAGCACAGCGCTACATCTGGGGGGACCATTCACTCATTTCTGACCTGTTTGAGCCAGTTCCAGAAAGGATCACTGGATTCATGCGCATCCATGCTTGTTGTGCTGACGATGAGTTCCGATGCGCGTGCCGGAATGCCGAGGCCAAGCGTGCATTCCACGTAGTCTCGCAAAGCTCTCGGTGGTGCTGGGTAGTCATCATCCCTGTACTGTTGCTCCCGCAGTTCGCACGGCGTTCTCGTAAACTCCTCTGCCCAGCAGTGCTCGTTGTAACCGATAGCCAGTAAGCGAATCAGGTCTTCCACATTATTGGTCAAGACGCAGAGCATGTCTGATCCGGAGCCAGAACCAAGATGGACTATTCGCTGCTGATCATGGTCGTCAAGCCACAATCCAGCCCACGATCCATCGCCACCAGTCCTCAGGAATATTGATAGCCGCTCGTTTACTCCGGGATCTTCGCAGGCAGTCCATCGGGCAGTATCGGCGTGTTCCGGAACGTGAAAGGCGGTGATAGCGCTGTTGCTGTATTCAGGTTCGGGATGCAAGGTCATGTAGCGGCCACCAGTCCTGTAATGGCGGACACAGCCCAGGGCTTCCAGAAACTCCATAGTCTGTCGCAATACCGGAGGTAGCGGATTCCTTGCCGGGAACGCGGCTACCAATTCTCTGATAAAGCTCATGCTTTTCCTCAACATCGTCTCAAGCGAGGGTTGTGAGTGGATGCAGAATTGCGATCCTGGGGTATATCACGGTGCGCGGTGCATCGCCTGCTTCTGGCCGATACAAGCCTGCCACGGCAGGCCGCCGGGCCTCGTTGATTGGCTCGGAGTCTTGGATGTTTACGCTAATAGCTGGATAAAGAGTGGTGTACGCAGCAGAATCGGTACTAATCCTGTTCGATAATCGAACATTAAATAGTTGGCTCTATTGCACCAATATAACAACAAACCGTATTGGCCCGATCTGCTTAATCACTGATTGATAAAGGATTTATCTTGTCAGGTATTGCTGAGTGAGATTCCGATGACCGACAGGGATCAGCACACTGGGCTGGACATAACGAACTGGTTGGTACAATTTGCCCCTCAAGCTTCCTGCTTGGCATCAACGAATCAAAACAAAAAGCAGAGGAATAATGATGATTAAGCTCCGATTATCTAGCACTCCCCTTGATGCGTATCTCCTTTCTCTTGATAGCCTGACGTGGTTCCAACAGGCTATGGGCGAACACAGTTATCTTGAGCTTCGACAGCACGCATAGTCGTTTAGGCTGCGGTCCTGCGTCTGCCTTGATATAGCGTTGCGCTGTACCTTCATAAGAAAACCCGAGGGCGGTACTTTCCAGCGCCTGATGGCACGGCATGTCGTTATCAGGGAAGACTCCATTGCATAAATAAGCTTCCGCTCTCGCTTCCGGGGCTTGGCCAGCCAATGTTTCGTGTCTTCAAATCGAATCAAGGAATTTCCAATGCCTGATTTTTATAGTGAGCGCCGTATGGGCAAAACGGCGTTCCTTACACTGACGCTTCTGACGGTTGCGAGTTGTGGAACGAGCCAGAAACCGAAACAGGAGATGGTCTCTGTCAACGCGCTTGCCCCGCCGGAGTTGGCTGCTTCCTGCACCATCAGTACCTCTCGAATTGAATCTTTGGTGGTAAAGAAGACTGGCCTGGCTTTTAGCGGCGTCATGTTTGGTGACGTCGGGTCCTATACCTATTATCTTGCCGAGGCCACCGGCAAAGTTGACGTGAACGATCCTTGCGCAGCGACCATCGTTGATTTGAAAGCGGGTGGCGATGACAGCGGAACTGCAACCTACACCTTCGATGTGGTCATTCTGAAGCCCACGGATTCGGCTAAAGTCAGCGGCACTTTGTTATACGAGGTGGTGAATCGAGGGAGGACCATCGCTCTTGCTGCGTTGCAGGACAGCGACCCAATGAACATCTACGATGCCGTCAGGCCCGTCATGCCTGCCACGGGCAATGATGTAGTGCAGGGTAAAGGTGCCGGCAACGCATTCCTGCTCAATCAAGGCGTGACGATTGTACTGTCCGGATGGCAAGGGGACCGACCGCAGGCGCTTGGCGTTGCCGAACCCGATGGCATATCAGCGAGTAATCGCTCGCCACTTCTTGGAATGACCGTGCCTGTCGCGAACGCACAGAACGGCAAGCAACGAATCACTGGTGTGGTGCAGGATGAGTTTATTGCTGACAGCGATAAGGGGAACCTGCTGGGGACCTACTATAAGCGAGTTCCTGAGACCCCTGCGACATTGACCGTCCGCAAGACTCCATTGTCTTCTCCGATCGAAGTGTCGTCCAAATTCTGGAAATACGTGCCTGGAACAGGTACTGGTGAAGGCGGCTCCACTGGAGCAACCGGTTATGGCCACGTAGAGATCGACAGAGAACAACTGAGGGCCGATCCTCGATACATCAATGCCCTGGACGCCGGTCGTGACAACGGGTCGATTTACCACTTCAACTACACGGCAATGGATCCCAGAGTCATGGGGTTGGGGTTTCTCGCGACACGTGATCTGATCTCATTTTTACGTTATGAACGGGTTGACGTGGCGGGCAATAAAAACCCGTTAACGGGGGAAGTGAAAACAACCATTGCAACCGGTATCTCGCAATCGGGTCGATATTTAAGAGATTTTCTATGGCAGGGCTTCAATGCGGACGCCAGGAATCGCCCTGTTTTCGATGGCATCCTGCCGCTCGTCGGCGGTTCACGCAAAACGTACACTAACTACCGATGGGCGAAACCGGGAGATTATTCCCGTCAGCATGAAACGCATTTTACGCCGGGTGACCAGTTTCCCTTTGCATACGAGACGACTACAGATCCTCTGACAAACAAGACTGACGGTCTTCTGAAGAAATGCGCCGAAACCCATACATGCCCGAAGGTGGTTCAGTATGACAGTCCTATCGAGGCAAACGGTGCTCGAACGTCGTTGCTTGTAACTGATGGCGCAGGCCACGATATTCCAACCCCGGACAGCGTACGGCTGTTCTACGCCCCAGGCACGCAACATACGCCTGTGTCGGCTTTTAGTGCTGCATATGCTCAGCCCGATTATTCGGTAGACAGGAAAGTTTCGGCCACAGAGCCTTCGGCAACGCCTGGGTCTTTAGTGTCCAGCACTGCCATGTACCGCGCATTACTTCATAACCTCACCGGATGGGTGCAAGGAACCGCCAAGCCTCTGGAAAGTCGCTATCCATCAGTGATCGATGGAACATTTGTCAAACAAACGTATGCGTCCGGCCAAGTCATCTACCCAGCCCCGCAAAGCCAAGACATGGTGTGCACTTAAATTTAAGTGGGCACCAGCTCTAGCCTTTTAAGCGGGTA
>NZ_JAGTPK010000078.1 GCF_021147775.1 Pseudomonas californiensis
GGGAGCGGCCGCATCTGTCCTTGAAATACAAAACGCCCGATGCGGTGCATCGGGCGCTTTGAGACTGAAATAGGTGTAAACCTATTTCAGGACTAGACACTTCGCCGGGCTGTTTGCGCGAGCGAACGCCATTCCGGTCGTTCCTGCCTTGCAAGTATTGTGCGGCGAGCGCCAGAATGCCGACATCTGCCCCGCCTGATGTAAGGAACACTGATGCCCGATTCTGTCGCAGCCAATCTACGCCTTGCGCCACACGCGCTGACCCGCCCTTTTTCTGCAGAACAATTCAGCTTTTCAACCACCAACGAGCTGGAACCCTTTCGCGGTGTACTCGGCCAGGAACGCGCCGTAGAAGCCTTGCAGTTTGGCGTTGCCATGCCGCGTCCCGGTTACAACGTGTTTGTCATGGGTGAGCCTGGAACCGGTCGATTCTCGTTTGTGAAGCGCTACCTCAAGGCCGAAGGCAAGCGGATGCAGACGCCTTCCGACTGGGTCTACGTGAACAATTTCGATGAGCCGCGCGAGCCAAAAGCACTCGAACTGCCGCCGGGCAGTGCCCAGGAATTCATGAGCGATATCGGCGGGCTGATCGACAACCTGCTGGTGACTTTTCCGGCAGTATTTGAGCATCCGTCATATCAGCAAAAGAAGAGTTCGATCGACCGGGCGTTCAACCAGCGCTATGACCGTGCCCTGGACGTGATCGAGCGTCTGTCGCTGGAGAAAGACATCGCGCTGTATCGCGACAGCTCCAACATTGCATTCACGCCGATGGCAGACGGCAAGGCGCTGGACGAGGCCGAATTCTCTCAGCTGCCGGAAGCGGACCGCGAGCGTTTTCACGAAGACATCTCCGCGCTGGAAGAACGCCTCAACGAAGAGCTGGCCAGCCTGCCGCAATGGAAGCGCGAGTCAAATAATCAGCTGCGCCAGCTCAATGAAGAAACCATCACTCTGACACTGCAGCCACTGCTGGCGCCGCTTTCGGAAAAATACGCCGAGAACGCAGCCGTATGTGCTTACCTGCAAGCGATGCAGGTGTATCTGCTCAAAACGCTGGTCGAGCAGTTGGTGGATGACAGCAAGACCGATGCGCAGGCGCGCAAGCTGCTGGAAGAGCAATACGCCCCGAGCCTGGTTGTCGGTCACACCCGTGACGGCGGCGCACCGGTGGTGTTCGAGCCGCACCCGACCTACGACAACCTGTTTGGCCGCATCGAATACAGCACTGATCAGGGCGCTCTGTACACCACCTATCGCCAGCTGCGCCCAGGTGCATTGCACCGCGCCAATGGCGGTTTCCTGATTCTTGAAGCCGAAAAAATGCTCAGCGAGCCGTTCGTGTGGGATGCGCTCAAACGCACCCTGCAATCGCGCAAGCTGAAAATGGAATCGCCATTGGGTGAAATGGGCCGTCTGGCGACCGTTACCCTGACGCCACAGGTTATTCCGTGGAGCGTCAAAATCATCATCATTGGCTCGCGCTCGCTCTATTACACCTTGCAGGACCTGGATTCGGACTTTCAGGAGATGTTCCGGGTGCTGGTTGATTTCGATGAAGAAATCCCGATGGTCGACGAAACACTGGAGCAGTTCGCCCAGTTACTGAAAACCCGCACCTCGGAAGAAGGCATGGCGCCTCTGACCGCTGATGCGGTTGCCCGTCTGGCCACTTACAGCGCTCGTCTGGCAGAACATCAGGGGCGTTTGTCGGCCCGTATCGGCGACCTGTTCCAGTTGGTCAGCGAAGCCGACTTCATTCGTCAGTTGGCCAGCGATGACAAGACCGACGCCGGTCATATCGAGCGTGCGCTCAAGGCCAAGGCCACGCGCACCGGTCGCGTCTCGGCGCGGATTCTCGACGACATGATGGCGGGCGTGATCCTGATCGATACCGACGGCGCGGCGGTCGGCAAGTGCAACGGCCTGACCGTTCTGGAAGTGGGCGATTCGGCGTTCGGTGTGCCTGCACGTATTTCCGCTACTGTTTATCCGGGCGGCAGCGGGATTGTCGACATCGAGCGTGAGGTCAATCTCGGGCAGCCGATTCACTCCAAAGGCGTGATGATTCTTACCGGTTATCTGGGCAGCCGCTATGCGCAGGAATTCCCGCTGGCGATTTCCGCCAGCATCGCGCTTGAGCAGTCCTATGGTTACGTCGACGGTGACAGTGCGTCGCTGGGCGAGGCCTGCACATTGATTTCAGCGCTGTCGCGCACACCGCTCAAGCAGTGTTTTGCGATAACGGGGTCCATCAACCAGTTCGGCGAAGTGCAGGCCGTGGGCGGCGTCAACGAGAAAATCGAGGGCTTCTTCCGTCTTTGCGAGGCCCGTGGTCTGACGGGGGAGCAGGGCGCGATCATTCCGCACGCCAATGTCACCACGCTGATGCTGGATGAGCGCGTGGTGCAGGCGGTGCGTGACGGGCAGTTCCACATCTATGCGGTGCGTCAGGCGGACGAGGCATTGAGCCTGTTGGTGGGTGAGCCTGCCGGTGAGCCGGACGAGAACGGCGAGTTCCCGGAAGGCAGTGTCAACGCCCGCGTTGTAGAGCGTCTGCGCGACATCGCTGAAATGCTCAGCGATGAAGACCTGAAAGAAGAGCTGGAGAAGGAGCCTGCCCAACTGCAACCTGAACTCAAGGTCTGATCGCGCGTGAACGGCTGCTGGATGTTTGCGGGTCATCCAGCGGCCGTTTATCCAGGCAGGCTTTTCTTCTGCGGCTTTTCTTCTATTCTGTCTTGGTGACTGCAGTGGCCAAATGGATTGGCGCCATCCTGCTTGATGAGAGGGGTGAATACAGGTGCTGATCAGGAGCTTTCCATGCCGCACGGACTCTGCCTTACCCGTCAATGCCTGGGGATGACGACCCGCATTGAATGCGTCATTCGTCCTCTCTCCGGAGAGGGTGGTCTATGGATGTTGTTGTTCGCCGCAGGAATGTCCGGGGAACAACCCTCTGCAATCAGGTCCCAGGGACCTTTCCACGGCGTAATCGCTGCGCAGTCTGTGTTGACTGCCATCGCTGACAATCTGGCACTGCACGGTTACCAGGCCGCTGAGGATCTGTCGATCTGGGGGCTGCACATGCAGGCCGAGCTGCGGCGTATCAACAGTGACATCTCAAGTTTTCAGCGTTCCTCTCCGTTCTGATGTGCTGTAAACCGACAGTCATTGAGGTTGGGTTGCTCTATGTGCGTTATTTTGTCACATGACTAGAGCGGCCCACTCCCGCTGATATACTCGCGCGTCTTTTCAAAACACTTGCGAGTACCAATGGAACGTTTCTTTGAAAATGCCATGTATGCATCGCGCTGGCTGCTGGCGCCGATCTATTTCGGCCTGTCCCTGTCCCTTGGCCTGTTGGCGCTGTGTCTGAAGTTCTTTCAGGAAATCTTTCACGTCATCCCCAATATCTTCTCCCTGGCTGAAGCGGATCTGATTCTGGTGCTGCTGTCGTTGATCGACATGGCCCTGGTGGGCGGGCTGTTGGTGATGGTCATGATTTCCGGTTACGAGAACTTCGTGTCCCAGCTGGATATTGATGAAAGCAAGGAGAAGCTCAACTGGCTTGGCACCATGGACTCCTCGTCACTGAAGATGAAAGTGGCGGCGTCCATTGTGGCGATTTCCTCTATCCACCTGCTGCGGGTATTCATGGATGCCACCAACATCAAGACCGAATACCTGATGTGGTACGTGATCATCCACATGACCTTCGTGATCTCCGCATTCGCGATGGGGTATCTGGACAAGCTGACCAAGCACTGAGTACTCAACAATTTCGGGCTCCATGACCGCCCGCCCTCAGCTCGACACCGAGTGATGGGCGGTTGGTTTTGTTTCTGGCCTGTCGTCTGGCGTGTTGTTTCGGTGTGCTGTAAAACGTCTGTTCCAATGTTTTCAGAAGCGGCTTGAGGGTTTGATCATGAATTATCAGGAATTTACCGACCACGCTCAGGCTGGGCGGGTTGATGAGCTGAATCTGATCTCCATCGAGGGCGGTATCTATCTGCTGGACGTGCGTATGAACGGCAGCTCCGCCATGCTCAAGGATTCAGCCGGCAAGACGCTGCACCTTCGCTCGGTTGAGCATGCGCGCGACCTGCTGAAAAATGTGCCGGTTGTCCCGTTCTATCTGGTGCATTGCGTCGTGCATGACGAGCTGTGCGGGATGCCAGTCAACGACAAGTCCGAAATGCGCATACCGATTTCGTTTCACTCTTCCTGGTCCTGACGCAAGGCCCTGCGCGTTGCTGCGGTAGGGCGAGACTGCCAATTGTGCTAGGCTGCTCGCCCTTTTGGTTCGGGGCGCTACAGATCGCATCGCTATTGCCGTCAAGGCTTTCCGCTGTTGCTGACTGCGCGTCCCTCTGCGGAGCAGTGTCATGTCCGAAGTCAATCTGTCCACCGACGAAACCCGCGTCAGCTACGGCATTGGCCGCCAGTTGGGCGACCAGTTGCGTGACAACCCGCCGCCGGGCGTAAACCTGGACGCAATTCTGGCAGGCCTGCGCGATGCATTCGCCGGTCAGCCAAGCCGTGTGGGTCAGGAAGAAATGTCCGCCAGTTTCAAAGTCATCCGCGAAATCATGCAGGCCGAAGCAGCCGCCAAGGCCGAGCAAGCGGCTGGTGCTGGCGTGGCTTATCTGGCTGAAAACGCCAAGCGCGAAGGCGTTACCACGCTTGCCTCTGGTCTGCAGTTTGAAGTCCTGACTGCTGGCGATGGCGCCAAGCCAACCCGTGAAGATCAGGTGCGCACTCACTACCACGGCACGCTGATCGACGGCACTGTCTTCGACAGCTCGTATGATCGTGGCGAGCCTGCGGAATTCCCGGTAAGCGGCGTGATTGCTGGTTGGACCGAGGCGCTGCAGCTGATGAACACCGGCAGCAAATGGCGTCTGTATGTACCTAGCGAGCTGGCTTACGGCGCTCAGGGCGTCGGCAGCATCGCACCGCACAGCGTGCTGGTATTCGACGTGGAACTGCTGGCCGTTCTGTAAACGGTTCAGTCGGTTCGCATGATTGCCGAACGAGTCGCGCTGACTCGTTCAGCAGTGGAGTTGTGCTGATGCTTCATGCTCAGTGCAACTCGCCCATCGGGCGCAACGCCCGCGCATAGCAGAACAGAAACAGATTGCGCACCAGCTCCTTGAGGACCACCGGCTCGCTGGAACTCAGGCTGTGTACATCAAGATCGCCCTGGTCCCGCAATTCTTCGAGTGCCTCTTCCTCCAATACCGCACAGACTTCTCCCGTTTCCCGATGAAGAATTCTGAGGTAGGGGTGCGGGCGATCCAGCCATGCATCGATCAAATAAGTCATGTTCCATCTCCTGTATCGGTTTGATGAGAATAATTCTTATTGAGATAATAGCAAGTCTCTATTGAGACTAATTCTCATTTTGCGCCGAGTGGTTGATCTGTGTCAGTTGATTGGGTGTGGGTTGCGGTCGTTGATCAATCAATACGCAGGAAGCAAAAAGCCCGTCGCAAGGACGTAATGCTGTTCACTTAAGCATTTGAGTCCAGGCCGGGCTTTATAGAGAATCCGATGTCAGACTGGGGATTCCATGACCATCCGGACACCCATTCCACCGACATCCGGACACTGATTCCACGCTGATCCGGACACTCATTCCACAAGCATCCGGACAC
>NZ_JAGTPK010000079.1 GCF_021147775.1 Pseudomonas californiensis
CGGGTCGCATCATGGCGAACGGGCTCCTGAAGGGAATCGGGAGCACAGCATCCGGTATCAGCTCAGTGGTTTGAATGTGGGGTTCATGGAGCGCTTACATTACATTTTCCCTGACTCTCTGCGGACGTGAAATGGCGTCCTTCTAATGACTTGGCCTTGGTTTTCAGGCCGGGGCGCTGGTGCAACTGATGCGATATGAGCTGTAGCCCAGGTCATTGGGGTAGCTCAACAATGACATGACTATAACTCAATGGAACGACCGTAGCCTGGTCAACCACTCAAGGCACGTTTTGCCCAGAAACCTTCAGTCTTGAGTAGGGGGCACAGCACGATGAGGGCCTGAGTTTCCAAATCCATTGTCCTCCAGAGCCGCAATGAGCACTAACGTGGTGATCGAACAACAGCTCGTACACGCAGACGAAACACCCGTCCACATGCTCGCTGCGGACTCGAAGAAAACCCGCCGTTCTTATATTTTTGGGCATACACCACCCACCCGATCTGCGAAACAGCTGCTGCTGTCCATGACTTCGGCCCCAGTCGCGCGGGTGAGTATGCTCGAAACTTTCTCACGGTTGGAAAGGCAAGCTGGTCTGCGAAGATATCGTTGTTTACAAGGAGAGTTTCGAACTCGTGGGCACAATCGATTTTATCGGCAGGATTCGGTAGATGCGCTCCCCCGGCCGGTTACACGGAAGACAAGAAAGCCCTCGAAAAGCAAATAACGCGTTGCACCTGCCTTTTCAGATGGGCCCAGAAAACAAATCTGAAGCGGTAAATTTTCGAAGTATGGCTTTCCAGAGTGCCCTTTGGGGAAATCTTTGATAAAACCGCAATTTACCGAATCGAGTCAAATGATGGGGCTGTTTATGTGCAGCCTCATGACATTATCGACACATCAATTCATGCAGTACCCAAAGCCCTGAAGGTCAACGTCGCAGTGCAGCAACAGCTGCCCCCCTCAAGACTGATACGGCCTCTGAACAGCGATTTTCAGGCTCCTTCACACAACTGCCCGACCGTCAGGGTCAGTCATTATATTGATCATCAGTCCCGCTTTCCCGCCAGCCCAAAGGAGCATGCCGGAGAGTACTCTGGTGTCGCGGCTCCATTTTGAGCCCGCTCGACAGTGTCACGACTTCCTTGCTCGCTCTACGCCAGTCGCTTCATGGACAGTTCCATCTGACTCATAAGGTCTCTCTGCTCTTTCAGCGAGAGTACAAAACGCGCAATGGATCTGCTGGTGGACAGCTCAGACAGAGGCGTCCCGGTGACATACAGCTGGATGTCACCCGATTCGGGGTGGAGTAGCTTGACCGAAAAAGTTTCGTTCGCAGCAATCGTGCATTCGCACCTGGAAGGCAAAAAAGCTGTTTCAAGAACTCGTTGGAGATCGGACTTTGAAAACATTGTGCATCCTCTTCTGGCCAAATCGCTTCAGCCATAATAGACGAGTACGACGCCAACTTTTTACCAATCGTCGCCAGGTTTGACGCCGGAAACAAGGGCCTGAAGATTCCCTTTTTGAACGGGCATTGGACACCAAGCTGCAAAGAGCACAGTCCCTTCAGAAAGCAGGCTGCAGAAGGTTGACAACTTTACCGGCCTTGCGTGGAAGCAATCAATTGCTGGCACTTATCGGCTACTTGGGGATGGCACACCGCAACGTCTGATAGCACTCGACGCATTTCAAGCGCATCCGGAAAAGGGTACATCCCGAGATTGAGCGCAATTTGAATCTTGCGCAAATTCGTGCCTTCGATAAGCCAACGCTCTACGGTCCTAGTCATCGCCGATCCATTGTCATCTGTTTGCCAGGCCAGAAAGTCGAAGAGCCTGCTCACCTGCAGAACTGAGACCGAATCAGAAATATCGGCAAACAGCAGGTCAGCCAGGTTGTGCTCACCCAACTCTATGACGACAGCCCGAACAGCGTCGAAAGCTTCAGTGTACTCAGGCTCAAGGCTTTCTTTTTCAATCACATTCAACGCCTTTACGACAACCTGATGCACAGCAACTCCTTGCACCGAGAAAAAAGGGATATGCAACTGCGCTGTGCTGCCTATGAGGGAGCGTTCAGGAGCATCAATCTCCACGAGCCGTTGTGCAAAGCTGAAGCCGACCAGTCAATACGCCCTCAACACTGGATACTTAGGCCCAAACAGGTCAGACCGATTAATCGTCATCTTCATCTTCATCTTCATCTTCATCCTGGTCCTGGTCCTGGTCCTGGTCCTGGTCAGGATCGGCACCCGTAACCGAATCCGCAACCACGTCCACAACCGTGTCCGCAACTGTATACCCAAGCCCAAGCACAAACCCGTCGTCGTCAAATTCATCTTCATCGCTTGGCAGTTCGGTCAAGCCCCATAGCGTTGACTGGACGCTTTCGATCTGCTTGGTCGCGGCGTCTATCAGGTTATCAAGACCTGCAAAAGTAACGTCAGCAACAGATGCGCGCTCAAGCTCAACGACAAGTTCGCGCAAAACCTGCGGAGCCGGTCCCAATAGTGCCAACTCTTCTCCGTAAGGCTGCTCATCAAGAGGCACCGGATTTCTGGCGTCCATGGCGCAATATTGATCATTGATCTCTGAAGCTCTCTGGATATAGCTCTCCGCTTCATCCGCGAGGGCTTCTGCGGTCTCGATCAGCTCTTGAATATTTTCCTGCACCTGCTCCATGGGACCTGGCATATGGCAACCTTGACTTGATATGCATAAAAGAAATGGAACCCGCCCGATATTACGGCAGTTTCTTTCAGATCAAGGTCCGTTTCAGGAAATAAAAACACTGACACAAGCACTCAGTCAGGAATCCCTTGCAAGCACGCTGAAGCAGCTTGTGCGATCAGCCAATCATGCTCACGGCGGGCGTTGGGTCGAAGCATGTCGGCTGAGGCCCCGAGCAGAAAATCCAGCCTCTCAATAAATAAAGCTGGCACAGGTCAGTCTATTCCATCCTTCCCTGGTCATTGCTACTGCTTTGCCTTTTGTCTCGAAACCTGAAATTCGCTCACTTATCCTGATGGTTCAGCACGCAATATAACGGCGAGACGCCAGTGTGCCCACAAATGCGGTAACGTCGGTGGCATGACCGCCCTCCACGACTCGAATACCCGAGCGCACAACATCGGACAGCCCTGCCCCACCGCCAGGGTTCAATCATGCAGCTTTGGCTCAACAGCAGAGCTATCGTCGCGGGCACGAAGGTCAAAGTCATCATGAGTCGTCACCAGTAATGCACTGAAATGCACCCGTTGGTTCCAAAACTGGTCCCAACGGGGGTTAATTCAGCTTATGCCGAAACTGCAGAACTCCCTCCCCAGCGTTCTGCCGAAGAACATTCCCGCCCTTCAACTTTCAAGTTTTTATCATTCACATTTGACTTTCCAAAGTTGATCCAGCCGCGTCGTATAACTCTGGCTCATCATGTCCCGACGCATCGCCCATTCAGGATCGGTTGGTACACTTCCCGCTCGCAATGTCCCCCTGCCCCAGCGTGCGTTGATTTCATCCAGTACACTCATCACCTGCTCTGCTGCCGCTGGCTGTGAAGCGGCAAACAGGTCGTCGGTAAATTCGCCAGGCTGACGCAGGTCCAGCAGCAGGACTTCCGCCTTGCTGTACTTGAAGCCAGGCCGGAACAGGCGGTTGACTGCTTCGGTTGCAGCCTTTGTCATGAGACGCACGTCGTTGGTGGGATACGGCAACTCCACCAGCGCACCGTTGGCGTATTTGGCCTCGTCAGGATTGAACATACCCGTGCGGATGCTCACTCGCAGGCGCTTGCACATCGAACGTTGAGCTCGGAGTTTTTCCGCTGCGCGTCCAACGTAAGTGGCCACTGCCTGTTTGATCGGTTCAATCTCTGTGAGGCGTTTGCCGAATGCCCGACTGCAGCAGATCTCTTGCTTTGGCTGCTCGACCTCTTCAACGTCCAAGCATGATATGCCTGCCAGTTCACGGGCGGTCTTCTCCACCACCACGCTAAATTTTCGCCGCAGCATCTTGGGATCAGCCGTTGCCAAGTCCATAGCCCTCAGGATACCCATGGATTCCAG
Source organism: Pseudomonas californiensis (assembly GCF_021147775.1). GTDB lineage: Bacteria > Pseudomonadota > Gammaproteobacteria > Pseudomonadales > Pseudomonadaceae > Aquipseudomonas > Aquipseudomonas californiensis. The sequence continues at coordinate 4,062 of NZ_JAGTPK010000079.1, forward strand.
GTGCGCTGTCATTCGCCTACCAATTCCCCAGATCTCCCTTACCGCGGTGTTACGCAAGACCCAGTCTCGCTTGAAAGAATCACGAATATCCACAACGCCTCCAGTTTGAGCTTGCAAGCGCTTGGAAGTGTGGTTGGCCAACTTGGCAAGGGTTTTAGTGGATGCTATTCCAACGCCGACCGGGATGCTCGTGCAGCGCAAAACGCGGGACCGAAGATCACGGTCGAATGCCTCAAGGCTACCAAGCATACCATCCATGCTAAGCCAGATTTCATCGATCGAGTACCACTCCCAAGAGTCGACCGTAGATTCCAAAATAGTCATGACGCGTTCGGACATGTCGCCATACAGGGCATAATTGCTGGAAAACGGCACTATTCCATGCTGCTTCAGCTTGTCTCGAATTTGGAAATATGGTTCGCCCATTTTTACGAACGGCTTCGCATCGTAGGATCGAGCTATCACACACCCGTCGTTGTTGCTGAGTACTACGATTGGGGTCTTGGCCAAATCGGGTCTAAAGACGCGCTCACAGCTCGCATAGAACGAGTACCTACGAATGATGAGCCCATGGACATAGCCCGAAGGCCCATTATTCGTGGCTTTTATCGTAAACGCAGATGTCCATGGAAATGATCACAACAACGGACGTCCGCCCCCATTTATGTGTATGCGTCCGGCCAAGTCATCTACCCAGCCCCGCAAAGCCAAGACATGGTGTGCACTTAAATTTAAGTGGGCACCAGCTCTAGCCTTTTAAGCGGGTA
>NZ_JAGTPK010000007.1 GCF_021147775.1 Pseudomonas californiensis
TGAACGTTTGCCAACGGCGACATCGGTAGAGGATTACGAAGCCTTGCTGCCGTGGAACTGCGAACCTCGACTTCACAGCTAAGCGCTTTACCTATCTTTTGCCAGGTGGGGTTTATGGAGCGCTTACGATGGTTACTTTCCTGCAGGCAAAAAAACCGCCTCAGTGGGCGGCTTTAAGATATTGAAAACCTGATCGCTCAGCTCCGGGTCCACAAATATCCAAACCAAAAGTGGAAAAACCCTTTATTCATCTGTATGTTCTTGCTCAACTCTTCATTTTTGATTCATAACTGCTAACAGTTTTTTCCCTACATCCGGTGTACCGAGCATAAAGTTAAAAGCTTTCTCCAGAGCAATTTTATCTTCACAATAAACATCCCCAGCATCCGTGATTATTTCGCAGGGATAGCCGTTTGGATCAGACTTCCAACGTGCAAGTTCTTTTGGCGAAGAACTTTCAGCTAAGGGATTGTACGCTACAACTGCCCAATAGCTTCCTTTAACTGGAGTCTTTGCAGCAGACGCAAAGAAGTCAGCAAGCGGATTGGTCTTTAACTTTATTTCCACTTTAACTTTTCCTGCACTAACATTGCCAAGCTGCACATTCATAGCTTCAATGACAGAATCGATCTCATCTTTGTTGTGCTCTGCCTTTTTGGCGGCTTCTATACCTTTATTAAACGAATCTATAAAATCAACCATTTTGAATAACCTTTTCTACAATTCCATAAACAGGAAGGTGATCGAATATAAAATTAGGATTTTTCACCAATTCTACTAGTTCTGGAATTTCCAGAATCAAATCACAATCGTGATTATAGACCCAATTATCGGAAGTGAGAAATGCTTGAGAAAACATAAGCTGGTCAAAGGTATGCCATTTAGTAACTGCTCCACCTTTGTAGAAATAGCTACCCGACCCATGGTGTCCGACGGTCTGTTTACAGAGGTACCGCCAGAAAGGGTTATACAGAAGATGCTTTTTTCGACGTACCAAATCCACATCCCGACTTCCCATGACTTGCTCGCTGAGAGACTCATCAAAGGGTTCGTCGTTATAGTCGCCCAACATAATCACGTATGGAGTTGGCTCGTCTTCTACGCACATGCTATCAAATGTATCTCTTAGCCTCAGGCCGAAAATATGCCGCCTTGCATCGTGCTGCTCGCACCATAGTCGACTAGGCCAGTGCGAGACTAAAATATGGAATATTGAACCATCCTCTAACACTCCGAGATCTACTCTTTTTGCAATTTTTAAGGTGGAGTTTCCCTTGAGTGAAATGACATCCTTCTCTGAAAGCACTGTGATTTTCAGCTCATTACAGATATAGCAAATATCGAAACTTGATTTTCCAGCTCTAGTTATCCCAGAATGAAAACTATACGAAGGGTGATCACACTCGCCAGCAATGAAATCAAAGTCGTCTTGCGACATCTCACCGAGAGCAATAAAGTCGGCACCTGCTTGATTTATCAAATTGATAATAACCCTACAAGCTATCATCCTTTGCTCAGCGGTGGATCTGCTTTTACCGGAGGGCGCTAAGCTAGTATTCCACCAGGCAAACACAATTTTATTTTTAGAAAACACCAACAAGCAATCCTCCATGAGCCTGCCCAGTAAATAGGAACATCCAACTCAGTCTAAATATACGAAGAATTAGAGAGTAACGCTACCAAGCATCGCTGACATGAGCGCAGCTTTCGCCGCATCTGCCGCGAATGCCCCAGCCTGCGTCGGCACCGGCGACGGCCCGTGCGTATGTGACGCCAGTTCTGTCGCCATCTGTTCGATTAGATCGAGCGTGTCGCACAACACCCGGAAAATGTTCACCCCCTCAGACCCTACGTGGTTTTTCGGCGCGACGAGGCGCTGGCTCATCCCCGCCACACTCTTGCGCAGGCCGGCGATCTTCTCCTGCATGTTGCCGCCCACAGTGACGTTGTGGGTTTTGCCCACGGCCAGGTTGAGGTCACGGCCGGTCGCTTGGTGCATATCGTCCAGGGCGGCCAGCGTGGCGGTACCCGCTGAATTGAGCTTGAGCGCGCCCAGGGCATTGATACGCTTGATGCCCCCCCCAACTTCCTCGGTCGAGTGGTGTTGAACGTCTTGGACATGGCTCTGGTACTTCTCGATGTTGCCCAAGGCTTCTACTTCGCGCTCAATCGCGTGGTCACGGATCTTCCCATCGGTCTGGCGCAACCAGTTGCCGTCTGCGTCGACGCGCTGCTGCACCGCATCACTGTGCTGCCACACCTGGTCACCGTTCGGCACCTTCGGCAGGCTCAGACCGTGCGGCAGGATCGTCTGAATACAGGACTTGCTCGGTGAAGCGTATGCGAAGCACACGACCACCTGAGTGCCTTCCTGCGGAAATGCAAACATACCCATCTCTTCGCCGCCCGAAGGCAGCGGCAGCGGTACGCCGTAGAGCACCGACACCGCCGGATCGGCCTCGCCGTCTTGGCCGAGTACTTCGATATCGACCGCGTATCGAGGCCGGAAATCGTCGCACATGGATGCGCCTGCAGGCGCGTCAGCGATGCCCACCACCCGCGCAAAGCGCGGCAGGTGGTAACCACCGGTGAGTTCAGGGAAAAGGCGTTCTACGCTGCGTTTGATTGCGTCGTCCATCGGATAGCCATCTGTGTGCCGGCAAGCGTGACACTGGTGATCCGCTCGCCCTGGTGCAATGATGCGCCTGGTCGTAACCCGGGCAGTGCCGAGACCATCGCGCTTTGGTTGCCCTGGTAGCCGTCAAACAGGCTGACAGGGAGCTGCAGCGCAGGCCTGCCGCCAAAGAAGCTCTCCGCCCAGGAACCGACGAACACCTCGCCGTCACCCTGCTGCTGCCAGATAAAGTCGGGGATCCCGAACACGCCGCCCATGCTGTCCATCGCCTGGTATCCAGCAGCCAGGCTGTAGAAGAACGGCGCCTTGACCTTCGTGTACGGCTGATCGGGCACCCGGAAGTGCAGACCGGTCTTGCTGCTTATCTCGGTCAGCACCGCGCGCAGGTCGGGATGACGAAGATTCAGCGGCAGTGACTTGCCAAGTACCGCGGCCATTTCACGACAGAAAACCACCTGCTCGATGCCGTTTGCCGCGGTGCATCGCTCGACGTAGCCGATGAAGTGACGCTGCAGTGCGGCTTCGTTGTAATCGATATTGAACGTCACCAGGCCGTGGACCTGCGCGCCGGCCTGGACCGTGAACGTGGCCCGCCCGGGGCTTTTCAGATCGAGGCGCACGTCGTCACTCACCAGGGGCACGAGCACCCCGCCGATCGTCAGCACTTTATGCAACTTCATGCTGCGGCGTGCCCCATGAAACCAGGTGTCAACTTTCTTGATTACAGTCTCAAAGGCGGTCAGTTCATGCGGCTGCGTGCCCCATCCGCTAATGTAATGGGCGTTGGGTAGAAGTTAAGTTTCACCCTTTTATCGATCCTGGTCGGGCCAATTCAGAATCGTCCCCCTTGTCCGGACAACAAGCAGCAGCGTTTATCATCCAGAGCCAAATGCACTGAGGGTAAAGCGGAACCGCACACCCACCACGCAGGGGATTTAACACAGCACTCGTCGTAATTCTCCGCCAAACGCTGGTCATCGTGCGCGCTCGCCGCTAGAATTGCGCACTTTTTGATCAGAGGCGCACCAAGCGCCCAATCGGTGTCTGCGCGCGTATCGCCCAGGCACATTCACGCCGAGGTTCGCCATGTCCACCGTCACCACGCCGTCCGCCCCCAAGGTCGGATTTGTCTCTCTGGGTTGCGCGAACGATACTCTTAATATACTCATCCCCTGACCGCGCCACCGGTCGCTATTGAGACAGAATGAGCACTCATTGAGCCAATGATCGTTGACCCGATACTCAAATTTGAGTAGTCTGGCTACGTCTGGATATATACGGAGTCCGTACATTTGGATGGTTCAGGAGATTTCTTGAATTGTCGGAGTTTACGGATGTTCAGATGCCGCCATTGGTTCCGGCCGTGCCGGTTGATGGGTTAGCCCTAAGGGCATCCGCGGAACCCCCCTTAATTGGGGGGTTTGCTTTTTTAGCGCTTGCCTAGCTTTAAATTGTTGCCTTTATGTCCTCTGACGGGCTCCCCTTTAGCTCGTTTCAAAAACAGTTTCCAAGCCTTTATCTTGTCTTCTTTCTTGAAATTCACTGGCTCATTGTCAGCGTACTCATCACGCACATAGGCACTCTCGATGTGCAACCTCACGGTATTCTTCCGATCTTCCTTTCTGACGTTGAAGTAGATTTCGTACTTGGTATCCGGTGCATACCCAGGAAGGACTGCCCCCAGCTCAAGCGTTAGAAAGTTTTCCTTGCCTGTAAAAAAGCATCTCCGATCCTCAAAGGTGCGGACGATTTCAGGCAGTAGAAACGATAAGGCGTGCCGATCCTCCCTGAACTCTCTTCTGATCTGACGGTGATCAATCACCATTCGCTGGATACCCACAGCATGAAAATCTATTTGCTCCCCTTTTTTTGGACCCCGGCTTACGCAGTGTGAACTGAACTGGACATTTACCGTAAGCAAAACCCGAGGCTGTCCAGCCGATGCGGGAACGTCTACTTGAAAGGAGGTATCGCGCAAATGATCAAGCAGCCAGCAAACGCCATCACATTCAATATGCTTCGCTGATTGATGGTCCGGCCAAAACTTTCCTTGCACGAGATGCTCCTTATGACGGAAGTCAGCAGCATATGGGGAGACGTTGAGGTGTCAAGAGGACAAATGGCGTGTACCACATTTGTGCAAAGAGAAAGGAATTCAGAGACCGGCTGTAGGCCACGGCCTATCTGACTCTCAGCAGTTTCGACTCACTGGGTTAGAACCGGTCAGGTCTACTAGCTTGGGAGCGGCGAATATTTTGAAAATAAGGTGTATTCGGGGTTTTTCATTTTTTCACCCAAGCGGGCTGGGCATTCGGCAACACCGGTAGGCTGCCCCCAACCTGTAGCCAGTATTGCAACGCCATGACATTTGTCTGCAAAACCTTGCACGCCGTGCAATGCGCGCTCCCCTGGGTAACCCCACAGCCGGCGTGGCTTGGAGCGTTAGTTGCACCACACCTGGTGTTTGCATTTTTTTGGGACACAAAGCCCGTCGGCGGGAGGGGGATAAGTGTTTTTCCCGGATGTTTTTTCTTTCCATCGCTATTTTTCGGCGGCGTGCATTTCGTCCGGTGAACTGGAATGACCGCCACAACATGTATTACTGTTCATGCATACAGTATTTTTAGAGCAGGTGGTAATGGACATGCATGCAATCGAACGGACAGCGGCGATCGCCACCTGGAAGGTTTTGCTGAATGACAGCATCGCCCTGCTCGAAAATCCTGGCGCGCAACACAAAGCGCTGCTCAGGACCGCCCATTCGCTGCATCGGTCCCAGGTGATTGATCGTGACGACTTGAGCGATATGTTGGAGCTGGCCGACGGGGCGTTGGAGTATGCCGTCGAGGCACAGCTCGACCAACAAGTTCCCGGAGAAAGGTGATGGGCTATCTGAGTTACAGAGGTCCAGCCGATGTTGTTTTCACCATCAGTGAAGGTGATGTCGCGCTGCCTGGTTTACCCGTCCTGTTTGAACAGACCCATACTGCGACATTTACCCTTATGTTCGCGGATCGCTCGGAGCGGTTGAATTGTTCACATGTGAGGATTTTGCTGCCAAACGGACACTTAGAATACGGCCCGGTCACGTATAGAAAATTCGGCGTTCTAGTGTTTAAAACTGGTGATTAATGGGGTAGGCCCAGAGAACAATTATGAATCTTCGCACAATGGAACGGCCCTATTGGGTACGCACCGCTGTGCTGAGGTTGCTGGTAGCCGTTGAGACAGGCGAGAGTATTCAAGCGGTGAATATGGCGCGCCAGCGGGCTGAAGGATTCGTCTCAGGGCTTGAGACTTCTCACGCGCTCAAGCCCGATATGATTGAATTCTTGTACACAGCTTCGACGCAGCGGCTGCCCAGCAGCGGACAGCCCTATGCGACGTAATGAAAGAGCTTACCTAGCGAGACTGGGAGCCAGAATCCGCTAATTTTTTTGCTGCAATAACTACGTTTTCTATTAAGGGATAGCCTTGCACCGAATAATTAACATGCTCATATTCATATTCGAGCACAGCAAGGGCCATCGCGTAATACATGTACACGCACGTCATCATGTTGCTGAAAAGCTTTTGGGCGGTGAAATTTTTGTCTATCAACGAGCCGTGAGCGGCGGGATGCCTGAGTTCATTCCACACCCTTGCCGACTCAACATCAAAGAGCTTATACAATGTATTTGTGGAACTAGAACTTTTCGCCGAACTCAAACTACCTAAAAGTTTGCTCACAACTCTCTCAGTGAATAATGAACCTGGCTCTTCTCCAAGCCTTTTCAGTTCGGGAATAGCGGCCTCACATTGCGCAACGAAGATCGGGTCAGCAGCGCTAAAAGATTTGAAGTATTGCTCGGCCATCCCATCAACTACAACGCAAGCTGCTAGTGCGGCGGGTTCCAAGCCCGACAGTCGAGCGATGGCAATATCTCTATGATAGTGAAGGAACCGCGGTTTTCCGCCCTCACAAAGCCGCACGATGCTTTGGACCAGACTGATACAGTGAGCGGAATGAAATGGTGCCTGACACTCGACAGGGGCTTCAAGTGACCACATGACTCCAAAACTCTCTACTGCGACAGCATCAATAGTGTATATATCAGGCCCCGTGCTGAGTTTATAAAATGGCTTGATTTCACGACCAGCCACAAACTGGAGTGCTTCTAGACAATAGCCATGTAAAGCCTCGTCAAATGAATCATCGGAATCGGTGGAAAACTCTAGCGTTTTTTCATTAACAGTTAGAGCACATGTGACCTTTCCGATCGTAAAGGTAGTTTTGTTGAGCGACGTACCAGCAAGGCTCGTAGTGGATCCATTTGCTGGGAAGCGAAGCTCATCATGAAATGCTATCGTGCGGACATAATGGCGAGTATTGATAGGCTGGCCATGCAGGGTTACGGAAGCGGCAGTCCCACTAAGAACCACACCTCTGTTATGAGTATCTACCTTACTACCGATCCAGACTCTATCAGCTACCCACACGTCCCCTTCTATCGAAACAGCCTCTACCTTAAAATATCCCGATTCTATTATTTGCCCAGGGAGCAAATGAGAACATAGATAATTCGAGTCAACGAACCCACGAAAAAGATTAACCGTTTCTGGGATCACCGGAAAATGCTGAATATCAAAGTAGCCATCTGGGTTTTGTACTATCCGTCCTGGCCCTCGATAAGTCTGGGTCTCATGGGTCAAAACCATGTTAGGGCAATCGAGCGTGAGCCCAAACGCCTGGACATCATTTATCACACGTTGCGCGGCACTTAACAGTGGCTTCATAGTATTCCGTTCCCTGGGGAAAACTTCTAGAGCAACAGAATGCGTGACAACGGAGACGATTCCTAGTGTAAGAACCGGCTATGACATCTACAAAGTCACAGAGCCCAGTTCTGCCGACAGCAGAGCTGCTTTAAAGGCGTCTGCAGTGAACGCGGCCGCGTTGACTGGTGGCTGCCCTACCTGCGGATGCACATGCGCTGCAATCTGGGTGTTCATCTCCTGCACCAGGTCGAGCAGATCGACCACCACCTGAAAGATGTTCACGTTTCCCGAGCCTACGTGGTTTTTCGGAGCCACCAGGCGTTGGCTGACCTGGCTGACGCTCTCGCGTAGACCCTGGATCCGCTCGGACATATCACCACCCACGGCGGCGTTGTGCTTCTTACCCACCACCAGGTTGAGGTCGCGGCCGGTGGCCTGGTGCATGTCGTCCAGAGCGGCAAGCGTGGCAGTGCCGGCGGAATTCAGCTTGAGCGCGCCCAGGGCGTCGATACGCTTAATACCACCAACCTGCTCGGTCGAGTGGGTGGCCACGTCCTGGTCATGACTCTGGTACTTCTCCTGGTTGCTACCACTGTCGACCTGGCGTTCCAGGGACTGGTCGCTGATCTTGCCATCAGTCAGGCGGGACCAGTTGCCGGCGGCGTCGACACGCTGCTGGGCGACGTCGCTGTGCTGCCAGACGTGGTCCCCCTTCGGCACCTTGGGCAGGCTGAGGCCATGCGGCAGGATCGTTTGGATGTACGGGCAATGCGGCAGGCCATAGGCAAAGCACACCACAACCCGGGTTCCTTCGTGCGGAAAGGCGTACATGCCCATTTCGTCGCCACCAGTCGGTACTGGCAACGGCACACCAGGTAGCAGCGGCATGCTGGCGTCGGGCATGCCGTCGGGCGTCAGCACCTGCAGGTCGACCGCATAGCGCGGCCGGAAGTCGTCGCACATGCCCGCATCAGCCGGCGCATCAGCGATGGCAACCACCTGGGCGAACCTGGGCAAGTGGTACTGACCGGACAGTTCCGGAAATTGTCGCTCTACGCTGCGTTTTACTGCGTCGTCCATTTGATGGCCATCTGTGTGCCGGCGAGGGCCACGCTGGTGATCCGTTCGCCATTGTTGATCGATGCACCAGGGCGCAGCCCGGGAATCGCGGCAATGACCGCGCTCTGGTTGCCCTGGTAGTCGTTGAATAGATCCAGGGGCAGTTCCAGCGCCGATCGGGCGCCAAAGAAGCTGTCCGCCCAACTGCCGGCGAACACCTCGCCATTGCCCTGCTGCTGCCACACAAAGTCGGGGATGCCATAGATCTTGGCCAGGCTGTCCATCGCCAGATACCCAGACGCCAGGCTGTAGAAGAACGGCGCCTTTACCCGGGTGTAATCCTGATCAGGCACCTTGAACGACAGCCCGGTCTGTTTGCTGACCTCGGCAAGGACCTGGCGCATGTCGACGTGGCGCAGGTTCATGGGCAAGGGGTTGGCCAGGATCCCGGTCAGTTCGCGGCAGGCAACTACCTGTTCCGTGCGGTTGGTGGTGGTGCAGCGCTCGACGTAGCCCAGGAAATGCCGCTGCAGCGTGCTGTCGTTGTAGCCGATGTCCAGCGTGACCAGGCCTTTAACCGCTGACTCGGCCTTGATGGTGAAAACGGCTCGCCCTGGGCTTTTAAGGTCGAGCCGTACATCGTTCTTGGCCATCTGGTAGACGGTGCCGGCAATGGACAGCACCTGGTGCAGTTTCATGCTCATTTCTGATCACCGCCCAGCCAACCGTCGACCTTTTTCAACACGTTTTCAAAGCCCGTCAGCTCCGGCTGGCCGCTGCTGCTGCCGTCGCTGCTGGCCACGCTGTCTCCTGGGGCAGTTTGGCTGTTGGTGCCGTTGGCAGCGCGGCGTTGCTCGGTTTTCTCCGGGTTGGACAGCTTCTCAGCCAGGGTGAACTGGATAATCCACTGTGACAGCGTGTCGTCTTCCCGGGCGCTAAAGCTATCGCTGAACTGCGCTTGACGCACGCCGAAGGCCTCGGCCGTGTCGTTGACGACTCGGTAGGTCTTGCGCTGGCCACCGCTCTCTGTCGCCTCGGCCATGCTCATCAACGCCGCCAGGTCCGCCGAGTCCTTGTATTTGATCTTCATCGCGACAGTGAGCGTCTTGGGCTTAAAGCCTTTGTCCGCAGAGTCGGTGGCGCTGGTCTGCCCCGACATGTCGTCACTTTCGATCCGCAGGTTGCCCGTCAGCTTGAGGCTGTGGCCACGGATCTGAGTTCCGTCCAGGAGCAACGTCATAGGCCCATCATCTCCTTTACAAAACTCAGCCCCTTGAGCGAGCCCACGAACATGACGCCCGACGACATGACCCATTCGTGCCCGGGCGTGCTGTCGTCCTCCTCGAGCAGCTGCTTACGCAGCTCGGCGGTGTCGCCCGGCCCGATCATGCGGGCCTGCATGCCAGCGTTGTCCGTGCCACTGTTGAGCACGTCACGCAGCGCGGTGAGCCGATCGGACTGCTCGAGCACTTGCTCGGCCTTCCGCTGGGCCAGCTCGGCCAGGTCGCTGAGTGGCGAGCTGTTGGCGGCGTAGGCCTCCAGGTTGGCCAACTGGGTGCTGAACGCTTGGCTGGCCTCGCGCAGAACCGTGCAGCGCTCCATCGGCGCCGTAAACCAGCGGGGTTGCTCACCTGCAGCTGGGATCTGCCACTTCTCGGTCTCCAATTGCACCAGGTTCTGTGCTCGGCGCTCGGCGCGCTGCAGGTCGCCGATCGGCATCAGTGCGTTGAACTTGCCCAGCAGGCTCGACATGCCGTCGTATTGCGTGCCCAGGAACAGAACAACGACCGCGTGCTGGTCGTCGCCGTCCGGACGATTCGGGTCTGAACTGTCCTGCAGTTTGTCAGCCAGGCGCTGGACGACGCCCGGCGCCGACAGCGAGCACTGATAGCCGGTGCTCTCGCCAACCCCGGACTGGAACGGTGTCACGGTGATACAGCGCGGGATCTCGCCAAACTGGCCGTCCAGGGCCTCGCGACCGATCGCCACGGCGCCCTTGGCGATATCGCCGATAAGACTCAGATCGGTGGTGACTAGATCTGCAATGCCGCTCAGGCGTTCGGCCGTGCTCTGCAGATCTGCGGCGGCCATATCCTTAGCCTCGTCCAGTTTGCTCATCCAGCTGGTGGCCTCCTCGGGCCACTGCATGGCGACGGGCATCCAGTTGAGCGGGATCATGGTTGCTCGTCCACAACAGGCGCCTTGCCGCTCAGAATACGGCTGACGCGATCGGGTGTGAGTAATGGTTCTTCGCCAGTCGACAAGAAGGTGATCACCTCGATCAACCCAGGGTCATTCAATTCAACGTAATCCAGGCGAGGATCCTCCAGCATCTGCAGCAGATCGCCTGCGCCTGGATTCGAATCACGCACAGCGCGAATAGCGGCTCGTTCAGCCAGAGTGAACAGCAGCAGAAATTTCGGCGCGAGGACCTGCGGGCTTTGCCCGTCAAACACCCAGGCACCGTTTTTAAAACGCTGTACCGCGCCGTCTTCCCGGGCAGGAAGTGGCGGCAACGGCGTGCTGTTTTCAAGAATGGTGTAACCATCGTCAGCGCCGATCAAAAGACCGTCCGCATCGAAGATAAAGCGAACTGTCATTACTTGACCCTCACGAATTTGCCAGCGGTGCCAGCGATATACATCCAATCACTCGTCGTACTGTTTTCGGTGTACGTGAGCTGGTTGTAGGTAGTGCCATTGCTCTGAAAAGGAGCTGTAGTGAGAAAGACACCATTGCCAAAAACCGAATAGACCAAACCGTTAATGCCGTTGGGTCGCTGAATCCAATTAATGGCATCTGTGGAAGTCATGGAGCCATAGGCGCTGGAGCCGGTGCAGAGAAAAACACCGTCTCCATAAGCAAGTTGCCCACCGGCATATGTGGAAGGTGTGACGCGAGGGGTCCAAACAAGACCGTCCGGAGACGTAACGATCCCAAACCCGGCGGCGCTGCTGCCTACAGTGGCAACGAACATATTGTTCGCATACACGACAGAGCTGTAGGCCTTGTTTGGAAGTCCTGGAACCTGGGCAAAGTTGACGCCATCGGTGGTGCGAATCATGTTGCCGCCTGGGTTCATTGCAATGACGCAATTTGGCCCAGCCGCTGGGTAATACCCGCCGGCAGGCGTCGCCCTTTGAGTCCAGGTGATTCCGTCCGGCGAAGTCGCACAGGCGGTGCTGTTCGTGAACGCGACAAAAAGCCCAAGCTGATCTGACCAGATTACTGACTGATAGATGAGCGACGGCATAGCGCTTGTTGTCCAGGTAATGCCATCCGCAGACACGCAGCACGTAGAGGCAGCACTACCCCCTTGTGCAGTCCCTACAGCAATAAACTTGGTATTGCCGACGGGGCCACCATGGCAAATGCCATTCCAGAGCAGGTTCGATGTTGTTAATGCGGGAGTCCAGGTGATCCCATCGGTTGAATATAATGAGTCAGAGGAGGTGTTCGAGGGGCCCGACGTCATCATAATGACGAACTTTCCTTTACCGAAAGTTCCGCAGCGCGCGAGAGATGAACTACCCGTCAATGGCTGCGCGACCAAGCTGGTAGTAAACGCATTTCTTCGGGGAAACGCCGCCGACATTTGGGGATACTGCGACCGTTGGATCATTGACCCAGCAGCTTTGAATGCATCACCACTGGCGAATACATCGGCGTAGCCGCCAAGTGGAATGTTCCCACCGGCCGCATTAGATGACGATCGGGTTGATAAGAAGCCCATTATTGATCCTCCGCGCCAAATGCACGCACTGAGACATTCCCCTTGGTAGCCATGGCCCAGATCTTTTCCCCTGGGTCCATACGCATCCCCACGTCCTCCCAGGGAGCGTTGGCATCCACGGTTACACCGGGCGTGATGCACTTTTCAGGACTCGCGGTTGGCCCCATCCATACCCAGTAACTCACCTCTTCGTTGTTCTGGTTGGCCATCCGAATGTTTACCGTGATCGGTGTGGTGCCGGTGTGTTCGTAAATCGATGTGGTGATGTTCGCTGCAAGCAGCGCGGACCCAAAGAATGCGGACATGTCTGTTCCTTCAAAATTGTGCGAAGTAGTAAATGTGGGAACGCTTCGGCATGGCGACCTGGATCTGCTCAGCCAGACCGCTACCGTTGCCGCCGAGCTTCACCACCGTGCGCAGGTCGACGATGGAATTGGCGTTGGGTAGGTGGGCGATCGGCACGACGTAATGCTGGGTGGCAACGCTGTCCAGGTAGTCGGCCAGGCCGGTGCCGAAAACTATCTTCCAGGTGGCCACGACCTCGTTGAGCTGGCGCTCCAAGGCGCAGTCGAGATAAGCAATGGTCGGGAAAGACGGCGGCGCCACGATCACATGTGAGGCGTTTTGAATACGGATGCCTTCGCCATAGGCGATACCCGGAGCGACCTGGTAAGCGCCGGCGATCTTCTCCAGGAGCAACGCGGTATCGAAGAACGCGGCGCGGCCGTAGATATCGCGGTTGCTCAAACGCTCGCGCTGGTCGATACCGAACAGGCGCACGGTGTAATCGAACTGCCAGGTCTTGGCATCAACAGTGACACCGGTCAGGGCCATGGCACCGTCAAACACCACCAGGAAGTTGCGCGTGATGTTATTGCCCGTCTGCAGCGGCGGAACGTTGCGCCGCTTCTGCTGCAGGCCGACGTAGGAGACCGCGAACAGCACGCCTTCATCGGACTGCAGGCCAATCCAGTTGTAGTCCCAATCGCCCACGTCGCTGCCGATCTGGGCGCTGTACACCACCTGGTTGGGGTTCACATAACCGGACGCCCAATCGGGAATGGCCACGGTGTAAACGATGTGTTCAGCCGCTGGCGTGACTTCCGCCCGGTTCGCCGGCGCGTTGAGGGCCAACCCGGGGATATTGGCGAAGATGAACTGTGTGATGTTCAGCGGCAGGTTGGCCGCTTGTTTCTGCGCAATCAGCTGCTCGCCGGCAGTGGTGATGAACTGGGTCATAAAACGTCCTTACAGCCTGGCCACAAGCGTCTGCTGGTCATGGTTGAAATCGATCATGGCCATCTGCATGGTCACGGTGGTGATGGTTACGAAGTCATAGCGGCGGCATGTCCGGCCGTACTGCTGCACTAGGACGCGCAGCAGCTCGGGGTTCTGCGACAGCTGAGAGTCGGAAAGGCGCAGCAGCACCACATCCCAATCCCGATCGGGCATGCGCTCCTCGATCTCGATGTAGCCCACTCCGAGCCGCACCAGGATGCGCTTCAACCCGGCGGTGCTGCCGGCGTCCACGGCGTTGACGAAGGCGTATTTCACCCGCAGCCGGTACAGGCTTTCGGGCTCGCCGCTGAATCGGGTGATGTCGCGCTGCCAGGCCATCAGGTCCAGCACGGTCAGGTGACAGGTCTCCAGATCCAGCTGCAGGAGAGGCCACTGCAGCCAGCCCTCGACCTTTTCCCAGTACGCCTGGGCGCTGGCCTTGAGCTTGGCCAGTTCGCCGGCATCAAGCCAAAAAGGCAGTTCGAGCTTAATCACCGAAAGTCACCTGCAGCGTCTGGATACGGGGAATGGTCAGCTCGGACACGATGTCGCTGTTCAGGAAGCGCAACGATTCGATGCCGGCGAACTGCTGGTGCAGCTCTTCGCCCAGGCGGCTGAACGAAAACCGCGACTGCGGATAGGTCAGCGTCGGCTGATAGTCGCTGTCCGTGCTCTCGCGGAAAGCGGCCCGGATGAACAACTCGACGTTGCCCTTGAGCGTGTCTCGCTCGGCCTGGGCCAGCACAGACTTCGGCCACAGCTTCATGGCGATATCGTTCTGGGTCTCCGGGATGATCATCACCAGGAGATCGTCGCCATGGCCGTGATTACCTTCGTCCATGATCTTGCTGTTGATCTGCACCAGGTACGACTGTGCTGGCACATCGGCCTCAAACAACACGTAGGCATTGGCGGTACCGGGACCACGCGGGGCCCCATGCTCGAAATACACGCCATTGGGCTGCACGCCCTGGAACGCTGAGATCAGGGCGCGGTAAACCGAGTCGGTGTGCCATTGATTCACGGCGCTGAACTGGTTGCGTGTGCGCAGGCGCAGCTCGTCGTCGGGTTCGTCATCTGCGCCTGGCGTGGTCAGCCACCCTTCCGGGTTGGTCACCGCGATAACACCGGCGATCGGCGTGGGCAGCACGCCGTAGTAACCCGGGGCGAGATTGTGGCCGCTGCCAGGCAACGCGGCTTCCACCGGTGCCAGGACCGTGGTCTGCCCGTCAGCGAACTGCGCGGCCGCGCTGGTCACCAGCTGGTACACGTTGCCGTTGATGGGTGCCGACTGCACAACAGTGCCGGCGGGCAGCTGCAGCACGCCCGAGGATCCGGAACGGGTGAACAGCACATTGCCGATCGCCTTGCTCTCACCCTTGCGCGCAATGTCCACCGCCCAAGCAAGGGTGTCGAGCCAAGCGCCGCCGGCCGTCTTGACGAAGAAGTTCGGCAGCACGGTGTCGCTGAAAAACGTCAGGATCCACAGCACCGGCTTGGTCACCAGGGCCGTGACGACACGCCAGAACGGCGAGTAGGCCGACGTATTGGCCACCGTAGCGCCTTGGGCGGTTACTTCCGCCTCCCAGGCAGCACGCAGCGCGGCATCGGTCGTAGGGATTCCGGAGTCGGCCAGGGCCTGTTTGAAGTCGATATCGCTCACAGGATCACCTCTACGTCACCGAACTGCAGCGTTTTGGCGGTGATCAGGTACTGGCCGTTGCCCAGATCTTTTACCCGGGCGGTGCCCGGTACCAGACGCACGTCGGTTTCCACCAGCAGCTCCATTTGCTGGCGGTAGTCGCGCTTGATCAAGTTGCTGCGCTCGGCGACAAGGGAGACCAGCAGACCGCTGTCGCGGATCATGTGGCCGATGTCCTGGGCAATGCAGGCCCTATCGACTACCAATTCCGGCTGTCGGCCGAGATCCAGCACCAGGTCGTTGTCGACGATCAGCAGATCGAGGTATTCGCTCATCCGCTCACCGCCATGCCGACCATGCTTTCCAGTTCAAGCGGGGTCATCGGCTTGTCGTTCTTGATGGTCAGGTTTTCCACATGGATGCCTTGTTGCGTCTGATTGTTGGTGGTGTTCTGGATCGAGCGCAGCAAGCCGCCTGCCGGTACCGCGTTCGGGCGCAGCGGCGAGATGCTGGCGGTGTTAGCGCTGATACGTTCGCGGGTCTGGTCGGCCTGCTCGCCCAGGGAAGGGACGCTGACCAGCTGCGGGACTTGCGGCGCGTTCACCAGGGGCACGGAGATGCCGGGCAGCTCCGGCGCCTTTGGCATGTCGCCAAACGATGCGTCGATCTGCACGCCCGGGATTTTGTTCAGCATCTCGATCAGGCCGCTGATCGCGTCCCGGAAAATCGAAACGATGCCGTCCCACGCTGCGCTGGCCAGGCCGGTCCACCCACCAATGGTGCCGAACCAGTCCGACAGCGCCTGCAGCTGCCCCGCGATCCACTGGAAGGCAGCGGTATTCATCAGGGCACCGGTCCATTCGTCCCAGTAGATGATGGCGGCAGCGACCGCCACGCCAAGGGCAAGGATGCCAGCGACGATCAGCAGAACCGGGTTGGCCAACATGGCGGCGTTAACCAGCCAGATCGCGCCTTGCCAGAGCATCATGCCGACCCGGACCATCCCCATCCAGGTGTACAGGGCGACCAGGCCGACGACAAATGCAGTGACCATAACCGTGTGGAACAGAAACATGGCGATCGAGCGGAAACCGGTCCAGGTCAGCAACTTCCAGATCGTTATCATCGACAGCCAGACCATTTTGCTCATGCCCACGATCAGGGTCATGGCGGACATAGCAGCGATCAGACCGAACACCACCAGCGTGGTGATGCCGATAACCCGGGTGATGTTGGGGAACATCTGGGACCAGCGGGTCAGCGTCGACGCGATGGCCATCAGCTTTTCCATCAGCGGGGTCAGAATCGGAATCAGCGCCTGGCCGAACGAGATACGCAGGGCCTGCACGGCGGCGCCGAACTGCTGCCACGGGTCGACCATCGCTTGGGCCATCTTCTCGGCTGACTCGAGTCCGCGGACTTTACCCAGCTCCGTGATCCCGTGTTTCAGTCGGTCGGTGTCCTTGGCCAGGGCGCCGATCACTTGGGCACCTTCCCCGCCGAATGCGGCCAGCAGCTTGGTGTTCGCCGATGCGGTGGTGAGGTCGCCTAATTTGCCTTCCAGCTTGGCGAGCACGTCCATGATCGGCAGCATGTTGCCCTTGGCGTCGGTCAGCTTGACGCCCAGGGTCTTGGCGCCATTGCCGGCGTTCTCGAAAAACGCTTTCAGGCGCCCGCCGGCATCGCCGCCTTCCATGGTGCTGCTGAGCGTGCCGATCACCGCGAACTGCTCTGCGATGCTCATTCCGGAAGACGTCGCAATGGCGCCCACTTCCTTAAAAGCATCCTTGAGCTGCGCGCCGTCAGTCCGGAACAGCTTCACGACCGTGGCGGTTTGGCCGCCCAGTTGCTCGACCCATTTTTGCTTGCCCATCGCGTCGGCGCCGGACTTGAACACGTTGTACATGGTGCCGACGTACTGCCCCATGGTCTCGGCGTCAGATTTAGTCGCTTTGGCCAACAGGTTGCTGGTGTTGGTGAAGGTGGCCAGCTGGTCGCCGGCCAGGCCTTTGATTGCCCCGCTGATGCTGTAGGCCGATTCCACAAACTCGGCCGCACTGGTGGCGTACTGGACAGAGAACGCCAAGGCCTTCTTGTTCAGTGCGTCCAAAGCGTCCCCCGCTACATCGAGCGATCGCACCTGGCCCAGGGCACGGTTCATCTCAAGCGCCGGTTCCAGGGACTCGGTAATGCCCTTTGCCGAGCCGATTAAGCCGCCCAGGCCTAAGCCCATCTGCTTGATGTTGGCTTCACCTGCAGCAGCCAGGTCGGAAAAGGTGGTTTTCACCTTGCCCAACGGCGCGCTGACCTTATCGGTCAGGCTGAGAATGAAAGCAAGGCGGGCGGAGCGATCGGCCATTAAGGGTTATCCGTTCAGTGCGTGAGCGATGCCGTTAGCGACGGCGATTTCCATGCGGCGCCAGTGCTCGTCCTCCAGCCATTTGGCTGTGCCCATGTTTTCAATGGTGAGGTCGGTACCGGGGAGCCAGCGGGCAGTCAGTGCGATCAACTGCCCCAGGCCGTCCTCGGTCAGGCTGTCAGCGTGGCCAAGGGCTTTTTTACGAGGACTTCAAGCTTCGGCGAGTACTCCTCCAGCAGTGCGCCCGCCAGCTCCATGACCGTGACTGGATTGACCAGGTACGGTTTCAGCGCTGCGCGCTGGTCCTGATGCACGGTGTTGACCAGCAGGTTGTTGGCCGGCGCGACCTTGTTCGCCTGGGTGGTCGAGTTGAAGTACTTCGTCACCACCTGTGGATCGAGCTTGAAGGTGAAGTCGAGGTCGCCGATTTCCAGGGTGATTTCGCGTACAGATTCGTTGTTTACGTCAGTCATGGTGATTTCCGTTGGTTTGAAGTGATTCAGGGTTGTGCCGGCGTGCGCATGCACACCTGGCGGATATGGTCCTGCAGGCCGAGCGTCATTTTTCGGCTGAGGGTAAGCTCGTCGCGGAGGGTGAAATAATCCGATCGAGCGTCTGCAGCGAGTTCGGCGGATCCTGCATCAGCCACGCGGCCGGTGCCGGGCTGGGCTCGCACAACGGGGGCGGCGCAGGTGGCGCGGACGAGCAGCCGCTTATCGCCGCCGTCAACATCACGGCGCAAAATCGCGTTTTCAGCGCGTTCATGGTTCAGTTCCTCGGTGCGTTGCTGGTCGATCTGGTCGCGAGCGGCAAGCATTTCGCTCTTGATGCGGGCGGTTTCGCGCAGGCTCTTGGCTTCGGTTGTGACGGTGTCCAGGGCGCGCAGCGCTGCGTCACGCTGATCGGCGACGTGATCAAGCCAGATCCACCCGAGAAGGCCGACAAGCAAGAGCATCAGGACGAGTCGTAGCGGGCTGATTGTCATTTCAGGCACAGCTCCATTTCTGCGATCCGGCGGTTGTGCAGCCCCTGGACGAACTGCTTGCGACCGTTGCTTAACGTCACGAAGGCCCAGACTGGCGAACCGTCCGGCGCGTAGGCCAGCGCCCTGCACCCTTCAGCGATGCGGCCGGCGTTGATCAGGCCCACGGCCCGACTGGCGCACGTGCTCAGCGTCCCAAAGTTGTGGCCATGGCTGCTCAGCGCATCAAAGGTGTTCTGCCCGATCGCCTGATTCGTCAGGCAATCCGCCAGTGCAAGCTGCCCTTTCGAAACCACAAGGCTTTCCACCTCGGCACAGCGAGCGTCGGACCAGTAGTCACCCACCACGACCGGTACCGGACTGGTGTAACGGGTGATGCCCTTGCATACGGTCGGCAGACCACGGGCCAACTGGTCCGGGTAAACAATGTTCCGGCCGTTTCCTTCCCACTTGCCCAGGAACGCGGTGAACGTGCTGCTGGCCAGCAGCAGCGCGCCGACAGCGATCTTGTTACGCAGGCTCATCCCTTGACCTTCCAATCGCGCAACATCTGGCGGTACTTGGGGATCAGGAGCAGGATCTGAAGCACCATGTAGAAGGCAGTCAGCATGTAGGCGACCGACGACCAATCAACGGCGCCGGTTGCTCCGGTAGCCGCCACGCCAATGGCTGGTGACGCTTTTACCAGTGCAATGGCGGTGTCCTGAGCAACCTGATTCGTGCTCATTTGCGAAGTCCTTTTTCGATAAGGGTCTGGCACGGGACGCACCGCGTGATTCCGCCCAGCGCCTGGCGCGCCAGCGGGATCGCGTTGTCACAGTCCGCGCAATGGGTGAGGCTGGGCCCGGTCGGCCGCGCCAGAGCCAACGCAGCGGCAATGGCCTGGTCACGTTGGCGCTGTTCAAGGGCCTGGGCACGGTCGAACGGGCAAACCATCAGGTCAGGTCCTCGATCTCACTGGCCGCCAGGTACGGAACGTCATCAATCTTGATAAAGTCCGGCGACGTAACATCGAACGGCAGCTTGACCGTGGATTTGGTAGCGCCCTTGGGGTCCAGGCTGAGCAGGCTGGAGATACGGACCTTGCAGCCGAACGCCTCGTACTTGATCTCGTCTTCACCGGCCTTGGCGTAGCAAACGATGTCGAACGGCTCCAGCTCACGGAAACTGCCGGCGGTCGCGGCCTGGTCCTTGATCAGCTTGAAGTTGACGATATCAACCTCGATCTCACCGGCCGCTGCCACGTCTCCGTCAACGTGCCCATTGGGTACGCCCCGGGTTTGGGCGACAGCGGTGTTGTCGGTGATATCGAGGGTGAAGGCCTCGCAGTGAATCTTGGTGTCGCCCAGGGTGATGTCGAAATTCTTACCGCCAATGCGCGCGCCCATTGGTTACTCCGTTTCAGTCAGTGAAAGGTCCAGCGCCAAGTTGGCGGTGATATCTTTCGGGCAATTGAGGGGGCGTAGGGTCAGGTAGGCGACCACTGCGGTTTTGCTGGTCCAGGTCAGCGTGATGGAGTCCTTACCGGGCTGCTCGATCTCGCCCGGAAACACGTTGGCACCTACCTTGGTGGACTTGGCCATAGCGCGCAGCGGGGCCATCAGCGCCGTACGGTTTACTTCCATGCTGTTGGCCGAGCTGTTCAGGCGACGGTCACCGACGCGCTGAATCAGCAGCACACGAACGCGGCGAGCGGCCTTGTCCAGTACGCGCAGGTGCTCGATCACCTCAGCGTCGGAGCCCGGAGCAACCAGCATGTTGCCGTCGGCCCAGTACATGCCCGGGTAGCCGGCATAGGTCTGGGGCACGGACAACCGCGCAGCATCAAGCACGGCGCTGGTCGAGGACTGCCAAGGGATGCCGTCTTTGTCCACGGGCGTAGCGCCCAGGCCCAGCAGCGCGCCGGTGGCCACGCGCATTGGGGTGTCAGCGATACTGACGGCCGCGTTGGCCAGACGCCCGGCCAGAACGCCCAGGTTGTTGCCGTGCAGCTGTGGAACTGCAGTCACGCGATCGGCGACAAGGCCGCTGACCAGGTCACGCTGGGCCGTTTGATACTCGGACCAGGTAGCGGTAGCGCTGTCGATGCCAGCAGTAGCCGCGATGATGAACAGGCGACGGCCGTAGGTGTTCTGCACCGATACGGCGGCGGCGTTCATGCTGGCCAGCTCTGCGGCCGTGGTCACCGGCTTGGTGATCACCGCTGCCTCTACGTCATAGCCATGCTGCTGGGCGTATGTAAACGCGGTCAGCCAGTCGCCATCGGCCGCGATCGGCATGGCCAGGGCGTTCCAACGATCGCCGCCGTTTGCCCGTGCGGCAATGATCTGGGTTTTAAGGTCGCTGGGCGGGATGCCAAGCTGGACGTCCAGGTCGCTTTCGGTATTGAGAGCGATGACCTGGCCGATGTTTTTGGCGCTTGGCCCGATGAAGAGGAACAGACGTTCCACTTCGGTGGCGGTGCCTTGGCCAAGGTTCTGGTTATTGACTGAGACTCTGCCGAGTGCCATGGAATGCCTCTATCGCGGGGATGTGAGTGTTTGGCGCAGCACCAGGTTGACCAGTTGGCTGGTCTCGCTGGGGCTCGCGCCCAGGAATTGGCGGGCAGGCAACTGGATATTCCAAGCCTGCTTACCGGTTGAGGCTTTGTGTTCGGTGTCCAGCACGCGGATCAACAGACCGGCTTTGGTGTATTCCAGGTTTTGCTGAATCCAGGCAATGCTGGGCTTAGAAGGCTTTTTCTTCCCGGGCAGGCGGATCCGGTAGTTGAGCTGACGCAGGCGTTTGGCCTGTTTTTCAGTAGCCGCGGTGCCGGGCGGAACCTTGATCCGCTCGCGCATTTGGTGCGCAGTGACACGTTCACTGCCGCCGTTGTTCTGCTGAGCAGCGACGTACCGGGTCAGGCGATTGCGCCAGCCCAGTTCGGCCTCTTGGTCGCTCAATTTCACGACATCGAGCAGCTTCGCCAGGCCGCTCTCCATTTTCTTTTTCGACTTGCTCTGGCTTTTACGGGGCGCGAATGGCGAGCCGTCCAGGTTCTCCTGGTTGCGCACGCGGCCACGGCTGAGACTGCGCACACGTTTGCTGACGTTGTTCAGCAGACGCCGGCGTTTCACCGGTGGCAGCTCCAATAGGGCCAACAGATCCTGGGCACCCAGTAGCCCGCGAATGTCGATGCTGAGCGGGCTAGAGGCTGTCATTGCGTACCACCTCGCCGCTCTCGGCGACCCACAGCTCAAACGGGACTGCTGACCAGCGCTTGCCGTAAACCTCGATCTCGCCGGTAGGATCCTCGGCCAGGTACTGCGGCTCGCTGAACTGCAGGGTCAAATCGACGTCGGCCAGGTCGTCATCGAGGATGTCAATAGCAAAGACCGGCTGCGCCAGGTCCTCGCGATCTTCGTCATTCGCTTCCAGCCAACTACCCACCAGCGCAATCAGTCGCGCAGGGCTATCGGTGAAACGCTCAAAGGAGATCGTCGCGGTGTAGTTCAGGTCGCCCATGTACATGCCCTTTTCGTCGGGCTTCCATATCAGGTCGACCTGCACCTGGTCGGTCCAGCTGTCGAGCTGCTCGGTGGCCACCAGCTGGCGTTCGATGAGGTAGGCGGTCAGCGCCTTCAACTTGATCACAACAGTGCCGCCGTGATGCGGCCACGGCCTTGCAGCGAACGCACAGCGGCCTGGCTGAAGGCGAGGAAGGTTTCTGACCGCTCCGGCAGTTCCTTGCCCGTGTTCTCGGCGCTCTCACGACGAGTTACGGTGGCGAACTGGGTCAGCAGGCTGGCTTTGGCACGGGTGTAGACGGCGCGCTTGTACAAAGCCGCTTGATAGGTGCGCTCCGGCAGGACGGTGGTGTCTGCAGACTCAACGCATGACACTCCAGCGCCCTGCCATTGCGCTTTTTTCTTAGCCAGATCGGTGTTCACTTCGATCATGGCGTTGGTCAGCTCAGCAACCAGCATGTCGACTAGGTACTCCGCCGGTAGGCGGGACGCCTTCTGGAATTCAGACACAGAGAGGTCCGGCCAAAAGCCGTCGTTCTCGATCGCCTGATCCACAAAGGTGGTGGGTTTACCTGAAAAGCCGCTCATTGCTGGACGCTCAAATAGGGCAGGTAGCCGCTTCAGGCGATGCCGGACGGTCATAAATGACTTGGCTTGCCTTGGCAGTTCCCTGCGGGGGGTGAGTCGGTTAGTCGGTAGCAGCGGTCTCGCTGCTGTCGGTGTTGTCGGTGTTGTCGCCCGATCCGCTGACAGAATCCTGTTCATCCGCGACCGGCAGAACCTCATCCAGCCGTGTCGAGATATAGTCAGTCGATCCAGATGCCTGGGCTTTGAGCAGCGCTTTGCGGGCTCCGGCAAGGCGAGTGCCTACACCGATGCTTTCGTACAGGGCTTCGGCGCGCTCGAAATGCACGATCGCGGCGGTCCAGTCACGGCGGTCCATCGCCAGGAGGCCCAATTGCTTGTGATAGCGGGCGGGGATCCGTTCGAACAACTTCCACTCGCCATCAACCAGGTGCAGCAAGTTGGAGACGTAGGGTTCCGGACTGCGCTTGGCCTTGTATTCGGCTTCCGCCCAGTCGATCACCTCGTCCGCCACAAACGTTTGAATGTTGCGGTTGAATCGCTCGGGCAGCTTCTGGTCCTGGCCCATGGCAAAGTCAGCTAGCTCCAGGCCCTTGGTGAGCTGCACGGTGTCGAACAGCCAGATCAGCACGTAGACGAGCACCGGATTAGCGAAGTTGAGCCCCGACTCACGGTAGCGCTTCACGTAGTCCAGGTACTTGGGCAGCAGCTCGTCACGCTTGAGCAGCTGCCGCTGTTCGCGGCTGTCGATCGCGGCGATACGGTCCAGATCTACCTGCAGGCTTTGCTCCATCAGCTTGAGGTGCTTCTGGGCATTTGCCGGGCTGGCCAGCGCGGTGTCAGCGGAATATGCCTTCGGAGTGGCACCGGCGACGGCAACTACGGCCACGCCCTGGGCGAGAACGCGGCGCTTGTGCGCCAGTGCCAGGCTCACGCTGCTTCTTCCAGGACTGCAACGTTTTCGATCAGGCCGGCTTTTTCCAGCTGCTCGATCACATAGCCTTCGTTACGGCTGTTGTAATCCTCGACGCGGCTGCGCTTCGGATTGTCGATGGTCTGCTTGCGCCAGCTGCTGGCCTGGACGTAGATCGACAGGTTGTCGAAGCTGGTCACCAGTACGGCATTGGCAGGGAAATAAGGCACGCTGAACGCTGGCAAGCCGCCGTAGGTGGCGATCACCTGAGCCGACTCGATGCGCTCTTTTTCAGTCGGAGTGCTGCCCTGCTTCGAATAGAGCTTGGCCTTATCGGCGGCGAGCAAATCCGAACCGATGATGACGATCAGGTCACCAGCATCACGCAAACGCTCGTCGACCAATTGCTTGGCGTCATGCACCAAGGCATCGAGGTTGGCATAGTCGCCAGCTGGGCCCATGGTGACTTTGCCAGCGACCGCTCCTTCTTTCATGACCTGAGCTGGCGCGTTCTCGCGCAACTGCTGCAGCCAGCCCTTGTTAACGTCCTGAAGCATTGGGTAATCGGTCTTGTTGCTTTGCAACGCCGCACTGACGCCGTGGAAGCCGATCATGATGCGGTCCAGTGCGATCTGGCGTTGAACTGCAGCCGAGTACTTGGCGTGGAACTCAGGGAACTTCGCCCAGGCGTCAATCTTCGCGTAAGACAGGCTGACGTCGGACTCAGTAGACGACAGCTCGTAGGTATCGTCATCCAGCGACGAAGCATCGACAGCTTCGCGATCAGTCGTCTTGGTGTTGGTGCGGCCAGTCACTGGGCCGTTGGTGCCCAAGAACACCTTCTGACCTTTGACTTGGTCAACCAGGACGATGTTGATCCGTTCCAGGAAGTCGGCCTGGTGGGTGATCGCGTCGTTCAGCTCCTGTGCGACAGTCGGCTCGACGTTGAACATACGGACAGCGGTATCAACGCCGTAGGTTTCGGCGATGGCCATCTGCAGCTGGGCGTACATTTTCGCCCCGTGATTGCTCAGCGAATACGCCATTTCAGTAGACCTTCTTCGGTTTGTCAGCGTCACCGGCTGTGCGGGTGAACTGGCGGGCCTGTGGGGTGTTCATGGCTTCGCTGAACATTTTTTCAATGCGGCCAAGACTGGTCAGCACTGCCTTGTTGTCAGGGACGCGGCGGCTCAGCTGCTTCTCTTCTTCGGCGGTAGTGATGATCTTGTCCACGGCGGTCTGAACGTCGGTGACGGCGTCAGGGTCAGCTTCAGGTTCAACAGCGGCAAAGCTATCGACCAGGGCTTGAATGCCTGCGGTCACAAGCAGTTGCTGTTCAACCAGGCCCTGTAGTGCCTTAGCTGTTGCTTCATCCATTGGGGGTTTGCTCTCGGTAGGGGTGTCGGTCGACGGGGCCGCTTCCTGTTCTTCTACAGCGAAGCGTTTGAAGAACTGGGCCAGTGCGCCAAACAGGTTTTTGGCTTCGGTGTCCGTGGTCATTTCATTGAAATCCAGAGGAGTGCCGGCGCTGAGACGGCCAGGAGCCTTAGGGCGCTGAGCATTGCGGCTCGGGCAGGTCTGGGCGGTAAAGTAAAGTTCTTGCGTACCGATGCTCGCTGGCTCATCTGTCACAGCCAGGCCGCCCAGATAGTTGCGGCCAGTGCCGGCGAAATTCGGGCGGATCTCGATGCTGCCGAACAGT
Organism: Pseudomonas californiensis; assembly: GCF_021147775.1. Lineage (GTDB taxonomy): Bacteria > Pseudomonadota > Gammaproteobacteria > Pseudomonadales > Pseudomonadaceae > Aquipseudomonas > Aquipseudomonas californiensis. The sequence continues at coordinate 25,153 of NZ_JAGTPK010000007.1, forward strand.
TTTTCGCCCAGGTCGTTGAGGTGCAGCAGCTTGTCGTTGGGGCGCAGCTTCGCCTCCAGGGCGATCTGGCCAGGCTTCAAATCGGAGGTGTCTTCGGACAAACGCAGTGCATACACGGTCCCGTGTGTGCCGAACTCTCGCTCATGCTCGTACCAGATCGAGGCCGTGTAGAACGCGGTGTCATACGTTTCGGCAAGGTCGATCAATTCCTGGGGATAGATCTCGCGGCCATCGACGGTGGGACCGCTGACAGCAACGCGCTTCCAGGATGAGACAAGGGATCGTGGCATGAGGGGGTACGGCGCTCATCAGGTGATTGAAGCCTCACGATAGGGACGCACTGACCCGCCAACAAATTGTTTAAATCCGTGTTTGTCCGCTAGATGCGTATCGCGGACAAACGCGGATATTATCCCCACGTTTTCCGCTTTTTCGCCGCATAGACTGCGGCCATGCATTATTCAATCGAAGTTAAAGAAGCCGCCAAACGTCTGTTTCTGCGCCGCTACCGGGCCAAGGAAATTCAGGCGCAACTCGGCTTGCCTCACGTCCGAATCGTCTACCATTGGATCCGGCAGGGTAACTGGGACGACATGCTCACCGATGAAGAGCCACTGACTGCATGCAGTCGGCGGATCACCCTGCTCCTGGAGAGCGTGGGCGCCCTGTCTAAAGATGAGCTGAACGAGCTGGAGAGGCTCATCACCTTCCGAGAGCGCCTGCAGAAGCAATCGAACAAAGCTGCGCCGACGGCAATTCCGGATGGCGGCAGCGACCAGGACGACGATGGCCAACGCCGCGAGGGAAAGCAGAAACCGCGCCGTGAGCGCGACGGGAAAAAGCGGGAGAAGAAGTCGAAAAATGACATCGACCATCTGACCGAAATCGACTTCCTGGACAAGTTCACATCGAAGCTGTTCGGCTATCAGAAAGAGCTGTTCGCGGCCAAGCTGAACCCCCTGACCATGCGGATCCGCAACATCCTAAAGTCGCGCCAGGTTGGATTGACCTACTACTTCGCCGGCGAAGCGTTCATGGACGCAGTGCTTACCGGTGACAACCAAGTGTTCCTGTCTGCCAGCCGCGCTCAGTCGGAGATCTTCCGCAGTTACATCATCGGTTTTGCAAAGGAATGGTTCGACATCGAGCTGACCGGCGACCCGATCATCTTGAGCAACGGCGCAAAGCTGCAGTTCATGAGCACCAACAGCAGCAGCGCCCAGGGCTACAGCGGCCACGTCTACGTCGATGAATATTTCTGGATCAGGGACTTTCAGAAATTGAACAAAGTGGCGTCAGCCATGGCGACCCATCACAAGTGGCGCAAAACTTATTTCAGCACGCCCAGTGCGGTCTCCCATCCGGCCTATCCGTTCTGGACCGGTGAGTCGTTCCGCAATAGCAAAAGGCAGAAGAAAGCTGCAGCCGGCAAGGAATGGCCCACCGACAAGGCTTTCCAGGCAGGCGCATTGTGTCCGGACGGGCAATGGCGCAAGACGATCACCATCCTGGACGCCATCGCGGGCGGCTGCGACCTGTTCAACCTGGAGCAGCTGCAGCTGGAGTACGACGATGACTCGTTCGATCAGCTGTTCATGTGCAAGTTTATTGACAGCAGCCAGGGCGCATTCACCCTCAAGGATTTGGAGAAGTGCTACTCCGACCTATCGCTGTGGACTGACTACGATCCCGAGGCCGAGCGCCCCTTCGGCAACAGCCCAGTGTGGATCGGATACGACCCAAGCCGCACCCGCGACGACGCCAGCTGCGTGGTGGTCGCACCGCCCCTGGAACAGGGCGGCAAATTCCGCATCCTCGAAAAGCACTCTTGGCGCGGACAGTCGTTCACTTACCAGGCCGAGCAGATCGAGAAGCTGGTCGGTCGGTTCAACGTCCAGCACATCGGCATCGACACCACCGGCATCGGCTACGGCGTGTTTGACCTGGTGCGAGCGTTCTTCCCCCGCGTCATGTCGATCCACTACAGCCTGGAAACTAAGAACATTTTGGTGCTCAAGGCCCAGGACACGATCCAGAAGGGCCGGATCGAATGGGACGCCGGCTCAAACGACATCTCACAGGCCTTCCTGAGCATCAAGCGCGGCACCACAGGCAGCGGCCAAGTCACTTACAGCGCTTCCAGAACAGACGCCAACGGCCATGCCGACGTGGCCTGGTCGATCATGCACGCGCTGCACTACGAACCACTGAATGTCGGCAGCCGTCGACGCAGCAAATACACACTTACCGGATCATCCCAGAATGTCCAAACGCAAAAATCGCCGTCCAGCAAAGCCAAATCCCCAGCAGCCAGCCCCTCCGCAGCAGCCTATGCGGATGTTCACCTTCGGCGCGCCGGAACCGGTGCTGCAGGACAGCCTCGGCCACTACATCGGCGTCACCGCCAGTCACGACGGTCGTCTGTACACGCCTCCGGTATCCCGGGTCGGGCTGGCAAAGCTGCTCAGGGCGAACGCGCACCACGGCGCTATTCCAGGCTTCAAGCGCAACCTGCTGCTGCGTGAGCTAATCCCGTCCACCGGTATGTCGGAAACCACCATGAGCCACGCGGCTCTGGATTTTATGGTGTTTGGCGAGGCCTATCTCTACGGCGTGCCCAACATGTTCGGGCACATCCTGGAGCTGCAGCACCTGCCTGCCATCAACATGCGCGTCCGGCTGGACGGTGGATTTGTGCGCCTGCTCGATGACGGCAAAGAAGAGGCTTTCGAGGCCCACGAGATCGTGCATATCTTCAACTATGACGTGGAACAGAACGTATATGGGGTCCCGGAGTACCTCGGCGGTATCCAGGCGCTGCTGCTCAACGAGGCCGCAACATTGTTCCGCCGGCGCTACTACAACAACGGTGCCCACGCCGGCTACATCTTCTACACCAATGACCCAAACCTGACCGAGGATGACGAGGACGAGCTGCGCTCCCAGATGGCATCAAGCAAGGGCGTGGGTAACTTTCGCAGTATGTTCGTCAACATCCCAGGCGGTGCTGAGAAGGCCATTCAGATCATTCCCGTGGGGGATTTCCAGGCTAAGGACGAGCTGGAGAAGGTCAAGAACATCACCCGCAACGACATAATCGCGGCGTGGCGCATGAACCCCGCACTTGCCGGGATCATCCCCGAGAACTCAGCCGGGTTCGGAGACATAGAGAAGATTGATCGCGTGTACACCAGCAACGAAATCCGGCCCATCTGTCAGCTGTTCAACAAAGCCAACGAAGTGTTGCGCGAAGACCGGCGATTCAGCTGGCGCAAGATCCCCGAAACAACGGGAAACACTGGATAAAACACCATGTTTGTGGGGCAAAAAACGACCAAACGTGGCAAAATGATGCTATGCAAAAAAGGATTACGGAGGGGTACATGCGCGTTTACTGCACGGTCTGCAACAGCAAAGGAAAAATCCGAACCACCAGGGAACAGACGAAACAGTTTTCCAAGCTGTACTGCCTGTGCCTGAACACGGAATGCAATCACACGTGGGTGGCACACCTGACGTTTTCACACTCACTGACTGCGCCAGTTCGCACTCTGGAAACCCTGCTGCTTGATCAGCTACGGGAAATGCCACCGTCGCAACAGCAGCAGTTGATCGCTCAACTGGTGATACAGCCTGGCAACTGACCGGGCTCCGACCAATCCCGGCCCGCACGCGAGTCCCCCCACCACGCGGGCTAAACATGTGGCTTTCACTGCACCCTGCTCAAGAGCTTGAGGCATATGCAGGCTCTGTTTGGCTAAGAGGGATATGTGGGGGCAAAAATTCTTCACTTCCGCTCAGGAGTGGTACTTCGAATGGACCTCTACTATCAGGCGTGCCACCATGGCGACATCAGGCTAGAAACCTGTAAACCGGATAGATAAAGAATGGAATCACTAAGGGTAGTATGCAAAGAGAATGAATATTCTAAATTTCGTAAAAAGCGCCTCGCCAGAAGCAAATAAATTAGTTATTTACTCATCATCTTTACTACTAATAAAATTATTAATATTCAATAACTACCCCGCTCCATTCTCAGTTTTTTATACCGGCGGCAATATTTTTGAAGCCATTCTTGCATCGGTGATCGCGAGCTACGTGTTTTACCTATTGGCGGTTCATGCTAAAGAAATATCTGACAGAAGAATTCTACAGCCATACCTTGAAACATACTTCCAAAAAATAGTTCAAGAGTGCACGACGCAAATAGCAAATATTTCTTATCAAAGTAAGATAAACCTAGAACTTGAAACGCTCACCTTTACTCAGATACAGGCTGCTTTTGGAGAGCTTCACCCCCTGGGCCCGGCGCCGCTTTCGCTGGGCAATCGAAAGGCGACATGGCTTGAGTACCTACAACATCATGCGGTTAAAACTCAAGGTCACATTAGAAAATTGATGGCGCAGCTGCCGTACCTTCAGCCCGGTGAAATAACAAAAATTACAGATATTGAAGAGTGCCACCACTTCAACATCATGACACTTCTCACGAACCTACCTATAAGAAACGATGACATGTCTGCATTCGCAAAGTCATTTTACGACTACTGTAAACTTTGCGAGCTCTTTGATGAGAAAATGCTATCACATATACCTAAACCCAAAATCACACCATCGGCACCAGGTACGACAAATCTCAACGACATGCTGAGAGAAAGAAATCGGAATGTAGATTAATAATCCATTCAAATAGTTTGGCAAATACGGATAGCTAGCTAGGCAGTGATACGCAACTACCTGAAATTGCATCCTGAACTGGTCGACGATAAGTGACTCCAGTGCGAGGCCGCTGATGCCTGAACGCCAGCACATGCCAGCGCGCTGGCATATGAGCCGCCACACCCCCTTAGACTGTTGACCCTGTCAGTAGCGCGGCGGAACCCGCGCAGCGGCCGGTGGTCTGACAACCTCGCACCCAAAAATCTCAGCCGCGCCGCCCGATCTTGCCCGCGACCGCCGTTCGCAAAGTTCGATCACACCTCGGCGCGCCCGATTACCGCTTTCGACGTCCGCTGGATCCACGGCACTGTGTGCCGGGTATCCAGAGCTGGGTGCAGGGCACTGCCCTGCCGCTGGTGCGGGCGCGCAGCCCGCGATCCTCTGGAGAATTGAGCGAAGCGAGCTGAGCCCTTGGGCGAAGGCATCATAATGTACCCAACACACCGACCTTGTGGACACCTCGGAAGCCTCTTTTTATACCCACCGGGGGTGCTGAGAGGGGTATAAAATTCCATTTAATTCAAAGACCTTCTGGTTGCCCCGCCCACGCGCCGGCGGCGCAGATAAATCGCGCTGTAAACCAGACGTACGCATGGCGGATTGCCGCTACGGTGATGCGCGGCTGGAGGTTGGGTGCTGAGGTAGGGTGTTTTTTCGGCTGCCAGACGTAGCCTGGCCTCGCAGGGGGTGCGATCGCTTAGGGGGGTTAGGTGTTTTTCTTGACCTGGAAGCTGCGCAGTAAGCGCGCCATGGATTCGTCCACTCCGCCAGGCCTGCTGTCGGGCTCCTGGGGAGCCCTGGCGCGACTAGGTGAGTTGCCCTGCTCTGGCATCTCTCCGTGGCTGTGAGCCACCTTGCGTGCCTCACTACGTTCCCAGTTGGTACGTGACTGCTCGCGCCGCAGGGCCTCCAGGGAAGCCTTCTCTTGGCGCGCCATGCGGAGCCCGCTAATGTCGCGTAGCTCTTTTTCACGCTTCTTCAGTGCGGCTTTTTTTGCCCTGAACCAGAGGTACCGCACACCGAGGTCAGCAAAGAACTTTTCAGTGAATCGAACCAGGACACGGGTACGCACCAGGTTAAGTCCGGCTTCGTCCTTTTCGTCCAGGCGGATCTTCTCGACACGCCGGTAGACATAGTCAGCCAGCTCCATGCTGTGCAGCAGGCGATTGAAGGACGCTGCAGATACGCCGCTGTCCTCCGCGACACCGCATTGGGTGTTCAGGAAGAACTGCCCACGTTCGACGTCAAGCCACCCCATAACGCCTGTGGCCAGATCGAGGCGCAGCAGCATCTGCTCGGCAACCTTGGCCAGCGCGTCGAATTTCTCGGAGCGTGTGCGGCGGCCGCCATGGATGGTGTCCAGATCGCGCAAGTACGTGCCGCGCAGGTCACCTATTTGGCTCAGACGCTTGAATGCCATCCGCAGCAGGGGGTTTTTTAGCTGCTGGTCAGTGAGCCGGCGCGGCCCGGAATAACGCGGTGCTCGGGCAGGCGATCGCAAAGCTGCGTGGGGATCTTTCTTGTCGCGATGCACAGCAGTAGGCCGACCCTTTTTGGGGCCGGCCTTGCGGTCGCTCGTTCGCGAGTTGATGTCCTTATCCGGCTGACTCACAGGCGCTAGTTCACCTGGTGCAGGGTAGGTTTCTGATGCTGCTCGAGCAGCACGTCTTCGGCACGCGATCGTAGTTCGCAGCAGCGCGCCTCTACCGATCGGAGTCGATCAACAAAATTAGGTAGCTTGTCTATGTCCTGGACGTCGATATGACCGTCTGCAAGGATCTCGCTTCCCAGGGCTACTGTGTCGCCCAACCGCGCAACAAGTAGACCGAACGCACCCAACGGGTTGCCGTCACCATCCTGCTCGCGAGCACCAGTCAACCCATGACGGCTCGCCAGTTCGTTGATGCAATCGTCTTTGAAGTCGCCATCAAGAGCGTCTACCCACGCCTCCTCCAGCCAGCACGGCAGATCCACCTCACCGTTGAGCCAGCGGCCAACGCGGCGCAACCAAGCACCTGATGCTCTCAGAAACGCTGGCGCGTCGTTGCCCTTGGCCAACTCGTCGAAATCGGGCACATCCTTGCTTACGGCCTTGTCTGGAACGATGCGATGCAGGTTGCTGCTCAGCACCTGGGCAAAGTCGTCCTGGCTGAAACCGGTGCGCGCGATCATTTCAACGGCATGGGCCACCAGCACTTGGTCACGGGACGTGGACATCTGTCCTTGATTGGACGTGTTCATAGGAGCTTCTGCCCAATAACCTGCGAGTCTCGGGCAGCGGTCTCACTCTGGAAGTTGGGATGTGCAAGGGACTTATGAGATGGAAACGGACGCAGCTCATGGCCCGTATAGGAGCCATCATCATGTACCGACACGATGATCCGCCGGCCCAACCTAATCGCCTTATGCACGGCTGCTGGAGTAATCCCGAAGGCTTCTGCAACCGCGGCCTGCCCGATCTGGGCGGCTAATTCGGACAAAGGTATTTGGTTCATAGCGGAGCATCTCTGGCTAGATGCCGATATATTAACCTCAGGTATCGTTAACCGCAACGTAAAAGATACTCAAAGTATCTTTATCTTTTTTGATAAAGAAACTTCAGGTATCTCAGTGACGGGCAAAGACGATCCCGCAGGTAAATAAAATTAATTTACCTCCGGTTTATCATTGCCACTATGAATAAAAAACCACCCCTTCCGTCAGAGCTCCTCAATGAGTGCAAAGCTGCCAATGAGCTTTACCTCTCGAAAAAAAAAGAGCTGAACCTAAACAAGCGAAAGATCGCCGATGAAATCGGCGTGAGTCCTGCTGCGGTAGCTCATTATTTGAGCGGCATCAACGCTCTAAACGTCCGATTCGCTTCTGCCTTAGCGAAGCTTTTGGGCGAGCCTGTCGAAAAATTTAGCCCGCGTCTTGCGGCCGAGATCTCAGGGTTCGCGGCAACCACTGGGCACTCCAACGTCAGCCCGATGCTGCAGCCGTTTCGACAAGCAAAAGAGTACCCGGTAATAACATGGGTCGACGCTGGTCAAGGCATCGAGTCATCTGCCAGTTATCCATCAGGGATCTCTGACGAGTGGCTGAGCTCCACCGAAAACGCTGGTCCGAAAGGCTATTGGCTGACGGTCAAGGGTAAGTCGATGACATCGGATACGCCGCCGACTTTTCCAGAAGGCACCCCGATACTGATACGCCCTGAGGGCTTCGATCTAATCAGCGGGAAATTCTACATTGCCCGTAACACTGTCAGTGGGGAGACCACATTCAAGCAGTATGCGATAGAGGCAGGCGTCGGATACCTGGTCCCGCTCAATACCAGCTATCTGCCTGTGGTATTGGACGACAGTTGGGAAATTATCGGTCGCGCCATAGACGCCAAAATTACAGGCATGTAATGCCGACAATGGACACTTATGCTTATTCCCAAGCCAGCTAATGCAGAGTCAGACTACGTCATCGACTTCTGTCGTCACGTTGTAGAGAACCAGGCTCCCATCGTTGTTACGCATAAGCCGCTTTTCGGCAAGCCAATGATGGATTGTTTCGGCATCATTCCAGAGCATGTCGTCGCTCAAGGCGGAAAACAGCTGATAGGCTGGGCCATCTGGGATACTGCCGGCATATTCATCGAAGCCGAATTTCACGCTATCTGGGAGGACGCGCAAGGGAATCTGATTGACTTGACCCCCCGCCCGATCCCCGATCAAACCACACTCTTCCTTCCCGATCCTCGCCGTGAGTATCGCGGCCGCCAGGTCGACAACATCCGTCGCCCGCTTGTGGATGACAGGGACGTAGTTCGCTACCTCCATCTTGCAGGACGATGTTTTTCGATACTCAACAAGGGCGATTTGGCCGATCAACACGGCGAAATCTACCTTCCTCCGAAAGTCGAGCGGGAATACCGGAATATACAAAAGGAGATGATGCAGCTTCAGCACCGGTACACACGTAGATACGAGTGACGAAACACCGACACCACGAGGTTTGTACGTAACAGTTCTCATGGCCGAACCTTCAACCCGAAGGCTGTCGATGCAGCCTGCTGAGGCGTTGATCCAGGCGGAGCGCTATGCACCACAATGTGTCCCTGGCCAATTTTGAAATTCTTGATCACAGCAATGCAAACGTTCCACGCCTCACGTGCCACAGCTTCACCAGACTCAACTACGTTGCCTTGGTCATCAATGATCGCCAGACGCGCAGGCCGACCATCCGCTGTAGTGAATTTATACCCACTAGTGACGTTGGCAGCGATCCGGCCATTCTCCAGGGTGCCTGTCTCTGGGATACCAATCATGGCCGTGCTCCTTGTTCAACTGCGTCTGTGTATTTGATTACGATCAGGGCGATCGTGTTTGCGTGCGATGACCGATCAATCTGAGCGCTATTGATAGCGCACCAGTTTTCGGAATGGATCGCGGTATCGATTTCCACATTCGCGTTTCTCCAACCTGACACACTGCGGGAAAGCAATTGTTTGTCTTGCTCTGAAAAATCGAAAGTCATAATCATGCCCTCCTCAAGCCGACCAGGATCAACATGAGCTGAGAGGTAGTCATTGCCACTCCTTCACGTCGCGGACGAAATTCGAGAGCAGTTCGTAGGCTTTATAGGGATCCGCAGGCATTACCATTGGTGCCGAGATCCCGGCACCACCTAGTAGAAATCTGAAATATGTCTGATCTGGGTTTCCAGCGGCTGCTGTCACCAATAACCTGAGGTCGTGCATTCCCGACTGAGGCAACAGATAGAGCCCCCGGCGACTAGTTGCAGCATTTCGCAGCAGAAACGCCAGATCACGATCGAGAATAGGCTGGGCGATCCGTTCGTAATGCATGTTCGCCAGCTCTTCTACAAAGCTCTCGACCCTGTGGGCCGTATCGTCGAGAAGCCCAACGGTAAGCGTGTTCACCGTCTCACCCAACCGGACCTGCACAGCAACGTCGGAACCGCATTGCTCAATCGTCAAATGGGCTAGGAGGAAGCTCGGCGCATAGTTGCAAACCAAAGAGACAGGGAAGACGCCGTTTTGTTTGACGTGCTCAGCTAGCTGCGCTCTGGCATCGAGAGAAAGGCTAAAGGTAGAACGAATCATGCGGTGAACCTCCGTTTAAGTCAGGACGCCACGTGACGTTCCTGAATTGACGGACATAGATTAACCGCAGGTATCTTTTTAAATCAATACCTAAGGTAAATAAATCCTTTAGGTATGACTTTATTTTGGTCAGCTAGGATGCTGATTGGTCCAGGTCAGGCCGACCGAGCCGCATTCCAAACGGGTTACCCGTACGCTGTCCTCTACATCGAGCTGCTCAAGCAAGCAGTCCCAATCATCAAGCCTTTCGCTAGAAAGCATGGCGATGATCGTCCGCCTTCGCGTCTGCGCTGCCGAACTGTTTACCTGGCGGTGGATTCGACGAGCGAGTTGCTCATAGGGGGTATGCGACTGCTGAGTACCACCGGAATAGACGCTTTTGGACATAGAGGCTCCTTGCTAATACTGTATGCACATACACTATATGATAGCTACTCGCCGCCATACAAGTTCAGTCCCAATCTTCGCTGGCCACCCACTCACCCGATCGCCTGTTGATCTGCAACAACCGATGTTGACCCGTGCGGGAAATCAGCTGCACATCAATGAACTTGCTCTTACGATCCTCGTCCCCCATCCCTCTCATATAAACGACGATCCGCTGGAACGTGTCCATGACCAACTGGCGCACCTTTTCCCTTGCGCCGTAGTCTCCCGCATTGACCAGGGCAGCAAGCTCAACCCACCGTTCCTGCTGAGCGGGTTTACCAGATCCGGAAGCTGCCGCCAGTTCGTATTCTATGTTTGACACGTTCTTCTCAGCATCGAGCTGCTGCGCCTCGAGCTCGCGAGCTTTGCGCACGAACGAGATCGGCGCGGGGCCGTCATCGTCAGCCAACAGAGCGGCTGTGACTCTTTCAAGCTGCTCCGAGATTTTCTGCACTGCTGCCCGGGCACCCACCAGTTGGTGACGGAGGCCATGACTATCATCACCAACCTGCATCAACCGCTGCAGGTTGAGTTGGTCAGAACAAAAATTGAGAAGCGCCTTCTCGATCGGAACTACGCTGCACGACCCACCAGAACCGCAGCCGTCGTTACGACTGTATGACACGCAGTGCAGACGGCGATGGCCATCGGCAAGCGTGCCGTCAGCTCGGGCGCGGGTCATGTAGTTCTGCCCTATAACGGCGGTCCCGCAGTAACCGCAATATGTCAGACCAATGCCGGTGATGATCCCTGGAATCTCACCTTTCATTCGGCGCCGTAATCGTTGGCTGCCCATGTGCTGCAGCTCTGCCCATTCCGTTTCCGACAAGAGGCGCGGATAGTAGCCCTCTAAGACGAACTCCTCGCCGTTTATAGTCAAACTCTTGGCTCCTCGAAGTGCCTTGAGCTTGATCAGCCGGTAGATCTGCAGAGCGGTAATTCCGACGTCGCTGTAGCTAAGCCCTTCTTCGTGCAGGATACGAATTGCCCGGGCTGCACCCATCCCTCCCAGATACAGCTGCAGGGCTCGACGAACCGTAGCGACTCGCTCAGGAATAAACTCCCAATCAGTGCCATTCCACTTGAGCCATTGAGGGTCTTTACCGTTGCGGATTTGCCCACGATAGGTTCCAGCCTGCCAAGCTTCGCACAGGCGCCGGATCGAGGCCTTAACTCGCTTACTTTTCGTGTCCGACTCTTCATGTGCTCGGATCATGACCAGGAGCGAATAAACAAGGTCCATCGGCTGGGCCTTCAAACCGGCGCGGTTGTATTCACGACCGTCACTGGCGGTTACAACGGTAATGCCGGCATTGATAATCTGCGCCAGTTGGGCTTGAGCCTGGATCGGCTCGGCACGGCTTAAGCGGTCCAGCCCCTCGACCACCAGGACAGAGCCGGAAGCGATGCGTCCTTCCTCAATCGCAACCAGGAACACTCCAAGAGCTCCCTGAGTGATGTGACGTTGGTGATACGCAGACAGGCCTTCGTCACGCATGGATAGCGATTCATCGAGCAACAGGCCTTTTTCGGCGGCCCACTTCTGAGCGTACTGCAACTGACGATCGGCACTGCTGCCAGAGGACTGTCTAGGGTCTGAGAACCGCAAATAGCTGTATACTCGCGCACCGTTTTTAGCCATTAGAAAAAAAGACCCTGATGAGGATCATCCTATGATGACAGTAAAAGCCCCGCGTGTAGGAATGATATCGTTAGGGTGTCCGAAAGCGCTCGTTGACTCCGAACGCATCCTGACCCAGCTGCGCATGGAAGGTTACGAAGTCGTTCCGACTTACGAAGACGCAGACGTTGTTGTCGTCAATACCTGTGGCTTCATCGATTCGGCCAAGGCTGAATCGCTGGAAGTCATTGGCGAGGCTCTGGCGGAAAACGGCAAAGTGATCGTGACCGGCTGCATGGGCGTCGATGAGAGCGTCATCCGCAAGGTTCACCCCAGTGTGCTGTCGGTGACCGGGCCTCAGCAGTACGAACAGGTGGTCAATGCCGTCCACCAAGTGGTACCGCCAAGACAGGATCACAACCCGCTGATCGACCTGGTGCCGCCTCAGGGCATCAAGCTGACGCCGCGTCATTATGCTTACCTGAAGATTTCTGAAGGCTGCAACCACAGCTGCAGCTTCTGCATCATCCCGTCGATGCGCGGCAAGCTGGTCAGCCGTCCGGTGGGTGATGTGCTGGACGAAGCCAAGCGTCTGGTCAAATCCGGCGTCAAGGAACTGCTGGTGATTTCTCAGGACACCAGCGCTTACGGTGTCGATGTCAAATACCGTACCGGCTTCTGGGACGGCCAACCGGTCAAGACCCGCATGACCGAACTGTGTCAGGCGCTGGGTTCGCTGGGCGTCTGGGTTCGCCTGCACTATGTGTATCCGTACCCGCACGTTGACGAGCTGATCCCGCTGATGGCCGCCGGGAAAATCCTGCCGTACCTGGACATCCCGTTCCAGCACGCCAGCCCGAAAGTGCTCAAGCTGATGAAGCGCCCGGCGTTTGAAGACAAGACCCTGGCGCGGATCAAGAACTGGCGCGAGCAGTGCCCGGACCTGATCATCCGTTCGACCTTCATCGTCGGCTTCCCTGGCGAGACCGAGGAAGACTTCAAGTACCTGCTGGACTGGCTGACCGAAGCTCAACTGGACCGCGTCGGCTGCTTCCAGTACTCGCCTGTTGAAGGTGCCCCGGCCAACCTGCTGGACGCGGCCATCGTGCCTGATGACGTCAAACAGGACCGCTGGGATCGCTTCATGGCGCATCAGCAGGCAATCAGTGCTGCCCGCCTGCAAATGAAGATCGGCAAGGAAATCGAAGTGCTGATCGATGAAGTCGATGAGCGCGGTGCAGTCGGCCGTTGCTTCTTCGATGCACCGGAAATCGACGGTAACGTATTTATCGGGCTGGACGACGACAGTACCGTCAAGCCGGGCGACAAGATCATGTGTCGTGTGACCGACGCCGATGAGTACGATCTGTGGGCTGAAACGCTCTAAACCAGCGCTGGCGACTCACCAAAGCCCTGCCCGTAAAACGGCGGGGCTTTTTTGTCTGGATGCGGTGTCCATACACTCACAAGACACAGAGGCAGGCGCCCTATGAATTTCTACACCCCGACCAAAGATGATTACCCGGAACTGACCCGCGTCTGGGAAAGTTCGGTGCGTGCGACCCATGACTTTCTGCCGGACGCCTACATCTCGTTGCTCAAGGATCTGCTGTTGACGCAGTATCTGGACAGCGTGACGTTGTTCTGTACACGCAATACCCAGTCAAACATCACTGGCTTTGCCGGGGTGAACAAGACCCGGCTCGACATGCTGTTTGTGGCCCCGGAGCATCGCGGTGAGGGTTTGGGCAGTTGCTTGTTGAATCAGGCAATTGCGCAATTCGGGATCCGTGAACTGGACGTCAACGAACAGAATCCTCAAGCGCTGAGGTTCTACATCAAACACGGTTTCAAGCGATTCAGCCGGTCGGCCGTAGACGGACTGGGCAACCCCTATCCCATGTTGAGAATGCGCCTGGAGCGCCACGAATGAACTGGATTGCGGAGCAATTGCAATGTTGCCGCGATTAACCGGGCGCAGGCGGTTACAATGTCGCCTTTCTCATCAGTAAGCGGCTTCTTTGTCATGACAGACCCCATTCGCCTTTCCAAACGCCTTATCGAACTGGTCGGTTGCTCCCGCCGGGAGGCTGAACTGTTCATCGAAGGCGGCTGGGTGACCGTGGATGGCGTGGTGATCGAAGAGCCACAGTTCAAAGTGGGCACCCAGAAGGTCGAGCTCAGCCAGGAAGCCAAGGCAGATGCTCCCGAACCCGTCACGATCATTTTGCACAAGCCTGCATCGGCGACCGACGAGAGCGCGCTGGGCATGATCACGCCGGGCACGCTTTCTGAAGAACACAGCTACAGCAAGCGTCCGCTCAAGGGTCACTTTCTACGCCTCGAACCCATCTCTACTCTGCAGGCCAATGCCAGCGGGTTGATGGTATTCAGTCAGGACTGGAAAATCCTGCGCAAACTCACTGATGATCGCAGCAAGATCGAGCAGGAATACATCGTCGAGATTTCCGGCGAGATGGTTGCCCACGGTCTGAATCGCCTCAATCATGGTTTGACCTACAAGGGCAAAGAACTGCCTGCGGTCAAAGCCAGTTGGCAGAACGAAAATCGCCTGCGCTTTGCAATGAAAAACCCGCAGCCGGGCATCATTGCTCAGTTGTGCGAAGCGGTTGGCCTGAAAATCATTTCAGTGCGCCGCATCCGCATCGGTGGCGTGTCCATGGGCAAGCTGCCCGAAGGGCAATGGCGCTACATGACCAGCAAAGAAAAGTTCTGACCCCTCATTCCCGAGCGCACGCTTGACGGCGTGCGCCGCCAGACGACTTACCAGGATTTCCGCATCATGATGAACAACGATGTACTGCGCAGCGTGCGCTATATGCTTGATATCAGCGACAGCAAAATTGTCGAGATTACCAAACTGGCCGACTTCGATGTTTCCAAGACCGATGTCATCGCCTTCATGAAAAAAGAAGACGAGGAAGGCTATCTCGACTGCAGCGACGAGATAATGGGGCATTTCCTCGACGGTCTGGTCTACTTCAAGCGGGGGAAGGATGAGAGCCGACCTGCACCAGCGCTCGAGCTGCCAATCACCAATAACATCGTTCTGAAGAAACTGCGTGTAGCGTTTGAACTGAAGGAAGACGACATGCACGCCATTCTCAAATCGGTAGACTTCCCGGTTTCCAAACCCGAGCTGAGCGCATTGTTTCGCAAGGTAGGTCACACCAATTACCGGGAATGTGGCGACCAGCTGCTGCGCAATTTCCTCAAGGGTCTGACCCTGCGCGTTCGCGGCTGATTCGGCGCGAATCATGACCTACACCGTCTCGCCTGTCGGCTTCATCCGCTCGTGTTTCAAAGAGAAGTTTGCCATTCCGCGCCAGCCACACCTTGCACCTGCTGCTCGCGGCGTGCTGGAGCTGGTAGCCCCCTTTGATCAGGGCGATGCGGTACAAGGTCTGGAACAGGTCAGTCACGTCTGGCTGCTGTTCCTGTTCCACCTGGCGCTGGAAGACAAGCCGCGCCTGAAGGTACGCCCTCCCCGCCTGGGCGGCAATCAGTCGATGGGCGTGTTCGCTACACGCGCCACGCACCGGCCCAACGGCATCGGCCAGTCAGTGGTCAAGCTGGACAAGGTCGAGGCCGGGCGACTCTGGCTCTCGGGCATTGATTTACTCGACGGCACTCCCGTGATCGATATCAAGCCTTACGTGCCATACGCGGACCGGGTAGACGGTGCGACCAATCAAATGGCCGAGGCCGCACCTGCGCTTGTCCCTGTGCACTGGCAGAACGCCGCGTTGGCTCAGGCCCACACGCATGCACTGCGCCTGAACGAGCCACTGGTGGAGTTGATCGAACAATGCCTGGTGCAGGACCCGCGTCCGGCCTATCAGAATCCGACACCCGAACGTCGCTATGGTGCTCAGTTCTGGGATCTTGATGTACGCTGGCACTACCCGCAGGCCGGGGTCATCTGCGTACTTGAAGTGGTCCTCGCAACAAATTCCGCGCACTAAAAACCCGCCTGCCCGGTAAGGGCGAGGCGGGTTTTATCAGCCAGGCTTACTTCTCGACGAATGCACGCTCGATCAGATAATCCCCCGGCTCACGCATGCGTGGCGAAACGGTCAGGCCGAAGCTGTTGAGCACTTCACTGGTCTCGTCGAGCATGCTCGGGCTGCCGCACAGCATGGCGCGATCGTCCTGAGGGTTGATCGGCGGCAGGCCGATGTCGCTGAACAACTTGCCACTGCGCATCAGGTCAGTCAGGCGACCGATGTTTTCGAACGGCTCACGAGTCACAGTCGGATAGTAGATCAGCTTGTCACGCAGCGCTTCGCCAAAGAACTCGTTCTGCGGCAGATGCTCGGTGATGAATTCGCGGTACGCGACTTCGTTTACATAACGTACGCCGTGGCAAAGGATCACTTTTTCGAAGCGTTCGTAGGTTTCGGGGTCCTGAATGACGCTCATGAACGGCGCGAGGCCCGTACCGGTGCTTAGCAGATAAAGATGTTTGCCAGGCTTGAGATCATCGAGCACCAGTGTGCCGGTAGGCTTTTTGCTGATGATGATCTCATCGCCTTCCTTCAGGTGCTGCAGCTGGGAGGTCAGTGGACCATCCGGCACCTTGATGCTGAAAAACTCCAGATGCTCTTCCCAGTTCGGGCTGGCGATGGAGTAGGCGCGCATGAGCGGACGACCGTTTGGCTGCTGCAGACCGATCATCACAAACTGACCGTTCTCGAAGCGCAAGCCTGGGTCGCGGGTGCACTTGAAACTGAAGAGAGTGTCGTTCCAATGGTGGACGCTGAGGACACGCTCGTGGTTCATGTTGCTCATGTACGTAGGAACTCCTGAAAAATTCATGCGCGCAGAGGCATTGCGCTATTGCGCGCCATTCTAGTGGCAGACACAATATCTGTTAAATGAATTATCAAGATATGGGTTATCGGTTATATAGATATGCGATTTACTCTCCGTCAGCTTCAAGTGTTTGTCGCCGTTGCCCAGCAGGAAAGCGTATCGCGTGCAGCGGTCCTGCTCTCGCTCTCCCAGTCGGCCGCCAGCACCTCTATTACCGAATTGGAGCGCCAGTCCAGCTGCCAATTGTTCGACCGTGCAGGAAAGCGCCTGAGCCTCAACGCGACCGGTCGCCAACTGCTACCCCAGGCGGTCGCCCTGCTCGATCAGGCCAAGGAAATTGAAGACCTGCTCAACGGCAAGTCGGGTTTCGGGTCGCTGGCAGTAGGTGCAACGCTGACCATCGGCAATTATCTTGCGACCCTACTGATCGGCGGCTACATGCAGCGCCATCCTGAAAGCCAAGTGAAACTGCATGTTCAGAACACCGCACACATCGTGCAGCAGGTCGCTCACTATGAGATTGATCTGGGCTTGATCGAGGGTGATTGCAGCCACCCGGACATCGAAGTGCAATCCTGGGTAGAGGACGAACTGGTTGTTTTTTGCGCTCCGCAGCATCCACTCGCCAAACGAGCTCACGCCACGCTGGACGATCTGACACGTGAAGCCTGGATTCTGCGGGAGCAGGGCTCAGGCACACGTCTGACCTTCGACCAGGCCATGCGGCACCACCGCAACGGCCTGAATGTAAGACTTGAACTGGAACACACCGAAGCGATCAAGCGCGCTGTGGAATCGGGGCTGGGGATTGGCTGTATTTCCAGGCTGGCCCTGCGCGATGCGTTCCGACGCGGCAACCTGGTCGAGCTGGCCACGCCGGAACTGGACCTGTCGCGGCAGTTCTATTTCATCTGGCACAAGCAAAAATACCAGACCTCTGCCATGCGCGAATTTCTGGACCTGTGTCGCGCATTTACCGCCGGCGTGCAACGCAGTGACGAGATTGTGCTGCCAAGCCTGTATTGAGCGATCGTTCGCTCAACCCAGCAGTACGATGCCCCAGACCAGACCGATCATGCTCAAGGCGATGAGCTGCGCGGCGCTGCCCATGTCCTTGGCGTTCTTGGACAGCGGATGCAGATCCAATGAAATGCGGTCGATGGCCGCCTCGACTGCGGAGTTGAGCAGCTCGACGATCAGTGCGAGCAGGCATACCGCAACCAGCAACGCATGCTCGCCCTTGCTGACATGCAGAAAGAACGAAATCGGGATCAGCACTACATTGAGCAGCACCAGTTGACGAAAAGCAGCCTCACCCTTGAAGGCGGCGGTCAGGCCATCGAGAGAGTAACCTGCGGCATTGAGGATTCGTTTAAGACCGGTTTGGCCTTTGAAGGGCGACATAGAGAGGCTGCTGTGTAAAAAGGATGAGGAAAGCTAAGGCAATAAAGGTCAAAAAAGCGTGAATTAACGCTGCGTAACCCACTTTTAGCTGGCTGAGATCGACTCAAGTTGTTGCAGCAACAACGCAGCCTGGGTTCGTGTTCGCACACCCAGTTTGCGAAAAATTGCCGTCACATGCGCCTTGATCGTGGCTTCGGACACGCTGAGCTCGTAAGCGATCTGCTTGTTCAGCAGCCCTTCGCACACCATGGTCAATACCCGAAACTGCTGCGGCGTCAGACTGGCCAGCCCGGCACTCGCCGCCTTGGCTTCAGCGGACACGCTGATCACTTCATTGACCTGCGGCGGCCACCAGACATCCCCGTCCAGAACTGCTCGCACCGCTTGCTGAATGGACTCCAGGGAACTGGATTTGGGAATGAACCCGCTGGCACCAAACTCTCTGGAGCGAACCACAATGGACGCCTCTTCCTGCGCGGAGACCATCACGACAGGGATCTGCGGGTACTGACCGCGCAGCAGAACCAGACCGGAAAAACCGTAGGCACCTGGCATGTTCAAATCCAGCAGCACCAGATCCCAGTCGGCTTTCTGAGCCAGATGAGATTCCAGTTGAGCAATGCTCTCTGCTTCGACCAGCCGTGCATCGGGGCCAAGCCCGATGGTCAACGCCTGATGCAACGCGCTGCGAAACAGCGGATGGTCATCAGCGATCAGGATGTCGTAGGTCATGTGTTGATCCTGTTTTTATAGTGAGCGGTCAACAAAATCGGCCGCCCAGCAAGGCATCCGCGAGTGCCGGCAAATTCGCGTTGCTCAGGCCAGCGGTACAGCGGCGCCTTATAAAGCCAATCGGCGTCCAAGCGGCGCCAAGCATGCCCAGCAACATCATGACGGTCAAGCACGCAGCGCCCTTGATACAGTCATGAGATGGCAATCGGCCCACTAATACGGTGCGGACCCTTCGGCCATCAAAGAAAAGCTTTCAAATGCGTGTGTGGTACGTCGTCCGGATTAATCGGCTTCTGGTACTTGGCGCCCAGATAATGCGCACTGAAAACGTCAAGATACGCATCAAGCACACCGCTGGCACTGCAATCGTCCGCCAGCTCCAGACACAGCGCAGCCACCTCAGCCGTACAAAAATGATCGTCACGACGCGACCTGCGCAAGCGGTAACGCGATATCTGCTCGGGCTCCAGGCTCAGTACCGGAAACTTGTCCAGGTAAGGGCTTTTGCGGAACATCTTGCGCGCTTCAGTCCAGGTAGCATCCAGCAGAATGAACAGAGGACGCTTGCCATCCTCAAGCACAACCTGAGTGACCACTCGCTCCTGCGCAACAAACTCACCTGGAAAGACGATATAAGGCTGCCACTGAGGATCATCCAGCAGTGCCAGCAACTGCTTGTCGACCTCGATGCGCGACCAGCTGAAAGCATGGGTGTCTTTGATCACATCCGCGATCAGCCACCCTGTATTGGTCGGCTTCAACGGCTCAGTGTCATACATCAGCAGGCACATCCCGGAGTCAGCAGCGACATTCGGACGCCATGCACATAAGCAATGACTGGAAATAACCCTGCATGCAGGACAGCGGGGTGCCCGTGAGCCTCTGGCAACAAAGGGTTTGGTGCTGCGCGCCAGGCGCTCGTCGCGCAAACGGGAAACGGCATGACTCATTGCAGGACACGCCAACTGAAAGAAAGCATCGACACCAGGAAAACTCGACAGGGATAAAGTCGACGCAGTTTATCAGAGCCCCGGCGGTTCAACCTGCTTTCGGCCTAGGCTGTGTCAGGAGTCCTGCCTTATACTGCTCCGCCACTGAAACCCGCAGTCGGCAGGTCGGTCGGAACGCACTTTGATGTCGCGGGTCCAACAGCCAGCCACTTAATCAGGAGAGTTTAATGCTGCGCCTCATCGCCCCTACACTGACACTTTTGCTCATGGCGCCACTGTGCGCACAGGCAGCATCGAAGCAAGAGTTCGAACTCAGCAAAATGCTGGAGAAAGTCGCGAAGGAAAGCAGCGTTGGCACGCCGAGAGCCATCAACGAAGATATTCTTGATCAGGGCTATACCGTCAATGGCAACGAGCTGATCAACCACCTCAGCGTACGTGAGGGCCAGGCCCAGCAGATGCGTGCCAACCCGGACGTCATGCGTAACCAGTTGGGCAACAGCGTTTGCCACAACAATGGCTTCCGCCAACTGATGACCAAGGGTGCCGTGCTCAAGTATCAGTTCACCGAATACAAGACCAATCGCTCGGTGGCGACCCAGACCTTTCAGGCATCGGACTGCACGGTCAAGCCCAAGAAATAAGGCGTTCGCTCTGACTGCCGAGTGCGCCTGCCCGTCAGGCGCACGTCACACCCCTCCCCCTCGCAAGACATCCTGCAACGCATCCGCCTGAAGCAGCACGGAGAATCGATAGCCTTTTCGAGGAAACCGGCACATCATCAATTCGACATGCACCGCTTGTCTTTAACAGGCTATCAGCCGCTGTGCTGTATTTTCAGGCTCAGGGACAACGGGAGTGACACGTCCTTGTGCATTTCTTGACCCAGGGAAACAGACAGAAGCCAGACGAACAGGCCTCGCGTACCTGCAAAGCAGCGCGCTGGTCGACTTGAACGATGGCTCTGCAGGAGGAGAAATCTTGAATGCCGTATGTACCCAATGAACTGCTGTCAGAACATTTTCAAAGCAATGGCCTGGATCTGACCCAAAAGGTGGAAGAGCATATCCATCAGGTGGCGCCAGGCACCGCAAATCTTGCGCTGTACCGGGACATGATACTCACCGTTCTGCGCATGGCCCAGGACGACCGCAATCGCTGGAATGCCAAGATCACGCTGCAGACACTGCGTGAACTGGACGGCGCCTTCCGGGTGCTCGAGCGCTTCAAGGGGCGCCGCAAAGTGACGGTGTTCGGCTCCGCCCGCACGCCTATGGAACACCCTCTGTACGCACAGGCGACTGAGCTTGGCGAAAAGCTGGCTCAATCTGACATGATGGTCATCACGGGTGCAGGCGGAGGCATCATGGCCGCAGCCCATGCCGGCGCCGGGCTGAAGCACAGCCTGGGGTTCAACATTACCCTGCCGTTCGAACAGCACGCCAACCCGACCGTGGAAGGCACTGAAAACCTCCTGCCTTTCCACTTCTTCTTCACTCGCAAGCTGTTTTTCGTCAAGGAAGCCGATGCATTGGTGCTTTGCCCTGGCGGTTTCGGGACACTTGATGAGGCGCTGGAAGTCTTGACGCTGGTGCAGACTGGTAAAAGTCCGCTGGTTCCCATTGTGCTATTGGACACGCCCGGCGGCAGTTTCTGGCAGGGTGCACTGGACTTCATCAAGAGCCAACTGCAGGACAATCACTACATCCTGCCCGCCGACATGAAGCTGATGAGACTGGTCTACAGCGCCGACGAAGCCGTCGAAGAGATCAAGCAGTTCTACCGCAACTTCCATTCAAGCCGCTGGCTCAAAAACAAGTTCGTGATCCGCATGAACCATCCCCTGACTGACCAGGCAATGGCGCACATGCAGGAAGCGTTTGCCGACCTGTGTGTCAGCGAGAATTTTCACCAGCATGGCTATCAAGGAGAGGAACATGACGAAACTCAGTTCAGCCACCTGACTCGATTGGCTTTCACGTTTACCGGACGCAACCAGGGACGCCTTCGTGAACTGGTGGATTACATCAACCTGCCAGAAAATCACGCGAACGACTCAAGTACCCTGCTCGCAGCCCAGCCAAACGAGTCGCTGAACGCGACCTGATTTCAATCGTCCATACACCGGCCGCTTAACAAGCGGCCGATCATGTCCAGCGGAAATCCCCGATAGCTGAGAAACCGCCCTTGCTGAGCACGTTCGCGAGCGTCGGCAGGCAGTTTCCCGGCGAACTTGCGCTGCCAGGTCTCCTGAAGCTTTTCCTGCCAGTCTACACCGCACTCCCTGAGTGCCTGATCGATGTCGCTTCGTTGAAGGCCGCGTTGGCTCAACTCTTCTCGAATGCGCACGGGCCCATAGCCCGAACGTGATCGGTAAGAGACAAAGCTTTCGAGATAGCGGGATTCAGAGAGCAGCCCCTCTTCGATAAGACGATCGAGGGCGGCTTCAATAAGCTCGGGAGGGGCGCCGCGCTGACGCAATTTACGCGTCAGCTCGACTCGACCATGCTCGCGTCTCGCGAGCAGGTCCATTGCTGTTCGCCGGACGGCGACTGGTGTATCAAGGACAGCAGACATGGGTATCAGATAGCTCAGATATCAATATCAGATATCAACGTCTGCTTCGGCCATGTCATCGGCGGCGGCAGGCTCACGGGAACCGACGGCTTTGGTGTCAACACCCGGAGTCAGCAGCTTGTCGCGGATCTGCTTCTCGAGGCCTTTGCCGATTTCCGGGTTATCTGCCAGGAACTTGGCCGAGTTGGCCTTGCCCTGACCGATCTTGCTGCCCTGATAGCTGTACCAGGCACCCGACTTCTCGACGAAACCGTGCAGAACCGCGAGGTCGATGATCTCGCCGTTCAGGTAGATACCCTTGCCGTAAAGAATCTGGAACTCAGCCTGACGGAAAGGCGGCGCTACCTTGTTCTTCACAACCTTGACGCGGGTTTCGCTGCCGACTACTTCGTCGCCTTCTTTCACTGCGCCGGTGCGACGGATATCCAGACGTACCGATGCGTAGAACTTGAGTGCGTTACCGCCGGTGGTGGTTTCCGGGCTACCGAACATCACACCGATTTTCATACGGATCTGGTTGATGAAGATAACCAGGCAGTTGGCGTTCTTGATGTTACCGGTGATCTTGCGCAACGCCTGCGACATCAGACGCGCTTGCAGACCCACGTGCATGTCGCCCATCTCGCCTTCGATCTCTGCCTTTGGAACCAGGGCAGCAACCGAGTCGACCACGATCACGTCGATGGCGTTGGAGCGCACCAGCATGTCGGTGATTTCCAGCGCCTGCTCACCGGTGTCAGGCTGCGAAACCAGCAGGTCGTCGACATTGACGCCCAGCTTGCCAGCGTATTCCGGATCGAGGGCATGCTCGGCGTCGACGAATGCGCAGGTCGCACCCATCTTTTGAGCTTGTGCAATAACAGAAAGCGTCAGCGTCGTTTTACCCGAAGACTCAGGGCCGTAGATTTCCACGATACGGCCTTTCGGCAGACCACCGATGCCCAGTGCGATGTCCAGACCCAGCGAACCGGTAGAGATGGCAGGGATTGCCTGGCGATCATGGTCGCCCATGCGCATCACGGCACCTTTACCGAATTGACGCTCGATCTGACCCAAGGCCGCAGCCAAGGCTTTCTTCTTGTTGTCGTCCATTGAAGTCCTCACGTAATCAAATTCAATTAGGGCCGTAGCGGCCACAATACCTGTATAAGTAGACAGTATTATTCCACAGGGATCAGCTCACGCCTACCCCTGATTTGGCATTTCTCCCTGCGCCAACCGGATAAGCCCCTCCAGCGCGGTATTTACCGTTTGTCGGCGCACTTGCTCGCGATCGCCGTCGAACCAACGCCGTTGCGCGATCAGGTTCTGCCCGTCCCCCCAGCATACCCAGACCGTGCCAACCGGCTTGTCGACCGAGCCGCCGCCAGGCCCGGCGACTCCGCTGACAGCGACGGCGAATCGCGCTCCGCTCTCAACCTGAGCACCGCGCGCCATGGCCTCTACCACCGGCTGACTGACCGCCCCAACCTGCGCGAAAAGTGCTTCAGGCACACCCAGCTGCCGAGTCTTTTGGGCATTGGAGTACGTCACATAACCGACCTCGAACCAGCCAGAGCTACCGCCTATACGGGTAATGGCTTCAGCAATGCCGCCACCGGTGCAGGACTCAGCCGTCGTGACCTGCTCACCAGAAGCCAGCAGAAGTGTGCCCAAGGAGACTGCGAGTCGGGTTGTTTCGTCCACGGTGTGCTCCGTTCAGTCAATTGATTCACAAACCGGCCTTGGCTCCGAATGCATCAGAATGCAACTGCAAACGCAGTTGCATCGGGGTCAGCCTTCAATCCTTTTTCTTCGGCCCAGGCTTTCTGATCGTTTCGACCGTTGTTTCTCTCGGTCTGCGCCGTGCTTCTTCCAGCGCAATGAAACGTCCATTGACCGCATCCCTTGCTCGTTTGTTCGTCATATAAAAGTCCTTTTTTATAAGCCGCCTGCCGGGTATCGGTGACAGCGATGGAAGTCTATACAGCAAATCGAGGTTTATGGACGTTCAGAAACGCAACGTGACGATTGAGGCACCGCCAAGCCAGACCTGCGTCCCTGCGACGTGCGTGATAACCTTGCGCGCATCGCGACCATTGAGCAGACAACCCTCGAAACCCAGAGGGTCTTTCCGTCGTACGCTAGGGTTTGCCCCATCTCCTCAAGAACTTGCCTGAATTACTGATGAATAAAGCAATTTCCGACCTTTCTTCACACACCCCCATGATGCAGCAGTACTGGAGGCTGAAAAACCAGCACCCGGACCAGCTGATGTTTTACCGCATGGGTGATTTCTACGAAATCTTCTATGAAGACGCCAAGAAAGCCGCCAAGTTGCTGGATATTACCCTGACGGCACGCGGTCAGTCGGCCGGGCAAAGCATCCCCATGTGCGGCATCCCTTATCACGCTGCCGAAGGTTATCTGGCCAAGCTGGTCAAGCTGGGAGAGTCGGTCGTGATCTGCGAGCAGATCGGCGACCCGGCCACCAGCAAGGGCCCGGTCGACCGTCAGGTCGTACGCATCATCACCCCTGGCACTGTCAGCGACGAAGCATTGCTCGACGAGCGCAGGGACAACCTGATCGCAGCAGTGTTGGGTGACGAACGTCTGTTCGGCCTTGCGGTACTGGACATCACCAGCGGCAACTTCAGCGTGCTGGAAATCAAGGGCTGGGAAAACCTGCTGGCCGAGCTTGAGCGTATCAATCCGGTCGAGCTGTTGATTCCGGATGATTGGCCACAGGGCCTGCCTGCTGAAAAACGCCGCGGGGCAAGACGTCGGGCGCCGTGGGATTTCGAGCGGGATTCGGCTCACAAGAGCCTGTGCCAGCAGTTTTCGACGCAGGACCTGAAGGGCTTCGGCTGCGAAATGCTGACGCTGGCAATCGGTGCAGCCGGTTGCCTGCTGAGTTATGCCAAGGAAACCCAGCGCACTGCTCTGCCGCATTTGCGCAGCCTGCGTCACGAGCGACTGGACGATACGGTGATTCTGGACGGCGCCAGCCGCCGCAACCTTGAACTGGATACCAACCTGGCGGGCGGCCGCGATAACACGCTGCAATCGGTCATGGACCGCTGCCAGACGGCCATGGGTACGCGTCTGCTGACGCGCTGGCTGAATCGCCCGTTGCGGGACCTGACCATTCTTCAGGCGCGTCAGACCTCGATCACCTGTTTTCTGGAGCGTTACCGATTTGAAAGTCTGCAACCGCAACTCAAGGAAATCGGTGACATCGAGCGGATCCTTGCGCGTATCGGCCTGCGCAATGCCCGTCCAAGAGACCTTGCCCGTTTACGCGATGCGCTGAGCGCCCTGCCTGCCTTGCAGCAGGCAATGACCGATCTGGATGCGCCGCACCTGCAACAGCTGGCGAGTACTGCGAGCACCTATCCCGAACTGGCTGATCTGCTGCAACGCGCAATCATCGATAATCCGCCTGCAGTGATCCGTGACGGTGGCGTCCTCAAGACCGGTTACGACGCCGGGCTGGACGATCTGCAATCGTTGAGCGAGAACGCGGGCCAGTTTCTGATTGATCTTGAAGCGCGCGAAAAAGCTCGCACTGGTCTCGCCAACCTGAAAGTCGGCTACAACCGCGTGCATGGCTACTTTATCGAGCTTCCCAGCAAGCAGGCCGAACAGGCGCCCGTCGATTACATTCGCCGTCAAACGCTGAAAGGTGCCGAGCGATTCATCACGCCGGAACTCAAGGAGTTCGAAGACAAGGCGCTGTCGGCCAAGAGCCGTGCACTCGCCCGCGAGAAAATGCTCTACGAAGCGTTGCTTGAAGACCTGATCGGTCACCTGGCACCACTTCAAGATACCGCTGCAGCGTTGGCCGAGCTTGATGTACTGAGCAATCTGGCCGAGCGCGCGCTGAATCTTGACCTCAACTGCCCACGCTTCGTTGCAGAGCCGTGCATGCGTATCGAGCAGGGTCGCCACCCGGTTGTAGAGCAGGTGCTGTCCACACCTTTCGTCGCCAACGACCTGGCACTGGACGATCAGACCCGCATGCTGGTCATCACCGGTCCGAACATGGGCGGTAAATCGACCTACATGCGCCAGACCGCGTTGATCGTGCTGCTGGCGCACATTGGCAGCTTCGTTCCTGCCGCCAGTTGCGAGCTGTCACTGGTGGACCGCATCTTCACCCGGATCGGCTCAAGTGACGACCTGGCGGGTGGCCGCTCCACGTTCATGGTGGAAATGAGCGAAACCGCGAACATCCTGCACAACGCGACCGATCAAAGTCTTGTGCTGATGGATGAGGTCGGACGTGGCACCAGTACCTTCGACGGCCTTTCGCTTGCCTGGGCTGCGGCAGAATGTCTCGCCCAGCTGAGAGCCTACACGCTGTTTGCCACGCATTACTTTGAGCTGACAGTCTTGCCGGAAAACGAGACGCTGGTCAGCAACGTGCACCTGAACGCCACTGAACACAATGAGCGAATCGTGTTCCTGCATCGGGTGCTGCCAGGCCCTGCAAGCCAGAGCTATGGCCTCGCCGTGGCCCAGTTGGCGGGCGTTCCAGGCAAAGTGATTACGCGTGCAAAAGAGCATCTGCAACGCCTGGAAACGACCAGCCTGCCCCACGAACAACCTCGAACCAAGCCGGGCAAGCCAGCAGTACCGCTACAAAGCGATCTGTTCGCAAGCTTGCCGCACCCGGTGCTCGACGAGCTGTCGAAGATCAAGGTTGATGATCTGACTCCACGTCAGGCGCTGGATTTGCTTTACACATTGCAAACTCGCCTGTGACGCGGGCCGTTACATGCTGTTAGAATCCCGCGCGGTCTGGGATGCTCTCAGCTTTTAGCCTGGCTGAGCAGCCGATCGAGCCGCGTGAAACGCAGCGAACCAAGGGTGAGTGGCAGGCGACGCAGTCAGACTGCCTCAAGGCCACTTATCAAAAGCACGTGATTTCACAGGGCCGGGAAACGTCCCGAACCTGGCAACCCTGTCTGGAAGGGCTCTGCCGCATCGCCTGAGGAGAGAATTAGAAATGACCTTCGTCGTCACCGACAACTGCATCAAGTGCAAGTACACCGACTGTGTGGAAGTCTGTCCGGTGGACTGCTTCTACGAGGGACCAAACTTCCTGGTCATTCACCCGGACGAGTGCATTGACTGCGCTCTCTGTGAGCCTGAATGCCCTGCTCAGGCAATCTTCTCGGAAGACGAGATTCCTGCCGGGATGGAAAACTTCATCGAGCTCAACGCCGAGCTTGCCGAGGTGTGGCCTAACATCACGGAAAAGAAAGACGCTTTGCCCGACGCGGCAGAGTGGGACGGTAAAAAAGACAAGATTGCCGATCTGGAACGCTAGATTCCAGACAACAAAAAAGGCCCTTCAAGGGCCTTTTTTGTCAGGTGTTCAAAAGCATGTGAAGCGATAAAAAAGGGGCGGTATGACCCGCCCACACTCATTCCATTGTCCCTGTATTCCCTGATCATCGTCCTGATGAATGGCATCCTGCCATGTCCTCGACTGTCATCCTTGACGGCCTGCGCCGATCCCTTGGCACAGCTCCGATATTAGTCATTTGCTGAGCAGAGGCAAGCGCCAGCGCGCAGCAAAATATTTCCGCCCGACAGTGACCGAAAATAATAATTCTATGTATATCAGAACGTTAATCACAGTCAGGTAGGCATTGAGTGATTACTCTCACCTTCAAAACCAACATGACTTACAGCCTATGTGCGCAATAACCTACATGAGCCGCACGTTTTAAACCGCAGCACTCAGCCGCACGCCCGCGATGCGAATCATCGGGGCTGGGCAACAGAGAATCTGAAGCAACACACGGTTACATGATGCAAGACATATAAAACAGCCGATATGAACACATCGTGTCGATATCGGCTGTAGTGAGAGCTGGCTGGGGGGATTACTGAAAGAGCGACTCGCTCGAAAGACCATTCTTTTCCAGGATCTCACGAAGGCGCTTGAGGCCCTCTACCTGGATCTGACGAACACGCTCGCGGGTCAACCCGATCTCAAGGCCTACATCCTCAAGTGTACTGCTCTCGTGGCCGCGCAAACCGAAGCGACGTATGACCACTTCACGCTGCTTTTCGGTCAGCTCGGAAAGCCACTGATCAATGCTTTGTGACAGGTCATCGTCCTGCAGTAGCTCGCAGGGGTCCGTTGGCCGGTCATCGGTCAACGTATCCAGTAGCGTCTTGTCAGAGTCTGGCCCAAGAGAGACATCCACCGAGGAAACACGCTCATTGAGCCCAAGCATGCGCTTGACCTCGCCCACCGGTTTTTCCAGCAGGTTCGCGATCTCTTCAGGGGACGGTTCGTGGTCAAGCTTTTGCGTCAACTCCCTGGCGGCGCGCAGGTAGACATTGAGTTCTTTGACGACGTGAATCGGCAACCGGATAGTCCGGGTCTGATTCATGATCGCGCGCTCGATGGTCTGACGAATCCACCAAGTGGCGTAGGTAGAGAAGCGGAAGCCGCGTTCAGGATCGAATTTTTCAACAGCCCGGATCAAGCCCAGGTTGCCCTCTTCGATCAGATCCAGCAATGACAGACCACGATTGACATAGCGTCTGGCGATTTTGACCACCAGCCGCAGATTGCTCTCAATCATGCGTTTGCGCCCAGCCGGATCACCACGTTGCGACAAGCGCGCAAAGTGGACCTCTTCTTCCGGGGACAACAGCGGGGAAAAGCCTATTTCATTGAGGTACAGCTGCGTAGCGTCGAGCGCCCGAGTGTAATCAATATATTTGTGTTGTTTGAGCGATGCGGCGTGCTTTGCTTTCGTGCGCCCAGTAGCAGCAGTAGACGGCTGCTTCTCTTTCGGCGCTTCCCCCAGGACAATGCCAGCGTCCATGAGGAGCACGTCATCATCGATGTCAAACTCCGGCGCTTCGTTGCTAAGAGCCATTGTTATAGTCCTTTGGTGAGTTCGACCTCAAGCTCCAGCGACGCCTATATCCGTGGCAACGCTTGAGCCTGTTCCTTCTGCGCCAGGAACAGGCTGGCAACTATCAGCGGCGTGGCAAAAATCCCAGTGGATCTACAGGCTTCCCTTGTCGGCGAATCTCAAAATGCAGCTTCACCCGGTCAGTTCCTGTCGACCCCATTTCGGCAATCGTTTGCCCTGCCTTGACCTGTTGCCCTTCCCGTACCAAAAGCCTGCGGTTGTGACCGTAGGCGCTGACGTAGGTATCGCTGTGTTTGATGATGATCAATTCGCCGTAGCCCCGTAATCCACTTCCGGCGTAAACAACTGAACCATCAGACGCTGCCAAAACAGGCTGTCCCAAATCACCAGCGATATCAATTCCTTTATTCAAACTACCGTTTGAAGAAAATTTTCCTATCAATATGCCGCTTGAAGGCCACGTCCAACCCGACGGCGACTTGCCAGCCGGGCCCGTCGCGGTGGTTGCAGATGGAGGTATTACTACCGGTACAACGGCAATCGGCTTTGAAATGACCGTGGTCTTGACCGAGCCGGAGCTGCTGGTACTGGTCGAAGTCGTGGTGACAGGAGTGCCGCCGCCGGAGCTGGACGCCACTTCCGGCGACGAAGACGAGCGCCCGTCAAAGCGAATGGTCTGACCCGGTTT
Organism: Pseudomonas californiensis; assembly: GCF_021147775.1. Classification (GTDB taxonomy): domain Bacteria; phylum Pseudomonadota; class Gammaproteobacteria; order Pseudomonadales; family Pseudomonadaceae; genus Aquipseudomonas; species Aquipseudomonas californiensis. The sequence continues at coordinate 55,094 of NZ_JAGTPK010000007.1, forward strand.
GATCGTGAACGGCTCTGGAATCTGGTTACGGGCAGCGAGGGCTTTCCAGTCCCAGCCGTAACGAAACGCAATGGAAAAGAGCGTATCGCCACGCCGGACTACATATTGCCCAGTGGTAACTGCGGGACGTTGAGCGACCGTATTGCCATTGCGATCAACAACACGAACACCGCCCGAAGGCGAGCTGGAGCAGCCCACCAAAAGGACACTGAGAGCAATGCCAATCAACAGACGCTGATAACTTCTTGAAGACCTGAGCTGCTGAATGACTGCGTGACTCACCCGCCACTCCCTTTACTGGTGACTGAATTCAAAAGGTGCCTATTGTGCCGCAAGCGCGGCGGGCAGCCAGTGGTTAACTGCGTCATAAACGATGACATGCACGGATCTCAAAACAGATACGATGCATTGCGACACTTCATCAATACCGGCAGACGGTTGTAGACCCGCGACCGTCGCCAGAATTCACTCGTTATCCGGGACGACTTTCACGCGATAGGCCCGTTCAACAAAGGCACAAACCTTACAGCGCCCAGCACATGGCGTGAAAATCCGTTTTCCTCGCGAATGATCAGCATCAACTGCTGAACTTCTCCAGAGCCTACCGGGATGACAAGACGGCCCCCAGGCGCCAGTTGGTCGAGCAATGCCTGTGGTACATCGGTCGCCACTGCGGTAACAATTATCCCGTTATAGGGCGCCAGAGCAGGCCACCCTTCCCAGCCGTCGCCCCAGCGAAAGACAACGTTACGCACATTGAGCTCGACCAGACGCTCCTTGGCACGATCCTGGAGCACCTTGATGCGCTCTACCGAAAACACGCGTTCCACCAGTTGCGCCAGCACGGCGGTCTGATAACCCGAGCCTGTGCCGATTTCCATGACCTTGTCCAACGGGCCGGCAGCCAGTAGAAGCTCGCTCATACGGGCGACCATGTATGGCTGCGAGATGGTCTGGTTGTGACCAATAGGCAGCGCCGTATCTTCGTAAGCCCGGTGCGCCAGCGCCTCATCCACGAACAAGTGACGAGGGGTCTTGCGAATCACATCCAGAACGCGGTCATTGGACACACCTTCTTCAGACAAACGCTGAATCAAGCGCTCGCGAGTGCGCTGCGAGGTCATCCCGATCCCGCGTCGTAACAGATCATCTTGCTCGCGCGACATCAGCGCAGACCCTCCAGCCAATGATTCAGGCTGCCAAAACCATCCTGATAGGTTCGATCCAGCTGCAACGGTGTAATAGAGACATATCCTTGCATGACCGCATGAAAGTCAGTACCCGCACCACCGTCTTCGACATCTCCGGCGGCGGCGATCCAGTATCCGGCACGACCGCGAGGGTCAACCATCTTGACCGGCGCTGCGGCACGGGCACGATGCCCGAGGCGTGTCAGTTGAACGCCTCGCACATGCTCCAGTGGCAGGTTCGGGATATTCACGTTCAACACCGTGCGCGGCGGCAGGTCGAGCTGTTCATGAGCCTCAACCAGCAGACGTGCGTAATGCGCGGCAGTGGCCAGATTTTCCACCTGACGCGACAGAAACGAAAAAGCAAACGACGGACGCTGCAGAAAGCGTCCCTCAAGCGCTGCGGCAACTGTGCCTGAATACAACACGTCATCACCCAGATTGGCGCCCAGATTGATACCTGAAACAACCATGTCCGGCTCCTGCTCCAGAAGCCCGTTCAGCCCCAGATGAACGCAATCGGTCGGCGTGCCGTTCAAACTGATAAAGCCATTGCCCAGCGTCTGCGGATGCAAAGGCCGGTCGAGCGTCAACGAGCTGCTGGCGCCGCTTTTATCCTGGTCAGGTGCAATTACCACGCACTCAGTGTAGTCCGTCAGCGCCGCATACAGCGCTGCAAGACCGGGAGCATTCACCCCGTCATCATTTGAAATCAGAATACGCATGAGCTGTCCGTCTGCCCAACCGGCACCAGATCGACGAGTTCGCGCACCAAAACAGTGGCGAAACATCCGGGCGGCAGGACGAATTCCAGTTGCAGAATGTCAGGCTCGGGATAATGCCACGTCAGCCGCCCAATGGGCAGCCGAAGGATGCGACGTTCGTGCTCCATTCCAGCCCTGACCAACCAGTCGCGAAGTGATGATTCTTCAGCAGCAATGGCATTTTCGAGCTCAGCGGTCGCGCCAGCAGCTGGCGATGGGCCTTCACCCCATTGCGGACCCGTCGGATGCACATCCAGAATGGCCAACCGTGGATCGCTGCACTCGTCGATACCGGCCGGAAAAAAACTTCGACTGTCGGTAAACGCCAGCAGGTCACCGACCTGAGCACGCTGCCAACTGCCGTCGGCGACTCGCGCTGCCAAGGCACGGTTGAACAGGTAACTGCGCGCAGTCGAAAGCAGCCTGGAGCGCACTGCCCGCTGCTCCGGCAGCGCCTGGCGTGCAGCATAATCGCGTGCCTCACCCAGGTTTCCGCCCAGATAGCCGAACCGCTGCGCACCAAAATAGTTGGGGATACCCGAGCGGGCAATCGACTCAAGGCGCTGATTCAAGGCCTCCTTGTCAGCCTCCAGTTGAGTAAGCCTCAGGGTAAAACCGTTGGCGGCATGCGCGCCGCGTTGCAGCTTGCGCGAATGGCGGCTGCTTTTGAGTATCTGCAGCGTCTCATCCTGCGCGGCCGACAGATCAGGATCAGCTTTGCCAGGCAGCTGAATGCTGAACCACTGGCGGGTCAGCGCCTGGCGGTCCTTGAGACCGGCATAGCTGACAGTGCGTAACTGAACGCCCGCAGCGCGAGCCAAGCGACGGGCAGCTTCTTCAGTATTGAGCCCACGTTTTTCGACCCATAGCCACAAATGCTCGCCACTGCCAGACAGGGGTATGTCGAGCACTTCATCCACTTGAAAGTCTTCAGCCGTTGCCTTGAGAACGGCCCGGCCCAACGCATCGCCATAGGCCCTTGGGCCCAGCAGTTCGAGTTCGGTCATGCGCGCAGCAACAAAGCAACAGCATGCACGGCAATGCCTTCTTCACGACCCACGAAACCCAGCTTTTCAGTGGTGGTGGCTTTCACATTGACCTGGTCCAGCTCAACCTGAAGATCTTCGGCGATAAGCGCCCGCATGGCGTCAATATGCGGCGCCATCTTGGGTGCCTGAGCCACGATGGTGGCGTCGACATTACCCACTTTCCAGCCCTTGATTTGAACCTGTTTGAGCACATGACGCAGCAGTACGCGGCTGTCGGCACCCTTGAATTGTGGATCGGTATCGGGGAAATGCTTGCCGATGTCCCCAAGCGCGGCAGCGCCCAAAAGTGCATCACTCAGCGCATGGAGCAAAACATCGCCATCAGAATGAGCCAGCAGGCCGAAACCGTGTGCAATCCGCACGCCGCCCAAGGTAATGAAATCGCCTTCTGCGAAACGGTGCACATCATAGCCATGGCCAATACGCATAAAAAAACGCCCCGAAAAAAGTCAGGGCTTGATTCTACCTGCTTTGGAGCACGTTAGCTGTTCAAGGCTTCGCCATGATGACGCAGATGGTCCTCGATGAAGCTGGCTATGAAGAAATAGCTGTGGTCGTAGCCAGGCTGCATTCTCAGGGTAAGCGGGTACTGCACCGCCTTGGCTGCCTGAGACAACGCTTCGGGCTTGAGCTGATTGATCAGAAAATCATCCCGGTCACCCTGGTCGACCAGAGTCGGCAACTGCTCGCTGGCCTCTGCGATCAGCACGCTGGCGTCCCATTCACGCCAGCGTGAGCGATCCTCGCCCAGATAACGGCTGAAAGCTTTCTGCCCCCATGGACAGTCCATCGGGTTGCTGATTGGCGAAAACGCCGACACCGACTTGTATCGCCCAGGGTTGCGCAATGCGCAAACCAGCGCGCCGTGGCCGCCCATCGAATGTCCACTGATGCTGCGCGCCTGGGAAGCCGGGAAGTGCGCCTCGATCAGGGACGGCAGCTCTTTCACGACATAGTCGTGCATCTGATAATGCCGAGCGTACGGCGCTTCAGTGGCATTCAGATAAAAGCCGGCACCCAGGCCGAAGTCCCAGGCATTGTCCGGATCATCCGGCACATCAGGACCCCGCGGGCTGGTGTCAGGCGCTACCAGGATGATGCCCAGTTCGGCCGCAATACGCTGAGCAGCGGCCTTCTGCATGAAGTTCTCATCGTTACAGGTCAATCCTGACAGCCAGTAAAGCACCGGCAGCCTGGCGCCCTGCTCTGCCTGCGGAGGAAGATAAACGGCGAACACCATGTCGCAGCCCAGCACCTGAGAGTGATGCTTGTAACGCTTGTGCCATCCGCCAAAGCTTTTTTGGCAGGAAATGTTTTCCAGGGTCATGGTCGTCGACTCCCAACGTCAAACCTTGGCCTAGACTGCAAAAGACTCTGTGGACTTCTGCAATCAATGGCCAACTGTTTGTCGCTGCTTAGAAATGAATGACGGTGCGAATGCTTTTGCCTTCGTGCATCAGGTCGAATGCCTTGTTGATGTCTTCAAGGCCCATGGTATGGGTGATGAAGGTGTCCAGCGGGATTTCGCCGGTCTGTGCCATGTCGACGTAGCTCGGCAGCTCGGTGCGACCACGAACGCCACCGAACGCCGAACCGCGCCAGACGCGGCCGGTGACCAGCTGGAACGGACGGGTGGAGATCTCCTGACCGGCACCCGCAACACCGATGATCACTGACTCGCCCCAACCCTTGTGGCAGCTTTCCAGCGCTGCGCGCATCAATTGCACGTTGCCGATGCACTCAAAAGAGAAATCGACACCGCCATCGGTCATGTCGACGATGACTTCCTGAATCGGGCGATCGAAGTCTTTCGGGTTGACGCAATCAGTGGCGCCGAGTTGTTTGGCGATTTCGAACTTGCCGGGGTTGATGTCGATGGCGATGATTCGCGCCGCTTTGGCCTTGACCGCACCAATCACTGCTGAAAGGCCGATACCGCCCAGACCGAAGATGGCCACTGTGTCGCCCGGCTTGACCTTGGCAGTATTGAGCACGGCGCCAATGCCAGTGGTTACGCCGCAGCCCAACAGGCAGACCTTTTCCAGTGGTGCTTGCTTGTCGATCCTGGCGACGGAAATTTCCGGTAGCACGGTGTACTCGGAAAAGGTCGAGGTGCCCATGTAGTGAAAAATGGGCTCGCCTTTATAGGAGAAGCGAGTCGTGCCGTCCGGCATCAGGCCTTTGCCCTGCGTGGCGCGGATCGACTGGCACAGGTTGGTTTTGCCCGAACGGCAGAATTTGCACTGACGACACTCCGGCGTGTACAGCGGAATGACGTGATCACCGACAACGACCGATGTCACGCCTTCGCCAACGGCTTCGACGATCGCACCACCTTCATGACCCAGAATCGACGGGAAGATGCCTTCAGGATCTGCACCGGACAAGGTGTAAGCGTCGGTGTGGCAAACGCCGGAAGCCACCACTCGCAGCAGGACCTCACCGGCCTTCGGCATGGCGACATCGACTTCAACGATTTCCAGGGGCTTCTTGGCCTCGAAGGCAACAGCAGCGCGTGACTTGATCATCAATCTTCTCCAGCGGATAAAAACAAGGTTTGCAGTGTAGTACAGTGCCAATTGACGAGTAATACCGTTAAAAGCAAAACATTAATGCTGTACAGGGACAATCAATGCATACCAATCGCTGGGAAGGCCTGGACGAGTTTGTCGCGGTGGCTGAGTGTGGCGGCTTCACAGCAGCAGCGCAGCGGCTGGGTGTGTCGTCTTCACACGTGAGCCGCCAGATCGTGCGTCTCGAAGAACGGCTGCAGACCCGCTTGCTGTATCGCAGCACTCGCAAGGTCGCGTTGACTGAGGCAGGTCAGACATTTCTACATCATTGCCAGCGTTTGCAGGATGGCCGCGAGGAAGCATTGCGGGCGGTCAACGACCTGACCAGCGAGCCCAAAGGGTTGTTGCGCATGACCTGTGCAGTGGCTTACGGAGAGCGGTTCATCACCCCGCTGGTGACGCGCTTCATGGATGTCTATCCGCATTTGCGCGTCGACATCGAACTGAGCAATGACACTCTGGACCTGGTCCACGAAGGCATGGACCTGGCGATTCGACTGGGCCGGTTGCAAGATTCGCGACTGGTTGCCACCCGGCTGGCACCACGGCAAATGTACCTGTGCGCTTCACCCTCTTACATCGAGCGCTACGGCAGACCTCACAGCTTGTCGGAACTCAGTCGCCACAACTGTCTGATCGGAGGCAGCGACACTTGGCTGCTGCAACAGAACGGCCGAGAGTTTTCGCAACGGGTTCAGGGCAATTGGCGCTGTAACAGTGGGCAGGCCGTACTGGACGCGGCTTTGCACGGGGTCGGTCTGTGTCAGTTGCCAGACTATTATGTGCAGAAGCATCTGAAGAGCGGCGCGCTGATCTCATTGCTGGAGGCGCATCAGCCGCCCAACACGGCGGTCTGGGCGCTGTATCCCCAACAACGGCATCTGTCACCGAAAGTCAGAAAGCTGGTCGATTACCTGAAGCAAGGCCTGGCACTGCGCGATGAATACCAGTCGTAGCCTGAGCAGACCAGCAGCCTAGTCAGCACTATTTGATCAGAATCAACGCCCGAATTCGCTGCGCCGAAGGCGAAGCCATTCGAGGTCTTCTGGTCGGGTGACCTTGATGTTATCAGAGCGGCCTTCGATCAGACGGGGCGATTGCCCTGCCCACTCGATGGCCGAGGCTTCATCGGTAACGCTCACGTTTGATACCAGGCTGTCGGCAAGCGCGCGATGCAAGGCACCCAGACGGAACATCTGCGGCGTATAGGCTTGCCAGATCAGGCTGCGATCGACCGTTTCAGTCACTCGCCCCTCAGCGTCTGCACGCTTGAGGGTGTCGCGCGCCGGCACCGCCAGCAAGCCGCCTACCGGATCGTCAGCCAACTCGCTCAGCAGCGTGTCGAGATCACTGCGCGCCAGATTCGGACGTGCGGCATCGTGCACCAGCACCCAATCTTCATCGCTGGCACCGTTCGCATGCAGGTGCAGCAAGGCATTGAGTACTGACCCCGAGCGCTCCTGGCCACCCTCCACACGCTGAATACGCGAATCCAGGGCACACGGCAATTCAGGCCACCACGGATCGTCCGCAGCCAGACTCACGACCAGCCCCTTTAAGCGCGGGTGATCGAGAAAGCAAAGGAGACTGTGTTCAAGGATGGTAAGGCCGCCCAGTTGCAGGTACTGCTTGGGACGGTCAGCTGCCATGCGGGCGCCAACACCCGCCGCAGGTATCACTGCCCAGAAGGCAGGAAGGAAATCTTTCATGGCACCAACTTTTATTGCGCCAACTGGTAAAGGGTTTCGCCGTCCTTGACCATGCCCAGCTCATGCCTGGCACGCTCTTCAACAGTCTCAAGGCCCTTCTTCAATTCCATGACCTCAGCATCGAGCACGCGATTTCGCTCCAGCAACACCTCATTCTCGGCGTGCTGATCCGCGATTTGCTGAGTCAGGCTGGCCACTTGTGCGAGGCTTCCGTTACCCACCCACAGGCGATACTGCAAGCCGGCAAGCAACAGCAGCAGGACGAGGAACAACCAGTTAGGACTGCGCATTGAAATATCAGGTACCCAGTAAAAAGACGGCAGAGCCAACACGATAACAAATGACTGAGGGCATTGAGCCTGACATAAGCCAGGCTCAATCACTCCAGACTACAGCGGAGCGTCAGCATCAACGCTGCGGGAGAAATCAGGTGCATCGACTTTTCCGCAACGTTCTGCGTCTTTTACCACCTATGGCTCAGCCGCGAAACTCGGCGCGACCACGATACACAGCCTTGGAACCCAATTGCTCTTCGATACGCAGCAGTTGGTTGTACTTCGAAACACGGTCGGAGCGGCACAGCGAACCGGTTTTGATCTGACCGGCAGACGTGCCCACGGCCAGGTCGGCAATGGTCGAATCTTCGGTCTCGCCGGAACGGTGAGAGATCACTGCAGTGTAACCAGCGGCCTTGGCCATTTGGATGGCTTCCAGCGTTTCGGTCAGCGTACCGATCTGGTTGAACTTGATCAGGATCGAGTTGGCGATTTTCTTGTCGATGCCTTCTTTCAGGATCTTGGTGTTGGTCACGAACAGGTCGTCACCTACCAGTTGGATCTTGTCGCCGATCTTGTCGGTGAGGATTTTCCAGCCATCCCAATCAGACTCGTCCAGGCCATCTTCAACGGAAATGATCGGGTGTTTGCTGACCAGGTCAGCCAGGTAATCGGCAAACCCGGCAGAGTCGTACTCGCCTTCTTCGCTGAGTGTGTACTTGCCGTTCTTGTAGAACTCACTGGCCGCGCAATCAAGCGCCAGGGTCACGTCAGTGCCCAGCGTGTAACCGGCATTGGCCACGGCTTCGGCGATTGCGCTCAGTGCTTCTTCATTGGACGCCAGGTTCGGGGCGAAACCACCTTCGTCACCAACCGCGGTGTTCAAGCCACGCGCTTTGAGCACAGCCTTGAGGTGATGGAAAATCTCGGTACCCCAGCGCAGGCCTTCGGCAAAGGTCTTGGCGCCGACCGGCTGGATCATGAATTCCTGGATGTCGATGTTGTTATCAGCGTGCTCGCCACCGTTGATGATGTTCATCATAGGTACTGGCATCGAGTAGACACCCGGTGTGCCGTTCAGGTTGGCAATGTGCGCGTACAACGGCAAGTCCTGGTCCTGGGCAGCAGCCTTGGCAGCGGCCAGAGAGACAGCGAGGATGGCGTTGGCGCCCAGTGTTGCCTTGTTCTCGGTCGCGTCGAGCGCGATCATCGCGTGATCCAGTGCCTTCTGGTCGACCGGATCCTTGCCCAGAAGCAGGTCACGAATCGGGCCATTGATGTTGGCGACCGCTTTCAGCACGCCTTTGCCCATGTAACGGCTCTTGTCGCCATCACGCAGCTCGAGCGCTTCGCGCGAGCCGGTTGAAGCACCGGACGGCGCGCAGGCCGAACCGATGATGCCGTTGTCGAGGAGCACATCGGCTTCTACGGTTGGATTGCCACGGGAGTCGAGAACTTCACGACCTTTGATGTCGACGATTTTTGCCATTGTTGTAAACACTCCAAGATTGACGAAAACGACGCAGCTGGAAAAAACAATGTTCGCAATCAGACGCGTGAACGGGCAGGCCTGAATGCGACAACCCCGTCACGAATGACGGGGAACGGCACTTTACCGGAGAACCCTGCTCAAGCGGTCTCTACAGTCGGAAAACTTTTAACCAGGTCATCAAGCGTCTTGAGCTGGGCAAGGAACGGCTCGAGCTTGTCGAGACGCAACGCACAAGGGCCATCGCACTTGGCATTGTCCGGATCCGGATGGGCCTCGAGGAACAGACCGGCCAGGTTCTGGCTCAGGCCAGCCTTGGCGAGATCCAGCACCTGCGCACGACGACCACCGGCCGAATCGGAGCGGCCGCCCGGCATTTGCAGGGCATGAGTCACGTCGAAGAACACCGGGTATTCGAACTGCTTCATGATGCCGAAGCCGAGCATGTCCACCACCAGGTTGTTGTAACCGAAGCTTGAGCCACGTTCGCACAGGATCAACTGATCGTTACCCGCTTCTTCGCACTTGGTCAGGATATGTTTCATTTCCTGAGGCGCGAGAAACTGGGCTTTCTTGATGTTGATCACTGCGCCAGTCCTGGCCATGGCGACCACCAGATCAGTCTGTCGGGACAGAAAAGCCGGCAATTGAATGATGTCGCAGACTTCGGCGACCACGGCGGCCTGATGCGGCTCATGCACATCGGTGATCAGCGGCACATTGAAGGTGCGCTTGATCTCTTCGAAAATACGCATGCCTTCTTCAAGGCCCGGGCCACGGTACGAATTGACCGATGAGCGATTGGCCTTGTCGAAGCTGGCCTTGAATACATAGGGGATACCGAGCTTTTCGGTAACCCGTACGTACTCTTCGCAGACCTGCATGGCCATGTCACGGGACTCAAGGACGTTCATGCCGCCAAACAGAACCATGGGCTTGTCGTTGGCGATCTCGATGGAGCCTACGCGGATGATTTTCTGAGCCATGTGCTGATATCCCTGTCAGGCGTTTTTCTGATGTTGAGCCAGTGCCGCTTTGACGAAACCGCTGAACAGCGGATGACCGTCGCGTGGCGTGGAGGTGAACTCCGGATGGAACTGGCAAGCAACGAACCAGGGATGATCCGGGGACTCGACCACTTCAACCAGCGCGCCGTCACCGGAGCGACCGGAAATCTTCAGACCGGCTTCGATCAGTTGCGGCAGCAGCTTGTTGTTCACTTCATAGCGATGACGGTGACGTTCGACAATCACGTCTTTCGCATAGCAGTCATGAACCAGAGAACCGGCTTCCAGTTGGCATTCCTGCGCACCCAGACGCATGGTGCCGCCCAGATCGGAGCTTTCGGTGCGGGTTTCAACAGCGCCGGTAGCGTCTTCCCACTCGGTGATCAGACCCACGACAGCGTGCGCGCTGGTGCGGTCGAATTCAGTGGAGTTGGCGTCCTTCCAGCCCAGCACGTTACGTGCGAACTCGATGACCGCAACCTGCATGCCCAGGCAGATACCCAGGTACGGAACCTTGTTTTCGCGAGCGTACTGAACGGCAGTGATCTTGCCTTCGACGCCACGCAGACCGAAGCCGCCTGGCACCAGAATCGCATCCACGCCTTCCAGCAGGCCGGTGCCCTGATTCTCGATGTCTTCGGAATCGATATAACGCAGATTGACCTTGGTGCGGTTGGTGATACCGGCGTGGCTCATGGCCTCGATCAACGACTTGTAGGCGTCGAGCAGTTCCATGTACTTGCCGACCATCGCGATGGTGACTTCGTGCTCAGGGTTGAGCTTGGCATCGACGACCTTGTCCCATTCGGACAGATCGGCGCCACCGCATTGCAGGCCGAAGCGCTCGACGACGAAATCGTCCAGACCTTGCGAGTGAAGGATGCCAGGGATCTTGTAGATCGTGTCGGCGTCTTCCAGCGCAATCACTGCGCGCTCTTCGACGTTGGTGAACTGCGCGATCTTGCGACGCGACGAGATGTCGATCGGGTGATCGGAACGGCAGACCAGAACATCTGGCTGCAGGCCGATGGAACGCAATTCCTTGACCGAGTGCTGAGTCGGTTTGGTTTTGGTCTCGCCCGCAGTCGCTATATACGGAACCAGCGTCAGGTGCATCAGCATCGCGCGGCGTGCGCCGACTTCGAAACGCAACTGGCGAATGGCTTCAAGGAACGGTTGCGACTCGATGTCACCGACCGTACCGCCGATTTCGACCAACGCAACATCAGCATCGCCTGCACCCTTGATGATGCGGCGCTTGATTTCGTCGGTGATGTGCGGAATGACCTGAATGGTCGCCCCCAGATAATCACCACGGCGCTCTTTGCGCAGGACGTGTTCGTAGACACGGCCGGTGGTGAAGTTGTTGTTCTGGGTCATGGTGGTGCGGATGAACCGCTCATAGTGACCAAGGTCCAGGTCGGTCTCGGCGCCGTCGTGAGTGACGAACACTTCACCGTGCTGGAACGGGCTCATGGTGCCTGGATCCACGTTGATGTAGGGGTCCAGTTTGAGCATGGTGACTTTGAGCCCCCTCGCCTCCAGGATGGCCGCCAATGAAGCCGAGGCAATGCCTTTCCCCAATGAAGAAACAACACCGCCCGTGACGAAGATGTAGCGCGTCATGAAAAACCCTAGAAGTCTGCGTTAAAGCGGTCAGAGCCGCCGGGGAAAGCGAAGGAAGGCCGAAGCCCCCGATTACCGACAAAATTCACGGTGCACTCCCGAAACTGCTGCGTTGAAACCGACCGGCCGAAGCCTGTCCATTGCGCGCCACATTTTAAGAATCACCCAGTAAATACGGGTTGGTAACCGGCAACTTGCGTTGTTTCAGAAGAACCAACATAAGCTGTATCAAGAAGGGAGCGTAGTCTACCTGAAAGGGCCTTTCAGCTCAAACTTTGGTCGCTCGTCGGTGCAATCCAGCGCAAACGCCAGTGTTCATTGGCCAAACCGTCCAGCCCGGCGAGGTTGGCAACCGCCAGCAACTGGTCATCCCGGTACAGCAGCGGCAATCTGCCGCGCATGAAGGCCGGCACGCCCTGCTCGTTGAGCAGACGTTTGAGATCGCGATGGCCGCGTCCGGCCAGCAGCAGGGCCTCCTTGCCCTGGCGGTAACGCACGTTCAAGGGGCCGGCCGGCGCATCACCCTCGATCATCACCTGACCGTTGCCCGCAAGGCTCAACACCTCGCGCGCATTGATCCAGAACGACGTGCCGTTCACGGGACGAAGCCAGCTTCCGGACAACCACCAGATATGACCCTGAGCGCGATGCAGTTCTCCATCGGCCAGTCGCCAGACCGGCGCAGCGTCCTCCGCTGCATCACGCAAGGTTTCCCAGCTTGCCCAATGGTCGGTGTCCGGCAAGCGTGTCAGTGGCGCAAGCCAGTGGCGCAGGGCGTTACGCTGTCGTGCGGCAGACAACGCCGCCAAGGGCGTCAGGGCCAACGCAGGAATGCCCGCCCAGGCAAACTCGGTCACCGGCCTTGCATGGGTCAGGTCCTGCTCGGCCAGCTCGTCCAGCAGCAGTTGGGCTTCCGCCAGGTGGCTGGCGGTACGTGCCATGCCTATGGCAACCTGCGGCCAGCGGGAAGTCAGCAACGGCATGACCTGCCTGCGCAAAAAGTTACGTGAGAACCGAAGATCATCGTTGCTCGGGTCTTCAACCCAGCTCAAACCCTGTTCGCAGGCGTAACTCTCGAGTTCTTCACGGGACACCGCCAACAACGGTCGCAGCAAATGTCCAGGCCCTAGCACACGAGCCTCAGGCATGGCGGCAAGCCCACGCACTCCGGCACCACGCAGCAGACGAAACATCAGGGTTTCAGCCTGATCATCGCGGTGTTGCCCGGTCAGCAAGACATCACCCGGCCCCAGCCTTCGAGTAAATGCGTCATAGCGAGCCCGACGAGCGGCCTGCTCGATGCTCGAGCCCGGCTCGATATGTACGTAGACCGTTTCAAAAGGCACATCAAGAGCCTGACAAACCTGGCGACAATGCTCCGGCCATGCATTGGCGACATCCTGCAGACCGTGATGAACATGAATGGCACGGAGCGCAGGCAGTATTTCCCGCTGAGCGAGCCGAGCCAGAAGATGCAGCAGAACAGTGGAATCCAGGCCACCGGAGAAACCGACATGCCAGACCGGGGCATGACGCCAGGGTGCCAGGGTTTGAAGAAGCCTTGCGGGGAGATCATGACCGCTGTGTGGTGACGTGGTCATCGATAGAGGTCGTTCGGTGGGGGGCGATCAGAAAGCCGTGCAAACCAAGTCGCCTTCGCGGCCAACCGGAGCACTGCACCGATTGCCGCAAAGGGCAGAACGCCTGGTAACCAGCCCATTGACTGGGCGATCACGGGCGAGACGATCTGTCAGAGACCGTAGCTCATCAGGCGGTCATAACGGCGGGCAAGCAGCGCGTCATTGTCAAACTGCTTGAGCATCGCCAACTGGCTGCTCAGCTCTTCGCGGATCGAGGCAGCCGCCGCAACCGGATCACGGTGTGCACCGCCGAGTGGCTCGCCGATCACCTTGTCAACGATGCCCAGACCTTTCAGACGGTCAGCCGTGATGCCCATGGCTTCGGCAGCATCCGGTGCCTTCTCGGCGGTTTTCCACAGAATCGACGCGCAGCCTTCAGGGGAAATAACTGCGTAGGTCGAATACTGAAGCATGTTCAGCTGGTCGCAGACACCAATGGCCAGCGCGCCGCCCGAGCCACCTTCACCAATCACAGTTGCGATAATCGGCGTTTTCAGACGAGCCATGACACGCAGGTTCCAGGCAATCGCCTCGCTCTGGTTACGCTCTTCAGCGTCGATACCAGGGTAGGCGCCCGGCGTGTCGATGAAGGTCAGGATCGGCATCTTGAAACGCTCGGCTATTTCCATCAGACGACAGGCCTTGCGGTATCCCTCGGGACGCGGCATGCCAAAGTTGCGACGTACCTTCTCGCGCACTTCGCGGCCTTTCTGATGACCGATCACCATGACCGGCTGACCTTCCAGACGCGCGATACCGCCAACGATGGCGGCATCGTCGGAGAAGTGGCGATCACCGTGCAGCTCATCGAACTCGGTGAAGATATTTTCGATGTAATCCAGTGTGTAAGGGCGACGTGGATGACGCGCCATGCGCGCAATCTGCCAACTGGTCAGGTTACCGAAGATACTTTCGGTGAGCGTATTGCTCTTGTCTTGCAGCCGGGAGATCTCGTCGCCGATGTTCAGCGAGTTGTCGTTACCCACCAGGCGCAGTTCTTCGATCTTGGCCTGCAAGTCAGCGATAGGCTGTTCGAAATCAAGAAAATTCGGGTTCATAGGCATCCGTCTTGGGTAGACGGCCAAGAGGCCGGCCGGTTGATCCGTCTGCGCCTTTCCCTCGGGAAACAGGCGCGGTCAGGTCGAAATTAAAATTCAGGGCTGAGCGCAGGTCCAGCCTGCAGCGTTCAACGATACTGGAGAAAGACGTTCTCACGTCCGAACTGGTCACGAAGAGCTTGAATCAAGCTGTCTGCCGGATCAATTCGCCATGCTTCTCCGAATTGCAGTAATGCTCTGGCGTCCTGCCCCGTGTAATCCACTGTGACCGGACAAGCACCCCGGTGGCGCTTGCACAAGTCGCCCAGCCAGCGTAGCCGATCACCCTTGAGCGCGTCGGCATGCACCGTTACACGCAGGCTTTCGGCCAGGTTGGTCCGTGCATCTTCGATACTCATGACACGTTTGGCACGTAACCGCAGGCCGCCGGAGAAGTCATCATTACTCACTTCACCTTCGACCACCACCATAGCATCGGTCTGCAACAGTGACTGAGCCGAATGAAACGCCTCGGCAAACAACGATGCCTCGATACGCCCAGAGCGGTCATCCAGGGTAATGAACCCCATCTTGTCGCCCTTCTTGTTCTTCATCACACGCAAGGCAATGATCAGACCCGCTACTGTCTGTGTATCTCGGGCAGGCTTGAGATCAATGATGCGCTGACGAGCAAAACGACGAATCTCGCCTTCGTATTCGTCGATCGGGTGCCCGGTCAGGTAAAGCCCCAGCGTTTCCTTTTCACCACGCAAGCGGTCCTTGAGACTCAGCTCGCGAGTCTTGCGATGGTTGGCGTAGACATCTGCATCCTCTTCGACGAACAGGCCGCCGAACAGGTCCGAGTGCCCGCTGTCGCGACTGCGAGCGGTCTGCTCGGCAGCCTGAATCGCCTCTTCCAGCGCCGCCAGCAGCACCGAGCGGTTACGGTCGATATTGGCCTGATACGCCTTGGGCTCCAGTTCGAAGTACGGACCGAGGCGGTCCAGAGCACCACTGCGAATCAGGCCGTCCAGCGTTCTTTTGTTGACCCGCTTCAGGTCCACGCGAGCACAGAAGTCGAACAGATCCTTGAACGGACCATCAAGACGCGCTTCGGTGATGGCCTCGACCGGCCCCTCGCCCACCCCCTTGATCGCGCCCAGACCATAAAGAATCCGGCCATCGTCGCTGACGGTGAACTTGAAGTCAGACGTGTTCACGTCCGGCGCGTCGAGGCGCAACTTCATCGTGCGCACTTCTTCGATCAAGGTCACGACCTTGTCGGTGTTGTGCATGTCCGCCGACAACACAGCAGCCATGAACGGCGCCGGGTAGTGGGTTTTCAGCCAGGCGGTCTGGTACGAAACCAGGCCATAGGCGGCCGAGTGGGATTTGTTGAAGCCGTAGCCGGCAAATTTCTCTACCAGATCGAAAATGTTACCGGCCAGGTCCGGGTCGATGTTATTGGTCTTGCAGCCATCAATGAAACCGCCACGCTGCTTGGCCATTTCTTCGGGCTTTTTCTTGCCCATGGCACGACGCAGCATGTCTGCACCGCCAAGGGTATAGCCCGCCATGACCTGAGCGATCTGCATCACCTGTTCCTGATACAGGATGATGCCGTAAGTCGGCGCCAGTACAGGCTTCAAGCCTTCATACTGATAGTCAACGTGCGGATAAGACAGCTCGGCACGACCGTGTTTGCGGTTGATGAAGTCGTCAACCATCCCTGACTGCAGCGGCCCCGGACGGAACAGAGCCACCAGCGCAATCAAGTCTTCCAGGCAGTCGGGCTTGAGCTTCTTGATCAGCTCTTTCATGCCACGCGACTCAAGCTGGAACACTGCCGTGGTCTCGGCGCGTTGCAACAGCTGATAGGTCGGCATGTCATCCAGTGGGATGAAAGCGATGTCCAGCGGCTCTTCGTCGACCTTGGCGCGGTCGCGGTTGATGGTCTTCAGCGCCCAGTCAATGATGGTCAGGGTCCGCAAGCCCAGGAAGTCGAACTTCACCAGCCCGGCCGCCTCGACATCATCCTTGTCGAACTGCGTTACCAGACCGTCGCCCGCCTCGTCGCAATAAATGGGCGAGAAATCCGTCAGTTTGGTCGGCGCGATAACCACGCCACCGGCGTGCTTGCCGACGTTACGCACAACACCTTCAAGCTTGAGCGCCATCTCCCAGATTTCAGCGGCTTCTTCATCGACCTTGAGGAAGTCGCGCAGAATCTCTTCCTGCTCATAAGCCTTTTCGAGGGTCATGCCAACTTCGAACGGGATCATCTTGGACAGGCGATCCGCCAGCCCGTAAGACTTGCCCTGCACCCGCGCCACGTCACGCACCACCGCCTTGGCCGCCATCGAACCGAAGGTGATGATCTGGCTGACCGCGTTACGGCCGTATTTCTCGGCCACATAGTCGATGACGCGATCTCGACCGTCCATGCAGAAGTCGACGTCGAAGTCGGGCATGGAAACCCGTTCAGGGTTCAGGAATCGCTCGAACAGCAAATCGTATTCAAGCGGATCGAGGTCGGTGATCTTCTGAACGTAGGCAACCAGCGAACCGGCACCCGATCCACGACCCGGGCCTACCGGCACGCCATTGCTCTTGGCCCACTGGATAAAATCCATAACGATCAGGAAGTAACCGGGGAAGCCCATCTGGATGATGATATCCAGCTCGAAATTCAACCGGTCAACGTAGACCTGACGCTTGGTCTCGTAATCCTCGGTGGTGTCCTTGGGCATCAGAACGGAAAGCCGCTCCTCCAGCCCATCGAACGAGACTTTGCGGAAGTACTCATCGATGGTCATGCCATCAGGGATCGGGAAGTTGGGCAGAAAGTGGGTGCCCAGCTTGACGTCGATATTGCACCGTTTGGCAATTTCGACGGTGTTCTCCAGCGCTTCCGGCAAGTCGCTGAACAGCTCCGCCATTTCTTCAGGGCTTTTCAGGTACTGCTGATCGCTATAGTTGTGCGAGCGACGAGGGTCATCTAGCGCCCGGCCTTCGCCAATGCACACGCGTGTTTCGTGCGCCTCGAAGTCGGCCTGTTTGATGAAACGCACATCGTTGGTCGCAACCAGCGGAGCACCATGACGATCGGCAAGTGCCACAGCGGCGTGCAAATGCTCTTCGTCATTGGCGCGATTGGTGCGCTGCACCTCGACGTAGAAACGGTCAGGGAACACAGACATCCATTCGCGCAACAGTTCATCGGCCTCGCCCGGATTGCCACCGAGCAATGCCATGCCGATCTCGCCTTCTTTGGCCGCTGACAGGGCAATCACACCTTCGCTGGACTGCGCGACCCACTGACGCTCAATCACGATCTGACCGTTGCGCTGACCTTCGATAAAGCCGCGAGAAATCAGCTCGGTAAGGTTGCGATAGCCTTGTGCATTCATGGCCAGGAGGCTGATACGGCTGAGTGCCGCGTCTTCGTCCCTGCCAGCCAGCCAAAGATCGACGCCACAAATGGGCTTGATACCCGACCCCTGTGCTGCCTTGTAGAACTTGACCAGCGAGCACATGTTGTTCTGATCGGTCACCGCCACTGCGGGCATGCCCATGCCGGTCAGGGCCTTGATGAGCGGCTTGACCCGCACCAGACCATCGACCAGAGAGTATTCGGTGTGCAGGCGCAGATGAACGAAAGAAGCCGGCATGGTGATCCTATAGCGCGAAAACAGAAAAACGAGGGCGGGATTGTAGCGACCCCTGATGGAAACGTCAGTCCTGCAACAAGCTTGCTGACAAAGAAGCCGATCCCATGATCATCATCGCGCGGGCTTCATAGGCAGCACGAACCGGGGCAAACGAGCGACGGTGAATAGGCGTAGGTCCCAGACGAGCCAAGGCCTCGAGGTGCACTGGAGTCGGATAACCCTTGTGCCCGCCCATCCCGTAACCCGGGTAGATGAGCTCGAAGGCAGCCATCTCGCGATCGCGACTGACCTTGGCAAGAATCGAGGCCGCCGCGATGGCTGGAACCTTGGCATCGCCCTGCACCACCGGCGCTGAGGGCACGGACAGTTGCGGGCAACGATTACCGTCAATGAGTGCCAGTTTCGGGGTGATACTCAACCCTTCGACAGCACGTTTCATTGCCAGCATGGTGGCATGCAGAATGTTCAGCGAGTCGATTTCCTCGACTTCAGCGCGAGCGATAAACCAGCACAGGGCTTTTTCCTGGATTTCGTCGAACAGTTTTTCGCGCCGGGCCTCGGTCAACTTCTTCGAATCGTTGAGCCCGAGAATGGGTCTGGCCGGGTCCAGAATCACGGCAGCTGTCACCACAGCACCACAAAGAGGACCCCGGCCCACCTCATCGACGCCTGCGACCAGATCTTCGACGAGGGTGAAATCCAAACCTGTTTGCATCATGGTCACACTCACAATGAAGACGTATGGCCAACCAGGCTCAATACCGCATCGGCCGCCTGATTGGAAGCATCACGACGCAACGTCCGATGAATTTCGTCGAAGCCTTCGGTCTGCGCCTGTCCGCCATCGATCAGCGGCAGGAGAGTATCAGCCAGCGTCTCAGAGGTAGCCGCATCCTGAAGCAACTCGGGCACCAGCAAGCGTTGGGCCAGCAGATTCGGCAGCGACACGTAAGGACTTTTGACCAGCCGTTTCAGTATCCAGAACGTCACGGGGGCGAGGCGATAAGCGACCACCATGGGGCGCTTGTAGAGCAAGGCTTCCAGTGTCGCAGTGCCAGACGCGATCAACACCGCGTCACAGGCTGCCAGCGCAACATGTGACCGACCATCGAGCAACGTCACGGGTAACGACCGCCCTTGCAACAGGCTTTCAATCTGGGCTCGCCGCTGAGGACTGGCACATGGCAGGACGAATCGCGTGCCCGGACGCTGGGCCAACACTCGTTCGGCAGCGTCAAAGAACAGACCACCCAGCCGCCCGACTTCTCCGCCGCGACTGCCGGGCATCAATGCAACCACCGGTCCGGTACCGTCAAAACCCAACTCGGCACGGGCCGCATCCCGATCGGACTCCAAAGGGATGGTGTCGGCCAATGGGTGCCCGACAAAACGGACCGGGACGCCCTGATCTTCGTAAAACCGTGCTTCGAAGGGCAGCAGTGTCAGCATCAGGTCACAGCCTTCACGGATCTTGAGCACACGTTTCTGACGCCACGCCCATACTGAAGGACTTACGTAATGAACCGTCTTGATCCCGGCTCTTCGCAGTTGAAGCTCGATATTGAGCGTGAAGTCCGGCGCATCGATACCGATGAAAACGTCCGGCTTTTGCTCGACGAGGGTCTGCACCAGAAGCTTGCGACGGGCCAGCAACTCGCGCAGACGTCCGAGAACCTCGACCAGCCCCATGACCGACAGACGCTCCATGGGGAACTGGGACTGCATGCCTTCGGCCTCCATCAGCGGCCCGCCCACCCCGATGAACTCGACATTGGGGTGACGAGCCTTGATGGCACGCATCAGGCCGGATCCGAGGATATCGCCGGAAGCCTCACCAGCCACCAAAGCGATACGCAGTAGATTCGTCATGGTTAGCGGGTAATGCCGCGTGTTGAGTTCTGGATCGACTGCAGAAACACAGCCACCTCAGGAAAACGCGCCGCTGGCTCTGCAAGATCGGCAATCGCCAGGTCGATGGTCAGGCGTTGCCGATAGACCGTCTTGTAGGCTTTGCGCAACGCGTGAATGGCCTCATCAGAAAACCCACGACGGCGCATGCCTTCGAAGTTCATGCTGCGCGCTTCTGCCGGGTTGCCGAATACGGTCACGAACGCAGGAACGTCCTTGCCGATTGCAGTGCCCATGCCCGAGAAACTGTGCGCACCAATGTGGCAGAACTGGTGAACCAGGGTGAACCCCGAGAGGATCGCCCAGTCATCCACGTGCACATGCCCGGCCAGCGCTGTGTTGTTGACCAGAATCACGTGATTGCCGATCACGCTGTCATGCCCGATATGGGCATAGGCCATGATCAGATTGTGATCGCCCAGCGTGGTCTCGGCGCGATCCTGAACCGTTCCACGGTGAATGGTCACGCCCTCGCGGATCACGTTGTGATCGCCGATCACCAGACGAGTCTCCTCGCCCTTGTATTTCAGATCGGGGGTGTCCTCGCCTATCGACGAGAACTGGTAAATACGATTGTGCTTGCCAATCTTCGTAGGCCCTTTGAGGACAACGTGAGGACCGACAATTGTACCCTCGCCAATTTCCACACCAGGTCCGACGATCGACCAGGGGCCAACCTCAACGTTGTCCGCCAGGACGGCCGTCGGATCGATGATTGCGCGAGAGTCAATCAAACTCATAGTTTGCGTTCCGCACAGATGATTTCAGCAGAGCATACCGCCTTGCCGTCAACTGTGGCCTTGCATTCGAATTTCCAGATCTGGCGCTTGGAGCTCAGAAAGCTCGCTTCCAGAACCAGCTTGTCGCCGGGCAGAACGGGCTGACGGAAACGCAGCTTGTCTGAACCCACGAAATAGTAAAGCGTGCCGTCTGAAGGTTTTGCGTCCAGCATCTTGAATGCGAGGATACCGGCGGCCTGCGCCATGGCTTCAATGATCAGAACACCCGGCATGATCGGATGCTGAGGAAAGTGACCCTCGAAAAAGGGCTCATTGACGCTGACATTCTTATAGGCGCGAATGGTTTTGTTCTCGATATCCAGCTCAGTCACGCGATCCACGAGGAGGAACGGGTAACGGTGAGGCAGGTATTCGCGAATTTCTTTGATGTCCATCATTTCGAGGGGAAGCCTGTAGTAAAGATTAGGAGTGCGTCGCGACTGCGCAGCACTCCCCTACATCAAGGAGGCAGTTTATCGACTGTGCACGCTTGATATTAAAAAGGTATCAGCCATCAGATGAAAGATTACCCGCGCTGGTCACTGTCTCTACAACCTTTTCGAGCTTTTGCAGACGCCGTGCCATGTCATCGATCTTGCGAAGACGCGCTGCGCTCTTGCGCCATTCAGCGGCTGGCTGCATGGCCGTACCCGATGAATATGAGCCAGGCTCGGTAATGGAGTGCGTGACCATGGTCATACCTGTAATGAATACGCCATCACAAATCTCGATATGCCCTACCAGTCCGACACCACCTGCGAGCATGCAATGCTTGCCGATTTTCGTGCTGCCTGAAATACCGACACATGCGGCCATGGCAGTGTGATCGCCAATCTGGACGTTGTGTGCGATCTGAATCTGATTGTCCAGCTTCACGCCGTTGCCGATGCGCGTATCAGCCAGCGCGCCGCGGTCAATGGCGGTATTCACGCCAATTTCCACGTCATCACCTATCGTGACGCCACCGATCTGGGCGATCTTTTGCCAGACACCCTTTTCATTGGCGAAACCAAAGCCCTCTCCGCCCAGTACGGCACCCGACTGAACGACCACACGTTTACCGATGCGGACATCGTGATAAAGCGTGACACGTGGCGCCAACCAGCCACCTTCACCGATCTCGCAGCGCGCACCGATGAAGCAATGCGCACCTACCGTCACATTCGCTGCGATCCGGGCACCGCTCTCGATGACTGCAAAAGCACCGACGCTGGCAGTAGCATCAATCTTTGCATCGTCAGCGACGACCGCTGTCGGATGAACACCAGCAACCGCTTTCGGCTTGGGATCGAACAGATGAGAAATACGGGCATAGGCCAGATAAGGATCCGGCACCAACAGCGCATCACCTGAAAAACTATCGGCGTCGGCAGGCTTCAGCAGCACTGCAGCAGCCTGAGTGTCTGTCAGGAATTTACGATATTGAGGATTTGCCAGAAAACTGATCTGACCAGGGCCGGCCTCTTGCAAAGTGGCCAGCCCGGTAATGTTCTTCTCTCGGTCGCCACGCACTGTGGCGCCAAGAAACTCGGCCAGTTGGCCGAGTGTGATGGTCGTGCTCATGGTTACTTCAGCTGGTTCATGCGCTCGATGACCTGGCGAGTAACGTCGTACTGAGGCTTGACGTCAATCACTGCACCGCGCTCGAATACCAGGTCGAAACCGCCCTTCTTGATGACTTCTTCAACAGCCTGATCCAGCTTTGGCTTGAGCTGCTTGAGCATTTCACGGTCTGCTACAGCCTTGGCTTCGTTCAGTTCCTTGGACTGGAACTGGAAGTCACGGGCCTTTTGCTTGAACTCAAGCTCCAGACGCTCGCGCTCAGGTTGAGCCATTTTGTCGCCGCCGCTTACCAGACGATCCTGGATGCCTTTGGCGCTGCTTTCCAGGCTTTTCAGCTTGGTCAACTGCGGGCCGAATTTCTTCTCGGCATCAACAGCATATTTCTTGGCAGCATCAGATTCCAACAGGGCCATCTGGTAGTTCAGAACCGCAATTTTCATGTCAGCAAAAGCAGGGCTGGCAACCAGAACGGTGGCCAGCAGTACCAATTGAGTCAACTTACGCACAATACAACTCCTACAGAATTCGTTGCGTTATCAAAGATCAGACGCTTAGAAGGTCTGACCCAGGGAAAATTGGAACACTTGAGTTTCGGAATCGTCGTCCGGCTTCTTGATCGGCATGGCCAAGGCGAAACTCAGAGGACCCAGTGCAGTGATCCAGGTCACGCCGACACCGACGGAACTGGCCATACCCGACAGGTCGATGTTGTTGCACTCGACTTTCCTGGCAGCGCTCGTCGTTGTGGCTGGGATCGTCCTGTCGCTGCAATTGGTGTCAAACACGTTACCCACGTCCCAGAACACAGAAGTCCGCAGCGAACGCTGGTCCTTGATGAACGGCAGCGGGAACATCAGTTCTACGCCACCCTGAACAAGGGCGTTACCACCAAACGGCAGTGGATCCTGATCCGGGTCTGCTGCTGTTCCGTTTCGAGAACCGTTGCTCGGCGTACTGCGAGGACCAAGCGTGCTGTCCTTGAAGCCACGTACCGAGTTGAAACCACCTGCGTAGTAGTTCTCGTAGAACGGCAGGCCGTCAGTCGAACCGTAACCATCACCAAAGCCCAGCTCTGTATGCAGACGCAGGGTGTACTTGTCGGTGATCGGGTGGAAGTACTGTGCACGGTAGTCAATCTTGAAGAACGACAGATCACTGCCCGGCAAGGTCGATTCCAGCACCAGACTTTGCGAGTGACCACGGGTCGCCAGAACACCTTTGTTCAGCGTCGACTCGGACCAGCCCACGGAGGCCTTGAAGTTCAGGAAGCTGGTGCCTTCACGATCGATGAAGTCAAAGATTTCATCAACGGTGTAGGTACCGGTCTTGATCTTGTCCTGCTGCACGTTCAAACCGTAGGTCAGACGCGATGTTTCGCTGATCGGGTAGCCTAGGCTGATACCAGCACCCAGGCTGTCAACTGCATAGCTTGCAACGTCGACGTCAAGGTCGTCGTAGTTGGTCGTGCGGTAGAAAGCGTTGTAACCCAGGCTGACACCGTCTGGCGTCCAGTACGGATCGACATAGCTGAAGTTGTAACGGCTCTGGTATTCGCTTCGGGTCAGGCCAATGCTGACCCTGTTACCCGTACCCAGGAAGTTGTTCTGGCTGATCGAGCCACCCAGAATCAGACCCGCGCTCTGTGCGAAACCGACGCTGGCGGTGATCGAACCAGACGCCTGTTCTTCAACGGCGTAGTTCACGTCAACCTGGTCGTCGGTGCCAGGAACAGCTGGCGTCTCGACGTTCACTTCCTTGAAGAAACCAAGGCGGTCCAGACGGGTTTTGGACTGATCGATCAAGTAGGTCGAAGCCCAGCCGCCTTCCATCTGGCGCATCTCGCGACGCAGCACTTCGTCTTCCGACTTGGTGTTGCCACGGAAGTTGATGCGGTTGACATAGGCACGCTTGCCCGGATCGACCACGAAAGTGATGTCAACCGTGTGATCTTCGTTGTTCGGGGTCGGCACGCCGTTGACGTTGGCGAACGTATAGCCTTCGTTACCCAGACGACGGGTGATCAGCTCGGATGTGGTAGTCATGACCTTGCGCGAGAAAACCTGACCCGGTTGAACCAGCATCAGGGACTTGACCTGATCTTCCGGAACCTTGAGGTCGCCGCTGAGCTTGACCGACTTGACGCTGTATTTTTCGCCTTCGTTGACGTTCACAGTGATGTAGACGTTTTTCTTGTCAGGCGTGATCGATACCTGAGTCGAGGCGATATCCATATTGATATAGCCGCGGTCCAGGTAGTAGGAACGCAGACGTTCCAGGTCACCGGACAGCTTTTCACGGGCGTACTTGTCGTCATTCTTGAAGAACGAGAGCCAGTTCGAAGTCTTGAGCTCGAACAGGTCGATCAGATCCTCGTCCGGGAACACCGTATTGCCCACCACGTTGATGTGCTGGATGGCAGCTACGGTGCCTTCATTGATGTTGATCTTCAGGCCAACGCGGTTGCGTGGCTGAGGAACCACTTCAGCGGCAACCTCGGCGGAGTAACGGCCCTGGGCAACGTACTGACGTTGCAGCTCGTTACGCACACCTTCGAGCGTGGCGCGCTGGAAAATTTCACCTTCAGCCAGACCGGACTGCTTGAGGCCCTTCATCAGGTCTTCGGTGGAAATAGCCTTGTTGCCTTCGATCTCGATACTCGCAACCGAGGGACGCTCGACCACGGAGATGACGAGGACATTGCCATCGCGACCCAGTTGGATGTCTTGAAAGAATCCGGTTTTGAACAACGCACGAGTAGCATCGACCAAACGACCGTCATCCGCCTGCTCGCCGACGTTCAGCGGCAAGGCACCAAAGACACTACCGGCGGAAACCCGCTGGAGGCCGTTGACACGGATATCGGAGATGGTGAAGGACTCGGCGTGAACTTCAGCGATCATCAGTGCGGCAAGAACCGCAGTTAGCAGCAGACGTTTCATGAAGTCCTTTCTTATTCCAACTGGCAATAAACAAACTGCCGCAAAATGCGGCAGATTCGCAACTCAACAACCCTTTACAGACGACCCAGATCATTCACCAGCGCGAGCAACATAACGCCCACCACCAGACTGATACCGATCTGCGCCCCCCAACCTTGAACCTTTTCCGAAAGGGGACGACCACGCGCCCACTCGATCAGATAAAACAGCAAATGCCCCCCGTCCAGCACGGGAATGGGCAATAAATTCAGAACCCCTAGGCTTATGCTCAGATAAGCGAGGAAGTTCAGAAAGTCTCCGATGCCCGACTGGGCCGAAGCGCCCGCCACTTTAGCAATGGTTATCGGTCCACTCAAGTTTTTTACCGAGAGCTCGCCGAACAACATTTTCTTGAGCGAATCCAGCGTCAGTACACTCATGGTCCAGGTGCGCTTCACGCCTTCTGCCATCGCAGCGAAAGGCCCGTAACTCACCTCTCGCAACATCTCCGGTGGCCAATCGACACCCTTGACCCCTGCCCCCAGGTAACCGGCAGCAGCCTTGCCCTCACCACGAGCCGCGAGACTGACAGGAACATCCAGTTGCGCGCCATCACGCTCTACGCGCACCGACACTTTTGCATCAGGACGCTCACGCACCCAGTCGACCACCTGCTGCCATTCACCGAGAGGCTGGCCATCCATCGAAATCAGACGGTCACCCGTCTTCAGCCCTGCAGCCTGAGCCGGTCCTTTGGGATCAATTTCTGCCAATACAGGCGGCAAGACAGGACGCCAAGGGCGAATACCGAGCGACTTGATCGGATCAGGCTCTTCAGCACCCTGAAGCCATTTGTCGAGCACCAGCTCACGGGGAGTATCAACCGTCGACCCTTGCTCATGCAGCTTGACGTGGATAGTGCCAGTCTCGCCCAAACGACGGACCAGTTGCAGATTGACAGCGGACCAGCCAGAGGTAGGTTCTCCATCAATGGCGACGATTTCCTGCCCGGACGTCAGGCCTGCGCGCTGAGCAATGCTGCCTGCCTCTACCGCACCAATGACCGGACGAACCTGCTGACTTCCCAGCATCGCCAGGATCCAGAAAAACACGATCGCCAGAAGAAAATTCGCAGTCGGACCGGCAATGACGATGGCGATGCGCTGGTAGACGGTCTTGCGGTTGAAGGACTGATCGGCGAGCTCGGGCGGCACATTGCCTTCACGCTCATCCAGCATCTTCACGTAACCGCCCAGCGGAATCGCGGCGATCACATACTCTGTACCCTGGCGGTCGTGCCAGCGTACCAGTGGAGTGCCGAAACCGACCGAAAAGCGCAGCACTTTTACGCCACAGCGCCTCGCCACCCAGAAGTGGCCGAATTCGTGAAAAGTAACCAGCACACCCAGCGCAACCAGGGTGCCGACAATCATGTATAACGCGCTCATCGACTTTCTCCGGGTACCGACGTGTCGGCAAGTGTGTTTATCATCGCAGACCTGGTGACCTGCCCCTGACGCACCCTGTCAGTCCCTTCATTGCTGTGTTGTGTACCGTTATCGAGCGTTGTTGTCGAGCCATTGACCCGCAAGAACCCGTGCACATGCATCAGCCGCAAATACGGCATCCAGATCATCAACGCGGGCTGGCGGTTCAAGATCCAGCACATACTCAATGATACTGGCGATATCCAGATAACCGATACGCTGATCCAGAAACGCAGCCACGGCCACTTCGTTAGCCGCATTGAGCATTGCCGGCGCACTGCCACCCGCCTCTGCTGCCTGTCTCGCAAGCCGCAGACACGGGAAGCGCTCTTCATCGGGCTGTTGAAAGTCCAGCTGGCCGATGCGAAACAGATCAAGCGGAGCGACGCCAGAGTCTACACGTGCAGGCCAGGCCAGTGCATTGGCAATGGGCGTACGCATGTCGGGATTGCCGAGCTGGGCCAGAACCGACCCGTCGACATAATCGACCAGAGAGTGGATGACGCTCTGAGGATGGATAACCACTTCAACCTGAGCGGGACGAGCGTCGAACAGCCAGCAGGCTTCGATCAGCTCAAGCCCCTTGTTCATCATGGTGGCAGAATCGACAGAAATCTTGCGCCCCATCGACCATACCGGATGGGCGCATGCCTGGTCAGGCGTGACGTCGTGCAATTGCGCAAGTGGAGTCTGACGGAACGGGCCGCCCGACGCCGTCAGAAGGATGCGCCTGACGCCAACCGCCCCGAGACCGCGGGCGAAGTCGCTGGGCAGGCACTGGAAAATCGCGTTGTGTTCACTGTCGATCGGCAGTAGCACGGCACCATTCTGACGAACGGCCTGCATGAACAGCGCACCGGACATGACCAATGCTTCTTTATTGGCCAGCAGGACTTTCTTGCCAGACTCGACTGCTGCCAGCGTAGGCCGCAGACCTGCAGCACCAACGATGGCCGCCATCACCGCATCAACCTGAGGGTGGGCGGACACTTCACACAGCCCTTCTTCACCCACCAGCACCCGTGTATCAAGGCCAGCAGCAGAGAGGTCATCCTGCAATTTGCGAGCAGCAGCCTGCTCGGGAACCACAGCGAACTGCGGTGTGTGCTTTACGCACAACGCAAGCAGTTCGTTCAGGCGCGTAAAACCGGTCAGTGCAAACACCTGATACAGAGAAGGATGCCGTGCAATAACGTCCAGCGTACTCAGACCGATGGAGCCAGTCGCCCCCAGCACGGTTATCTGTTGCGGACCACTCACATGACACCCCAGTCGGCAGCCCAGAGAAGCACTGCAAACACTGGAATGGCTGCGGTCAGACTGTCGATACGATCCAGCACGCCGCCATGACCGGGCAGCAGATTGCTGCTGTCTTTCACTCCAGACTGCCGCTTGAACATGCTTTCAGTCAGGTCACCGATCACCGAGATGAATACAACGACCGCAGCGCCCAGGAGACCAGCAATGAACTGCGCCACCGACCAGTCACGCGAAAGGCCTACAGCCGCCGTGATGCCCAGGCTGACCACAAGACCGCCGTACACCCCTTCCCAACTCTTTCCAGGACTTACCTTGGGTGCAAGTTTGCGCTTGCCAAAAGCCTTGCCGGAAAAATAGGCACCGATGTCAGCAGCCCAGACCAGGACCATCACAGCAAGGATCAGCCAGTTGCCCAGCGGCCACTGCTTGATCAACACCAGCCCCTGCCAGGCGGGCAGAAGAATGAGCAGGCCGATCACCAGCTTGCAGGCCGCACTCGCCCAATGCTCGCTGGACTCGGGATAGGTGAGCACCAGAAATGTAGCGACTGCCCACCAGATAACCGCCGCGCCAAGCACCCAAGGCTCCAGCCCCGGCACCAGATACATCAGGAAAAGCAATACGGCCACGACGGCCGCATAGCCGACACGCATGGACTGAGTCACAAAGCCTGCCAGACGGGCCCATTCCCAGGCTCCCAGCACTACGACCAGGCCGATGAACAGGGCGAAGTAAGCACCGGTCAGCAGGAAAAACCCGCACAAGGCAATCGGCAACAGAATAAGCGCGGTGATGATTCGTTGTTTCAGCATTAAGCACGGGCTCCAGCTTCTACCTGTTCGCTGGTTTTACCGAAGCGACGTTGGCGAGAGGCAAAATCAGCCAGCGCAGCGCGCATGGCATCGTGTTTGAAGTCCGGCCAGAACAGGTCGGAGAAGTACAGCTCGGCATAAGCCAGCTGCCATAGCAGGAAGTTACTGATCCGGTGTTCGCCACCTGTGCGGATACACAGATCCGGCAACGGCAGATCGCCCGTTGCCAGACAGGTCTGCAACAGCTCGGGCGTGATGTCTTCCGGCTGCAAATGACCCGCTTGAACCTCACGAGCCAATCGCTGTGCTGCTTGCGCGATATCCCACTGACCACCGTAGTTGGCAGCAATCTGCAGGACAAAACGATTATTGCCTGCAGTCCGCTGCTCTGCCTCACGCATGGCTGCCTGAAGCTCGGGATGGAAGCGGGACCGATCTCCAATGATGCGCAGGCTGATCTCGTTCTCGTTCAGGCGCTTGGTTTCACGACGCAACGCGGTGAAAAAAAGCTCCATCAGCGCACCGACTTCTTCAGCCGGGCGCTGCCAGTTTTCACTGGAGAACGCGAACAACGTCAGCACTTCGACCCTGGCTTCCGCGCACACCTCGATAACGGCGCGCACAGCGTCCACGCCTGCTTTGTGACCCGCAACGCCTGGCAGCAGGCGCTTCCTGGCCCAGCGATTATTACCGTCCATGATAATCGCAACATGACGCGGCACCGAGGGCGATGCAGCCGGTTTTATCTTTTCCATGAAAGCGTCCGAAACCTTATACAGCCATCAGATCTGCTTCTTTCTGCTTCACGGCAACTTCGATTTCCGCCACGAACTTGTCGGTCAGTTTCTGGATATCGTCAGCCGCGCGACGCTCTTCGTCTTCGCTGATTTCCTTTTCCTTGACCAGATCCTTGAGCTGGCTCAAGGCGTCACGGCGGATGTTGCGGACTGCCACACGACCGTCTTCAGCGGCGTCACGCGCCTGCTTGGTGAAGCCCTTGCGGGTTTCTTCAGTCAGGGCAGGCATCGAGATCAGCAGCAGCTCACCGAGGTTGGTCGGATTGAAGCCCAGACCGGAGCTCTGGATTGCCTTGTCGACAGCGGCAAGCATGTTACGCTCGAACGCCACGACCTGAAGGGTGCGGGAGTCCTTGACCGTCACGTTGGCGACCTGGTTAAGCGGGGTATCGGCGCCGTAATACGGGACCATCACGCCACCCAGAATGCTCGGGTGAGCCTGACCTGTACGGATTCGGCTGAACGCATGGGCCAGCGACTCCAGGCTCTTTTGCATACGTGCCTGAGCATCTTTCTTGATTTCGTTGATCATTGTTGGGCTTCCTCGATCAGGGTTCCTTCAGCGCCGCCATGGACGATATTCAACAGGGCGCCAGGTTTGTTCATATTGAAAACGCGCAGCGGCATCTTGTGGTCGCGGCACAGACAGATTGCTGTCAGGTCCATGACACCCAGCTTGCGATCCAGCACTTCATCGTAAGTCAGATGATCGAACTTCTCGGCATTGGGGTCCTTGAACGGGTCAGCTGTATAAACACCATCGACCTTGGTTGCCTTGAGCACCACATCGGCGTCGATTTCGATGGCACGCAGGCAGGCCGCCGAATCGGTGGTGAAAAACGGATTACCGGTACCAGCAGCGAAAATCACCACTTCCTTGGAGCTCAGGTGACGCATGGCCTTGCGACGGTCGTAGTGATCCGTCACGCCCATCATCGAAATGGCAGACATGACGATGGCGGTGATGTTAGCCCGCTCCAGCGCGTCACGCATTGCCAAGGCGTTCATCACAGTGGCCAGCATACCCATGTGATCGCCTGTTACCCGGTCCATGCCAGCAGCACTCAAGGCCGCGCCACGGAACAGGTTGCCACCACCGATGACCAGCCCGACCTGTACGCCGATGCCGACCAGTTGGCCGACTTCAAGCGCCATACGATCAAGGACCTTGGGGTCGATGCCGAACTCTTCCGAGCCCATGAGGGCCTCGCCGCTAAGCTTGAGTAGAATGCGTTTATAGCGAGCCTGATAACCACTGCCCTGCTGAGCCATTGCGAATCTCTCCTGCGGCGTTTTCTGAAAAAAATCTGTGCGGGCTATTGGCAGCCTGCGCTTACTTTAGCTTGACGCTCCGTGAGCGTCGGGAGAATGCAGCCTTGTGAGCCAATTCTCCAAGGAAAATTTCCTTGCCTCTTTCGACAAAGAGGCCGCACGCGTAAGCGGGCAGCCTCTTTGGGGCGACAGTTGGAAAACCGTCTTACTTCTTGCTTGCAGCTACTTGAGCAGCGACTTCTTCAGCGAAGTTGTCGACTGGCTTCTCGATGCCTTCGCCTACTTTGTAGTAAGTGAAAGAAACGATTTCAGCACCGGCTTTCTTGGCCAGCTCGCCGACCTTGATTTCTGGGTTCTTGACGAACGCCTGCTCAACAAGGCTGGCTTCAGCCAGGAACTTGGTGATACGACCGGCAACCATTTTTTCAACGATTTCGGCTGGCTTGCCTTTGATCTTGTCTTCGTTCAGTTGCAGGAAGACACCCTTCTCGCGCTCGATCGCTTCGGCAGAAACTTCCGAAGGCAACAGGAATTCAGGGCTGCTGGCAGCAACGTGCATCGCGATGTCTTTGGCCAGTTCAGCGTCGCCGCCTTTCAGGACAACCACAACACCGATCTTGTTACCGTGCAGGTAAGCATTGACCACGTCGCCTTCGATGCGGGCAAGGCGACGAATGTTGACGTTTTCACCAACCTTGGCGATCAGGGCGGTACGCTCTTCTTCCTGAGCGGCGATCAGCGGAGCTGCGTCGGTCAGTTTGTCAGCGAATGCCTTTTCGATGCTGCTGGTGACGAAGTTCTTGAAGTCGTCCTGCAGAGCCAGGAAGTCGGTCTGCGAGTTGACTTCGATGATGACAGCGGATTTGCCGTCTTCAGCGACTTTGACAGCGATAGCGCCTTCAGCAGCAACGTTGCCTGCTTTCTTGGCGGCCTTGATCGCGCCGGAAGCACGCATGTCGTCGATTGCTTTTTCGATGTCGCCGCCAGCCTTGGTCAAGGCCTTTTTGCAATCCATCATGCCTTCGCCGGTACGCTCGCGCAGTTCTTTGACCAACGCTGCAGTAATCTCTGCCATTTCAAAATCCTCTTGGATAGGTCTTCAACCATTCCACCCGACAGGTCGGGCGTGCAATTCTTGAAAATTCAGGGTGGCAGCCGCTCATGACAACAAGGCCATGATCACGCGCCAGCAAATCATTTCCGAGGTGGCAAAAAGGGGGCTAAGCCCCCTTTTCGCGTACTGAGTAAACGCCAGGCGTTTCTACTCAGCCTTCTACAGCTGCTGCAGCTGGAGCTTCTTCGACGAATACGTCGGTGCCGCCAGCAACATGGTTACGGCCACGGATAACAGCGTCAGCCATCGAACCCATGTACAGCTGGATAGCGCGGATTGCGTCATCGTTGCCTGGGATGATGTAGTCAACGCCTTCCGGGCTGCTGTTGGTATCGACGACGCCGATGACCGGGATACCCAGCTTGTTGGCTTCGGTGATCGCGATGCGCTCGTGATCAACGTCGATAACGAACAGTGCGTCTGGCAGACCGCCCATGTCTTTGATACCACCCAGACTGCGATCCAGTTTTTCCAGATCACGGGTACGCATCAGAGCTTCTTTCTTGGTCAGCTTGGCGAAAGTACCGTCTTCAGCTTGCACTTCCAGCTCGCGCAGACGTTTGATCGACTGACGAATGGTCTTGAAGTTGGTCAGCATGCCGCCCAACCAGCGATGATCGACGTACGGCGAACCGCAACGTGCTGCTTCTTCAGCAACGATCTTGCCAGCGGAACGCTTGGTGCCGACGAACAGAATCTTGTTTTTGCCCGACGCCAGGCGCTCAACGAAAGTCAGAGCTTCGTTGAACATTGGCAGGGTTTTTTCAAGGTTGATAATGTGAATCTTGTTACGCGCGCCGAAAATGTACTTACCCATTTTCGGGTTCCAGTAACGGGTTTGGTGACCGAAGTGCACACCGGCCTTCAGCATATCGCGCATATTGACTTGGGACATGATAGTTCCTTGATAAGTCGGGTTAGGCCTCCACGTATCCCAATGACCAACCAGTGGCATGAGCCAAAGGCACCCAGGTCATCGTGTCGACACGTGTGTGGGTTTAAGCTTCCAGGACGGACCTTGGAAAGCGGCGCATTTTATATCACAAAAGGAATGATAACGGAACTCCCATCAAGTGCTTGTTTCGGCTTGCTTTTCGACACAGGCCGATTGCATATAAAGGAAGCGATGGACACTCACCCTGTGACGGTCTGATAGAATTGCGCCTTTACGCACCAGCCGCGTGCCAGACACGCCGAGAGATCACGTATGACCATCACCCTCAAGACGCCGGAAGACATCGAAAAGATGCGCATCGCCGGCCGCCTCGCTGCCGACGTTCTGGAAATGATCGGCCCGCACGTCAAGCCCGGCGTAACCACCGAAGAGCTTGACCGCCTCTGCCATGACTACATCGTCAACGAACAGAAGGCGATCCCTGCCCCACTGAACTACAAAGGCTTCCCCAAGTCGATCTGCACCTCGATCAACCAGGTGGTCTGCCATGGCATTCCGGGCGAGAAGCCCCTCAAGAATGGCGACACACTGAACATCGATGTAACGGTCATCAAGGACGGCTACCACGGCGACACCAGCAAGATGTTCCATGTCGGCACTGTTCCAGTGTGGGCGGAGCGGCTGTCTCAGGTCACCCAGGAATGCCTCTACAAAGCCATCGAGATCGTACGTCCCGGCACCAGGCTCGGCGACATTGGCGCAATCATTCAGAAACACGCCGAGAAGAACGGCTTCTCGGTCGTCCGCGAATTCTGCGGCCATGGCATCGGCAAGGTGTTTCATGAAGAGCCGCAGATCATGCACTTTGGCGAGGCCGGTACCGGTATCGAGTTAAAGGAAGGGATGACGTTCACCATCGAACCAATGATCAACCAGGGCCGTGCCGAAACAAAAATTCTCGGTGATGGCTGGACGGCGATCACCAAGGACCGCAAGCTCTCGGCCCAATGGGAGCACACGCTTCTGGTCACGGCGACCGGCTACGAGATCTTTACCCTGCGCAGTGACGACACGATCGCTCGCACATCGCCCTGATCCACAAAGCTCCAGGCGAACGCTCGACCGCACATTTGTACAGCCCGACATGAGGAAAGCTGTTCCATGCCGCAGGTAGACCCTGATTTGTTCGACCGTGGCCAGTTCCAGGCCGAACTGGCCTTGAAAGCCAGCCCGATCGCTGCTTTCAAGAAAGCCATCCGCAATGCGCGGGAAGTACTTGATGAGCGCTTCAGCTCGGGCCGCGATATTCGTCGCCTGATCGAGGATCGCGCCTGGTTCGTGGACAATATTCTGCAACAGGCATGGGATCAGTTCGACTGGAGCGAAGACGCTGACATCGCGCTTCTGGCTGTGGGCGGCTATGGACGCGGCGAGCTGCATCCCTACTCGGACATTGACCTGCTGATTCTGCTGGACAGTGCCGACCATGAGATTTTCCGCGAACCCATCGAGCGTTTTCTGACGTTGCTGTGGGACATCGGCCTGGAAGTCGGCCAAAGCGTGCGCTCTGTCGACGAATGCGCCCAAGAGGGCCTGGCCGACCTGACGGTGATTACCAACCTGATGGAAAGCCGAACGGTTGCCGGCCCCGAGCACCTGCGCCAGCGCATGCTCGAAGTCACCAGCCCGCGACACATGTGGCCGAGCAAGGACTTTTTCCTCGCCAAACGTGCCGAGCAAATAAAGCGCCACCACAAGTACAACGACACCGAGTACAACCTGGAGCCGAACGTGAAAGGCTCGCCGGGTGGACTGCGTGATATCCAGACCATTCTGTGGGTTGCCCGACGCCAGTACGGCACGCTGAACCTGCACGCGCTGGCCGGTGAAGGCTTTTTGCTCGAAAGCGAAAACAACCTGCTGGCCTCCTCCCAGGATTTTCTGTGGAGGGTGCGCTATGCGCTGCACATGCTGGCCGGGCGCTCCGAGGACCGCCTGCTGTTTGACTATCAGAGCCGTATCGCCGGGCTGCTGGGCTACCAGGACAGCGATGCGAAGCTGGCCATTGAGCGCTTCATGCAGCAGTACTACCGCGTGGTCATGAGCATCGCCGAACTGAGCGACCTGATCATCCAGCACTTCGAAGAAGTCATTCTTTCGGACGATGACAGCGGCACGCCGCAGCCGATCA
The DNA here is from genome assembly GCF_021147775.1 of Pseudomonas californiensis. Taxonomy (GTDB): domain Bacteria; phylum Pseudomonadota; class Gammaproteobacteria; order Pseudomonadales; family Pseudomonadaceae; genus Aquipseudomonas; species Aquipseudomonas californiensis. The sequence continues at coordinate 90,120 of NZ_JAGTPK010000007.1, forward strand.
ACTCGCGCTTTCAGTTGCACGATGGCTACATTGAGGCGACCAACCCGAACGTCTTCAAGCGAACCCCGTTCGCCATGATCGAAATTTTCGTGCTCATGGCTCAGCACCCGGAAATAAAAGGGGTCCGCGCCGATACTATTCGCCTGCTGCGCGAACACCGTCACCTGATCAACGACGATTTTCGCAACGACATTCGCAACACCAGCCTGTTCATCGAGCTGTTCAAGTGCGAGGTCGGCATTCACCGCAATCTGCGCAGAATGAACCGCTACGGCATTCTGGGCCTTTACCTGCCTGAGTTCGGCCATATCGTCGGCCAGATGCAACACGACCTGTTCCACATCTATACGGTCGATGCGCACACGCTGAACCTGATCAAACACCTGCGCAAGCTTCAGTACACCGAGGTTTCCGAGAAATTTCCGCTGGCCAGCAAGATCATGGCTCGTCTGCCGAAACCGGAACTCATCTATCTGGCCGGTCTTTACCACGACATCGGCAAAGGCCGTGGTGGTGACCACTCGGAACTGGGCGCGGTGGATGCTCAGGCCTTTGGTGAGCGCCATCAGTTGCCTGCCTGGGACACCCGGCTGATTGTCTGGCTGGTGAGCAACCACCTGGTCATGTCGACCACGGCGCAGCGCAAAGACCTGTCCGATCCACAGGTCATTCATGACTTCGCGCAGTTCGTCGGCGACGAGGTGCACCTTGACTACCTGTATGTGCTGACCGTCGCAGACATCAACGCGACCAATCCGACCCTGTGGAACTCGTGGCGTGCCAGCCTGCTGCGCCAGTTGTACACCGAGACCAAGCGTGCGCTGCGCCGCGGTCTGGAAAACCCGGTCGATCGGGAAGAGCAGATTCGCCGTACACAGATCGCAGCGCTGGACATCCTGGTGCGCAACGGCACTGACCCCGACGATGTCGAGCAGCTCTGGTCAGCGCTTGGGGACGATTACTTCCTGCGTCATACCGCCGGCGATGTGGCGTGGCACAGCGATGCGATCCTGCAACAGCCAGCCGACGGCGGCCCGCTGGTACTCATCAAGGAGACCACTCAGCGCGAGTTCGAGGGCGGTACGCAAATCTTCATTTACGCACCCGACCAACATGATTTCTTCGCGGTGACCGTGGCGGCCATGGACCAGTTGAACCTCAACATTCATGACGCACGCATTATCACCTCCAGCAGCCGGTTCACACTCGACACCTACATCGTACTGGACAACGAAGGCGGCTCGATTGGAGACAACCGCGAGCGTACCCAGGAAATACGCGACGGCCTGACCGAAGCGCTGCGCAATCCGGACGATTATCCGACCATCATCAAACGGCGGGTGCCGCGTCAGCTCAAACACTTTGCCTTTGCTCCGCAGGTCACTATCCATAACGATGCCCAGCGCCCGGTGACGGTGCTGGAGTTGCTGGCCCCGGATCGCCCAGGCCTGCTGGCGCGTATCGGCAAGATTTTCCTGGAGTTCGACCTGTCGCTGCAAAATGCCAAAATCGCAACGCTGGGCGAGCGTGTGGAAGACGTATTCTTCATTACCGACGCCAACAATCAACCGCTCTCCGACCCGCAACTGTGCAGCCAACTGCAGGAAGCCATCGTCAAGCAACTGAGCGTAAACACGCAATCCAGCGGCGACTTGCGAATCAGCATATGAAGACCTGGCCAAACGAATCGACTCGACGTAGATCAGTGAGAACCAAGCACCATGAATAGCGCCATGCAACTGCTTCAACCCTACCCGTTCGAGAAGCTGCGCGCCTTGCTGGGCAGCGTGACGCCCAACCCGGAAAAGCGTCCGGTTGCGCTGTCGATTGGCGAGCCCAAGCATCGCTCACCGGAGTTTGTGGCCAAAGCGCTGGCCGACAACCTGGATCAGATGGCGGTGTACCCGACCACGCTGGGCATTCCGGCATTGCGTGAAGCAATTACCGGCTGGTGCAATCGTCGATTCGGCGTACCCGAAGGCTGGATTGATCCGGCGCGCAATGTGCTGCCCGTCAACGGTACCCGAGAAGCTCTGTTTGCGTTCACGCAGACTGTGGTCAATCGCAGCGATGACGGCCTGGTAATCAGCCCAAACCCGTTCTATCAGATCTATGAAGGTGCGGCCTTTCTGGCTGGCGCACAACCGCACTACCTGCCCTGCTTGAGCGACAACGGTTTCAACCCGGACTTCGATGCGGTCACGCCGGATATCTGGAAACGCTGCCAGATACTGTTCCTGTGCTCGCCCGGCAATCCGACCGGCGCATTGATTCCTGTAGAAACCCTGAAAAAACTCATCGCACTGGCCGATGAGTACGACTTCGTGATTGCTGCCGACGAATGCTACAGCGAGCTGTACTTCGACGAGAGCACGCCGCCGCCAGGCTTGCTGAGCGCCTGCGTCGAGCTGGGCCGCAAGGATTTCAAACGCTGCGTGGTGTTCCACAGCCTGTCCAAGCGTTCCAACCTGCCAGGCCTGCGCTCGGGTTTTGTGGCGGGCGACGCCGATATCCTCAAAGCGTTCCTGCTGTACCGTACCTACCACGGCTGCGCCATGCCGGTTCAAACCCAGTTGGCGAGCATTGCAGCCTGGAACGATGAAGCCCATGTACTCGCCAACCGTGACCTGTACCGGGAGAAGTTCGACGCCGTGCTCGACATCCTCGCTCCAGTGCTTGATGTGCAGCGCCCGGATGGCGGGTTTTACCTTTGGCCGAACGTAGGCACCGATGATGCTGCCTTCTGTCGCGACCTGTTCGTTGATCAGCACGTCACCGTTGTGCCGGGCTCGTACCTGTCACGCGAGGTCGATGGTGTGAACCCTGGCGCGGGCAGGGTTCGCCTGGCACTTGTCGCGCCACTGGCGGAATGCATCGAAGCTGCCGAGCGAATTCGCGCTTTCGTCAGCCGCTGAGCCCTGTATCCCGCCGCGCGCAAGGTGCGGCGGGACTGCGCGAACGCAATAACTACTTAACACCTGGTCGCCCGCTCACCTCTTTATCTTCGTGCTTCATTTGCCTGGACCCGATCCGGCAATTTACTCATACGAAGGTTATCAACATGTCGACACCCCCTAACTTGCCACCTCTGCCGATGCTGTGCTCAATGAAGGATGCACAGGACTACCAGGCATCTTACGAAACAGCCATTCACGAAAACCCGGCCAATGCCGCCATCACTCCGACATATGAATCGGAGACGTCCTATACCACCGACGACAATAACCGCGAACCCCGCATCCTGGTCGCCTTCAATAAATACTGGGCACGCGGACGAACGCTGAAAATACGCTTTATGAAAAATCCACCTGCGCCGCTCATCCAGCCGGTGATCGATGCAGCCTGTAAATGGTTGCCGCACATCAACCTGAAGTTCGAGTTTGTCACCAGCGGGCATAGCGATATCCGCATCGGCTTCAACACCACGCTGAACTGGAGTGAACTGGGTACCGACGCGCTGCTGATACCGCAGGAAAAGCCCACGATGGAATTCAACTTCCACGAGCTTTACGAGACAGGCCTGCGTCCCAAGGGCGAGCTTGAGCGCATTGTTCTGCACGAGTTTGGCCACGCTCTGGGCGCCGTGCATGAACATCAGCACCCTGATGCAAGGATCCCGTGGAACGAGCCGGTACTGCGGGCACTGTTGACGTCGGCGGGCTATGACGAGCAGCTCATCGCGCGAAACTTTCTGGATCAGTATGAAGCGGCAGACTTCAGGTACTCGGCCTACGATCGGGACTCGATCATGCACTTCGACATTCCCGACGGGCTGACGCTGGGTGATTTTGAGGTGATCAACACGGGCAAGACGCTCAGCGCCAAAGACATCGCGTTCATGGGATCAATCTATCCGGACCGCCAGAACTCAAAATTCACGACACCCTAGACATCCAAGGCATTCGCCCGCGAAAAGTATCGACACCTGCCCCGGGCGCAGGGCGCGCCGTGTTCTCCTGGCGGTAACGACAGGGCGCGCACTTGATCAGACATGCTTACATTTTGGCCCTCAGAGTTTCGGCTATCCAGCCTACAGCCCAGCTCACAGGATCGTGTGAGCGCATCGGCATGAGCGGTTTACCCTCTCGCGCAGCCATGCGCCCCTCAGCTTCCGCCTCGCCATGTATCCAGATTGTGTTTTGCTTGAAACCCTCTGCGCGTTGACGTTCCCTGTAATAACGCTGCCGGACAAGCGCATCCTGACGCTTCTTCTCTTGTTCAGACATAACGCACCCAAGGTCATCGTTTGGAGAACCGCAATCATTGCCCGACCCGGGCTGGCGCTCAAGATCATCAGGGTGAAATGTTCTTCATGAATGATTAGTCATGTTAACCATCATCAGAAGAACCCGTACAGCCGAAGCGCAGAAGGCATTGACGTGGCATAATCACCGGCTAAATTTCCGGGGGAGGCGTTGGGGAGTACCGGGCAATACCTGTCACCCCATGTAAAACAATGACTTGCACCTTATTCGGCATCAAAGCCTGTGACACTATGAAAAAAGCTCGTACCTGGCTCGACGAACATACCGTGAGCTACGAGTTTCATGACTACAAGGCTGCGGGTATCGACCGGGAGCATTTGACGCAGTGGTGCGACGAGCACGGCTGGCAAGTGGTGCTGAACCGGGCCGGTACTACGTTCCGCAAGCTCGACGACGGACAAAAGGCCGATCTCGATCAGGCGAAAGCCATTGAACTGATGCTTGCACAGCCCTCCATGATCAAGCGCCCCGTTCTTGATCTGGGGGATAAAACCCTGATTGGCTTCAAACCAGACCTGTACGCAGCGGCTTTTCAGTAAGCCATAGCGCCACTGATAGCCCCTTGAAAAGTTAAGAGGTATTTACATGTCCACTACCCTGTTCAGCCTGGCCTTCGGCGTTGGCACTCAAAACCGTCAAGGCGCCTGGCTGGAAGTGTTTTATGCCCAGCCACTGATCAACCCGTCGGCAGAACTGGTCGCCGCCATCGCGCCGGTTCTGGGTTACACCAACGGCAACCAGGCCATCACCTTCAACGTCGATCAGGCTTACAAGCTGGCTGAAGCAGTCAAGGCTGTCGATGCTACTCAAGCCGCACTGCTGACCCGTCTGGCAGAAAGCCAGAAGCCATTGGTTGCAACACTGCTCGCCGAAGATGCGACCCTGACGTCGACCCCTGAGGCCTACCTCAAGCTGCACCTGCTGTCGCATCGCCTGGTCAAGCCGCACGGTCTGAATCTGGCTGGCATTTTCCCGCTGTTGCCAAACGTTGCCTGGACCAGCCAGGGTGCAGTCGACCTCGCCGAGCTTAATGAGCGTCAGCTGGAAGCCCGTCTGAAAGGCGAGCTGCTGGAAGTCTTCTCGGTCGACAAATTCCCGAAAATGACCGACTACGTGGTACCGAGCGGCGTACGGATCGCTGACAGTGCGCGCGTGCGCCTGGGCGCCTACGTCGGTGAAGGCACCACCGTCATGCATGAAGGTTTCGTCAACTTCAACGGTGGCACCGAAGGCCCAGGCATGATCGAAGGTCGAGTATCGGCTGGCGTATTCGTCGGCAAGGGCTCGGATCTGGGCGGCGGTTGCTCCACCATGGGTACGCTGTCTGGTGGCGGCAACATCATAATCAAGGTTGGCGAAGGCTGCCTGATAGGCGCCAATGCCGGTATCGGCATTCCGTTGGGCGACCGCAATACCGTAGAGTCCGGTCTTTACGTCACAGCAGGCACCAAGGTCGCTCTGCTGGACAGCAACGACCAACTCGTCAAGGTGGTCAAGGCACGCGAACTGGCAGGCCAGTCTGACCTGCTGTTCCGTCGTAACTCCCAGACCGGCGCGGTGGAATGCAAGACCCACAAGTCCGCCGTCGAGCTGAACGAAGCACTGCACGCTCATAACTGATGCTGTATGCGGGTTCGAGGCCTATAACTTCGGACCCGCTCAACAGTCTGGATGAACAATGCCCCTCTTCTCTCCATGGCGCGCTGACTTTCCTGCCATCGCAGCCCTGCAACGGCAAGGCCAGACCTATCTGGACAATGCCGCAACCACGCAAAAGCCTCAGGCACTGGTTGATGCCCTTTCTCATTACTACACCAATGGTGCCGCCAACGTGCACCGCGCCCAGCATTTGCCCGGCGCCCATGCCACGCAGGCGTTCGAAGACAGCCGCCTCAAGGCTGCCCACTGGCTGAACGCCGGTGACAGCGGACAGATCATTTTCACCCACGGCGCGACATCAGCCCTCAACCTGCTGGCTTATGGGCTGGAGCACGAGTGTACTGCGGGTGATGAAATCGTCATCAGCGCGTTGGAACACCATGCCAATCTGCTGCCATGGCAACAGCTGGCGCAACGTCGCAATTTGAAACTGGTCGTGTTGCCGATCGACGCCCAGGGTGTGATTGATATTGAAGCCGCTACTACACTGATAAATCCCCGCACGCGCTTGCTGGCGGTCAGTCAGTTGTCCAATGTGCTTGGCACCTGGCAACCGCTGCAACGCCTGCTGGCACTGGCCAAGGCGCAGGGCGCGATGACTGTTGTCGACGGCTCGCAAGGTGTGGTCCATGGTCGCCACGACGTGCAGGCACTGGGCTGCGATTTCTACGTGTTCTCCAGTCACAAGCTGTACGGCCCTGAAGGCCTTGGCGTGTTGTATGGCCGCAATGATGCACTGCCATGCCTGACTCACTGGCAGTACGGCGGCGAGATGGTCCTGACCGCCGACTACCAGCACGCCAAGTTTCGTCCCGCACCACTGGGGTTCGAAGCAGGCACACCACCCATCGCCAGCGTGATCGGCCTGGGGGCTACTCTGGATTACCTGGACAGTCTTGATCAGCACGCCGTCGCAGAACATGAACATGCGTTGCACCGTCGATTGCTCGAAGGCCTGCAACAGCGTGACGGTATACAAGTGCTGGGATCACCGGACGTGGCATTGGTCAGTTTCGTTGTTGAAGGCGTGCACAACGCTGATCTGGCGCACCTGTTGACCGAGCAGGGAATTGCAGTGCGCGCGGGTCATCACTGCGCAATGCCGTTACTCAAGAGTCTCGGCTTGCCCGGCGCGATCAGGGCTTCCCTGGCGCTGTACAACGATTCAGACGACCTGATCAACTTCTTCGCGGCGCTGGATCAATCACTGGAGCTGCTCGGATGAGCTTGCCTGAACCCGCGAAGATTGCGCTGGATGCATTCGGCGAACTGAAAGGCTGGGAACAGCGCGCACGTCTGTTGATGCAATGGGGCGATCAGCTTCCGGCTTTCAGCGAGTCCGAGAAGTCGGACGAGCATCTGGTGCACGGCTGCGAAAGCAAGGTCTGGCTCACCGGAGAGATCAGCGATGGCGTGTGGCAGTTTCGCGCCAGCAGCGATGCGCGATTGATACGTGGACTGGTCGCGCTGCTGCTGGCTCGCGTCAATGGCCTGTCAGCCGAGGCACTACAGGGCATCGATCTGCCCGAGTGGTTTAACCAGTTGGGGCTGGGCCGCCAGCTTTCATCCTCGCGCAGCAATGGTCTCAACGCCGTGCTGCAAAAAATGCGTCAACTGACTCAGGCCTGATCGGCTGTCGCAACCGGCGGCTTGATCCGCTCCGAAGGCCGCCGTGTACCCGCGACCAGCTTGTCCACAGCACGGGTGGCCGCCACCATGCCGAAGGTGGCAGTTACCATCATCACTGCACCAAAGCCACCGGCGCAGTCCAGCTTGACGCCTTCACCGACAAACTTCTTTTCCAGACAAATGCTGCCGTCCGGCTTGGGATAGCGAAGCTGCTCGCTGGAAAACACACACGGCACGCTGTAGTGGCGGTTGGGCGTTCGTGAAAAACCGTAATCGCGGCGCAGGGTCGAGCGCACTTTGGAAGCCAGCGGGTCGTTGAAGGTGCGGTTCAGGTCAGAGATCTGGATCAGCGTCGGGTCAATCTGACCGCCCGCGCCCCCCGTGGTCACCATCTGAATCTTGCGCCGCTTGCACCAGGAGATAAGCGCAGCCTTGGCATTCACGCTGTCGATGCAGTCGATGACGAAATCAAGCTCCGGGGTGATGCACTCGGCCATGGTGTCGCGAGTCACGAAATCCGCCACCGCATGCACGACGCAGTCCGGGTTGATCGCCCTGATACGCTCGGCCATTACCTCGACCTTAGGCCGCCCGACGGTAATGTCCAACGCGTGCAACTGGCGGTTGCTGTTGCTGACGCAGACGTCGTCCATGTCAAACAGCGAAATCTCGCCCACACCGCTGCGCGCCATGGCCTCTGCCGCCCAGGAACCCACGCCGCCGATCCCGACCACCGCCACATGCGCTGCGCGCAGACGGGCCAGGCCCTCGATGCCGTACAAACGGGCGATACCGGCGAAACGTGGATCTTCTGCACTCATGATCAATACCCCAAAAACCGGCGCGCATTATAGGGTGAGTTGCGCGTCGAGGCATCAATCCGTGCCGACGCCCCGTCAGAAACCGCTCATCAGGCCGTTGATCGTCATATCCAGACGTTAACGTCAGCGTTTTGCTTTAAGATAGCGGCCTTTTCGCGCCCAACGTCTTGCTACCGGAGTTCTGTACATGACTGCCCCAGCTGGCCTTTCGCCTACCCTCCAACTCGCCTGCGATCTGATTCGTCGACCTTCTGTCACGCCAGTCGATGCCGATTGCCAGGCCGTGATGATGAAGCGCCTGGGCGATGCCGGTTTCAAGCTGGAGCCGATGCGTATCGAAGACGTGGACAATTTCTGGGCCACCCATGGCACCACCGAAGGCCCTGTGCTGTGCTTCGCCGGTCACACCGATGTGGTGCCGACCGGCCCGCTGCACGCCTGGCAAAACGACCCGTTCGATGCGTTGATCGACGAGCAGGGCATGCTATGCGGACGCGGTGCGGCTGACATGAAAGGCAGTCTGGCGGCAATGCTGGTCGCAGCCGAGCGCTTTGTCGGCGATCACCCGAACCACAGAGGCTCGGTGGCTTTCCTCATCACCAGCGATGAAGAAGGCCCGGCGCACCATGGCACCAAAGCGGTCGTCGAGCGTCTTGCGGCGCGCAACGAACGTCTTGACTGGTGCATCGTCGGCGAGCCTTCGAGCACCACGCTGGTGGGTGACGTGGTCAAGAATGGTCGTCGTGGCTCGCTGGGTGCAACACTGACCGTACGCGGCAAACAAGGCCACGTGGCCTATCCGCATCTGGCGAAAAATCCGATCCACCTCGCGGCGCCAGCGCTGGCCGAGCTCGCCGCAGAGCACTGGGATCACGGTAACGATTTCTTCCCGCCGACCAGCTTTCAGATCTCCAACCTCAATTCCGGCACCGGTGCCACCAACGTCATTCCAGGCGATCTGGTTGCGGTGTTCAACTTCCGGTTCTCTACCGAGTCGACGGTTGAAGGCTTGCAGCAGCGCGTCGCGGCCATTCTGGACAAGCACGAGCTGGACTGGCACGTCGAATGGGCGCTCTCAGGCCTACCGTTTCTCACTGAACCGGGTGCCTTGCTGGACGCGGTTTCGGCCAGCATCAAGCAGATCACCGGACGTGACACGCTGGCCTCGACCAGCGGCGGAACCTCGGACGGTCGCTTTATCGCGACCCTGGGCACCCAAGTGGTAGAGCTTGGCCCGGTCAATGCAACGATCCATCAGGTCAACGAACGTATTCTGGCCAGCGATCTGGATGTCCTGACCGAGATCTACTACCAGACCCTGGTCAAGTTGCTCGCCTGATGCTGACCTGTCCGATCTGCTCAGCACCGCTCAGCGCGGCTGAAAACGGTGTGGTCTGCCCGGCGAACCACCGTTTCGACCGTGCACGTCAGGGTTACCTGAACCTGCTGCCCGTTCAGCACAAGAACAGTCGCGACCCCGGTGACAACCAGGCCATGGTCGAGGCCCGACGAGACTTTCTGAACGCAGGCCATTACGCGCCCGTCGCCCAGCGGCTGGCCGAACTGGCTGCCGAGCGCGCACCCGCGCACTGGCTGGACATCGGCTGTGGCGAGGGTTATTACACTGCGCAGATCGCCCAAGCGCTGCCAACGTCGGATGGCTATGCACTGGACATCTCCCGCGAGGCCGTCAAGCGGGCCTGCCGTCGTGACCCAAAGCTGACGTGGATGGTCGCCAGCATGGCCCGCGTGCCGCTGCCGGACGCCAGCTGTCAGTTCCTGGCTAGCGTGTTCAGCCCGCTGGACTGGCTGGAAGCCAAACGCCTGCTGACCCCGGGTGGCGGGCTGATGCGGGTCGGGCCGACCAACGAGCATTTGATGGAGCTGCGTCAACGGCTGTATGACGAAGTGCGCGACTATGCTGATGACAAACATCTGGCACTGGTGCCTGAAGGCATGCAACTGCAACACAGCGAAACTCTGCGCTATACGCTGAAGCTGATTGACGGTCAGTCGCGCGCCGATCTGCTGGCCATGACACCTCACGGTTGGCGTGCCAGTGCCGAGCGCCGGGCTGCCGTCATCGAACAACCAGGACCGTTCAAGGTCACCGTTTCCATGCGCTACGATTATTTCGTGCTGCAGTAAGCATTCAAATGAGGCACCCATGCGCCAACCTGATATCGAGATTTACCTGAAAGACGACGATGTAGACCACAAGGCCATTTCCCAATGGCTCAGTGCCGCGCTCGGCGAATGCAGCGACTGGGTCCAGCGCGGCCAGACCTGGAAGTGCAAGGCTGGCAGCGTGCCCGTCACCTGGCTGCCCAAGGCAGTGGGCAAATGGAACAGCCTGTATCTCGAAAGCGACCAGACGCCCTGGGAAGACGACATTGCCTGCGCTCGCGCGGCTTTCGCCGCCTTGAACGTTGAAGTACGTTGCGCGCCAGGTACCTGGGTCGAAGAGGAAAGCGACGAAACCGCCGACCGCTGGATGCGCATCAGTGCCGACGGTGAAGAAGAAATTACCTGGCGCACATCCTGAGCGTCCGATCCACGTTTGTTGCGGACCCGACATGTCCGCAGCAACTGATTGCATGAAGGCAGAACGCGCGGTAACGGGTCGCATTGCTCCGTTGCCCACCGGCAATACGCTTCGTCCCGCAAACTCCCACATAACCTGTCTGTAAAGTGGACAGCGAAGTCGAACGTTGTCCTTTTGCTGATCGTCTCGAGATACGTCACACTGGCGCCCATCTCGGGCAGCCGCCCCTCCTTCATTCAGCAGAAGCCGTATGACCCGCTCCCCGTTCCGTCGTCTTGTGTTCGGCACCCTGCGCCGCTTGCTGTATCTCTGGGTTCGCTCGGAGACCATCAATCAATCATCTTTCACGCTCAATCTGGACCGCAGCCGCCCGGTGTTCTATGCCTTGCAGTCGCCGTCGATCAGCGATCTGGCCGTCATCGACACCGAATGCCGCAAAGCCGGCCTGCCACGACCAGTGCTGTCGGTCGCCGTGGGCAACCTGATGGAGCCAGCAGCATTTTTCTACCTGACACCCGGGCCTGACTGGCTGGGCCGGCAGGACAAACGTGGCGCGCCGCCAACGCTTGAGCGCCTGGTAGCGGCGGTCAGCCAGAACCCGACCGAAGACGCGCAGATCATTCCTGTCAGCGTTTTCTGGGGACAATCACCGGATCGTGAATCCAGTGCCTGGAAGCTGCTGTTTGCCGACAGTTGGGCGGTCACCGGACGCTTGCGTCGTTTGGTGAGCATTCTGATTCTGGGCCGCAAGACCCGGGTGCAGTTTTCGGCGCCCATCCACGTGCGCGAGCTGGTTGACGAAAACAAGGGTTACGAACTGACCCTGCGCATGACCCAGCGCCTGCTGCGGGTGCATTTTCGCAACCTGAAAAGCGCGGTCATCGGGCCTGATGTGTCGCACCGGCGCAATCTGGTCAAAGGTCTGCTGGACGAGCCGCTGGTCAAGCAGGCTATCGAGGAAGAAGCCGAGCGCGAAAAGATCCCACTCGACAAGGCCCGCAAGCGTGCGCTGCATTACGGCAACGAGATTGCCTCGGACTACACCTATTCGGCCATCCGCTTCCTGGAAGTGGTACTGAGCTGGTTCTGGAACAAGATCTACGACGGTATCAAAGTCAGCCACATCGAGGGCGTACAAGAGGTCGCGCCGGGGCACGAGGTGATATACGTCCCCTGCCACCGCAGCCACATCGACTACCTGCTGCTGTCCTATCTGCTGTTTCGCAACGGGCTGACGCCACCGCACATTGCAGCGGGCATCAACCTCAACATGCCGGTCATTGGCAGCCTGTTGAGACGTGGCGGCGCGTTTTTCATGCGTCGCACATTCAAAGGCAATCCGCTCTACACGGCGGTGTTCAACGAATACCTGCACACCCTGTTTACCAAGGGCTTCCCGGTCGAATATTTCGTCGAAGGCGGTCGCTCGCGTACCGGCCGCATGCTGCAGCCCAAGACCGGAATGCTGGCCATCACTCTGCGCAGCTTTCTGCGCAATTCGCGAATGCCGATCGTCTTCATCCCGGTTTACATCGGTTATGAGCGCGTGCTCGAAGGCCGTACCTATCTGGGCGAGCTGCGCGGTGCGACCAAGAAGAAAGAGTCCATTTTCGATATTTTCAAGGTCATTGGTGCATTGAAACAGCGCTTCGGACAGGTGTCGGTGAATTTCGGCGAGCCGATCAGACTCGCCGAATTTCTGGATGGCGAGCAACCCGACTGGCGCGCTCAGGAACTGGCGCCACAGTTCAAGCCTGACTGGCTCAGTGGAACCACCCACCGGCTGGGCGAGCGCGTCGCACAGCGTCTCAACGAAGCCGCCGCGGTCAACCCGATGAATCTGGTGGCCGTTGCCTTGCTGTCGACGCACCGGCTGGCGCTGGATGATCAGGCCATGGAGCGCGTGCTTGATCTGTACCTGACGCTGCTGCGCGCAGTCCCCTACTCGCCCCACACCACGTTGCCGGAAGGCGATGGTCGCGCACTGATCGAGCACGTCAAAGGCATGGATCTGCTGGCCGAACAGAAAGACGCACTGGGCAGGATCTTGTACCTGAACGAGCAGAACGCGGTGTTGATGACGTATTACCGCAACAACGTCCTGCACATTTTTGCACTGCCCTCACTGCTGGCGAGCTTCTTCCAGAGCTCGTCGCGCATGAGCCGCGAGTTGATTCTGCGTTACACCCGTGCGCTTTACCCTTACCTGCAATCGGAACTGTTCATTCGCTGGTCTCTGGACGAGCTGGACGCTGTGGTTGACCAGTGGCTTGGCGCATTCGTCGAACAGGGGCTGCTGAGCGTGAAGGATGAGGTTTACACCCGTTCGGAGCCAAGCTCACGCGAGTTCGTAATGCTGACCCTGTTGTCACGGGCCATTGCCCAGACCCTGCAACGGTTTTACATGGCCATCGCCTTGCTGCTCAACAGCGGCCAGAACACCCTCAGTGCGCAAGAGCTGGAAGACCTGTGTACGGTAATGGCGCAACGCTTGTCGATTCTGCACGGTCTGAACGCCCCTGAGTTCTTCGACAAAAGCCTGTTCCGGCATTTCATCCAGACGCTGCTGGACCTTGGCGTATTGCGCAAGGATGCGGCTGGAAAATTGAGCTACCACCCGTTGCTGGGCGAACTGGCCGAGGGCGCAGCCAAACGCGTACTGCCCGCCGAGATCAGGCTGTCGATCCGGCAAGTGGCTTTGCATCAGAACGAAAATGTAACCGAAGCAGAACCCACCAGCTGAATACGCTACATTCCTGCCGACCACACCGGGGTACCTCCTGGGTGGTCGATACGGAGATCCCCATGAAACGACTCACTCTGCTCCTTGCCACCTTACTGCTCGCAGCGTGTACGGGTATAAGCACGCCCAAAGCCACTGTCGTGGGTGAAGTGTTCTACGTGCAACGCATCGCGCTGCCTCCTTCCGCAATCCTGACTGTCAGTCTCCAGGACGTGTCACTGGCAGATACCACAGCTCCGCAACTGGCACGCCAGAGCGGCCCCGTAAACGGTCAGGTCCCCCTGCCGTTCCGGCTCGAATATCACCGCGAACAACTACAGCCGGGCCATCGCTACGCGGTCAGCGCCCGCATCGAAGCGGACGGAAAACTGCTGTTCATCAGCACCGGACAACACGGCGTCAAACTGGACGGCACCGATCCTCAACCGCTACGCGTCAGATTGAACCCTGCACGGTCGCTTCCCTGATACCCTCTTGTCTCAGGTAGCGCAAAAGTTCTCCTGCGCGCTGCCCTCCAGAATTATTCAAAAGGATGCTGCCATGCTTCGCCCTACGTTTACCTTTGCTGGTCTGTGCGCAGGCCTGCTGTTGTCGGCCAACGCGTTCGCCCTGTCGCTGGGCGACCTGTCGCAGTCGGACGCGACTGGCGGGCTCAAGGATGCCCTGACCCAAGGCGCACAAGTTGCGGTCAAGCAATTGGGCGTGCCAGGTGGTTTCAGCAAGAATGAAGAAGTACGTATCGAGCTGCCGGGCAAGCTGGGTCAGGTCGCCAAGAAGATGAAAATGCTCGGCATGGGTACTCAGGTCGATCAACTGGAAACCAGCATGAACCAGGCTGCCGAGGCCGCTGTACCTCAGGCACAGGCACTGCTGGTGGACGCCGTGAAGAAAATGAGCGTCACCGACGCCAAGGCCATCCTCAGCGGCGGCAAAGACTCGGCGACTCAGTACCTGAACAGCAGCAGTCGGGAACAGATCCGGGCCAAGTTTTTGCCTATCGTCAAGAAAGCGACCGATCAGGTAGGCCTTGCGCAGAAGTACAACGCCTTTGCCGGCAAGGCAGCCGCACTGGGCGCACTCGACAGCAAAAGCGCAAACCTCGAAAGCTACGTGACCGAACAGGCGCTCAACGGCCTGTTTGAAATGATCGCCAAGCAGGAAGAAAGCATCCGCGCCAACCCGGCAGCTGCAGCGACCGGCCTTGCGAAGAAAGTGTTCGGCGCGCTGTAAAACCTGCGCTGATGTTCGTGCCCGAACGGGGCACGAACATCAACCAGGCGCTGGCGGCGTGCCGGGTGCACGCCTCAGCTCAAGCCTCGACCTTCTTGACCCTGAACCAGGCCGCATACAACGCAGGCAGGAACAACAGGGTCAGCGCAGTGGCAACGATCAGCCCACCCATGATCGCCACCGCCATCGGGCCAAAGAACAGGCTGCGCGACAGCGGAATCATGGCGAGCACCGCGGCCAGGGCCGTCAACACGATTGGCCGGAAACGTCGCACGGTCGCCTCGATAACGGCCTCCCATTGGCTCAGCCCCCCGGCGATATCCTGCTCGATCTGATCCACCAGGATGACCGAGTTGCGCATGATCATTCCCGACAGCGCAATGGTGCCCAGCATTGCCACGAAGCCAA
Source organism: Pseudomonas californiensis (assembly GCF_021147775.1). Lineage (GTDB taxonomy): Bacteria > Pseudomonadota > Gammaproteobacteria > Pseudomonadales > Pseudomonadaceae > Aquipseudomonas > Aquipseudomonas californiensis. The sequence continues at coordinate 105,420 of NZ_JAGTPK010000007.1, forward strand.
ATGGCTGATTGAAGATCAGCAGAAACAGCGTCACGCCGATCAGGCCAAGCGGCGCGGTGATGAACACCATCAACATCCGCGAGAAACTGCGCAGTTGAATCATCAGCAAGGTCAGCACCACTACCAGAAATAACGGCATGCCGGCATTAACCGAGTTCTGGCCGCGTGCCGAGTCCTCAACCGTACCGCCGACTTCAAGCAGATAACCGTCCGGCAGCTCGGCACGCACCGACGCCAGGGTCGGCATGATCTGGCTCACCAGCGTCGCCGGCTGCTCCTTGCCATAGATGTCAGCACGCACCGTCACGCTTGGCAGGCGATTGCGGTGCCAGATCACACCTTCTTCAAAGCCGTAGTCCAGCGTCGCGACTTGAGAGAGCGCAACGCTGGTGCCGTTTTGCGTCGGCACCGCCAGGCTGGACAGCGCCTGGAGTTGCTCGCGCTCGTTGCGAGTGCCCCGCAGCATGATGTCGACCAGCTCATCGTCTTCCCGATACTGGCTGACGGTCGAACCGGTCAGTGAATTACGCAGGAAAGCCGAAAGGTCTGCCGTGGTCACCCCCAGGGCCCGCGCGCGGTCCTGATCAATGTTCAGGTGTACGACCTTGCTTGGCTCTTCCCAGTCCAGATGGACATTGGACACATGCGGATTTTCACGCACCTTTTCACGGACCTTGCGCGCCAGCTCTCGGACAACCTCAATGTGCTCACCCGTCACCCGAAACTGGACTGGATAACCCACAGGCGGGCCGTTTTCCAGACGCGTCACCCGTGAACGCAGCGTCGGGAATTGCTCATTGAGATGACTGATCAACCAGGTGCGCAGTGCCTCGCGCTCTTCGATACTGCGTGTCAGTACTACAAATTGCGCAAAGCTCGGTGCTGGCAATTGCTGATCCAGCGGCAGGTAATAACGCGGCGAACCGGTGCCGACATACGCCACGTAGTTGTCGATGCCCTCATGCCCCTTGAGCATCTGCTCCAGACGCTTGACCTGCTCCGCGGTGTTGGTCAGTGACGAACCTTCCGCCAGTTTCAGATCAATCATCAGTTCAAGACGCCCCGACGCCGGGAAGAACTGCTGCGGCACGAACTTGAACATCACCACCGACAATACAAAAAGTCCCACGGTCGCCACGATGACGGTCTTGCGCCGCCGCACACACCAGCCCACCAGGGCACGCACGCGCTTGTAGAAGGGTGTGGCGTAAGGATCGGGAGCGTGAGAGCCGTGTTTGGCCGCATGCTTTTTGGCGAGGTCAGGTAACAGGCGATCACCCAGATAAGGGACGAACATCACCGCCGCTATCCACGAGGCGATCAGGGCAATGGTCACCACTTGAAAGATCGAGCGCGTGTATTCACCGGTACTCGACTGCGCCGTGGCTATCGGCAGGAAACCGGCTGCGGTGATAAGGGTACCGGTGAGCATGGGGAACGCCGTGCTGGTCCAGGCAAAACTGGCAGCCTTGAGGCGGTCATATCCCTGTTCCATCTTGATCGCCATCATCTCGACAGCAATGATTGCGTCGTCCACCAACAAGCCCAACGCCAGCACCAACGCACCCAGCGAGATCTTGTGCAAGCCGATGCCCAGGTAGTACATGGTGGCAAAGGTCATGGCCAGCACCAGCGGAATGGCCAGTGCGACCACCAGCCCGGTGCGCAACCCCAGCGAGAAGAAACTCACCAGCAACACGATGATCAGCGCTTCGGCCAATACCTGAATGAACTCGCCAACGCCGGTTTTCACCGCAGCGGGCTGATCCGAAACCTTGCGCAATTGCATGCCGGCAGGCAGGTTCTTTTGCAGGCGGGCAAACTCCGCCTCAAGCGCGCGCCCGAGCACCAGGATGTCGCCGCCGCTTTTCATTGCCACTGCAAGACCGATGGCGTCTTCGTCCATAAAGCGCATGCGTGGCGCGGGCGGATCGTTGAAACCCCGATGCACGTCGGCCAGGTCACTGATACGCAACGTGCGATCACCGACCCGAATCGGGAAGTTGCGGATTTCGTCCACGCTCTGAAAGCGGCCGCTGACGCGCAACTGAATGCGCTCGCTGGGCGTTTCGAAGAAGCTGGCGGATGATACGGCGTTCTGTGCCTCAAGTGCCTGCTGCACGTCCTGCAACGGCAGCCCGAGGGTCGCCAGCTTGACGTTCGACAGCTCGATCCAGATCTTTTCGTCCTGCAGACCGATCAGCTCGACCTTGCCGACGTCCTTGACCCGCTGCAGCTGAACCTGAATACGGTCGGCGTAATCCTTGAGCACCGCGTAATCGAAGCCTTTGCCAGTCAGGGCATAAATGTTGCCGAAGGTGGTGCCGAATTCATCGTTGAAAAACGGGCCTTGAATACCCGGCGGCAGATCCTGACGGATGTCACCGATCTTCTTGCGGATCTGGTACCAGAGTTCGGGCAGATAAGCCGAGAAGATGGAATCCCGCGCAACGAACGTGACGGTCGATTCGCCTGGTCGGGAGAACGAGCTGATGCGCTCGTATTCGCCGGTTTCCATGAGTTTCTTTTCAATGCGATCGGTGACTTGTCGAGCCACTTCCTCAGCGCTCGCCCCCGGCCAGATGGTCCGAATGATCATCGCCTTGAAGGTGAACGGCGGATCTTCGCTTTGCCCAAGCTTGGTGTAAGAAACCGCGCCCACTATGGCCAGCACGATCATCAGATACAGTACGACCTGGCGATGACGCAGCGCCCATTCGGAAAGATTGAAACGCATGGTCTACTCCTTGGCGGCCAGTTTCACGGCACGATTGCTGCGGTCCACTGGACGAACAGGTTCGCCCTCGCGCAGCACATAGCCGCCCGCCGCCACGACCCAGTCAGTCTCTTTCAGCCCCTGAAGCACCGGCACTGACTCCTGACCATAGGGCCCTACGGTCACTGGTACGCGAGTCACCGTGCTGTCAGGGCTGACCCGCCATACAAACGTTGCTCCGTTTTCTGCCGTCAATGCAGAGAGCGGCACGGCCAACGGCACCGCGAGGTCCGAGGAGATGAACACCCTGGCGCTCTGCCCCAGGTCGGCTGGGATCTGCCCACTGGCGAACGAAACCCGAGCAGCAAAGGTGCGTGATCGCGGATCGGCAGACGGTGACAGCTCACGGATACGGCCCGGGAAGCGCTGATCGCGCGAGGTCCACAGTTCGACCGAGACCGCCTGACCGGTCTTGAAACGCGCAAAGTTCTGCTCAGGCAGGCTGATCAGCACCTCACGCTCGCCATCAGTGGCCAGAGTGAATGCAGTTTGCCCGGCTGACACCACTTGGCCCACCTCGATCAGGCGTTTGGCGATCACGCCGTCCTGGGACGCCCGCAATACCGTGTAACCGGTCTGGTTGTCGGCCACCGTCAGCTCTGCCTTGATCTGCTTGACCCGGGCCTCGCCTGCGCGATAGAGGTTTTCGGCATTGTCGTATTGCGAGCGGCTGACCATCTGCCGATCAAGCAGGGTTTTGTAACGATCACGCTCGGAGCGCACCAGTTGCAGATTGGCGTCGGCTGCCGCGACCTGAGCGCGGGAAGCTTCCAGTTGCAGCCGCACGTCCTGGGCGTCCAGCTCAGCCAAGGGCTGGTTTGCCTTGACCCGCTGACCCTCTTCGACAAGCCGCTTGCTCACCTTGCCCGAGATACGAAATGCCAGATCTGGCTCATAACGGGCGCGCACCTCGCCAGGATAACTGTCCATCGACTGAGACGCTGGCAGCGGCTGCACGACCATGACAGGGCGAATGACCACAGGGGCCGTGACGTCCTGACCGCAGGCGGTCAGGACGGAAATCAGGCACAACGGCACGGCGAGGGACAGGGCGTCGCGAAACATGATGTGAACCTTCATGAAAACAGGCTTGGAATATTTGTACTGGCGAGTATATTTAAAAATATCAAACTCACCAGTACATTATTAAGCCCTTATGCCTGAGACTCCCTTGACCAACGGCCCCGGACGTCCAAAAGACCTCGAAAAGCGCAAAGCCATTCTGGACTCGGCAAAAAACCTGTTCTTGAGCAACGGCTACGCCAACACCAGTATGGACACGATTGCCAGCGAGGCAGGTGTTTCCAAGCTCACGGTGTATAGCCACTTCAACGACAAAGAGACGCTGTTTTCCGCTGCAGTGATCGCACGCTGCGAAGAACAGATGCCTTCAGTACTGTTTCGTCTGGCGGAAGGCGCCACCGCCCAGACCACACTGCTGAATATCGGACGCGCCTTTCAGTGGCTGGTCAACAGCCCGGAATCGCTGGATTTGCACCGTTTGATGGTCACCCTTGGCACCCAGGACCCTGCGCTTTCAAAAATCTTCTTCGAGGCAGGTCCGCAACGGCTGATCAGCGAAATGGAAAGCGTGCTGACTGATATCCACAAGTCAGGCGGCCTGCGGATCGATTACCCGGCCCACGCCGCAGAGCATTTCTTCAGCATGATCAAGGGCCTGCGAAACTTTAGGCTGCTGGTGGGCTGTGCCGGAGTGCACGACGCGAACGCGGCAGAGCGACATGTGCAGGAAGTGGTGACGTTGTTCATGCGCGCCTATCAGCCCGATAACTGACTGACAGGCGACGTATCGCGAGGGCTTGGCTCAATCGATGGGCTTGGGCTTCAGGGCTTTCTTGGGATAAACGTCATAGCGGCTGGATTTGCCGTCCAGCGCGTAGCCCGGTTTCGGGCCTTCGATGCACGGAGCCTTGCGAGGACGCTTGACCACCACGCGGTGCGATGCAAGCGCCAGCGCTGCCTCCAGCAAGGCGGGTGCGTCCATGTCGTCGCCAACCAGCGGACGGAACAGACGCATCTCCTTTTTGACCAGTGCGGTTTTTTCCCGGTGCGGGAACATCGGGTCAAGGTAGATGACCTGAGGCGCTTCGTCCTGCCAGCCGCGAATAAGCTCGATAGAGTTGCCGGTCAACAAGCGCATCCGGGCAATGATTGCTGCCACGTCATGATCATCACGGCCGCGAGCCAGGCCGTCTTCCAGAAGAGCAGCAATGATCGGCTGGCGTTCGATAAGGCTCATCGAGCACCCCAGACTTGCCAGCACGAACCCATCCTTGCCCAGCCCCGCCGTGGCGTCCAGAACGCTGGGACGCACTCCGGGCTGTATGCCAACTGCCTTGGCGATCATCTGACCGGTACCGCCGCCGAACAGGCGACGATGGGCCACGGCACCCTCGGCAAAGTCGACCCGCACTGCACCGGGAGCATCTTCACTCAACTGCTGTAACTGCAAGCCGCTGTCGGTCACCTGCAGCGCAAAATCAGCCTCATCGTCCTGCAGCGGCAACCCGAGACGCTGCGCCCACTGCGCCGCCTGTTCCTGTCCACCGACTGCCAGGGCTTCAACCCGGATGCGACTGCCTGCTTGCTGCTCGATCATTACGTCCACACACTCAAAAATTGTTAATGATCGGCAAAATCTGCCGATAACCAAGTATCCGGCATTTTGCCAGACCCAACGTCAGTACTGATCGCTATGTCAGAGATTGTTCAATCATCCATTGGCTATTTGTCGCACTCAGGCGACTTTAGCGTCCGCAACAGCCGCACACTCGGTGGTGTGACCCAGCTGTGGTCGGATGCGTTTGCCCGGGTGATGGCAGAGCAGGTCAGTGAAAGCGCACCGCTCCCGGTTCATCCGACCAGCGTGGAAGTCGATGTTGAAACCGGCGAACCTGTCGCCGGTGCAAAAACCCTGAGCAAGATTGTCGAGCAACGTGATTGCCCTGTCAGCGACACTGAGGTCAAACCACCAGAGCCGCTGTTCCTGCCGATCGCCGAATTTGAACTCGACCTGTTACCGCCGCCTGCCGAACCGTTCAGCATTGCCGAGATGATCGAGCAGCAACGCGGTCTGGAATTCGAAAGTCACTGGGTCCGCCCTACCGTGATGCACACTTACAGCGACGGCGCTGAGCCGGGCCCGGCTCCGCAACCACGTCCATTGCACTTGCCGATTGCCGAACTGGAATGGGAGCTGGCCGACAAGCCTGCGCTGCCTCTGGATGCGCAAACCGTGGCCACCCAACAGCGCCAATTCGATTATGAAAACGTCTGGGCACGCCCGTTGATTCTGCAAAACCTGCGCATGGCCGCCTGATCCAAACAGCCTTTCAAATACTTCATCGCACTCTCTATTGAGTCAGGACTTGCCTGCAGCTCTGGTACCCGGTGTTATCGACACACCTGCCAGCGCCCCATGTCCATGTGAAAATGATTGCGATGCGCCGCGTTGTACTCTGGTCCCAGTACGGTACTGAAGTTTTTGCACGCGCCATCGCGCACCAGCCGCAAAAATCGTCCCTTGTCGCCAGCATTGTCCCAGTCCTTGAGCAAATTGATGCGCTGACCATCGGCCAGACGAAAGCCAGCAATGTCGAGCGCGTTGGCCGTGGCGTGTTGGCTGAGCCGGCTGTTGGCGCGGTTATAGACATTTCGGCAGGCAAAGCTGCCCAGGTGGTCGACTCGCGCAACCCGCTGGCCAAAAACGGACTGAGCGGCAGGCTGCAAGGTATGGATATCGAACAACACATACGCCACGGCCAACGGACAACTCGCCAGAAAGCTGCTGCTCAACGCCACGTCGCCGCCCAGTACGCGCAATGTATTCTCAAGCGGACATTTGGCGGAAGGATCGCTGTCGGCCTGACGACTGAAGCGCAGACCCGAGTCATCCAGTACCTGATCGCACAACGCAGGATCGTCACGCAGCCGCGCCAGCTTATAAGGCGTCAGCAGATTGGGCTCGGCCCTGACATCCAGCGGTGCCCACGGATTCCATTGCGCAGGGATCTCTACCCAGCCGCGCCAGACCGCCATTACTGCGCCTGCACACAGCACAATCAGTAGCAGAAACACTCGCATCCCTAACCCTTGAACAGATCGTTGAGTGAATCGAAGGGCAACGCCTGACCCGCATAGTTGAAGGTGCCGTAATTACAGATTTCCTCGGCGGCCCGATGCAGACCACCCAGCGCTGCGCGCGCCAGTGAAGAACCGACACTGATACGCTTGACGCCACACTCACTCAGGTCTGCGACCGAAAGCGTCACGCCGCCCAGTCCCATCAGTACATTCACCGGTTTGGGGGCTACGGCGTTCACCACGGCGATGATTTCTTCGCGGGTGCGCAAGCCCGGCGCATACAGCACGTCAGCCCCGGCGTCCGCATAGGCTTGCAGCCTGCGCAGAGTGTCAGCGAAGTCCAGTCGCCCGTGCAGCAGGTTTTCGGCGCGGGCGGTCAGCATGAACGGGAACGGCAGACTGCGTACTGCAGCGGCAGAAGCACGCACACGCTCCACAGCCAGTTCGAAGTCATAGATGGGGTTATCGGCCTGCCCCGTGGCGTCCTCGATGGAGCCACCAACGATGCCGGTCGCGGCAGCAGCAAGCAGCGTTTGCGCACAACCTTGCGGGCTGTCGGCAAAACAGTTTTCCAGATCAGCCGCCACGGGCAAGGGCGTAGCGGCGACGATCGCGGCGACATTGGCCAGCGTTTCATCGCGGCTGAGCGCCCCTTGTGCATCGGCACGCCCGAGTGTAAACGCAAGCCCGGCACTGGTGGTCGCCAGCGCCTCGAAGCCCATCGAGGCCAGCAGCTTCGCTGAACCGGCATCCCACGGATTAGGGATGACAAAGGCACCATCACGTTCGTGCAACGCCTTGAACGTCTGCGCTCTGAGAAGTTGTTGTGAGTCCATGTGCGTGCTCTCCAAGGGTGGCTTTCTATAAGCACACACCTATCGACCTCAGAGCAAGCCCAACTGCTCCACTTGTGGACCACGATCCAGTTCAGGTAATGGCGGCAAGCCTGGCAAACGCACACACAACTGCTCGTGAAAGCGTCGAGCGAGTTCCGGCGCCTTGATGTTGTCCGGCGTATGCAGGAAAACGTAAGGCGTGCGGCCCTCTTCGATCCAGACAGCGACTTTTTCGACCCACTGGACCAGAAATGGATCGTTGGCCTCAAGCTCAGGCCGACCAATGAAGCGTACCTGAGGAAAATCGGTCAAGGCCGCCGGACGCGGCGGCAACTTGGGCTTCTTCGACTGGGCATGCAGGACGGCAGGGTCACTGGAGACACAACTGAACAGCGCTCGCGAGTCCAGGCAAACCCGCTCGATGCCACGGTCCAACAGCAGACGATTGAGCATGCGCTCTTCATCGCCTTTCATGAAGAACGCCATGTTGCGTACCTCAACTGCAAGGGGCACGTTCAACTCGTCAATAAACCCGATCAATTCGGCGAGGCGCTGCGGCGTAAAGCTGGCCGGCAACTGTAACCAGTAAGGCGAAACACGATTGCCCAGCGGGGCCAATAATCGAATGAATGTTTCGGCAGCGCCTACTTGCTGGCGTAAATCGCCATCGTGGCTGATGTCGCGAGGAAACTTGGCAGTGAAACGAAAGTCGGCAGGCATGACTTCTGCCCAGCGCTGCACAGTAGAGACTGCGGGACGGGCATAAAACGTGGTATTGCCTTCGACGACGTTGAATACCTGAGCATAAAGACTCAGGAAGTCCGTGGAGCGGGCATCTTCTGGATAGAGTGACTGACGCCAGGCGTTCTCGCTCCATGAAGGACACCCGAGGTAGTAAGGCAGAGCGGACACTGTCAAACGTGCAGATCGAGCCCCGACACTTCAAGGTCCCAGTCCACAAAACTGGCCGTGGTCAGATAACTGGCCAGGGCGTGGGCAACACGGGTGCTCATGGAGCGAGGGAATATGATGTCTTGCGGACGGGCCGGTACGTTGGCGGTACTGCCAATGGGACGCTCGTCAGCCTCACGGCGCGACGCTTGCGCAGGAGAAGGCAGCGCAGCAAGATCTGCGTCGTTCTCGACTTCCTCGAAGGTACCTTCAACAACCGAAGGACGCTTCTGCGGCTTTCGCTTGATGGGGTAGGAGCGTGGTGAAGGTCCGTCTATGCGCATTATTGTTACTCGGCTTCTGTAGTGGCTATTTAACGTTACAGTCCGGATGCTTGCAAATTAGGTAACGATAACTAGACCACACATATTGCAAATTGTTTGAGCACAAGTCACACACAATGTTTTAAATCGATAAACGGTAGATGGCAATGTGATACACGACCTGCGCAGGTTAATACAGCACAGGCCTCTGGGCCGGGCCATTGAGCTCGTCCCAGCCCGGTATACAGGTATATGTGGGCAACATCTAACGCGCTTTGGGAGTTGCAACCTGATCGCGCAGATACACAGGTTGCGCACCGTCTGCTGGAACAGCTTCGCCACGATTCCAGGCAAACGTCGCCAGCGTGAGCAAGTCCTGCGCGTGCGGCAACATACTTGCGTCGTGCCCGGTCAATGCCACAGGGATGCGCTCTGCATAGCCCCAGCCTGTGCCCGCACCAAACCATTCACCTGCCGTCCCTTTCGGCAATGCTGCAAGCTCTGGCGCCATGACCGCTTCGCTGCCCTGCAAAAGCATCTCGCCGACAGATTCGCTATAACAGCCCCAATACACCTCGTCCATTCGAGCATCAATGGCCGAAGCTACCTGGGAAACGCCATGCTCGCGATAAGCACGCTGCGCCAGCACTGCAAGATTGGAGGTTGGCAGCACTGGACGCTCCAGCGCAAAGGCCAGCCCCTGAACCACACCGATCGCGATACGTACACCGGTAAATGCGCCCGGCCCTCGGCCGAACGCAATCGCGTCGATGGCCGAACGGGCAATACCCGCCTCCGCCAACAGGTCCTTGATCATGGGCAGCAGACGCTGGGCATGCAGGCGCGGGATCACCTCGTAATGGCTCAGCACTTTGCCATCATGCAGCAAAGCGACCGAGCAGGCTTCAGTGGCGGTGTCCAGGGCCAGCAAGGTGGTCATCGGTGAGTCCGTCGTTATGGAAAAGTGGCGCAGTATAAATGACAAATGGCCCGCAAGCGGGCCATTGTTGACGATGCTTCGTGCATCACTTGAGTGCTTCGAGCACCTTGGCAGTGATGTCTTCAACCGAGCCGACACCCGGAATATGGCTGCACTTGGGCTTGCCGTTCTGCGCGCTCAGCTTGCTGTAGAACTCAACCAGAGGCTTGGTCTGCGAATGGTAGACCGACAGACGATGGCGCACGGTTTCTTCGACGTCGTCCTTGCGCTGCAACAATGGCTCACCAGTGACATCATCGACGCCTTCGACTTTTGGCGGATTGAAGATGACGTGGTAGGTGCGGCCCGAACCTTCGTGAACACGACGGCCAGACATGCGCTTGACGATTTCTTCGTCGTCGACCGCGATCTCAACCACGTGATCGATTTCCAGACCGGCCTTCAGCAGTGCTTCTGCCTGAGGAATGGTCCGTGGGAAACCGTCGAACAGTACGCCATTCGCACAGTCCGGTTCGGCCAGACGGTCCTTGATCAGACCAATGATCAGGTCATCAGAAACCAGACCTCCGGAATCCATGACGCTTTTTGCCTTCAAGCCCAGCTCGGTGCCCGCCTTGACTGCCGCGCGCAGCATGTCGCCTGTCGAAACTTGCGGGATGCCAAACTTTTCAGTGATGAATTTTGCCTGAGTACCTTTACCGGCCCCGGGAGCTCCCAGCAGAATCACGCGCATCGTCATGCTCCTAAAATTTTTATATGAAAATCATTGGATTCGCCTCGTCGGCCAATCTAAAAAATAAATCAGGCCAATAGGCCAAAAGGTTGATCAAGATACACAGCAGACCGTAGCCGCACAAGCCGCCGAAAGTCGCAGTAACCAAGGCGCACCGCCCTGTACGCCCTGGTCAAAGATTGGTGTGACCTGCTGCAACCTGGATGGCAGGTTAGCCTGTAAAGCCCTTACTCGCTGCGTGGAAATCAAAACGGGCTGCCAACCGCGCAGCCGCATCCCCGTCAACCTGTATTGCGAAGACCTGCGGCTATACCCGCCACAGAGACCAGCAGCGCCAGTTCCAGAGGGCTGCCCAGCTGCGCCTCGCGGTGGCGAGAGCGTGAAAGCAGTTCAGCCTGAAGCAGGTGCAAGGGGTCCAGGTAGGTGTTGCGCAAGCTGATGAACTCCAGCGTTTCGGGACTGTGCGCCAACAGTTGAGTCTGCCCCGTCAGCCCCAGCACAACGTTGCACGCCTGCGACAATAGGTCGCGCAAATGTGCGCCCAAATGTTGCAGCTCAGGGCTCACCAGACGCTCGTCGTAGAGCCGAGCGATATCGGTGTCCGCTTTGGCCAGGACCATTTCCAGCATGTCGATCCGGGTTCTGAAAAACGGCCAGCGCTCGCGCATCTCAGCCAACATATCGCCCTCTCCGCGTTCCAGCGCCCTGGTGAGCGCTGCCTCCCAGCCCAACCATGCGGGCAGCATCAGGCGTGTCTGCGTCCAGGCGAAGATCCACGGGATCGCGCGCAGGCTTTCAACCCCGCCCTCGCGGCGTTTCGCGGGACGACTGCCCAGCGGTAATCGACCCAGTTCCTGTTCTGGCGTGGCCTGACGGAAATACTCGACGAACTCGGGATGTTCTCTGACCACCGCACGGTAGGCGCTCACGCCGTCGCTGGCCAACTGGTCCATCATCGTGCGCCAGGCAGGCTCCGGAGGCGGGGGCGGCAGCAACGTCGCCTCCAGAACCGCAGCCAGATACAGGTTGAGGTTCTGCTCGGCGATTTCCGGCAGGCCGAACTTGAAGCGAATCATCTCGCCCTGCTCGGTGGTTCGGAAGCGCCCCGAAACTGATCCTGGCGGCTGCGACAGAATTGCGGCGTGCGCTGGACCACCACCGCGACCCACTGTCCCGCCGCGGCCGTGAAACAGCAGCAATTCGACCTGCTGCTCGCGGCAGATCTGCACCAGTGTTTCCTGAGCCCGATACTGAGCCCAGGCTGCAGCCGTGGTGCCGGCATCCTTGGCCGAGTCGGAGTAGCCGATCATGACCTCTTGAGGCCCGTGCAAGCGTGCGCGGTAGCCAGGCAGCCCCAGCAACGTTTCGATCACCGGGCCGGCGTTGTCCAGATCCGCCAGCGTTTCGAACAACGGCACGACGCGCATCGGCCGCTGCAGGCCAGACTCCTTGAGCAACAGTTGCACGGCGAGTACGTCGGATGCGGCCCCGGCCATGGAGATAACGTAGGAGCCCAGTGAAGCTGCGGGCGCAGCGGCGACTTCGCGGCAGGTCGCCAGTACCTCTGCGGTATCGGCAGCAGGCTTGAAATAACCCGGCAACAGCGGACGGCGGTTATTCAGCTCACGCAGCAGGAAGTCGATGCGTGTCTGCTCGTCCCACTCTTCATAGCGCCCCAGGCCCAGGTAGTCGGTGATTTCCGTCATGGCCGCACAGTGACGACTGGAATCCTGACGGACATCCAGCCGCACAAGGAACAGACCGAACGTGACGGCACGACGCAAGCAGTCCAGCAGCGGACCGTCGGCAATCACGCCCATCCCGCACTCATGCAGCGACTGGAAGCACAGCATCAGCGGCCTAAGCAGTTCGCGGTTGTCATGCAGCACCGCCTCAGGTGCAGGCTGCGCTGCGGTCAGCGATGCATTGGCCCAGTTGCGCGTGGCCCGCAAGCGTTCGCGCAGGCGCTTGAGCTCGGCACGATAAGGTTCTGCGCTGTCACCGACACTCGCTCGCAGCGCGTCGCTGGCCTGTTGCATCGACAGTTCCGCAGCCAGGTTGTCGACGTCACGCAGGTACAGGTCGGCAGCCATCCAGCGCGCCAACAACAGGACTTCACGGGTAACGGCTGCGGTGACATTCGGGTTGCCGTCCCTGTCGCCGCCCATCCAGGACGCGAAGCGGATCGGCGCAGCTTCCAGCGGCAAATGCATGCCGGTGGCAGCATGCAACGCGTGATCGGCCTTGCGCAGGTAGTTGGGAATGGCGTGCCACAGTGAGTGTTCGATGACCGCGAACCCCCATTTGGCTTCATCGACCGGGGTAGGACGAATCCGTCGGATCTCTTCGGTGTGCCAGGCCTCGGCGATCAGGCGCTGCAAGCGCGAGGTGATCTGCTCACGCTCGATGCTGTTGAGGTCCCGGTGGTCCAGCGCAGCCAATTGCGCAGCGATGGCGTCGTACTTCTGAATCAGGGTGCGACGGGCTACTTCGGTCGGGTGAGCGGTGAGCACCAGTTCGATGTCCAGCTTGCCCAGTTGGCGGGCCAGCGCATCGGCGGTGTGGCCTTCCGCCTTGAGGCGATCCAGCAGCTCAGGAAGCACCCTGGTTTCGAACGGTTGCGGCCGCGAATCATCGCGGCGATGCATCAACTGATACTGCTCGGCGATGTTGGCCAGGTTGAGAAACTGGTTGAAAGCCCTCGCTACCGGCAGCAGCTCGTCATCCTCAAGGCCATCGACGCTTGAGCTGAGCTCCTCGGCGCCTGCCGCAGATCCGCGCCTGCCCGCTTTCGCGCTTTTGCGAATGCGCTCGATCTTTTCGAGAAAATCAGGCCCGCGCTGTTCACGAATGGTGTTGCCCAGCAGCTCACCCAGCAGGTGAACGTCTTCGCGCAGACGCGCATCAATATCGGCCATCGTTCCTCTCCCGGTTTTTATATGGGCTCAGTTGTGTGTCCACTTGCCTGAACTGAACACATCAATTCAAATCCGCTCTACCAACAGTGCACCAAAGCCCGTGCGGCGACAAATGCTTATGCAGACGTGCCACGTTTGTCGCCCTCGTCTTCACACCGGCTAGTCTCATCACTGAACCAGCCGACCGCTCATAAACCGGGCCGCTGCGCCACGAGCGACCCACCACGAGGTGACTATGAAAATCCGCGAGCTTGCCCAACATTGGGAACGCAACGCCACAGGACGCTTGACCAAAAGCCGCTACGCCATCCATCTGGACCTTGAGTCTGCCGCGCGGCTGGCCGCCCTCTGCGAAATGTACCCCAAGCATCATCCTGAAGAATTACTGGGTGAACTGATTGGCGCTGCACTGGAAGAACTTGAAGCAGGTTTCCCCTATGTCAAAGGCCAGCACGTGGTGTCCACGGATGAAGAAGGCAACCCACTGTACGAAGACGTGGGGGCCACGCCTCGCTTTCTGGCCTTGTCCAGACGGCACCTGCACGAGCTGACCGAAAAGGAAGGCGACGCTGAAAATTGAGTCTCAACGCTGTAACACCGCAGGGTAAACACCCTGCGGCAACTCCTGCGCCTGCTTGAGCCAAGGCGACCACGTCCGCCATCACAGCTCAGTCGTCATACAAAACTGTTCAGTACTGTTTAGTAAATATTTATCTGAACTATTCAAAAACTGCACAGGTCCGAGCCATTAACCATGACGTGAATGGCCGAAGCGCAGCAGACAGTAAGTTGAGGTGCTGCCCGGCCGGAAAGCCATCATGGATAACCACGTTCGGATTCACACAATGGAGTTGATCACCATGAACACCCTGACTGCCAAAACAAAGTTCAAAGGCCTGCGCGGGCTCAAACTCGCTGCGTTGGCATTGGGTAGCACGTTCATCCTCGCCGGTTGCGCAGGCAACCCGCCATCCGAGCAGTACGCAGTTTCCCAGTCGGCCGTGAACAGTGCAGTAAGCGCTGGCGGCACCGAGTACGCCGCAGTGGAAATGAAGTCGGCTCAGGACAAGCTGAAGCAGGCTGACCTGGCCATGCAAGACCACAAATACGACGAAGCACGCAAGCTGGCTGAACAGGCCGAGTGGGATGCCCGCGTAGCCGAGCGCAAGTCTCAGGCCGCCAAAGCCGCCAAAGCTGTGCAGGATGCTCGTCAGGGCGTCAACGAACTACGTGAAGAAGGCATGCGTCAGGTTCAGTGAGCCGTCGACAGCAACCTTGAGTTTTCATGAATTCGTAATTGATTAAAGGACGACCTAACTATGCGCAAACAATTGATGATTCCCGCCCTGCTGGCCATGAGCGTAGCCCTGGCTGCCTGTGCCACCAAGCCAAACCCTAATCTGGAACAGGCACGCACCAACTTCACTGCGCTGCAGACCAACCCTGAGTCCACCAAAGTCGCAGCCCTGGAAACCAAGGACGCCAGCGAATGGTTGGCCAAGTCTGAAAAAGCCTTCCGTGATGGCGAAGACGTCAAGAAAGTCGACCAGTTGTCCTACCTGACCAATCAGCGTGTGGAGCTGGCCAAACAAACCATCAACCTGCGCACCTCTGAGGCCGCTCTGCAAAACGCTTCGGCCGAACGTGCCAAGGCTCGTCTGGACGCTCGTGACGCTCAGATCGCTCAGCTCAAGAACAGCCTGAACGCCAAACAGACCGAACGCGGCACCCTGGTGACTTTCGGTGACGTGCTGTTCGACTACAACAAAGCTGACCTGAAGCCGGGCGCCCAGGGCGACATCGGTAAGCTGGCTGCTTTCCTGCAGGAAAACACTGACCGCAAAGTGATTGTCGAAGGCTACACCGACAGCACCGGATCGGCTGCCTACAACCAGTCGCTGTCCGAGCGTCGTGCCAATTCGGTTCGCATGGCTCTGGTCCGTATGGGCGTAGACCCGGCGCGCATCGTTGCCCAGGGTTATGGCAAGGAATACCCGGTTGCTGACAACACCAGCAACTCCGGCCGCGCCATGAACCGTCGTGTGGAAGTGACCATTTCCAACGACAACCAGCCTGTAGCCCCGCGCTCGTCGATGAAGTAAGCGACCGCACCGCAACAGCATAAAGCCCCGTCTGCGTCAGCAGACGGGGCTTTTTAATGGGCGTTACGTTGACGTTCGGGACGCCGGGTTTGTCGGTCAGCCACCCTGAGGTTCAGGGCGTTGATGGTGTCTGCTGCCCTGCACACCGCACAGCCTGCCTGTGCTGATCGACCAGCACGCCCGACAGCCCCTTGCGGGTCGTGTCAAACAGCACCAGCACTCCGTCAATGCACTGCGCCACCTGCGCCGCCGGGGTCGCTGCAACCTTGTAGTCCTCACCGGGCACGCTCTTGAGCAGGGTGAACTCGCTGAGCAACAGGGCGTCTTCAGGCTTGGCAAAATGCAGATAGCCGTAGTACCACAGGCAGCCGACAGTACCAATAATGGCGCCAATGCCGGTCAGTATCATTGCGTTGACGCTACGTTCGGCGCTCATGGTGTTGACTCGGACGACGGTCGCTGCGAGCCGGCTCCGGACGACTCTGGATAATTGGGCACTTCGGCCAGGCGTCGTAGCCCATTGAAGTGCTGCGGGTCGTCGAGATAGCGCACCATGACTTGCCGCCAGAGCGGATCAGCGAAAGTCTGCACATGCCCACCCCGCGTAAGCTGCAGCACACGGGGTGGCGGCGCGACTTTGTACAGGCTGATGCCATTGTCCAGCGGTACTAAAGTGTCGTCCATGCTCTGAAAAATCAGCATGGGGGTACCCGCCAGTTGCGGCAGGCCATTGATCGCGCTGTCCGCATCAGGGATCAACCACGACAACGGTGTTTTCAGCGTCCAGGTCAGCCAGGAGGTGCCCAGTGTATAGCGGGCAACATCGCGGTAGCTGGCAGGTGCGCCATCGAGAACCAGCGCTTTTACCCGGGACCGCTCCTCAGGGTGCTGCGACAGATAATGCACCGCCAGCGCGCCGCCAATGCTCTGGCCCAGTACCACCAAGGGCTTGCCCTTCACCTGCGGCGATACTTTCAACCAGTCGAACGCGGCCTGAACATCCTGATAGATCGCCGGCAGGCTGGGCGCGCCTTGTGACTGCCCATAGCCGCGATAGTCGAGCATAAGCACCTGATAGCCCTGCTCCGGCAACCACCAACTGCCGCCCAGATGCCACGACAGATTGCCGCCGTTGCCATGCAGATGCAGCACCGTACCTTTGACCGGTACACCCTCTTTGGCTGGCAGCCACCAACCGTGCAAACGCGTGCCATCAGCGGCAGTCAGGTTTACATCCTGGTACTGCAAACGCGCCTTGTCGGGCGTGAAGGGCAGACCTTGCTCCGGGTAGAACAGCATGGAGCTGCAGCCGGTGAGACTCAGGATCAGAACGAGGATGCCGATCAGCTTCAAACGAGGTTTCCTTATTGTCACAGCTACAGAATGTTCGAATAGTCAGCTTCGATACGGTCCAGACTCAGATGATTGAGGAAGTTGGAAAAGCACATCCAGGCCGACAGCGCATTCATGTCACGGAACTGATCGGGCAAGTATTTG
The DNA here is from genome assembly GCF_021147775.1 of Pseudomonas californiensis. Taxonomy (GTDB): domain Bacteria; phylum Pseudomonadota; class Gammaproteobacteria; order Pseudomonadales; family Pseudomonadaceae; genus Aquipseudomonas; species Aquipseudomonas californiensis. Next base: position 122,540 of record NZ_JAGTPK010000007.1, read on the forward strand.
GGAGCAACCACCAAGCCCTCGTCGACCAACTGGCGAAGGGTTCGCATGTCTTCCAGCGTGGTCTTGCCGCAGAACAGCAACGGCACCTGCTCAAGCTTGCCCTTGCGCACGGCCAACTGGATGTAGTTGTAAACCATGATGAAGCCTTTCAGGTACGACAAGTCCTTGGTAAACGGCAGCCCATTGGGGACCGAACCCCGGAACACCCGGCTTGCATTGCCGTAGCTCTCAGGCATGCCGAAACCTTGTTCACGGTAGAACTCGAACACTTCCAGGAAGTCGGCGCCCTCTTCTGCCATATGGATGGCACGCGTGCGGTTGGTCAGCTTGCGCAGGCGACTCGGGTAGGAGGCAAACGCTATGACTTCCATCAAGATCGCCAGCCCTTCCTGAGTCACGGTCGACGATGGCGGGCCTTTGGACAGAAAGGTACAGATCGGCTGGTTCTGTCCATTGAGTGTGGTGCCCACATGCACCAGGCCCTCATGAACCTCCAGCGCCCGCACATCCCGTTCGTTGAACATCGCGTCCGTGCGAATCTTGATGTAGTCGGCGCCCGCAGCAGCATCGGCCACGATGCCGTCAGACTCAAATACCCTGATGGTATCTTCGGCTTCGCCAAACACCCGGTTCAGGCGCGATTGCAGCAACGCGACCGCATCCTTGGCTGTGAGGATCTTGGGCTCGTCCTTCAGATCGCCGCGGCCAGCAATATTGTTCAGGTAGTCAGACAGCATCAGGCCAAGGTCAGCCAGGGTCGGGTCTCCGGCGTGAAATGCATCGGAGGCCGCGCCGTACAACTCCTGGGATATCAATCCGAAATCAGGGGTGCCGCGCGCTTCGAGCATACGGATCACCATCCGATACTCTTTGCACATGCGGCGCATGATCTGCCCCACCGGGTTGAACTGACCCAATTGCCGGGTAATGTCGCGCTCGATGTTCTGGAACTCGAGCTTTACCGCGCCAGAATCGAAACCCAATGGGCGATTCTCGTAATACGCCCGGTCCACGGCAGGCAGAGCCTTGCCCTTTGCAGCCAGGAAATCCCTGCGAACCGTGTCGTCCCACTTCACCGCGTCCAGTACACGGATCGGCGTCTGCGCGACGACGATCCGGTCCGATAACGCACGAATAGTCTGCTGGTACTCGTCCACCCGGTACTCCTTGGCTGGTGGGCTATCGCCCTACTGCTTGGCCGCGCGCTGGTAGCACGCGACCTCTTGAAAAACATCGAAATTGGCTGGATCGTCGAGGTAGCCGAACACCTTGTCCAGAGAACTGGTGATCAACAGCTGCTTGCCGAGACTGGTCTCCATCGACTGACCTTCCAGCGCTTTCTGCTCTACCCACTGATCGAACCGGTCCATATCAGGATTGTAGACAACCAGCTCGTCAGCTTCGGTCACCTCAAAACCGGCAAGCGCGTAGTGAGCGCCGTATTTCTCGGGCAGCTTTGCCGACAGATACCAGCGACTGCCATGTCGCACCAGCGTCACGGCGTATTCGTCGCGATGCTGACGGTCGCCCTTGCGGTAGCTGATCACTTTGTAGACGTTGTTGTTCGCGCGTGAGACTTCCAGTTCCAGCGCCTCGCCCCAGGCGTTCTTGCTGGACCAGGTGCCCAGCAGTCCGCGTGGGGCGACATCGTGAGCAGGGATCGGGTCTTTGAAGGTCACCAGACAACCGCTCAACAACAGAAACGACAGCGCAATGATCACGCGCCAGGTCTTCATGGGACACTCCTGAAAAGAGGTATGGTCACCCTCGTACTGCTTGAGGGGTACCCAATACCAGACGCATCTGGCGGGTAAGAATACCGAGTATTTCTTCGTCCGCTTGACGCAACGGGCCATGAAGCAGGCCTTGATATTCCATCCGGCGGATAAGCCCCGTCAATACTTGAGCGTCCTGAAAGGGCTGTACAGAGCCGATCACCTGAAAAAACTGGCAACTGCCCTGCAGCAGGATTTCCTGATGGGCCATGACCAATGGGGTCAGACGTGGATTGATCAGCGCTTCGTGATAGAAGGCCTGCTCGGCGATCAGCGAGTCGCGACGGGTCAGCAGTTGATGACGAAGGTACTCCATCACCAATTGCGCAATATCGTCAGCCAGTCGAAAACGATCACTCGGGCTACCGGAACTGCGGGCCATCATGTCGCGCAATATCACTTCAGTGTTTTGCCACAACTTGGCCAGGTATACCGCGCTGCGTTGCACGTATTGTGCGAAGGCATCAGTCAGCAGGTCGTCTATGTCCTTGAAGTAGTAAGTGGTGGCGGACAGTGGCACACCGGCTTCGGCGGCCACCGCACGGTGGCGCACAGCACGTACGCCATCACGAATGACGATCCGCATGGCGGCATCGAGAATCACCTGCCTGCGTTGCTCGCTGCCCTCTCGACTGGCCTTGCGGCCCTGAAATTTGACGCTTTTGGCTACCGCATTCGCTACTCCGGCAGCTCCTTCTCTTGCAATGGTCACGACAGCTTCCCTTTAAGTCATCCTGGAAAATAGACCAAAAAAAAGCCGCCCATTCAAGGCGGCTTCATTTTTTCTGATTACGCTTGCGGGCGCATGTGCGGGAACAGGATCACGTCCCGGATCGAAGGTGAGTCGGTGAGCAGCATCACCAGGCGATCGATACCGATCCCTTCACCAGCAGTTGGCGGCATGCCATATTCCAGCGCACGGACGAAGTCGGCATCGTAATGCATGGCCTCGTCGTCGCCTGCGTCCTTGTCGGCCACCTGCGCCTGGAAGCGCTCGGCCTGATCTTCCGCATCGTTGAGCTCGGAATAGGCGTTGGCGATTTCACGACCGCCAATGAACAGCTCGAAACGGTCAGTGACATTCGGGTTGTCGTCATTGCGGCGAGCCAATGGCGACACTTCAAAAGGGTACTGGGTGATGAAGTGCGGCTGCTCCAGCTTGTGCTCGACCAACTCTTCGAAAATCATGACCTGCAGCTTGCCCAGTCCTTCGAAGCCCAGGACCTTGGCGCCCGCCTTCTTGGCGATGGCGCGGGCCTTGTCGATGTCCTGCAAGTCAGCCGCGGTCAGTTGCGGGTTGTACTTGAGGATCGAGTCGAATACTGACAGGCGCACGAACGGTTCGCCGAAATGGAACACCTTGTCGCCGTACGGCACATCGGTGGTGCCGAGTACCAACTGGGCCAACTCGCGGAACAACTCCTCGGTCAGGTCCATGTTGTCTTCGTAGTCGGCGTAGGCCTGGTAGAACTCGAGCATGGTGAACTCAGGGTTATGCCGGGTCGAGACGCCTTCGTTACGGAAATTGCGGTTGATCTCGAACACTTTTTCAAACCCGCCCACCACCAGGCGCTTGAGGTACAGCTCAGGCGCGATACGCAGGAACATTTCCATGTCCAGCGCGTTGTGGTGTGTTTCGAACGGCTTGGCCGCCGCGCCACCAGGAATGGTCTGCAGCATCGGCGTTTCGACTTCGAGGAAATCGCGCTTCATCAGGAAGCTGCGAATGTGCGCGATCACTTGCGAACGCACCCGGAAGGTCTCGCGCACGTCTTCGTTGACGATCAGGTCAACGTAACGCTGGCGATAGCGCTGTTCGGTATCGGTCAGACCGTGGTGCTTGTCAGGCAGCGGACGCAATGACTTGGTCAACAGACGCACCGAGGTCATTTCGACATACAGGTCGCCCTTGCCGGAGCGCGCCAGGGTGCCTTCGGCAGCAATGATGTCGCCCAGGTCCCAGGTCTTGACGTCGGCCAGCGTTTCTTCAGGGAGTGTCTTGCGGTTGACATAGACCTGAATGCGGCCGGTCATGTCCTGGATCACCATGAACGAGCCACGGTTGAGCATGATGCGACCGGCAACCTTGACCGGGATCGCTGCATCGGCCAGCTCTTCCTTGGTCTTGTCGACATACTGTTTCTGCAGATCATTGCAGTAGCTGTCGCGGCGGAAGTCGTTGGGGAAGGCCTGACCCTTGGCGCGCTCGGCAGCAAGCTTTTCCTTGCGCAGGGCGATCAGGGTGTTTTCTTCCTGTTGCAGTGCTTGCGGGTCGAGTTGTTGGTCGCTCATGTCTTTAGATATTCCATCACAGGTTCATTGCCCCGGCTTATCCAGGGTTCGCGGGCAAGGCGTATGCCGCCCCGGACGCTGCTGCGGAACTGCGCGATTGGCGCCCGTCCCGCAACTTCATGCTTACAGCCCTTGCTTGAGGCTGGCGATCAGGTATTCGTCGATATCGCCATCGAGCACCTTGTCGCAGTCGCTGCGTTCGATATTGGTCCGCAGGTCCTTGATACGCGAGGCATCCAGCACGTAGGAGCGAATCTGATGGCCCCAGCCGATGTCGGACTTGGTGTCCTCCAGCGCCTGGGAAGCAGCGTTGCGTTTCTGCACTTCCTGCTCATACAAACGGGCCCGCAGCATTTTCATGGCGGTGTCCTTGTTCGCATGCTGGGAACGTTCGTTCTGGCAGCTGACCACTGTGTTGGTCGGAACGTGCGTGATACGCACCGCAGAGTCAGTGGTGTTTACGTGCTGACCACCGGCACCCGAGGAGCGGTAGGTATCGATACGCAGGTCCGACGGATTGATGTCGATTTCGATGTTGTCATCGATTTCCGGCGAAACGAAAACAGCCGAGAACGAGGTATGACGGCGGTTGCCGGAATCGAACGGGCTCTTGCGCACCAGACGGTGCACGCCGATCTCGGTGCGCAACCAGCCAAAGGCGTATTCACCCTTGATGTGCACGGTCGCGCCCTTGATACCGGCGACTTCACCGGCAGACAACTCCATTATGGTCGCGTCGAAGCCGCGCTTGTCAGCCCAGCGCAGGTACATGCGCAGCAGGATATTGGCCCAGTCCTGCGCCTCGGTGCCGCCAGAACCGGCCTGGATGTCGAGATACGCGTTGTTGGGGTCCATTTCGCCACTGAACATGCGGCGGAACTCGAGCTTTTCCAGCGATTCGCGCAGGCGCTCGACTTCGGCAGCCACGTCATCGACAGCGGCCTGGTCTTCTTCTTCAGCGGACATCAGCAACAGGTCCCTGGCATCTGCCAGGCCTGAGGTCATTTCATCCAGAGTGTCGACGATCTGCGCCAGCAAAGCGCGCTCACGGCCCAGATTCTGGGCGTACTCGGGGTTGTTCCAGACATTTGGATCTTCGAGCTCGCGATTGACTTCGGTCAGACGATCATGTTTGTGATCGTAGTCAAAGATACCCCCGAATGGTTTCGGAGCGCTCGGACAAATCCTTGATGCTGTTTAGGATCGGGTTGATTTCCATGGTAGGCAGCACTCGCAGGCGAAATTTTCAAAGCCGACGAGTATACCTCAGCATGCACCACGAAAGCAGCCCGTCAGGCGGGCCTTATGTGGCCAATTTACAGGCGTCCAACGTGAAATATCGGCAACGGACGCCACAAGGCTCAACTCTGGCCGACTGCCACCTGATTGCGTCCACTGTGCTTGGCCAGGTACAGCCCCTTGTCGGCATCCAGAATCAACTGACGACTTTGCGTGCCGATCTGCGGCCCGACCGTCGCCACGCCGATGCTGACTGTCAGGCTTGAACCCTCCACTGGCGCGACGTGAGGGATGTTCATGCCCGCCACACTCTGCCGCAGTTTTTCCGCAATCAGCCGTGCGCCGCCCGGCGAGGTATTGGGCAGCACCATTGCAAACTCTTCACCGCCATAACGGGCCGGAAGGTCAGACGGTCGACTGCAACTGTTGCGGATAGCCTTGGCGACCTGACGCAACGCTTCGTCACCTTCCAGGTGACCGAAGCTGTCGTTATAGGCCTTGAAATAGTCGACATCGATCATCAGCAGCGATAACTGGGTCTGATCGCGAATCGCCCTGCGCCACTCAAGCTCAAGGTACTCGTCGAAATGACGCCGGTTCGAGAGCCCGGTCAGGCCATCAGAGTTCATCAGGCGCTGTAACACCAGATTGGTATCAAGCAACTGCTGCTGGCTGACCCGTAGCGCACGGTACGCCTCATCACGCTGCAACAGGGTCATGTAGGAACGCGAGTGGTAAAGAATCCGCGCGACCAGTTCGATATTGTCAGGCAGTTTGACCAGATAGTCGTTGGCGCCAGCGGAAAACGCTGCGCTCTTGATCAGAGGGTCTTCCTTGGTTGAAAGCACGATGATCGGAATATCACGAGTCAGCGGATTGCTCCGGTACTCGCGAACCAGCGTGAGACCATCCAGGCCCGGCATGACCAGATCCTGAAGAATCACTGTCGGTTTGATTTGCACAGCCTGAGCGATGGCCTGATGGGGGTCGGCGCAAAAGTGGAAATCGATCGAACTCTCGCTTGCCAGGCCGCGTCGGACCGCTTCGCCGATCATGGCCTGATCGTCGACCAGAAGCACCATCGCAGAACTTTCATCCGGGGGCTTGATGTCGTCTATCTGCAATTCATGCATGAAGTGTCTCCTGGTCACCGACCGCCGGTGAGCTCACCTGGAAAGTCATTGAGTAAATACCTCTGTCAGGCGAGGTGCGATGCTGGTCAACGTGCGGATCTCGCTCGCGGCATCAATGGCCGCGGCAGCCTTGGGCATGCCATAAACCGCCGAACTGGCCTGGTCCTGCGCGATGGTGAGATAACCGCGCTCTCGCATCATCTTGAGCCCCTGGGCCCCATCTCGTCCCATGCCTGTCAATAAAACACCCACGGCATCACCGCTCCAATAGCGGGCCACACTTTCGAAAAAAACATCGATAGAGGGCCTGTAAATTTCGTCTACCGGCTCGGCTGTGTAAGCCAGCGTCCCATCCTTCAAAAGGCGGATATGGTGATTGGTACCCGCCAACAGGACCTTGCCACGTTGTGGCACCTCACCTTCACACGCAAGCCGTACCGGCAACCCCGAAGCCGTACTCAGCCATTCTGCCATGCCTGCAGCGAACACTTGATCCACATGCTGTACAAGGACGATAGCTGCCGGAAAGTTGACCGGCAGCCCTTTCAACAGAATTTCCAGCGCAGCCGGACCGCCAGCCGAAGAACCGATGGCCACCAGCCTGTCACGCTTGGCCGTCCCGCGCAGAGCCGGCCCAGGCGTGCGCTCATGCGTGTTGCGCTGACCGATAAGCCACTCGACATTGAGTATCTTGCGCAACAACGGTGCTGCCGCTTCACGCGGATTGCCAGCGCCAATCGCAGGTGTGTCCACCACATCCAGCGCCCCATGCCCCATGGCTTCAAAGACCCGATGCACATTCTGCTCGCGGTCTACCGTCACGATAACAATAGCGCAAGGTGACTTGGCCATGATCACACGCGTGGCTTCAACGCCATCCATCACCGGCATGACCAGGTCCATCAGGATCAGATCAGGCGTTTGTTCGGCACAACGCTCAACGGCTTCGGCCCCGTTGCTGGCAACCCACAGCACCTGATGCAGCGGTTCGAAGGCCAATGCGCGTCGCAAGGCCTCGACCGCTATGGGCATGTCGTTCACGATGGCAATTCTCATCCCTGCGCGTCTCCAATGAGTTCGACGACAGCGTCGAGCAAGGCATCATCATGAAAGCTGGCTTTGGCCAGATAATAGTCGGCGCCCGCATCGAGACCCCGACGTCGATCTTCCTCACGATCCTTGTAAGACACCACCATCACGGGCAGCGATTGCAAACGTGTATCCCGACGCAGCAGCGTCACCAGCTCGATACCGTCCATGCGCGGCATGTCAATATCGGTGATCAGCAGGTCGAAGTCTTCGGCACGCAAGGCATTCCAGCCGTCCATCCCATCGACTGCGACTGACACTTCGTAGCCGCGACCGACCAGCAGTTTGCGTTCCAGCTCGCGCACGGTCAGGGAATCATCGACCACCAGCACGCGCTTGCGAGACACCGATTCACTCTGGCGATTACGGCGATCGATACGCTCGAGCCGCCCGGTATTCAGGAGCTTTTCAACAGAACGCAGCATGTCCTCGACATCAATGATCAGTACCACGGAACCGTCATCGAGCAATGCCCCGGCGGAAACGTCCTGGACCTTGCCGAGGCGCGCATCCAGCGGCATGACCACCAGCGTTCGTTCGCCGATGAAGCGCTCGACTGCAACGCCATACACCGCATCACGCTCGCGTATCACCACCACCTTCAGCGCTTCAGCAGTCACCTGGGAAGGCGGACGATGTAATAACTGGCTGGCCGACACAAGACCGACGTGACGCTCTTCGTCCCAGAAGTGCTGACGGCCTTCAAGCTGTACGATGTCGTCGGGTTGCAGGTCGCGCATACGCTCGATGTGCGCCAGCGGGAATGCGTACGCCTCGCCACCCACCTCAACCACCAGACTGCGCACTACCGACAGGGTCAGCGGCATTTCGATTCTGAAACGACTGCCCTCACCCGGCCACTGCTGCAGTTCGACACTGCCGTGCATCTGGCGAACCATGTGCTGCACGGCATCAAGCCCGACACCGCGACCTGATATCTGCGTGACCTTGTCGCGCATGCTGAAACCCGGCAGAAAGAGAAAGCTCAACAGCTCTTCTTCGCTCAACTGCGCAGCGGTTTCGGCAGGGGAAAGATTGCGCTTGATAATGTTCTCGCGCAGGCGCTCCAGGTCGACGCCACCACCGTCATCACTGAGTTCAACCACCAGCAGGCCCGCCTGATGTGACGCTTGCAGACGGATGAGCCCTTCTGGCTCCTTGCCCATGGCAATTCGTTTTTCAGGTGATTCGATCCCGTGGTCGACCGCGTTACGCAGCAGATGGGTCAGCGGCGCTTCAAGCTTTTCGAGGACATCCCGATCAACCTGGGTCTTGTCGCCCTCGATCTGCAAACGGACCTGCTTGCCCAGTTCACGCCCCAGATCACGCACCATGCGCGCCTGACCGACCAGTACATCGGCGAAAGGTCGCATCCGACAAGCCAGTGCCGTGTCGTACAATAATTGGGCACGCTGTCCGGACTGCCAGCCGAATTCATCCAGCTCGGCGGTTTGCTGAACGAGCATCTGCTGGGCTTGAGACAGCAGACTGCGCGCATCCTCAAGGGCTTTGCGAGCATCAGCGCCCAGGCCATCTTCGCCAAAGCTCGCACCCAGCGCTTCAAGGGCACGGTCACTGCTGCTCTGCAAACGCTTGAGACGCTGCATGCCCGCCAACAAGGGCTTGAGACGCTGAGTTTCGACCAGAGACTTGCTCGACATGTCCAGCAGGCCATTCAAGCGCTCGGCGGTAACTCGCAGTACACGCTCTCCACCTTCGGTAACGCGACGTTCGCGAAGCGGAGCGGCTACCGGCTCCGGCTCGGCTTGCAGCGCGGGCGCGGTATCGAGGCGCAAGTCGGCAGCCAGACTGTCGAACGCGGGCTCTGGCAGAGCCGACATCGTCAGCAGTGGGTCGATCTGTGCGATGTCACTGGCCAACAGCGGATCTGGTGTCGGCACGCTGACTTTGCGCGCAGCACCAGCGCCTGAAGCCAGCAAGGTGTTCATTCTGGTGACGTAGGCGTCGATATCGGGCTGAGCTACGCTGTTGCCACCTGGCGTGGCAATCCGCATCAGCAGGTCAGTACCCGACAGCAAGGCATCAATATGATCAGGCTGCAAAAGGAGTCGGCCTTCCTGCGCGCTGACCAGACAGTCTTCCATGACATGCGCAACACTGACACCAAACTCGACGCCCACAATACGTGCGGCACCCTTGAGCGAGTGCGCTGCGCGCATGCAGGATTCCAGATGCTCGGCCTGGGTGGGATTACGCTCGAGTTCCAGTAGTCCGGCACTCAGGACTTGCGTCTGTGCATCAGCTTCCAGCGTGAACAGTTCGAACAGTGAGGCATCACGCATTTGATCTGGCGTCATGTAAGGCTCCGATGGACCGCCGACAACAACTGTTCTTCATCGAGCCAACGCAGGCTGCGCTCTTTCCACTGCAACACACCCCGCGTAAAACGTGCGTTGGCGTGGGTGCCGGACGCCGAAGCAGCGTCCAGTTCACGCTGGTCGATGGCGTGAATCCCGTCCACCTCGTCAACCGGCACCACGACGGGGCCACCCTCGGCCGCGACTATCAACATACGCGGCACCGTTCGCATAGACTGCGCAGCCACCGAGCCGCTGTCCAGCCCCAACAACTCAACCAGCGAAATACACGCCACCAGCGCACCGCGCACATTGGCGACGCCCAGCAGCGCGCGTGAACGTTGATGTGGCAGCGAATGGATAGTCTGGTTCGGTGCGACTTCGGACAGGCAACGTGAAGCCAGCCCCAGCCACTCATCGCCCAGACGAAAGACCAGAATCGAACGCGTCTTGATGTCGCGCTGCAGTTCGGAGCCCTGAAACTGTTCATGGTGTTCTTGAACCAGCGAATACCGATCCAGCAAGCGCGTAGCCGCAGCCGAATAAACGGCACAGTTACGGCAGTGGATGTGGTCTTCCAGCAACGGACAGGAGCGATCACCGTGGATACCAATACGGTTCCAGCAGTCGTCGATGTCCTGGGCCTGATCATGGGTAAGGCTGGTAAAAGCGGACAGGCCCGTCATCAATGATTTCCTTGTTTGTTCGCGCCACGCGCGGCACGGTCCTGCAAGCGCCTGGCGCCGGCGCTGTCGCCCTGCGCAGCAAGCAGTGCTGCCAACTGAGCCAACGACTCAGGGTGCTGAGGTTGCAAATACAGTGCCTTGCGATAGAAACCCTGAGCCTCGACCGTTCGACCTTCGACCTCACTGAGCAGGCCAAGCCAGTAGAACACCGGCGCGATAGGCTCGTGGCGCTGCAGATATGTTTCGCACGCGGCACGCGCCTCGGCGCTTTTACCTTCGTTGGCCAAACGGGCAATGGTACTCAGCAACGCGGTGACTTCGTCATTGGCCGAGGCCGCAGCAGGCTTCACTGCAGGTGCGAAAGCCGCTGACGTTCGAGTTGCAGGCCGGCTCACGGGCATATCGACTGGCGGGCGTGGCGCGGGCCGGACAGGCGTTTGCACTGGCGCCGCGACCGGCGCTGCAACCACAGGCGCTGCGTGGCGAAACGCGAAGGATTGTGCAACGCCGATCGAGCGCATACCAATGGCCGCCAACAGATTGCCCTCTGCCGGTCCGATAAACAGCAAACCGTCTTCACGGGTCAGCCGTTTGAGCACTTTAAACACGCGCTGCTGTGTCTGTTGATCGAAATAGATCACCAGATTGCGACAAAACACGATGTCATAAGGCACGTGTGTTTCCAGCCTTGGGTCGAGCAGGTTGCCGGGCTGGAAGTCGACACGGTCGCGTACCGGTTCAGAAACCTCGAAGCCGTCGGCAACCGGACTGAAGTAACGCTCACGAAAACCGACGTCCACGCCCCTGAACGAGTTTTTGCCGTAGATGCCGCGCTTGGCTCGGTCAATCGAAATGGGGCTGATATCGATCGCATCGACCTTGAACTGACGAGCACCGATACCCGCATCGAACAACGCCATGACGATGGAATAAGGCTCTTCGCCCGTAGAACAGGGCAGGCTGAGGATACGCAACGGCCTTGCGCCATCCAGGGTCTTCAAGCGCTCGGATGCGAGTTTGCCCAGCGTCGCAAACGATTCGGGGTAACGAAAAAACCAGGTTTCGGGAACAATCACCGCTTCGATCAGCGCTTGCTGCTCCTGTGGCGACGTGACCAGCAATTGCCAGTAGGCCTCGGTATCGACGCAGTGTGCGGCAACCGCCCGTTGACGCAGGGCGCGCTCGATGATGGCCTCACCCACAGACGTAACGTCCAACCCGATGCGGTCCTTGAGGAAACTGAAAAAGCGCGAGTCATCCGTCATGGCGCATCCTCAAGCGACGCGAGGTCGAGCGGCTGTACCGGGTAGAGAAGCTCGCGGACCGGCTCGCTCAACAACTCCTGAACGTGAATCCACTGCAGCAAGCCCAGTTCATCTTCGCGAACCGGGCCCAGGTAAGGCGCCAGGCGATTCTCCAGCCCATACTCCTTGAACTCCGAAGCGGCGCAGCGCAAGGTCTCGGTCGCCTGTTCAAGAATCAACCCGAGCAATTGCGCAGGGTGCGCGTCGTCGTGCCGATAATGCACCAGCACCATACGTGTACTGGTTCTTGCACGTGCAGGCTGCCCTGAATTCAACGCGCTGATGTCAATCACCGGTACGATCTCGCCACGGTGGGCGAAGATGCCTGCCACCCAGTGCGGCGCTCTGGCGATGGCCTTGAGCTTTACACGAGGCAGGATTTCGGCAATTTCCGTGGCCTCCAGGGCATAACGGTCTTCGCCGATACAAAACAACAGGAACAGTTTGCTCGCGACCGGCGAGACGCCGTTACGTCGGGGTGATTGATCCATCATGACGGCGGACTCAGACCTTGAAACGCGAGACGCCACTGCGCAACCCGACCGCTACCTGACTCAACTCGTCGATGGCGAAACTGGCTTGACGCAATGAGTCGACGGTCTGGCTGCTGGCATCCGCCAACTGAACCAATGCCTGATTGATCTGCTCGGCCCCTGTAGCCTGCGCCTGCATCCCTTCGTTGACCATCAGCACACGCGGCGCCAGGGCCTGGACCTGATGAATGATCTGCGACAGTTGCTCGCCCACCTGGGTAACCTCATACATGCCACGACGCACTTCCTCGGAAAACTTGTCCATGCCCATTACGCCGGCAGACACGGCCGACTGAATTTCACGGACCATCTGCTCGATGTCGTACGTCGCGACCGCAGTCTGGTCAGCGAGACGGCGAACTTCGGTAGCGACCACCGCAAACCCGCGACCGTACTCGCCGGCTTTCTCGGCCTCGATGGCAGCGTTGAGCGACAGCAGGTTGGTCTGGTCGGCCACTTTGACAATGGTCACTACCACCTGATTGATGTTACCGGCCTTCTCGTTGAGGATCGCCAGTTTGGCGTTAACCAGATTGGCAGCACCCATGACCTGATGCATGGTGTCTTCCATGCGCGCCAGACCCTGCTGACCGGAACCTGCGAGGATCGAAGCCTGATCAGCAGCCGACGTGACTTCGGTCATGGTACGTACCAGATCACGTGAGGTGGCGGCAATTTCGCGCGAAGTCGCGCCGATCTCGGTCGTGGTCGCGGCGGTTTCAGTTGCAGTTGCCTGCTGCTGTCGTGAAGTGGCAGCAATCTCGGTGACCGAAGTTGTGACCTGAACCGATGAACGCTGTGCCTGGGAAACCAGCGCAGTGAGCTCGGTCATCATGTCGTTGAAACCTGTTTCAACCGCGTTGAATTCATCCTTGCGGGCCAGATTCAGCCGGGTGCTCAGGTCGCCGGTGCGCATGATGTCCAGAATGCGCACAATCAGTTGCATCGGCGCGGTGATGGAGCGCATCAACAGCAAGCCACAGGCCGCCGCCGCCATGACTGCGATAAAGAGAGAAAAGACCATGCTGATCTTTGCGGCCAATACCGCGTTCACGATACTTTCGGTGGCGGTGTCAGCGAGTTTCTTGTTCCCGACAATCAGCTCGTTGAGCTGTTTGCGACCGTCGCTCCAGATAGGATTGAGCTCGCCATAAAACTCAGTCCGCGCGCCTTGGTAATCACCACGTTCGTACTTGGCATGCACGTCGGCCAACATGCGGGAATAGGTCTCACGGCGTTTTTCGAACATTGCAAAGCTGTTACGGTCAGCCTCATCGAAAATGGATGTCTTGTAGCCGTTCATTTGTGTCTGAAGACTGTCGTCAAACCCTTGGAACTGGTCCTTCTCCTGCTTGGTCAGTGGACGTCCCTGACCTTCACCGATCAATTCCAGCGTGCGAATGTAACTTTCGCCCCAGGCGCTGCGAACCAGCGTGCTGTAGTAAACCCCCGGCAGTGCATCGAGGCGAACCTGTTCTTCACTGGACTCAATGGACAACAGGCGGGAATAAGACACCACGACCATCAACAGCATGATTGCAATGATCACGGCGAAACTCGCCAGAATGCGTTGGCGCAAGGTCCAGTTCTTCACGGTCAGCCCTCTGAAGTTCAACAACGGCGTCTGGCCGTGTTCAAGAAGCGGACCGATCGCGGCCCAAGCGGCGTGAGTATAGCCCAGCCATCTGAGCATAAGCGTGTCATATGAAAATGAAATCAATGGCCGTTTGACGCCATGCTGAAAGCTCATGAAATCAGCAATTTACGGGGCAATAACCCTTCTCGACCGGCTCTATGGCTGGCCCTGGACCTGCGGCGGTGGAGGCGTTGGGCGGATGACGGCGTGAGAGCCGTTAGTTGATTTCAAGTGAACAGCAACAGCATGCGTTACAGGAAATACACGCGGAGTTGTATGTCGGCATCACTTTCTTTCGACAGGGCGTGGTCAGGATTTACATTTACCCTGGGATTATCAATAACAATGAGTGGGTGGTCCTTCACCCATGCGGCAGGCAAGTAATCGTCAATGCAACGAAGGATCACCGGCGAGCTGAACGTTACTGAGCATCTCTGACCTGAGTCTCAAGTTCAGCCTTGAGGCCAGGATCAAGTTTCAGTTGACGGGCCAGTTCATCCAGGTAGGCGCGCTCCATGAAGTGTTCCTGATCCACCAGCATCACGCTGGCGATATACATTTCAGCGGCCATTTCCGGCGTGCTGGCTGATCGCGCGACTTCGGCCGGGTCCAGAGGCTTGTTCAGCTCAGCCTGAAGCCAGTGCTGCAATGTCTGATCTTCACTCAATTTGCCGAACTCTTCCTCGATCAGCGCACGCTCCCGCTCGTCGACATGACCATCGGCCTTGGCGGCTGCGACCAGCGCGCGCAGTATCGCCTGGCTATGCTGCTCGGCTTCGGATTCAGGCAAACGATCAATGGTCTGCGGCTCTCGCTGGTTGGCGAGACCCTGGCTGGCCTGCCAGTTGTTGTAAGCCTTGTAAGCCAGCACACCCAATGCCGCCAACCCGCCGTATTTCAACGCTTTGCCACCGACGCCTCGCGACCCTTTGCCCCGGAGCAGGCTCATCGCACCCGCTGCCAGCGCACCGCCGCCAGCCCCGGAAAGCAGACCACCCAGGCCTCCCTGACTGCCGCTCTTCCCGCCGCCCAGCAGGCTACCCAGGCCGTTCATCAAGGAATCGCTGCCCGAAGAGGGTTTGCCGGATTTACCGCTCGTCTTGTCCTGCAACAGGTTCTGGCCAGATTTCAACAACTGATCAAGCAAGCCACGCGTATTCACAGAAAACCTCCACTGGTTTTATCGGATGAATGATTGACCAGCAGGTTGGAGATAAGTCGCTCGCCCCCAATCACCGGTGTGCTTCGAGATGTTGCAGACAGTCAGTGCCCTATCCGTCTGTATCATGCTTTGAACGTTTGTTTCAGGAACATGCAACCGGCGATCAAGGATCCGGTCAATTACTTGCCGTCGGGAACACCTGCCGCGCAAAAACAACTCACATGAATGCTCTGCCGATACAATGGCACTCGAATGAACGTTATCGCTCCGTGAAGCGACCTATGGAGAGTTTGCCCCAAGTGATATCACGTGTTGGTTTTCCGGCAGGCAATAGCGAGGCAGCCGCTGTCATCCGGTCCAATGATTGGAGCACGACTTCGCTCGGACCGATGGATCAGTGGCCCTCGTCGCTCAAGAACGCGTTGAATCTGCTGCTTAACTCGCCTGAATCAATGTACTTGCTTTGGGGGCCAGAGCTGATTTTCTTCCACAACGATGCCTATGCGCCCATTCTCGGTCCGCGCAAGGACCATGCTATAGGCGCATTCATGCGCGAGCTATGGGCGGACGTGTGGGATCAGGTTGCCCCGCTGGTTAACGATGCACTGGCTGGCAAGGCTGGGCGCTGGCAGAACATGCCGTTGGTCATGGCCCGTTACGGGCAGGTCGAGCAAACCTGGTGGTCATTTTCGTTTTCACCCCTGATAGATGAGCATGGCGTGACGGTAGGTATGCTCTGCCTGACAACCGAAACGACACAGAACTATCTGGATCAACAGGCCCTGAAAGCCAGTGAAAACAAACGACTGGAGCTGATTGGCGAACTGATCGAGCTGGAGCGCCAGCAAACTGCCAAACTCGAACAGCGCACGCTGGAGCTCGATACATTCTGGAATATTTC
Source organism: Pseudomonas californiensis (assembly GCF_021147775.1). Lineage (GTDB taxonomy): Bacteria > Pseudomonadota > Gammaproteobacteria > Pseudomonadales > Pseudomonadaceae > Aquipseudomonas > Aquipseudomonas californiensis. Next base: position 138,608 of record NZ_JAGTPK010000007.1, read on the forward strand.
ACCCGACCCGCTGGCGGTGCTCGACTTCAACGGCATCTTTCTGCGCGTCAATCCAGCCTGGTCGACCCTTTTGGGACGCGAATCGCGAGAACTGGTCGGCACGTCGATCATGAACCTGTTGCATCCGGACGACGTCGCCAGCACTCAAAAAGCGCTGGAACACACGATTGAGCACGTTCTGCCACTGTTCGAAAATCGCCACCGGCATGTGGATGGCAGTTATCACTGGTTCGGCTGGACGGCAGCATCAGGTAATGGTCTGATTTTCGCGCTGGGCAAACTGTTGACCTACGAAAAGCAACGTATCGAAGCACTGCGGGCTGCCGAAGAAGCACTGCGCCAATCGCAAAAGATGGAAGCGGTCGGGCAACTTACCGGAGGTTTGGCGCACGATTTCAACAACCTGTTGATGGGCGTCAGCGGCAACATCGAAATGCTGCAATCGCGCGTGCAGAAAGGTCGCTTTACAGAACTGGACCGTTATATCGGTTCTGCGCTTGAAGGATCGAGACGCGCCGCGTCGTTGACACATCGACTCCTGGCCTTCTCCCGCCGCCAGACGCTGGCGCCAAAAGCCACTGACATCGACCACCTGATTGCAGGAATGGATGAACTGATAAGGCGCACCGTCGGGCCAGCCATTGATATGCAGGTGCGACCGACTGCAGGGCTGTGGTCGATCATGGTCGATCCGCCCCAGTTGGAAAACTCGCTGCTCAACCTGTGCATCAACGCCAAGGATGCCATGCCGGACGGCGGTCAGTTGACCATCGAAACGCGTAACTGCCAGTTGGACGCGACAACGGCTGCCAGGCACGAATTGCCCATGGGCCGCTATGTTGAACTGTCGGTCAGTGACACCGGCACCGGAATGACCAAAGAGGTGATCGGACGGGCATTCGATCCGTTTTTTACCACCAAACCGATCGGCATGGGCACCGGCCTGGGTTTGTCGATGATCTACGGTTTTGCACGCCAGTCCGGCGGCGGCGCGAGCATCGAGTCGCGGGTCGGACGAGGCTCAAGAGTCAGCATTTTATTGCCGATGGTCGAAAGCGAGGCCGAAACACCTCCGCATGACCACAGTGTCGTATCGCTTCCGTCTCCCAGTGCTGCGGGGGAGACCGTATTGGTGGTGGACGATGAGGAAGCTGTGCGCAATCTGATCACAGAGGTGCTTGTTGAGATGGGTTATGCGGTACTGCAGGCTGAACGTGGCTCAGAGGCGCTGATCATCCTGCAATCGAAAGCTGCGATTGATCTTTTGGTGACCGATGTGGGGTTGCCGGGTGGCATTAACGGCAGACAAGTTGCGGATGCAGCAAGGGCGGTTCGCCCGGACCTCAAGATCCTGTTCGTGACCGGTTACGCCGAAAACGCCGTGTTGGCTCACAACACCCTGGAGCCGGGCATGCATGTACTGCCCAAGCCGTTTTCGATTGCCGTGCTGGCAGCCCGGGTGAACGAGCTGCTGAACGGCGACTGACAGGCCGGTCAGGATATCGCGTCCGCAACCCTCTTTTTCAGATCGCCGACGCCCAAAGTCAATTCAAGGCGTCGGCTTGCGACTTCATCTTGCGGTGCCGTTCAATCGCGCAAATCCGACTCATGAATCGGCTGATCGCGATGGGTTGCACGCTGATACTGGGCTGGCCACGTCGCCAGTTTGCCGCCAAGGTCATCGTCGGCATGCAACGGCCAGTAAGGATCACGGAGCAGTTCCCGGGCGAGCAGAATAATGTCCGCCTGTCCGGTACGCAGAATATGCTCGGCCTGCGCAGGATCGGTGATCATCCCCACGGTACCGGTGGCAATCCCGGACTCCTTGCGCACGCGCTCGGCAAAACGGGTCTGATAGCCAGGCCCTACCGGGATCTCCGCCTTGGCGGCTGTGCCACCTGACGACACATCCACAAGATCAACACCCAGCGCCTTGAGGCGACGCGCCAGCTCTACGGTTTCATCCGGGTTCCAGCCATCTTCCACCCAGTCAGTCGCCGAGACACGAACGAACACCGGCAACTCTTCTGGCCAGACAGTGCGTACGGCTTCTGTTACCTGCAACGTCAGGCGAATGCGGTTTTCGAACGAGCCGCCGTACTGGTCAGTACGCTGATTACTCAACGGTGACAAAAATTGATGCAGCAGATAGCCGTGCGCAGCATGGATCTCGACCACCTTGAAGCCGGCTGTCAGCGAACGTCGTGCCGTATCGACGAACGCTTTGATCACCTCCTGGATCTGGGTTTCGCTCAACTGGACCGGGACAGTGTGCTGAGGATCGAAGGCAATTGCAGAAGGCCCGACCGGCGTCCAGCCGCCTTGATCCTTCGCGATGCTGCCGTGCCTGCCCAGCCAGGGACGCCAGGTACTGGCCTTGCGTCCGGCGTGTGCCAGCTGAATACCGGCTACGGCACCCTGAGCGGCGATAAACCGGGTGATGCGTTGCAGTGGTTCGATTTGCCCGTCATGCCACAGACCCAGGTCTTCGGGCGTGATGCGGCCGTCTTCAGTGACCGCAACAGCTTCGCTGATCACAAGTCCCGCGCCGCCCACCGCACGACTGCCCAGATGCACCAGGTGCCAGTCGTTGGCCAGGCCGTCGACGCTGGAATACTGGCACATCGGCGATACAGCGATGCGATTGCGCAGGGTCAATTGGCGCAGGGTATAGGGCTCAAGCAGCAGGCTCATGGCAACCTCTCATGTCTAGGAATCAGGGTGTCCAGGCTCTGTTCAGTGAACAGATCTTTTGGACAGAGCCTAGTCGACAACCCGGGAGCACGAGGGGTTCCTGCCTGTTCTCAGCGGGGCGCGATGTGAACCACCATCAACTGCACGGTTTCGTTACCGCGAAATTCGTTGAGATCGAGTTTATAGGCCAGTTCGACCCAACGGATGTTCGGGTTGGGCCAGATGTCCCGATCAACACTGAAAGCAATGCCATCAAGCTTGACGCTGCCGCACTCGGTCTTGAGAACCATCTTCAAATGCCGCTCGCCCACGACGCGCTGCTCGACCAATTGAAAGACGCCGTGAAACAACGGCTCAGGGAAGTGCTGCCCCCACGGCCCTGCGTTGCGCAACGCGCGGGCAAGTTCCAGGTGAAACTCTTCGACCGCCAGCGAGCCGTCAGACAGCAAGCGCCCGGTCAGGTCCTGCTCATCGAGCTGACGACGGACTTCCTTGTCGAACGCTTCGGCGAACGCCGGGAAGTTTTCTTCAGGCAATGACAGGCCGGCCGCCATTGCGTGCCCGCCAAACTTGCTGATCAGCTCGGGATGACTGGCTGCCACAGCGTCCAGCGCGTCGCGGATGTGAAACCCTGGCACTGAACGCGCCGACCCTTTGAGCACACCCTCCCCTGCACTCGCGAAGGCGATGGTGGGACGGTGATACCGCTCTTTGAGGCGCGATGCGAGGATGCCGATGACGCCTTGGTGCCAGTCAGCGTCGAACAGGCACAGACCAAACGGCATCGACTCCAGCGGCAGGTCCTTGAGCTGGGTCAGCGCTTCACGCTGCATGCCTTGCTCGATTGATTTGCGGTCCTGGTTCAGTTCGTCCAGTTGCACAGCCATTTCCCGCGCCAGCGTCGGGTCGTCGCACAACAGGCATTCGATCCCCAGGCTCATGTCATCCAGACGGCCGGCGGCATTCAGGCGCGGTCCGAGAATGAAACCCAGGTCTGTGGAGGTGATACGGGAAGGTTCGCGTCGCGCCACTTCAAGAATCGCGCGCAGCCCAGGACGGGCGCGGCCGGCACGGATACGCATCAGGCCCTGATGCACCAGAATGCGGTTATTGGCGTCGAGCGGCACGACGTCGGCCACGCTGCCCAACGCCACCAGATCCAGCAGTTCGCCCAGATTGGGCTGGGTCCGCTGATTGCTTTCAAACCAACTGGTGTCACGCAAACGGGCACGCAACGCCATCAGCACATAAAAGATTACGCCGACGCCTGCCAGGGATTTGCTCGGGAAGGTGCAGCCGGGTTGATTCGGGTTGACGATAGCATCGGCCGCAGGCAGTTCGTGACCCGGCAAGTGGTGATCGGTGACCAGCACTTGCAGGCCAGCGGCCTTGGCCGCAGCAACGCCCTCGACGCTCGAAATGCCGTTATCCACGGTAATCAGTAACTGCGGCTCGCGCTGCAATGCCACCGCCACGATTTCCGGCGTAAGCCCGTAGCCGTACTCGAAACGGTTGGGCACCAGGTAGTCGACGTGGGCTGCACCCAACAAACGCAAACCCAGAACACCCACGGTGCTGGCGGTGGCGCCATCAGCATCGAAGTCACCGACGATCAACATGCGCTGCCCTTCGCGCAGTGCCGTCACCAGCAGGTCGACAGCGGCATCGATGCCCTTGAGTTGTTGATAAGGGATCAATCGCGCCAGACTCTTGTCCAGCTCAGCCTCGCTCGCCACGCCGCGCGCCGCATACAGGCGGGTGAGCAAAGGCGGCAAGTCGCCAAGAAAAGGCAGGGTGTCAGGCAACAGGCGGGGTTCGATGCGCATGCGTTCAGCTGGTTCTCAGTATTGGAGCGATAAATGTTTCTTGATACAGGTACGAACGATGATCAGCCTCGTTCGCCGGTCAACCACTGCAACTGGACTTCATGCTGACCGCGGTCATCGGTGACGAACACGGTGCCTTCGCTGATCATCACGTCCCATTTGATGACCCGCGGCATGTCCTTGGCCAGCACTTCCAGAACGTCCTGCGGCACGGCGGCGATGTTGACGTTTTTCAGATTTTTGATGGCAGGGACCACCTTGCCTTCCCAGACGCGCAAGCTGCCGTAGGCCAGCAGGCTGGTGCGTTCGGTGCGACGCGAACACCATGTCAGCCGATCGGCATCCGGCTGCCCGACTTCAATCCAGTGAAGAACACGATCGTCCAGGCTTTTTTCCCAGAGCGCGGGTTCGTCTACATCAGACAGGCCACGTCCGAAGGCCAGCTGCTCGTTGTACCAGAACGCGTAGGCCAGCAAACGCACGGTCATGCGCTCTTCTGTTTCGGAGGGATGACGGGCAATGGTCTGTTTGACGCTTTCGTAAACACCACGATCAAGATCGGTCAGGTTGAGTTCGAATTTGTAAGTCGTGGACGGCTGGGCCATGAACGGGCTTCTAGTATCTGGAGGAAAGACCGCAAGTCTAACCGATGCTGGCCTCCCGAACGAATCGACAGGACAATGGACCGCCGTTGTTGGCTGAAACCACAATCACTCGAAAGCTCGCGCTTACTTGCCGGGGCCGGAAAATGGGTTAGCCTGATGGTCAGGAGCCCTCGCGACAAACAGCCGAGCGTACGACAATGGTTCACAACGGACGGGTAGAATTGTCATTAATGTGACGCCAGCGAGTTGGCACAACTCAAAGGCATGCCACTCGGCGCATGGACCTATCGAACCATTTTCGGGGATAACACCAGCGAATGCCCTTTCGTGACCCGCACCGCGCACTACTCCGCCTGCTGCTCGCCATGTTTTTTGTGGCCCTGCCTTGCGTGAGCCATGCGCGCGAAACGCTGACCTGGCTCTTGCGCGACTTGCCGCCATCGACGATTTTCGCGGGTTCGATGCAAGGCCAAGGGGCGATTGACCAATTAATGCCGCTGCTGATGGCCCGGATGCCTGAATACGACCACGTTCTGATGCATGTCAATCGGGCCAGAGGTATGCAAATGCTGACCGAAGGCAACTCGCTCAGTTGCGACCCCACTCTTTTATGGACACCGGAACGGGCCAGGACCATTGTTTTCTCGGTCCCTGCCTTTGTAATGTTCAGCAGCGGCCTGATCATGCACAAGCAAGACCTGGCCAGGGTCGAACCCTTCGTTTCCGAAGGCAAGGTAGATTTTGCGGCGCTGATGGCCAGCAAGGTCATCAAGCTGGGGATTGTAGCTGAACGCAGTTACGGCGGGATTATCGACAAGACGTTACAGAACACCCGCCCAAACGAACTGAGCCTGCATTACGGGAGCGATGCGATGGGCAGCCTGCTGCAGATGGCACGGGCAGGACGCTTGCAGGGGCTGCTCGGCTTCTGGTTCGAAACACGCTATCAGTCCATGCAGCAGGGTATCGACCCGCAAGAGTGGACGTTTTTGCCCATTCAGGGCAACCCGGTCTATCAGTCGGCTTACATCGGCTGCAGCAACACCGCTGAGGGTGAGCGGGCCATCGCGCTTATAAATCAGGCGATGCTGGTGCTACGCGAAAGCGATCTGATGGGCTTTTACGCCCAATGGCTTGAGCCCGAACAGCGGCAGCGCTATCTGCAGGACGTCAAAGCAATTTTCGACGCCAATGAAACCCGGTAACGATCCCGACATCAGCAAGGCAAAAAAAGAAACCCCGAACAGAGGGGAGACTGTTCGGGGTAAACATGACCCATTCAGGCCAGTACGTCAGACCTTGATCGCCGGAGCACAACGATCAATCCTGCCGTACTTGATGAGAGCACTCAATGCTTTCAGGGTTCCGCACCACACGTGTCAAAATGCAGGTGCGGCAGTAAACACGCGACCTATGGCCGCGTTGCGCATCGCGGCAATGACGCACGGCTCGATCCTGCCTTCAGCGACCATCAGATCTCGACGTAACCCATCGACAACGTCCGTCAACTGGCGCTTGTCGCTCAACTGATCGGCTGTAAATGTGCGCGCAATCACGCGTGCACCGGTTGTATCGTTCAGCGTCACCAGACGCTCACCTCGAGAGCCCGCCTGACCAATGACGGCCTGGTAGGGAGCCAGCGCTTCGCTTAGCAGCAAGCTGATATTTTCCATCCGGATCACCACTCAACAGTTTGAATGCAAAGGTGCTTACCAATGACCATCGGCGATGACGGAAAGTTCTTTCCATCGCAGGGTCGAGCGCCTGCCTGAATTCGAGCATGCCCCTGAAATGTGACAGGGAAAAAACAGGACACCTACGTCCACGGCTGTGTCCCAGTATGAAACTGTTACAGCCAGTGTGCTGACTCGTCATCATCGTGTAGGAATATTCGTCAAAAATAAGCTCAAATCCCTACAAGTAGCCCTATCAAGGCACCGCAGCCATAAACAATCGTCTCAGATGCAATACCATTGGCCACCCTTTATTGGAGCTAGACCTTGAGCGCTTGTACTGATCTTCCGTTGCGGATCATCGTGGCTGATGATCACCCCATTTTTCTCATAGGTCTGCGCGTGGTGCTGGAGCAGGACGATGCCGCCAGAGTCATTGCCGTGGCGAGTAATCCTGATGAACTGCTGGCCGAGCTCGCGAGGCACTCCTGCGATGTGCTGGTGACCGACTTCATGATGCCTGTGGAACAACAGAATGACGGCCTGCGGCTGTTGCAACGCATTCAGCGGGACTTTCCTGCGTTGCCGGTCGTGGTGGTGACTACGCTGAGTAATGCGGGGCTGTTCCAGGCCATGCTGGCACTCAACGTCAGAGGGCTGCTGAGCAAGGCCAGCGTGGCCGGGGAATTGCCGGACGCGATAGAAGCTGTGCGACGCGGCCAGATATTCCTTGCAGACTCGGTGCGCTGCGTCCTGAACGAAGCGCAAACACGTGGGTCCGACACGCTGGTAGCGTTCGAGCGACTGTCACCCAAGGAGCTCGAAGTGCTGCGCCTTCTTTCGGCAGGCTCGGCCGTCGGGCAGATCGCGGCGAAGTTGAACCGCAGCAAACAGACGGTCAGTGCCCAGAAGGTCAGCGCCATGCGCAAACTGGGGCTGACCAATGACGCGGCGCTGTTTATCTATCTGCAGGAACACGGCCTTTCCTGAACGTCTGGAGACAACCGCTCCGGATGGATATGCCGGCGCTCGTCCAGCCACTGACTCAGGTCAGCAGCGCTCATCGGACGTGCGATGAAGTAGCCCTGGATGGCAGGTGCGTCGAGCATCAAAAGGCTGTGAAAATCGTCAAGCGTCTCGACACCCTCGACCACTACAGTCATGGCCAGGCGCTTCGCCATGAGCATCGTCCCGGCCACCACCGCTGACTTGCGAGCATCTTCCGCCATCCCACGGACGAATTCAGTGGGGATTTTCAGCTCACTGAAAGGCCACTGGAGTAATCGTTCAATACTCGACGCGCCCATGCCGAAGTCGTCGATGGACAATCTGCAGCCATGCATGCATAGCCTTAACAAACCTTCCATTTGCCATGCCTTCGGCTGCTCGGCGTCCTGCTCCAGCATCTCGAGCGTCAGCACGTTTGCTGGCAGTTGGTAATCTGCCAGCGCCTGCAGGACCCGCTCAGAAAAGTCAGCCTGCTGCAGCAATTGCGGAGCGATATTGACTGCAACGGGCAAAGCCTGACCATGAGAATTCATTCTCTGCGCAGAAAACTGCAGGGCCTGATCCAGAATCCGCCAGGTCAGAGGGGCCAGGAGCCCTTCGCTCGCGACGGTTTCCAGAAAGCGCCCCGGCGACAGCAGGCCATATTGCGGATGTTGCCAGCGGGCCAGCGCTTCAACGCCCAGTACCGCACCGTCGAGACTGACCTTTGGTTGAAAATGAGCGATCCACTGCGCGGTGATGCGGTTCATGTCAGAGAGGGTGCAGGCGGATGGGATAAACAGTTGTTCTGCACTCAAAAGCCCTGACCCGGAATCGTCCGGCAGGTCTTCATCGGGCAACTGCCGAGCGCGCTCATAGACCTCGATAAGTTCGTGCAAGGCCGCGGCGCAAGTCGGTTTCTGAAGACAGCCCAGCACCTCCAGACCTTGACCGAGCGCCAATTGCGCAACGCCCTCCAGCACACATTGATCGGTACTACTGAGCACGATCAGCGCATTGGCCTGTTTGTCCTGCGCCAGATGACGAATCAGATCCAGCCCATCGGGGCCGTCCATCTGCAAATCACAGATAGCGATATCAACCGGCCCGCGGCTCAGCAGTGACAGTCGGGCAGCCTCGACGCTGTCGGCTGTCAGCACATCGAATACCTGATTGGCATTGAGCATCTGGTGCAGCGCCATCAACTGAAAGGGATGGTCTTCGAGGATCAGAACCTTGAGTGAACGCACAGTCATGCCTAAAGAGTCAGAGCCGTCGGGGCCGGGGAAACCGTACTCTAGACACACCCGGACGCAAACCCCATAGGACAAGTCCTAAACTGAGTCTCGCGGCCTCTCAGCCCCCCTTGGGGCAAGCCCTCAGACGCGTCTGCTCAATCCTCCGGCAGGTCGATCAAGTGCAGTTCGATCTCTATCTTCAGATTGCCGATTGCGATCTCCAGCACCCGCCAACGCTCAACAAGATCGTCAGTACCTTCACGCGACACGCAGTCGTCCAGCGACGCACAGGCCTTGGCCAACGGCACAGCATCAATGAGGCAGGCAGCCCCTTTGAGACGATGCAACGACGCCGCAAGAATCTCCCCATCCTGAGTCCTGGCGGCGTGTTCAAGGACTGAATGCTCATGGAGAAGGTTCTTCCACAGTTCGGCCAGTAAACGCTGTATCTGCTCATCATTGGCCTGCGTCATGCGCCGCAGGGTATTGATATCAAAGTTTGACTCACCGACCAGATTCGCCAACTCCTGGGACAGCCGCTGGAGCGAAAGCGGCTTTATCAGCAGACCGTCCATGCCTGACAGCTCACAACGCCGTCCTTCCTCACTCATGGCATTGGCAGTACAACCGATCACCGGGCAACGTGGTCGCCCTTCCTGCGCCTCTATCCGCCGAATCGCCTCGGTCAGCGCATAACCGCTGACACCGGGCATGTTGCAGTCAGTGATGATGGCGTCGAACCCACCTTCACGCCATGTCTGGAGCGCCTCCTCTCCCCCCGCTGCGGTCACCACTTGATGCCCCAGAAACTCCAACTGCCGGGTCAGCACAAGCCGGTTGGCTGACAGATCATCGACCACCATCAATCGCAGGCTCTGCTGTATTAAAGGCGGCTCGACCCAGTCGGTATCGGGTACGGAGGCTGGTTCGACCCGGCTCAACGGCACATCGATAATGACCAATGTGCCCTGCTCTGGCTCACTCTGCAGTGTGATGGCACCGCTCATCAACTCGACCAACTGTCTGGAAATACTCAGCCCCAGTCCGGTACCGCCATAACGTGATGCGGTGTCATCACTGGCCTGGGTGAATGGCTGAAACATCGTCGACTGTCGCTCAGGTGCGATGCCCACGCCGCTGTCCTGCACAGTGATGCGCAGGTGTGTGACATCGATGGATTCGTCATGCACGTCGACCGCTATGACTACAGCCCCCTCGAACGTGAACTTCAGCGCGTTGCCCACCACGTTGTGCATGATCTGACGCAATCGCAACGGGTCGAGCCAATAGTCACCGCGTGCACGCTCAGCAAATTCCAGCCGAAGCTCCAGCACCCTGGCGCGAGCCTGAGCGTCAAAAAGTTGTGCCACACTCTGAAAAAAAGGCTGGAGTGAGGTCACCTCAAGCGACAGCTGCATGCCCCCCGCTTCGATTTTCGCCAGATCCAGACTGTCGCCTACCAGTGCAACCAGCTCTCTCGCCGAGCGGTGCGCCACCTCCAGCGCTTCGGATGGTTTATCACCCCGACGGATTGCCTGTTCGCATTCGAGCTCCAGCAAGCCGATGATCGCCCCCATCGGCGTACGAATCTCATGGCTCATGATGGCCAGAAATGCACTCTTGGCCTGATTGGCCTGATCAGCGTGTCGTAACGCTTCCTCAAGTCGCCGCTCCAGACGCTTGCGCTCGGTGATATCGATCCAGCCGCCGAGCAAACCCTGGAGCGTACCATCGGCATCAAAGAACGGAACCGTCCATTGCCAGGCGTCCACGCGCTTGCCAGACAGCTCCATCGTGCGGTCCGCGAAGATCGGACGATGGGTTTGCAATAATGTCAGGTAATCCGCATGCATTTGTTCGGCGACCGGCCGCGACATAAAGTCGATGTCTGTCAGACGTCGGCCATTCATCTGCTCAAAGCTGACCCCAAAGCTGTTCTCGTAGCTACGGTTGCAGGAGATCAGGCGTCCCTTCAAATCGCGGACATAGATAGGGTTGGGAATCCCGTCGAACAATGCCCGCTTGAACGCGAGTTGATCGTTGAGCTGCGCCTCGGCCTTCATACGCTGACGGATATGCACCTTGAGCTGGCCGCTCCAGAGCAGCGAAACCAGACCAACCAGCACCGCCAGCGTCACAACCCATAGCACCCACGACGGTATTCGACTCCAGAGCGAGGGTTGAGGCAGCAACGCCCCCAGCCACTTCATTCGAATGGAGCGCAGCTCGGCCACAGGAAATTCTTCAAGTGCCTTGTTGAGAATGCTCAACAGCTCCGGCTGCGACTTGATCACTGAAAAGCGATCCGGCGACCATTTGCCCTCAACGCTTCGTGCCACCCTGAGCTTGCCCGGCGGAAAGAGATAGGCCCCGGCTTCGTTCTGGATGGTCGCATCTGCCAGGCCGCTCTCGACCAAGGCTCGCGCCTGATCGTACGTATCGGCAAGCCGAATCTGAATAAGCGGATGTTCGCGCCTTATCTGCTCCTCAAGAGCATGGCGTGCGGGCAACGCCAGTACATGGCCTTCAAGTCCCTCAAGCGAAACATTGGGCGAGCTGTCGGCACGCACGACAAATACCCAGCTGTTTCCGCCAAACGAGTAGGTGAAATCAAGAAACCGGCGACGCTCATCGTTTTCCGCCAGGGTTGTATTCATTTCCGCCTCAGCGGTGCGAAGTATCTCCATGCTTCGCTGCGTGGAAGGCACCTCCTTGTGAACGAACTGCAGGCCGGTCATGCGTGAGATACGAGCCAGCACATCGACATTGAGACCCACCCACTGGCCATTGCTGTCCTTGTAAACGTAAGGCGGATGCTGGGTGGTCGAGATCGTCACCCTCGGATGCTTGAGTATCCAGCGCCGCTCGACACCCGTCAGGTTGATTCGATGCCCATCCAGGTCGGCCCCTAACCCGCTGGTCCAGCGTCCGAGTATTTCGCGATGCGCAGAGCTGTCCAGACTGGCCAGCGCACGGTCAATGAGCATCAACAGGCGCTGCTGATCCTCACGCACGGCAAATGCAAAGCCGACCGGCGGCAACTCGCTCTCGAACTTGATCTGCAACCCAAGATAGGGTCGTAATCCGGTATAGGCCCGAACGATGACCTCATTACCGATGAACACATCGACATCGCCCTGATTGATGGCTTCCAGGGCGCTGGGCAGGTTGGGGGCGATGACAATTTCACTGTCCGGATACACGCGATGTGCAACGTCTGAATCGGCATAACCGTCCAGCAGGACCACCTTTTTCGAGGCCAGGTTCGACGGCAGGCTCTGGTCCTTCCCTCGACCGACCACCACCGCTCGGTCAGGCATGTACTCGGTGGAAAAGGCCAGCCCCTTTACCCCGCGCTCAAATCCGTTGGCGCTGGTGAGAATATCGATACTGCCGTCGCGCAGTGCGGCAATCGCTTCATCGCGTTTGGCAAAGCCGGTGACCTGAACCGTTGTGTTCAGCTGATCACCAACAAGGCTCAGGTAATCGGCACTGATGCCCTGATAACGATTGCGGTCGGTCGTGATATCGATGGGCTCGTAATCGGCAATGGTGATGCCGACTCTGAGCACCTTGTGCTGATCGAGCCATTCTCGGTCAGGCTCATCCAGAGGCAGGTCCTCAGACGCCTGGAAAGGCGTCACCAAGGCGAATGGCAAACTCTGTGCGGCACCGACCGCCTGAGCCAAAAACATTATCAACAGAAAAGGCAGAGAGCGTCGGACACCGCGTCGCTTTCCCGATCGTGCCGCTGTGCACGCCTCCCTGACATCACCTTGCCTGCTTGCCTGTTTCACAACGACTGACTCATCTGTATGGCCTGAAAACTCTCAAAGTTTGGCACGTACACATGAGAAGGCCCGCCAAGTGGCGGGCCTAAAGTTGTTACACAACGATTCGATCAGAGCGGTTTGCCGCGGTTGCCATGCTGGCTGACGAAGGCCTGTATGGCTTTCAGGTCATTTGGCAAAACCGTGCAGCGTTCGTCTCGCTGAAACAAATCAGACAAATGTGCAGGTAGCTCAAGCGCTTTTCCTACACCCGCCTTCAACACTGCGTCAGGGAACTTGACCGGATGAGCGGTCCCCAGAATCACCATCGGTGTGTCCAGACTGCGACGGCATTCGCGCGCAGCCTTCACGCCGATCGCGGTGTGCGGATCGAGCAACTCGCCAGTGTTGGCATACACCTCGGCAATGGTTTCGCACGTCTCTTCGTCAGTCACCGCCAGAGAGTCGAACAACTTGCGGGTTTCGGTCCAGCGTTCTTCGTCGACGCTGAAACCGCCGCCCTGGCGGAATGTGCTCATCAGCTCGGCAATCGCAGAACCGTTGCGACCGTGCATGTCGAACAACAGACGCTCGAAGTTTGACGACACCATGATGTCCATCGACGGAGACAGAGTGGCGTGCAGCGTTTCCTTGACGTACTGATTGCCGCTCATGAAACGGTGCAGAATGTCGTTGCGGTTGGTGGCGACGATCAGTTGATTGACCGGCAGGCCCATGTTGCGAGCCAGATAGCCTGCGAAGATATCGCCGAAGTTACCGGTCGGAACCGAGAACGACACCGACCGTGCCGGGCCACCCAGTTGCAGCGATGCATGGAAGTAGTAAACGATCTGGGCCATGATTCGTGCCCAGTTGATCGAGTTGACCGCTACCAGTGGGGTTCCTTTCAGGAAGCCTTGATCGGCGAAGCTGGCCTTGACCATTTCCTGGCAGTCATCGAAGTTGCCTTCGACTGCAATGTTGTGGATGTTGTCGCCGAAGATGGTGGTCATCTGGCGACGTTGCACGTCCGAAACGCGATTGTTCGGGTGCAGGATGAAGATGTCGACGTTATCGCAACGACGGCAGCCTTCGATGGCCGCCGAGCCAGTGTCACCAGAGGTCGCGCCGATGATCACCACACGCTCGCCCCGCTTGGCCAGCACGTAGTCCAGCAAACGACCCAGCAGTTGCAGCGCGAAGTCCTTGAACGCCAGCGTCGGTCCGTGGAACAGCTCCAGAACCCACTCGTTGCCATTCAACTGACGCAGTGGTGCGACGGCGCTGTGAGCGAAGACACCATAGGTTTCTTCAAGGATTTTCTTGAAGTCGGCATCAGGAATGCTGCCAGCCACGAACGGACGCATCACCCGAAACGCCAACTCGTGGTAAGGCAAGCCAGCCCAGGACGCGATTTCTTCCTGGGTGAAGCGTGGCAGGTTTTCCGGGACGTACAGGCCGCCATCGCTGGCCAGGCCAGTCAGCAGCACTTCTTCAAAATTCAATGCCGGCGCTTGGCCGCGGGTACTGATATAGCGCATGAGATCAAACCTTTGGTCTGAGCGGCAAGCTTGCGGCTACAAGCTTGCAGCTAGGTGTCAATTGCGTGTGTACGGCACGCCGCTCGTGGCGCGCCATTGACTTAATTCAGATGCTCGACGCGAATGCGGACCACAGGGCCGACGACATCCTGCAGGGCTTCGAGCGCCGTGATGGCGTCATTGATACCCTGCTCCACGACACGGTGCGTCAGCAGAATCATCGGTACCAGGCCGTCGTGCTCTTCGACTTCCTTCTGCATGATGGATTCGATATTGATGCCACGCTCGGACAGAATGCTCGCTACCTGCGCCAGAACACCTGGATGGTCCTTGGCCTGGATACGCAGGTAATAAGCGCTTTCGCATGCTTCGATCGGCAGGATCGGATGGGCAGACAACGAATCAGGCTGGAACGCCAGATGCGGTACGCGGTTCTCCGGATCGCAAGTCATGGCACGCACCACGTCCACCAGGTCAGCGATCACCGAAGAAGCAGTCGGCTCCATACCGGCACCAGCGCCGTAGAACAACGTCGAACCCGAGGCGTCACCATTGACCATCACCGCGTTCATCACGCCGTTGACGTTGGCGATCAGGCGATCTGCCGGGATCAGGGTCGGGTGCACGCGCAGCTCGATGCCTTGCGCGGTGCTGCGCGCAACACCCAGATGCTTGATACGGTAGCCCAGCGCCTCTGCGTAGTTCACGTCAGCGGTGGTCAGCTTGGTGATGCCTTCGGTATAAGCCTTGTCGAACTGCAACGGGATACCGAATGCGATCGATGCAAGGATAGTCAGTTTGTGCGCAGCATCGATGCCTTCAACGTCGAAAGTCGGGTCTACTTCGGCGTAACCCAGCGCCTGGGCTTCAGCAAGAACGTCCGGGAAGGCACGGCCTTTTTCACGCATTTCAGTCAGGATGAAGTTGCCTGTGCCGTTGATGATCCCGGCAACCCAATTGATGCGGTTGGCAGACAGACCTTCGCGGATGGCCTTGATGACCGGGATCCCGCCTGCAACGGCGGCTTCAAAGGCAACGATCACGCCCTTTTCACGTGCCTTGGCAAAGATCTCGTTACCGTGAACGGCGATCAGCGCCTTGTTGGCAGTAACAACATGCTTGCCGTTCTCGATGGCCTTGAGGACCAATTCACGGGCGACGGTATAACCGCCGATCAGCTCAACAATGATGTCGATTTCAGGGTTGGTCGCAACGGCAAACACGTCGCTGGTCGTAGGCGTACCGGCAATCTGGCAGTTGGGGTTTGGCGTACGAACCGCAATTTGCGCGACTTCGATTCCACGCCCGGCACGGCGGGCAATCTCCTCGGCGTTACGCTGAAGTACGTTGAAAGTACCGCCACCGACAGTACCCAGCCCACATATGCCTACTTTGACCGGTTTCACTGATGAACTCCCCGAAAAACAGCCGATCCTGAATCGGCTGTGGAAAACAGTCGTGTATCACCACACGACTACTGTTAGGCGCGACGACGACAGCGCCGCCGTCCCGGACCGTGAGGCGGACCTCACGAAGTGCAACTATTTGGCGCCCATCGCCAGCTTGGCCACCTGGGCCGCAGGCTGATAACCCGGAATGACCTGACCGTCAGCCAGCACGATGGCCGGTGTGCCGTTGACGCCGATGGATTGACCCATCTCGTACTGCTTGGTCACAGGGTTGTCACACTTGGCAGCCTTGATGTCCTTGCCATCGACCATGCGGTCCATGGCGGCCTTGCGGTCCTTGGAACACCAGACAGCCTGCAATTGCTCGTCACCCGGCGAACCCAGACCCTGACGCGGGAAGGCCAGGTAACGGACTTCGATGCCCATCTTGTTCAACTGCCCGACTTCTTCGTGCAGCTTGTGGCAATACGGGCAAGTGGTGTCGGTGAAGACCGTGATGTGCGACTTGGTTTCGCCAATCGCCGGATACACGACCATATCCGTTGCCGGAATGGCGTTGATGGTTTTGGAAATGGCCAGACGCTCGGTCTTCTCGGTCAGGTTGACCGGCTTGCCATTCTGAACCTGAAACAGGTAACCCTGGACCACAAACTGGCCGTCGGCGCTGGCATACAGCACGCGGCCGCCCTTGAGTTTGACTTCGTACAGACCATTGAGAGGGCTTGGTGCGATGCTCTCGACCGGCAGTTCAAGCTTGAGCGAATCAAGGGTCTTGCGAATAGCCTGATCGGGTGCTGCATCAGCCAGGGCGAACGTACTGAACATACCGGCCATTACAACAACGGCGGCAGAGAAAAGCTGAGGCAAGCGCATGAAAACTCCTATGACGGCGGACTGACTGACCACTGCAAAAACAAAGAGGACCAGCCTCGATCTGCGAAACCGGCAAAGCCTATCACATAAGGCCTGTAACACCGACCCACCGTGACGTAAGACAAGGCTTATATTGCACCGGATTATCATCCACGCGGGTGATGTTTCGCGTGCATGTCCTGCAGTCGGGCGCGTGCGACGTGCGTGTAGATCTGGGTCGTCGAAAGGTCGCTGTGCCCCAGCAGCATCTGCACCACGCGCAAATCCGCGCCGTGGTTGAGCAAATGAGTGGCAAACGCGTGCCGCAGGGTGTGCGGCGACAGGGCTTTGCCGATACCGGCCACTGCGGCGTGGTGCTTGATGCGGTGCCAGAATGTCTGACGAGTCATCTGTTCGCCACGCAGACTGGGAAACAGTACATCGCTGGGGCGCCCGCCCAGCAATTCGTCGCGCGCCCCACGCATATAGCGCTCAACCCAGACGATCGCTTCTTCGCCCATGGGCACCAGCCGCTCCTTGCTGCCCTTGCCCATCACGCGCAATACACCCTGACGCAAATTCACCTGCTCCAGCGTCAGGCTGATCAACTCGGTGACGCGCAAGCCGCACGCATATAGAACCTCCAGCATTGCGCGGTCACGCTCACCAATTGCCTCGCTCAGGTCCGGCGCAGCCAGCAGAGACTCGACGTCGGCTTCGGACAGAGACTTGGGCAACGGCTTGCCCAGTTGCGGCATGTCGATCTGCAGGGTCGGATCGACAGCGATCAGTTTTTCACGCAGCAGGTAGCGATAGAAGCCCCGAGCACCTGAAAGAAATCGCGCGGTAGAGCGTGGCTTGTAAGCCTGATCAACACGCCAGGCCAGATGATCAAGAATAACCTCGCGCCCGGCACCGACAAGGTCCACGTGACGCTCCTGCAACCAGCCGTTGAACAGGACCAGATCACTGCGATAAGCATCGCGCGTGTTATCGGAGAGACCTTTTT
The DNA here is from genome assembly GCF_021147775.1 of Pseudomonas californiensis. GTDB lineage: Bacteria > Pseudomonadota > Gammaproteobacteria > Pseudomonadales > Pseudomonadaceae > Aquipseudomonas > Aquipseudomonas californiensis. Next base: position 156,212 of record NZ_JAGTPK010000007.1, read on the forward strand.
CCAGCCAGAGGGCATCCAGAAACTGGTCGATCAGCGGGTGGTCAATGGCAGACATGGTTACGGGTACTCGTATGACGCCAAAAGGGCGACTCATCAAACAGCAGACAGCAAAAAGGCAGCCCGAAGGCTGCCTTTCTTATGCATCGAAAAACTGTATCAGGACAGTTTTTCCTTGATGCGAGCTGCTTTACCGGACAGGTCACGCAGGTAGTACAGTTTGGCCTTGCGAACGTCACCGCGACGTTTCACAGCCATGCTGTCGATTTGCGGGCTGTAGGTCTGGAAAGTACGCTCAACGCCAACACCGTTGGAGATTTTACGAACAGTGAAAGCACTGTTCACGCCACGGTTACGCTTGGCAATTACAACGCCTTCGAACGCTTGCAGACGCGCGCGGTCGCCTTCCTTCACTTTCACCTGAACGACAACAGTGTCGCCTGGGGCAAAGGTAGGGATCTCTTTGGTCATCTGCTCTGCTTCGAGGGCAAGAATGATTTTGTTAGTCATGCTGGTGCTCCTAAGGTAATCCGTATGGATCAACCATCGATACGTTAACTATCGTCCCGCTCGCGGATGTATTCCGCCAGCAGCTTCTTCTCTTCTCCAGAAAGCGAGCGGCTTTCCAGAAGATCAGCCCGTCGTTCGTAGGTCCGCCCAAGGGACTGCTGCAAACGCCAACGCCGGATGTGCGCGTGATTGCCACTTAGCAACACGTCGGGAACACGCTGATCCGCATACACCTCAGGTCGGGTGTAGTGCGGGCAATCCAGCAGACCATCCGTGAAGGAATCTTCCTCCGCGGAGTCCACATGCCCTAAAGCTCCAGGCAGCAGCCGCGTAACCGCGTCAATCAGGACCATCGCCGGCAGCTCGCCACCGGAAAGAACATAGTCACCAATCGACCACTCTTCATCGACATGAGCCTCAATAAAGCGCTCGTCAATGCCTTCATAACGACCGGCGATGAGGATAATCGCTTCCTCCTGCGCCAGTTCGCGTACCGCAGACTGATTCAGTTGGCGGCCTTGTGGCGACAGGTAAATAACCTTCGCCGCATCCCCTGCCGCTTGTCTGGCCTGAACCAGAGCATCTTCAAGGGGCTTGATCTTCATCACCATGCCCGGACCACCGCCAAATGGGCGATCATCCACAGTGTGATGACGATCAGTGGTGTAATCCCGCGGATTCCAACAGGTGAGCTGCAACAGCCCCTGTTTCACCGCACGGCTGGTAATGCCGTATTCGCTGATGGCGGAAAACATCTCGGGAAACAGACTGATGACTTCTATGCGTAGGCTAGCCATGGCACTCAGAAGTCCGCATCCCAATCCACCTTCATCTCGCCAGCACCCAGGTCGACTGCCAACACGCATTGCTCCGTATAGGGCAACAGGCGTTCACGATCATCCAGGCTACCCGCGCAGGGCTTTACAACCATTACATCGTTCGAACCGGTTTCGAGCAGGTGATCGATTTTCCCGAGCAATTGCCCAAGTTGATCAATGACCTTTAGGCCTTCAAGCTGGTACCAGTAGTACTCGCCATCGTCCAGATCAGGGAACAGGTTACGCGGCACGCAGATTTCGTAACCGGAGAGAAGACGAGCTTCTTCGCGATCATCGAGACCTTTGAGCTTTGCGACCAGAAACTTGCTTTGCAAGCGTCCACTGACCAGCTCAACCTGCTTCTCAACGCTGCCTTCGCGCCGAAGCGTCCAGGTTTTGTAGTCCAACAGGTTTCCAATCGGATCAGTAAAGGAAAAGACCTTCACTTCGCCGCGAACGCCATGAACTGAGTAAATCTTGCCAATGACGATCAGATCGTCGGCAGGTGCAGGCGTCGCGTTCATAAGACTCAGGCCGCGGCCTTTGCCTTGTTGTGCTCTTTGAGCAGCTGTGCAACGCGCTCAGAAGTTTGTGCACCTACGCTCAACCAGTAGTTGACGCGCTCTTCGTTAACGGACAAACGGATTTCCTGACCACGGGCAACCGGGTTGAAGAAACCAACCTGTTCCTTGTGGGAACCGTCACGAGCGTTGCGGCTGTCGGTTACGGTCAAGTGGTAAAACGGGCGCTTTTTGGAGCCGCCAAGGGCAAGACGGATGGTTAGCATTGAACATCGTTCCTGTAGTCGGTGCTGCAAATCTAAGATGCACAGCGGGCATAGGTGCCCGAAAGGCCGCATATTCTAAGGAATATCCCGACTTTTGCAAATGTCTTTTTCCGGCGCCTATCGGCATGCCTTCCAGATTTGCCAAGGAGCTGTCGGTATGACAGCGAGTAGAAGCCCGCAAAACGCGGGCTGGCTGAGGGTTACCCCTCATGTGGGACGCGCGCAGCATAACGCGCGCGACTCAATCACATCTTTGGCATGCCGCCGCCGGGGAGCATTCCGCCCATCCCGCGCATCATTTTTGCCATTCCGCCTTTGGCAGAGAATTTTTTCATCATCTTCTGCATCTGCTTGTGCTGCTTGATCAGGCGCCCGATATCCTGCACCTGAGTGCCTGAACCCATCGCGATACGACGCTTGCGCGAACCACTGATCAGGTCCGGGTCACGACGTTCGGCCGGTGTCATCGAGTTGATGATGGCTTCCATCTGCTTGAACTGCTTCTCGGCTGCGCCCTGGGCATTGCCCATCTGGGACAGGTTCACACCACCGATGCTGGGCAGCTTGTCCATCAGGCCACCAAGGCCGCCCATGTTCTTCATCTGTTGCAGCTGGTCGCGGAAGTCTTCGAGATCGAAGCCTTTGCCCTTCTTGAGCTTTTTCGCCAGCTTGTCGGCTTTATCCTTGTCGAGGGTCTGTTCGGCCTGCTCGATCAGGCTGAGCACATCGCCCATGCCCAGGATTCGCGACGCAATACGGTCCGGGTGGAATGGCTCGAGCGCATCGCTCTTCTCGCCCATACCGATGAATTTGATCGGTTTGCCGGTGATCGCGCGCACCGACAGTGCAGCACCACCTCGTGCATCACCATCGACCTTGGTGAGGATCACACCCGTGAGTGGCAGCGCATCACCAAACGCCTTGGCGGTGTTGGCCGCATCCTGACCGGTCATGGCGTCTACGACAAACAACGTCTCGACCGGCTTGACCGCGGCATGCAATGCCTGGATCTCGCCCATCATCTCGGCGTCGATGTGCAAGCGACCGGCGGTGTCGACGATCACGACATCAATGAATTTGAGCTTTGCTTCTTTAATCGCAGCCTGCGCGATGTCCACCGGCTTCTGGCTGACGTCGGACGCAAAGAACGTGACACCGATATCATTGGCCAGCGTTTCGAGCTGCTTGATGGCTGCGGGACGATAAACGTCGACCGAAACGACCATCACGGTCTTCTTCTTGCGCTCTTTAAGGAAGCGCGCCAGCTTGCCAGCCGTTGTGGTCTTGCCCGCACCTTGCAGACCGGCCATCAATACGACGGCAGGCGGAGTGACGTTGAGCACCAGATCTTCGTTGGCGGCGCCCATCAGGCTTTCGAGTTCGGCCTGGACGATTTTCACGAACGCCTGGCCCGGCGTCAGGCTGCGCGACACCTCGGTGCCGACAGCACGCTCCTTGACGTTGTTGACGAAGTCTTTGACCACCGGCAAGGCGACGTCGGCTTCAAGCAACGCCATACGCACTTCGCGCAAGGTATCTTTGATGTTGTCCTCGTTCAGCTTGGCCTTGCCAGTCACGTGGCGAAGCGTCTGCGAGAGGCGGTCAGTCAGATTTTCAAACATGCGCGATCCTTTCAGGCTCTCGTCGAACCCCGGTTGATGCGGCCCGGCCCGTGATGCAGAAATGGCGCTCGGCGAGCCTGCGGCTTGAGCAGGTCGCGGATTATAGCGAAGACTCTGTCGCACGGACACCATGCAGACTGCTTCTGTGGTCTTTCGTGATTTGTGGGTTCTATGCCAAACTCAGCGTCTTTTCAGGCCCGTCCATCAGGATCTATGTTCCCTTTGCCACCCAGCCTGCTCACCAGCCTCGCCGCCGCCAGCCTTTACGCCGCTGCGACCGTCTATCAGGGTCTTCGCCTGAGCCAGAGAGCCAAGCCTGATAAAAGGCTGCTTTGCCTGCTCGGCACCCTGGCGGTCATCGCTCATGCCATAGGTCTTTTCTCCCAGCTTGCGCGACCGGCAGGCCTGGGCCTGGACTTCTTCAACTCGGCCAGCCTTATTGCCGCGTCAGTGATTGCAGTGACGCTGATCGCCACCGCCCGCATCCCGGTGGAAAATCTTCTGGTGCTGCTGTTCCCTCTGGGCATGGTCACGGTACTGCTGGCGCAGTTCGCGCCAAGCGGTACGGTGCAGCCGATCATGGAAGAGCCCGGCATCCTCAGCCACATTCTATTGTCGCTGCTGGCATACGGCATGTTTACAATTGCCGCTTTTCAGGCATTGCTGCTGTTGCTGCAGGATCACCAGCTAAAGAACAAGCACCCCGCCGGACTGATCAAAAACTTCCCACCCCTGCAGACCATGGAGAGCCTGCTGTTCGGTTTTCTGTGGGCAGGCTGGACCCTGCTGTCGCTGTCGCTGCTCTCGGGCTGGCTGTTTGTAGAGAACCTGTTCGCTCAGCACCTGGTGCATAAAACCCTGCTCGCCTGCCTTGCGTGGGTGGTGTTCAGTGTTCTGCTTTGGGGGCGCAACCGCCTGGGATGGCGCGGACACAAGGCCATTCGCTGGACGCTGGGCGGCTTTTGCCTGCTGATGCTGGCCTATTTCGGCAGCAAGCTGGTACGCGAATTCATTCTGCATATCTGACGGGCGACGATCATGGATAACCTGCCCATCGGACCGCTGCTCGGTGTTCTGGCGCTGTTGATACTCTGGTCCGCACTGCTGACAGCTGTCGAGACCGCGCATCAGCAACTCCGGGCACTACGCGCAGGTACTGATCCGGCGCAAGCCGAGCGAATGCCCGAGCTGGCCTTCAATATCAACAGCCTGATTCTGTGCAATACGCTGATCAGGGTGCTGATCACAATCATCGCCACGTTTCTCGCGACCAGCTACTGGCTGTACAACGGCCCGACTGCCGCCTGGCTGGGCACCGCCAGCGTCATGCTGGTGTTCGCCGAATACATGCCACGCCGCCTGGGGCATCGTTACGCAGTGGCGACCGTCCTGCTTGGCAACGGGACGTTGCGGGTCCCGATGAAGTTCATCTGGCCGCTGACCTGTATTTTCAACGGCCTTGCCAAACTGCTGCTAAACCCGCTCATGAAGCGCGGCACTGCGGAACATGCTTCGGAGTCCGCCAACAATCCGGTGCAGCACGCCCGTCACGACGGTGTGCAGGAACACCACCCTCGTGCCAATGTGCTTTCAGGTATCCGCGCGCTGGACAGCATTACCGTCAACGACATCCTGATCCCACGCAGCGAAGTCGATGGCGTCAATATCGACGACCCTATCGAACTGATCATCGAACGTCTGATCATTTCGCGTCATACACGCCTGCCGGTCTACCACAACGACATCAATCAAGTGCAGGGTGTAATCAACACCCGTGACATCAGCCACTTGCTGCCCAAGGCCACGCTCACCAAGGAGCAACTGCTGGCGGTCTGCTACGAACCTTATTTCGTGCCTGAAAGCACGCCCCTGCAACTGCAACTGCTGAACTTCCACAAGCAGCAGCGCCGATTGGGCGTGGTGGTCGACGAGTACGGCGAAGTGCTGGGCATTGTGACCCTTGAGGATATTCTGGAAGAAATCGTCGGTGAGTTCGAGAACGAGCAGAGCCTGGATAACCCGCACGTAAAGCGCCAGGAAGACGGCCGTCTGGAAGTGGAAGGCGCCGCCTCCATTCGCGACTTGAACAAGAGCCTGGGCTGGCATTTGCCTTCCGATGGACCCAAGACACTCAACGGGCTGGTGACCGAAGCACTGGAAACCATCCCCGACGCACCGGTATGCCTGAAGATCGGTCCTTATCGCCTGGAAATTCTCGAAACCGAAGACAACCGGGTTACCCGCGTAGCCATGTGGCAGAACGCCCCCAGCCGGGTCTTCAAATAAAACGCCAAGCGCTGTTACCACTTGTTTCAGCGCGCGCGCCCTTCCTATAATCAGAACGCTTACCCAGCCCAGCCGTTGCGCGTGCTACCCGCACAGAGCGCCAACGGCCAGTTCGTCAGCCTGAACGGCTCATACCACTCAATGGCCTTCGCCCCTATCCCGAGCGATGCCATTGCCCTCCCGCCCAACCGGGCTACGCTGCTCAGCGCTGCATTCGTAAATCACAATAATGAAAACCTGTCGCAGTGTGACAAGCACTGACCGACAAGACGACTGTCAGGGAACCCTCGCATGACCAGCACTTCAACTTTCAACGAAGACGACGCCGCGCCTGCCGCTCCCGTCAATTCGGCAACCCGCGTTGCCACGGCAAGCTTCATTGGCACTGCCATTGAGTTCTACGATTTCTATGTCTACGCCACCGCTGCTGCACTGGTGATCGGACCAGTGTTCTTCCCGCAGACGTCAGGCACCGCACAGATGCTGTCGTCGTTTCTGACGTTCGGGATCGCGTTTCTTGCAAGGCCGTTGGGCTCGGCGCTGTTCGGCCATTTTGGCGATCGGGTCGGACGAAAATCCACATTGGTCGCATCTTTGCTCTTGATGGGCATCTGCACCACCCTGATCGGCGTGCTGCCCGGCTACGCCACTATCGGGGCCTGGGCACCCATACTGCTGTGCGTTTTGCGCTTCGGCCAAGGGCTGGGCCTGGGTGGGGAATGGGGTGGTGCGGCCTTGCTGGCCACTGAAAACGCCCCCAAGGGCAAGCGAGCCTGGTTTGGCATGTTCCCACAATTAGGTCCGTCAATTGGCTTTCTGGCGGCCAACGGGCTGTTTTTGACTCTGGCAATGACCCTGACCGACGAGCAATTCCGTGCCTGGGGCTGGCGGATTCCGTTTCTGCTCAGCGCGCTGCTGGTCATGGTCGGGCTTTACGTACGCCTGAAGCTTGAGGAAACACCGGTTTTCGCCAAGGCGATGGCCCATCACAAGCGGGTCAGCATGCCTATTGTCGAAACCTTCAGCCAACACTGGAAGCCGATGCTACTGGGCGCAGCCTCGATGGTGGTGTGCTATGCGCTGTTTTACATTTCGACCGTGTTTTCGCTGAGCTACGGCGTTTCGACGCTGGGTTACACGCGTGAAACTTTCCTCGGACTGCTGTGCTTCGCAGTGTTGTTCATGGCGGCGGCAACGCCTTTGTCAGCGCTGGCAAGCGACCGCTTCGGGCGCAAACCGGTGCTGATTGCAGGCGCAGTCCTGGCAATACTGTCGGGGTTCGCAATGGAGCCATTACTGACCCACGGCACTACCTGGGGCGTGGCGCTGTTTCTGTGCATAGAGCTGTTCTTGATGGGCATCACGTTCGCACCGATGGGTGCGCTGCTGCCGGAGCTGTTCCCGACGCAGGTGCGCTACACCGGCGCATCGGCCGCTTATAACCTGGGCGGGATCGTGGGTGCTTCGGTTGCACCCTTCTTCGCCCAGAAACTGGTGGCGATGGGCGGCTTGAGTTGGGTGGGAGGTTACGTTTCGGCAGCAGCGCTGATCAGCCTGCTGGCCGTACTGTGCCTGAAAGAAACACGCAATAACGAGCTGTAAAGCAAAACGGCAAGCCAAGGCGCGACGCCTTGGCTTGCACGCTCATGCAGACGCTTAAAGCTCGACCTTGACCGCTTGCGAAGCGCGAGTGGCCTTGGCACGGGCGGCATCAACAGACTCGTCGCGAGCCAGGGCAACACCCATCCGACGCTGACCATTGACTTCCGGCTTGCCGAACAGGCGCAGTGCAGTATCAGGCTCTGCCAGTGCAGCGCCCAGATTGGAGAACGCAGTCTGCGTGGACTGTCCTTCGACCAGAATCACAGCGGAGGCCGACGGGCCGAACTGACGAATCAAAGGAATCGGCAGCCCGAGGATGGCACGTGCGTGCAGTGCGAACTGCGACAGATCCTGCGAGATCAGTGTGACCAGCCCGGTGTCATGCGGACGAGGCGAGACTTCGCTGAACCACACCTGATTACCCTTGATGAACAACTCGACGCCAAACATCCCGCGACCGCCCAGCGCCTCGGTTACTGCCTTGGCGACGCGCTCGGACTCGGCCAGCGCAGCCGGGCTCATTGCCTGTGGCTGCCAGGATTCCTGATAATCGCCCTTCTCCTGACGGTGACCGACAGGCGCGCAGAATGTGGTGCCGCCGATGTGGCGCACGGTCAACAGTGTGATTTCATAATCGAAGTCGATGAAGCCTTCGATGATGACGCGACCTTTACCCGCGCGGCCGCCTTCCTGAGCGTAGTCCCAGGCTTTCTGGACGTCATCGGTGCTCTTGAGCAGGCTTTGGCCCTTGCCCGACGAACTCATGACCGGTTTGACCACGCACGGGAAGCCCAGGTCTTCGACGGCTTTGCTGTACGCCTCGAAGGTGTCGGCAAAGTGATAAGGCGATGTCGGCAGTTTCAACTCTTCTGCTGCCAGACGGCGAATGCCTTCCCGGTTCATGGTCAACTGAGCGGCACGCGCAGTAGGAACAACAGTAAAGCCTTCGGCCTCCAGCTCAACCAGAGTCGCCGTGGCAATGGCTTCGATTTCCGGCACGATGAAATGAGGCTTCTCGGCCTCGATCACTGCACGCAACGCTGCACCGTCAAGCATATTGATGACGTGGCTGCGATGTGCAACCTGCATGGCCGGGGCGTTTGCGTAACGGTCTACCGCGATGACTTCGACGCCCAGACGTTGCAGCTCGATCACGACTTCCTTGCCCAGTTCGCCGCTGCCGCAAAACAATACACGCGTCGCGGTAGGCGACAGTGGAGTTCCGATTTGAGTCATCTCAGGTCCTCGTGGAGCAGATTTCAAGGGCCGCTCGCCGTATGCGAACAGCCGCGTTGGAGAAAGGCGCGCAATTTACCACGAAGCCCCGAGCATTTGGGGCTCAGCCCGGACAGGCTTTGTTGCGCGCACGCCAGGCCATGATCATCCACACCACCGTTACACCGGCGAATTTCGAAGCCAATGCGGTCAGCACGACAGGTGCAGTGAGCGCATCGATCATCCCGAAGAAGATAAAGGTATCCAGTGGAATGCTCAGCGCAGAGCTGATCCACAAGCGGTCGCGCAACGGACGCTTGGTGATGCTGAATACCAGCCAGTCAATGCACTCGGACACAGCGAACGCCGTGGCACTGGCCAGGGCGATGGTAGGGTCGCTGGTGATATAGGACAGCACCAGCGCCACCAGCATTGCGATGATTGCGCCATGGCCGAAGCGGATTTGCACCATATCGCGCAGCACGAACACCAAGCCGCCCCAGGCGGACCAGATGACGTCCAGATGCGGCGCACTGGAAAAGGCGAAGTTGATCAGCACCACACTGCTGATATAGGCGATCAGGAAAAGCATGAGGGATTACAGCCTGGAAAAACGGACACCCATGGTAGCAGCCGGGAAAGCCGAGGTCAGGCCTGAAGAGCTGGCGGCACGCTGTTCGGTATGTTGCGTCTCCAGGTCGGTCTTCACGAGCAGGACAGCGCGTCCCGACGCGCTATCAGTGGGCGGTCAGGATTTGCTTCCCACTGTCCACAACATTCCGCTGGCACGGGCTCGTTCGTCGCACAGGCCAAGAACCACACGGCGCTCGTCGTTGCTCATGCGGCTCCACAGGGTGATTTCGCTGACCGTACGCTGGCACCCGGTGCAGATATCTGCCTCATCCAGTGCACAAATGCTGACGCAAGGCGAACGGACAGGCTTTTCTGTAACGGGATCGCTGCTCATCATTCTTCCTGCTCTTTCAGGTCACGTGCATAACGCTGTGCATTATGGACGTAGTGAGCCGCGCTGGCCTCCAGCATTTTCTTTTGGACGTCAGTCAGCTCGCGTACCACTTTACCCGGCGAGCCCATCACCAGTGAGCCATCGGGGATGACTTTTCCTTCGCCGATCAGTGAATTGGCGCCGATAATGCAGTACTTGCCGATCTTTGCCCCGTTCAGGATCACTGCGTTGATCCCGATCAGGCTGAAATCATCAACGCTACAGCCGTGCAGCATGGCGTTGTGGCCGATGGTGACGCCTTTGCCTATTTCCAACGGCGAGCCCATGTCGGTATGCATGACCGTGCCGTCCTGCACGTTACTGTTCTCGCCTATATGGATCAGCTCGTTGTCGCCTCGCAGCACAGCGTTGAACCAGACGCTGGCACCGGCCTCGAGCCTGACTTTGCCGATCAGGACCGCATTGGGCGCGACCCAGCTCAGCGGGTCAGTCTGGACGCGGGAATCCCCCAGGCGATATTTCATGCAGATTCCTCTGGCAGGCCGCGCTCTTGGGCGCGGATCGTTATAGATGACTCGTGAGAGGCTGGACGCTCAACTGGTGGAACGTTCGGGAGGATGATGCAGGCTGATTTTGGTGTCGTACAGCACATTGACCAGCTCGACGATCATGATCGCCGTCAGCCCCCAGATCTTGTACCCGCCATACCGATAGCTGGGCACGTACCAGCTTCGCCCTTCATAATCGATGCGGTGGGTGTGCTCACGAGTGTCCTGACGGAAGAACTCCAGCGGCACACTGAACACTGCGGCGATTTCAGCATCGTTCGGTCGGTACTCGACAAAATCGGGGATTACCCCCACGTACGGCGTGACCTTGATACCGTGTTTGGAAATCAACGGGCTCAACGGGCCAATCACTTCGACAAGACCCGGCGGCAGGCCTATTTCCTCTTCAGCTTCGCGCAAGGCCGTAAAGATCAGGTCAGGGTCTTCGGGATCGCGTCTGCCGCCCGGGAACGCAACCTCACCGCCATGGGTCGACAAACCGCTGGCGCGCAGTGTGAGGATCAATTCGGGTTCATGACTGCGCGTGACAGGCACCAGCACCGCAGCCTCGGGGAATGGTCGATCCGTTTCGAGGGTATCTGGCGTATGACTGACTACACGGCGAAGTAGCTCATCCAGCATGGGGAATCTCGATCTGTTGCCTGTCTGGCATCATGCACCAAAGCAGCGACGCGCCCAACCCCTTGCAGGACAAAGTCATACGACAGAGGCGCTTGCTCATCAACGTCGCGACAGGCCAAGATAGCGCCTGCATCCACTAACGACTGAGCCCATGAAATTTTGTAGCCAGTGCGGCAACCCGGTTATCCAGACCATCCCGGAAGGCGACAGCCGTCTGCGTTACGTCTGCGAGCATTGCCACACCATTCACTACCAGAACCCGAACATCGTGGCAGGCTGCCTGGTGACCCGCGGCGACAAGGTGTTGCTGTGCCGGCGCGCCATCGAGCCGCGCCTGGGCTTCTGGACGCTGCCGGCAGGCTTCATGGAAAACGGTGAGACCATCGAACAGGCCGCGCGTCGTGAAACCGTCGAAGAAGCCTGTGCAACCCTGGGCGAACTGCAGCTCTATGCTTTGATCGATGTGCCGCACATCAATCAGGTGCACGTGTTCTACCGAGGCGAACTGGCCACGGACGATTTCGCGCCAGGCATAGAGAGCCTGGAAGTCCAGCTATTCGACGAAGCTGACATTCCGTGGTCGGACCTGGCTTTCATGACGGTCGGGCGTACCCTAGAATACTTCTTCGCAGATCGGCGTCAGCAGGTATACCCGGTGCATACCAGCGCCCTGCCCCCGTCGCGCCCACTGCTCGACACTTAAATTCTGGATTGCACTCAAGATCGGCCCTCTCAGAGGGCCTTCAGGGATACGGTAATGCGCTGGTTGCTCGCTTTCGTTGTGATGTCGTTCGTGCCGCTGTCAGAAGCTGCTTTTACCCAAACCATCCTGCCCAAAGGCAGCGAACAGAAGATCATCAACAACAAGGTCATCAACACCGAAAGCATTGCCAGCAAGAAAATCGACAAGGTACTGGTGCTCAAGTCCGCACGTCAGTTGCAGTTGATCAGTGGCGGTGAGGCCTTGAAGACGTATCGAATTTCATTGGGCAAGAACCCCAAGGGCACCAAAGTTCAGGAAGGCGACCAGCGTACGCCTGAAGGCTTCTACTGGCTGGACTGGCGCAAGAACAGCACCAACTACAACCTGTCGATGCATATCTCCTACCCGAACGTGACCGACTCGGAACGCGCTCGCAAAGAGGGCGTGAAGCCGGGCAGCATGATCATGATTCATGGCACGCCGCTTGATGAGGAATATCCGGAGTGGTACTTCCACACGCTGGACTGGACCAACGGCTGCATCGCCATGAAAAACAATGACATGCGCGAGGTCTGGGATTTGGTCAAGGACGGGACGATGATCGAGATCAGACCCTGAAGCATTCAAATCGGGGGAGAGAGTTGGGCAGTGTGCTGTTTGCTCACGAATGCCGGGGGCCAGCATCCGAAGTATTGCCGGGGCTGGATGCAGTTCCCTGCATGGCTGACGCAAAACGCCACACACAGTTACCGCCAGCGAACTAGAAGTCTTCCAGGAGCCACACTTCATAAGCCGGCGTTTCGTAAGGGTGGCTCTGCTTGAGAGCCACCACCGCCTGATGTATCAGCTCATCGGCAACGACCATCTCGACTTTCCATTCCTCCACCTGCTCAACCACGCCGCCCTGCCCGAGAAATGGCTGACTGCCATCCAGCAGGCGGAACTGACCCTGGCCGAGCACTTGCCATGAACACTGGTCGTAAGCGCCTATCTGCCCTGCCCCAGCAGCAAAAACGGCGCTTTTGACCTGATTCACATGGCTCGACGGCACGAAGAAGGCGAGCTTGTACATCCGACTCAGTTAACCCATGCCCGCGCATTGCGGAACATGCGCATCCAGGCACCGTCCTCGTTCCACTCTTCAGGACGCCAGGAGTTCTGAACCGCACGGAACACGCGCTCAGGGTGCGGCATCATGATGGTGACGCGACCATCGAGCGTGGTCAGACCGCCTATGCCCCGCGGCGAGCCGTTCGGGTTCGCCGGATAAGCTTCAGTGACCTTGCCATGGCTGTCCACGAAACGCAGCGCCACAGTGCCCGAGACATCGGCCTCAAGCAGTGCGTCGGCGTTACGGAATTCCGCATGACCTTCACCGTGGGCAATGGCGATCGGCATACGCGAACCGGCCATGCCCTGCAGGAAAATCGAAGGGGACTCCTGGATCTGAACCATCGCAACGCGCGCTTCGAACTGCTCGGAACGGTTACGCACGAAGTGCGGCCAGAACTCGCTGCCCGGGATCAACTCGTGCAGGTTGGACAACATCTGGCAACCATTGCAGACACCCAGCGTGAAGCTGTCGGTGCGCTCGAAGAAACCCTGGAACGCATCGCGGGCGCGGCTGTTGAACAGGGCCGACTTGGCCCAGCCTTCACCGGCACCCAACACGTCACCGTATGAGAAGCCACCACAAGCGACCATGCCCTTGAAGTCGTTCAGGTCGACACGGCCCGCCAGGATGTCACTCATGTGCACGTCAATCGCGTTGAAACCGGCACGATCGAACGCAGCCGCCATTTCGACCTGCCCGTTGACGCCCTGCTCACGCAGCACAGCCACCTGAGGACGTACACCGGTTTTGATGTAAGGCGCAGCAATGTCATCGTTGACGTCGAAGCCCAGCTTGACGGTCAGGCCCGGGTTGTCTTCTTCCAGAAGCGCGTCGAATTCCTGATCGGCGCACTCGGCGTTGTCACGCAGACGCTGGATCTGGTAGCTGGTTTCGGCCCACTGACGCTGCAGCAGACGACGCTGACCGGTGAACACCGGCTCGCCACCATAGCTGATCGAGACTTGATCGTTGTTGACCGGCTGGCCGATGACCGCGACGCAATCTGCAAGACCGGCAGCGCTGAACTGTGCCAGCACCAGCGGCGTGGCGTCCTGACGAACCTGGATAACTGCTCCAAGCTCTTCGTTGAACAGAATAGCGCTCAGCTCGGATGCGTTGTCAGCCAGACCGTCGAGGTGCAGGTTCAGACCGCAATGACCGGCGAAGGCCATTTCCAGCGTGCTGACCAGCAGACCACCGTCGGAACGGTCGTGATACGACAGGATGTGGCCGTCGGCGTTAAGGCCCTGGACGACGGCGAAGAACGCCTTGAGGTCTTCGGCATCGTCAACGTCGGGCGCAACACGACCCAGCTTGCCATGCGTCTGGGCAAGAATGGACGCGCCCATACGGTTCTGACCACGACCCAGGTCGATCAGGATAAGGTCAGTGATGCCTTTATCCATACGCAACTCAGGGGTCAGGGTCTGACGGATATCGACGACCGGTGCAAAGCCGGTCACGATCAGCGACAGCGGCGAGGTCACGCTCTTCTCGGTGCCCTCATCACTCCAGCGGGTTTTCATGGACATGGAGTCCTTGCCCACCGGAATGGTGATACCGAGTTCAGGACACAGCTCCATGCCGACCGCTTTCACGGTGTCATAAAGACGGGCGTCTTCACCTGGGTGACCAGCAGCCGACATCCAGTTGGCCGACAGTTTGATGTCGGACAGCCTGGCAATGCGCGAGGCCGCAATGTTGGTCAGGGTTTCGCCGATGGCCATACGGCCGGAAGCCGGAGCGTCCAGCAGCGCAAGCGGCGTGCGCTCGCCCATGGCCATCGCTTCGCCGGTATTCACGTCAAAACTGGTTGCCGTCACAGCACAGTCAGCCACTGGCACCTGCCATGGACCCACCATCTGATCACGCGCCACCAGGCCGGTGATGCTGCGGTCACCGATGGTGATCAGGAAGCTTTTGCTGGCGACCGCTGGGTGACGCAGCACGCGCTGAACGCTTTCTTCTATATCCAGCGTGCTTGGGTCGAAATCGTCACCGATCTCGTCCTCACGCTCGACTGAACGGTGCATGCGCGGCGCCTTGCCAAGCAAGACTTCAAGCGGCATGTCGACCGGGCTGTTGCCGAAATGGCTGTCGGTGACGGTCAGTTGCGGCTCGGCAGTGGCTTCGCCGACGACGGCGAACGGGCAACGCTCGCGCTCGCAGATAGCCTTGAAACGGTCAAAATCTTCAACGCCAACGGCCAGGACGTAACGTTCCTGGGACTCGTTGCTCCAGATTTCCAGCGGGGCCATGCCCGGCTCGTCGTTAGGCACGTTGCGCAGTTCGAAACGACCGCCACGACCACCGTCGTTGACCAGCTCAGGGAAAGCGTTGGAGAGACCGCCAGCGCCGACATCGTGGATGAAGCTGATCGGGTTGCGATCACCCAACTGCCAGCAACGGTCGATGACTTCCTGGCAACGACGCTCCATTTCCGGGTTTTCGCGCTGTACCGAAGCAAAATCCAGATCAGCCGAGCTGGTGCCGGTTGCCATCGAAGACGCCGCACCGCCGCCCAGACCAATCAGCATCGCCGGGCCACCCAGCACGATCAGCTTGGAGCCGACGGTAATCTCGCCCTTCTGGACGTGATCTTCGCGAATGTTGCCCATACCGCCAGCCAGCATGATCGGCTTGTGGTAACCACGGACTTCGTCGCCGTGCGGTGTGGTGATCGACTGTTCAAAGGTACGGAAGTAGCCGGTCAGCGCCGGACGACCGAATTCGTTGTTGAACGCAGCACCGCCCAGCGGGCCTTCAATCATGATGTCCAGCGCAGTAACGATGCGGTCCGGCTTGCCGTAAGGGACTTCCCACGGCTGCACGAAACCTGGAATCTGCAGGTTGGAAACGGTGAAACCGGTCAGGCCAGCCTTTGGCTTGGCACCACGACCGGTAGCACCCTCGTCGCGGATCTCGCCACCAGAGCCAGTTGATGCGCCCGGGAACGGAGCAATGGCGGTCGGATGGTTGTGAGTCTCGACCTTCATCAGAATGTGCACAGGTTCCTGCACCGCGCCGTACTGACGGGTTTCAGGATCCGGGAAGAAGCGGCCGGCGACGCTGCCGACGATCACCGAGGCGTTGTCCTTGTAAGCGGACAGCACGCCTTCACTGTGCATCTGATAGGTGTTCTTGATCATGCCGAACAGGCTTTTCTCCTGACTTTCGCCATCAATATCCCAACTCGCGTTGAAGATCTTGTGGCGGCAGTGCTCGGAGTTCGCCTGCGCGAACATCATCAGTTCGATGTCATGAGGGTTGCGACCCAGACCATTGAAGCTAGTCACCAGATAGTCGATCTCGTCTTCAGCCAGGGCTAGACCCAGTTCGACATTCGCTTTTTCCAGCGCAGCGCGACCGCCACTCAGGATGTCGATAGCGGTCAGCGGCTTGGGCTGGGCGTGACTGAACAGACCGGCGGCCTGTTCGTGGTCGCTCAGGACCAATTGAGTCATGCGGTCGTGCAGCCCATCGGCAATAAGCTGAGCGTTAGCATCGCTGAACTGACCCGCCACATAAAAGGCTATCCCGCGCTCGATGCGCTGAATCTTGGCCAGGCCGCAATTGCGGGCGATGTCACTGGCCTTGCTCGACCAGGGCGAAATAGTGCCAAACCGCGGCAAGACCAGAAACAGACGGCCGCTCGGCTCTTGAACAGGCACACTCGGGCCGTACTTCAGGAGTCGGTCGAGAACCTGCTGTTCTTCGCTGGTCAGAACGTCGGTGACGTCGGCGAAGTGAGCGAATTCAGCGTACAAGCCACTGACAGCTGAAACTTTTTGTTTCAGTTGTTCTAGTAATTTGCTGTGGCGGAAGGCAGAAAGGGCAGGAGCACCGCGCAGGATCAACATCTTCGGGACAGCCTCGGGAAGGGGGTGTGCTTTGAGGCCACGCATTCTAGCCTAAAGCGGACCTTTGAGCACTCAAAACGGGTGCATCTGATGCGCCCGAATGTCGCCCCGACCTTAAAAGTGAAATAAATATGCCAAAACGGCATCACCTATCAGACGCAAGCCTCACTGTCGAGATATGGCGCCCGGGGCGCTTTGCGTATACTGCACGGATGTTCTTCCAATCAGACTTCCGCCCTCGTTGTGCCAAATGGCTCATCGCAACCGGACTCTTCCTGATGCTCAGCGCCTGTGTGGACAAACCCAACACACTGGAGCGAGTAAAGGAGGACGGCGTGCTGCGCGTGGTCACTCGTAACAGCCCGGCGACTTATTTCCAGGACCGCAACGGTGAAACCGGCTTCGAGTACGAGCTGGTCAAGCGGTTTGCGGAGGATCTGGGCGTCGAACTGAAAATCGAGACTGCTGACAACCTTGACGATCTGTTCGACCAAATGAACAAGCCAGGCGGCCCGGTGCTCGGCGCTGCAGGCCTTATCGATACCGAGAAGCGCCGGCAGCAGGCGCGTTTCTCTCATGCCTATCTGGAAGTCACCCCACAAGTCGTCTACCGCAACGGCCAGTCACGCCCCACCGACCCTGGCGATCTGGTGGGCAAGCGCATCGTCGTGCTTAAAGGCAGCAGTCATGCCGAGCAGCTTGCGGCGCTGAAGGTGCAGACTCCGGGCATCGAGTACGAAGAATCCGATGCGGTCGAGGTCGTCGACCTGCTGCGCATGGTCGACGAAGGGCAGATCGACCTGACGCTGGTCGATTCCAACGAACTGGCCATGAACCAGGTGTATTTTCCTAATGTGCGGGTCGCGTTCGATCTGGGCGAGGCTCGCGAGCAGCGCTGGGCCGTGGGGCCGGGCGAAGACAACAGTCTGCTCAACGAAATCAATGCCTACCTCGACAAGGTCGAAAAGAATGGCACGTTGCAGCGCCTCAAGGACCGGTACTACGGTCATGTCGATGTTCTGGGCTATGTGGGTGCCTATACCTTCGCCCAGCATTTGCAGGAACGCCTGCCCAAATACGAAAAGCACTTCCAGACATTCGCCAAGAAAGAGCAGGTTGACTGGCGGCTGCTGGCCGCAATCGGCTATCAGGAATCCATGTGGCAGCCTGCCGTCACTTCAAAGACTGGCGTTCGCGGACTGATGATGCTGACCCAGAACACAGCGCAAGCCATGGGCGTGACCAACCGTCTGGACGCCAAGCAAAGCATTCAGGGGGGTGCCAAGTATTTTGCTTACGTAAAGGATCAGTTGGACGAGAAGATAGAAGAGCCCGATCGTACATGGCTTGCGCTCGCGTCCTACAACGTTGGCAGTGGCCATCTCGAGGACGCACGCAAACTTGCAGAAAACGAGGGCCTGAATCCCAATAAATGGCTCGACGTTAAAAAAATGCTGCCGCGCCTTGCGCAGAAGAAGTGGTACAGCAAGACTCGTTATGGATATGCCCGTGGCGGCGAACCTGTGCACTTTGTTGCCAACATCCGCCGCTATTACGACATCCTGACCTGGGTCACACAGCCTCAGCTTGAGGGCAGTCAGGTCGCTGATGGTAACCTGCACGTGCCTGGTGTCGACAAGACACAACCTCCCGCCTCACCAGCACCGCCAGCCCCGTCCAACGGCAGCAGCCAGGAAGCGCCTGCGCTCTAGGCCTCGCCCTGCCCTTTGCCTGCATCCTTTGCCGCTCGACGCATTCTGAAAAACTCGCTCAGCATCGCCCCGCACTCCTCGCCCAGTACGCCGCCTTCCACCAATACGCGGTGATTGAGAAAGCCCTGGCTGAAAAACTGACCCTGGCTCTGAACGATACCCGCCTTGGGCTCAAGCGCGCCGTAAACCACACGCGTTACTCGAGAATGAACGATCAAACCCGCGCACATGCTGCACGGCTCCAGCGTGACATAGAGCGTACTGCCCGGCAGGCGATAATTATCCAGGGCTCTTGCTGCGTCACGAATGGCGACCATTTCGGCATGGGCACTGGGATCGCTGCCACTGATCGGGCAATTGTAACCGCGCCCGATAATCTCGCCATTCTGCACCACGACTGCACCGACCGGCACCTCGCCCAGCAGCGCACCCTGCGCGGCGAGCTCCAGCGCTTCACGCATGAAGTTCTGGTCGCGGCTGCGGTCAATGATCTGCGGCTGCCTCATCAGGACACCTCAATCGCAGCCATCAGGCCGGTTTCCATGTGGTCGATCACGTGGCAGTGAAACATCCACACGCCAGGGTTATCCGCCACCAGCGCCACCCGCGCGCGCTCATTACGACCCAGAAGAAAGGTATCAGTAAAATAAGGCGTGATCTTGCGACGATTGGACGCGATCACCTTGAAACTCATGCCATGCAGGTGAATCGGGTGCTGATACTGGGTCATGTTTTTCAGTTCGAATATGTAACTCTTGCCCAACTGCAGTTTGGCGATAGGACGATCGGCACAGGTCTTGTCGGTAATGTCCCAGGCTTCGCCATTGATCTGCCACAGGCTGGGTGGCTTGCCGTTGTCGGCGTTGACTGACACGGAGCCTACCCATTCAAAGTTGAAATTGATTTTTTCGGCGCTTGCCAGATCCGGTTCGGCGACGGGATTGGCTGGCAGCTCGGGTGGCCATTGACCCGGCGCGTCATTATTGGCGACCGAGCGGAAGGTCCCCAGCCGGACCGGCCCATTGCGCAACGCGATCTCTTTGCCAACCGCTGGCGCCTTGATTGCCAGACAGATGCGCATCCCAGGGCCAAGCCAGTATTCGTCGCCAAACGGACGTGGCGCGACCGGGTTGCCGTCCAGCGCATAGATCTGCGCCTCAGCGTCAGGCAGGTTGAGTCGATAGGTCACGGTATTGTCGAGGTTAAGCAGACGCACCCGGGTGATCTGCCCGGCTGGCAGCTCGATGACCGCCTGCGGCACACCGTTGAGCGTTGAAAGCCGCCCTGCAGTGCCTTCACGCGCGGCTTCGCGCAGCACGCTGAACTCGGTAAAAGCACCCTGTTCATCCACGTGCCAGCTTTTCAGGCTGACGGTGCGTTCGTGCAGAAAACCGGTGGGCTCGCGCTCTTCAACGATCAATGGCCCGACCAGCCCGCGCCCCAGCTCTTCGCTGCTGCTGACGTGTGGGTGATACCAATAGCTGCCGGCGTCCGGCACGCGGAATTTGTAATCAAAATATTCGCCCGGCTTGACCGGCAGTTGCGACACATACGGCACGCCGTCCATCTCCAGCGGCAACCGAATGCCGTGCCAGTGAATGGTCGTCTCAACCGGCAATTGGTTGATAAAGCGCAACCGCAGCCACTCACCCTGACGCACTCGCAACTCGGTCCCTGGCGCAGAACCGCCAAACGCCCATGCCGGGGTCTTGTGACCCGGAACCAGCTCAACATCCAGTGGAGCGGCGATCAGCACAAAGTCTGACCCTGCCTCCGAAGCCCGACGCCCCATCCAGTAACGCGAAGCACCGCCCGCGCCAAGGCCAACCACGGCAAGACCGGCGATACCACCGAGGATTTGGCGACGGGTGAAGGACATAAACAGCAGAACCTCAAAAACGAATGCGGGCGGCATCCGGTACAGGATGCGAGGGGCGAATACGATACACCTGCCGCTGGGGAAAGATAAGAACGATTGACGATTACTGCCCTGGTTTCCTGAGAAACGAAGGCAGCATTTGCTCTCAGACTCGCACCTCGACTCGCTTCAGCCATTCATAATCCTTCGGGGTTGCATCAGCAGTGAGGGCTAGTGCGTAAACCAGCAATCAGTGATGCATACCGATGGCATGCTGCGACTGGGCCCTCAGGCGGGCGCCTTGATTTTTTGCCGGCCTCTGGACCGGCTCTCGTGGTAAGCAGATACGCCCAGATAGGCCGCCAGTTCGCAGGCTTGTTGGCGATCCTGTTTGCCATCGTGGTGCCGGGCGACCAGCAGCGTTCCATTTTCGTAGACGATGAAAGTACGGTAACTGAGCACGCGTGCGAAATCGCATCTGATCACCACGCGCTGGGGCGTATGGAGGGCGCCGTTGACGCCCGCCACCTTTGCCTTGCCGGCAGGATCGACAATGAGCGATGTGCGTTGATAGATGCCCCTCGCCAACCGGTACGCCGTAAGCAACAGCACCAGACTGCCGAACAGCGAACCCGCCCATGCCTTGCTCGGGTCATCCTCGGGTGACGAGGACGTAAAGAGCAGCCACATCGCGATCAATGCCAACGGAACCTGACGAAGCAGCACCGGGAAGATAAGACGCAACAAGCCCAGCTTCGGTCTCAAGACCTTATAAGTCGGAACAGGTGGCGGTGGTGGTTCAAGGCTGAGGAATGGCTCGAGCACCCTGCTAGCCTTGGCTATCAACTCAGCGTCAAGACCAGGGTTCGCTGGCTCGTTCTCGACCAGCAGCATGATCCCCAGGTAATGCTCCAGATGCAGGGTAATCACCCCACCGTCCACCGCCAGGTCCCAGTAACGCTGGTCCAGCCCATCTGCTTGCACTACCCACTCGCCCCCAAGCTCACGCTCCATCACCGCAGCGATGGCATTGAATAACGTCCAGTCAGAAACATCGCTGATATGCAGTTCCATGAGTGCCTTCGCAGTAGGCCGATCAGTCGCGGCGTGATGATAGAGGGTGAGGACAGGAAGAAGAGTCGATAACTCAGACGCCCCCCAGCGGGGAGATTACAGAACTTTTGGCGCATTCCTATCGCCGCCCACGATTTGGTTATAGCGGGTCGCGGTACGCGAGCTGCCTGCTTTCAATCACATACGTTTGCTTCTGGCTGGTAGCACCGCCTGCTGCACAGGTACTTTCAGCCAACCGCAGACATCACAGACTTCCGTCGACATTCCCGGCAAATCCTGATGACAGTGAAGATGTGTCAGATATGCCGGGGCTGGTAAAACGCCGCAGTGTCCGTCTTAACGGATGTTATTGTCCAGAAACTCGCGAATCACCGGAATGATCTGTTTGCCGTGGGTTTCAAGTGCGAAATGTCCAGTGTCATAGAAACGAACGTCTGCCTTGGGCAAATCGCGCTTCCAGGCTTGGGCACCGGCCGGCAGGAAGAACGGATCGTTCTTGCCCCACACCGCCAGCAATGGCGGCTGGTACTTGCGGAAGTATTCTTGAAAGGTTGGATACATCGCTACGTTCGTGGCGTAATCCAACAACAGGTCCAGCTGAATTTCCGCATTGCCAGGTCGCGATATCTGAAGCCCTTCCAACGTGTAACCGTCTGGCGACACGGCGCTCTTGTCGGTCACGCCTTCAAGGTATTGCCATTTGATTGAGGCTGGTGTCGGGAAGTCAAGCACAGCCTCCCGGTTCTGCGGCGTCGGCTCCTTCCAATACCGCTGAATAGGCGCCCAGCCATCGCCCAACCCTTCCTCATAAGCATTGCCGTTCTGGGAAACAATTGCGCTCACCCGTTCAGGATGGGCAACAGCCATGCGCCAGCCCACAGGAGCGCCGTAGTCGTGGACCATCAATGCATATTTATCGAGTTTGAGCTGCTCGGTGAACTGGCCGATGGTCTTCGCCAGTTGTGTGAAGGTGTACGCGTACTGACCCCTGACCGGGGCTTCGGTGAAACCAAACGCAGGCAAGTCCGGGGCGATTACATGATAGCGATCGGCCAAGGCGGGCATCAGATCACGGAACATGAATGACGACGCCGCGAAGCCGTGGAGCAACAACACGGTGGGTGCCTTGGGGTCGCCGGCCTCACGGTAGAACACTTTCACATCACCGACTTGCTCATAGCGGTAATGAACTGTGCTGTCGACATTGGCAGCCTGCGCACCACCAGCAAGCAGAGATGCCGTGAGCCCAGCCGCTGCGATTGATTTTGAAGATGTCATGGTAACTCCTAGTAACCTTTAAAGTGGAGATTTGAAGGTTACGGATTAATTTGGTAACCTGTCAATCAAATTTTATGAGTTACAAGCCGCATGAATTCCACCAGCGCTTCTTCCGCCGCCCTCTTCCTGGCTGACAACCTTGCCCTGGATTTCATCAACAGCGAGTACGGTGTAGGTGAACAACGCCATGACTGCCTTGCCGACGATCAAGGCGTTGCGAACTGGCTCAACACGGCCGGACAGCTGCCCAGGCTCGTTGAACAGAAAGTCCCACACGGACTGCTGGCGAAAGCCCGTGAGCTTCGCGACTGTTCAAGGGCGGTAGTGAACGCGGCAATGGAAGGCACTACCGTCGATCTCACGCTGATCAATCAGGTGCTTGAAGCGGGTCGCCCGGTGAGGAAGCTGGAATGGGATAACGAGGTGCAGCAGTTCCGCGTCGGCGTTCACCAAAGGGATGCCAGCGCGGCGAGTTTGCTCTGGCCGGTGGCCGAATCCCTGGTGAGGCTGGTCACGAGCGACAAGTTCGAATTCGTTCGCCAATGCGAGGCGCATGACTGCGTTCTGCTCTTCCACGACCTGAGCAAATCGCACCGCCGCCGCTGGTGCAGCATGGCGACCTGCGGCAATCGCATGAAAGTGGCAGCGTTTCGTTCCAGGAAGAAACCTGAATAGGGCCGGTTAAAGTACAAGCTGCCGGTCGAAAGCCGAGGGCAAAAAACATACTCAGCAGCACCCTGCACGCGGTGCCTGGCGATGCAGAAGGCTACCTGAATTTGCCAGACCCAAAAAGCCAAAAAGCCCGCAATTACGCGGGCTTCAGGGCATTTTTTGCTAGATCGTGCCGGACGATGCCGGACGTCCAATCATTCCCACTCAATCGTCGCAGGCGGCTTGCTCGAGACGTCATAGGTCACGCGGGAGATGCCTTCGATTTCGTTGATGATGCGGCCGCTGACGACTTCCAGCAGTTCGTAAGGCAGGTGTGCCCAACGAGCGGTCATGAAGTCGATGGTTTCAACGGCGCGCAGCGCAACGACCCAGGCGTAGCGGCGACCATCGCCGACCACACCGACCGATTTCACCGGCTGGAAGACGACGAATGCCTGGCTGACCTTGTGGTACCAGTCGGCCTTGCGCAGTTCTTCGATGAAGATGTGGTCGGCGCGACGCAGGATGTCGGCGTATTCCTTCTTCACTTCACCGAGGATGCGCACGCCCAGGCCTGGACCCGGGAATGGGTGGCGGTAGACCATGTCGTACGGCAGGCCCAGTTCGAGGCCCAGACGGCGGACTTCGTCCTTGAACAGCTCGCGCAGTGGCTCGACCAGCTTGAGGTTCATTTCTTCCGGCAGGCCGCCCACGTTGTGGTGCGACTTGATGACGTGAGCCTTGCCGCTTTTCGCGCCAGCCGACTCGATCACGTCCGGGTAGATGGTGCCCTGAGCGAGGTACTTGATATTGTCCAGTTTGCAGGATTCGGCATCGAACACATCGATGAAGGTACGACCGATGATCTTGCGCTTCTTCTCTGGATCGCTCTCGCCTTCCAGGTTGTTCAGAAACTGCTCTTCGGCGTTGGCGCGGATGACCTTGACGCCCATGTTCTCGGCGAACATGGCCATCACTTGCTCGCCTTCGTGCAGACGCAGCAGACCGTTATCAACGAACACGCAGGTCAGTTGATCACCAATGGCCTTGTGCAGCAGCGCCGCGACCACAGAAGAGTCAACGCCACCGGACAGGCCCAGCAGCACGTTGTCAGTGCCAACCTGGGCACGAATGGTGGCGATGGCATCGTCAGCAATGTGCGACGGCGTCCACAGTGCTTCGCAACCGCAGATGTCGAGGATAAAGCGCGACAGGATGCGGCCACCCTGTTTGGTGTGGGTCACTTCCGGGTGGAACTGCACACCGTAGTAGCCTCGGGTGTCGTCAGCCATACCGGCGATCGGGCAGCTCGGGGTGCTGGCCAGAACGTGGAAGCCTTCCGGGATCTCGGTAACCTTGTCACCGTGGCTCATCCAGACGTCGAGGCCGAATACGCCGTCGGCGTCGATGTGGTCTTCGATACCGTCCAGTACGCGGCTCTTGCCGACCACGTCGACGCGGGCGTAACCGAACTCGCGCAGGTCGGAACCTTCAACGCGACCGCCGAGCTGCTCGGCCATGGTCTGCATGCCGTAGCAAATGCCGAAGACCGGTACGTTGAGGTCGAACACTGCCTGTGGCGCGCGCGGGCTGTCGGCTTCGTGCACGGACTCGGGACCGCCGGCGAGGATGATCCCGCGCGGAGCGAATTCGCGAATCGCTTCATCGTCCATGTCGAACGGGTGCAGCTCGCAGTACACACCGATTTCGCGCACGCGGCGGGCGATCAGTTGGGTGTACTGGGAACCGAAATCGAGGATCAGGATACGGTGGGCGTGAATGTCGAGGGCCATGACTCATTCTCGTCAAAAAACAGAAACGACACGGGGCTGCGTCAACAGCCCCGGCCATGAAACTTGCTGGGTTGCAGCGTGGCACAAACCACGCTGCACACCTGATCAACCAACGCGATAGTTCGGCGCTTCCTTGGTGATCTGCACGTCGTGAACGTGGGATTCAGCCATGCCGGCGCCTGTGATGCGGACAAACTCAGGCTTGGTGCGCATCTCTTCGATGTCTGCGCTGCCGGTATAACCCATCGAGGAGCGCAAGCCGCCCATCAGTTGATGGATGATGGCCGACAACGGACCTTTATAGGCCACACGGCCTTCGATGCCTTCCGGTACCAGTTTTTCAGCACCGGCGGACGAGTCCTGGAAGTAGCGGTCCGAAGAACCTTGAGCCTGGGACATAGCACCCAGCGAGCCCATACCACGGTACGCCTTGTAGGAGCGACCCTGGAACAGTTCGATTTCGCCCGGAGCCTCTTCGGTTCCGGCAAACATCGAGCCCATCATCACGCAGGAAGCACCGGCCACGATGGCCTTCGACAGGTCACCGGAGAAGCGGATACCGCCATCGGCGATCATCGGCACGCCTGTGCCTTCAAGGGCAGCTGCGACGTTGGCGATGGCGCTGATTTGCGGTACACCAACACCGGCCACGATACGGGTGGTGCAGATCGAGCCTGGACCGATGCCGACCTTGACCGCATCAGCACCCGCTTCGACCAGCGCCTTGGCGGCTGCGCCAGTGGCGATGTTGCCGCCAATGACCTGTACCTGAGGGAAGTTTTCCTTGACCCAGCGAACACGGTCGATCACGCCCTTGGAGTGGCCGTGCGCGGTGTCGACCACAACAACGTCAACGCCTGCGGCAACCAGCGCGGTCACACGCTCGCCGGTGTCCTTGCCAGTACCCACTGCAGCGCCGACGCGCAGGCGAGCCTGATCGTCCTTGCTGGCGAGTGGATAGGCCTTGGCTTTTTCGATGTCCTTGACGGTCATCATGCCCTTGAGGGCGAAGTTGGCGTCGACGATCAGGACTTTCTCGAGGCGGTGCTTGTGCAGCAGTTCGCGCACTTCGTTCTTGTCAGCGCCTTCACGCACAGTGACCAGACGCTCTTTGGGCGTCATCACTTCACGAACAGGAACATCAAGACGGTTCTCGAAACGAACGTCACGGGACGTCACGATGCCGACCAGGTCGCCATCATGCAGTACCGGTACGCCGGAGATGTTGTGCATGCGGGTCAATTCGAACAGGTCGCGAACCGTTGCGTCGGCCTCGATCGTGATCGGGTCCTTGACGACACCGGCCTCGAACTTCTTGACCTTGCGCACTTCGGCAGCCTGCTGCTCGATGGTCATGTTCTTGTGGATGATACCGATACCGCCTTCCTGGGCCATGGCAATTGCCAGACGCGCCTCAGTGACGGTGTCCATTGCAGCGGAGACCAAAGGAATATTCAGTTCGATGCCACGGGTCAAACGGGTTTTCAGACTGACTTCGTTGGGCAGTACCTCGGAATAACCGGGCACAAGGAGAATGTCGTCGAATGTAAGGGCTTCTTGACTGATACGCAGCATCGCGGGGGCTCCCGAGCGGGAAAATTGGAAGCGCGCCATTATACCTGTGCACCCCTTCCAGCTCAATGTAAACCTCAGTCTATTATCAATAGCCGCTATAAATGAACCTTCACGCAGGAAATCGGCCGGTCCAGGCGCTCAGCGAAGTCATCGAGAAAAGTCTGGGTAAACGATGCCTCCAGCCAATTATTGAAGATGAAGCCAAGGTTGGAAAAGCCGCAGGGGTCGAGAAACAGAAACCCGTTGATGTCGTCCTCATGCTTGCATTCAGGGCAGGTGAAGTTGTCGGTATGACCAGGCATCCAGTCTTCCAGACTGTCGAACAGCGCTTCACCGACTTCGCGTCGACACTCCGGGCAACCTGCCTCTTCGGCGAAATCCTTGAGCGGCGTGAAAATGCAGCGTTTGGTGACGACCTCCAGACCATTGACGGTCTGCCCGAACGGTAGCGTGTCGGGGTTGTGCACCACACGCCGAGCACCGTGCGCTATGGCATAGGCCATTTTGTTGTAGGTCCGTCCACAGGTGGTCAGTTCGGGCTCAACCACATCAAGCTTGACCAGCCAGCGCAGGATCAGCCGTGCTCTGGCCTCGTGCGCCGGGAACGTGGAAATTTGCGGGACGATGATACTTTGGGTGTTCATGGCAGTGTCGCTGAAAGCTGTGTGAGGCGGCAGCTTAATCCGCCATCGTCTGAGGTCAAGGTCAATCTCGATCACCCTGTAATGTAGCGCCCTATCAACGCGATGCCGCTGACCAGCACCAGCCAGGTCACCAGCCGTACAAAGGCCTCCCTGGAAAGCCTGCTCACCAGCGACCGCCCTGACCAGGAACCCAGCAACATGGCGGGTAGCAGGCAGGCACCCAGCACCAGCAGCGGAATTTCCGCATAGACACCAGCAATCACAAACAGGCTCAGGCGGACCACTGTGCTGCAACTGATCAGCGCACTTTGTGTGGCCCTCGCCTGCTCTTTGGACGCAAGCCGGCTGTTCAGGTAGAGGGCGTATAGAAAACCGCCGCTGCCGAACAGCGCACCGAACAATCCGCCGATGGTGCCCATGGGAATCGCCCATCCGGCAGACAATTGCGCCGGTCGGAGCTTCACCGCCAGGCTGTACAGCGCGTAAGCCGTGACAAAAATGCCCATCAATAACAGCAGCAGGTCTGACTTGAGGTTGAGCAGAAACACCACTCCCACCGTGCAGCCTGTTGCCATGCAAGGCAGCAGCCGCAACAACTCGGACCGCACCACCGACTGGCGTGCTGGAAGCAGGTTGCCGAACGCAGCCAGAAAATCCAGCATCACCAGCAAAGGAATGATCCGCGACAGCGGCATGAAGTGAATCAGGATGGGCCCAGCCACCAGCGCTGTGCCGAAACCGGCAACGCCGAACACTATATAAGCTGCGAGTACGCTCAGTTCGATCAGCAACCAGTCAAGCGGCGTGAAGCCGAGTTGCGTGAATGCCTGCGCCACATCGAAAACAGCCACCGGCTTTCCTCCCTGAAAACTTTACTGAATCATCGACCATCAAAACGGCCTGATGGGCTGCAATGACTGTGCATCAAGTCTCGTCAGAAAACTATCCAATGCCTTGAAAGTCGACGCAGGCCAACCCGAAGCGCGATGTACACAGCCCCCGGACCGGGGAACCGACATGCGCGGATGCGCTGAAAGCCTATTGCCTTTATGATGCCCGCCATGATCAAAGACCCTTTCGCAAGACTCGGCCTCGACCGGGAAGTCCTTACTGTCAGCCAGCTCAACGGCCGCGCGCGGGTGTTGCTGGAGGACGTGTTCAGCAGCATCTGGGTCGAGGGCGAGATATCCAACCTCTCGCGCCCGGCTTCGGGCCACGTGTACTTCACCCTGAAGGACTCTGGTGCTCAAGTGCGTTGCGCGCTGTTTCGTCAGAGCGCAGCCCGCGTCAGGCAAGCGCTCAAGGACGGCTTGCAGGTCAAGGTACGCGGCAAGGTTTCGCTGTTCGAAGGCCGTGGTGATTACCAGTTGATCCTCGATACGGTCGAGCCTGCCGGCGATGGTGCACTGCGTCTGGCCTTCGATGCCCTCAAAGCCAAGCTGAGCGATGAAGGACTGTTCAGCGCCGAACGCAAGGTCGCACTTCCGCTGCACCCGCAACGCATCGGGATCATCAGCTCGCCCACCGGTGCGGTCATTCGCGACATCATCAGTGTGTTCCGCCGCCGCGCACCGCGCGTCGAGCTGACACTGATCCCGACCGCCGTTCAAGGACGCGAGGCTATCAATCAGATAGTTCGCGCTTTGAAACTGGCTGACTCCAGAGGCTTCGACGCATTGATCCTGGCCCGTGGCGGCGGCTCGCTAGAAGACCTGTGGTGCTTTAACGAAGAGGCTGTCGCCCGCGCCATCGATGCCTGTGTCACGCCCATCGTCAGTGCGGTAGGCCATGAAACCGACGTATCGATCAGTGACTTCGTCGCTGATGTGCGTGCGCCAACGCCCTCCGCTGCTGCAGAACTGCTGGCGCCGGACTCCAGCGATCTGCATCGCCGCGTCGATAATCTGCACCGTCGGCTGGTGAGCCGGATGCAGGACAGGCTGATGCGTGAACGGCTGCGCCTGGACGGCATCTCGCGCCGCTTGCGTCACCCTGGTGAGCGTCTGCGTCAGCAGGCTCAGCGCCTGGATGACCTGGACATGCGTCTGCGTCGCGCCTTCGAACAGAACATGCATACGCGCAAGGTTCGCCTCGCGCACATGGAAAGCCGTCTGGCCGCGCAACATCCAGGGCGTACCCTGGCGTTTCTGCGTCAGCGTCTGGAGGTGCTGGCCGAACGCCTGCCTCGCGCCATTCGCGAACAGATCAAGACCCGCAAACTGCAACTGCAAAGCCAGATGCAGACACTCAATGTGGTCAGTCCGCTGGCCACACTGGGACGCGGCTACAGCATCCTCCTCGATGAACGCGGGCAAGCGATCCGCAATGCAGCGCAAACCCGAACTGGCCAGCGCCTGACGGCAAAGCTCGGTGAAGGCGAACTGCAAGTACGCGTCGAAGACAACCACCTCACGCCCGTGACCCTTTCTCTTCTGGACTGACTGCCCAATGCTGCGTTTTATCGCCCCCTTGCTTGCCTTGCTGCTATGTCTACCTGCCCAGGCCGACAGTTTCATCACCCGCGCCCTGAACAAACCGGTGCCCGGCGGCGTTGCCGTCGTGGATCTGGGCACAGGCGCGCAGGCACCTACTGCGACTTATCAAGGCAAACCGGTGCTCGTGGTCAAGGAACAGGGCGTTCGCTGGCTGGCCATCGTCGGTATTCCGTTGACGATCAAACCCGGCACCCAGCAATTGGCGAGTGGCGGTCGCACTCTGACCTTCACGGTGGGTAACAAGAATTATCCAGAACAGCGCATCACGCTCAAGAACAAGCGGCAGGTAAACCCAAACCCGGAAGACACCAAACGCATTGAGGGCGAATTGGCCGAGCAGATCCGTGCGTATCGCAGCTTCAGCCCCGGTACGCCCAGCAACCTGATCCTCGACAAGCCGGTCAACGGCCCGCTGTCGAGCAAGTTTGGCGTTCGACGCTTTTTCAATGGCGAGGAGCGTAACCCTCATGCAGGCCTGGACTTCGCTGTTCCCGCTGGCACGCCCATCAAATCTCCAGCCGCTGGCAAGGTGATTCTGATCGGCGATTACTTCTTCAATGGCAATACAGTGTTCGTTGACCATGGCCAGGGTTTCATCAGCATGTTCTGTCACATGTCGAAGATTGACGTAAAAACCGGTGACAACGTGCCGCGTGGTGGCGTCGTCGGCAAGGTGGGCGCAACGGGCCGTGCGACTGGCCCGCACATGCACTGGAACGTCAGCCTGAACGACGCCCGCGTCGATCCAGCCATCTTCATTGGTGCGTTTCAGCCTTAAGGCTTCAAGCGTTTCCCCGGATCGTCCTCAGCGTTTCGCAGCACATCTGCGACTGCGAAGCTCTCGTCTCACTGGCAACGCCCGACAGCGCTGCGGGCATCACCTCTGCATGTTTTCCTCGCTGACCATTCGAAACATTACGTTTAAGTTTCATTTAAGTTTCCGATCGTACTGTGCCAGACACACAATCCCTCGGAAGGAAATACGGCATGTCTGATAATGATCTGAAGCGCTTTGATATTGTTTCTGGCGAGATTCAGCGAGTTTATGAATCTGACGACGGCCGCTGGGAATTGGAGCACATTGACGCTGACGAGACCTATACGCTGTCGGGTTCTGATGTCGTGCATACCGAGCGCGATGATGGCCTGCTGGAAACCACGGTTTACCGTGATCTTGACGGGTCTGGCACTTTTCGAGAAATTTCGTCTTCTTATAGCAGCCCCGATCAAACAGACAGCCCGGTCCCCGTGGCCTCAGATGCGTCACTGGCGCGCCTTTACATGGCCGTATTTGATCGAGCACCGGATCAGGAAGGCTTCCGCTACTGGGAGCAGCAACTGGACCGCGGCATGGAGTTCGATGACGTCGCTGAAAGCTTTATAAAAAGCCCAGAATTCTCGCAGACCTACAGCACGCTGGACAATGCCGCATTTATTGATCGGGTTTATCTGAATGTGCTGGATCGCAACGCCGATGCCGCTGGCAAGAACTTGTGGGTGGGTCAGCTCGAAAATGACATACAAGACAGGGAAGACGTAGTGATTGGCTTCTCAGAGTCTGCCGAGTTCGTGGCGTTGAGCGCCGACTCAGTCGATGCTTTTCTGCAACTGGTTGGCCAGCCACCGGCGGTCGCGGAAAACACCTTCTGATGACGCTAATGCAAGCGGGCCCGGATCAGGGCCCGTTCATTGAGTAGCCAGCCAGGCACTTGATCTGGCGCGTCCTTCGCCTCAGATATATTGCGAGACCCCTCCGTAGCGCTAGTACGGTGTTCCCGCCTGTTCTTCCTACTTTCTGAGCATTTCGGGCCAGCAATCGCTGCGATGGGTCACTGCGCACTGGCTTCGCGAAGCATCTTTGCGCTGAGCCGGCTTCAGCAACAATTAATAAGTTCAGAATTGACTTATTCCGCTATAAAAAAGCTTAATTCTGCTTTTTTCGAGAATTTATCCCATATTTTTTCAAGTGCTTGCCAACCTTCACCCCAGTGGTTAACTTGGCCTCATGAAAACCTCTCAAACACTTATCCTGCTGCGCCAGCACCGGTGTCTCAGCCTCGTCAGTGCACGACTGCAAAGCTGAATCGAGTTGCCTCGCCCGCTGTATTTGTAATGGCTGGCCGCCTTTTCTCGGCCCACTCTGTACTCAAGGACTGTTCACATGACCATGCTCACCGATCCCTCGAAAAAGTACCGCGCCTTTCCCACCATCAATCTGCCTGACCGTACATGGCCTTCCAAGACCATTAATACGGCGCCGATCTGGTGCAGTTCTGACCTGCGCGACGGTAACCAATCGCTGATCGAGCCAATGGATGCGGTCAAAAAGCTGCGCTTCTGGAAAACGCTGGTCAGTGTCGGCGTCAAGGAAATCGAGGCGTCGTTCCCGGCCGCATCGCAAACCGATTTCGATTTCGTGCGTACGTTGATTGAAGACGGGCACATCCCGGATGACACCACCATTCAGGTGCTGACCCAGGGCCGCGAAGATCTGATCGCGCGCACCTTCGAATCGCTGCGCGGTGCCAAGAAAGCCATCGTTCACCTCTATAACGCGACCAGCCCTTCTTTCCGCCGCATTGTTTTCAATCAGGACAAGGCCGGCGTCAAGGAGATCGCAGTCAACGCTGCCAAACTGTTCGTCAAGTTTGCAGCGCAGCAGCCTGAAACCCAGTGGACTTTCGAGTATTCGCCAGAGACGTTCAGTGCCACCGAACTTGAGTTCGCCAAAGAAGTCTGTGACGCAGTCATCGAGGTATGGAACCCGACACCAGAGAACAAGGTAATCCTCAACCTCCCGGCCACGGTGGAAGTGGCGACACCTAACGTCTATGCCGACCAGATCGAGTGGTTTGGCCGTCACATCAACCGTCGCGACAGCGTGTTGATCAGTCTGCACACTCACAATGACCGCGGAACTGGCGTTGCGGCCACCGAACTGGGCCTGATGGCCGGTGCAGATCGTGTCGAAGGCTGTCTGTTCGGCAATGGCGAGCGTACTGGCAACGTCGACCTGGTGACTGTCGCGCTGAACCTGTACACCCAGGGCATCAACCCTGAGCTGGATTTCTCCGATATCGACGGCGTGCGCAAAGTCGTCGAAGAGTGCAACCAGATCCCGGTTCATCCACGTCACCCATATGTGGGCGACCTGGTCCACACCGCCTTCTCCGGCTCGCACCAGGATGCGATCCGCAAGGGTTTCACCCAACAGAAGGAAGGCGAGCTGTGGGAGGTTCCGTACCTGCCAATCGACCCAGCGGATATTGGTCGCAGCTATGAGGCGGTGATTCGCGTCAACAGCCAGTCCGGCAAAGGCGGCATTGCGTACCTTCTGGAACAGGAATACGGCATTGCCCTGCCCCGCCGTATGCAGATCGAGTTCAGCCAGGTTGTACAGGGCGAAACCGACCGCCTGGGCCTCGAAATGACGGCTGAACAGATTCACTCGCTGCTGCGTCGCGAGTACCTGCAAGCCAACGTGCCTTATGCGCTGATCAGCCACAAGCTGCAGGAAGAAAATGGCAACAGCTCGGTTGACGCCGAAGTGCATGTCGATGGCGAAACCCAGCATTGGCGCGGCAAAGGCAAGGGTGCTTTGGAAGCGCTCGTGGCAGGCTTGCCGATTGCTGTTGAAATCATGGATTACAACGAGCATGCCATCGGTTCGGGCACCACAGCCAAAGCGGCGGCCTACATTGAGCTGCGCGTCAATGGTGATCGCGCTGTGCATGGTGTGGGGATTGACGAGAACATCACCACGGCCAGCTTCCGTGCGCTGTTCAGTGCTCTCAATCGCTCACTGAGCCAAGCGCAAGCCAAGGCAGCCTGATCGAGCACAAGGGCAGCGAGCCTGACTCCGCTGCCCTTTTTTACGTTGCGAGACGTCTCTCGCGTCCTGGTCACGCTGGCCTGCGGGCCTCTTTCATTTCGCGCATGACCCTGTCCGTTTCGGCATAATCTTTTTATTTATGCTGTGGTAGCATGCTGCCTTTATTCCTGACTGGCGCACATCCAACGGCAATTCATAAGCTGAAGATGCCATTCTGGACTTACCTGCCAGCTACATTCTTTCTATAAAAACCAAAACGACTACTGCATTGTTTTCCGGACGAAAAGAATGCACGGGCAGACCGACCGTGCATTGAAATTACCATCGGCCTCGGTAACGCTGAGCTGATCCAATCACATTTGGAGCGATTATGCCCAAGGCTTCCCATCAAGACCTGCGTCGCAGCTTTCGCGCTCTTACTTCTTCAGATTCGTGCTTTCACACAGCCTCGGTGTTTGACCCCATGTCGGCCCGAATCGCCGCAGACCTGGGTTTTGAAGTCGGCATCCTCGGTGGCTCGGTAGCCTCCTTGCAGGTACTCGCCGCTCCCGACTTTGCACTTATTACTCTCAGCGAATTCGTTGAACAGGCCACGCGCATTGGCCGCGTTGCCCAACTTCCCGTCATTGCGGACGCCGACCATGGTTATGGCAATGCCCTTAACGTCATGCGCACCGTTACTGAACTGGAGCGCGCAGGTATTTCTGCGCTGACGATCGAAGATACCCTGCTGCCGGCCCAGTTTGGCCGCAAGTCTACCGATCTGATTTCCACAGCCGAAGGCGTCGGCAAGATTCGCGCGGCGCTGGAAGCACGCGTTGATCCGGAGCTGTCGATCTTCGCCCGCACCAACGCGGCGATCATCCCCGTGCAAGAAGCCATCAGTCGCGTCCAGCAGTACCAGAGCGCTGGCGCTGATGGAATCACCATTGTCGGCATCCGAGACTTCGAGCACCTGGCACAGATTTCCGAAGGGCTGACCGTTCCGCTTATGCTGGTGACCTACGGCAACCCGGAGCTGCACGACAACCAGCGCCTTGCTGAAATGGGCGTACGGATCTGCGTGGATGGGCACGCAGCCTACTTCGCAGCGATCAAGGCGACCTACGACTGCCTGCGTGAACAGCGCCAGATACTTGGCAGCACCTCGAACATGAGCGCGACCGAGCTGACCCACACCTACACGAAGCCGGAAGACTACGTCGAGTGGGCGAAGAAGTTCATGAACGTCAACGAGTAAGCCAGAAGCGCTACACGGTGCCTGTAACGAAAAAGCCTCCGTCTCAACCGAGACGGAGGCTTTTTGCTATGCAACAACAGGATCAAGCTGTGGTGTTGACGCCACCTTCGTTCATAAGTTGCAACAGCGAGCCTTGCAGGGTCTGAAGAGCAGCGTTGGTCGCTACGATTTGAGCCTGAATAGACATGGCACGCTGAGCTTTTTCTTCAGGCGTACCGGAACCGTTCTGAACAGCCGCCAGCTGCGCCTGCTCTTGAGCCAGTTGTTTTTGGGTCTGTTTGATCTGCTCCTTTATCCTGTCGATGGTTTCATCGAGAGCAGACTTGCTCGACCCTCCCGCACTACCGCCGGACGCCGCGTTGGTCGTTGCGCCTTCCAGGGACACCTCAGTCGTTTTCTTGTCATCCGTCGTCGTGTTTGCAGCAGCGGCCGCCTGCGCGTCCTTGGTAGTTACCGACAATGAGAACGAGCTTGAGTAAGCACTGAGCGTGGACGTATTGATAGTAGTCATGACGATCTCCGAGGGTTCTGGACTCACTATCGGCGGCCTTGTAACAATCTGAAGCACTTTTTAATGAATAATAAATGAATCTGCGTCCAGCCCTGCCGGAAAGCGTGTCCGGTAGGCTTGCAGGTCCGTGGCGCTCAACGTCGCCTGAAAGACACCATCCGCCTCACCAGCGCCCAGAAGGCTCTCTCCCTGAAAATCCAGCACCTGGCTGTCGCCCGTGTAAGCGAACCCCTTGCCGTCCGTTCCAACACGGTTAACCGCCGCCACATAACACAGGTTTTCGATGGCTCTGGCGGGCAACAAGCGGTTCCAGTGCATGCGTCGAGCTCCTGGCCAGTTGGCGGTATAAAGCAACAGGTCTGTGTCCTGTGAATCGCGACTCCAGACCGGAAAGCGCAGGTCATAACAAATCAACGGCCGAATGCGCCAACCGTTGAGCTCGAACATGACTTGTCGATCGCCTGGCGAATAGTGCTCGTGCTCACCCGCCATGCGGAACAGGTGGCGTTTGTCGTAATGCAGCAGCTCGCCGTCAGGACGCGCCCACAGCAGGCGATTACGATGAGTACCATCGGCTGCGCGAATGATCACGCTGCCGGTAATGACCGCATTGATACGTTTGGCCTGGGCCAGCATCCAGACCGAAGTAGGCCCTTCTTCTGGCTCTGCCAGTTTTTCCGACTCCATGGAAAAGCCCGTCGTGAACATTTCCGGCAGGATCACCAGATCGGCTTCTGGTGCTTGATCAAGCAACGTCTCGAAGTGTTCAAGATTGGCTTCGCGGTCGTGCCAGACCAGTGTGGTCTGCACCAGGGCGATATTCAGGTTAGGTAACTGACTCAAATCGCGCATAGTCTCTCCGCTGCCTGACGCAGCGTCTCCTCCTGCTTGGCAAAGCACAAACGGATCAGGCGCTGGCCTTGCGGTGGGCTCTGGTAGAACACCGATATCGGGATACTGGCGACGCCGTGTTCGCGCGTCATCCACAACGCCATGTCGACGTCATCCAGGTCGGGCCGAATCTGTGAATAGTCAACCAGCTGAAAATACGTGCCGCCCACACGTTTGAAGCTGAAGCGCGAGGCTGCAAGCTGATCACAGAAATAGTCACGCTTGGCTTGATAGAATGCGGGCAGCTCATCGACATGCTCGGGATGCTCAGCCATGAACTCAGCCAGGGCGAACTGCAAGGGTGTCACGCCGCAAAAACTCACGTACTGATGCACCTTGCGCAATTCGGCCGTCAAGGCCGGTGGCGCGACCACGTAGCCGGTTTTCCAGCCTGTCACGTGATACGTTTTGCCGAATGAGCTGACCACGAAAGCGCGCTGATACAGCGCTTCGTGATCCAGCACGCTGACATGCTGGAGACCGTCGAATACCAGGTGCTCGTACACTTCGTCGCTCAGCAGATAGATATCGCGGTCGGCAATCAGCGCGGCCAACCGATCAAGCTCGGCACGACTGATCAGTGCCCCGCTCGGGTTGTGGGGGCTGTTGATGACGATCATGCGCGTGCGCGGGCTCAGGGCATCGGTCAGCTTCTGCCAATCAATGGAGAAGTCATCCAGACCAAGCTGCACATGCACGCAACGTCCACCGGCCAGTTGGACAGCTGGCTCATAACTGTCGTAGCACGGGTCAAAAATGATGACCTCGTCACCGGAACGGATAACGCTCTGGATGGCACAGAAGATTGCCTGGGTCGCCCCCGGCGTAATGGTAATTTCGCTGTCGGCATTGACTTGACGACCGTAACTGCGGGCAATCTTGGCCGCGACCTGCTGGCGCAGAGCTGGCAAGCCGGTCATCGGCG
Source organism: Pseudomonas californiensis (assembly GCF_021147775.1). Lineage (GTDB taxonomy): Bacteria > Pseudomonadota > Gammaproteobacteria > Pseudomonadales > Pseudomonadaceae > Aquipseudomonas > Aquipseudomonas californiensis. The sequence goes on from NZ_JAGTPK010000007.1 coordinate 193,362, forward strand.
AGTATTGGTTATGACCCTGCATCACATGCTTGCAGACTGCATCACGCAACGCCTGCGGCCCGTCGAAATCGGGAAAACCCTGAGACAGATTGATACCGCCGGTTTCGGCAGCCAGCTGGGACATGGTAGTGAAAATGGTGGTGCCCACATTAGGCAACTTGCTGTCGATCATGGAGCCCTTTCCCTGAAATCCCCCGACACCACGGCGGCACGGGTCAGGCAGGATAGCCCATCGAGCGCGCATAAAAAAAGGCGCCAGTGGCGCCTTTTTCCAGGTTGCTGACTCAGCGCTTGTCGCGGCGCTTCTTGTCGGCTTTCTTGTGGTGCGACATCATCCGACGCTTCTTGTTGACCTGGCGGTCAGTCAGCGTGTTCTTGTTACCTTCGTACGGGTTCTCGCCACCTTTGAACTCGATACGGATCGGAGTACCGACCAGTTTCAGTACACGACGGTAAGTGTTTTCCAGATACCGGACGTAAGACTTGGGTACTTTCTCGACCTGGTTGCCGTGAATCACGATCAATGGCGGGTTGGCACCACCCAAGTGCGCGTAACGCAGCTTGATGCGGCGGCTGCCGACCATCGGCGGCGCATGCTCGCTGACAGCGTCTTCCAGAATCTGGGTCAGACGGCTGGTTGGCCAGCGCGTAACGGCCGACTTGAACGAGTTCTGCACCGACTGATAGAGGTTGCCCACGCCCGTGCCGTGCATGGCCGAGATGAAGTGAATGTCTGCGAAGTCGACGAAAAACAGACGACGTTCCAGCTCAACCTTCACAAAGTCACGCTCGCCGGGGGTCATGCCATCCCATTTGTTCAGCGCGATGACCAGTGCACGACCAGATTCCAGCGCAAAACCGAGCAGGTTGAGGTCGTGATCGACCACACCTTCGCGGGCGTCCATCACGAAGATCACCACGTTGGCGTCCTTGATGGCCTGCAGCGTTTTGACCACCGAGAACTTTTCAACCTCCTCGTGGATCTTGCCGCGCTTGCGCACACCAGCGGTGTCAATCAGCGTGTACTTCTCGTCATTCCGCTCGAACGGGATGTAGATACTGTCGCGCGTGGTGCCCGGCTGGTCGTAAACGATGACCCGGTCTTCGCCAAGCATGCGGTTGACCAGCGTCGACTTGCCGACGTTCGGACGACCGATGATCGCGATCTTGATACCGTCTTTTTCGCTTGGGCCTGGAATGCGCTTGGCTTCTTCGCCTTCAGCGACTTCCTCGATCTCGCCCTCTTCGAGCTCGTCCTCATCCTTCGGGAATTCCCGCAGGGCGATTTCGAGCATCTGCGAGATACCACGACCGTGAGCACCGGCCACCGGAATGGCGTCACCCAGACCCATCGGGCTGAACTCGGCACGCGCCAGGTTCTCGTCGATGTTATCAATCTTGTTGGCAACCACATAAGAACGCTTGTTGCGCTTGCGCAGGTGCTCACCAATCATCTGATCGGCGGCGGTATAGCCTGCGCGGGCGTCCACGAGAAACAGCACAACATCGGCTTCTTCGATGGCGAGCAGCGACTGCTCGGCCATTTTTTCGTCCATGCCATGCTCGTCACCAGATATACCGCCGGTGTCGATCAGAATATAGGAGCGCCCTTGCCACTTCGCCTCTCCGTATTGGCGATCACGGGTAAGACCGGACAGATCGCCGACAATGGCGTCGCGGGTCCTGGTCAGGCGGTTGAACATGGTGGACTTGCCGACGTTCGGTCGACCCACCAGGGCGATTACGGGAACCATGCGGCTCTCCACTTCGTTATTTCAGAAAATACAAAAGCCGCTGCAGGGCAGCGGCCGGAGTTCGGAGCGGCGCTCGAAAGCACCGCAGCCTTGCCGAGGCAAGGTCACCCGGGACCGCAGCCCCGGGCGTTACAATTACTGCTTGATGGTCAGGGCTTCCAGCTTGCCACTGTTGCCATACACATAAATCATGTCGCCAACTACCAGCGGACGAGCACGCAGCCCATCGCTGTCAATGCGGGTCCGGCCCACGAAACGACCATCCACCTGGCTCAACAAGTGAAGATAACCTTCCATGTCACCGACCGCCACGTAGCTGGAATACACTTCTGGTGCGCCCAGTTGACGGCGAGCCAGAGATTCGTTGCTCCACAGTGCAGAGGACGAACGCTCATCGATACCTTCCACCGTACCGGACGCCAGCGACGCGTAGACGCTGCCAAAGCCCTGGGCTACGCCCGAATAGCTCGACGCATCACGCTGCCAGAGCACACGGCCGCTTTCCAGTTCAAGACCGGCAACCCGACCCTGATAGGTAGCGACGTACAGTGTACCGCCGGAGAGCAACAGACCGCCGTCGATATCGACGACACGGTCCAGTTCGGAACGACCTTGTGGGATCGCTACGCGCTGTTCCCAGATCGGCACGCCGTTGGAGATATCCAGCGCGACAACCTTGCCCGTCGACAGACCTGCAACAGCCAGACGATTGGTGGCGATCGGTGCGCCAGTACCACGCAAAGTCAGTACAGCTGGAGTACTTTCGTAGATCCAGAGCTGGGAGCCTGTCGAAGCATCGAAACCGACCAGATGGTCGTCCTGAGTCTGGACGACCACCACGCTGCCGTTGGTCGCAGGCGGAGCCAGCACTTCGCTGGTTACGCGAGCGCGCCACTTTTCTTCGCCGGTTGAGGCGTCCATGGCGACTACTTCACCCTTCAGGGTGCCGATCATCACCAGGCCGTAACCCACGCCAACAGCGCCGGACACCGGAAGGTCGAGGTTTTTTTTCCAGATCACGTCGCCGGTCAGACGATCGAGCGAAACGATCTCGCCCGTGACGTCGGCGGCGTAGATACGGTCGCCGTCGATAGCCGGAACCAGCATATTGTAGGTTTTGCCCTGACCATCACCAACGGAGCGGCTCCACTGCTTTTGCAGAACGACCTCTTCCTTGAAATCGGTCAACTCGGCTGGCGGCAATTCCTTCTTGCTGTTGCTGCTGCAACCCGCGGCCAAAATGGCCAGAGCCAGCAATGCTGCATGTTTCCAACGAATCACGTCACGCATCCCCTTTCGCCAGATCGTCGAGCTTCATTTGCAGGCCACCTACCGCAGCGTCTTCGGACAGCGCGGATTTCGCCTTTTGGTATGCAGCATGTGCCTCGTCGGTACGACCCAGCTGAACCAGCAGGTCACCCTTGAGTTCTTCACGACTGGCCAGGAACGATTTTTCAGCATCGCCAGCCAGCAGTTTCAAAGCGTCGTCAGTCTTGTTCTGCGCAGCGAGCACACGAGCAAGACGCTGACGGGAAATTTCACCCAGCGTCGCGTTCGCAGGCTTGTCGCTCACGGCTTTCAGCTCGGCTGCCGCGTCGTCGAGTTTACCGGCATCGACGGCAACTTTGGCGACGAACAGGCTACCGAACTGAGCGTAGGTTGTACCACCAAACTCGCTTTTGAGCTTGCCCGATATCTCGGCAACACGGGTAGTGTCAGCCTGGCCACTCGGCGTCAGTGCGGTTTCGAGCAACTGCTGATACAGCATCGAGGCGCCTTGCGACTGGTTCGCCTGATACCGGTGCCAGGCCTGCCAGCCCAGGACCACAACCAGCGCCAGCAGACCGCCTGCAACCAGGGGTTTGCCGTTTCGCTGCCACCAGTCCTTCATTACCGCCAGCTCTTCATCTTCGGAAACCGACACCCCAATACTCCTATTCGCTAAAACGGCTGTTAATCAGCTTCAACCCTGCACGACGCAGGAGGCCAGGTGCTCTGACAGAGCATCCCAGGCAATATTTTGTTGTTCACCCTGGCCACGCAGGGGTTTGACGCCGATGATCTTCTGGGCAAGCTCTTCGTCACCCAGGATCAACGCATACAACGCACCGCTCTTGTCGGCCTTCTTGAACTGGCTCTTGAAGCTCCCGGCACCGGCGTTGACCTGCAGGCGCAGGTTCGGCAACTGGTCACGCACCTGCTCGGTCAGCGCCAGTGCAGCCAGCTCAGCCGCCTCGCCGAAGGCGCACAGGTAAACATCCACCTGACGGGAGATTTCTTCCGGGACCTGCTCAAGGGTTTCAAGCAACAGCACCAGACGCTCGATGCCCATCGCAAAACCGACGCCAGCAGTAGGCTTGCCACCCATCTGTTCGACCAGACCATCATAACGGCCGCCCGCACAGACTGTACCTTGAGCCCCCAATTGATCGGTGACCCACTCAAAGACTGTCTTGCTGTAGTAATCCAGCCCGCGTACCAGTTTAGGGTTGATCACATACGGAATGCCTGCGGCGTCCAGACGTGCCTTGAGACCTTCGAAGTGGACGCGGGACTCGTCATCCAGATAGTCCGCCAGCTTCGGTGCGCCGACCAGTGCTGCCTGGGTTTCAGGATGCTTGGTGTCGAGTACACGCAGCGGGTTGGTTTTCAGGCGACGCTGGCTGTCTTCGTCCAGCTGGTCGAGACGGGCCGAAAGGAACTCGACCAGCGCTTCGCGATAGCGCGCACGCGCCTCGCTGGTGCCAAGGCTGTTGAGTTCAAGCTTGACCGCATTACGGATACCCAGCAGACCCCAGAGGCGCCAGGTCATCACGATCAGCTCGGCGTCAATGTCCGGGCCGTCGAGATTGAAGACTTCGACGCCAATCTGGTGGAACTGGCGATAGCGGCCTTTTTGAGGGCGCTCGTGGCGGAACATCGGGCCGATGTACCAGAGTTTCTGTACCTGACCGCCACCGGTGATGCCATGCTCGAGAACCGCTCGAACGCAAGCGGCTGTCCCTTCAGGGCGCAACGTCAGAGAGTCACCGTTGCGATCGGCAAAGGTGTACATCTCTTTTTCGACGATATCGGTCACTTCACCGATAGAGCGCTTGAACAGGTCGGTAAACTCGACAATGGGCATGCGAATCTGCCGGTAACCGTAGTTATCCAGCAGACGCGAAACAGTCCCTTCAAAGTGACGCCACAGGGGCGTCTGCTCAGGCAGGATGTCGTTCATACCACGAATGGCTTGCAGGGACTTGGTCGTGCCACGAATGGCTTGTAGGGAATTACTCACAGAAAATCCTTAGCAATCCGGGTTAGCCGCGCACGATGACCGAGGCGTCAGCTTCGACCTTTTCGGCCGCTTTCTGGCGGATCAAGCGTTCAAGCTCATCCACCAGATTATCATTGGTCAGTTTTTGTGCAGGCTTGCCGTCGATGTAGATCAGGTTCGGCGTCCCACCCGTAAGGCCGATATGGGCCTCTTTGGCTTCACCCGGACCGTTCACCACACAACCGATGACCGCAACGTCCAGCGGCACGAGCAAATCATCGAGGCGACCTTCCAGCTCGTTCATGGTCTTGACCACATCAAAGTTCTGCCGCGAGCAACTCGGGCAGGCGATGAAGTTGATCCCACGGGAACGAAGGCGCAACGATTTGAGAATGTCGTAACCGACTTTCACCTCTTCGACGGGGTCAGCGGCCAACGAGATGCGAATAGTATCGCCAATCCCGTCGGCAAGCAGCATACCTAGGCCGACAGCCGATTTCACTGTGCCTGAACGCAATCCACCCGCTTCGGTAATACCCAGGTGCAGCGGCTGGACAATCTGCTTGGCCAACAGACGATAGGCCTCGACGGCCATGAACACGTCGGATGCCTTGACGCTGACCTTGAAGTCCGGAAAATTAAGACGTTCCAGATGCTCGACATGACGCAGCGCAGACTCGACCAGAGCGGCCGGAGTGGGCTCGCCGTATTTTTTTTGCAGATCTTTTTCGAGAGAACCGGCGTTCACGCCAATGCGGATCGGGATACCCCGATCACGAGCAGCATCGACCACTGCACGCACGCGGTCTTCGCGACCGATGTTGCCGGGGTTGATACGCAGGCAATCGACGCCGAGCTCCGCAACACGCAACGCAATACGGTAATCGAAGTGGATGTCGGCAACCAGTGGCACCTTGACCAGCTTCTTGATACGGCCAAACGCTTCAGCGGCGTCCATGTCAGGCACGGAAACCCGCACGATGTCGACCCCGGCCGCCTCAAGACGATTGATTTGCGCGACTGTGGCCGCCACATCATTGGTATCACTGTTGGTCATGCTCTGGACGGCAATCGGTGCATCGCCACCGACCGGAACAGAACCGACCCATATTTTTCGGGATTCGCGACGCTTGATTGGAGATTCGCCGTGCATGACTTATTGCCCTAGCTTCAGGCGAGCAGTTTCGCCGCTGGTGAAAGGTGCCACGTCAACCGGCTGACCGTTATAGCTGACCTGCGCACCACGGGCGAAGCCCAGTCGCAAGGTCAGTGGCGGCTTGCCATTGACGTCAAGGTTCTCGCCTTTGCGCTTCAGACCGCTGACCAGCACCTTGCCGTTGCCGTCGGTCACCTGGGTCCAGCAATCCGCCGTGAACTGCACGGTGACCTGACCGGCACCAGCCGGTACCGGCGCAGGCTGTTCGGCAGGCGTGGTCGGCATGGACGGAACGGTTGGCGCAAAAGCGGGTACCTGCGCGTTAGTAGCTGGCTGTGTGTTGGTCGCAGCCGGCTGCTGGGTATGAGCCGGCGAGGTCACGGACGGAGTGGTCACGACCGGCGCACTGTTCTGGGGTTCAGCGGCAGGCGCTCCAGTGTTCAACGGCAATGAAGTCTGGCCTGACACCTGGTTTTCCACGACGGCCTGATCTTCCGGCTCGTCCAGCGGGTGAATCTGCGTCGTGCCATCAGCGCTTTCGACTTCTACATGCTCAAGGTTGAGCCCGGACTGATCCTTGCCACGCATGGCGGCCTGGTCCTGCCACCACAGGAAGCCAGCCCCCACGATGATCACGAGCAGCAGTAGACTGACGATGCGCAGGATATTGTGCGAAAGGCGCACAGGCTCCTCGATGCGTCCGAGTGCATGCACCGGACTGCCCTTGCCGTCTGTACCAGTGAACTGGTCGAACTGTTCAACCAGTGCGGCCTGATCAAGCTCAAGCAGTTTCGCGTAAGCACGCACGTACCCACGGGCAAACGTATGCCCAGGCAGTTTTTCGAAATTCCCGTTCTCCACATGAGTCAGTGAAGCCACGGTGAGGTTAAGCCTCAAAGCCACATCTGGCAGCGACCAGTTTTTACTCTCACGGACCTGGCGCAGGGTCTCTCCGGGGTTCGCGCGGGAGGTTGCTACAACTTCGGGATGCGCCGCTTTCATCATTGCTCCGACAGGTATTGCTGATATTCCGGCGTACCGGGATAGAGTCTTTTTAATTGCAGCCCATAACTGGCTGCCTTGTTGCGGTCATCGTAGATCTTCGCCAACCGCGTACCGAGCAGTAGACTACGTGCATTTTGCTCGCTCAGCTGATTAAAACGGTCGTAGTAGTCACGCGAAGGGACATATTGCCCGTCTTCATAATACAACTCGGCCATTTCCAGCAAAGCGCGCGGCTGTTGACGATCAAGGCGCAACGCCTTGGTGAACTCGTCACGTGCCCGATCACGATTGCCCAGCTTGAGCGACGTCATGCCCAGGCTTTCAAAAACCCGGGAACGCTCAGGATACAGGTTGTCGGCCGCTGCCTGCTCGAAACGTTCGTAGGCCTCCTTGTAACGTTTCTGCTCGTAGAGAAAGCTGCCGTAATTATTGACGATCCTTGTTTCATTGCGGCTGGCGGACAATGCCTTCAGAAAATACTGGTTCGCAAGCTCGGGTTCCATTTCGCGCTGGAACACCAGCGCCAACGCCGAATTGGCCTGAGCATCGGAGCCATCCAGCTCAAGCGCTTTCTTCAAGGGAACCTTGGCACGCTCGGTCTGACCCTGCTGCAGATAGCCCAACCCCAACTGTACGTAAGCCTGCCGCGCCTCGTCACGCCCTTTAGAGGTAGACAGCGGATTGACGTTACCTGTCGATACGCAACCTACCAGCGACATGACAACACAGAGCAGCAGCAACGAGGCACGCACAGACATGGAGTCTCTCTTGGTCAGGGTCGCGGTCAGGTTCGAGTCGCCGCTACAGGCGCCGTGTCGGCGTCAGCACTCAACTCACGCACAGCAATGTAGCGTTCACTACGGCGTGTGCGATCCATTACCTGCCCGACCAGCTGGCCGCATGCAGCATCAATGTCCTCACCGCGCGTGGTGCGCACAGTGACGTTATAACCGGCTTGATGCAACAGGTCCTGAAAACGACGAATCGCGTTATTGCTCGGACGCTCGTAACCGGAATGCGGGAACGGGTTGAACGGGATCAGGTTGATCTTGCAGGGTGTGTCCTTGAGCAGCTCGATCATCTCGACTGCGTGCTCGACCTTGTCGTTGATGTCCTTGAGCATCGTGTACTCGATAGTGAGAACACGCTTTTCGCCCAGACTGGACATATAGCGGCGGCAGGACTCGAGCAGCATTTTCAGCGGGTATTTCTTGTTGATCGGCACCAACTGGTTGCGCAGTGCGTCATTCGGCGCATGCAGCGACAAGGCCAGCGAAACATCGATGTGCTTGGACAGCTCATCAATCATCGGCACCACGCCCGAGGTGGACAACGTCACACGGCGCTTGGAAATGCCATACCCCAGGTCATCCATCATCAGATGCATGGCGGCGATGACATTATCGAAATTCAGCAGCGGCTCACCCATGCCCATCATCACCACGTTGGTGATAGCACGGTCGACGGTCGCCGGGACACTGCCAAAGGATTTGTTGGCAATCCACACCTGACCGATAACCTCGGCGGCGGTGAGGTTGCTGTTGAAGCCTTGCTTGCCCGTGGAGCAGAAACTGCAATCCAGGGCACAGCCCGCCTGGGACGAAACACACAAGGTGCCGCGTTTGCCTTGCGGAATATAAACGGTTTCGACGCAACTGCCGGACTCGACGCGCACCACCCACTTGCGGGTGCCATCGCTCGAAATGTCCTCGCTGACGACTTCAGGACCCCGAACCTCAGCACAAGCCTTGAGCTTTTCGCGCAAGGCCTTGCTGACATTCGTCATGGCGTCGAAATCATCGACGCCAAAGTGGTGAATCCACTTCATGACCTGACCGGCACGGAAGCGCTTCTCCCCGATAGAGTCGAAGAATTTTTCCATTTCCAGCTGAGTCAGACCCAGCAAGTTGGTTTTACCAGTCGATGCAATCATGAATTCACCCTTCACTCGTTAGTCGACAGGACTTAGCGAGCGGTTACTTCGGTAGCTGCGAAGAAGTACGAGATTTCGCGAGCGGCAGCGGCTTCGGAGTCCGAACCGTGAACAGCGTTGGCGTCGATGGAATCAGCGAAGTCGGCACGAATGGTGCCAGCAGCTGCTTCTTTAGGGTTGGTAGCGCCCATCAGCTCGCGGTTCAGAGCGATTGCGTTTTCGCCTTCCAGAACCTGAACAACAACAGGGCCGGAGATCATGAAAGCAACCAGGTCGCCGAAGAAGCCACGAGCGCTGTGCTCAGCGTAGAAACCTTCAGCTTCGGCCTTGGACAGCTGCTTCAGCTTGGAAGCAACAACGCGCAGACCGGCTTTTTCGAAACGAGTGGTGATCTCGCCGATTACGTTCTTTGCAACGGCGTCAGGCTTGATGATAGAGAAAGTACGTTGAACAGCCATGGTGAAACTCCAGAAACAGTGATTGAAGCGAAAAATTAAACCCGCGAATTATACGCGGGTTCTGATGTATTGCCTAACTGCGTGCGTTACAGAACGTCAATCCGCCTCTTCGATCCACAACCCCTGGATCGCTTCAAGGACCTTTTCACCGCCCCGATCAGGCACATCGTCGAACTCGGGCAACGCCATGACCAGGTTGCGCAACTTGACGAAGTTCACGGACAGCGGATCAACATCCGGGTGGCTTTCAGCCAGCTGAATGGCGATTTCCTGCACATCGACCCATTTGAGACTCATGAGCGTACCTCGAATCAGTGCGGCGCTTCAGCGGCGTGGTTGAGGGAATATTTCGGAATTTCGACCGTCAGGTCTTCGGTTCCAACAATAGCCTGACAGGACAGGCGCGAATTGGGCTCAAGCCCCCACGCCTTGTCCAGCATATCCTCTTCCAGCTCATCGGCTTCATTCAGCGAATTGAAACCCTCGCGAATAATGCAGTGGCACGTTGTGCATGCACAGACGCCGCCGCATGCACTCTCGATCTCGATGTGATGGTCGTGAGCAATTTCCAGAATAGACGTACCGGGCTCAACTTCTACAACCAGCCCGTCCGGGCAGTGCTCGGCGTGGGGCAGAAAAATCACCTGCGGCATCAGTTATTCCTCAATCTCATTCAAGTTGCGCCCGGCCAGTGCGGCTTTTACCGTCGAATCAAGGCGGCGGGCAGCAAATGCATCGGTCACCTGCGACAGACGCTTGGTCTGCTGCTCGATGGCGTGGCCATCGGTGCCCTGCATCAATTCACGTAATTCGTCCATTTGCAGGTTGATCACCAGACGCTCTTCGGCGTCCAGCAGGCGCTCTCCATCGGCTTCCAGCGCACCTTCGACCGCCTCGAGCAGACGCTTGGCGTCGACCTGATGTTCGCGCAGCACACGAGCAACCTTGTCGTCACCGGCGTAGGCGAAAGAATCCTTGAGCATGCGAGTGATTTCGCCATCCGTCAGCCCGTAGGACGGCTTGACCTGGATGCTCGATTCGATACCAGAGCCCAGTTCACGCGCTGAAACATTCAACAGGCCATCTGCATCGACCTGGAACGTCACACGGATCTTGGCTGCTCCCGCGACCATAGGGGGAATGCCGCGCAACTCGAAGCGTGCCAGAGAACGGCAATCGCTGATCAATTCGCGCTCGCCCTGCAAGACATGAATCATCATGGCCGTCTGGCCGTCTTTATAGGTGGTGAATTCCTGACCTCGCGCCACCGGAATCGTGGTGTTGCGCGGAATGACCTTTTCCATCAGACCGCCCATGGTTTCCAGCCCCAACGAGAGCGGAATCACGTCGAGCAGCAGCAATTCTTCGCCGTCGCGCTTGTTGCCAGCCAAGGTATCGGCCTGGATCGCAGCCCCGATGGCCACCACTTGATCCGGATCGATTTCTGTCAGGGGCTCACGGCCAAACAGCTCGGCAACCGCTTCACGTACCCGCGGCACACGGGTGGAACCGCCGACCATAACCACTGCGCCGACTTCTTCAAACTCGATGCCGGTATCACGGACCGCCCGACGGCAGGCCTTGAGACTACGGGCTACCATAGGCTCGATCAGCGCGTTGAACGCTTCACGAGTCAGCGTTGCACGCCAGTCGCCGTGGGCAACCTCGACAGAATCAGCGTCCGTCAGAGCTTCTTTTGCCGCGCAGGCAGCCTGGAGCAGACTACGTTGCGCAGAAGGGGCAAGATCAGCAGACAGACCTGCATCGGCGACCATCCAACTGGCAATCGCGTGATCAAAGTCATCGCCGCCCAGCGCAGTGTCGCCACCGGTTGCCAGCACTTCGAACACACCGCCGGTCAGACGCAGAATAGAGATATCAAAGGTACCGCCACCCAAATCGTAGATGGCAACGACGCCTTCAGCCTTCTGATCGAGACCGTAAGCCACAGCGGCCGCTGTCGGCTCGTTGAGCAGACGCAACACATTGAGACCGGCAAACTTGGCAGCGTCTTTGGTAGCTTGACGTTGTGCATCATCGAAATAGGCGGGAACAGTGATAACGGCACCGACCAGCTCGCCGCCCAACGCTTCTTCGGCACGCTGGCGCAACACTTTCAGGATGTCTGCCGACACCTGCACCGGGCTTTTCGGCCCTTGCACGGTGTCGATGAACGGCATGTGCGACTCACCCTCGACGAAGCGATAAGGCAGCTGTTCGCCCAACTGCTTGACGTCGCTCAGCCCGCGCCCCATGAGGCGCTTGACCGACAGTACGGTGTTGAACGGGTCCTGAGACGCAGCGATCTTCGCGGACTGCCCTACTTCAACGCGGTCAGCGTGGTAGCGCACCGCAGACGGCAGGATGACTTGCCCTTCTGCATCGGCCAGCGGTTCGGACAGGCCGCTGCGCACTGCAGCAACCAGAGAATTGGTAGTGCCCAAGTCGATCCCCACAGCCAGACGACGCTGGTGCGGTTGAGGACTTTGGCCGGGTTCGGCGATCTGCAGTAAGGCCATGCTTTATCAGAATAATCACTGGCGTACGGCCGAGGCCGCACGGGGTTAATCGTCGAGGCGCTCTTCTAGTTGGCGCACTTCGTGAGAGAGCTTGTCGAGGAACTGCATACGGCGCATCAGCCTTTCAGCGTGCTCACGTTGTGCAGCATCATTCCAACAGGCAGCAAAGCTGTCGTTCAGTTCATCCTGAGCGACCTTCAGCTGACGCTTGAAGGTCGCAACGCCAGCCAGATCAGCCTCATCCTGCAGATCCTCGAGCTCTTCCCGCAAATGCATCTGCTGCAGAAGAAAATCGGGGTCATGCACCGTCACCTCAAGCGGCACCTCGTTGCCATTCATGGCAAGCAGGTAACGCGCTCGTTTGGGAGGGCTTTTGAGGGTCTGGTAGGCTTCGTTGAGGCTGGCTGAACGCTCCAGCGCCAGACGCTGCTCACGCTCGGGAGCATCAGCAAAACGGTCTGGATGTACGCTACGCGCCAACTCACGGTAACGCGTCGCCAGTTGATCGAGATCAAGCTGAAACTCAGGCTTGAGCTCGAACAAGGCGAAATGACAAGGAGTACCCACGATAAAAAGCCTCAGACGTTGAAGCTTTCGCCGCAGCCGCACTCACCGCGCGAATTGGGGTTGTTGAACTTGAAGCCTTCGTTCAACCCTTCCCGCACGAAATCGAGCTCGGTGCCATCAAGGTAGACCAGGCTTTTCGGGTCGATAATCACTTTGACGCCGTGCTGTTCGAACACAGTGTCCTCGCTGCCTGCCTCGTCAACGAACTCGAGTACATAGGCCAGACCTGAACAGCCTGTGGTGCGAACACCCAGACGAACGCCGTCACCCTTACCACGCCCCTCGAGGGAACGTCGTACGTGGTTAGCGGCAGCTTCTGTCATGCTGATAGTCATCGGAACTCCTTATTTGTCGCAAGCTTCTCTGAAAAAGGGCTGCTTACAACAGGCCTTTCTTCTGCTTGTAATCGCGAACCGCCGCCTTGATGGCGTCTTCTGCGAGTACCGAGCAGTGAATCTTCACTGGAGGCAGCGCTAGCTCTTCAGCCAGCTGAGTGTTCTTGATGGTCTCTGCTTCATCCAGAGTCTTGCCCTTCATCCACTCGGTCGCCAGGGAGCTGGACGCAATCGCCGAACCGCAGCCGTAGGTCTTGAACTTGGCATCTTCGATGATGCCCTGCTCGTTGACCTTGATCTGCAGACGCATCACGTCGCCGCATGCCGGAGCGCCGACCATGCCAGTGCCGACATCCGGGTCTTCCGCGTTCATCTTGCCGACGTTGCGCGGGTTTTCGTAGTGGTCGATGACCTTTTCGCTGTAAGCCATGATTCTGTTCCTCTCACATCAGGGAGCCGCTCTTCAGGCCCAACCGGCATGTGCCGGCCAGACCTGTATTGGAGGCGACTTTAAATTAGTGCGCCGCCCACTCGATCTTGGAGATATCGACGCCGTCTTTGAACATGTCCCACAGCGGCGAGAGTGTACGCAGCTTGGTGACAGCCTCGCAGACCTTCTGCGCGGCGTAATCGATTTCTTCTTCGGTGGTGAAACGACCGAAGGTGAAGCGGATCGAGCTATGTGCCAGTTCGTCGTTACGACCCAGTGCGCGCAGCACATAGGAAGGTTCGAGCGAAGCCGATGTACAGGCCGAGCCAGACGAGACCGCCAGATCCTTGAGCGCCATGATCAGCGACTCGCCTTCAACGTAGTTGAAGCTCAGGTTCAGGTTGTGCGGTACGCGAGCGGTCAGGCTGCCGTTGACATAAAGCTCTTCGAGGTCTTCGACCTGCTTGAAGAAACGATCGCTCAACGCTTTGACGCGCACGTTCTCCGCAGCCATTTCCTGCTTGGCAATGCTGAACGCTTCACCCATACCCACGATCTGGTGAGTCGCCAGAGTGCCGGAGCGCATGCCACGTTCGTGACCGCCGCCATGCATGGCCGCTTCAAGGCGAACACGCGGCTTGCGGCTGACGTAGAGCGCACCGATACCTTTAGGACCGTAAGTCTTGTGCGCAGAGAACGACATCAGGTCAACCTTGAGGCTGGCCAGATCGATTTCAACCTTGCCGGTGGCCTGTGCGCCGTCAACATGGAACAGCACGCCACGCGAACGAGTCAGCTCGCCGATGGCGGCGATGTCGTTGATGGTGCCGATCTCGTTGTTCACATGCATGACCGAAACCAGAATGGTGTCGTCGCGCAGTGCAGCTTCAATCATGGCTGGGGTGATCAGACCATCTTCGCCCGGCTCAAGGTAGGTCACTTCGAAACCTTCACGCTCCAGTTGGCGCGTGGTGTCGAGAACAGCCTTGTGCTCAACCTTGGAGGTGATCAGGTGCTTGCCTTTGCTGGCGTAGAAATGCGCCACACCCTTGATCGCCAGGTTGTTGGACTCGGTCGCACCGGAGGTCCAGACGATTTCACGTGGGTCTGCATTGACCAGGTCTGCGACCTGACGGCGTGCATTTTCGACCGCTTCTTCAGCTTTCCAGCCGAAAACGTGGGAACGCGAAGCCGGGTTGCCGAAGTTTCCTTCGACTGTCAGGCATTCGATCATTTTCTGCGCGACACGCGGATCGACCGGGGTCGTCGCGGAGTAATCGAGGTAAATCGGCAATTTCATTGAAGCTCTCCTATCAGGCAGGCGCACCGCTCATTCATCTGCGTTCATTCAACGGCGGACGTTTCAATCTTACCCAGTTGCGACGTATTGATATGGTTACGACGCATATCCTGGCGCTGAGCGACTTCTTGTACCTCACGGCGAGTGACAAGGTCGGCCAGGCTGATACCGCTTAAAAATTCGTGAATCTGCTGACTGAGGTCGCACCACAAATGGTGGGTCAGGCAAGTATCGCCAGCATGGCAATCGCCAAGCCCCTGACAGCGTGTGGCATCGACCGATTCATTGACCGCATCGACGACCTGAGCGACCTGGATACCTTTCATGTCGCGAGACAGTTGATAACCGCCACCCGGACCACGAACACTGGAAACGAGGTTGCCGCGGCGCAGCTTGGCGAACAACTGTTCGAGGTAAGACAGGGAAATGCCCTGCCGCTCGGAGATATCGGCCAGAGACACTGGCCCATTCTGCGCGTGCAAAGCCAGGTCAAGCATGGCTGTGACAGCGTATCGGCCTTTTGTAGTCAGTCGCATCGCGTATACCGCAGAGGTTCGGAATGGGAGTGAGTATGCTATTCCCGAGTAAATGAGTCAACTATTAGACCAAGTAAAATAGTCGGGATTAGCGAAAAGTGCGGGCTGCATCATAGCAAAGCCGGGGCGCAATGGCACGCCCGAACCCCTGCAATCCTTAGCCGACCTTGTCTTCCTGACGGTCCTTGACGCAATCGAATACCTCGTCGCGCAGCTCCGGCAACTCTTTGGCGCAGTAATCACTGCCAAGCCTGCCGAGCGCATCGCACATGCCCTCGAGACGGCCGTCGACAGCCTGCAGATGATCCAGTAACTGGCCGATGGCGCGAGCGATCGGGTCCGGCATGTCTGCGCTGACGCCATAGGCATCGAAGCCAAGCTTTTCAGCCATGGCCTTGCGCTTTGCCTCTGCCTCGTCATCTGACTTGATGATGATGCGCGCCGGAATACCCACCGCTGTCGCGCCCGCAGGCACAGCCTTGGTGACCACCGCGTTGGAGCCGATCTTGGCGCCGGCACCCACGGTAAAAGGCCCCAGCACCTTGGCACCAGCACCGACCACCACACCGTCTTCGAGCGTCGGATGACGTTTGCCGGCGTTCCAGCTGGTACCACCAAGCGTCACGCCCTGATAGAGGGTTACGTCATTGGCGATCTCAGCCGTTTCGCCAATCACGATGCCCATGCCATGATCGATAAAGAACCGACGACCGATCTTCGCGCCAGGATGGATCTCGATGCCGGTCATCCAGCGACCGAAGTTGGACACGACGCGCGCCGGCCACTTCCAGCCCTTGCGCCACAGAATGTGGGCGAAGCGGTGCAGCCAGATGGCGTGCATGCCGGGATAACAGGTCAGCACATCGAATGCATTACGCGCAGCGGGATCTCGATGGAAAACGCTTTGAATATCTTCTCGCAAACGCTCGAACATCACTGATCCTTCCGCTTGTAGGGTTCACCGCGCGCGGCTTTCTGGGTCTCGGTCAGCACGCCACGCAGGATACTCAACTCGGAGCGCTCCACTTCGCTGCGACCATAGAGCCTGCGCAATCGCGCCATAAGATGCCGTGGCTTTTCAGGGTCAAGGAAACCGATCGCGACCAGGGTTGTCTCCAGGTGAGCGTAAAAGCCTTCCATCTCATCCATGGTCGCCAGCTCGGCGTTATGGGCTGCGCCGACTGCAGAAGCCTGGGGCTGGGCACCTGCCGCCTCGAGCCATGACATGCGCACTTCATAGCTGAGCACCTGCACCGCCGCTGCGAGGTTGAGCGAGCTGAATTCAGGATCAGACGGGATATGCACATGAAAGTGACAACGCTGCAGCTCTTCGTTGGTCAGGCCTGCATGTTCACGGCCGAACACCAGCGCCACCTCGGCACCCTGCCCGGCCTGCTCGACAACCTTCACGCCCGACGCACGAGGGTCAAGCATCGGCCACGGCAGGCTGCGATCACGCGCACTGGTGCCCAGCACCAGACTGCATCCCACCAACGCTTCTTCCAGCGTGGCGACGACCTGCGCACTTTCAAGAATGTCAGTGGCGCCCGAGGCACGCGCATCGGCATCAGGGGACGGGAAAATCCGCGGATCGACCAGCACCAGCCGCGAGAGCCCCATGTTTTTCATGGCGCGAGCAGCCCCGCCGATATTTCCGGGATGGGTAGTGCCGACCAGGACAACACGAATATTCTGCAGCAATGCGAATGCTCACTGAGGCGAATTAGGGCGGCAAATCTTACAGAAGCGCCCCGGTTAACGCTACGAACCTGTGCATACCCGAGGGCCTTAAACCGACAGCCGTTACAACGCAAGGCTGGAAATAATTCGAATCAGCCAATAGAATGGCCGGCTCTCTTTAACAACCTTAGGTGAATTGTCCATGCAGCCCATGCTGAATATCGCGCTGCGCGCCGCCCGCAGCGCCAGCGAATTGATTTTCCGCTCCATCGAGCGCTTGGATACCATCAAGGTTGACGAAAAAGAAGCCAAAGACTACGTCACAGAGATCGACCGTGCAGCCGAACAGAGCATCATCACCGCTCTGCGCAAGGCCTACCCTACCCACGGCATCCTGGGTGAAGAAAGCGGCATGCACGAAGGCAGCGGCGAAGGCACCGACTACCTGTGGATCATCGACCCACTGGACGGCACCACCAACTTCGTACGCGGCATTCCGCACTTTGCAGTAAGCATTGCCTGCAAATACCGTGGCCGCCTGGAACACGCCGTTATTCTTGACCCGGTTCGCCAGGAAGAATTCACTGCCAGCCGCGGTCGTGGCGCAGCATTGAACGGTCGTCGTCTGCGTGTCAGCCAGCGCAAGAGCCTTGAAGGCGCTCTGCTGGGTACTGGCTTCCCTTTCCGCGACAACCAGATGGACAACATCGAAAACTACCTGGGCATGTTCCGCAGCCTGGTTGGCCAGACTGCAGGCATACGCCGCGCAGGCGCTGCCAGCCTTGATCTCGCCTACGTGGCAGCTGGTCGCTTCGATGCGTTCTGGGAGTCGGGCCTGTCCGAGTGGGACATGGCTGCAGGCGCGCTGCTGATTCAGGAAGCAGGCGGCCTGGTCAGCGACTTCACAGGCGGTCACGACTTCCTGGAAAAAGGCCACATCGTGGCTGGCAACACCAAGTGCTTCAAGGCAGTCCTGACTGCTATCGCACCACACCTGCCGGCTTCGCTGAAACGCTAAGCGGCAGATGTAAAAAAACCGGCGAAAGCCGGTTTTTTTATGAGTCCAGGAAACATGAAGCTGATTACTGAGCCTGACCCAGGATCAACTGACCGTTCTTGTCCACAGGGATCTGGTTGCCCGGATCACGCTCCATACGAACCTGACCCACTTTTTCGTTCAGCTTGTACTTCACGTTGTAGCCGACCACTTTGTCGCTGACGTCATTGACTGTGGTGCAACGGTTCTGGGTAGTGGTGTAGGTGTCACGCTCCTGCATACCTTCCTGCACCTTGTTACCGGCATAGCCGCCACCCACCGCACCTGCAACGGTTGCGATCTTCTTGCCGTTACCGCCACCGACCTGGTTGCCCAGCAAACCACCGGCAACCGCACCAATCACGCTACCTACAATCTGATGCTGGTCCTTGACCGGCGCCTGACGAGTAACGGTTACGTCCTTGCAAACCTCACGAGGGGTCTTGATCTGCTGATTGATCGGCTCGACCGCCAATACATCTGCGTACTCAGGACCACCCTTGACCAAGCTATAGGTGGCAACGGCGCCGCCAGCAGTTACCACAGCAGCACCTAACACAACACCAACAAGCATAGACTTGTTCACTTGAACCTCCTGACCAATCGAAACGCAGCATGACTGCGCAGTACCTAGCCTTGGAGCATAAAAAAAGGCGCGAGTTCAGAGTTCGCGCCTTTTTTATGATGGCTGGATCTTATGGCAGATCGTCAGCCTTTTCGACGACCACCGGAGGAATCAGATCCTCTGTCGTCAGGTTCAGCCAGATCAATACCACGTTGGCGATGTAGATGGACGAGTAGGTACCCGCCAGTACGCCAATGAACAACGCGATGGAGAAACCTTCCAGGCTGTCACCACCAAACACCCACAACGCAACGATGGCCAGCAACGTCGAGACAGAAGTCGCAATGGTGCGCAACAGCGTCTGAGTGGTGGAGATGTTGATGTTCTCGATCAGCGAAGCCTTGCGCAGCAAGCGGAAGTTCTCACGCACCCGGTCAAAGACGACAATGGTGTCGTTCAACGAATAACCGATAATCGCAAGCACCGCCGCCAGCACCGTCAGGTCGAACGTTATCTGGAAGAACGACAGGATACCCATCGTCACCACCACGTCGTGGATCAGCGAGACGATCGCACCGACCGCGAACTTCCACTGGAAGCGGAACGCCAGGTAGATCAGTACCCCGCCCAGCGCCAGCAGCATGCCGATACCGCCCTGATCACGCAGCTCTTCACCGACCTGCGGGCCGACGAATTCCACGCGTTTCACCACAGCCGAGTTGTCAGCACCTGTCTTGCGAAGGGCTTCGGCCACCTGAGTACCCAGTTGCGGATCTTCACCCGGCATACGCACGAGCAGGTCAGTGGTCGCACCGAAGCTCTGTACAACGGCGTCGTGATAACCGGCCGCAACCAGCTCCTGACGCACCTTGCCCAGATCGGCTGGACGCTCGTAGGTCAGCTCGATGAGCGTACCGCCGGTAAAGTCCAGACCATAGTTGAGCCCTTTATGGAACCAGCTGAACAACGCCAGTGCGGTAAGGAGCATGGTGACGGCGAACGCAACGTTGCGAACGCCCATGAAGTTGATGGTACGTAACATGGCAGCCCCTTAAATCCACAACTTCTTGAAGTCACGACCGCCGTAGATCAGGTTGACCATAGCGCGGGTCACCATGATGGCCGTGAACATCGAGGTAAAGATCCCGAGCGACATGGTCACCGCGAACCCTTTGACCGGGCCGGTGCCCATCGCAAAGAGAATGCCGCCGACCAGCAACGTCGTCAGGTTGGCGTCGAGGATCGCCGTGTAGGCACGATCGAAACCTTCGTTGATTGCGCGCTGGACGGTCATGCCGTTGGCGATCTCTTCGCGTATCCGCGAGAAGATCAGCACGTTGGCGTCCACCGCCATACCCATGGTCAACACGATACCGGCGATACCTGGCAGGGTCAGCGTTGCACCCAGCAAGGACATCAGCGCCAGCAGCATGACCATGTTCAGACCCAGAGCCACTGTCGCGATCAGACCGAAGAAGCGGTAGATGGCCATGATGAACAGCGATACGAACAGCATGCCCCACAGAGACGCGTCGACACCCTTGGTGATGTTGTCAGCACCCAGGCTCGGGCCGATGGTGCGCTCTTCAGCGAAGTACATCGGCGCAGCCAGACCACCGGCGCGCAACAGCAGAGCCAGCTCGGAAGCCTCACCCTGACCGTTCAGGCCTGTGATACGAAACTGGCTGCCCAGCGGCGACTGAATGGTCGCCAGACTGATGATCTTCTTGTCTTCCTTGAAGGTCTGAACCGGCACGTCTTTTTCGACGCCGTCCACAGTCTGCCTGGTGTAGGTCGTGGTCGGCCGTTGCTCGATGAAGATCACCGCCATGCTGCGGCCCACGTTACTGCGGGTTGCACGGCTCATCAGCTCGCCACCATGACCATCAAGATTGATGTTCACCTGTGGGCGGCCCTGCTCGTCAAAACTGGCCTTGGCATCAGTCACCTGATCACCTGTAATGATCAGGCCTCGCTCCACGGCTGCTGCCGGACGGCCGCCTTCGCGGAACTCGAACATTTCAGTGGTGCCTTTCGAGTCATCCGGGCCTGCGCCAAGACGGAACTCGAGGTTGGCAGTCTTGCCCAGAATACGCTTGGCCTCGGCCGTGTCCTGCACGCCCGGCAGCTCAACCACGATGCGGTTGGCGCCCTGACGCTGAACCAGCGGCTCGGCCACACCCAGCTCGTTGACACGGTTACGGACCGTGGTCAGGTTCTGCTTGATGGAATACTCACGAATCTCAGCCAGCTTGGCCGGGGTCAGCGCCATGCGCAGCACGGGAATACCGTTCAGCTCGGCAGGCGTGATTTCGAAATCGGTAAAGGTTTTACGCACCAGACCACGAGCCTGCTCGCGCTCTGCATCATCGGTAAAGCCCAGCTGAAGCACGTTACCCAGTTGAGGCAGGCTGCGATAACGCACCTTTTCCTTGCGCAACAGGGCTTTGACTTCGCCTTCGTAGACTTTCAGACGGGCATCGATGGCCTTGTCCATGTCGACTTCCAACAGGAAGTGCACACCACCGGACAGGTCGAGACCGAGTTTCATTGGAGTTGCGCCAAGATTACGCAGCCATGTCGGCGTGGTACGTGCCAGGTTCAGTGCGACGACATAGTCATCACCCAACGCCTTGCGCACGACATCCTTGGCCGGCAACTGGTCTTCCTGCTTGCTCAGACGCAACAAACCGCCCTTGCCATTCTCAGCCAGAGAAGAAGCCTTGACCGAAATGCCTGCATCGGTAAGCGCCTTGGCTGCACGATCCACGTCCGCCTGGGTAACCTGCAGCGCGGTGCTTGCGCCACTGATCTGGATGGCCGAATCGTCAGGGTAGAGATTGGGTGCGGAATAAATAAAACCGATCACCAGCACCGCCAGGATCAGTACGTATTTCCACAGAGGGTATTTGTTCAGCATCACGCCGCCCGCTTAAAACGCGGGGCGCCTTGCGCGCCCCGTCGATGGGTAAAAGTTGGTACTCAGATCGCTTTCAGGGTGCCCTTTGGCAGAGTGGCAGCAATTGCGCCCTTCTGAATTTTCAGCTCAACCGTGTCGGACACTTCGATGACCACGAAATCGTCGGTCACTTTGTTGATCTTGCCGGCGATACCACCGCTGGTCACAACTTCGTCGCCTTTCTGCAGGTTGCCCAGCAGGTTTTTCTGCTCTTTGGCGCGCTTGGCCTGTGGACGCCAGATCATCAGGTAGAAGATGACCAGGAAGCCGACCAGGAAGATCCACTCGAAACCACTGCCCGCAGGACCGGCAGCCGGTGCAGCAGCATCCGCAAAAGCGGGAGAGATGAAAAAGCTCATTTGTCGCTCCAGTTACATAATTAGTATAAAAAGCAGGAAAAACTCGTTCTGTTTCAACCCAGAGGCGGCGTTGGGAGGCCGCGTTTGGCATAGAAGGCATCGACGAAGGCGGCCAATGTACCCTGTTGAATAGCCTCGCGCAAACCAGCCATAAGCACTTGGTAGTGCCGTAAATTGTGGATCGTATTGAGCATGCTACCCAGCATTTCTCCGCACTTGTCCAAGTGGTGCAGATAAGCACGCGAGAAGTTCTTGCAGGTGTAGCAATCGCAGGTCGGATCCAGCGGCGAATTGTCGTGGCGATGGAACGCGTTGCGGATTTTCAGCACACCGGTATCAATGAACAGGTGGCCATTGCGGGCGTTGCGGGTGGGCATCACACAGTCAAACATGTCAACGCCGCGGCGCACACCTTCGACCAGATCTTCCGGCTTGCCTACTCCCATCAAGTAACGAGGTTTGTCTGCTGGCATCTGGCCCGGCAGGTAGTCCAGCACCTTGATCATTTCGTGTTTGGGCTCGCCCACCGACAGACCGCCAATCGCCAGGCCGTCGAAACCTATCTGATCGAGGCCTTCAAGCGAGCGCATGCGCAGGCTCTCGTGCATGCCACCCTGCACAATACCGAACAGGGCTGCGGTGTTTTCGCCATGCGCCACCTTGGAACGCTTGGCCCAGCGCAGCGACAGCTCCATGGAAATGCGTGCGACGTCTTCGTCAGCCGGGTACGGCGTGCATTCGTCGAAGATCATCACGATGTCTGAACCCAGATCGCGCTGAACCTGCATGGACTCTTCCGGCCCCATGAACACCTTGGCGCCGTCGACCGGAGAGGCGAACGTCACGCCCTCCTCCTTGATCTTGCGCATCGCGCCCAGGCTGAACACCTGAAAACCGCCCGAGTCAGTCAGAATCGGCCCTTGCCACTGCATGAAATCATGCAGGTCGCCGTGTCCCTTGATGACCTCGGTGCCAGGACGCAGCCACAAGTGAAAGGTGTTGCCCAGAATGATCTGCGCACCAGTGGCTTCGATATCGCGCGGCAGCATGCCCTTTACCGTGCCATAGGTGCCCACCGGCATGAACGCCGGGGTTTCGACCACGCCACGCGGAAAGGTCAGCCGACCGCGACGGGCCTTGCCGTCGGTGGCCAACAACTCGAAAGACATACGACAGGTGCGACTCATGCGTGATCCTCTGTTGCCGATTCCGCTGGGGCCGTCGGCGCGGGATTGCGGGTGATGAACATGGCATCCCCGTAACTGAAGAAGCGGTACCCGTGCTCGATGGCGGCCGCGTAGGCTGCCATGGTTTCGGGATAACCAGCGAACGCCGAAACCAGCATCAACAGCGTGGATTCAGGCAAATGGAAATTGGTCACCAGGGCATCGACCACGTGAAACGGTCGCCCTGGATAAATGAAGATGTCGGTGTCACCACTGAACGGCTTGAGCTGACCGTCGCGCGCAGCACTTTCCAGCGAACGCACGCTGGTCGTCCCGACGGCTATCACCCGACCACCCCGCGCACGGCACGCCGCTACGGCATCGACCACTTCCTGGCTGACTTCCAGCCATTCGTTATGCATGTGATGGTCTTCGATGCGGTCAACGCGCACCGGCTGGAACGTGCCCGCGCCGACGTGCAGCGTGACAAACGCCGTCTCGACGCCCTTGGCCGCAATGGCTTTCATCAATGGCTGATCGAAATGCAGACCAGCCGTAGGTGCAGCCACCGCACCGGCACGCTCGGCATAAACAGTCTGGTAGCGCTCACGGTCTGCGCCTTCGTCGGGGCGATCTATATAAGGAGGCAGCGGCATATGCCCGACACGGTCCAGAAGCGGCAGCACCTCTTCGGTAAACCGCAGCTCGAACAACGTGTCGTGGCGCGCAACCATTTCAGCCTCGCCACCGCCGTCGATCAGAATTGTCGAGCCCGGTTTGGGCGCCTTGCTCGCTCGCACGTGTGCCAGCACGCTATGGCTGTCCAGCACGCGCTCGACCAGAATTTCCAGCTTGCCGCCGGACGTCTTCTGCCCAAACAGGCGTGCAGGAATGACGCGGGTATTGTTGAACACCATCAAGTCGCCCGAGCGCAGATGCTCAAGCAAATCAGTGAATTGACGATGTGCCAGCGCGCCGCTCACCCCATCGAGGGTCAACAGACGACTACTGCGACGCTCGGCCAACGGGTGGCGAGCAATCAGGGAATCGGGGAGATCGAAGGTAAAGTCAGCGACGCGCATGATGGGGTTCGTTTAGCAGGGCCGGGAAGTTTATCCGGTTTGGCGGAATTAGTAAAAAACCAACGCAAATCCCTGTTGACCAAAGGAAAAGTCATCCTTATACTTCGCCGCCATTGAGCCCTGATGGCGGAATTGGTAGACGCGGCGGATTCAAAATCCGTTTTCGAAAGAAGTGGGAGTTCGATTCTCCCTCGGGGCACCACACATAATTATCTAGCGTTGCTCAAAACGCCCAGATAACCAGAAAAACCGGCCACCGAGCCGGTTTTTTTGTGCCCAGCATTCCCAGTGGTTCCCTTGTAAGCCCAATATTATGTGAGTAGATTGGTGAGTAGAGCCGAGTTCGGTCCAGAATCCTACTCACACACCACCGCAGAGCCGCCCTGCTCGGTCACTGCAAGGAATACCCGTGGCACTCACAGACACCGCCCTTCGCACCGCCAAGCCCCGCGATAAGCTTTACCGTCTCGCCGATGCCCAAGGCTTGTGCATCGAAGTTACGCCTTCTGGTGGGAAGCTTTGGCGTCTGCGCTATCGATTCGACGGCAAAGCCAAGATGCTCAGCCTAGGTATCTACCCTGCTATCACGCTGGCGCAGGCCCGTGAGCGCCGTGAGGCTGCCCGAAAGATGCTGGCGCAAGGCGTAGATCCCAGCGCTCATAAACAGCAGGAGAAGACAGCAGCAGCGGCCCAGGTCCTTACAATGGAGCTGCTGGCACGAGAGTGGTACGACTACAACCGGCCACGGTGGGCGCCAGCTACTTCATCTAAGGTGCTGCAGTACTTGGAGTCGGACATTTTCCCGGTGATCGGCCGGCAACCTGCCTCCGAGGTACAGCGGCCAGAGCTGGTCGAGCTGGTACGCAAGATTGAAAAGCGTGAAGCGTTCAATGTCGCCCGCAAGGTTCGCCAGTGGCTAAGCCAGATTTTCCGCTTCGGGCTCGCAAAGGGCGTGGTACCCGGCAACCCGGCCACCGATCTGGACGTGGTGGCCGCGCATGCGCCCCGCACGCGTCACCACCCCCATGTATCAGAGGGCGAACTTCCAGAGCTGCTGGAAAGGCTGGAGACCGCCCAGTGCGATATCACAAGCAAGATCGCTATTCGGCTGCTGGCGCTCACAGCGGTGCGCCCTGGAGAACTAAGGCTGGCACCGTGGAGCGAGTTTGATCTGGATGCGGCAACCTGGACAATTCCAGCGTCCCGAATGAAAGCGCGGCGACCCCACATCGTTCCGCTTCCGCGTCAGGCCGTTGCATTGCTGCGCGCTCTGCATGAATTGACAGGCACCTACCCCCTCGCTTTCCCCGGGCGCAATAACCGCGCCAGGCCCATGAGCGAGAACACTGTGAACAAGGCTCTTTCGACGATGGGTTACGAGGGGCGCCAGACCGGCCACGGTTTCCGCCACCTTTTGAGCACCAGCCTCAACTCCCGTGGATACAACCGCGACTGGATCGAGCGTCAGCTCGCCCATGGCGATCAGGATTCGATTCGCGACACATACAACCACGCCAACTATCTGGAGCAGCGCCGGGGAATGATGCAGTCCTGGGCCGACTCAATCGACGCGCTATGTGCTGGCGCCAACGTGGTGAGCATCAAACGCGCTTGAGATGTTGAATTGCAATTAATCGTTCCTAAAAAGAACCTAGGGTTCCTTTTTCAAGCAAAGGACGTTTAAAATATTACATTGGCTGGATATTCATACAGCAGACTAAATGTGAGCTAATCAAATGGCGGGAGCCGATGCCCATAATCAGATAGGACCTTTTGGGCGCGTAAGGCTCGATGGGATCTATTATGACTGGGCATCTGCTCACCACCTGAACCCTCGCCTCCTGGCATCAGAACTCGCCGCCACTCTAGAAACGCTGGCGCCGATAGATCAGCCGATTCAATCCCTGCATGTAAGCGTCTTCTCAGAAGGCCGCTCCGACAGAGATATTAGAATTACTCATGGCTCACTTGCCGACTATTTCATAGCCGCCAGCACCGGAAGGCTAGCTACGACCATCTGTACCAGCTCGGGTCTGATTCCTGCTTCTAGCATACTTGTATGGCGTAAATGGATTGAGCGTCTTGTTGATGAGGCTACCGTCAGAGCCGAGCTGGCCGCAGGGTTTGCTCAACCTGCAAACGACAGTGTGTCGTTATCCATGAGTGTAAATGGCTCTGCTGCGGCAAATTGCATATCTCCGCCTCTGATACCAAGCAATTCCTCGATAGTGCTCAAGGCACAGCAGGCGCTGCTGCGCCGCGAAGGTGAGAAAAGCGCTAGCGAACAACTTGATGAACTTCGGATCGCGCGCGATAGGGCAGAACAAAAGACAGTAGAACTTTCAGCCCAACTTGAAAGCAAGATTTTTCAAAACCAGCAACTGGTAGAAGAGCTGGAATTGCAGGCTCGGGAGCTTAACGATGAACGCCGAGCGAAACGGAGCCTAGAGGATGAGCTCATTGAGATGGAAGAACGGCTTGAGCAAGCTATGGGGCTGGCCGAATTCATGAATGAAAAAAATATGCTTTCCCCTCCTGATGGCAGGCTGATCGTTCAATGCTGGCGTGAAGTTACACATGACGGCGTCAACCCACCGCCAATTGGCTGGAAAGTGCTGGTAGAAAAATGGGCCAAGGGGAAGGGGCTGAATCTACCAAAAATCAAAGTCCGACTATTTGTTACGGCCCTGACGAGCTCCAATCGTAAGCTCGGAGGCGCGATAGCGAGAACGCCAAAATAACGGGTGACACCTTTCAACCGCTGGCCAGATGGATATGCAGCATCATTTCCCTTAAAAACCAGCCCACCGCTGACACGTTAACTCCCACCTGTCATCTGTTCTGTCTGCACGCCAACCACCAGCATTGCAACCGTTGATTCCTGATAACGCTTTGCAATGCCCCGGAGGGCTGATCGCATGAATAACAATCCTGCTCGAACCCAATCAGTTGGCCGATTCATCAAGCGCCAAGCTGTAGAACACATCACCGGTCTCTCCTGCTCTGAGATTTACCGCCGCGTCGCAGAGGGTGCCTTTCCCAAGCAGGTAGCCTTGGGACCGAAGTCAGTAGTGTGGATCGAAAGCGAAGTCTGTGAATGGATGAACGCTCGCATCGCTGAAAGCCGCGAGGTGGCGGCATGAGCAAAGTAAACGAAGGCCTCAGAATCACCGCCGACGATCGCCACGCCCTGGTCATGAATGAACAGAACATGGTCAATGTCGAGACATTGGTTACTGGTGAGCGCCCGCCATCGACCATGGACTTTCTCTGCTTTGCAAGTACGCTGCAATTGATTCAAGCCATTCTGAACAGAAATGGAAATCCCCTTCCTGAGCGACTCTACGACGCTCAGGCCGCTGGCGCAGATCGAGGCCAGACCTTTCATGCCCTCCGGGCTACAGGTATCGCCATGCGTGTTCTAGGCGATGTCGGCCGCCGCGCAGCGCCCGGGCCAGGCCAGTTCGGTCGTGGAGAGGTCGACTATCGACCTGGCTTCTGGTTACACCCGGAGTTAGTCCTGCCTCTGGCCCGCTGGATTGCCAGCCGACAAGTAACGCCACGAAAAACCCCGCTGATTGCATTCCTTGAAAAGCATTTGCCCTCAGCAGTGACCGGCCAGGCAGCAGCCTCAATTCCAGCTCAAGAAGTAACAGCGATATTCGCCGGAGAGGTCAGCGCCAAGGAGCTGGCAGACCTGCGCGTCATTGATCGCATGATGATTACCGACGGCGTATCAGCAATCGAGCGAACCGAGGTATTGCGCGCTCGAATCGATTCAATGCAGGGGGCCTCATCATGAACAAGAAGAGAACCAGCCCTCCGGACAGTCTCAAAAGCACAAGTATAAACGCTCAGAACCAACGCTTCGTTGATCGACTCCGGCAGGGTTCTATCGACACGTTCACAGCCATGCGCGAGCTGAACATCTGCCGCCCAGGTGCCCGGATTTGCGATCTGCGCAACGCCGGATATCGGATCAATACGGCTCGAATCGTCCTCACTGATGAGTGGGGCCGCACCCATCGTGGTGTTGCCTTGTACACATTGATGTCCGAGCCGAGGGCCGCCGCATGACTGCCAAAATTCTGCAGATGAATTACGAGGGCCAAGTCGTCACGTTCAACGATGACGGCTGGATCAACGCTACGGAAGCGGCGGCCAGATTCGGTAAAGAACCGGCTCAATGGCTTCGCCTGCCCGACGCAATGCGCTATCTGAAGGCACTGGAGCGTACATCTGGGGGAATCACATATGTAAAAACCAGTCGTGCCCGAGCTGATCGTGGTGGCGGAACCTGGATTCATCCACGGCTGGCGGTCAAGTTCGCCCGCTGGCTTGATGTGGACTTTGAGATCTGGTGCGACGAGCAGATCGATGCCCTGATCCGCGGTGAACTCAATACACGGGCCATTGCACGGCGGCAGGCAGCCATGGGTTACCGGAGCCTGTGCGATGCCCTGTCGATTACCCACGAGGCCGCTGGCAAGACCACGAAACCGCACCACTTCATGAACGAAGCGCGGCTGATCAATGAGGTCATCACCGGGCAGTTCGCCGGCCGCAACCGTGACCAACTGACTCAGCCAGAACTGGAGCTGATCATGCTGGTGGAAAACCGCGACGTGCTGCTGATCGGCCAGGGCAAGGATTATGCGACCCGCAAGCAGGCACTGAATGCGTATGTTCAAGCGCTGCGCACCAAGCAGTTGCGGGGTGTCGCGTGAATCCCTTCGACTGGCTCTACTGCATCGGCCTGGCTGTTGCTCTCGCCGTGTCACAGGCAACGCCGCGCCAAGTCGCCGAGGTGTGTCCGCTCGGCACCGATACAAGTGCCGGAGTGCTGCTGATCGAGGGGTGTCGAAATGACATTATTCTTCACGATTAACGATCAGCGGTCGATAGTAGAGATTGCAAGCAATCGTGATGCTCGGTATCGTCTACGCGTCGTTGCAAATTCAGCGACCGGGCGTAGGAACCCGTGGAATAACTTGGCGCATGTAGCGCCTCCATTTCGATTGCTGGCGCTTTATTTTTGCCCGCAATTCAATGTTATGGCGGCTGTGTGTGAGCAGGCTTCGGCCTGGCTGGGTTCCAAGTTTCCCAGCATTCCTACCTCACACATGGCTGCCACCCAATCCCGTAGGAAGGATCGTGGCAGTTCCAAAACTAACTTGGAGCTACCAATGACCAGCATCATTCCGTCCGCACTTCGCGCACTTGCTCACCGCCGCATGGCCTTGAGCGCTCTCCGCGCAAACTCTTCCCTTTCTGTACGCCTCAACCGCTACAACTCCCACATGGACCGCGCCCGCGCTCTGGAAAATGCTGGGGGTGCCCAATGATCGCCTCGGAAAATAAAGCACTGCCACCACTGCAATCCATCAAGTTCGGCGCGCGCGACGATATGAATCACCTGCTCCAAGTGGTTCAAGGCGGCGATGCCGGTGAGGGCCTGGCGCTAGCCGCCGATCTGGCTCTGGGCGTAGAGCACCTCTGCGCTCGTCTCGACGTTGCAATCAATGACTGCGAAGACCCTGTCACCTGTGTGGAGCTTCGAGCCCTTGGCCTCCTTGCTAGCACTGCTGCCGAGCTGGTTCAGTCGGTGCGTTACAGCATGCGCGATGATCAGGGAGCTGCCCAATGAACGATCATGCCCGTATCGATTCCGAACTGGTCAAAGACCTCAGGGAAATCCTAACTCTGCTGGCGCTCGCCTCTGCAGTAATCGCCAGCCCGACCACTACGCCACTCGTGGCCAAAGTGATCGCCGTCATGGCCCAGCACACAGCAATGGCTTGGGCCGAGCTTCTAACTACCGACATTCCGGTAGTTGAAGGGTGTGCGCAATGAGCGCGAAAATAAACGACCAGCCAGGCGCAACAATCAACCTGCTAAAGCGCGCACTTGATGCCGATTTTACGCCCGAACAGAAGACCATAATCACAGAGCTGCTTACCGCCGAAAGAACGCACGCGTCACGCTGGTGGACACATTTGAACGAAATGCGCCTTGCCCAACAGCTTCCAGCATGGTGCTCAGGCGGAGACGTTGGCAGTCGTACGGATCACGAGCGGTGGCTGCAGGATTGCAGCGCCACCACGCAAGAGTTGCTCGGTTACAGAGGGCACTTAAGCCGGTTCGACCCGCATTACGTTCATAAAGTTATCGACCTGCACACTAACCGTTGCTTCTCGCTCGAAAATCCTTCCGTGCGCGGTAAATCTGGCAAGAGGGATGACGCATGAGCGGTCTCTTCACAGATCACGCTGCGCTCCAGGGTTTGAGTACTGAGCAACTCGCAGAACTTGCACTCTATGGCTTGCGCTACCGTGCGTTAGGCGCTGCGGACATCGATTTCAGCGACCCATCCAGGCTTGACGTTTACTGGACCGGCGAGCGAATGGTGAAAAAGACAGTCAAGAATGCGGTTAAGGCCTCTAAAGCTGGTGATCTGCTCGCACTTAAGCGGGAGGGAGAAGCCATCGGCCTCCTGCAGGCGCTATTCAACTGCAGCGTGATCGACAACGAAACCTACAAAGCGCAGTACCAACTTTTACTCGACCAGCCTCGGTGACCGAGAAAACTTTAGTTATGCACGGCTACAGCAAAACGTCGGCCAGATAGAGGTTTAACAGCATGAAATTTCAAAACGGCGCAATTGCGTCAACGGGATCGGCTTGCCTGAAAAAAGCCAACAAGCTGTTCTACTTAGTTCATCCGAAAGCGCCCAAGCCTCTGCTGGGGCCTTTCCTGACTGCGGAGGACGCCGAGTGCGGACGAGTTGTGATGCGCAGTCCTGACGCAACCGTAGAGGCTCGCCAAGTCGGATCAATTGATGAGTTCACCCACTGGCACGCGATCAATAACGGTCGTGTCATGCAGGCGTTTGCAGCAATACCGACGCGGGAGCAACTGCCATGAAACCCAGGCCAAAACTGTCCGTAGTGGGCGATGACCCGGCTAGCCGAATTCTTCAACGGCTGGATGGCGTAAAGCCGTCGGGCAAGAACCGTCACATCGCGAAATGCCCGGCGCACGTTGATAAGTCCCCCTCCTTGAGCGTGTCCAGCACCGACGATGGCCGGGCATTGATTCACTGCTTTGCAGGCTGCTCATCCGAGGATGTTCTCGCCTCAATCGGCCTGGAGTTCAAAGACTTGTTCCCAGGACGCCTGACAGCAGCAGATCGCTCCGAATATCGGCGTAAGGCGCTGGAGAGCGGGAGGGAGCATGCGCGGATCATTCAGCAAATCGCCCTCGCTCAGCTTGAGCGCGGTGAAGACCTGAGCGAAATCGACTCCGAGCAGCTGCAAGAAGCGGTAAGGCGCGAGCGCGAGATCTGCGACGAGTTGGCCGGGTTTGAGGTTGAGCGGGGCCAGCGCATCACACCAGACCGGCCGTGCTGGGCAGTCCATGAGCAATGGGTGATCAACGAGAAAGGCCGGCGTCTGCGCCCAGGCGTCTATTGGCATGGTTTCAAGCGTGGCGGTACCGACGAGGAAGAGAACGAAGATGATGCCAGTGACCGGCCCATCACCGACGAGTGGATTTCTACCCCAGTGACGGTCGTTGCCCGGACGACCAACAGTGACGACGGCAGCGAGGGCCGTCTGCTCCGCTTGGCCACCGAGGGCGGTATCAAGGAATGGATCATCGCCATGGAAGTATTCGGCGGCAGCGGTGAGGATGCCCGGCGCGCGTTGTTCGGCATGGGCGTCATCATCGCGCTCAAGAAGCGCGGCACGTTCATGGAGTACCTGCTCGATCAGCGCCCGGATGAGATGTTCGCCACCACCAGCCGCCCGGGCTGGCATGAGTCAGGCGCGTTTGTGCTGCCCGGGCGAACGCTGGGGAGTGCCAAGGTGCGGTATCAGGCCAGCAACAAGGCCCAGATACTGTTCAGTCGGCGTGGCGAGCTGGACGGCTGGAAAACCGAGGTGGCGGCCAAGTGTGAAGGCAATCCGGTACTGACACTGGCGATCGGCTGCGCACTGGCTGGCCCTCTGCTGAGTCTGGTGGGTGTGCTGGGTGGTGGTGTTCACCTAGTCGGCGACAGC
>NZ_JAGTPK010000080.1 GCF_021147775.1 Pseudomonas californiensis
GGGGTTGTACGCCCAAACCCCAGATTTTTTTGTCGGATGCTGAAGAACGGAGCCACCCGCTAATCGCTTGATGGGGGAGAAAGCCTCAACCGCGTAACTTACAGGCCGATCGGATTGGTGGTTTCAGGGCCAGATTTAACTGCGATTTTTTGTGCATATTTGATTGCACTGCTGATTGTGCTTCGGCTACAGCCAATCGTTCGTTGCACCTGCGACCACGAACTACCACTGGCCAATAGTCTGTTAATAGCCCCATATCGATTTTGATCGACTTGCCGTCCTCGATACTTCCCGTTCGCCTTGGCCTTGGCAATACCTTGCGTTTGCCTCTCTCGGCGCTGTTCATAATCACGGCGTGCAATTGCAGCCAGCATGTCTAGCAGCATGTCGTTGATAGCTCCGAACATGCGCGCATCGAATTCATTTTGCGCGGGTGCAAGATGCTGCCAAGTGGTCGGGACGTTGACGGCAACCACACGAACCTGTCGTTCTCGAATCAATTTTTTGAGTTTTTCCCATTCGCCACCGGTTAGCCGCGATAGCCGATCAACGTCTTCCACCAACAGCACGTCGCTGGGTCGGCTGTCGGCTAAAAGTCGAAACAGTTCTGGGCGGTCAAGTCGTGCCCCTGATTCGTTTTCTGCGTAATGGTTGCAAATAACCACTCCACGCTCACGAGCGAAGCTATCTAATGCGCCTCGTGCTCGTTGCGCGTCCTGCTCGCTGGTTGAAGCGCGCAGGTATGCACGGACAAAGTAGGTCATCGGTACCAATAGGGTCATTTTGGCGAACTGGTCCTATTTGGGTTGTTCGGCAAGTAATACAGTACCACATATTGTCGGTTCGCTAAGGGGATACCCAATTCGAACCAGCCTCATGGCATATGATAGGTACTATTGATATCTATCACTATTAGATACATACTCCTGATAGCTATCATGAAAGGAGTTCCTCCATGCCAACCACCGCCAAGTTATTCGTCACAGGGCGAAGCCAAGCAGTAAGGCTTCCAAAAGAGTTTCGGTTTCAGGGGACGGAAGTCTTCATACGTCGAGATATTCACACCGGCGAGATTGTCCTGTCACCTAAGCCTGCATCTTGGTCTGAGTTCTTCGCACTCGCCGATCGCACCAAGATTCCAGCAGGGTTCATGGCAGATCGAGAAGACCGGCCAGCCAAAGAGAGAGAGCTGTTTTGAAGCGCTACATGCTCGATACGAATACGGCGAGTTACGTGATAAAGGGGCATCCTCCCGAAGTTCGCGAGCGTCTAGCAAAACAGCCGATGGACAGCATCGTTATCTCGACCGTCACACAAGCGGAATTGCTTTATGGCTTGGCCCGCAAGGGCCATCCAGCAGCCCTTGCGAACCTAATCCGAGAGTTTTTGCTTCGTGTCCAGGTCTTGCCCTGGGATGGGCATGCCGCCACCGTCTATGGCGACTTACGAGCTTCTTGCGCAGCGGTCGGCATCACTCTGGGCGCACTTGATATGATGATTGCTGCGCATGCCGTAGCTGCCAACGCGACGCTCATTACCAATGACAAGGCGTTTGCTTTTGTTCCTGATGGCGTACTTGCTGTCGAAGATTGGATAGACGGACGCTGAGGCGCTAACGGATGGTGGTGAAGAATAAACTACTGACGATCCTGTCATGCGCCGAACAGGAAGCCCTCTATGGGCTACCCGACTTCGATGATGGCCAGCAACTGGAATACCTCTCGTTGTCGGAGGCGGAACTGTCACTCGCCACAAGTCGTCCAGGGATCGATGCTCAGGTCTACTGCATCTTGCAGATCAGCTACTTCAAGGCCAAACACGCTTTTTTCCGTTTCGCATGGACTCCTGACGTAGAGAGCGATGTCGCTTTTGTGCTGAGTCGTTACTTCCACAGTGAGGTGTTTGAGCCTGAGGCGATAACTGACCACGAGCACTATACGCAGCGTCGTCAGATCGCAAAGCTGTTCGGCTACAGGCCCTGGTCAAAGGAGTTCCTGCATCAGCTCACGCAACAGGCCGCACAAGTCGCTCGACGCGACGTGACGCCCGGTTTTGTGGCATCTGAACTGATTGTCTGGCTCCACGAGCATAAGATTATCCGACCGGGCTACACCACACTGCAAGAACTGATCAGCGAGACATTGTCGACTGAGCGGCGACGTTTGGGGGATCTGCTGGAGGAGGTGCTAAGCGAAGCCGACAAGGCAGCGCTTGGCGAGCTGATCAAACGCGACGATGTGCTTTCTGGCCTCGCAGTACTGCGCCAGGACGCCAAGGATTTCCGGTGGCGACAGATGGCTCGTGAGCGCGAAAAGCGTGCCACGCTAGCCCCCTTGCATTGGATAGCCAAGAGACTGCTGCCGAAACTCGGCATTTCGAAGCAAAACCTGCTCTATTACGCCAGCCTGGTGAATTTCTACACCGTCTACGACTTGCGTCGGCTACGGTCCGATCAGACCCACCTTTACTTGCTGTGTTACGCCTGGCTGCGCTATCGGCAGCTTACCGACAACCTGGTCGATGCGCTGGCCTATCACATGAAACGGTTGGAGGATGAAACCAGCGCGGCGGCCAAGAAATCCTTCGACACCGAACAACTTCGCCGGCAGCAGGAAACGCCACAGGTCGGGCGTTTGCTCTCGCTCTATGTCGACGACAGCGTGGCCGATCCCACGCCGTTTGGCGAGGTACGGCAGCGTGCCTACAAGATCATGTCAAAGGGCACGCTGCAAAGTACCGCGCAGCGTATGAGTATAAAACCGGCAAACAAGCTGGCACGACATTGGCTGGCCGTCGATGGTATTGCCGACCGTATGCGTCGGCAGCTGCGTCCGTTGTTCGGCGCGCTCGATTTTTCCAGTATCAACACGGACAATCCGTGGCTCACGGCGCTCGGCTGGACCAAGGGCGTGTTCGCCAGGCAGCAACGCCTGACGCAGAGGCCGCTGACGGAATGCCCGGTAGCGACACTGCCCAAACGGCTGCGGCCGTATCTGCTGACGTTCGATGGTGACGGCAATGCGACCGGACTGTACCCGGACCGCTACGAATTCTGGTTGTACCGACAGATCAGGAAGCGTTTCAAGTCCGGCGAAATCTATCTGGACGACAGCTTGCAGCACCGCCATTTGATGGACGAGCTGGTTTCGCTGGAGGATAAAGCCGACATACTGGCGCAGATGGAGATCCCCTTCCTACGACAACCGATTGAGGCTCAGCTTGATAAACTGAAAGCCGAGCTGCACACGCAATGGCTGACCTTCAACCGCGAACTAAAACAGGGCAAGCTGACGCAGCTGGAGTATGACAAGGACACCCAGGTGCTGATCTGGCGCAAACCCAAGGCCGACAAACAGCCCGTGCGTGAAAAGAGTTTCTACGAGCAGCTGCCGTTCTGCGATATCGCCGACGTGTTCCGCTTTGTCGACAACCAGTGTCAATTTCTGGCCGCACTGACACCGTTGCAGCCACGCTACGCAAAAAAAGTGGCTGATACCGACAGTCTGATGGCGGTGATCATCGCCCAGGCCATGAACCACGGCAACCTGGTAATGGCTAAGACGAGCGACATTCCCTACCATGTGCTGGAGACGACCTATCAGCAATACCTGCGCCAGGCATCACTCCAAGCCGCCAACGATTGCATCAGCAACGGCATTAGCGCGCTGCCAATCTTCCCGCATTATTCGTTTGACCCCGATGTGCTGTACGGCGCAGTCGACGGTCAGAAGTTTAGCGTCGAACGGCCCACCATCAAGGCGCGTTACTCGCGTAAATACTTTGGCCGAGGCAAGGGGGTGGTTGCTTACACGCTGCTGTGCAACCACGTGCCAATTAATGGCGACCTGATAGGGGCACACGATTACGAAGGTCACCATGTGTTCGACATCTGGTATCGCAATACATCAGATATCGTGCCGACCGCAATCACCGGAGACATGCACAGTGTCAACAAGCTCAACTTCGCCATCCTGCAGTGGTTTAGTTCGAGTTTTGAGCCGCGCTTCACCAACCTCGGCCACCAGTTGAAGGAACTGTACTGCGCTGATGACCTGTCACTTTATGATAAATGTCTGATCCGGCCAGTCGGCCAGATCGACCGGCAACTCATTATCAGCGAAAAGTCCAATATCGATCAGATTGTCGCCACACTGGGTCTGAAGGAGATGACGCAAGGAGTACTGGTTCGCAAGCTCTGCACCTACACCGCGCCGAACCCGACGCGGCGTGCAATCTTCGAGTACGACAAACTGGTGCGCAGCATCTATACACTGCGTTATCTGCGCGACCCGCAACTGGAGCGCAACGTGCACCGCTCGCAAAACCGCATCGAGTCCTATCACCAGCTACGCTCGGCCATCGCCCAGGTCGGGGGCAAGAAAGAGTTGACCGGACGCACCGACATTGAGATAGAGATCAGCAACCAGTGCGCGCGTCTGATTGCCAACACGATCATCTTCTACAACTCCGCGATCCTGTCCCGGCTGTTGACCAAGTACGAGGCGAGCGATAACACCAAGGCACTGGGATGGATCGCTCAAATATCGCCGGCAGCCTGGCGACACATCCTGCTCAACGGGCACTACACCTTTAACAGCGAAGGGAAGCTTATTGACCTCGATATAATAATTGAAGGAATGGATGTGGGATGACGAAGCTTTCTGGGGGCCGTCATTCAGTCCAACAAAAAAATCTGGGGTTTGGGCGTACAACCCC
>NZ_JAGTPK010000081.1 GCF_021147775.1 Pseudomonas californiensis
AGCGCTTTGAAATACCGGTCGCCAAGAGAATTTAGGCGCTTGGCAGCAGCATCAATTTAACGGGGAGTTGGTGTCCGGTTTTGTAGGGGCAAGTCCACGGCTCAGCTCCGCCATCGTCGGCTTCAAATTCGGATCAGAAGCAATCTGCATAAGCCCTTGAGCCAGCAGCTCAGTGTTCCGGTCGTAGTCAAACTTATTCTTGGCATCAAACGCCTGGCCTGTCATACCTCAACCTCTTCACCCAGATGCTCCAGCACACCCTTGGCCTCCTCCATCGCCGCCTTCAACTCTTCTTCCGAGCCTTCAGAATTAGGAGAGCCCAACGCCAAACGGTTCTGCACGTAGATTTCGCGCCATTTAGGAGCGTGAGCCTTGGTGACCACGGCGTTTTTGCACCGATTCGGATTGCAACGCAGCGATCCGATGCAAGGAAGAGACTCATCAAATGACTCGCGCTGACCGCCATAGCAGAAGCCTTGTCCCACATTAATGATCGCCATGCGCTTCTTGGCCATCTGGGCGATGATTTGCTCTTTGGTGTAGCCAGCCGCCATATACCCGCTGAACACCTTCCTCATCCGCGCCTTGTGGCTCACCGCATTGGGGCCGGCGTAGTTTGCGTCAGGATCGCAGTAGCTCTGGATGTACTCCTCCCCTGCCATTTGCGTCGGCGTCTTGCCCGAGGAGCGTCCACCCTTGGACAAGATCTCAGCGAGCGCACCGTACCCAAGCGTCACCGCACTGAACGCTTTGTTCTGGCCAGCACCACCGATAAGGTCACCAAAGTGCTTCAGTTGGTGAGAGATGAATGGGAGCCCAAGCTCAGCCCTCGCCATCTGGTAGGCCAGCGTGTGCCGCAATGTGTAGGGCGAGAACTCAAGAGTCTCGAACTCATCATCCGTCAGAATCTCCTCGAAGAAAGCCCTGAATTGGTGAGTGATACCAAGCGAGGACATCGAGTTTGGTACGGCGTCCTGCGCGACGGTATCCACATTGGAGAACAGGTAAGGATTCTGCTTTACCTTAGCGATGAGGCAAGCCGAACGGATAGCGTCACGCACAATTGGGATCGCGATCCATTTGTCGTCGAATAACTTTGCTAAGCCTTGGCGATGCTTGATCACGTTGCTGATCAACAACCAATAGTCGCTCTCTTGTTCCATGCACGACTCGACCAGGATCTCGGAGAGCTCTGAGGGCCGCATGCCGGTGTACTGCGCCACAAGATAGCAGGCACTGTACGAGACGAAATTGATGTACCTGCGGAAATC
Source organism: Pseudomonas californiensis (assembly GCF_021147775.1). GTDB lineage: Bacteria > Pseudomonadota > Gammaproteobacteria > Pseudomonadales > Pseudomonadaceae > Aquipseudomonas > Aquipseudomonas californiensis. Next base: position 1,272 of record NZ_JAGTPK010000081.1, read on the forward strand.
ATCGTCTAGCTTGGAATCTGAGAGCTTGAGTAACGTTTCGGTAGCCTTAAAATCATGCCGACCGATTTCCGACAGGTACTCAGGTCGAACCTCACCTAACGCTTCAGCCATTGCGTCGGATTCATAGCCTTTTCTGCGAAGTCGCAGTGCCACGTAGAGATCGAGATTGTAACGCGACAGTTCTTGAGCGTTGGCTAGCGAGTAACCGCTGGCGTTCTTGCGGGTCAGGGCTACCAAGTCATCTACAGGCTCCCCTAGAGTGCTTAGGAAATCGACGACTGCGAACGACGCCTCGCGAGAAGCCTTCTCGAACACATCGTTCGGCAGAATACGGTAGGTGCGCTCGGATTCAGGGACGTGCTTGATTACCTTGGCCCAGGCTAGCGACTCCAGCTGAACGGAAGGCAGTCGCTCTTCGAAAATCTGCTCCTCGAAAAATGGCGACCTGACCAGGGTAAAGAACTTCCTGAGATCTGGGCCAAAGGCGTAGGGATGAATGAGCGCTGCCTCCCGGTACATACCCGCGTCGAAGTACGTCAGACCATGGTGTCCAACCTCGAAGAACTCATCCGTCATCAACTGACGCGCCTGCCCTGACATCGTATCCAGGAAGCTTAATCCAGCCTTCATGCATGAAATGGCGGTGTTGGCCTTGATGTTCCTAGGTGAGGCAAACGTGCGCAGTGCCGAAGGCATTTTAAGCCAGCAATACATGGCCACCTTGACCTCCAAGACAGCCGACTGATTGAGCAATGGGTACGATTCAAAATTGAGCCGTAGCTTGGCTCCCTGGACGTTCCTGGCGGCGTTCGGATGATCGTCATTGAAGTCCCAGACGGCGTCGCCCAAGACGGAAGTCTTACTGACAGGCAACGCCATCAGTGCCTGGTACCAAGAGAGTGCTTCCAGCGACACAGGAGTCGGATCGTCGATGTTCCTGCGCAATTCAACTAGCAGGGCGTGAGCAGCTGTCCGCCACTGTTTGTAAGCTGCGAGCTCAGGGATCAGAGAATGGCTCATAGCTTTACTCCCTCGGTCAAAATGCTGACCTGCAAGTTTTCAGAGAGACGCTCAGCCTTAGTCAGCTCCTCCACGGAAAAGTCTGATGTATCAGGATCGAGGAGGTTGTTGAGCACATCAAGGTTGTCCAGGATGACGGCTCCGTAGGGCGTATCAAGCACCCGATTGACCTCAATCATCCGCTGGTAGTCGCGCCGCATGGCAAAGAGCTCAGGCAGGTGCGACACCGTGATGATGCTGTTGCTGCATGAAAGGCACTTGTTGAACAGCGTGCAGGGCTTGCTGGGGTCGTAGCTTGCCAAAGCCTTGATGAATGCTGATGGATCAAAGACGTTCATGCAGTTCGCCAAGCCAGAACGCAGCGGCATCGCCTCGGGCGTGGACTCGATAGTTTTGATCGGGATCAGCTTCGGAGGCTCCTCCAAAGTGTCTTGCTGCATTTCATGGAGAACCTTATTCAGCATTCGGCGCGCCATGGGGTTGAAGTCCATCTGATCCAGATAGGCCATGGTGGTGCTGAGGCTCTTATGCCCCAGGAGCACCTGAATCTCACGTGGAGAGACGCCGCGCTCAATCAGCTCGCTCACGAAGCTTGGTCGGAAACGTGACGGTGAGAGCTTGAGAGGATTGCCGTCCTCGTCAAGCAGATCGTGATCCTGAGAAAGCCTCTGTAGAGTCTTGTGCAGCATGCTTTCGCCGGAACTCTCAAAAGAGTTCACCACGCCATACATCCTGGGAGAACTCGACCGGTAGATGAAGAGTTTGTTCTGAGCCTCGACAGGCGCATTCAGACGAATATCACGGGTCAGAAGCTTCACATCGTCAAAGATCTGCTTGACCGCACGGCCTTGAGAGGTGGTCAGCCAAGAGATTTCCGCATGAAAAATATCGAGATGAAGCATCTTCGCGCCCTCAGATCGCTCTTTCCAATACAGCAAGCAAGGGCGCTCGGTTAAATCATGGCGTTCAATGAAATCATCCAGCTCCAGTCCCAGCAGCGAGTCAGCGTTCATCCCGGTAACTTGGGCAAGCCGAGCGATGTACGGCGCAATGACTCGACCATCAACCTGATACTGCACGCCCCAGCTTTTATAAACCTCGAAGATCGAAATTGACGAAGCCGAGATAATCGACATAAACGCCCGTTGATAGGGGTCGTTTTTATCTACGGATTCGAAGTTCAGGGGCTTGCAGTCGAGTTTGTTCTCAAAAATCCACCGAGCGTTATCCATGGTTTTGAGGCCTCTGCGAATGCTCCCGTCAGGGCTTAACGGGTCTTCACCAACGTGGCTTACGACGTAAGGCTGGGCCAAGCGATTGGTTTCCTCAATCTCTTGCTCAATGACTTGCGAGATTCGGTTTCGCACAGCCTGGGGGTATGGCTTGTACTGGTCAGTTTCACGTTCAGCATCGAACCCCGCAGCGCTGACGAAGCTGGTCAGCCCTAGGCCCTCAATCTGGACTGCACGAGCCATCATCTTCCGAGCTGAGCTCATCATCGAACTGCTGTGGCTGGTCGACAGCGCACGTTCAAGAATCTTGTGCTGGAGATATCCCCTGAACTTTGGAAGGGTGTAGGGGGTTACGAGCTCCCGGATATCCTCCAAGCCTGTGTAGTTGGCCTCCGTGAGATAGGCTCGGTAGTATTTGAAAGCCTCGATGAAATTCGACTGACCTGACGCACTACTACTCTTCATTGATGAAGCACTGAAGAGGTGCAGCATGTGCTGGAAGGGACGCTCCGCTTCCGGGCTTGCGAGGTCGGACAGACGATGGATGCGGACTGAGCGTAAAGCGCTGAAGGCGTCTCGCAAAGATTCAGTGGGCTTGCTCTCTGGTTTCGAGGCAACCCGCTGCTCAACGGTTTGGTAGCTGGAATCGAGAACGCCGAGCTTCCGAAGATCATCAAGGATTTCCTCAAATGTGATCCTCACGAGTTCATATCTCGTCCTCGCGCCATTGAAGCCTGATAACTCAGGAATCTCGCTCAAGAAGCCTCGATCCTTGATGCTATTGCCAAACACCGGGATGGCCAACTTCTCCTCCATAGACATGCCTTCATACCAAGCAAGCAACCTACGGCGCCAATCGCAAGCGTTCGACGAGTGACCTGGGACAATGATGCCTTCGGCGCGCATCGCATCGAAGATCGGCTCAAAGTATGAAGTGCGCTTAGAGATCGCCATTGGGCTGATGAACGAGCCCCATGAAAGACAGGACACCGTTTCCCCCTTACGATAAGGGATAGGCAAACGGTTATGTTTATGACTAACAGCAACGATAAGAGTGGGGA
>NZ_JAGTPK010000082.1 GCF_021147775.1 Pseudomonas californiensis
AATCCGGTACTGACACTGGCGATCGGCTGCGCACTGGCTGGCCCTCTGCTGAGTCTGGTGGGTGTGCTGGGTGGTGGTGTTCACCTAGTCGGCGACAGCTCGAGTGGCAAGTCATTGGCGCAACTGATCGGATCTTCGGTGTGGGGCGACCCTGGGATATTCGCAGCCAGTTGGGACATGACCAAGGGCGGTCTGGAGATAGAGGCCTCTAGCCGCAACGACACCATGCTGCCGCTGGACGAGATCAAGCGCGCAGATCCCAAGCGTGTGCAGGAAATGGCCTATTCGCTGGCCAACGGTCAGGGCAAAGGCACGATGACCCGCGATCGGGAAGCGCGCGGCAAGCTGAGCTGGCGATTGCTCGCGCTATCGAGTGGCGAGCGATCCCTATCCGAGCACGCGGCCATCAGCGGCAATGCGGCGCACGCCGGTGCTGAGCTGCGCATGGTCGACGTGAACGCCGGTACGCGCACTCACCGCGCCTTCGACGAACTGCATGGCCTGGAGGGTGCCGACTTTCACCGCTTGCTCACCGTGGCAGTGAGCGCGCACCACGGCCATATCGGCCCTGCGTTCGTGGAGCATCTCCTCGCAAGTAATGACCGGCCCGGCCTGCTGGAAGACTTCGCCAGAACCAGAGCGCAGTTCATCGAGGACAACGCCCAGGCCGGGCGCGTGGCAGATCGCTTCGCGGTGATTGCCCTCGCGGGCGAAATGGCCATTGCCTATGGCCTGCTCCCTTGGACGCCCGGTAGCGCTTTGGCCGACTGTCAGTTGCTATACGGCGAATGGCTCAAACAGGTGGGCAGCGGCAATGCCGAGGACAGACAGATCCTGGCTGGCATTCTGGACTTCATCGATAAGCACGGCACCAGCCGATTCTCGGACGTGAACGACCAATTACCCGACACCAAGGTTTTCAACCGGGCGGGCTATTGGGAGTTGTCCGTGGGGAAACGCCTGTACCTGTTCAACAAGTCAGCCATTGTCGAAGCGGCCCACGGACATGGCTTGAGCCGCGTGATAAAGGCGCTGGAGGCCGGTGGGATGCTTGCCAGACGTGACACCGATCGTGAAAGCCGCAAGACGAAGAAATACCGCATCCCAGGTGGAGGTTCGGCCCGCCTGTACGTGATCGATCCAGAGGTCATGGACGGTGAAGGCGGTAGCGCATGAACGAATCGTTCACCCACGAATGCAAGTGCCCGAGTTCACAGGAACCTATTTTCTTGGGGAACAGGGGGAACGGGGGAACAGCCAATATCCACGGGGCCTTGAGCCGTTCCCCCTTATTGAATGTATGGGGAACAGGGGGAACACAAACATGTTTTTGAATATAAGAGCCCCAGCCATTCCGCGCATCTGGTTATCACTGTTCCCCCGTTTTTTGGGTGGGGAACATGTACCCCATCTGAAAGCCCCGGAAACACTGGCTGTTCCCACTGTTCCCCCGTTCCCCCGATTTTTTTTCACAGACACATATGAGCGTCATCTCCAAACCGGGGAGATAGATCAATGAGCCTCCTTTCCGGCCTGCTGGATGGCCTGCCACCACCAGTGTCGGCATCACGACCAAACCCAGCGAACGGCCAGGCTGATCGACCAGTGCTCACTCTGATCGAGCGCGGCAGCCTTCAAACAACACCGGCGCGCACCTACACGCACGCCGCCAAAGCCACGCCAGAGTGGCGACATGCCCGAGACCGGTACATCAGCCACGTCATGGCCTGCCGCAACTGCAGCATGCCGACCGGTCGCCACTGCCCTGTTGGTGCCGAGCTGCGCGCCACTTACGACCAGACGCACATGGAGATAAACCAATGACATCTAGCATTCTCATGAGGCTCTGCAACATCGCCTTGAAGCCAGGTATCAGCGCCAGCACCCAACTGATCACCAGTCGGCGAATCTGCCGAATCGTGGCTGACAGACTTGATTCCATTACTGCTGAGCGGCGGGCCTTTCGCCGCGAGGCAGGCAAACTCAAACCCTTCTTGCCATTCACCAAGCGGGCTATTGCAGATATCGAGCGGCAGGCGTCGGCTCACCGTGAAGTGGAGCGCACTGGAGCAAGAGGCATCCTTACCGGGTTTGGAAAGTCGTTTATGTTCGACCGCGATGGACTGGCCAAAACGCTGGGATTCGACCGAATGTGCGATCTATTGAGCGTGAACGCAGTTCACCGACATCAGGCAGTTGATGACGGTGACACCAGCTTGCGGGGCGTAGCGTTTCTATCACAGCTTGAGGACAGCTCGGCAGGCTACGGTGACGACTGGGGGACCGGCGGGCCGATCTATCGCGCCTGTCACGCCGCAATGATCCAGTTCATCCGGGAATGTCCGGAGGATCAACTACCCGACCTATTCGGGCCTAGTACACCGACCGTTCCAAAAAGGCCTCCCCATCTCACGCTGCATTGACTCAATGACGCTGCTGGAGCCTAACTCTCTTGAATGACCACCAGTGAGTGACGGCTCACTGATTCGTTCGTCCGCGCCATGATTTGGCTTGCTCACGTTTCGTGGCGCATGGCAAAGTGCGCCACACCTCTGGAAGGCTTGATTGTCAGGCTGCAGGTTGCGTCAGAGCCAGGTGATTTATTTACGGCCTGTTCACTCCTAGCCAAGAAGCGCCTCACTCAGTCCAACAAGTCATTTAAAGTAAGCCTTGGAGCAGTATGATATGGAAGTTGGCAGACGCAATAATGATAAACCAAAGCTCAGCGAAGAGCGCTTTTCAATCTCATACGATGCTCCTGAGGATATCCTTGAAAATCACGAAATAGATGCAAAAGAGCTAGGCGATGCTATTCTAGGAATGAGCACACTAATTGAAGAAACTGCAAAGCTAGTCGGCAGGGGTTCTGCAGAAGTAAAGCTTAAGGTAACTACTCCAGCAAAAGAAGGTTCTCTTGTAGTAGCTTTTGCCTTAATGGCAACCCCAGCTACTGCAGCTAAAGTTTTAGCAATTCTCGGGCTAGCGACTCATGCTTCCGTTTTTGCAGGCAGCACGGTTATAGAACTGATAAAAAAAATCAAAAACAGAAAAATAATTTCTGTGATTATTGATGGAGATGATGAGCACGCCACTATAAAAACTACTGATGGCGAGTTCAAGGCCGACAAAACGGTTGCCCGATTAGTAAGCGATGGCAAGGTTCGCGAAGCTCTACATAAAATAGTTCAGGCCCCTCTCACAGGCAAAGAGGGTGCGGTTTTCAAGGTGCTAGACTCAGAAGAAAAACCAGTTATCAGTGTAAATACTGAGGATGTGGATGATTTCTCTAGGCTGCCCGTAGGCTCGCTAGAAGAGATTACGTCGGAAACAATCACTGCCACAGTGACTTTCTCTCAAATCAACTTCGGTTCCAAAAAAGGATGGCGTATCGTGTTACCGGACGGTGATGAGCACCCAGCCACTTTGGCTGATGAAGCTTTTCTTGAGAAGGTGACAAAAAACCAGCAGTCCTTCCAGAAAGAGGATCGTTATCAGGTAAAGTTAAAAACCACAGTTACTCATCGCCCAACGAGATCAACAATTGATCGCATTATAGTTGAAGTAGTTAGAAACTGGGACGCCCCCAACCGGAATCGATGAGACTGCCATGAACCCACAGTATCTAGCGCTTGCTGTAGCGGCAGCTTGCATAATATGGCTTATCCCTTTCACATCAAAGCTCGGGCGCCTCTACGCCACCTACCTCTACCGAAAGTATTTTTTTCGAGAAGACATTTATGTCACTTACAAGGTGGGCGAAGTGATCTCCGCGAGATATTTGATTCGAAAAAATGCGGATGGATCGGTTACTCAAAAGAAACTTTCCGACACGGAAGTGAGTGAAATCCCATGAGCGAGCTTAGCCAGCCCAAACCTCACAGCCTCACCAGCGTAACCGCATCGTTTACCACGCTAATAATCTGCGCCACTTCTTTTATTCCTACGGACTGGCTCACTGCTGAGGCGAAAACAGCACTTCCTATACTCGCCGGGCTAGTCAGCCCATATCTTGCTGCATATGCCATGAAAGGTTTTCAAAAAATTAATTTAGATCCAGATTTAATTTCATATCAGACAAGATTGGAGTCAGATTTGGCTAGACAAAACAAGCTATTGAAAACAAAGAACCTATCAGAAGGTCCACGAAACAAACTCATAGAGCTAAGAGACGATACCATTATCCGACTAGCTACTGCGCATCGAGACTTCAGTAGCGGATCGCTTGCAGTATCTCCTCCATCGCCCGATTAAGCCCAGGCAGGCTGTAGTTTTACCAACTGTTCCGTTCACGCAAGCGCTCCCTGGATCAACTGCTCCGATCAAAGCGCTCAGCCGATGTTTTATGGCCTGGCTCGGCTTCCGGGCCGAGCTCCAAATGCAATTCGGTCACATATACATAGCCCATCACAGACCCAGGGGCCGACCATGCACCACACCACCGATCTGCATCACATCTGTTCAGCAAACACACCAGTGATGTTCGCCGGCCAAACACGACCGGCCAAGGAATGGGCGGTTATCCAAGGGATCAAGTGGCAGGCGCTGAGGATGCGGCGCTATCGAGGTATGAACTGGAGCGAGGC
>NZ_JAGTPK010000083.1 GCF_021147775.1 Pseudomonas californiensis
CGCGGTTACCGACGCAGCGAGCGAGTGAGATTGAGCAACTGCTGCCGCATCAGTGGGTATCTGCCTAAGTCGTGCAAGATGACTTCGGCGGACGCTTACTCTTCAGACGCAATGATCTGGGGTGAATAGAGAAAACGGAAAAAATCGTACGCTGGCGTGAACTCTGTCCGTTTGAGGTCCTAGAAGTTGACTGCGATCCGTCAGGAAATACAAAAAATCGCCCTAGTCTGACTGAGTTCCAGTGAGCTTCCTGACGGCGGGTCGAGGTGTACTTAAATGAGACAGCAACGGCGAGTGGTCACTCGCAAATAATTCCGGTTCATGACGGTCGATTGCAGGTCTAACCAGATGAATGCAAGTTCATTCGCAAATAATCTCGGTCTGCTGGCTCGGATAGACGCAATTAATCCCGGTCGAAAAATGCGATGATTGCAGGTCGAGGCCATTTCGATTGCAGGCCGCTACACATAGCGAGACACGAAAAGCATCTGAAGCAGTAACAAGGCCAGGAGCATGAGGAGCAAAGCATGAAAGAGACCATTTACTGTTTCTACCTGATTGCGGACGCACAAGAGCGAGTGGGCTTCCTCGGTCACATACGCTATGACCTTGACGGCACGGATGAAGACAAGCTTGCGTATTTGAGGGTTGCGGCAGAGCGGGATTATGAGAAGGCGACACTAACCAAGGCTCCGGTGGGTTTGACAATTGGTGCGTATACTGCACGTTGCCGCTTGGGCACGGCGCTTGAGCTGTTCGAGTATGTATTTGAACCGCACGAAACAAGGACGCCGCTCTACGGAATTACCATCATTCTAGACGGGAAGCCTGCGATAAATTACATCTCTGATCAGTCTCCGTTGGACATGGACGATGTTAATAAAATCATGGGGGAGAAGAGTGTCATGGATGATTGGCTGGTGAAATACATGCGAGGTGATGAATTTCTCTTCACAGAGCTCATTAACGATGATTTCCTGCTTGCCTACAAGCTACTCTTCAACAACAGGCACTACGCCTCCGCAATAAAGCTTTTCATGTCATGTATCGATAGCATTGCACATGTTGAATATGGATATGAGAAAACAAGGTCAGAGAGAGCGGTGTTCAGCCGGTGGCTTGACGCATACGTGGATTTGGCACCGATAGGCGTCACCGCAGATGAGCTTTGGGAGTTGAGGAATGGGCTCTTGCATATGTCAAATCTTGACTCGCAGAAGGTTGTGAAGAAAAACGCTCGAAGGATATCGCTGTCAATTGGCGTTGTTCCAAAGGAAGCGCAGGGTGTGGGCGATACTTATTACTTCAATCTCCATCCCTTCTATCTTGCTGTATGTGAGGGGATAGGGAAGTGGCTTCAAACTTATGCGAATGACTACAATAAATTCCTGATATTCATCGAGCGATGGGATAGAACGATCTCTGATTCAAGATTGGCACTGTACATCCCTGATAAATGAGGCGAACACTGCTTAAACGACATTTCAGCCTGCGTTTTTTAGAAATCGCACTTGCAGAGTGCTCTGTAAACTCAGGCCAGAAAAGGAACTCGGGGCTAAATAATTCGGAAAAAATCATACGGTAAGCAATGCGGCCAGGAGAGAGGCCCTCGCCCCGCGTAGGCTGTGTCCGAATGAAGTACACCTCAACCCGGCGTCAGGCCGCTCACCGGCACCCCGTCAGACTAGGGCGGTTTTCAGTATTTCCTGACGGATCGCCGTCAACTTCTATGACCTCAACCTGACAAAACTCATGCTAGCGTACGTTTTTTTCCGCTTTCTCTATTCGCCCCATCTAAACTTCGTTTTTGTTTTGACTCCTTTTTATCAGGCGGTATATGAAGCTGGGCGGGAGTCAGTTTGATATACTCTCGGTAGATTTCCACGTGGTGACGGGCCTCAGGGTAAAACAACAGGGCTTCGTCGAGGCGTCTAATAAAAGTTTTCTTGAAGTCACGAGCGCCTTGCTTGTCCGTTGCGTAATTGGAACCAAATTGCCTACGCAAACTTGAGATCGGTATCTTCATTTCTGTTCTCTTGGATTTCTGTAATGTGTACATCCTATAGACAAGCCAGGCGTAGATATCCATCGCTAGCGGGGAATGCCTTAGGCTTTGCAACGCTTCCATTTTGAGCGGGACCGGGGCGCTCATGATTGCTTCGAAGAAGTCTGTATTGAGTGTAAGAGTGCTCTCCCATTTTTCGCAATCTAGTGCTCTAACATCCCAAAAGAAAAACGCTTTCTTTGCTACCATCATATTTTCAATTGTGACTGCGCCGCTGTTACTTCCAGTTACTGAAATCATCGATCTTACAAGTCTTAATGTCTGCTCTTTAAGTTTACCTATGTATCGACCATCGTTATGCAGTCCCAGTTTTTTAAGGAAGGCCGACTGTGATTTACCCAGCCCTATCACGGGACTTTGAGTTTTGACGGCTTCAGTACAGATCCAAGCCAGTAGCAATCGCGGTAGGCTTCCATACGGTACTCCGATATGTGGAGGTGCGGAGATCGATAGCTTCAGCCATTCCGTACCGCGTTCAAAATAATGAATGCCAGGGTCGCTGTGAGGAAAGGTAGCCTGTACTAGAAAACGGGTCGTGAACGCTGTGGGGCCCGGTTTCGTTCTCTGAGCAGCTTCCATCCGGGTCGCGTCATTCATCATGCGGAGCAAGCGGGGGTTTAGCTCCCAAGATATTTCATCCAGAGCATTGTTTTTAGCGAGGCTCATTTTTACCTCAGCGAACAGCTTGCGTTAGTCGTTTCTCACATTTATGGCTTAACCACGCTGACACCTCTGCCTCAATCCAGCCGACGGCTCTGGTGCCTAGTGGTACTGGTCTTGGAAAGCTTCCGTTATTTATCAGAAAGTAGATCCCTGACTTAGTCAGGCCGGTACGCTTTTCAACCTGTGGCCTACGGAGAATTACAATCGCGTTTGGATCGTTGCTCTGTTCCATGCTCAACCTCACTGAACTGCTATGAACTGTGAGATGACAATAAGCAGGTGGGTTGTTTTGAGAGAGAACGAGTTATCAGGGCTTCTTATGTCTTGGAGAGGATCGCCGGGAAGGCGAGATGGAGACAGGTCTAGGCATGCTTGCTGTGCGTGAGCGCAGATCGCGTTCCTGATCTCGTTCCTCCAGCCTTTGGAAGCGTTGAAAGAACTCAGTTTCACTATCTATCGATCCAGGACTGGACGGCAAGGTGAGAAGCTCGTAGGCAGCTTCCCATGCGTTCAGGGACGTCCTGATGGTCATTAGCGATGTGATATGTCTAGACAGAGTTCGTTCAGCGTCCCTCGTATTGCGGCAGTCCTGAGAGGTAGATTCGGCGAGATATCTTTCAACTACGATTGTTGACCAGCGACGAATGACCTCGCGTAGTAAATGAAAGGTCATGGATCTGCCATCGTTTGGTAGCGCCCGCATCAAAGGGCTAGGCTGTTCAGTTTCGAGCGTAGGGATTTCATCCTCTTGCTCATCCAGTTGTGGCAGGGGAGGTGGCTGTATTGCGAATGGATCCGCAGCCCTCTGTTCACTGATGCTGTTTTTAAATCCGTGTCTGCCGTACCACGTCCGCCAGGCTTTTCGTTCTTCGGCATCACGCCGTGGGTGGGCAACGTATGCCCGCCACTGGGCTCCTAATTGGTTGGTGCCGAGAAGCATTTGCTCCAAGTCATACTGAGAGTGACCAGCCAATGAGTTTTCAATGTAACGGAGGATCTCCGCCACTAATGGCCCGGGCACTATTCTGTCGCATCTCGAGCGACCCTGATCTCGATAGATTTCTAGGTAGCGCATCCCGTTCTGCAAAATTGCAGCGTTGCCCTCATCCATTCGAGCTCATCCCTTGGGTACGGGCCAATTCGAGATATTCACCCCACGTCTGCATAATTTCCCTCCGTTCCTTGAGCAGGAGCGCCTTGTTGTAGGTCGCCCTTACCTTATTGTTTTCCACGTGGGCTAACTGACGCTCAATCGCATCCGGCCTACAGCCATGCTCGTTTGCCCAAGTCGAAAAAGTGGTACGCCAGCAATGTGGGGTGGTTCTCTCACCTAGGTTCATATCTCTCATGGCGTAAGTGAGCCGGTTGGGAGTGGTGAAACCTTCACCGCTGCGGTGGGGGAAGAGATAACGGCCGCTACCGGAAATCAGTCGTAGCTCCTCCAGCACGGCAAGGGCACCGGTCGATAGAGGTGAAACGTGATCGCGACGAGCCTTCATTTTCTGGGGATTCCATGACCATCCGGACACCCATTCCACCGACATCCGGACACTGATTCCACGCTGATCCGGACACTCATTCCACAAGCATCCGGACACCGA
>NZ_JAGTPK010000084.1 GCF_021147775.1 Pseudomonas californiensis
CCTCGACGCGCAGAAGAACAGCGCAGCGTATCGAGTGCTGGGATCCACCGGGTTTTGTCTGGCGGTATTGATGCTGGAGGCTTGGAATGTGAGTTCTGAAAGTGAAACATTAGCTCAATCCTTACGTGAGAGAAACCAGACAAGAGTAATTGGGGGATTGCTTGCTGCAACTTTGGACCTGGCCATCGCAGCAGAGGCCTTAACAGTAAAAATATTAAGCAGAGAACCTAAAAGCTTTACTACTAGAAAAGCTATTCTGAAATTTTCCGAGGATGGCATAACTAGATGGCTAGGGGGAAAACTTGGATCGATAGCGATTAGAGAGATATCCCTCCGTTTAATCGCTCAACTATTTTCGGGAACGCTTCTAACTGCCCTAAATCTCCACGATACATGGCATGCGTGGCAAAGAAATGACCAAGCAATGTATGGCTATCTCCTCATGTCCATGGGTGGCCTCTCGACCATTCTGAGCTCTGCGCTAGGAGGCATGAAGTTATTCGCAGGATTGAACCTGCTTGGCTGGGCTGCTTTATTATTATTGATAGGCGGAGCTGGCTTGGTTGTCTGGCTCAGCAGCACGCCTTTAGTGGATTGGCTGGCAAACGGCCCTTTTGGTCAAAGCAAGACAAAGGAGAGTAGCTTAGAGAGTCCATCAGAGGCACTATATAAGCTCATAGGTTTATTAGCCGGGATAACCATTACAATCGAAGAAAACCCCGCTTACGAACCACACGCCAAATTCGACTTTCGTGCTCAAATACCCTACGCAGTGCGCAGCGCTAATACGATCATCCGTCTGGAGAGTCGCCTGCCCGGTCTGATTGATAACTTGGACAGCCTAAATATCAGGGCCGAGTGCAGGCTGTGTCGTATAACAGAACGTACAAACAACCAAGGTGTTCCTTATAAGACAGGGACTGAGATAGCCGCACAATCAACGACACCCAAAGCGCAGCGTCATTTCATAAACAAGATAGAGCTATTATTCTTCACACCAAGCAATAAAACAAGAACGTCCGAATGGAGCACTATTCATCACTTCAAATGGGCAGTTCGCGCACAATTCATTCTCACCACACGTGGAGAAAAACATTACTTTCCTGCGCCTTCTATTAGAGAGCGCGCGCAATACCACGAGGAACAGGCAGCACCCGATTTTACGGCAATCAACCAACCATTTTGGGCTGACGAAATAACCCACAAGAACTAATCCCATGAATAAATATAACGAAAAATTATACTACAGCAACACTTCCTATTCACCCTATAACATTCCCATACAACATCCATCCATACGCCAAAAATCGTTTGGGTCTTGCTCAACGCGTCTGCCTTGGGGTTCTACACAACAAATTGCACCTACCAGGCTTATGGAAGATACAACGCCTAAAGGCATGAGATATTGGGAAGCAGCAGAAGCGGAAAAAAAAGAAAAGAAGGCGAACAACACCTACGTGCCTGCGCTATTTGAAGGTATCGAGTTCCATAGCAAACAGAATCATGAAACGTTTCGCCACGCCCCTCTTCCATTCAGATCGCAATTCTGGCTAGTAACATTACAACTTGCAATTGGTGCACTAATACTTTTCTCTCCCATAATGCTTTTTATACACATGCTCATGATATCTGTATCTAGTAAATCCTGGCAGTCCGTAAGCATGGATATGCTGTTAACGGCACACCCTATCTTTATAGGCATCCCTTTAATCTGCTGGCTAACTTCGCACATTGTAGTTAACCACTTCCCCCGCGTCTGGCTTCGTCCACCCAAAGGCCCATCATGGGAGTTGAACCGTCGAACGGGTTTGGTGACGATATTCGACTACAAAAACTTCAAAAAAACAGGTGTGATTGATGAATTTCTCGCACCGTTTTACGAGTTCGACGCTTATATGATCAAGGCTGTGGATCGTCATGGATCCACCTATGGACTTTTGCTTAGGCACCGCTATGAAGACAGAACTATTAATTTCCATATGTTAGTAAATCCAGACGACTTCAAGCAGCGCCCTTGCGCCTGGTGGGACTTTTTCCAGAACTACATGAACGTCAGCGGCCCTCTTCCAGACATCCCGCTGTTCGAACCTTATCGGCATCTGGACCCTGTGACTGCCGAGTACGACAAGAAAAACGGCCGCAATCCGCGCTATTGGATCGACATGAACGAGGATGTCTTCAAGGCGGAGGTCGGTGCGATGTGGAAACGAACCTATGACATGCACACGTTCGGACGACCAAATCTGATGGCGCGCTATGTAGACTACAACGATTAAAACTATACACAGCATCAAGAAAATCTGTTGGGCTTGATCAAGAAAATGATTATTACATTCATACACACTCAAAGTGTCTTGATATGAGCCTCGGTCATGCGCAAGTACCGCTTTGACGCATCGCAAAGCCACAGAGGCTTGCGAGCCAATCCCAACGAAGACGTATTGAGAAAATTAACCATGGATAGAACAAATGAGAATAGTTATTATGGCTGTTGCGTCTATAGAACCAGCGACATTCCTAATCAACGCCCATCTGCACAAGGAAGGCCACCCTCTTGCTCCACATCGCTACCATGGGGCTCAACACAAAAACTAACAACCCTGGAAATTTTTCAGGATTCCACACCTAAAAACATGAGATTCTGGGAGCAGATCAAGCAAAAAAAAGAAGAGCAAACAGCAAATGGCACCTACATACCGAGAATTTTTGAGGGTGTTGATCTTCATATAAGACAGAACCATGAGAAATTTCGTTTCGCACAGCTTCCCTTCAGCTCACAACTGTGGATTTTTATGCTGCATTTTGGGAAGTGGGGATTTATCATTATATTCCCCATTGCGATTATTTCTCACATCGCAGTAGCACGCGTCTCCATAGAAACGTGGCAACAGGTCACTGTAGAATTATTGATCGGTCTTTATCCTTTGCTCTTCGGCATTCCTTTACTCTGTTGGTTAGCTGGCCATATCGTCATCAACTATTTCCCAAAGATGTGGTTTCGTCCCCCCAAAGGTCCACTCTGGGAGTTGAACCGCCGAACAGGCCTGGTGACGATTTTTGGTTACAAGCGTTTCAAAAAAGAAGGTGTGATTGAGGAATTCGTCGCTCCCTTCTACGAGTTTGACGCCTACATGATTACGACTGTAGATCGTAATGGGCCCTCTCATGGGCTGCTGCTTCGTCATCGTTACGAAGACAGGAAAATCAACTTCTATTCCTTATTGAGCCCAGACGACTGTAGGCAACGCCCCTGCGCGCTATGGGATTTTTTCCAGAACTACATGGATGTAAGCGGCCCGCTTCCGGACATCCCGCTGTTCGAACCCTATCGGCATCTGGACCCGGTAACCGCGAAATACGATAAGGCGAAAAGCCGCAATCCGCGCTACTGGATCGACATGAACGACGAAGCGTTCAAGGCTGAAGTCAATGCAATGTGGAAACGGATCTATAAAATCAACACGTTCAGCCGCGCAAATCTGATGGCGCGCTATGTGGACTTTAGCGGTTGATCACACAAAAGTCTGACGAAGGCCCAAGCCAGATTGAGTTGGGTGCAAGTTTTTGTAGTTTAGAACGAGACCCAAAATACTCAACTTAAGATTCTGGGTACTGACGTGCAAGGGCACCGCGAACACTTATAAATCATTACAACCAAGAAGCTTTATAAATCATGCCCGATCCAAGTCCAGATTTCTACTACGACACTCATGCCTATAGGCAAAATAATATTACCGCGCAAAAGCCTTCAGTGCGTCAAAAGTCGTTTGGATCCTTTTCAATACGTCTGCCGTGGGGCTCAACCCAGAACATAACACTCACTCGACTTATGGAACAGCTAAAGCCTAAAAGCATGAGGTATTGGAAGACAGTAGAAAAACAAAAAGAAATACAAATAGCGAACCACACCTATGTGCCTGCGCCCTTTGAAGGTGTCGAATTCCACAATAAACAGAATCACGAAATTTTCAAGCACGCTCCGCTTCCATTCAGATCGCAATTCTGGGTGGTGATGCTACAACTTGGGTTGATCTCTACCATATTGCTTACTCCCCTTACGATGTTGGCACACATGATTTTGCTCTCGAACACGCGTGATTCCTGGCAAGTCGTCACCATCGACATGGTGCTCCATGTATATCCA
>NZ_JAGTPK010000085.1 GCF_021147775.1 Pseudomonas californiensis
GATAAAATTGTACGCCCAAACCGTCGAAATGACCGTCCTGTCATGTTGAGTGTTCTTTCGGCACCTGAATGACGCCATCAGCAATACCTTGGGCCAGCAGCTCCATCATTTTCGCGAAACGAAAAAATCCTGGATATTGCAGGCAGATGTAGTCCATTTGGATTTTTGATGAGCTGTCGAACACCTGTTTGAAAGCCAGCATATAGTCATAGCAGCCCTGAAGTAGCTGGCTATCGCCACTTTCTGTAGCTGGAAATCGGCTGGCATAATCATGGACTATCTTCGCCAGCTGGTGTTGTTCTGCGGATAAATCGAGCATTTTTTTGCCTGATGAAAGGGTTCGATACTGTTGACCAAGAGGCTGGAAATAATTCAGCAAGGTCACAGACGGTTACTGAACCAAGCAGCACCTCAGACATCTGCCTTAGCCGCCAGGTACTGCGTCCAAACGCGTTTTACCTGGCTGACGCTGACCCCCGCCAGCCGAGCAGTCTCTGCAATGCTACACCCGCCGCTTTTAAAGGCAATGATCTGTTCATGCACTTTAGCATTCGGCTTGCGTCCTTTATATAGACCAGCGCTCTTGGCCAAGTCGATGCCTTGCCGCTGTCGCTCTCGACGGTCTTCGAAGTCGTCACGAGCTATTTGCAGTGCCACACGCAACAGCATGTCTTGGTAGAAGCACAAAAAGTGCAGCCCAAGGGCAAAACCGGGCGGGCTGATGTTGCCCTGAATTTGATCAACAAGCTTTACGGTATCGAGCGGGCGTTGAAAGAAGGCAGCGATGAGCAGCGTTATGAAGCTCGCCAGCAAAACAGCGTACCGGTGCTGACTCAGTTGCACACCTGGATGGAGAAAACGCTGCCTCACGTCACTGCGCAAAATGCGCTGGGTAAGGCGATCAGTTATCTAGCCAGCAATTGGCAAAAGCTGGTGCGCTATACCGAAGCTGGATTTTTGCCCATCGACAACAATGCGGCCGAGCGTGCGATCAGACCGTTTGTGATCGGACGCAAGAACTGGCTATTCAGCGATACCCCAAAGGGTGCCACGGCCAGTGCTCAACTCTACAGCTTGGTCGAGACGGCTAAAGCCAACGGCCAAGAGCCCTATGCGTGGCTGCGCCACGCATTAGAACGGTTGCCACTGGCGACCTCGGTTGAAGATTACGAAGCTCTGCTGCCGTGGAACTGTACGCCTCGTTTGCATTCCTAGACGCACCGTCGTCTTTGGTTAGATGGGGTTTGTGGAGCGCTTACAACTGTCTGAACCGGAAGGGCAGTGGGAAGACATGCCCTTAACCCATGCCCCAGCGCCTCGCGCTGCCCCCGTGGCAACGCCTGCTCCCGTTCATGCATAGGCATTTCAAAATGCCTATGCATCAAGCTGACGCTTTGAAGGAGGCGTCATGCCTTCATAGCTATGCGTAGGAAGACGCTGGGATGTTACTTGAAGTGCGCCAGGCGATTGTCCTTGTGAATGCGCTGGGTGGTGATCCGATCTGGATAGCAACGCATAAACATGCTGGTAAAGTGCTCACCATAATGAATACGCTCATTGCCACTGGGCTCGAACACCTGGTAGGCGCACGCTTCAAAATTAGGCTCATGAAAATAAGCGCAGGCGAAACGTTCGCGGGTATTGAGCCTGACCTTGTGCGGAGTAGAAAGCAGCTGACCGCAGGTCATGAACTGCAAGATATCGCCTGGAAAAACCGTCCACACGTTTTGAACAGGCGTCACGAAGGTCCAAGGATCATCGTGCTCAAACATGCCTGCTGAACTTTCACCTGGCAACCAGTTACGATTACGCTTCTCTCCCTCGACTGGAGGGCGGATATATAAGCCACCAACATCATCCTGAGCGGCGATGACCAACAACCCATAGTCAGTGTGCGCACCAATTCCACTGGACATCGTGGATGTTTGAGGTGGGAAGCGCAACACACGCATGTGGTGCCAACCGTTGCGTGTTAAGTCAGTGAAGGTGTTAATGGGTAGCTCAAAGCCGAGCGCCGTCAGTTTGAGCAACCGTTCGCCCGCTAAACCAAGCTCTCCCATGAACGCCTTCATGCTTTTTTGATAGGTGTTATTTGGCCATGGCACCGGACCATGGCAAGGCCAGCCGGCTTTTACACGCTGATCGCTTACCGGCAAGTCTTTGCAGACAGTGAAAATCTCAGGGAAATCAGGTTTACCAGCCGTGACCTCCTCGCCTGATGCAACATAGCCACTGTAGGTCAGATCGCTAACGCAGCTACTCTTAAAAGTCAGCGGTTCTTTGCAAAACTGCTTGCTAGCAGCCATCGCTTCCTGCGTTTTTCGATTTTGCTCACTATCGGTCTTGATCTGCAAAATGCCATCTTTTTGCCAAGCCTGGATCAGCGCTCTTCCCAATGAGATATCGGCGGCGCTGCCGATAACCTCGGTAGGCAACTCGAAAGTCTGTAGGTTGGTCATGTTTTTCTCCTCTTTATCCATATAAAGGAACAGGCCGGCCTTCGGCAAATCGCGCGTTTTTGCTACGGTTGAGCTGATCGCTCGAAGAACGTTACGATGGCCGCAGCTATTAGCTGCAAGTCCATGTGAACACGATGTCCACCCTCGTGCGGTTATTTGCGCCTAACCTCTTTTACTCATGTGAGTAAGTGATTTTAGCGGCTAAAATCAGTACTTGGTCAGACGTTTTCACATCGTACGATACGTTCGCGGGTACTGCACCCACGCTCTCTACTCCCGAACGGGCGGCCATTGGCGTGCCGCATGCACGACGTTCAGCACGCGCACCAGGTCGCCGATCACATCGTAGATCAACAGGTAATTCCGGTGCGCGATCAGCTCGCTCGTGTCGCGCACTCGGCCCAGTCGGCCAAGGTTCGGATGTTCGACTAGCAGCATGGCTTTTTCCTCGAACAGCTCATCGAGATCCAGTGCGGCCGTCGGATTGTCGGCCTCGATGTAGTTGTAAATGTCCTCGCGATCTTGAATCGCCTCTGGCGTCCAGAACAGATTCATCACTTCGACGCTTCAAGCCGGCGACGTGTTTCAGCGCGGCGCGCTGCGAACCTCGCTTCGACCTCGGCGGCCGGAACAAGATTGCCTGCGTTGGCCGACGCTCGCGAGCTCTCGACCTTTGCGCGCAGCCACTCGTCATATTCAGCCTGCTCCACGTAGTCGCGCATGAAGTCGCGCAGGAGCTGCGCCACTGTGCGGTCGTGGGCCTTAGCGGTCATGGAGAACTCGGTTTTCAAGGTCTCATCGACCCGAAACGTGAAGGTTGCTTCACTCATGGCACCACCTCGTATGTTACTTGAAATGTACAATGTAACACAACGACATGTAAACTTAAAATAGGACCCTTTAGGTATACCCAAATAGACCCAGCATATCAGGCATGGCCCAATTGACCTAAACGCAACCCTAAAGAGCTATGCTGGAAAGAACCACCTTTTTGAACCATACCGAGCGGCAGTGGCAGAGTTTAGGTTGTGTCCTGACCCCCCTCCTAAAAGCCTTCAACGTGTCAGCATTCTTAGCATACAAATGCAATACAAGTGAAATACAAATTCGGTTTCCTTTGTACATACAGTGTAAATCATTAAGTGTCATACACTGTATTCCTTATGAAATACTCGGTATTGACAAATTGGTATTCTCGCGTACATACTATGAAATACAGGGTACATACAATGCATGAGGTAGATCCATGGTCATTCTATTTGCGTCTGACAAAGGCGGTGTAGGCAAAAGCACTACAGCGGCCAATATGGCCGTAATGATGTCCATGCATAGGAATTTCAAAATGCCTATGCATCAAGCTGACGCTATGGAAGGAGGCGTCATGCCTTCATAGCGATGGGTAGGAAGACGCTGATGCCT
>NZ_JAGTPK010000086.1 GCF_021147775.1 Pseudomonas californiensis
AATAAATGCTTTCATGAAATTATTCTTTTAGTATACTGTTTCACGCTGGCATTGCCGACCAGGCAGATAATTTCAGCATTTCAGCATTTCAGCATTTCATGAAGGCGGAGGAGCCATGGCTATCATCGCGGTATTACAGCAAAAGGGTGGCGTCACCAAGTCAACGCTTGCTAGAGCAATTGCCACAGAGGCTGCGAGAGCTGGCTTGGATACTCTATTGGCAGATATCAACCCACAACAACAGACCTCGTACCTCTGGTCTGTCGCTCGCGATGAGGCGTCACTGCAACCTCGAGTCGATTCTACGGTTTACCATCGTTCTGATAAGTTGATTCGAGAAGCAGAAGGACGGCAGTTGGTTGTAGTGGACGGCGGGCCTCATGCAAGCAATCAAAGTCTGGAGATTGCCAAGGTAGCTAGCGTGATAGTGATTCCTACAGGTGTCACAAAGGACGATTTACGAGAAGCACTGAAACTAGGAACAGAGTTTGTGGCAGAAGGCGTACCACGGACCAAGCTTCTCTACATTTTGAGCCGAACACCACAGTCTGACCGTGAGCTAGATAGCGCTAGGTCTAACATTGAAGCTTTTGGGTTTGCGTGTGCCACGGGCTCTATACCGCTTTCTACGGGGTATGGCGCGGCGATGGATTTGGGTCTAGCAATTACTGAAACTAGGTTCAAAGGGCTTAATGACAAAGCGTTATCTGTCGTGCAGCAGGTGTTCAACCACGCGAATAATGCATGATATAATGAAAGCATTAATTCATGAGAGCATGAAGTATGACTGATAAATCTCCACCAAACCGCAAACCGCAGGCTCCAAAAATTGATGTGGGCGCGTTTGGTGCCGCTTCAAAAGCACCCACAGGCCCGGTCAATATTGAACGCAGCTCATCAAACCTACCGAAGCCCATTCAGATTCGTGTGCCTATTGAAAAGCATTCCGAAATCAAGGCTTACGCTGCTGAGCAGCAGATGAGCATAACCGATCTTTTGATGAAGGCTTATGAGGAGTACAGGACGAGGCATAAATAGTATGAATTCATTATTTCATGAAAAAATGAATTCATGATTATGCGAAAGAGACTCGAAATGTTTCGTATGGATTGTGAGAGCTTCAAGGGAATTGGCATGAATTCATTATTTCATGCTAGATGTATCGCTGTGTAACAACGGCGAAAAAGGTGGCCCGCAGGGAAGGTGAGAGTTCCAGGCGGGCCGTATAACACAGAGAACCCACACGAGGGGAAACCATGTCACATGCTGAATATATCATGCTGCGCAACATTAAAGTTGTGGACTTATGGCGTATGCAACCAAATCAGATAGCTGCTTTCGCCAAAACCTGCTCTGGGCGATTCAGGGCCACTATCGAATTAGCCATGCACAGGAGAAAAAACTGAGTTATTGGTACACGAGTAGGTAGTGCTCTCGAATGAGGGTGCTACCTCATGAACATTTATAATACTGACCTTGGCCATTTAGCGTCTACAACACGACCAATTATCTGCCAGTCCTCATCAATTTCAATCGTGCTAAAAACAGGATTTAAGGGCCTGAGATAAGATCGTCCTGAATCTTTATAGAACTGCTTGAAAGTTGCTTCGTTTGTATCAGTAATTTTTGCAACTACATATTGGCCGCTTTGAATGTCGAATCCGGGTGCGATGAGGATCAGCATTCCTTCCACAAAGGAAATTCCTCCTGGCGCAGTCATTGACGGGCCTTTGACCTTTAACCAAAAACCATTCGGCCCAGCCCAAGCGTCTGACGGGTGGACTTCGCAATTCGCTACATTTCCAATCACTAAAGCCTCCGTGGCCGCGCCAGCTTGTACCCAGCTTATTTCAGGGTATTCATAAAATTTCACCGGTGCTAAGGCGGGTTCTACGTTTGCATCAAATCCTGAAGTTTCAGGGAGCATGCCTCCCTGACCGTTTACCAGCCATTCAGCGTTAACGCCGCATGCTTTCGCGATACTGACTACGAAACTGCTGCCAGCATTTTTTCCTGTCTCGAGCTGCGAAATCACAGGTTGCTTTATCCCCGCTTTTAGGGCGAGTTCGCCCTGGGATAGGCCTGCGTGCGCGCGTGCGATTTTGAGTCTGTCGGCTAGGTTAGTCATCTTATCAGCTTATAAGTTCGCTTATGGCGTTGCAAAAAATAAATCTTATATTTATTGTATAAATATTCTTATCAGGACTACCTCCCTATGACCCCCATCCAGAGGCTTGTGAATTTTTTTGGTGGCCAAGCAAAAACTGCAATTGCTCTTGGCGTAACTCAAGCTGCGGTTTCATATTGGGTTTCAGGAACCCATCACATGAGCGCCGCCAAGGCTTTCCTTGCCGAAGAGCTAACTGGTGGGATGATCACGGCACGTGATCTATGCCTAAACCAGCCCAACCGCACTGAGAAATCAGCCAGTTACGGCGACAAATAGTGCCATTTGCTGAGGTTTTTTTATGAGTGACGCCACAAATATAAGAAATATTATTGATCCTCTGGATAAGGAAGGTTATATTTCGGCTGTCGGTCCTCTTTGTGTGCCGTATCGACACTCAGGGAACGGGTTTAGAGGCAGCGATGGGTCGGCCTTAACGACTCAGAGGGTTGGCACCTGGCCCAGGGTGCGCAGCGTAAAGCCCCAAACAAGTTTTCTGGCGGACAGGGTCGCGGCCGGAAATACGATTTGAGACCCCTCGATCTCATTATTGGGAGATCGAGAGGTTTCACCAAATGGCCTTGTACAAGGCCATTCGGGAAACCTCCCATAACGTAAGGAACCTGCAATGCTCACCACCAGTGCCTTTCTGGCCCTGGCCATGCAATGCGCTCCCTCGATACACCCAGCCACGCTTACCCCCATCGTCAAGACAGAGTCCTCCTTCAATCCCTATGCCATTGGCGTGGTCGGCAGAGTGTTGCCGCGTCAACCGCAAAGCCTGGATGAAGCCGTATTGGTGGTGAAGCAGCTGGTGGAGGAGGGCGCTAACTTCAGCATTGGCCTGGGCCAAATCAACCGGCAGCATTTCGATGTCAGCCGACCCGAACCTGTATTTGAACCCTGCACCAACCTGCGCATGGCCGCCGCTGTTCTTGAACAGTGCTATGCAGTGACCAGCGCCAAGGAGCCCAACCGGCAGGTAGCGCTGCACAAGGCTATTTCCTGCTACTACAGCGGCAACCCCAAAGGCGGATTCAAGGCCGAAGCTGCTTTTGGCGGTAGCAGCCACGTGCAACGGGTATTGGCCAATGCAGGCGGTACCAGCGTCACTGTCCCCGCGCTGGAAGGCGGCTCCGCTGAGTCAAGCCAGCTCCAGCGCGCTCAGGCCCCGGCATCCGCCGTTGAGCCGACCTATGAAATCTGGGACGTACTGCGCCAGTACCCGCGCTATCTGCCGCCTGCACCACCGGCTGTTTCTGCGCCATCCGCTGCACCCGCTGTTCCCGTTGCACCCCCTGAACAACCCTCAACCACCCCCAAAGAGGATCAATGATGATCAAACGTACCCTTGTGCCCAACAAAGGCGAACTCTGCATTTTGCTGGTGGCCGTAGCCTGCCTGCCCGGCATCGCC
>NZ_JAGTPK010000088.1 GCF_021147775.1 Pseudomonas californiensis
TGAAGCATCTGCATGTTGGCCAGCCGCATCTGCTGGTTTTGCAGCTCGATCAACTCCTGCTGGTAGCGCAGCTGTAAATCCTCCTTCTGCTGTGGGGTCGTCACCTCGTTCAGCCGTGCCCGCAGGAACTCGGCGTTCTTGACCCGTTCGGTGCTGGCGTTGTAATTGCGCTCCAGCGCATCGGCAACCGACATCATCTGGTCGAATTTCTGCTGCACGCTGGCATTATCCGAGGTTAAGCCGTAGCGGTCACGCAAACTGGCGATGTCCCGTGCCGTGCCGTAGACATCGGCCCAGTCCCCCATGGGCATCACCTTGTTCAAGGCGGGATCGTTCAGAAACCCACCCAACATGTCATTGCCGGTGATGATGCTCTTGTAGTGGTTGTACTGCTGCGCGGTCTCGCGGATGGCGTCCTTGGCCGTGGTCAGCGCGTCCATCGCCTGCTTGGCCTGGGCCAACGCATTCGCCCTCAGCGTGAGCAGGGTAGACGGGTCCAGGACCGGAACGCCTGGCACTGCGGCGTGGG
The DNA here is from genome assembly GCF_021147775.1 of Pseudomonas californiensis. Lineage (GTDB taxonomy): Bacteria > Pseudomonadota > Gammaproteobacteria > Pseudomonadales > Pseudomonadaceae > Aquipseudomonas > Aquipseudomonas californiensis. The sequence continues at coordinate 530 of NZ_JAGTPK010000088.1, forward strand.
CAGCAGGCAGGGCGGCGGTCAACATGAGCGCGCTCAGCGCATAAGCCATCACGTGTTTGTTCATGATGAAACCTCCATTTCGTTGTGTTCCTGAAGGGCTTTCCAGGCCTTCTGGAAGGCGGGCATCCAGCGCTGTGCATCTCGCGTGTTCATGGACTGGCGCAGGTTCTCGGCGTAGTCGAACGCGGGCAGCCATACAGCGGGATCGTCGGTGTTCAACCATTGGCGCACGGCCTCGGCCACCAGAAACGCATCGACCCACACCTTGGGATCGGTCGTGCCCAGGTGTTGCCGGATACGCTCGGCCACCGCCAGGTTCATTTTCGTGGCCGACAGCAACGGCAACCAGTACTTGAGGGGGCCGCCCAGCTCCATCTTCAGCTTCACCGTCTGGTGACCCTGCTGCACCACCATTTCCCGGCTGAGTTTCCCCATGGCACGCACGGTGTCGAACAGCTTGCCCGTGACGCCAAACTTCGCGTAGCTCTCGGCCTGGGCGTTTTTGTTGGGCAACCACATGGGGGTAGTCACCTGCTGAATGACCGCCGGAGCATACTTCGTCGCCAGCGCTTGCTCGGGGTACTGGGTGTCCATGATCAGGATTTCCCCGCGCATGCGTCCGCTTTGCAGAACCTCCTGGATGGCGTCTGCCGTACTCTTGAAGGACAGCGGTGCCCAGTACTCGGCCACCACGTTCAGCAGCAGGTTGCCGGGGCGGGCTTCGTGCATTTCGCGCTTCATGTAGAACAGCGTGTTCAGAAACGCTTCCATGACCTCGGGGTGCTTCTGGGCGTAGTCGTTTTTGAGCAACTGCGTGCAGTCAAAGGCCAGTCGCCGGTAGGTCTGCGCATCGAACTGGTTGACAGGCGAATCCAGTACCCAGGCGTATTGCCCTACACGACCTTCACCGGCCAGGCGACACCATTTCGATAGCCGGGTCCGCAAGCAGTTTTCGCCTTGCTCAGGGATGTTTCGCAGCAGCAATGACATGCTGCGATTGCGCACGTTGGTGTGCGCCATGACCGCTTCGACAGAATCTTTGATCATGCGCTGGTCGGCTTCGTCGGTTTTCGCAGGGCCACCGGCGCAGCACAGCACCAGGTCAAACAGCATTTGCCGCAACCCCGGACTGTCGTGAAACTGGAACGGGTTGACGCCGGTGAAGTGCCCCAGCTGCACGGTGTAATACTCGGCCCCCAGTGCACACAGCAGGTGTTTCAGCGACTCGTTGTAGTCGATGCTGAATATCAGCGGATCGAAGCGGCTGAGAAAGGTCAGCAGGGTGGCCTCAGCGGTGGTTTTACCCACCCCGGTCTGGCCCGTGAAGACCGCATGACCTGGCAGCATTTCACCGAGGTTGTTTTGGCCGGGCGGGCTGTCATGCACGTTGAGGATATACAGCGCCTTGTTGACCGTCAGCACCGGCATCACGCCCGTTCCATCACCGATGGGGTTGCCCTTGACCTTGCCCGTGGGAGTGGAGTGCAGGGAAAAGCTGCACGCCAGGTTCTCGGTCGATTTCATCATGGGGTACATGGCCTCGGTCACGCCGGGGAACTGTGTGTACCAGGTGTCGATGTTGCTCATGGTCGAACGCACGAAAGTCGCGTCACGCACCGTAAACACCGAGGCCATTTTCGTGCCGTTCTCGATGGCCTGATCCGGGGTCTTGCCGAAAACGATCAGCGAGGCGTGATAGCGACCAAACGCCTTATCGCCCAGTGTGATGGCATCGATGGCATTTTCAAGCTCCTCGGTCTGCCTGGAATCGCGCTCCACAGAACCCAGGTCCGCCACGTGCTTTTTGAATTTGTCCTTGGCCTTGTTACGGTCTTCGAACAGAAACGTTTGCACCAGGGTGAACTCGAACTGCTGCTCGATGGCCTCGTCCCACATACCGGGGTAGGTCCCGCCACTGGGGTAGTCGCGCAGGTCAAAGGTAGTCGCGAAGCGCTGGCCACCCCGATTGGGCCGGTTCTCGACAAAATCGTAGTTTTCGAAGTTGGTGACGCTATCAATGATCGCGTCACCCAGGCGGGTGTCGCTGACCAGCACGTCTTTCTCATGACCATTGAGCAGCAGGCTGTAGTAGCGCCCGATCTGCGAGAACAATGCACCGTGTTCGTTTTCTTCCAGCCCCATGATGACCGGGTCATATTCGGCCAGCAACGTAGAGGACAGCGACAACAGGTCGCTCATGCGCTCGATCCCTTCATCCACCTCGCGGTATTTGAGGATCAGGGCAATGCTGTACCCGACCTGATAGAAGGTGCCGTTGCGAAACGGTTCGGTATAAGCGTCTACGAAGTCCTGCAGGGCAGGTAGCGGCATCGTGTACTGCGTGTCCAGCTCGATGCCTGTCTTGGTGGTGTAGGTGTGCACCAACAGGTTTTTCCCTTCTTTCTTGCCCAACGCCAGAAAGTAGCGGTTGCGGGTCTCGCACAGGCGGATCAGTTCTTCATCACTGCGAGTCTCAGGGGAGACCCCCTTGAGCTGGATCAGGCTCACCAGGCGATTGCCTGACAGGGTTGTCATGAGCTCGTCTACCGGATAGCCCATCAGCGGCACTTTGTCCTCCGCTGGCATAACGCTTTTGTGAAAATCGTGCGCCATAGAATTTGCTCCATTGCGGATTAATGGGGGTCAGCAACAACGGTTTGCCGTACTTGAGGTTCAGCCGGAGACGCCGCAGCGCAAAGCGGACGCGGCGCAAATATTGAGGATCGATCAGGCCAACCACCCTCAAGGCGATGAGGGCAATCAGGAATGGGGAGGCAGCGACCAGGCCCCACACCCAGGACAGCAGAAACGTCGCAGCAACACCGAAGACCAAGCCGCCCATCAGCAATCCCACCATCGGCATGATGGGGATGTTCCAG
>NZ_JAGTPK010000089.1 GCF_021147775.1 Pseudomonas californiensis
GATTGCCGACGCAGAAAGCCAGTGAGATCGAGCATCTACTGCCGCATCAATGGATGCCTGGCTGATCTACGCAAGGCGTATTCCCCATACGCTTACGGTGCTCGTGATCCCTCACTACGTCCTTAAAAGACCACTCCTCGAAGGCCTCTGGCAGCGTCTTGCCTACAGACAGCGGAATGATATTTTCCCAAACTCGCTGTGGGTAACTTGCCATAACCTGGCTCCTACTTCGTCCTTGCTTGATCATAGACGGCGTATTGCGAATCCGCCCTTTCCGCACCACATTATCGAGCAGAATGCTGTCACCCTGCTGTCACGGGCATTTTTAAAAACTGATCAGTAGCCGGGAAGCCCTTATTTTACTGGTCAAGATAGGGATCGAATCAGACACGTACAAGCCAATATTCACACAAACCCTAGAAAATATGAAAGCAACAAAGGCACTCAATTGGGTACTCGTATAGATAATAGAGACGCTTTGGCACTCAGCTCGGCTCTCTCGCAATTCATGAGGCGAGCCTTTACGGCTTGCTCCGCTCCTCTGCCCCCCCCCCCCGTGAAGCGCGGAGCTTCAAAACATTGTAGATTCGCTACGCGTAGCGTCCGCACTGAAACAATGGCGTTATGCTGGCCCGAGATTAAAATTCAGGTAACCTGCGTGCTTGGAGCGCTGGAGAGACTTCCAGTGCAACGCAGCTCATCAAGGACCTAACGGGGGCAGCAGATGGACTTGAGCTTGGATAAAGAGACGACTGGCGCGTGGATTATTCACCACTCTAGGAAAATTGCTTCGGATACTGCCGCACCGGCAGAGTACTCAGTTCTAGACGAAGCCGGAAAGGCTGCACAGCTTTTAATGCGACTCGGAGCAACTAACGAATCCAATCTTGGGAAGCAGGAAGTTGCCGCAATCGCTATGGCTACCGGCCTGAACCCTCGGGTTGAGCTTCCGCACTACCTAGAGCTCCTCAAGGCTAAGCGTCTGATTGATACCGGCGGGGATGAAATACAAGTTATAGGTGTGACGACCCGCGCAGTTTTGTCACATGCAGCCGACATTTTCAAAGATGCTCAACCGGGTATGCATGAGCATGCAGCGATTGCTATTGGGGAAATGGCGTCTCAAGCTCCAGTCTCGCTCATCATTGCCAAAGAGTTCATTAGCGACAGTTACAAAATGAAATCATCTGACGTTGATGATTTCATACGCCGCTCCACTGAGATTGGCTTCATAGATCAAGAGGGCGATGATCCTTCGAATATTTTGCTGTTTAATGGCAACCTGTTCAAAAAGGATTCAGTAAACAAATGCGCGCGAGTACTCTCCTCTCTTTCAACAGCAGAGCAAAGTAGTTTTCTATCAATAACAGAGAAACTTAAAAGCACAGGCTGCATTTACGCTGACAATTGCGAAAGAGAGCTCGGAGTGCCGCTTTTTGAGAAACTCAAGGCGGCTGGCGTTCTAGAGGTAAATACAGTTTCTAACGAGCAAGGCGATCATGCTTTTGTGACGCTACCTGGAGCTTTCCACAAATATGTAAACCCACTGATCGACGACACTTTCGACATGGCAAAAGCCCTTGTGTCTGCCTTATCATATGGAATGCAACTACGCTCAGCCTCACAAGGGCGGATTCTTAGCTTCGACTGGATCTTGGACGCGCTGATTGCAGGCCGAACTATTGGCCCCGCTTCAGCAATCGGCGCAGACTATCGCGTTTTGGAGCAGAACCGAGTCATCCAATTGCTACCCGCTAATTCTGGGATGTTTCGCATGAAACTGCTAAAAAAGGAAGTTGGTGAGCTTGCCCTTCAAGTTCTTAAGCGCGGGAATGCAAATGCGGAAGCAATAAATACGCCCCCAAGCGCTCCGATGACTAATTATCAAGGGCCAGAGTACGCACGCGAACAAACAAGAAAAAGACAATCACAACCGAGCAAGCGCCATACGCATGATATCCTGAGTACACTTCGGAGCAAGAGAGGAATCTGAAAAATGGCCAAGACTGGAGATAAGGGCTACGTACTAGAGGAGCTTCTTCGAGCTTACTTTCTTCGAGCGGGAATGTACGCAGTCCGTGGTGTGCCACTACAACTCGATGGTGACGACTTAACCGATGTCGACATATGGATCTATGAGCAATCAAACGGTTCCTCTCGCAGACGTCAGATCGTGGACGCGAAGTCAAAGCTGAAGCCCAAAGCTATCGAACGCGTGTTGTGGACTAAGGGTTTGCTTGAGTTGCTCAAGGTTGATGGGGCACACGTCGCAACGACTGATTGCAGGTCTGTAATTAAGGATGTTGCAACACGCCTTGGAATATCGATCCTTGATGGTGCGGATCTCAAGCGAATGTCGGAAAGCGAAAAAATTATATTTCCAGAAAGACTCAGCGAAGAAGATCTCGACAAGTTAATCAAATCGATAGATAAGGGCCGTAGGAGCAAAGAATTTCAAACTGGCTACCAAGACCTTAAAGCTGGATTAATTGATGAATTTGGCCCAGGGACGGTGAACAGATCGATAGATCACTTCATTGCCTTTGCACGCTTACTAGCGTCCAGTCACCCCAGTAGTCCCGCAGCCGAGACAGCGCTGCGACTAGCATATATTGCTGCATCAATAGTTGCACTGACATTAGATTTCTGTCTTGCAAAAGTTTTCTTTAAGTCAGCAGAAGACAGACGCAAAACTATCTCCAACATCATTAGATTCGGTGATGAAGAGGAAGGCCCTGGACTTGAAAAGGTTCGAGTTGCTGCCGCTCTGATTGAGCGCTACACACCTAATGGCCGGGCAGTTTCGCAATCAATGCTTAACTCGATACGTACCGACCTCCAAAATATCCCTGCCGAAGTGATCACGGACCATGTGTTGACGCAGATGAAAGGCGTTTCACTATTTCAATTAGCACGCTCATTAGAATCCGAAGGATTTAGGATGAAGCCACGTGAGTTCGACCAACTCAAATTGGAGGAAAAGTCCTTCCTCGGCGTGCTAATGGATTTCGCAGGGCTGGATCGCTCAGCATTTGCGGACTCTTGGAGTGGAGGCTCTGCACAGATACAGGAAGCTCCGAAAAGTACCGAGGCTAATGCGACAGCCTCACTTTTTGAAAATCTTTATTAACCGAAAGCTGGAGCATTGTCTGTTCGCACGGACAGCAATGCTCCCCAAGCTTGTTTTTTATGCCCAGTTTGCCTAACGACCAACACCGGGCCCCTCTAATGGTTGGAATATTGATTTTGACGAGCCGGCGAACAAGCTCGGTAGCGGCAAGCTAAACCTCTACTCACACCGGAACAGATCGTAACCGCTCCATTAACCCCACATTCAAAGCACTAAGCTAATGCCAGATGCTGGGCTCCCGATTCTCTCAGGAGCCCATCGATCATGATGCGACCCG
>NZ_JAGTPK010000008.1 GCF_021147775.1 Pseudomonas californiensis
CGGCCAAACACGACCGGCCAAGGAATGGGCGGTTATCCAAGGGATCAAGTGGCAGGCGCTGAGGATGCGGCGCTATCGAGGTATGAACTGGAGCGAGGCTTTGGGCGAGGTGCGGCGCGGGCGTAAGCCGAGGCAACAGGGCAAGTGAGATAACCCAGTTTCCGGTTGTGAAGCGGGTATCAGTCACAAACTCTCTAATTGTGACTCACCCACCCAATTAGCCGGAGTACCCCATGGCCACCAGCAGCAAAGACGATTACGACCCAATCCTGGCCGGCGATGTCGTCCAGGCGACCAAAGCAAAACAGCGATCGTTCGATGCGACGAATACACCGGCTCAATATTTACCGAAGCCAGCCCAACTCGCACCGGCTACAGCGCCATCACCGGCTGGCCCGGTCGGACGCGCTGCTCAGCAGTTGACCAGCCAGTCCACAACACAACCGGTAAGCTTGGCTGAAGCATTCCCTACAGGCGTTGGCGATGGGAGAAAAGCTATCTACGCTGGCGTGGGTGCCAACGGTGAGGCGTCATTCAGTAGCTCTCCGTCCTCGCTGAACTCCATACAGACGAACTTCACTGCCCCCAATCAGCCGATAGAACAGCGCCTTACCTCTCTTTCGCCGACCTTGGGCAACTCAGCATCTCAGCAACCAGCAAGCCCTGCCTACCCGGTCGCGCAACAACAGGCCAGGCTGTCCGATGCTTGGCGCACGCCGGCGCAAGGCCCCGGGTTCGCCTCTCTCGGCTCGACCGCAAACGTAGGAGATGGGGTTGGCACGTTCAGCCAGTCCAATGCTGGCGACTCGGCACTGGCAGCTACGCGCTTCCAGAGAGCGAATGACATCCGTGAAGCTGGGCGCGATAAGGATCGGCTAGACCTTGCCAATACCAGACTGGTCAGGGACCAGAACTTCAATGTGGTCAGTGACAGCAGCCGGCGCCCGACCCTTGCTGATATGCGTTTTGATCAGCAGCGACAAGCCGAAACCCAAGGCATGCAGGAGGCTGTTAAAAACGCCCAGGGACAGATCGACGATCGTCGTCAGGGCCAGACTGCCGATCAGCAGCTACGACAGTCTTCTCGTCTCGAAGATGCGTTCAACGCAGCAACGGCACCGAACGCCACAGAGGAACAGCGCAACGCCTACCGCGCCCTGAGCGACCCTCTGGGCACGGGATCAGCAAAGCTTCGCGCACTCGAGGCAGACACGGCCGCCAAGAACGCGCGCGCGCAAAAAGATATCGCACTGGCTGGCCGGGCCGAGCGCAACACTCGCGGACTTCCATCTGCCCTGCAGAAGCTCGAAGACGGTGACATTGAGGCGGTAGGCGTCACAAAAACCATGAACGGAGCATTGGAAAAAATCAGCTCCCAAATCAGCGATGGCACTCTCAAGCTCGGGCTGTTGGACAACATCGCCAGCGCTGCGCGCAATGCTGTAGGCGGCAGCGACGACGTGAGCGCCAACTATTCGTCCATGCTGTCGACAATGGAAAAACTGCGAAACGAGAGCCTGCGCCTCAACAAAGGTACGCAGACTGAGGGTGACGCTGATCGAGCCTGGAATGAATTGTTTACCAACATCCGAGACCCGAAGATCGTCCAGCAGCGCATCAAGGAAATCAACGGCTACAACAATCAGGCATCCGCTCTTAGGGGAGCAACAATCAACAACCGCCGGGCAAATCAGGGATTAGATCCCTTGGATGTCAACGGTCTGCTTGATGGTGCCTTACAAGCAGGATCACCATCCGGAGCGCAAGCGCAGCCACAGCAGCGGGCTGCCAGCCCTTCACCCGCACAAGGTGCCGTTTACACCATTACCACTGACGATCAATACGCCCGCCTGCCCTCTGGGGCAGATTACATTGACCCGCAGGGCAACTATCGGAGAAAACCATAATGGCCGCCTGGGACAACGACCCAATCATCAATCCTGCACCGGAGCGGCAGAATCAGAATGGCATGCAGCCTGACGGACAGAGCGCTCCGATATCGCAAGCCAGCCAAGGGTTCGCCTGGGAGAGTGATCCCATCATCACCCCAGCTGGCCAGCGTTCACAAGGCCCTGCCCTGCCCACTACTTCAGCGTCTCAGCCGGACAAGCCCTGGTATGACGGTGCATTCAGTGACACCAAGGAAAAGGTGGGTGTTGGCACGGCAGCCATTCGAGGCGCGGGCGACGGCATCACATTCGGCTTCCAAGACGAAATCCTCGCAGGACTGGACGCTGCAGTGCAGCCGCTGATCTCCACGCCAGAGAACGGTTCTTCTGCTGATACCTGGCGCCAGCGTTACGACGAGAACGTGGCCAACCAGCGTGCCCAGCTGAAAATCGGACAAGAGCAGCATCCTGTGACGTCGACCGTCGGCGCAGTGGTCGGTGGTATTGCGCCGGCTATTGCGTCTGGCGGGATGTCACTCGGCGCCTCTGCGACCGCAGCGGCGGCGCGGCAGACAACCGGGCGCGCGATGGTGCAAGGTGCTGGCTTCGGGGCAGCTTATGGCGGCGCCTACGGACTAGGATCTGCCGAGGGCGATCTCGGAGACCGGGTTCCGGGTGCGCTTCAAGGTGCTGCGCTGGGCGCCGTCGTAGGCGGCGCAGTGCCTGGTGTTATTGGCGCCGCGAAGGGCGTAAGAAACGCGCTGGTCAGCCCCGAGGTGAGAGCACAATCGCAACTCAACCGCGCTTTGGAACGAGACAACTTGACCCCGGGCCAATTTCGTACCCAATACGATGAAATAGCGACTCAGCAGCCTGGCACCGCAATTCCGGCAGATGCAGGTGGGGAGAACGTAAAAGGGCTGGTTGAGCGATTAGCCAACACGCCAGGCCAAGCAAGAACGACCGTGGTTGACACGGTATACGGGCGCCAAGCGGGACAAGGCGGCCGGATCGAGTCAGCCCTACAACAGCTGACGGGTACCAACAAATCAGCGTATCAAGCTACTGAGGACGTAATAAAAGAGCGCGCCGCAACAGCTGCTCCGCTATACGCCGCAGCTCATGCGGAAGACGTGCCTTGGAGCCCTGCTCTCGAAAGTTTGATGAGCCGCCCGGCCATGCAGACTGCCTACCGTGCCGCCGAGATTAAAGCTGCCAACCAAGGCCGTCAGTTCGACGGCAGCTTTGCCCAGATCGCGGATGACGGAACAGTCACGGCCAAGCGCGTGCCAAAAACCGGGGATCTGGACATTATCAAGCAGAACCTGGATGACCAGATTGAGACCTTGCTGGGCTCCAATCAGCGCTCAAAGGCTCGCGACATCATCACGATCAAAAACGAGCTGCTATCGATCATGGATGCCAGCGCACCAACCTATGCCAAAGCTCGAGCCTCATTCGCAGGGCATACCGAATACGCAAAGGCCATAGACAACGGCAAAACCCTTCTCAATTCCGGCAAAAACGCTGAGCAATGGTCCGCTGAGTTTTCACGACTCAATCCATCAGAACAAGAAGCGACCCGCATCGGTGTCGTATCAGCCATTGCCGATAAGATCAGGAACACACGAGGAGCACTTCCGGACTTGGCTGGATTTTTGAGAACGCCTGAGGGGCGGAGCAAGATCGCTGCTGTTCTGCCGGATGATGCCGCCCGCAAGCAGTGGACGCAGACCTTGGATCATGAGCTGGACGTGTCAGGTCTTACCCGAAGAGCGACCGGGGGCAGCGCAACAGCCAGGCGAGTGGCGGAGCAGGACGATGCTAGCGGATTGATTGAAGACCTTGCAGTTGCGGCTCTTTCCCCCGGAGCTTCAACTGCTGGGTTCTTGCACACCATTTTGCGCACCCTTCCACGCAAGGCCGGCGCAAAACTCAACGAACGCTCAAACCGCATATTGGCCAACGCTTTGACCTCTAAGGATGGGCTGGACAAGCTAAACGGCGTGCTGCCGCGAGCAATGGTAGGCGGTACTGCACCAGCGGCCGCGAGCATTGCGGCAGGCCAGTACGGATCAGCAACGGCCCAGAAGCGGAATGTTCCTGCTGAGCGCCGCGCCCAGAGGCGCCAAATCGAAATCCAAGCCGCAACTACGGGCTACTACCAGACGAGAATAGCGGCGAACGCTGCGATCCGTGAGGCCGACTTACGCGACGGCTACGAGGCTTATCAGCCAGAAGGCTCGAAAGCCTGGGTAGTGCGAGCAAAGGACTGAGAAGAGTTGAAATCTGCGCAACGAACACGCAGAACCATCGGGCACAAAGGAGATAACCATGAGCCAAAATGAAATGAGCGACGACCAGATCACCCGAATTGCCAAGCGTGTAATCGAGATGCTGGCTGAGCAGCAAGCTACCCAAGCCCGAGTAGACAAGGCGCTCAATGATGAATATGCCTCAGCTCTCAATGGCGTCTACGCCCGTTACCCGTTTCTTGACCCGCACCATGTTGACGCCAGGCCAGTCGTGATTGAGGAAGCGCTAGCGATGACTAATCGCATGATCGAGGCTGGTACGCGGAACGTCGATGCGATGCTCGCGGCCGTTGCCCAGATTGCACCCAAGTATGACGCCTTGCCTTTGCATTAAAGGGGATAGCCTACCGGTCGGCTACCAGTCACATAAATTCGCGCCATCTGGACTTACTTAGGATGGCCGAGCATGCAACTGGTGACCGTTGGCAATGCAGCAATTTCACTTCCACGCATGCCTATCCGCACAACGGTTTGTGCCGGGGCGACGCTGGTCACGCTCGGTACTGAGACCATGCCTGCAATGCTTTGGGCGGCAATGCGCGGCCTCAAATGGCAGACCGTGAAGATGCGTCGTCTGCGGGGTGATACCTGGCAGAAAGCGCTTGAGCCCAAGCTCCGAAAAACCACATTCATGAGCCGCTGGCGCCTAAACGGATAGGCATGATTTCGAGCAATTCTCGGCGCATAGATTTCACGCACTCAGCATTGCAGGCGGCGCGCTCAGAAGAATGAGACACATCGGGCTTGTCGCTCACAAGACGAGCCAGCAGGTACGCAGCTGGCTGGTACGCAGACAGGTACGCACGTTCACGGGGTTGCGTATGGAGCACTTCCCATCCTCTGCGGATAGCTGCAATTTCAACACATCGTGGCATTCATACCACTCTGGAGTGGTACCGAGAAAATCGGTACTGCTCTGGTGCTCATGCGCGATCAAGCGCTGCAGGGCGTGCACGCCCAACCGAGGTATCCATCGCGGTGGTATCCATGTCGGTATCCACGAATTTGGAAACACGACTAAATTTTGCTACTAGAGGATTGCTGGCGGCTGTACGAACGCGAGCTAACATCCGGTTAACAGTGTTGACGCCCCTGTGCGGGAGATGGGTGGTGTGCCTAGGCCGATCATTGTTACGCTCAAGGTTACGCATCTGCGATGCTTGAACAGACTGGTGTAACAGGCATTGCAGTGGATAACGCGGGGTTGGCAACATCAAGTTGTAGGCGTATGCCTGCTGAGCCTGGTTTCCAAAAGCGAGGTTTCCACAAAGGTTTCCACAGAATTGCCTGGCAACCCTGCTGAGCGGCTTTACGGAAAAGCCAAATTGGAACGAACTACCCGGATTCTGGGTAGTTTTGGAAATGCTATTTTCGTAGCAGTTCGGACAGGCTCTGCCAGGACCGTATGCTTTAAAAGGGGGGTTGGCCCATGCGAAGCAACAAGACGCTTACATCGCTGCTTCAGCAGCTCGTCGAAAAGCAGGACGCAGTGTCTAAAGCGGTCGAGGATATATCTGCGTGGGCTGCCGAACAGCAGAGCTCAACAAGAACCCCATCTGCCAGGCCGGGGGCGAAAGAGCGAACTTCAGAAATATTCGCGGGAGCATGGTTTCGGCAGGAGCTCCTGCCAGCAGTCTTTGGAATCACAACCGAAGCGGCGCGCAAATACCGATCAAACGGTTTGTGGCTGGAGGGCAAGCACTGGCGCAAAGATCCGGCGAACCGTGTCGTATACAGTCGTCAGGCTATCGAAGCGTGGATGGCTGGCGAACTTTAATCATTTAAGGGCGGCTCAACAACACAAAGCGAAAATGTTGCGCTCGAAGCCGTGGGGTCGTGACACGCCTTCCAGCACTTCCTCGGGCAGGGCCAGCGGCGCGACGACCGTTCGTCAGGTGCGATGGAGTATGAGCAGCCTCGTTTACGAAGACATAATTGGCTTGGCAGATGGGGTGGCTTTTGAAAAAGTGAGTAGTTTTGTGAGTAGATGAAAAACCAAACAACGAACAAGCCCTTATAGATAAAGGCTTACAGCCATGTTTTCTAGTCCCCCTCGGGCACCAAAATTAAAAAAGACCTTGAACTTCAAGGTCTTTTTTTTCGTCTGACGTAAAGTTGGCGTAATGCCCGGAGTTAAATTTTCAGGATCGCTCCCAGCGCCGCGTGCATCGTCGGGCGGAATTGGGTCAAGTCTTACTCTGGCAAAGCACCAAATCGCCAGATGGAGCTGTTCCCGCTGGTGACGATGCTATCAAGCAAGCGTCGCAGTCCCTGCGCTTCTACTGAGCCCCTTGCCACGTGCTCACTGATCGCTAGGTATTCACGTCCTCCTGCCCCATTACGGTAAAGCACCCAGTCGTCAGAAGCTTCGCTGACCCGTCGAGAAAACCTGGGTATTTTCTCTTGAAGGGCAGATTTGTAATCACTGTCCCCAGCTATAACCGCAAGATGATCAATGGTCGAGTCCAAAGGCTGCATGAACGACTGACCATTAGAAGCCGCGAGGTGGGTCGCCGCCCATTCGTCCTTCATGCAGTGAAAATGCCCATAGCACGTCAATTATCCATCTGGCCCAAAGTCAACCGGGTTCCGGGTAGTTGGCCTGCCATCTTCGATAGCGTCGATTGCTCGCCTCAACCGGGTGAAATCGTTGCAACCCAGGCTCAACCCTGCAAAGCAGTCTGACTTGCCAGACCCTTCATCACTTTTCAACCCTGGGCGTTCGGGCGGCCAACCGTTTCAACCTCACCGACACGCAGAAGCTGGACGTGTCGGCTACGCTGGGCTGGCGACATAACCTGAGCGATACGTCGTCCGACCAGCACTTGTCGTTCGCCAAAGCGGTGAACACGTTCGCCGTGCAGAGTGTATCGATGGATCGCGATGCAGCCGTCGTCGGTGCGCGTGCAAGCCTGGCACTGGGCGGGGATGCGCGGCTCATGGACTACAGCGGTTCGCTGGGCTCGCGTAGCAAGACCCACGGTGTGGGCCTGTCGCTGGATTGGCAATTCTGAGAAAAGCGAGCATTGCATTCAGAGGGGACGAGCAAACACTTGCTCGCCCCTCTGTCGCCCACGCGCTGGCATTACTCACCGAAGCTGACAAAGCGACTCCGTTCAGTCCTGTCACAGTGCACGGGAACCGCCAAGAGAAGCTCAATCAGACCTGATAAGACATCGTTACGTCTGGATTGATTTGCTCCAGATAGTTTTTGACGTTGGTATCGATCTGAGGACGGGACTTTGAACCATAATCATCAATGATCAGGCTCCTCACACCCTGTAGCTCAGCGAGTCCAGGTACGTTTTGGTAGTCAGTGGCGTGACCTGAGCCAACAAAGGCAAGCCATTTTCCCGGGGGCTGGGTGAGGCGTATTTTTTCAGAGCCATAATAGTTCATCGCTTTGATTCTCGAGTTACCGTCCTCATCGCGTGACGTGTCATACGTCTGAGCGGTATCCAGTGGAATGACTTGAATCCCGGCCTTCTTTGCAGATTCCACTACGGTTGCAAAAGTGTATGAGGGCATTGGTCTGTTAGGTGGTAAATTCCCTCTGGTCTGCATATCAAGATAGGCCTTAAGCCTTGGAGGCATAGGACTGCCTTTCGGAGAGTTCATGTACTCGTCCAGGGCTTGTCCGTGGGAGTCTGAGCACAGGTGTTCCATGAACAGCGTCGTCACGCCAGCAGCCTTCAAATCCTTCATGTTTTTGGTCAGCTCACGCTTACTGGCAACCGAACTGTGCGCTTCCCCGATTACCAGCCCAGGGGCATCGTTCAACAATTCGCGCATGACACCCAGGCTGTCTTTGCTTTTCAGTTTGGGAACAGGACCCAACGCAGGCCTGTCCTGGGATTTGAAGTCATCAAAGTAACGATCTGCCCTTCTGATCAAATTAGCTTCGACTTTGTTTTCATCCAGGGGGCCCCACGGCCTTCTTTTAGCCCACTCCCTCATTTCGAGATAATTGAGGTTCACATCAATATGATTCCTGCTTTGTAAAAGCCCGACATCCTCAGGCTTGAGGTCCGCAAAGCCAATCCCCGCCTTGATGGCTTTCATTTCGCGATCCAGCATGCTGGCTATCACGGATGAAGGCATAGATACCCCAGATGCGAGGCGGGGGTCATAACGGTGTGTGTGTTTGTTCTCCGTCCAGCGTGCCAGCTCGGCAAGGTTTGCGGCTTTGAAGCCGTCACCTGAATGACCACGTGGTGCGCGCGAACTCGACGCGACACTGGATGAGTCAGTAGCACGCCGCTGACCGCCGACTCGAGTATCTCGCCTGCTGCGCAGTTCACCTTTGGACTCATCGTTTTCAGACGTTTGACCTGCAATGTTCATGTGCACGATGGCCTCAGCAAGATGGGCGTAACGCCCTCCTCCGTAACGGCGAACACCGCCCAAAGGCGGTGGGGCCACCGGCTCATCTGCTGCTCTGGATGAACTGGCCTCCGATCTATGGGCCGACTCGGCTTGAGCAGGTCGTGTTACAGGCCTTTGAACGTCAGGCGCGCTTGGATAATAGTGTGGGGAAGAGCCACCGACAGGTCTCATGAGTCAATCTCCGGTTGGGTTGGATAGCCAAAGGGTCTGAGTTAAAAATAACCTCCTGGCAAGGAGAGCATTCACAGTCCGATCCCTGCAGGTTCAGACAGGCAAGCATGTTGCTGACCAAGCCAACATGTCGCTGCCGCCTGTTGTCTGATCGATCAATGCGCCTTCGGAATACCGAACTGCTCAAGCGTTGGGTCGACGTTGTGGTCGAACGCTTTCTGCGCCTTGTGCTTTTTCACCGCATCGAAAATTGCGGAAATACCGAAGCCCAGCGCCATGGCGCCATCAATCGCCCAGCCGATGACCGGGATCGCGGCACCCAGTACCGCGCCTGCGGCCAGGCCGGTCGCTTCGCCCGCCACCATGCCGATTGCACGTCCCACCAGCTGCCCGGTCATGCGTCCCAGACCGGCTGAAGCCTCACGACCCAGCATTTTGGCCCCGGCGTCGAAGCCGCCCTTGACGGCCTCCCCGGCCAGTTTGGTGCTGTCATAGATGGCCTGAGTCGCACCCAATTTGTTGCCCTGAGCGAGCATGTCGGAAACCGACATGAAACCCACGACGGACTGAAGTGCCTTGGGGCCCACTTGCTCCATGATCTGCATGGCTTCCGAAGGGCCTTTGCCTTCGTCTGATTTGCCTTCAAGAAACTTGCGACCCTTTTTCGAATCCTGCAGCTGCGCCATGGTCGAGTTCACATAGTCTTCATGCTGGCTGTCGGTAACCTCGGGAGGCAACACGCTGTCGTACGCTGCCTTCTGCGCATCTGCGGTCTGCAATGCCGTGTTGGCGTCCACCTTCTTCTGATCGAGCAGTTGCTTGATCGCGCCACCCTCACTGAAATTTTTGACGTAGGAGTCTTCTATGGAAGATTGAAGGTCTGGACGCTGAGCCAGCACCTGATCGGGCGTCATTACCTGTTTGTCGGGAAACAGGTCTTTCTGTAACTGCAATTGAGCGCCCAGGCCGCTGATCGCACCGCTGTAGTCAACATTGGGCTTGTGTTTGTCGACCGCCTTGCCCGCCGTCGCCATGTCGGTTTCCAGCGCTTTGCCGCTGTCGACGTTGTTTGCCTGCTCGACTACCGCTTTTTGCAAGGCGGCATCGCTGCGTACCAGTTTTCGCTCCTGTTCGGGGATACTTTTGTTGAGGTATTCCTGGAGGCCCTGGTCGCTCTGAAGCTTGGCGATCCGCTCGTTGAGCGCTTCTTCAGTTTTATCTGTGTTGCGCAACCCGCGTCCAGCAACAACGCTTTGCTGGATTTGCTGCAGCTTGACCATCACCGCCGCCTTCTGGGCGCCGGTATAGGCATCAGGGTGATCAAAAACGTCAGCGCCCAGTTTGCTGATATCGATACCCGCGACAGAGTTGAGCGTGGCGGCATCACTCAGCATCCCGGCAAACTGACCCCCGTTGGTGGGGGCGCTGGTCTTGATCCACTCATTGATGTTTTTCGCGTTGAACAGGTGGTCAGGACTGTGCGCCGCCTTCGCGCGGCCTTTCATCCCGGCTTCATCGAGCTGGCCCATAAAGCCCGGTTGCGACCACGTGCTGCACGACCGTTTGAGCGCACCCGACAAGCCTGGGTTGTTGGCTGCCAGGCCTTTCAGATCCTCGGCGCTGATGTTGTCATCGACCTTGGTCTGGTTGGCCGCCCCCTGCGCATTATTCGGCTCAGCGGCGCGGGCCAACGGAACGTTCGCACGCATCACAGCCGCATTACGGACCATTTCGAGGGACTGAGGATCTGCGTCCGGGTTGTCTTTCTGATACTTCTCGACATCCTTGTCGGCGCTGTCAGCAGCCTTTTGCATGTTTTTGGCGAAGACCTTGAGGTCTTTGTTGGTGATTTTGCCATCCGCTCTACCGCCTTGAGCGGTGTCCACTGCGGTTTTCAATGCAGGGTTGGCGTTGATGAACTCCATCGCCTTGGCCGCGTCCGGACCATCGTCGCGCGCCATCCAGGCTGCCGCGATCGGTCGATTGAGTTCCTTGGCCGCTTGCTCACGCTCTTCCGGCGGCAGATGAGCGACCATCGGCTCCCAACGCTTCAGCGCCTCAGGAGAGGAGTATTCGGAATTGTCGAGAAATGCAGCATCAGAGGCTTGAGGCGCATTGGCCGGGTCAGATGCATCGCTGCTGGCTGGAGTACCGGTCGAAGCCACCGAGCCAGTGGACGAAACCCCGCCAGATCCCGAGGTGGACAACGAGTCGAAGTCGCTGCTTGAAGAGGTACTGCTGCGAGAGAAAAACGAGGCTGCGGACGAACCCGTGTCGTCCTCATTGTTGAGCAGATCGGACAGGCTCTGACCGGATTGACCGAACTGCACATCGCCGCCCGATGAGGTCAGGTTTCTGGCCACCGGCGACGTATCAGCCAGCTCGCCAGAGGTGACTTGGGGGACATTACCGCTGAAGACTGGAGAACTGGATATACGCATGATAAGTCGCCGTCCAAAAGTGAGGGTTGATCACTGTGTGGCCGGCGACCTCGGTCGGTTCCCGCTCTCGCGCAAAAATACGCCTTCAGGCGAACGGGTCGATCTGCTGCTTCAATTGCACGCGTGCGCGCGATAACCGTGAACGTACGGTGCCGATCGGTACGCCCAGATTGCTTGCGGTGTCCTGATAGTTGCCGTCCATCTCCAGCGACACCTCAAGCACTCGCTGCATGTTGGACGGCAGGTCACCAATGGCCTCGATCACCCGCGCCAACTGACGATGGCCGTCGACCTGGTGACCGATGTCGCTGTGCAGGTCCACTTCAGAATGCACCTCTTCTTCCCAGCTTTCCTGATAAGGCTGGCGGTACATTTTGCGGAAGTGATTGCGGATCAGGTTCAACGCAATGCCGCACAACCAGGTTTGCGGTTTGCTGGCATGCTGAAACTTGTGCTCGCTGCGCAGCGCCTCAAGAAAAACACACTGCAGGATGTCATCCACATCATCGGGGTTCATCACACGCTTCTGTATGAACGCCCTGAGCATTTGGATCTGATCGTCCGTCATCTGGCGCACACCAGCTTTTGAAGACGCTTGACGGGGTTGGGTCTTGTCCAGGATCACGAGGTTTTGAAACATGGGGGCCTACCCTTTCTAATGGTGTGCAAGCCCTATAGCGATAACCGTGCCAAGCAAAAAATCAACATAACTCTTTGATCATAAAGAACATTTTAAAACATGTAATCTTTTGTAATACATTTTTTTGCCAAACCCCTACGTTTACCACGACAGCATTTGGCACAAACGCGAAGCCGCCCCTTGTCAGGGAACTGAACCGACCAGTGGCCCCACTCAGGCGTCATGATCAGGCTCAGAACCTCACTATGAAAATCGTTGCCCCGCCTATATTGCCTATCCATTCAGTCGCGCCGACGCAAGCGATCACGCCTGCTGCGCGGCCGATTCATGGCACGGAGCCAAACGGTAAGGGAACCTCGACACAACAGGTTTCACGCTTCGCCGCAGCGCTGGTGCAGCAAAGCCGGATACTGCGTCAGCGAGAGCTGATCGCCAGCAGAAATGCCCTGCAGTCACGGGCGGTCAAACTGGGCGAGCTCTATCAGTTGCTGATGAGCACCCAGGACACCGGGCTCGACAACGCTGCCAGACTGCTGCGTAAAAAGCTGCTCAAAGAGGATGCAACAGAGGTCGAGCAGATTCTGGAATTTGCAGACGGCGATGCCGCCAAGGCTCATGTCGTGCTGCAGGCTGCACGCAAGCAGGCAGAGTCCGAAGGCAGTCTGCAAGAGCATGAGGTCCTGACTGAAAGGCTCAAACAGCTGCGCCGCAAGTTCGGCCATCGTGCCCAGGCAGGTATCAACACCGCCAAAGCGTTCGGGCGCCAGAACATCGATAACAAGCGTCGCGCCGCACTGCGCAATCTCTACGGTGTAGCGGTGAGCGGCCAGCCCAATGTCACCGGCTTGATCGAGGCCTTGATCAGCGAGCAGGAAGAGCCTGGGCAATTCGATCTCAATCTTCGTGACATGCGCAGTGCAATCGCAGACGATCTTTCGGCCATTACGCCATCGGCCTCTCATGAGCAGCTGCGCACGCTGATGCACGGCCTGACCACCGCACGGCATGTGACCACACTGCTCAGAGGCTGCGAGCATTTGCTGGGGCGGATGCGTAACAAGAACCCTGACCTGAAAGTCGATCCGCCAGCGTTTCTCAAACATCTGCTGACACTCACCGCCAACGGCATGAACGTGAACCAGACGTTGCAGCTGACCCAGCACATTGGTGGCGAGCAACTCAAGCATCAGCTGGCATTCCTGAACGGTCTGCGCCCGATGCTCCTGCAATTACCCATTCTGCTTTGGCGTGACATGAAAAGCCGTCAGACCGCGTTGAGCAACCTGCTCACGCTGATGGCCGAGCTCACGCAACAGGAACAGAAGCAGCTTTACGAGGGACTCGCCTGATGAATCAACTCATCAACCTGCTGAACGGTGTCGCGCTGGCAGCCATGCGTCGCTCGGAACTGGTGGGCGCATTTTTTGTGATCGCCATCGTGTTCATGATGATCACCCCGCTGCCGACCGGGCTGGTGGATGTGCTGATTGCGGTCAATATCTGTATTTCCTGCCTGCTGATCATGCTGGCCATGCACCTGCCAAGGCCGCTGGCGTTCTCGACCTTTCCGGCGGTGCTGCTGCTGACCACCATGTTTCGCCTGGCACTGTCGATTTCCACCACACGCCTTATCCTGCTCAATCAGGACGCAGGGCATATCGTTGAAGCCTTCGGTCAGTTCGTGGTGGGTGGCAACCTTGCCGTGGGCCTGGTGATCTTTCTGATCCTGACCGTGGTCAACTTTCTGGTCATCACCAAAGGCTCCGAGCGCGTCGCAGAAGTAGGGGCGCGGTTCACACTGGACGCCATGCCCGGCAAGCAGATGTCGATCGACAGTGATCTGCGGGCCAACCTTATCAGCGTGCAAGAGGCGCGCAAGCGCCGAGCCGAACTGAACAAGGAAAGCCAACTGTTCGGCGCCATGGACGGGGCGATGAAGTTCGTCAATGGCGACGCCATCGCCAGCCTGATCATCGTCGCAATCAACATGATCGGCGGCATCTCCATCGGTGTCGTGCAGCATGGCATGAGCGCCGGTGACGCCTTGCAGCTGTACACGGTATTGACCATCGGTGACGGCCTGATCGCACAGATCCCGGCGCTGCTGATTTCCGTCACGTGCGGCATGATCATCACCCGGGTCCCCAACGCAGACGCAGGGGCCGAAGCCAATATCGGTCGTGAGATCGCAGAGCAGATCACCAGCCAGCCCAAAGCCTGGATCATTGCGTCAGTGGCCATGCTCGGCTTTGCCGCGCTGCCAGGGATGCCGACGGCGGTGTTCATCACCATTGCGATCATTTGTGGTGCCGGTGGTCTGCTGCAATTGCAGCGAGCCAAACCCAAGGCTCAGCAGGAAGGCGCAGTGGCGGTAGCCCCGGAGCTGAATGGCAAGGAAGACCTGCGAACGTTCTCGCCGAGCCGGCAGTTTGTCCTGCAGTTCCACCCCAGCCAGGACAACACCCAGATAGAAAAGCTGGTCAGCGAAATCCGTCAGCGACGCAATCGCCTGGTGGTGCAATACGGGCTCACCCTGCCCTCGTTCATCATCGAGCATGCACACCATCTGCAGCCGGATGAGTTCCGCTTTACGGTGTACGAAGTACCGATGGTCAAAGCGACCTTCAGCCAGACCCACAAAGCAGTGGCTTCACACCTGCTGCAAAACGACACCCAGACGCCTGTCATCTACGGCGACACCGATCGTCAGGAAGACCAGTGGGTGTGGCTACCCGCCGACGCGCCGGAGTTGCAGAACAACGACCTGAACGGCGTGAGCGCCATGACCTTGATCATCGAGCGCATGGAGCGTGCGTTGCAATCCTGCGGGCCGCAATTTATCGGTTTGCAGGAAACCAAGGCGATCCTGAGTTGGCTGGAAGCCGAACAACCCGAACTTGCCCAGGAGATGCAGAGGGTGCTGACGCTCACACGATTCTCTGCGGTCCTGCAACGACTGGCTTCCGAATGCGTGCCGCTGCGAGCGATCAGGGTGATTGCCGAAACCCTGATCGAACATGCCCAGCACGAACGCGACATCAGCGTGCTGACCGACTACGTGCGCATCGCACTCAAATCGCAGATTTACCACCAGTACTGTGGAGCCGAAGGCTTGATGGTGTGGCTGCTGACGCCGGAAAGCGAAGGACTGCTGCGCGACGGACTGCGTCAGACACAGACCGAAACGTTCTTTGCGCTGAGCAACGAGATCAGTCAACTGCTCGTGCAGCAATTGCACATGGCGTTCCCCTTGCGAGCGCCGGAGCAAGCTGTGCTGTTGGTCGCACAGGACCTGCGCAGTCCGCTGCGCAACTTGCTCAAGGAAGAGTTCTACCACGTGCCCGTGCTGTCTTTCGCCGAAATCAGCAACGCGGCCAAGGTCAAGGTCATGGGGCGGTTCGATCTGGAAGACGATCTCGAACCGATGGATAACGAGCATGCCGCTTGAGCCTGCCTGGCTTGAGGACAGGGAGAACGCAGAATGTTTGAATTACGCGTATTGAACGGCCAGCACCAGGGTGCGGCTCTGCCACTGATTGGCGAGCAATGGTCGATTGGCTCGGACGAGCAACAGGACCTGGCGCTGGAAGACGCTGGCGTGGAGAGCCTTCACGGGCGCCTGCAACGCCAGGACGACAGTTGGGTTCTGAACGGTGAACAAGGGCAAGTCTGCGACGAGAATGGCAACCCTCAGGCCAGCCTCGAACTGACCCTCAACAGCGCGTTCATGCTGGGCCCGGTCTGGCTGTGCGTATCCCCGGCCGGTGACGACTGGCCGTCGGTGCCGGCCATCATTCCTCCACAGCCTCAGACTCAGCCTAGCCCCGAGGCCGAGCCAGCTGCCAGCGCTGCGCCGCTGAGGAAGGTACCGTCGCGCTCACAGAAATTCCTGAACCGCACCACGGGCATCATTGCAGGCTTGCTGATTGGTGTGATCGGCAGTGCCTGGAGCCTGACCCGGCCATCGCCTATCGCAATGGACCCTGAAGTGATCCAGGTTGCAGCAGCCCGACAAGTTGGCTCGGCCGCCTCTGATACGCCCGGGCAGGTCATGCCAGCAGCGTCGAAAGCGGCAAAGCCGGACACGCGCATCCGCCTCGCTGATGCAGACGCCGTTCGACGTCAGCTCAACACCATGCTCAGCGAACGCCTGCTTACGGATATCAGGATTGAAGAGCGGCCAGAAGGCCTGGTGCTCGACGGCGATGTCAAAGAAGAAGCGCTGCTGGTCTATCAGCGCATGCTGCAGCGCTTCAAAGACAGATACCGCTCACCGATCAACGTGCTGGACAATGTATCCAGTGCTCACAACGCCCTGCCCTTCGTGGTGGTGCAGATCATGACAGGACCTCATGCCCATCTGGTGACAGCGGATGGTCGCCGTCTCTATGTGGGTGACGAAGTAGACGGGCTACGCCTCTCCAGGATCGATGAACATCATCTGCAGTTCGACGGCGACCGCCACGTCGAGGTGAACTGGTGAACGCTGCTCTGGATCACTGGAAAGCCGTTCATACGGCGCGTCTTTCACAGTACAGCGCCGTAAGGGTGAGCGGCAGGGTCAGCGCAGTGCGGGGTATTTTGCTGGAGTGCAAACTGCCCGCCGCAAAGGTCGGCGACCTGTGCGAGGTGAGCAAGGCCGATGGCAGCCTGCTACTGGCAGAGATCGTGGGCTTCACCCCGGACTGCACGCTGCTCAGCGCTCTCGGTGCGCCAGATGGCATTCAGGTAGGCGCGCCCATTCGTCCGCTGGGCATCGCCCACCGGATTGGCGTCGATGACAGCCTGCTGGGTTGTGTGCTGGACGGCTTTGGCCGTCCGCTGATGGGCGACGCCATCGGCGCTTTTGCGGGCCCTGATGATCGCCGCACGACCCTGCCGGTAATCGCCGATGCGCTGCCGCCCACTCAGCGACCACGCATCACCAACGCCCTGCCTACGGGCGTTCGGGCGATCGACAGCGCCATCCTGCTGGGCGAAGGGCAACGCGTCGGGCTGTTCGCCGGTGCGGGCTGCGGCAAGACCACACTGATGGCAGAGCTGGCGCGCAACATGGGGTGCGACGTGATTGTCTTCGGCCTGATCGGTGAACGGGGCCGAGAACTGCGCGAGTTCCTCGACCATGAGCTGGATGCAACCTTGCGTAGCCGCTCGGTTCTGGTGTGTGCCACCTCGGACCGCTCGAGCATGGAGCGAGCCCGCGCGGCGTTCACCGCCACGGCCATTGCCGAAGCGTTTCGCGCTCGTGGTCAGAAAGTACTGCTGCTGCTCGACTCCCTGACCCGCTTTGCACGTGCGCAACGGGAGATCGGTATTGCCTCCGGCGAGCCGCTGGGCCGCGGCGGGCTGCCGCCGTCGGTCTACACCTTGCTGCCGCGCCTGGTCGAGCGCGCAGGCATGAGCGAGCAAGGTTCAATTACCGCGCTGTATACGGTGCTGATCGAACAGGACTCGATGAACGACCCGGTGGCAGACGAAGTACGCTCGCTGCTGGACGGGCATATCGTGCTGTCCCGCAAGCTGGCCGAGCGCGGCCATTACCCGGCCATTGATGTGTCGGCCAGCATCAGCCGGATTCTCGGCAACGTCACCGGCCGCGAACATCAACGCGCCAATAACCAGCTGCGGCAACTGCTGGCCGCTTACAAACAGGTGGAAATGCTGCTGCGTCTGGGTGAATACCAGGCGGGTGCCGACCCGGTAACCGACTGCGCCGTGAAGTTGAACGACGATATCAATGCGTTTCTGCGTCAGGACCTGCGAGAACCGGTTCCCCTGGAAGAAACGCTGGAAGGGCTGTTGCGGCTCACCTCTCAACTGCCGGGGTGACGCATGGAAGAAAACCTCGAAGAGGATCCGCAGCGACTGGCGCTTGAACAGGTGATCGGCCTGCTCACGCCACTGCGTCAACACCGACAAGCCAGTGCCGAACGGGCGCAACGCCAGGCACAGGTGGAACTGAAATCCATGCTGGACCACCTATCAGAAACCAGAGCGTTGCTGGACCAGGAACGTGACCGCCACAAACGACGACGCGCGACGCTTTCAGAGGCTCACCTGGAAAAGACCATGAGCCTGAACGATGTCGATGCATGGCACGAAAAAGAGAAAAAAATGCTCGATCGTCTGGCGTACATCCGTCAGGACATTCAGCAACAGCAACTTCGAATCGCCGAACAACAGGCGTTGCTTGAAGAGCGACAGCAACAGGCCAAGGCGTCTCAGCGTGCAGTCGAGAAACTGGCCTGCATGAGCGAGACCCTCAACGAAGAAGGTTAGTGCCGATGCCCATTCCGATCAAACACGCACCAAAGCCACAGCCAACACCGCCCGCCGCCGAACATCCAGAACACGATGAGCACAAGGCACCCGCGCCGCTGCCGGCTCGGCGTCCCCTGACATTTGATCGTGCATCGGCAGGGATGAATGAAAAGCGCACCGGGGCCGCCGGCACCGGACGCAGCGACTGGCAATCGGGCCGCTCGACATCAAGGAGGTCCGTCGAAGACGAATCAATGAACGCCGACGGGCTGTTCTTCTCCCAACTGCTGGTGCCATCGGTGAGCGAGGAACCCGACCAACAAAGCTTTGCCGGAAGCAACCTGGACTTCTCCGGGACCACAGAGCCGGTGCCCGCGCAACTGATTGATGAAGTCGCGCAACGGTTACCGGACCAGCCTGCCGGGCCGCTCAATTTTACCCTGCTGATGCCCAACCTGGGCCAGGTGCGGGTCAATGCCGAAAAGTCTGAAGCCCGATGGAACATTCAGTTGGGGTTCAACCGGCGCGACGTGCTCAAGCGGCTTCAAGGCCGCACGGGTGCCTGCCGTGACGCGCTGGCGCTCGCCATGGGGCATGACGTCGACCTGCATTTGCACGAGGACCTCGCAGCATGAGCGCGTTACGTCTGCGCAAGGTCGACCCACTGCCAGCCAGGGCGACCCGTGAGCTGGGCGCTGGTCAGCGATTGACGTTTGAAGCCCAGGGCCAGAAAGGCGAATTGAGTCTGTTGCCGCTGGTAGCAGACAGCGATACGCCAATCAAGGGTGTCTGGCTGACGACTGCAGTCGGCCCCTTGTGTCTGGACGACGCCGAGGCGGTGCTGAGCCTGTTGGGCGACGCCCCGCTGACGCTGAGCGGGGAGCAACAAGGCTGGTACTGGCAGTTTTTCAATCAACGTTTAAGCCCCTCGATTGCCGCAGTGCTGGCACCGATCGGGCCACTGGCCGACGGTCCTGCGCCGACACTTTTCGGATGCCGGGTTCAAGTGCGTCTTGCCGAAGAGTCGCTGCACGCTCACCTGCACTGCGCGCCTGAAACGTTGCTCAGGCTGTTCGCCTGCGCGCCCTGGACAGCCTGCAAGCGGCCGGTCGATGACGCCTGGTCCGTGACCACGCCATTGATCGTTGGTCAGTTGGCGCTGACCCTGGATCAGCTCGCCTCCCTGCGACCGGGCGACGTACTTCTGCCCGCCCATTGCCAGTTCGACAGCGCAGGACAAGGCCGCCTTGCCCTCGGTGGGCGCCAATGGGCAGCCCATGCTGGCAGTCAGGATCACCAACTATTTCTGCGGCTCAGCCACGAGGAGCATGCTCACCATGAGTAATGAAGATCTGTACCAGGATGATGTAGACACCCTGGAAGACGACGAGCGTGCAACGGACTACGCGGACCGTGACGAACATGATCACGCCTTTAACGCTGACGATCATAACCAACAGCATTGGGCAGGCGCCGACGAAGATCACCAGGAAGGGGAACTGGAGGACCAACAAGCGCAACAGGCCGTAGCAAGCGAAGCACCGCCTGACCGGGCCGCGTTTGAAAGCCTGGAATTGGAGCTGACGCTGCGTTGCGGCCAACTCAAACTCACCCTCGGCGAGCTGCGACGTCTGGACGCCGGAACGGTTCTGGAAGTGGCCGGCATCGCGCCAGGCTATGCCACGCTGTGCCACGGTGAGCGGGTCGTGGCCGAAGGCGAGCTGGTGGACGTCGATGGCAGACTGGGCCTGCAGATCACACGAATGGTGACTCAGCCATGATCATGGAGGGGGTCAACCCGATCCTGCTCGCGCTGTTTCTGGGCTCGTTATCGCTGATCCCGTTCCTGTTGATCGTCTGCACGGCATTCCTGAAAATTGCCATGACCCTGCTGATCACGCGAAACGCCATCGGCGTTCAACAAGTACCGCCCAACATGGCGCTGTATGGCATCGCCCTGGCAGCCACAATGTTCGTCATGGCGCCGGTCGCACACGATATCCAGCAGCGTGTACACGAACACCCACTGGAACTGGGCAGCGCCGAAAAACTGCAAACCAGCCTGCGCACCGTCATCGAGCCACTGCAACGCTTCATGACCCGTAACACCGACCCGGACGTGGTCGCTCATCTGCTGGAAAATACCCAGCGAATGTGGCCGAAGGAAATGGCCGATCAGGCGACCAAAGAAGACCTGCTGCTGGCGATCCCGGCGTTCGTCATGTCGGAATTGCAGGCCGGGTTCGAGATCGGTTTTCTGATCTATATCCCGTTCATCGTGATTGACCTGATCGTGTCCAACCTGCTGCTGGCACTGGGCATGCAGATGGTCTCGCCCATGACCCTGTCACTGCCGCTCAAGCTGCTGCTGTTCGTACTGGTGTCGGGCTGGTCGCGGCTTCTCGACAGCCTGTTCTATTCGTATATGTGAGGCAGTCATGGAAGCGTTGGCACTGTTCAAGCAAGGCATGTTTCTGGTCGTTATTCTCACGGCACCGCCGTTGGCAGTTGCGGTGCTGGTCGGTGTGGTCACGTCTTTGCTGCAGGCCTTGATGCAGATCCAGGACCAGACCCTGCCCTTTGGCATCAAACTGGGCGCGGTAGGCCTGACGCTGGCCATGACCGGCCGCTGGATCGGCGTTGAGCTGATCCAGTTCATCAACATGGCCTTCGACCTGATCGCACGGTCCGGGGTCAGTCATTAGATGCCCTTTGACGCGCAATACATATTCGAGCTAATGCTGGGCATGGCGCTGGCCATGGCGCGCCTGGTGCCGTGCATGTTGCTGGTGCCAGCCTTTTGTTTCAAATACCTCAAAGGGCCGTTGCGCTATGCCGTGGTGGCGGCGGTTGCACTGATCCCGGCGCCCGCCATCAGCCGTGCGCTAGGCACACTGCACGATAACTGGTTTGCAATCGGCGGGCTGCTGATCAAGGAGGCGGTACTGGGCACACTGATGGGGCTGTTACTGTATGCACCCTTCTGGATGTTCGCCTCGGTCGGTGCCTTGCTCGACAGTCAGCGCGGCGCGCTCAGCGGCGGTCAGTTGAACCCCTCGCTGGGGCCTGATGCGACCCCGCTCGGGGAACTGTTCCAGGAAACCCTGGTGATGCTGGTCATTCTCACCGGCGGGCTATCGCTGATCACCCAAGTCATCTGGGACAGCTACACGCTCTGGCCACCGACCGCCTGGATGCCGGGCATGAACGCCGATGGCCTGGATATCTTTCTTGAACAGTTGAACCAGACCATGCAGCACATGCTGCTATACGCCGCGCCCTTTATTGCCCTGTTGCTGATGATCGAAGCGGCGTTTGCGATTATCGGTCTGTATGCCCAGCAACTGAACGTATCGGTGCTGTCCATGCCGGCCAAGAGCATGGCCGGTCTGGCATTTCTGCTGGTTTACATGCCGACATTGCTCGAACTGGGTAACGGTCAGATCCAGCAACTGGCTGACCTGAAGACGCTGCTCATTCACCTGGTGCAAGTGCCGTGAGCGAAAAAACCGAAAAGGCCACGCCCAAGCAGATACGTGATGCACGGGAAAAGGGCCAGGTCGGACAGAGTCAGGACCTGGGCAAGCTGATGGTGTTGATGGCGGTCAGTGAAGTGACTCTGGGCCTGGCCGACCAGAGCGTGGAGCAGTTGAAAGCATTGCTCGCGCTTTCGTTCAAAGGCATCGACCGCTCCTTCGCAGCATCAGTCGAACTGATCGCCAGCGAAGGGTTTTCAGTGCTGCTGAGCTTTACCCTGTGCAGCGTCGGCCTTGCCATGCTCATGCGGCTGCTCAGCAGTTGGATGCAGATCGGCTTTCTGTTTGCACCCAAGGCACTGAAAATCGACATCAACAAGATCAACCCCTTTTCCCACGCCAAACAGTTGTTTTCGGCGCAGAACCTCACCACCCTGCTGACCAGCATTCTCAAGGCCGTCGCCATTTCTGCGACGCTTTACACGCAGGTCAAACCGTCACTGGGTGCGCTGGTCTTGCTGGCCAATAGCGACCTGGGCACGTATTGGCATGCGCTGCTTGAGCTGTTCAGGCACATCATGCGGGTGATACTGGGGCTGCTTCTGGTGATCGCAATGGTTGACTTCGCCTTGCAGAAATACTTCCACGCGAAAAAGCTGCGCATGAGCCATGAGGATATCAAGAAGGAGTACAAGCAGTCCGAAGGCGACCCCCACGTCAAGGGCCACCGTCGGCAGCTTTCTCATGAGATTCTCAACCAGGAACCCTCTGCTGCGCCCAAACCGGTGGAAGACGCCGACATGCTGTTGATCAACCCGACGCATTACGCGGTTGCGCTCTATTACCGTCCGGGTGAGACACCATTGCCGTTGATCCACTGCAAAGCTGAAGACGAAGACGCCCTGGCGCTGATCGCACGCGCCAGGAAAGCTGGCATTCCCGTGGTGCAAAGCATCTGGCTGACGCGAACCCTGTTCAGGGTCAACGTCGGCCGCTACATCCCCCGCCCTACCCTGACGGCCGTCGGACACATCTACAAAATCGTCAGACAGCTGGATGAGGTTACCGACGAAGTGATCCAGGTCGAAGTCGAGCTGTAAGCACCGCATTGATGGCGGCCTGACTCACTGGCCTGCTTTATTATCCCCTCTCCCCTCTCCCCTCTCCCCCCGATCCAACCGCCGCCGACAAGCCGTTCGAGGCTGAAGCACGCGGTGCCTGTGGCTGGAGCCAGCATGCCGGTCCTTGCAAGCGCAGCAGACTGACAGACACCTGAAAACCCAGAGCGTTGAGGCACGCATGCTTTCTGGCTCAATGAAAGGCTGCGAGCTTGCTGCCACCTGACCCCCGGCAAGAACGTTATACGCCAGCAATAGGGACAAGACCGCCAGCCAGCGCAGACATCAAGGCTCATCCCGCGGGACGGGAAAGGCCCTGCCAGCTCTGGTCAGTCATGTGTTGCGTGAGAAATGGGAAGTAAGAAGCAGAAAGTAGCGCGCCCAAAAAAACCGCTTCCGTGAAGACGGAAGCGGCGCGGGCTGCGTTGGCGCAGAGTCAAGCGATACCGGCCTAAGCCAGATGATCCAGCCCTGCCAGTATCAACTCGTGCCGTCGAATGTCGTCCAGGTTGGTGACTGAGTTCGGCGCATCACTGACCGCATGCCACACGACAAAATCGCGCTGCACGTCCAGAAACAGAAAATAGTTACTGAAGCGCTCTGCTTCTGAAAACCGGAGTTGCAGTGCTTCTCTGAGTTGCTCCGGGCGCAGCGCCCGGCCTTCGATGTGCAGCGCAATGCCCCAGTCATGGTGTTCGCGACGACTGACGAAAGCCACTCCATTGGCCACTGGCCAGACAGCGGGACTTTGGGAGGCGACCTGAGTGTAGAACGCCACTTTTTCAGTTACCTCAATCATTTCTAATCCTTTAACTGCACAACGGTATAGTCCCGCTCGTTATCACGCTCATCCACGCCCTGACGCATATCCTGCGGCCACCAGATAACCAGTTCACGGTTACTGGAGTCCGGACGTTTGCAGGCATAACCTGCACAGCCGTGAGTGGCGCAACCTGTCAGGGTCGCGAACATAACGAGCAACAGAACAACGCTACGGCTTTTCATGGTGTGACTCCCTTAAGCAGCGAAGGTCGACTTTCCTTGGCCATCTTCGATATCTGAGGTTGGCGAACGGCGATATAGATCTCGCTCTCCTGGCCCGGCTGCACCCAGGCATGAGGCCAGGCCGCCACGCCGATGACCCAGCGCCCGCCGCATCGGCTTTCATCGATACGGACCGGTTTGTCTGTAGTGTTTCGCGCCACCACTACCGCAACACCCCAGTCTTTCTTGACGAACCACTGTGAGCGTTTCTGATCGAGCACCAGGCCCTCGCCCGGGTCGCACAGACTGTCGGTCTCAAACGGCAGGGTTTCCCCGGAGCGCATGCCCACCGGCGCCACGCCATCAACCATCTGGGTAAAGACTTGCTGGACATCGCCACGGGTCGGCAGCTCGCCGCCGTCACGGCGCTCCTTGATGGTCTTCATCTGGTCATCGATATCGTGAGGGTTGCCGTTCTGTACGTAACGCGCAGGGTTCACCTGATCGCCGATCAGGCGCGGCGTCAGAATGAACAGCCGTTCACGCTGGCTCAACTCACGTGTGCGAGACTGGAACAACAGTTTGCCGATGTAGGGAATGTCGCCCAGCAGCGGAATCTTGTGCACCTTGTCGTTGGTTTCCAGCCCATGGAAACCACCGACCACCAGCGAGCCGTGCTCGGCGATGACCGCTTGAGTGCTGACGTTACCTTTGCGCACGCTTGGCTGTTGATCATTGATGTCCGAAACGTCGATCTGACCGTCTTCGATGTCGATGATCAGTTGCACCTGAGGTTTTCCGTCATGATCCAGCGAGCGCGGTATCACCTGCAGACTGGTGCCTGCCGTGATGGGCTCGATTGTCGCCACCCGCTCGGAGGTTGCAGTCAGGTATTCAGTGCGACTGAAATCGATGACAGCCGGCTGGTTTTCCAGGGTCAGGATAGACGGGTTACCAATGACAGACGCCGAGCCCTTGCCTTCCAGCGCGTGCAGTTCGGCCGAGAATTTGCTGGCGTTCTGAATAAATAGCGTCGAACTGGTGCCCGCATCGAACAGGTTGGCGCCACCACTGACGTTGCCACGATTGAAGTTCCAGCGACTGGACAGCTCCGCCAATTCGTTGCGATCAATGTCGAGAATCACCGCATCGATTTCGATCAGATTGCGCGGGATGTCCAGTTCCTTGATCAGTTTTTCATACATCGGCTTGCGCTCGGGCAAGTCATAGATCAACACCGCGTTATTGCGTACATCGGAGCTCACCCGGATGTTCACGCGTCCACCAGATTTGCCTTTTTCAGGTTTTTTGCTGCCATAACTCAGCACCCGATCCAACCCCTGCTGGAGCGCGCCAGTATCGATGCCGTTGGCATCCATGTTGTAAGGCAGGCTCGGCACACCCGAGCTGCCGCCGCCGGAAAAACCGCCGCCCGCGCTGCCGCGTCCCAACAAGTTGATGCCATTGATGGAATCACCTCGGGAACGAGTGTCCAACAGGTCCTGAAGAATACTGGCGACCCCGGCCACCACCAGCTGTTGATCACGATAGCGAATGGTGCGATCAGCCGCGTTGGCGTATTTGAGAGGAAAGACCACCACATCCTGCTTTTCGCCTTTCTCCGGCGAGTCGACCTTCTTGCTGTAATCGCGCACAAGGTCGACGTACTTCACAGGGCCTCGAACCAGGACAACGCCTTCGTTCGGCAGCACGCCCCAACCAAAACGTTTGTCCAGCAGACCGACATCGGTCAGCGCAGTCTGCAGATCGTCTACTGCATCGGATGACACCTCGATGCGTGCCGAGGTGCGCTCGCTGGCCGGGCTGATGTACAGCGTGTCGTTATAGACAAACCACTGGAAGTGATACTCCTGGGCAAGCCGCTCAAGAAAGTCTTCGGGGGTCTGGGCCCGGATACGACCGTCGAGCGTTCCCGTCACTGGCGTCATGTCCAGCGCCATTCCGAATTCTTTGGCAAAGTCGGCCAGCGCCGTGCCCAGCTCAGTCTGGCGGGCATCGTAGGCGTAGGCCGTATGTTTCCAGGCTTCAGGGGTAGCCGCCCACGTTGGAGAGGCTATCCCTATCAACAATAAAGGCAACCACATCAAGGCCTTGCGCATGTCACACTCCAGGTTGCCGGTAATTGAGGGTTGTTCGCCCGAAGGCGGCGAGCGCGGTGTTTCCAATAGAGGTCTGCATCAGGCTCAGCAAGGCTGCGCGCTGATTGGCCAGGCTTTCGAGGCGATTGAGCAGGTCGTTGACGGTGCACGGGTTGGGCATCCAGCTGACCAGGACTACACAACGGGTCTGCGGATCGATGCCGAACGCACCCTCACAGGCGCAGGCCAGGCTCGCGCCCCCCTGACTGAGCAGTGCATCGAGCCGCTGCGGATCATTGGCGTCGTAGGGGTCGAGCAGCTCGATACTGCAGCGGATGCCGTCGCCGACCACAGCCAGACGCGCGTTGGCGTCATCTATCCAGCAGTCGAACGGGGTCCACGGCCGCAGTTCGCACCACTGGCCGACGACCTCGGTGAAATCACTGAAATCCATCAATGACATTTTTGGTCAGTTTGTAACTGGCTTGCTGGCACTGGTCAGCAACGTTAGAGCTGACGGCAGCCTGCTGGCTCGCCTCACCGAAGGCATCGATATCGTCGGCGGTAAAATGACCGTTGCCGTCTTCCAGTACGTCGTCCACGTTGGACAGGGCACGGGTGAGCGTGTTGTCGAGGTTATTTTGCAGCGACTTGAAACTTATCATGTCCTGATACTCCAGCAGAAAGGTTCAAACCTTGAGTGGAGCAAAGGCACAGAGCGGTTCCATTTTTGCCGGTAAAGGTCACTCAATTAGAAGGCTGACTGCCCATCAAACCGTTACGCAGCGTGGCCCAGTCGACATCGAACGCACCATTGGCGTCGCTCAGACGCAAGCTTTCGGTGGCAATCAAAGCATCACGTTTGAGCTGCCAATATTCGGCAAAGCGACTCTGCGCCAACCACTCGGCAACGGTATCAGCGATATCCGGATGGACGCTCAGCGTGGCTACCGACTCGTTGAGCTGACTGGCCGCAAGATTTTTGACAAGCGCCCGAGCGCGCTCGGCGAGCGACGTCTCATCGAGCAAATGCTTGAGCGACTCGGTCAGTAGCTGCTCGACGGCCTCCATCGCTTGTCGCTGCAAGGATTCGCGCTGGGCCTTGAGCTCAATCAGAAACACATTGGCAGATGTCCAGAACTCAGCCAGCGCCTGCTCACGAAGACGATCCCCTTCCTCTTGCTGACGGGCCAGCATCTGACTGACCTGTGCCTGCGCATCGGCCAGGATGTTCTGTGCCAACAGGCTGTCGGCGATCTCTTCGCGGCGCAGGATCGGTTCAGGCAACAGCGTCGCGGCCGAAAGAGCAATACTGCGTTTGGCTAGCATGGGAAACTCCGGCACGGGTAATACGCGAAAGTGTTCAGTTCGCGGTGACACGCCACATGATGGCCTGCCACAACGTCTGCAACTTGTTGTCAGGGGCCTGGCACGGATAGTCGGCGACCTCACCGGGCGGCCATGCCAAACGTAACCGTGACCAGAACTCAAGCCCCAGCCAGGCGCCGAGCAAGGGCCGCGCATCGCACTTGTCGCAGTCCAGCCAGACACCCGGCCGCAGCGCCTTGGTCAGCGCCCAGCACCACTGCCCATCCGGGCCTGCGGTTTCGGTCTGAGCGAAGCAGATGAGCTGCGCCAGAGCCAGCGCCCGCTGCTGTTGTGAGGGGTCCATCGCGATCCAGCGCAGCACCGGCTCGACAGGTTCGGGGGGTTGGCTGGGCGCTATTCCTGCGATTTGCAAAAACGCGTTGTGACGGCTGCTCATCAATGTGTCGCAGGCCTGTACCGACAGCCCCTGCGGCTCGGCAAACCGGCTCTGCCAGCCCGGATGAGCCCACCGCCAGGGGTTGCACCACCATTGCACCCAAAGGTCTTCGGCGGTGAGACCGGTCATGTGCGTGCCGGCAGATTCGAACGGCCGCGACCGCCCAGGCCGATGCGTCGCAGCACCGCAGCGCGCCAGTCACCGCGCAACAGCAGCGTGACGATGAGCAGCAGCACCGCGATCGCAACGGGGACAAGCCAGAGCATCAGGTTCCAGAACGGCAGGTTAGCGCTGTCGAGTTTGAAAGGCCCGAAGCTGACCCATTCAGTGGTTTCCTGAAATTCTGTGGCGGGCACGAAGACGATCGAAAACTTCTTCGAATCGGCCGACTGACCGGACATGCCAGGAATACTGCTGGCCACCATCTGCTGGATGCGCCCACGCACGCTGTCAGGATCAAGGATCGAGGAGTGCTTGATAAACACCGCCGCCGACGCAGGTTGAACAGGTTCACCGGGCGCAATACGTTCCGGCAGGACCACGTGAACCCTGGCCACGATCACCCCATCGATCTGCGAGAGCGTCGCTTCGAGTTCCTGAGAGAGCGCGTAGATATAGCGTGCACGCTCTTCGAGGGGCGTGGAGATCACGCCCTCCTTCTTGAAGATCTCGCCCAGGCTGGTACGCGACTGACGTGGCAAGCCAGCAGCGTCCAGGACGCGTACTGCACGGTTCATGTCGCTGGTGGCCACCGTGACCACTACACCTGACTTCTCCATGCGCTTGCGCGCATCGATATGCTGATCAGCCAGGCGCGCAACCACCTCATTGGAGTCCTGTTCGGACATACCGGTAAACAGATCGGTTTCGTTACTACACCCGCCAAGCATGAGGATGCACAGCAGCAAGCCTGCACTGAGAAATTTCACACAAGACCTCTACTGCAGGTTGGTCAGCTTATCGAGTGCTTGCGCCGTTTTGCTTACCACCTTGGTCGCAAACGCCGTTTGCAGAGAACATTGCGACAATGTTCTGGTCATCGCCGCAATGTCCATGGCATCACCGGTGTTTGAAGCCTTTTTCATGGACCGCATGGCTTGCTGGGATATTTTGTCGGTTTCGCCAAGGCTCCCGGAAATCGCGCTGGCGATGTGCTCGGACAGCGGTGCGCCGCCGGGCACCTTGTCTGGCTGCATCGCAGCGGTAAAGAAATCGACATCCGCCTGGGCCGGCTCGGACACGAGGCCCTGAGGCCCATCCTGCCCAAGATCCGACGAAAGGCTTTTGACGTTACTGAGATGGGAAATGGTCACGTGAACTCTCCTCCAGGCGGATGCGAATCAGGCAACAGCCTGGCTTTGTCGACTTTGCAGCAGGGTCTCGACGATCGCTGCTGCGATCAGCTCGGCCCCCTTCTTCATGTCACCGCCGACATTGGCCGTGACGCTGCCTGCAAGCGATGCTTCAAGCCCTTTTTCGAAGAGGCCATCCAGCAATTGACCCAGGTCGACACCTGAGGTATTGCCGCTTGTTGAATTGGCGGGTTGTGCCGCTGGGCTGGGGGTGCCCAATCCTCCGCCGGACAGCATCGACTCCAGGCCGCGGTCTACCATTTCGCCTACCAATTGCCCAAGGCTGGTGTTCTCGGCCTTTTGCGGATCAGGCGTGAAATAGGAAGCAGGGTCGACGTCCTGGTTTTCCGGCGAAATCGAAGAGCCACCCAAACCACTGCCGCCGCTGGCCTCGTTCGGCTGAGTGGCCAACTGCTGACCGATGACGTCCAGAGCCGAACGAAATTGAGCCGTTTCATTGGCATCCAGGAAGTTGTCCTCGGTGAGTTCCTTGGTCCACGAACCTGAATCGGGGGCCGGAAATGCGGCAGGATTGTCGTCCATGAACTGCGCGATCTTTTCCAGCATCGGCATATCGTCCTTGGAAAAGCTGGTCCCGTTGCCTTGCTGGGACAACAGTTCGTCCAGCGCCGACTTGGCAAGACCGTTCAGCACCTGAGTCATCAGGCCGGACTGACCTGCACCCGATGAGTTACCGGCACCAAAGGTGTCGGCCGAGGCGCCAAAATTGTCACCCAGCTTCTCGTGGATAAGCTTGTCCAGAGCCGCCTTGATATCCTCAAGACCGCCGCCGGTGGTCCCCATGGCATCCATGACTTTGGCGAGCATCTTGCCCAGTGGCGAGCTCTGGTCCAACTGACCATTCTGGGTCAGGTCTTGAGCCAACTGAGCGATGACGTCCTGAAGCGCCTTGCTCGACGTGCTCTCGGCAGGCGCCTCGGGACGTATCAGAACCAGCGCCATCGTCGGGCTTTGCAGTGAACTGTTAAGACTGAGACTCTGCATCACACCCTCCTCGAAGTAGCTGCCCCTTCATGGTGAAGGGGCGTTCAGAACAATCAGAACTGGACGACCGAGTTCCGGATCTTACTGGCGACGATCTGGTTGGAGAGTGCTTCTTTCTTGTCTTCGAAACCTGCCAGCATGCTTGACTCACGCAGCAGGCCGTTCTCGCTGTCTGCGGTGGTGTCCAGCTCGGCGCTTTTCTTGTCACCGCTTTTGATTGTGTCACGCGTTGCGTCGATGCTGTCAGTGCTGCCGGTGTTCTTGACCAGGGCGGTGTTACGGTCGATAGAGCTCTTGCTGCTGTTGATCGTTTGAGCGCCGCTACCGACAGTGTTGATAGCTTTGTTTAAAACGCTAGAAAGTGGCATAGCTTGATACCTCGTCGAATAACCAGCGTGATTGCTTGGTACAACTAGGTGGCAGCGGTCAGCAAATCGGTTCCAGCACCTGCGCAAAAAAAATCAGATCTGCAGTTCCTTGATACGTCGGTAGAGCGTGCGACGTGGCATGTCGAGCTCTGCGCTCACCGCATCGACGCAATTGCGGTGACGCTTGAGGGCGTCTTGAATCAAGGCTTTCTCGATGGCTCGCAGCTGCGATTTCAGACCAGCACCCGCATGATGTTCATTCGGCGGTTCCAGCCCCAGCAATGACAGACCCAGCACGAAGCGCTTCGCTGCGGCCTTGAGCTCACGGATATTGCCGGGCCACTCATGCTCCATAAGCACCTGCTGCAACAAGGGGCAGACCGTCGGCACAGGCACCTCAAGTTCACTGGCGATAGCGGTCGCGAACCGCATGAACAGCGGCACGATGCGCTCGCGCTGAGAACGCAGTGGCGGCAACTGAAGCGTCAGCACATTGAGCCGGAAATACAGGTCACGACGAAAGCGTCCCTGCTCGACCGCATCGTCGAGAGAGCTCTGTGCCGAGGCAATCACACACACATCCAGCTTGATCGGAGAGGTGGACCCCAATCTCTCCACCGCACGGGTTTCCAGCACGCGCAACAGCTTGACCTGGAGATTGAGCGGCATGCTGTCGATCTCATCCAGGTACAACGTGCCGCCCTGGGCTGCCTCGATGTAGCCGACGCGGGAGCGATCTGCGCCGGTAAACGCGCCACTGACCACCCCGAACAACTCGCTCTCTGCCAGGGACTCGGGAATGGCCGCGCAATTCATCGCCACCAGTCGCCCTTTGCGGCCAGACATCTGATGGATACGCTTGGCGATCGTGTCCTTGCCCGTACCGGTTTCTCCAGACAGCAACACGTCGATCCCCAGCTGCGAAATACTTTCCGCTACGATTCCCAGATTCGGAACACGTTCGTGGTCCAGATCATCATCGAATCCGTCGTGAACAGTCATCCATTGCCCCTACACAGCATCATTGCGCAAATACAAGCGAACGGGATTGCGGGTTACACGGCGGTATGCGCCGGCACCCCCAGCTCTTTCATGCGGTGGTACAAGGTGCGTCTCGGGAGTTCGAGCTCCTGAAGCACGGCGTCGACGTTGTGCCTGTGGCGCTTGAAGGCATCCTGAATGAGCCTTTTTTCGATCACACGCAGCTGCGTGCGCAGACCTGTGTCAGGGTCGCGGGCTTCCAACTGCTCGGTACCCAACAAGGGAAAGCCCAACACGAAGCGCTTGGCCGCTGATTTCAACTCGCGGATATTGCCGGACCAGTCGTGGCTGAGCAGCAGTTGCACGCGTCTGCTGTCCAGAACTGGAGCAGGCCGGCCGAATTGGGCCGCGATGGCCTGGGTGAACTGGTCGAACAACGGCAATATCTGTTCACGACGGGTGCGCAAGGCTGGCAAATGAAGCGTCAGCGCGTTGAGCCGAAAATACAGGTCGCGACGGAATAGTCCTTGTTCCACCAGTTCATCCAGAGGCCGCTGGGCCGAGGCAATCACGCGCAGATCCACCGGAATGAACTCGGTAGAGCCCAGGCGCTCAATGCCACGGCACTCCAGCACCCGCAGCAGCTTGGCCTGAAGGCTGACAGGCATGCTGTCGATTTCATCCAGGTACAACGTGCCGCCACTGGACGCTTCGATGTAGCCCTCGCGTGCCCGGCAAACGCCTGTGAAGGCCCCGCTGACCACACCGAACAGCTGGCTTTCGGCCAGTGATTCAGGGATGGCTGCGCAGTTCATGCCCACAAAAGGCCCGGAGCGGCTGGAAAGCTCATGAATGCCGTTGGCCAAGGTATCTTTGCCGGTGCCGGTCTCGCCGCACAACAGCAAATCCATATCCAGGAATGCACCATTCATTGCTACTTTCTGACCCGCCGACAATGCAGTAACACCCCAACGTTCTCGAACGTCCGTATTAATGTCTGTGCTCATCGATGACCCTCACTGTGAGTGGCAAGAGAAATACTAATACCACGCTCCACATCGAGCACATATAAAAATTTAGTTCCCTGACGAATGAGAAAAATATCACAAAGTTGAGATTTACCGTCAAAGTACCATCATCATATAAAGGCTCGAAGAGGGGGGTTGGGTCTTCCCGAA
The DNA here is from genome assembly GCF_021147775.1 of Pseudomonas californiensis. Classification (GTDB taxonomy): domain Bacteria; phylum Pseudomonadota; class Gammaproteobacteria; order Pseudomonadales; family Pseudomonadaceae; genus Aquipseudomonas; species Aquipseudomonas californiensis. The sequence goes on from NZ_JAGTPK010000008.1 coordinate 32,430, forward strand.
GAAGCGCCCTGGGCGCCTGGCGATTACCAACGCCTGACGACCCCGATGCGCCTTGAACAGTACGCTTTGCCTCTAAAACGGGCGTAAAGGCCAGCGCACGAAGGGTCAAAATGTCCAGAGCACCTGAAACAGTCTTTCCAAAGCCGTTTTCGATTGCACACACCGGCCGCGTTTTTTTTGAACAAATGATCAGGCAGCAAAACTTATCAAGACCGAAATGCATGCCTCAGAGAAAGTTTGAAACTTCCGCAGGGCTACCCGAGAACTTTCATGGACCCGTTAGTTTTATTAATCACACGCCACTTACACTAAACCGCACACGCTTTATTAACGATACTTCACACGTTATTCAATAAGCGAAGCGCCTGCTAACAGTAGGCAGCGTTGACGGCAATCGAGTATCGATTCAATTCGGATTTCCGAACGACAAAGGCGTCGAGTGAAAAACCCGGCTCCAATCCCCGGTTTCCAAGCATCAAAAATGATAACAATAGGCCATCATTACATTCGGCAATCCGAACGGTCGGCCGGGAGAGCAAATGGATACATAACGTCGAAGAAAAATAACCGGCGGAAATGATTCAGCGCAAAACGCGACGCCTCATTCGAACATCGATTCAGGAAATATGGTTCCATAAATGCCAGTGATATCGCATCATCACTCATGGTGTTTCAAAATGTGTGTAAAGATTCACCTACAAAGGAGCAAGGAAGTTCATACAAATATCGCTGCCCGAATGAGCAAAAAAGTATGGCGACCTGCCTGTCTATTTTTAATAACGGATCAGAAATCGGGTCACGCACACAGGCCCAAAATAATTACCAGCAAAAACAAAACGAGAAAAAGCACCAAAAAGGCGCGCTTTTCAGGGGTTTTCAACTGAGCACGGCATTAAAACCGAGGTTACTGGCGTGGATCGCTGGCGTAGACCACCACCCTTGGACCTGTCGGCAGCTCACGGGGACCGCTCCGATATTCGCTGTCATCACGCTTGCGAGGCGACGAACGGTCTTCAAATGTCTCGATGATGCGCGTCGGTTTGGCGACAGACGGTCGATTTACGTCAGCCAATGCTTCAACTAAATGGCTTTTTGCAGCTGTCTCGCTGGCCGAGGCCGAATGAACCGCTGCATCGGCGCCTGATACCGATGCGATCGCCATGGGCTGAACAGGTTGAGGCGACTGCGGTGAGGTCGCCTGCGCAGGTTGAGCGGTCTGAGGCGTTGTTTCAGCCACTTGAACGGAGGCAGCCGTTGCAGGAACCGGATCACGAGCCGGAACGGATACCGGTGTCTCAACCGGAACTGGCACTGGCGCGCGCGCAGCGACTTGCACAGGCCTGGCTGCACTGACGACAGGCTCACGTATCGGGGCCGGGACTTTCGGCGGTGCCTCGGGGGCAGACGTACGCTCGGCGATTCGCTCTTGCGTACTCTGCAGCGCAGCCGGGATTATCGGAGATTCGCCCGTAATCCGGGTGATGCCTGCTGTCAGCACTTGCCGCTGAGCCTTGGGTATCAGCAGGCGACCGGGCCCATCCAGGGTTTTTTTACGCACGAATGCAGAGTTCAGCCTCAGCAGTTGGCCTTCGTCCACACCTGCGGTGGCCGCAAGCTGGGTGAGATCCACCGAACGATTCAGCTCTACCACATCGAAATAAGGCGTGTTGGCCACGGGTGTCAGCTTTACCCCGTAAGCATCGGGGTCGCGCACCAGCATTGAAAGTGCCAGCAGGCGTGGAACGTAATCCTGAGTTTCCTTGGGCAGTGACAAATGCCAGTAATCAGCGGGTAAACCCCGCCGACGATTGGCTGCGATGGCGCGACTGACCGTACCCTCCCCCGAGTTATAGGCTGCCAGCGCCAGAAGCCAGTCGTTATCGAACTGGTCGTGCAGACGAGTCAGGTAGTCCATGGCCGCCTTGCTTGAGGCGACCACATCACGACGCGCGTCATAAGCGGCACTCTGGTGAAGATTGAAATCCCGCCCCGTGGACGGAATGAACTGCCACAGACCTGCTGCGGCGGCCGACGAGTTGGCCATCGGGTTATACGCGCTTTCGATCATCGGCAGCAGCGCCAGCTCCATCGGCATGCGGCGTTCGTCCAGGCGCTCCACAATGAAGTGCAGATAGGGGCTTGCCCGCTCGCTGGCGCCACGCAAAAAACCTCGATTGCCAAGCAGCCAGTCGCGCTGGCGCTGGATCCGCTCATTGGCCTCCTGGCCCGTGACCAACGTGCAGCGCTCAGCGACGCGACGCCAGACATCGTCGCCGGTGAAGGGCGGCAAATCGCTGACCACGTGCGCCGTACGCGGACTCGGCTCGGGGGCATCTGACCAAAAGTTCAGGCCAGCAACCAACCGTGGCGTGCGTTCCGAATGCGGCTGGGAATAGTCCACCGACTGGCAACCTGCGCACAGCGAACCCAAGGCAAACGTTGCGATCTGGATCGCGCGGGCAAGCGAATGACTGCGCGCAAGTGTGAAGGAGGCTGGCATGAGCGGGATGTCCTGATCGTGTCCTCCTACGTGGCACCTCCCCCGTTTCGGTTCCCTGAACGGGCTTAAACCCAACGCGCAGCTTCAATGCTGAATCATTTCAGCCGCAATAAAGCCCAGGAACCGATTGCCCGATGACGACACTCAGTCACTTAAAGGATTTTTAGTGGACGCAAGCTCTGACGAGCACACATGGAATTAGGGAGTTATGACGTGCTGGCACCCTCGATCAACCGGACGACCGGACACACCGTGCAGCCAGACCCCGCTGCGGCCTCCAGCAGCACCAGCAACCTGAGACAAAGAACTGAACCTGCAACCCAGCGCGCCTCTCATTCGCTGGGCAGCATTGGCAAAAGAATGGCCAAGAGTGTCGGCAAGCTTTTCCAGAAATCAAAGAAACCCACACAGGCCGCTGTCAGCTCTACCTCTACCTCTACCTCGGCCTCGGCCTCGGCCTCGGCCTCGGCATCAAAGAAGCCGTCAGATGAGCAGGCTGCAAGGGATGCAGCGCGTCAGACCCGCAATCCCGGGAGCCGCCTGCAAGGCGCCGATGGACTGAACCGGTCGTTGCAGCGATCAGATCCAACAGATCGACCAGCTGGTGACACCCGCCACTCGAACAGTGAAGCGGAAGAGCCGTCCTCTGAGCAACCTTCGTTGCAGCGCAGTAACGGCGGACGTTTCACCCAGCAGCAAGACACGCTGGTGCGTAACACCCATCCCCCGGCCACCGATACCCTTCACGCGAACAGCGAAGCGGATGAGCCGTCCTCTGAGCAACCTTCTTTGCGCCGCAGTAATGGCGGCCGTTTCACCCGGCAGCAAGACACGCTGATGCGCACCAGCAGACCGTCTCACGAGCCCCTTTCGCAGGACACACAAAACCCGCCCGACAGCGACGCCCGAACCCGCCGTCCCCCCGTCAACCAGAGGCTGGGCAAGGCCCCGCTCTTGCTGGAGCCGAACGAGGCAAGCAGCTCCGGCACTGCCGGCAATGACACCGACCCGCCTCCGTTTGACGAGTCCAGGCTGGTGACTGCCGGTGGACGATTTGAATCACCGCAAGGGGCACTGGGGCAGTCCGATCGCACCTTGACCAGTCGCCTCAGCAATCCGGCCAGCGGAGCGAGCGAACTGCCTCCTCCCCCCGGAGGGCCGACCTTGCAACGTAATAACGGCGGGCGCTTTGCCCAACAGGATGACAATCTGGTTCGCACCACACGACCTCAGGGTTCCGTCACGCTGAACGCAAAAGGCAAGCCCGACTTTTCTACCTTCACCACACCCGGCCTCGCGCCGTTACTGACCGACATCCTCGCCACATCGAAACAGACCTACACCGCCGTTCAGAGCAAACCCGGTGACGAACACCACCTGCTGCTTGAGTCCAGCGGCCATCTTTTGCAGCTGACCCAGAACGAGACCTCTCTGGTGGTGCTGCGCAGCAGCCAGCAGATGAGTCACGTCGCAGAAGGCGCCACATCGCTGGTCACCAGCCGGGCCCCTGCCAATGCGGGTCAGGTGATTCTGACCCAAGAACCGCCACCCAAGGCGGCCATAAGCCATATAACCGGTGTCTACCAGCACCCCGACGTGGGTCGCCTGCGGCTGCACGATGGACAGCTTAATACTTTCGATTCGACAAAGGATCAGTGGAAGGTGGCTGAAAATGGTCAGGAAGTGCCATGCAAATCACTGGCGATTGGAGGTAACGGTGTTATCTACGCCCAGGTAGGAGACACCGTCGGCGCCCTGTCAACCGGGCTGAAATCGACTGCACAAATCAATGACCTGAAGTCCTTTTCAATCGCCTCGGACGGCACCGCCGCCCTGTTGGGGGGTGATGATGCTCAAACCGTGCTGATGGCTGACCTGAAGCCAGACGCCACTGTCCCCATGCGCGCCCGAACGCTCGTGCTGGGCGGCGGTCAGGCGCAGGCGGCAGCTGTCGGGTTAAGCGCTGATCGTTTGTTTGTTGCGGACACACAAGGCCGACTGTATAGCGTACTGCGCAGCGATCTGGCCCGTGATCGGGAGTCAGTGACGCTTGAGCCTGAACAGGACGGTTATCGGATCAATAACCAGCCATTGGGTGGACACAACGTCGTCACTGGGTTTATCAGCGGCGAAAACGGCCGTGTGCATGCCTTGATCAAAAACCGCCAGGGTGAGGTTCATACCCACTCACTCGACGAACAGAATGCATCCCTTGAAAAAGGCTGGAACCTCACTGACGCCCTGGCGCTGGACAAGACCAGCGGACTCAACGGGGCCACAGCACCGGCGCCGGCAGACCGGCTCAACCTTGACCGGTCCGGGCTGGTGGGCCTCAGCGAAGGTCGTGTGCAGCGCTGGGACGCCACGCCACAGTGCTGGAAAGACGCCGGGATCAAAGACGTAGACCGTCTGCAGCGCGGGGCTGACAGTAATGCGTACGCGCTCATGGGCGGCAAACTGCTCAAACTGACCGTCACTCCCGAACATCCCAGCATTGCCTTTGGCCCTCACTCGGCGCTGGCCCAGACGGCTCGATCGACCAAGGTTGAAATAGGCAAGGAAATCGAGGGCCTCGAAGACCGGGTGATCACCGCCTTCGCCATGGTCAACGCCGAGCGATTCGTCGCAGTCGACGACCAGAATGTGCTGACCGCCCATCGCAAGGACGGCAAGCCGATCGAGCTGGATGCGCCCGGTCTGCAGGGCACTGTCAATACCCTGGCACTGGACGAGAAGCACAACCTGTACGCACACACCAGCACCGGCGGGCTTTTTTGCCTGCCCAAAGAAGGCTGGCAGGCCAAGACACTGGGCGAGCAATTGCAAGCCAGATGGACTGAGGTGCCCACGCCCGGCGGCCAGCCCCTCAAAGCCCTTTACAGCAACGATGACAACCTGCTGAGCGCGCAGATCGAGGATGCACCGGATCAGGGGCTGATGCGGCTGAAGAACGGGAAGTGGGAGCCGTTCACCCAGCGTCCCGTGGAAGAGAATGGCTTGAACGATGTGCACAGCCGAATCAAGCGCTCCCAGAAAACCTGGCGCATTCCAGGTACCGGGCTGACGGTCAGACAGGAGGTCAACACCCTTGGACGCGGCGGGATGGAGAAAAGCAAACCCGCCAGTACTCGTGAATTCATAGCGTCCAATATCTGGAAAAGCTCCGGTTTCACGCCTCGCTGGACAAAGAACGTCGGCAACCATCTGCAGCATCGTTACCACGGCCGTGAGGGTTTGAAAGCGCTCTACAAGCAAGAGTCGATCGTGTTCAAGCAACTTGAACTGATCCATGAAACCGCCGGCACAAACCCGACGCCAGGCAATGACCTCAAGGCGCGCATCGCCCGGCTGAACCTCGGACCTGCGGGCGCAACGCTGGTCAAGGAGCTGGAAGCACTGCGCGACGATCTGGAGAAACACAGCACGACTGCACTGACGTCGATCGGCAAAAGTTACGGCACGCTGAAGAATCTCGGCCAGCAGGACGGCGCTCTCAACCAGCTTGGGGAAGTGGCAAAACCGTCAGCGCGTACGGGACTTGGCAAACGCCTGGCCGAGCTTGGCTCGGCGTTGAACTACAAGAGCTCCGGGCATGACCTGATTGCGGAGCTTGAAAACGCACTTGCGAGAGTGGCGCCCTCGGCGGATAACCCGACCGGTAAAATCCTCAAGGAACTGAAGGACAACGGTGTGAAGATATCGCACCAGAAGGCCGACATTCCACTGGGGCAGCGCCGCGATGCCGGCGAGGATCAGGGCTTGACCAAAGCGCGTCTTGCGCTGGACCTGGTGACACTGAAGAAGCTGGGCGACCTGCTGGACCAGGCTGAGCTGCTTACCCCTCAGAGCGATATGTCCGTGATGCAGAAAAGACTGAGTACATTGCGCGATGACGTATACGGTGAGAATCCGATCAAGCTCGCCACCGACATGGGCTTCACTGACAACGCGGCGCTTGAAAGCGCCTACGACTCGGTGAAAACGTTCCTGAAATCGTTCAAGAAGTCCGATCACGCGGTGAGCGTCAACATGCGGGCGGCAACGGGCAGCAAAGATCAGGCTCAGTTGGCCAGCACGTTCAAATCGATGCTCAAGCAACTGGAACATGGCGACGACGAAATCGGCCTGGTGCGTAGCTACGGGCTCAATGTCACCTCGCCATTCGCCATTCTTGCCGACAAGGTCACGGGGCCATGGCCAACCGCCGGGACTACCAGCAACCGCAACTACATCCTCAATGCCGAGCGCGGTGAAGGGGGAATCACTCTGTATCTGATGAGTGAAATGGCAGGCAACCTCAGTGGTGGCGTGGGTGCAGGCAAGGATTACTGGCCTGGGTTTTTCGACGAGAAAAACCCGAGAGGCAGTGTCTACCTCGGCAACAAGCATAACCTGCTCCCCAACCTGCGCCTTGGCGGCGAGTTGACAGCCACCGCAGCCGGCAGTCAGCGTAGCGGCGTGGTCTTTACTGTCGCAGATGAAGACATCGACGGGTTCGTCGATGACCTGTTCGAGGGCAAACTCAACCCGTTGCAGGTGCTCAAGAAAGCCGTGGACCATGAAGCCATCGAGAGTCGTCGGTTCAACTTTGACGTTATCGCAGGCGGTACGGCAGAGTTCCGCGCAGGCTTCGAGCTGTCCGATTCAGGCAGTACACCTTTTTCCGCGGTGGCGCGGCTCGGTGTAGCCGCCAACGTGACCGTCAACCTGCTGACGTACACCGACTACTCTCTGACCCAGAAAAATGACAAGACGGAACTGCGTGAAGGCGGGAAAAACCGTCCGCGCTTCCTCAACACCCTCGCAGTGGGTGCACAGGCCCGCGCTCAGCTCAGCGGCACTCATGCCCATTCAACGCCTGCCTCGGCGCCAGGTACCACACCGGCCACTCAGTCGGCCGCCAATAATCTGGGCACTACCGCTAACCTGACGATCGATCGCAGGACCGTCAAAAGGGTCAAGTTCCGCTACAACGTGGCGACCCCCATGACCCGCAAAAGCGTGGACAAACTGTCCACCAGTCTCGGGGCCGCATTCAAAGACGCTGCCACGACAGCCAGCCTGGCGAAACTGGCCGATCCTCTGGACGAACGTTATGCCGGCAAAACTCCGCAAGCAGCCATCCAGGCTCACCTCGAAGGGCTTTGCGAGCTGTTCGACGGTAAACAGTCGCAAAATGACGACCAATACAAAGCGCTACGTGGCTTGAAGCGGGCCAGGGTTCAAGACGACGCCTCGGCCAAAAACCACAGTGTGCTGGACAATGCGCGCTTCGAGACGAGCAAGACCGATCTCTCTGGCCTGGACAGCGAAAGTATTCTCACCAAGATAATGAGCAGTGTGAGAGAGGCCAGCGCGCCCGGCAACGCAAAAAGGGTTGCCGAACTGATGCGCCAGGATCCCAAACTCAGTGCCCTGATCAAGGCCATGCAGGGCAGCGACGGTACCTTGGCACGCGTACGCCTGGAGCCCAAGGACTCATTGCTTGATGAGATCGATGAAGGCAGTCGCGAGGGCAGCATGACGCAGGGTGATCTGTCTGCCTTGCTGGGTGACCGCAATAAAATGCGCATCAAGCGCCTGGTGGTGTTCCACACGGCTACCCAGTCGGAAGACTTCACCTCCCCGACACCGTTGGTCAGCTACAACAGTGGCGCGACATTGAACATCACCAAAACCCTAGGGCGGATCAACTTCGTTTATGGCGAAGACCAGGATATGCCCATTGGCTATACGTTCGACGGTGAGCTGTCACGGCCGTCCGAAGCGCTGAAAGAGGCGGCGGATCTGCTCAAGCAGCAAGGCTTCGAGCTCAAAAGCTGAAACGCAGACCAAAGAAAAGCGCCGCTTCATGCGGCGCTTTCTTTGATGTTCAAATGGTCAAATCAGCTGCGCAGTTCAGGCGGGGCAAGCCCGCCTAACACTTAGGCCTGCAAGAACGCGCGGGCCTCCCGCGCCTGCGCAATGAAGCCATGCGCTGCGTCGCAAAATTGCGACTCATCCAGTGTCGCCAGTTCGCGCTGGGCACACAGCCTGACGTCACCCTGATCAACTGCAAACCAGCAGCCATGCAAGCGCGCGACGTCGAAATTCAGGCTCAGCAACTGCTGCAGATCGGCAGAGCGCTCCGGACAGCGCCCCACCCGGCAATGAAACACCACCATTTCGCTGTGCTCAGGCAATTCTATCACTGCCGCTTCGTTGTCCTCGCCGTCGTACAGGGCACAAACGCCGTTCTGCACCGTGAGCGACGTGCCCAGCCGGGCGCCAAGGGCGTTGATGAAGCCGGTGAGAGGGCTGAATTGGGTTTTCATCGCTAAAGTCCTTTAGTGAATAACAGTCCGGTCAACCGGGCGCGTACTGCCAGCGACACGCGCCCGGTCGGGTGGTCAACGTGATGACACGGGGCTATTACTTGCCGGTTGGAGCAAGCCCTCTTCCAGCGCCCTCAGCGAAGCGTCGTCAAGTGGGCGAGCGGCAACGGGTCTTTCAGCGTTTGGCACGCTGCGTTGCGGCGGCGTGCGTGGGGTGCGATCTGGCTCAGGCGTCGGCAGCAGACCTTCTTCCATCGCTTGCAGAGCGGCGTCATCCGGTGGGGCGACGGGCGCGGGCCGTTGCGTTCGCGGCGTGAGGGGGGGCGGCGTCGGTGTGATACGGGGCGGCGTTGACGGCGGCACTTGCTCGGAGATTCGTGGAGTCTCGACAGACACGTAGCCCGGCGGTGACTGCACCGAGACCTGAGGCGGCGTCTCGGTCTTGAGCTTGTCACGCAGCGAGGACAGTCCACTCAGGGCGCCGTCCTCCACTGTCCGCAGCATGTCGACGGCGACCTGGGAAGGCAGCTGCAGCGCACCCCTCGCGACGTGGTAAGCGTTTTCCGCGATGCGTGGCAGGCCACGGAATCGGTCCTGCGAAGACGTATGCGGTAGCGACGCCCGGTTTGGGTGACGAATATTGTTGAGGGGGACTTCCGAGCGCTCCAGCATCGGCGTTGCGCCGCCCTCACCTGCGGCCTTGAGGGCCTTGGCCTCGGCTGTTACCGACTGGTTGGCGTAAAGGGTCGACAGATACGTCACAGAGCCCAGTGCTGCCAGCGCCATGTTGCCCACAATTTTGCCGCCACTCAGGGTCCCGCCGGGATTGGCCTTCGAGGTGGCCGGCAGTTCAGCTGTCAGCGCAGAACTCTGGATCCCGGAAACAGCCTTGCTGTAGAACGAGGTGCGCACTCCAGCGTCCAAGGGGTTCAAACCTTTGGCCAGTTCCTCGCCCAACTTCGCTTCTTTTTTGTCCGGGGTGAACACGGGCACGGTACGGCCCTGAGGATCGGTGTAGGTCGCGTTCAACTGGTACAGCGTCTGAGCCGTAGCGGATACCGCTCCGGCAAAGCCGGAGGCAATCGCCCTGGCGGTCACGGTCTGGCCATTGATCTGGTTGAAATCGTTGAGCAACTGGCGAACCGCCTGGCCGCCGCCAAAGCTTGCGTAGGGGATAAACTCGCCCAGCGGATGGGTCGACGAAACCTGGACCTTCTTCTGATCAAGCACTGCGCGCTGCTGGGCAACATAGGCTTTGTCCGCCGCAAGTTCGGCGTCGGGTTTCCTGACCATTCTCCCACCCTCGTTCTTGAACTCGAACGGGTCAGGAATCACCGACTCAGTGTCGACGCCCTTGAGCGGAACCATGTTCAAGCGCTCGTTCAGGCCGGTTGCCTGCAGGCCGGCCTGCATCAGCGGTTTCACCAGATTGGTCACACCTTCATGGGCGATGCCGGCCACCAACCCGACAACCGCAGCTTTCAGCATGCTGGCGTCACTGCTGCTGCCTGGCACTGTGTCCTGCATCTTGTCGTTGGTCGCCGAGCGGATGAACCCCAGGTGGGTCATCGAGGACAGAAACTGCGGGATCGCAGCAGCAACGATTGGCCCTGCTCCTTTCAGTCCGCCTACCGCGTTGCGTTCAGCGTTCAGCTTTTGTGCCTGCGTATCCAGCTGCGTATGGTTGACAACGGACTTGAGCCGTTTGGCTTCCGGGGATTTGGCGAAATCAGTTTGCACATCCTTCAACGTCGCCCGCGCCTCGACCAGCGCTTGCTTGTCGGCCTGCAGTACCGGCCTGGATGCGCTATCGACCTCGCCCGCGAGCGTCGTGTCCAACGCCGCGATCCGTTCATCCAGCGTCGTGATGCTCTGCGTCAGCCCTTGATCAATCGCTTTGCCGGCACGCCCTGCGTACTCGCCAAAAGCGGCCTGACTGACGGCCAGCGTGGTACGGTCAGCTGCCGAGCCTGCCGATGCATCGTGCATGAGCTGAAAGTGCTCCAGCTGATGAGTGACCGATTGTGCGTGGGTCTTGAGTAGCAGCCCGACTGCTGCCTTGTCCGGGCTCGCCCCGGGTCGGGTGAATTGCGCCAGCAACTCGGACACGCCACTGGCGTGAAACTGCTTGAGCGCCAGACTCGGAGACAACCGCTCTGCCAGCAACTCGAAACCGACATGTTCGGCCAGCGGTCTATCCTTGTTGGCGACCTCCAGCATGCTGCCGATCAACACAGCCGCATGCTCGCTGATGACCGGGGACGAGCCCTGGCGCCCCTGCGCCTGCTCGGCCTCAAACTGCGCCAGCCGCTCGGTGTATTGTCTGGCGATGCCCATCTGCCCGGCGCGTGTACCCGGCTCCGGCTCACTGAGCCGCGCCGACTGGTTGGGCGTCAGCGGAGGATTATTGCTGGGCGTGACGGCATTGGGGTGGGCCGAAGAAACCGGTGCAGTCGACTCTTGATGCGCCAGCGCGGCCAGTTGGATTTCGCTGGTTCCACCTACGCGTGAGTTGATCATTGAAACCTCCCCGACGCGGCAAGCGTTTCACGTTGTCCAGCCCTGGGAGCGGGCACTCCGTTCGAGGCATTGGCACCGCCGGCTTTGGTTGAGCCAACAAACCCATGATCACGCCATTCCTTGGCCAGATTGGCGAACGACCTCATCAGCAGCAGAACGCCTTCCGCTGTGGCTCGCTCCAGCCCGACCGAGCCCATCAATAACACACGCCCTGTCTGCGCATTCCAGGAAAAAGCCGGGCTGTGTGCGCCTGCAAACAAGTGAAAGTTGATGTCCATGAGCGCCAGTAACGCCTGGTCGCGATTGCGCTCGGGCAAACCACCCATGTCGCCATAGACAAGCACAGCGCGGCCCTGATCACGGTCCTGGTACTGGAGGGTAAAATCGATGTCACTGATCCTGAAGCTGGCAGATTCGTAAAAACGTTCAGGCGAGGAAATCAGGCTGAGCGCACAGATCTCGTTGATAAGTGCTTTGTATTGCTCAAGGTGGTTGTCCATTGGATGGCCTCTCATTTGGCGGGTGCAACGCCCCCTCCACGGCAGAGCGTATTGCCACTGAGTCGGCACAGCGCCATTTTCGGTTCCTTACGTTCGTCGCCACCGCTGATCAGTAAGTCCTTTCGAAATCGCAGCCGCACCAGGCGAATACGGGAACCCCTTGCGCGCCCGTTGCCACTCACCTCAGGCAAGGTCAATCCAGCGTCTCAATCCGATACGAATCGACGGTGACTCGACGACCCGTTCCTGATGAATTCAGGGCGTTCGACTCGTGGCCCTGTCCTCCAGGAGGTAAGCAACATGAGCATCGGCATTTCATCCCAGCCCTATCAAAGCCCTTCATCTGCTCTGGACTTTTCGGCATTCAACGACGACAAGCCTCAGACCGGCTCGTCGGTCCCGCAGAACACCCAGCAATCGATAGACCCCGGCAGCTTGTTGTTCGCCACAGAAAAACAGCAGAACGTCAGCTTCGGAGAGCCCACCAAACCGGTTAACCCGGTCGACCAGACCAAGACAAGTGACAGCCAGTCCGACCCCGTAAAACTCCTCACGGCGCTGGTGACATCGCTGATTCAGATGCTCATGAAGCTCCTCACGGGCCAAGGCACCAACCCTGCAGACGATCAGTCCAAGGAGCAGGACCCTTTCCAGAATAGCGGTGGTCTGGGTTCAGATCCCGCAGAAAGCGGTGACGACGGTTACTCGACCGATGAAACAGGCGGTGGCGGCGGATACACACCAGACGCAACGGGCGGAACCGGCGGCGGCGAGACACCAGAGACCACAAGCGGCAATGGCGGCGGTACATCCTCTCCAGAGGGCGATGGCAAGGGTGGCTCAGGCAGTACGACCCAGGCAGGCGGTAATTCTGGTGGCACGTCTTCCACCACTGGAGGTACTGGAACCTGCTCGGTGAATGTGCCGACATCGTCGGGCAAAGAACAGATTCTGGACAACACCATCGTGGTCCACGCGGGCGAAACGTTTGACGGCCACAACCAGACCTTCTCGGCCAGCAGCAAGCTGGGTTCGGGGGACCAGAGCGAAGACCAGAAATCGATGTTCGTAGTCGAAGAAGGTGCCACGCTGAAAAACGTGATTCTGGGTAAAGACGAGGCTGACGGGATTCACGTCAAGGCGGCTAATGATAAAGCCGTCAATATCGATAACGTGCACTGGACCGATGTCGGTGAGGACGCACTGACGGTCAAGGGCGAAGGCGGCGCGAAGGTCACCAACCTGAACATCACCAATAGCAGCGCTCAGGGGGCCGATGACAAGATCTTTCAGCTCAACGCCAATACCAATATAAAGATCGATAATTTCAAGGCCGGCAATTTCGGCACGTTCCTGCGTCCCAACGGTGGCAAGCAGTTTGATGAGATGAACATCGAGCTGAATAACGTTGAAGCCAATCACGGGAAATTCGCCTTCGTCAAAGGCGAGGACGAGGGCATGAAGGTAACCACCAGCAACATCAAGCTCGATGACGTGAAACACGCCTACGACAAACTCACCCCTTCCGCCCAACTCAATCAGCTCTGAATCCGGGCGACCCTGATCATTCTGAAAAACAGCAAAAACACAAAGGGCGCCCTCTTCCGAGGGCGCCCTTTGTGCTGACCAGATGCGTTATCTCGACTTATGAATAGTCCGCCCTGAACGGAAATTCGCTGGGCGAGCCGGCCGGTATGCCGCCTTCCTCGATGTCGGGCTCACGGACGTTTCGATGGCGCAACGAGTCGTACGTGCTGCGTAACATCGCCCCGGTCGTCACGATCGCCTCACCGCCCCGGCGCACCCCCTGAGTGGCGAGTCCAGCGGTCTGGGTGGCGAGTTCAGCCGTGTGGCTGGCGACGTAACTCGACACACTGGACGCCGCTGACTTCACCGTGTCCTGCAAAAAGGATTCGGCTTTTTCCATTGCAGGTCCGGTCGCTACCGCAGCAGTGGTCCAGGCGGCAAAGACACCTGCCGAGCCAGCCAGGTTAGTCAATTGACTGACCGCCGCCTTGGCTGCCGGCTGAGAAACATTCCTGGTCGCCAACTCCTGCAGTTTTCCGACCCCCGCAAAGCCACCCGCCAACGCCAGTCCGTTTTGCGTCAGACTGGTAGCAGACACCAGGCTTCTGACTGCCTTGAGCCCGTCGATGGCAATGTCTATAGGCAGGCCTGCGACACGCTTGCCAGCATTGAGCGCAGCGCCGGAATAACTGGCGGATTGTATCGCTTCGTACGCATGCAGCCAGTCGGTCTCTTCATTCAGGTCAGCCTTGGGTTCCTTGTCTTTCAGACCCAGCACAAAGGCTGCCCCTCTGAGGTGATCGCGTTCCTGAACGCTTTGCATGCGGTTGCTGAAGCCCGCATTAGCGGCCAGCCCTCCCAGCGCCGACACAGTGATGTCCACCGCGCCTTGTGCCGTCGGATGGGATGCCAGTGCCGGCGCCAACACGGTGCGAACAGCATTACGTGCGGTGTAAGTCTGCACGCCGATGCCCATGTCCCAGGCTTGCTTCAACACACCTGGCTCATGTCGTTTGACCGAAGCGGCCATCGCCTCATGCAATCGTTCTGTCGGCGCAGTCAGGTAGTGCGCGTTGCCGGTAACACGGTTCATGACGCCAGTACCCACCTGATCCATGACGCCGGACAATGCGCCAGAGACGAACGGTGTCAATGGCTTGAGTGGTGTCGGCAACCAGTCGCCCTTGTTGATCGCAGGCTTCATGTACTGCAGCACCGACGCGGCTGCAAAGGGCATTGCACGCAGCGCGCCCGATGCCGTTGTCGCCAGTCGATCCAGTTTCTGAGCCTTGGCGAACGTGTCCCTGATCATCGCAGGGGTCTGCTCTTTATCGTGCAGGCACCGGGCGCGACTGTCGATCAAGGCATCGATCTGCTGGTTATGCGCATGGGCTGCGCTGTCGTTCCCTGGCAGCTTGTGAGCTGCAAATATGTCATTCAGACATTCGGTGATTGCCCGCACTTCAGCTTCCTCGGCGGGGCTGAGCGACTGCACAGAACTCGAAGCCTGCGACTCATGAGCGGAATGGATTTCAGCTGACTCAACGCTGGAACGCTGAGTCATTTGACCACTGACAGACAACATAAAATTCCCTCTATGTCTTACGGAAGTAGGAGTGGCGAGACGCGCGCAAGGCGCCGCCACCCAAGCGTGCTTGCCTGACGGCAAGGCAAGGGCGTCGATCAAGCGACGAAAGGAGTGGCTGAAGTCATGGACTTTTGCCAGTCGATAAAGATCGACAATGGGTCTGTGGTCCGACTATGCCTCGCGGTTCCAAACTGGCAGCCGTAAGCCTGGAACCGGATGCCGGGCCTGAACCACCCATTGGCTGACGCGCATGAGTGCGTCGCCTTTCAACGCGCAACCCGGAGTCCTTCCGATTAAGCGAGCGTTAAGGCTTATCCCGTAGGTTTGTGTCACGACTTGTTACAACTCAGTAGCGAGCCGTCCATTCACCTCGGGCAGGAGTTTCGCCATGGCCGGTCTTTTTGAAAAAAAATGGAAGTGCTTCAAACGGACGCTGACTTACATCGGCTGGTCGCTGTTGTGGTTATTGCTCTGGGACGTCGCGGTGACGGTCGATGTGATGCTGATCGACGGCAACGGCATCGACTTTCCGCTCATGCCTTTGACGCTGCTGTGCTCGGCGCTGATCGTACTGATCAGTTTTCGTAACACCAGTGCCTACAGCCGGTGGTGGGAAGCACGCACGTTGTGGGGCGCGATGGTCAACAGTTCGCGCAGTTACGGGCGGCAGGTACTGAACTTGATCGACGGCGAGGGTGCGCTACGGCGCAACCCGATCAAGGGCCTGTTGTTTCGACGCCATGTCGCTTATCTGCGTGCCTTGCGAGCGCATCTGAAGGGCGATGTGAGTACGGCGGACCTCGACGGTTTGCTGCCTGCTCACGAGATTGAGAGATCACGTGACAGCAACAACTTCCCCAACGATATCCTCAATGGTTCTGCTGCGTTGCTCGCCGATGAGTTTGCCGAAGGCCGACTCGACAGCATCCGCTTTTCCAGAATCGAGACGACGCTGGTCGACCTCTCGAACTGCCAGGGCGGTATGGAACGGATTGCCAATACACCGCTGCCCTACCCTTACGTGTACTTCCCCCGTCTATTCAGCACGTTGTTCTGCATTGTCATGCCGCTGAGCCTGGTGACGACCATGGGCTGGTTCACTCCTGCTGTGTCCACTGTGGTGGGTTGCATGCTGCTGGCAATGGAACGCATCGGAACAGACCTGCAAGCGCCCTTTGGTAGCAGTCAGCATCGGATACGCATGGATGAACTGTGTCGCAACATCGAAAAAAACCTGTGCTCGATGTACAACGAACCTGAACAGGGCCCGCTGTTGAATTATTCAAGCGGCACCAGCGGTCTGTTATTGCGGGCGATTTGAGCGACCGATACGGGTTTTGAACCGGAACTGGCAGCCTGCCGCTGGAGCAACCCGCAGGAACGCGGATGGCGCACAGCTATCCAAGACCTGGTCAGCACGCTGTCAACGCATCGGGCGTTGTCCGCCACCTGTGCTGATCAAGGAGAACTCGATGACTGCTTCATTCAAGACAGGCGATGCCGTGCGCTGGAACTCCGAGGCCGGCGAGATCCATGGCAAAGTCACCAAGGTGCATGTAAAGGATGTGGAGTTCATGGGCAAACATCGGCCCGCCTCCAAAGACGACCCGCAATATGAGGTCAAGAGCGACAAGACCGGGCACTTGGCGATGCATCACCAAAGTGCCCTCAAGCACGCCTGAGCCCAGACGGAACGAAAAGTGGGCGCTGATCAGCGTCCGTTTTCTTCAGCACAACCGGCTGTCCGCTTGGTTCGTTGAATCAAGCCAATGCCTCTGCTGGGCCGAAGAATTCGTAATGGGTCTGCCCTTGCGGGACGCCCAGCTGGTCAAGTGCGCGTTTCATGAACGCCATGAACGGCTTGGGACCCAGAAAATAGGCGTCTACATTGCGGTCCTTTGGCAACCACTTCTCCAACTGCTCGATAGTTGGACGACCTACAGCATTGGGCAAGGGTGTCGCGCCAGCGATCACATAGTCATGAACCACGAAGGCTTCGAATTTTCGGGGGTAACGCTTGCTCCATTCGCTCAACACACTCTTGAACGCCTGCACGTCGGCGTCGCGCGCGTAGTGGATGAAAATGACTCTTCTGTCGCCCGCCTTGAGCGCTGTCTCGGCCATCGCCAGCGTCGGTGTGATGCCCACTCCACCGCTGATCAACACCAGGGGTTTGCGGCTGTCGATGAGCGTAAAAGCACCGGACGGCGGAAACAGCTTTACGACGCTGCCTGTAGCGATTTGATCGTGCAGATAACGGGAGGCAACCCCCTTGGGTTCGCGTTTGATGCTGATACGGTACTGGCGGCCTGTCGAGGCTGCCGACAACGAGTAGTTTCGACGAATGTCCTGCCCATCCACATCCATACGAATGCCGATGTACTGGCCCGCCTCGTGCGCCACCACGGGCTTGCCGTCCACAGGCTCAAGATAGAAAGAAGTGATCTCGCTGCTTTCCTTTGCCTTGCGAACCACCTTGAATTCCCGCTCGCCGCGCCAGCCACCGGTGGCCGCCGCGGTCTGTGCGTATCGAGCTTCTTCGGCGCCTATCAATAGGTCGGCCAGTTGCCCATAAGCCGCTGCCCACGCAGCAATCACGGCGTCTGTCGCGGTTTCAGCACCCAGCACTTCGCGAATGGCCTGCAACAGGCATTTGCCTACGATGGGGTAATGTTCGGGCAGGATCTGCAGCGCGACGTGCTTGTTGACGATCAGCGCCGCGAGCGGGCCAAGGTTTTCCAGGCGATCGATGTTACGGGCGTAAATCAGCACTGCGTTGGCCAGCGCACGTGGCTGGGCGCCGTTCTCCTGGTGCGTCTGATTGAACAACGGGCGAACTTCGGGATGATCTTTCAGCAAGAGCTTGTAGAAATGAGTGGTCAGGGCCTCGCCGCCTTTCTCCAGAATCGGGACGGTGGCCTTGATGATGTCGGTTTGCGCTGAGGTGAGCATGTGGACTCCATTGCATACAGTTTCGATGTGCAGACCGGAGCAAGCTACGTGCCAGATAAAAACCGCTTATGAATCAATGGCAAGGCGCCAAAAAAAGTCAAAAAGACTTGGTCAAAATGACACCAGCCAGGGAAAACATGTCATATCGACTTGCCAGATGCTGTCAGCTGAAGCAGTCGCCAGGCACGGGTTTTAACTTCAGTGGACATCGGCCGAGACCAAACCCTCTTAATGAATGCAAAGACGAAAATTTCCTGATTCATTTCACTCACATGAGTGTTAAAGGCGTGGATCGATGAAGGTGAATCCGCCACAATGCCCGGCACTTACCCGACCAGTACGGAGCCTTACCCGCCAGTGAAACCCCTTGTCGACCCGTCAGCATCTTCGGCTTTTCTTGTCGGCGAGGGTGAAATGGCCCGTCTGATCCGCTCCAGGGATTGGTCGTCCACAGCGCTCGGCCCTATCGAGTCATGGCCACAGAGCCTGAAGACCACAGTCAGTCTGTGCCTGGCCTCGAACTTCCCCATCAACATCATATGGGGGCCGGAGCATGTTCAGATCTATAACGATGGCTACCTTGTTCTGTGTGGCGCGTCACACCCGCAAGCACTGGGTGAGCCTTATACAACCACGTGGGCTTCCGCCTGGCCGGCCATTGGCGAACCCTTCGAGCAGGCTCTGACGGGTAAAACCTCATTTCTGGAAAACCAGCGCATGTTCCTGTCGCGCAACGGTTATCTGGAGGAGACGTTCTTCACGTTTTCCACCAGCCCGATCAGGGATGAAAGTGGCGGTATCGGCGGACTGTTTCACCCAGTGACCGAAACCACGGCAACCATGCTCAGTGAGCGCCGGACCCGCACACTGCGTGACGTCCACATCGAGTTGGCCGATGTGAAGTCCATGTCCGGGATCGCTGCCCGGGCGTTGCAATGCCTGCAGAGAGCTGCCTTCGATATTCCTTACCTGGCGTTCTACGAACTTGTGCCCCATGACATGAGCTACGCCTGTGTTGCCCAGGCAGGCATCGGCAGCCTGCACACGCTGCCTTCAAGCGTAGACGTGGACACGCCAGTGCCTTTCTCCTTGAGAGAGGCGTTGAAAAGCACCGAACCTACCGCCATCAGCGGCCTGGCTCCGCTGTTCGATGGCACCACGTGTGGCCCCTATGAAGATGCACCCGACCAAGCGTTTCTACTCCCGGTTCGCGTTCCCGGCATCGAGCATCCGGTGGCGATGGTGCTTGCTGGCGTGAGCGCCCGCTTGCCTGTCGACAACGCTTATCGGGTGTTCTTTGCCCTACTGACGGCCACCCTTGCGGCAGGTTATGCCAACGCCAGGACTTACGAAGAAGAGCGGCAGAAAATCGAGGCACTCGCCGCGCTCGACAAGGCGAAGATCGATTTCTTTTCCAATGTCAGTCATGAGTTTCGTACCCCGCTGACACTAATGCTCGGTCCGCTCGAAGACGCTTTGCTGCAGGCACAGGATCTGCCTGCAGCCCAGCAGGAGAGCCTGACGGTCGCACACCGTAACGCCCTGCGCCTGCTCAAACTGGTCAACTCGCTGCTCGACTTTGCGCGGCTCGAATCCGGCCGCACACACGCCAGCTTTCAAGCGACCGACATCAACGTCCTGACCGCCGAACTGGCCAGCAACTTTCGCTCGGCCTGTGAACGCGCCGGGCTTGACCTGGATATTCAGGTCACACCCGGCTTGCAACCGGTCTTTGTTGATCGGGAAATGTGGGAAAAGATCGTTCTGAACCTGCTGTCAAACGCCTTCAAATTCACACTGAAAGGCGGTATTCGAGTCGCGATAACGCAAGACGCCGACGCTGCCGTTTTGACCGTGAGCGACACCGGCACTGGCATTGCCGATGATCAGCAGGCACTGGTCTTCCAGCGCTTCCATCGGATAGAGAACCAGCAAGGTCGAACGTTTGAAGGCACCGGCATCGGGCTGTCGCTGGTGGATGAACTGGTCAGGCTGCATGGCGGAACCATTTCGCTGGAAAGCAAGCACGGAACAGGCACCACCTTCACCGTCTCAATACCGACGGGCTCCAGTCATTTGCCTGCCGACCGGATAGGTGCTGAACACACTTTATTGTCGACCGGTGTGAGAACACAGGCGTATGTCGAGGAAGCACTGCGCTGGCTGCCCGACAACGACGAACACCACCAGCACGCTATGGTTGCACCGCACGACATCAAGGGCGGCCCGGCGCCACGTATCCTGCTCGCCGATGACAACGCCGACATGCGCGATTACATCGCACGTATCCTCACCGATGGCGGCTATGAAGTACTTACTGTGGACAACGGCTCAAGTGCCCTCGAGGCCGCGCGCAAAACCCGGCCGGACCTGATTCTCAGCGACGTGATGATGCCCGGACTGGACGGCTTCGCGCTGCTGGAAGCTGTGCGCAAGGATCCTGAACTGGGCAACCCTGTGTTCATGCTGCTCTCGGCCAGGGCGGGCGAAGAAGCTCGCGTTGAAGGCCTCACTGCAGGTGCCGACGACTATCTGGTCAAACCCTTCAATGCCCGCGAGCTGCGTGCACGGATCGACGGCGCTGTCAGCCTGGCCAGGCAGCGTCAGGCGGCACAGAGCCGCGAGCGTGATCTGCTTGAAAAGGCCAATCGCGAGCGCGAGGCGCTGGTTGTGCAATTTCACCAGATGCAGAAAATGGAAACAATCGGCCAGTTGACCGGCGGCGTCGCACACGACTTCAACAATCTGCTGACACCGATTTTTGCCAGCCTGGAAATGCTCAAGCGCCGCCTGGATGGCGATGATCGTGCGACCCGAATGGCCAACGCCGGGTTGCAGTGCGCCGAGCGCGCGAAGGTGCTGGTCAGTCGGCTACTGGCCTTTGCCCGCAAACAGACGCTGGACCCTCGCCCAACCCATCTACGACAGTTGATTGTGAGCATGCAGGACCTGTTGAAACGCTCGCTCGAGTCCAACATCGAACTGGTGCTTGAACTGGATCACGTCAGACGCTTGTCCATGGTCGACGCCAATCAAGTGGAGCTGGCGCTGCTCAACCTGTGCCTCAACGCTCGTGATGCCATGCCTTCGGGGGGTGTGTTGCGGGTAAGGCTGTCGAATTCATGCGCCGAAAACGTGCCTGATATCAGCGCGACCACCAGTGGCTACCTGAAAGTCAGCGTCATCGATAACGGCATCGGGATGGACGACGAGACGCGTACACGCGCCATCGAGCCGTTCTTCTCCACCAAGGGCACCAAGGGGACCGGACTGGGGCTGTCCATGGTGCATGGTGTCGTTGCGCAGATGGGCGGCTACATACAGATCGAAAGTGCCGTCGGGATCGGAACCCAGGTGCATCTGTTTCTACCCGCCAGCGAAGCCATCCCTGACGACGAGGCACCAGCGCCGGACAACGCCGTCGCCGAGCCTCGTATTGCATCCATTCTGGTCGTCGACGATGAAGACCTGGTTCGCATGACGATCATGGACATGCTCGAAGACGAAGGCTATGTGCTGACCCAGGCTCGATCCGGCGAACACGCGCTTGAACTGATCCGCAGCGGCTTGCAACCGGATCTGTTGCTGACCGACTTCAAGATGCCCGGGATCGACGGCTCGCAACTGGCCACCGAGGCCGTGACCCTGGTCGCAAACCTGGCGGTACTGGTCATAACCGGTTTCGCCGCGCTGGAAGTGGACTGGCCGTCTCTGGCCAAGCCTTTCACCCATGCAGATCTGATCGGCAGCGTTCGCGAGCAACTGCAGCAGGCCTGATGGATCGCGGGCTTGTCTCAGTAAAGGAAGCCCGCCCATGCCGAAACCAGCAACAATAACGCCATCCCCCTGTTAAACCATCGCATGGCGCGTTCGGAGTCGAGCAGTCGCGCTGAACCCGCACCCAGCAATGCCCAGCACGCCAGGCACGGCAGCGAGACCAGAAAAAATACCAACGCCAGCACCGCCACCGCGCCCTGACTGAAGACGCTGACCACCGCCAGCGCCATCATCCAGGTTTTGGGGTTCACCACCTGAAGACTGGCGGCACCGAAGAAACCCAGGCGCGGACGGGATTTATCGGAGTTGATCACCGCAGTCGCGCTGTTGAAGATCTTCCAGGCAAGCCACGTCAACCAGGCCAGGCCGACAAACGACATGATCGGCTGTGCGGCGGGCACCTCGATCAGCGAACGGCCGACGCCGGTGCCCACCAGCAGCACCAGTGCCGCAGCGCCCATGCAGGCACCGAGGATGATCGGCAGGCTGGCCCATATCCCGTAGCGAGCGCTGTTGCTGAGCACCAGAATATTGGTAGGCCCTGGGGTGATCGAGGCAACGAACGCGAATAATACGAAGGACAGCATGACAACGGCTCCCGAAGCGGTAAGCAGTCATGCTCGCGCAACGCAGCGCTTCAGTCTGGACGGTCTGTGCACTGCTTGCGGTAGCTGGAAGGTGTCAGGCCGTAGGCACGCAGAAACCAGCGACCCAAGTGACTCTGATCGGCGAACCCCAGCTCACCGGCGACTTGCGCGGGCGCAACACCTCGCGCCAATAGCCTGCGGGCCATGGACAGACGCAACTGCACCAGATAGGCATGCGGTGGCAGCCCAAACGCTGCCTTGAAGGCGCGCGTCAGCCGAAAGCGGTCCACTGCGCACACCAGCGCCAACTCATCCAGCCCCAGATCACGCTGATAATGGGCATGCAAATAGTCGCGGGCGCGCAGTGCCACTCCCGGCATTCGAGGGTCATGGTCGTGTGCGAGGCGCCAGTGCACGTGCCGCGTCAATCGTTCCAGCAACCCGTCCAGAGCGCTTTGCCTGACAATTCGCGGCGCTTGACCGTGCAGTGCAGCGAATGCCGACATCGTAGCGCTGGCGAGGCCCGGATCACTGATCAGGGTGCTGGCAAAACCGGGCTGATAACCTTCAGGTGCCTGCTCAAACAACGAGGTCAATTCACGGGCGATCCAGTGCGGGTCCAGATACAGCATCCGGTAGGTGAAACCGTCTGCACTTGGCGCATCGCCGTCGTGAATTTCGCCCGGCTCCAGCATGAACACCTGGCCCGAGGTGCCTACGTGACGCTGACGGCGGCAATGAAACTGCTGAACGCCCTGCTCCGTCACGCCTACCAGATAGCTGTCATGCCAATGCGGATCGTAGGCATGCCCCTCAAAGTGAGCGCGCAGCGTCTCGATACCGGTATCACGGTCCTGAGCAAGATCGATCCAGTTGTTCTGCGTCATGGTCAACCGAGGAGGTTCTGGAAATGGCCCGCTGTTATCGCGCAGGCAAGGTGCACAGTCTAGAAGGTTTGTGCTGCGCATGAGTTCACGTCGGTCTGCAAAAGCCTGCGTGCTTTTTTTGTAAAAATTGCCATGCATTGCTTTGGAGCTGTCGATTGCCTATATTCCCGGTCGGCGTATTCCACGCCACCACCCGCGGAAAGGGCTGCGCCCAGGATCAGATTCATCTTCAAGTCACTACGACTCCCCAACCTTCAAGCGGACAAGGTTTGTGCAAGGAGATCGTATGTCCAGCCATTCGTCACTGCCCCATGACGGCCGTATCAACCTTGAGCAGCAGCGCAAGCGTGCCAGGGAACTTCTGCAGCGCATGAAGAGCGGCGCCGCACCTGATCAACTCGCACAGCTCGTCAGCTCAGGCTCGACGCCAACGTTATCCGACGCCCAATGGTTGATCGCCAGACAGCTGGGTTTCAGCAGTTGGCCCAAACTGAAGGCCCACGTCGATGCGGTCGACTTCGCTGCACGCCATCCGGACTTCGCCGCAAGCGATGAAGCCAGAACCGAGCATTGGCGATGCGGCAACGATATTGCTCATAGCCTGAGCGTGGCTGGCTTCAAGGGCTCATTTCATATGTTGGCTGACCCACTGTGCATGGGCCCGGTCCAGAACGTACCGTTTTCGCAATATAATCCATTGCGCAGCCAATTCATCAGCCAGGCATTCGGCATAGACAGGGACGATGCGGCACGGCGATTTGACGATGAATACGCTCAGCTGAAAGGCCTGAGCAGGGCCGAGCACTCGGTGCTGTGGTGTGAAGCCGATGCCTATGATCAGCTGTTTCTGGTCCGTGCGCTGGCAGGCCTTGAGCAGTTGCCGCGCCGACTGGAACTCATCGAAGTCGACCGGATACCGGGCGTTCAGCGATTCATCGGGATTGGTCAACTGGCGCCAGACGTCCTCGCGTGGTTATGGCCGCAGCGCAAGCCAGTCACACAAACCATGCTGACCTGCGCCCGAGAGGCATGGCTGGCCTATTGCGATCCCTCCCCTGTAAAACTCGCCGCGCTGGCCCGCAACCCGAAACTGCCATTGGTGCTTCTGGCCCCGGCGTTGTCGCGCCAGCTTCAGGAGCTGCCTGGCGTCACCGACGGTTTGTCCCTCACCGAGCGCCTGACCTTGCACTACCTCAGCGAGGCGGGCCCGATGACCTTTGGCAGGGTGTTCGCAGAACTGATGGGCCGGCGCGAACCGTTGCCCTTTCTCGGTGACATGATGTTCCACGCGTTGTTGCGCCCGTTGATCGACACTCCGGCGCCGTTGCTGAGCGAAACGGACACCCACCTGAAGTGGCCTGGCAGAACGCTGACATTGACGGCATTGGGCGAACACGTGGTAAACGGTCAGGCTTACTGGCCAGACCACGCCCATCATGAACGCTGGACCGGCGGCGTGTGTATCCGGCCTGGGCAGCCTCACTGGATGATCGACGCTGACCTGTCCCCGGTGTGGCGAGACTGAGCCTTCTCGACGCGTTCGAGGAGGCATGACTTGAAGTCGGATCTGCATGATCGGCAGATTCGACTACTACCACTCGTCGGAAACAACCTTAAAACACAAGTTGTCGTACCTCTTGCATTTAATATAACCAACAAAATCATAAGGTTAAGTGAAAAGTGCATTTCGTCGAAAAGCTTGTCACCGTTCACCACGGTGATAACATCTCGCCCGCTTCAAAAGGAGTTCAATCAACTAGGGACGGAATCTTTCCGTTGGAAGCTTCAGCTCTTCCAGACACATTAGACAGCGCTCGGTAGATGCCTGTCTGAATGCGATAAAGCCGCTTTAAACCCACAATAAAAACAGTCAGTCAGGTTATACAATCATGCGCCCAGTCCCGATGTAATCACGTATTGCTTTCGCCAAACAGGTTGTGTTCGTCTGACCGTTCAGAGAACAGCACCTTAAGACATCTTGCGTTGAGCCCCCCTGAACGGAACGTTGAAAACGACTCCGCTGACGGCTGCTGTTTGGCTTTTGTATAACGTAGCGGGTATCAGCAAACGCCGTTGCCGTGCGTCGTAGAGTCCTGAATGGGTCAATGGTCTGCAACGCCCGGTATGCAAGGCATGAGTCTTTACCGACCCGGCTCTTGTGGGGTCAACACTTATAACAATAGCGCCGACGCCAGTCAGGCAAAAAGGCGCGCAAAAACAACAGGGATGTAAACATGTCAGATGCTGTTAAGCACACCACTGCCAACGCTGTCTCTTCAAGCCTGCCGGAAGTTAGAACTTTCCAGTTCGACAAACAGCAAGCGACACTGCTTCATACTCATGCCAACCGCATGGCAACACAGGGTGGCCCGCAAGCTGCCGGTGCCAAGTCGCTGGCATCAGTGGCCGCGACGGAGTTGAAGTTTTCGTTGTCCCGCACCCAATGCGAACTGCTTGAGGCGTATTCGGATGGTCTGGTCTCATTATTGATATTCGAAGGCATGCTGCCGATCAGTTCGGCCTGCCCGCCTGAAGAATTACCAGAACTGACCCATCTGAAAAACCGCCATGACGTGTTGAGCATGGCAGCGCGCAACCAGATTCTATTAAAGCTTGTGGACAATAGCGCGTTTGCCTACGACATGGACAACGAAGGTCAGCTGGTTCGACTGGTCGCCAACTTCAAGGGCGGCGGTGCAACACCGATAAACGCAGAACCCGCTGTGAAAGAGCTGAGCTCGCATTCCGGACTGGCTCTAGGCCCGCACACCGAAGCTCCGTACTGGTGTGCAGTAGACGCACAAAACGGACACTCTCCATCACCGTCCTCCTTGATCCTGTCCGCGTTGTGGAACCCCGGAAACGAGCCCACGACGGTCATTCCATTGCCCCCAGTACTGGAAACCATCGGTTTTACGAATTGCCTGGCGCTTACCACCGGTAGTTTCCAGTTCACCCGCAGTGACTCGTTCGTCAGTGGCAAAGGCGAAGATGGTCGCAACGTTTCCATTCTGGAGTTCAACGATAACGTCGGCTTCGCCGCCCGATTCAACGCTTACCGGTTTTCAGTCAACGAGCACGCCTCGGCATTCGTGAAAACCGCGTACGCAGCGTTTTGCGAGGGTGTCGGCAAGGCCAAAGCCCATCAATACGTGTTGAATCAGGAGTCCGCCATCATCATCAACAACGTCCGGGCTCTGCACTGTCGCGACGTGATCAAAGACAACCGGCGCGTGCTGGTGCGAATCTTTGGTCTGTCAAAATTCTCATCCCCTCTGGTGATTTCCGAAGATCCGCTGTTGCTGCGCGGTTGACGCCCGTCGCGCTTTTTGTGACGAAGATCCCGACACCCGCGCGCGGGGCTTTTTAAACGCCAGCCATGCAAGTGGCCAGCACCCGTCTTTTGAGAGAAAAACATGATGTCCTGGGATTTGATTGGCATGTTGGCGCTGGTTGCTTTTTGCGCCGGTTTTTTTGATGCCATTGCTGGCGGCGGTGGGCTGATTACCTTGCCGGCGCTGTTTCTGGCGGGTGTCGACCCTATCAGCGCCATTGCGACGAACAAGTTTCAGGCCGCATCAGCCACGATATCGGCGACCGCAACCTTCGCCCGCAAGGGGCTGATCGAATGGCGAGAAGGTCGCTTTCTGGTGCTGTGTGGATTTCTGGGTGGCGCCAGCGGTGCGTTGCTGGTCAGTTCTGTTGACAAGCGCTATCTGGAAGTCTGCGTACCTCTGATGTTGATTCTGGTAGCTGTCTATTTTGCGCTGTCGCCAAAACTGGGTAACGAAGACCGACGAAAGCGCATCGGCATTCTGGCCTTCTCTTTCACCGTGGCGCCGCTTCTTGGCTTTTACGACGGTATCTTCGGCCCCGGTGTCGGTTCGTTTTTCATCGTCGGACTTGTCCTGCTGTGCGGTCTGGGCATGATGCGCGCCATGAGTTTTACCAAACTGGCCAATGCTGCCTGCAACCTGGGTTCGCTGTCGGTTTTCATTACCAAAGGGGTGATTATCTGGCCGATTGCAATCGCCATGGCGTTGGCAGCTTTCGCAGGTGCTCAGCTCGGTGCACGGGCGGCGGTAAGGGTAGGTCCACGCCTGATCAAGCCGATGTTGATCGTGGTCTGCTGCGCGCTGGCCATCAAACTCCTGAGCGTCGACACCAATCCACTTCGGATGGCATTCATGCATACGCTTGCCTCGTTATGATGAACCGTTCAGCAATGGTCCAGACCTCTGCGATCACGTCGCGGCTACAGTTCAACGAGCCAGCGGCGGGCCCGGCGTTTTACTTTTCCGAGCCGTTTGCCGGTTATGCGCTGGAAGGCCGAGTGTTGTTGAACCGCACGCAGCCGTCCGTCATGCCACACGTGCTGGCCATTCACGGTGCGCGCTCGGACTACAGCAAACTCAACGGGCTGCTTTACCCCTTGCAGGCGGCAGGTGTGGCCAGCCTGAGTTTCAACCTCTCAGGTCATAACACCACCACAGACATAAGCGCAGAAGACACGTCCCTGACGCGTAACCTGGAAGAGTCATTGCGTTTTGCAGGTCATCCGGGGGCTGCGCTCGACACTGTTATCGGCCACAGCCTAGGTGGGGCGCTGGCCTTGAAAGTGGCCGAAGTGCACCGGGCCACAGTCAGAAAAATCATTCTGTTTTGCCCTGCGGTCTATCCCGAGGCGGCGTACGCTCAGCCGTTCGGGAAGCCTTTCAAACGTGTCCTGTCCGTCCCCTATGGTTTTCTCGACTCTTCATCTCTCGCGTTTCTTCGGACATTCGCGGGCAAGGTGATGCTGGTCATCGGTGAGTTCGACGGGCTGCGATCCACCGCCTTCGGCGGCATTGCTGGCAAAGCAGCAGGCCTGGTACAGGTCCGCAATGATCAGCAAACGGCACGCGGGGTAAACAGCGCGATCCCTTGGGAGGTAATCGACGCAATCGAAAACAGCGTCTCGCCCGATCAACTGGAAAAACTGGTTTTGCCAGGCTGCGACCATGCCATTTCAGCGTGGCTCGGCGACCACCCGCAGCATGCTCGCGATCTGGCGAAAAAAATTGCGACGTTTTTGACTTGACCAGCGTGGACGCAGATGCTGAAACAAGCCCTGCCTGATGCAGGCGGGTCACGAGCGACTTGGAGGCGCAAATTCTCACTATGACGAATTGTGACAAATATAATTGGAATTAAAATTCCATTGACTGTATTAAGTGAACGGATTCTGCATCCCGTAACGCTGGTTTTTCGGGGCGCAGGGTCATTCCACTATCGACAGTTAACTAGCCTGAGGCTTTTTATGAATTCGTCCCTGTCCCGCCGCAAGATTCTGCAAGGCGCCTGTTGCCTTCCCGTTGCTGCCGTCCTGATGGAAATGCCGTCCATTGCCAACGCTGCGACTCCTGCTTCCCCACGCACCACCATGACTGCCGATCAGGCGCTGAAAGCGCTGCGCGATGGCAATGATGCGTTCATGAGCGGCAAAGTCCCAAAAAGCGAAAACGACCGTGATCGTCGTCTCGAAATCGCCAAGGGCCAGACCCCGTTCTGCATTCTGATTTCGTGCTCCGATTCCCGCGTTCCGCCAGAGCTGCTGTTCGGCCGCGGCCTCGGTGAGTTGTTTATCGTGCGTAACGCGGGCAACACAGTGGATACCACGGCGCTGGGCTCGATCGAATATGGCGTCAGCCAGTTGGGCGTCCCTTTGGTTGTGGTGATGGGTCACGAAAAATGTGGCGCCGTAGCGGCCGCCGTTTCCGTGGTTGAAGACAACACTGTTTTCGCGGGTGCCATTGGCCAGATGATCGAACCTATCGTGCCTGCGGTACTGTCTGCCAAGTCGAAGAAGAGCAAGAACCTGCTGGAAGACTCGGTCAAGAGCAACGTCC
This sequence comes from Pseudomonas californiensis, assembly GCF_021147775.1. Classification (GTDB taxonomy): domain Bacteria; phylum Pseudomonadota; class Gammaproteobacteria; order Pseudomonadales; family Pseudomonadaceae; genus Aquipseudomonas; species Aquipseudomonas californiensis. Next base: position 61,470 of record NZ_JAGTPK010000008.1, read on the forward strand.
AGCGTACCGTTGCCCGTCTGCGTTCCGCTTCCGAGCCGGCCCTGATGAACCCGATCAAAGACGGCAAGGTCAAGGTCGTAGGTGCCTACTACAGCCTTGAGAACGGCAAGGTCGAATTCTTCGACGTCTGATCCCGACGCTGCAAACCGTTGCAACGATGGCTGAGTCCATCCAGATTCAAGCGCAGGGATCGCGCTCATCCCCATTCGGCCTGTTCGGGCCTTGATCCCCCTCCACTCCCCCGCTGGAAAACCCTGACCACGACACGCCGTCTGCACGGTAATATCTGCCTGATCAAACCCGGAGGCGGTCACGAGCAATGGCTTGCGTCATGACGCGCCATTCCGACAGGAGAGCTGCGTGGGCAAGGACTACATCGCATTTTTCATCTCATTGTTTCTGTCACGGCTGGCGGATCAGATTCTGCTGTTCATCGTGCCTTTGATCGTCTTCCAGACCACCCAAAGCGCCTCATTGGCCGGGTTGGCGTTCTTCGCCGAATCCCTGCCGCGCTTTCTGGCATTCCCCGTTTGCGGCGCACTCTGCGACCGGTTTTCGCCTGTCCGGATTCTGCACATCAGCCAGGTGTACCGAGCAGTCATCTGTATGTTGGCCATGGCTTTGTACGGACTGTTCGGCGGCGTTGTCTGGCTGGTGATCCTGTCGGCACTGTGCGGCATCCTCACCACCCAGGGTGTGATGGCACGTGAGGTGCTGATGCCCTATGTGTTTCAGCGCTACAGCTATACCAAAACCCTGTCGTACTCACAGATAGCAGACCAGACCGGTCTGGTGCTTGGCCCTTTGGCGGCGGTGCTGTTGCTTGACCAATGGGCCTGGCCCTGGGTGGTCCTGGTCTGTGCCGGGCTTTTTCTGCTGGCCGATCTGGCCATGTGGGTATGGCGACGTATCAGCGGGATGACATTCGATGTGCAACGACAGTCAGCCGGGAACTGGTGGCAGCCGATGAAAATTGCGGTCGGGCATATCCTAAGACTGACCGAGCTCAAGCGAATCATCATGCTCGCGGTCGGGGTCAACCTGATCGTTGGCGTGACACTCGCCACGTCTGCGGCAATGGTCATCGGCGAACATGCGGCCGCCAAAACCACTTACGCAGGCCTGCAGATGGCGGGCGCTGCGACCACCCTGGTAATTCTGTTCTTTCTCGCCCACGTAGCCGTCGCCCTGCGTGCTCTGGGCGGCGTTTCATACGTGATGATCGTCAGCGGAGCGTTGATCTGCGCGCTGAGTCCGGATTTCAGCGGATATGTGTTGGGGTTCCTGCTGATCGTAGGCTTCGACAAAATGTTCAATGTCTACATGCGCAGCACGCGGCAAAGGGTCATTCCGAAAGAAGACTTCGGCAAGACAGTGGGTGTCATCACCCTGCTCAACAACCTGTCACAACCTTTTGCGGGCCTGGCGGTTGCTGTGCTGGCAGCGCCTTTGAGTGTGCAAAAGGTCATATTGCTGTTGACCACGATCAGCATCGCGCTCGGTGCCATTGCGCCGTGGCTGTTTGCAGATCGAAGATCCTCATCAGCCCTTCAAGCGGATTGATCCACTGGCGCATGAGTGATGCCCACGCCAGTGACTGCGTGAGCATTCACGATCAGATCACGCCACAGGCTGCGCGATCACCGCCACCGCCCAGAGGCTTTGGCATATCAGAGTGGTTATCGCCGCCCGCATGCACCATCAGCGCATGGCCTTTGATTTCTGACAGCTTTTTCAAACGCGGCGCCAGGACCGGATAATTCGCCGTGCCGTCGGCATTCACGTACAGGGCGGGCAAGTCGCCCAGATGACCATTGGCATAAGGCCCCAAGTGCTTACCGGTCCTGGCCGGATCAAAATGCCCGCCCGCCGCCAGTGCGGCAACCTTGACGCCATCCTTGGTACCGGCCTCGCAACTGCCGTTTTCATGCACGTGAAAACCATGAACACCCGCTGGCAGGTCGCTCAGTTCAGGGGTGAACAGCAAACCGTATTCTGTTTCGCTCACCGTCACGCTGCCGATGGGCTTGGGCGCGCCATCGGCGCTGACAAGGTTGATCGGAACGTCCAGCGATGCCGCCTGAACACTGACAGAAAAAATACCCAGCAGACCTAGCCAAAGATGAGATTTCATAAGGTTTCAATGCGTCCTTGATCGGTTGATAGAAGTCGTCAGCGGTGCAGGGGCAAGCCAGCACAGCCAGGGCCTCCAACCTTTGAAGGCCTGCGACATCTGTGATGCAACACAGGTGTGACCACAACCACGCGGGTTTTGATGCAAAAAAATGGCAACCGCTCGCATTACCGACTTGTCAGAACAACAACGTCGTCCATTGCTGGCGAACCTGAAACCGATCATCCGAGCAGTTGATCCCTCAATCACATCACTGATGAGGACGAGCAACACATGAAAGACCCCTATGCATTCGGGTTCTACAGCGCCTGCCTTGCGTTGATAGTCGTTGTGGCCGCCATCGTATACAGCTCGGCCTTCAGCGCCTCGCCGGTCAACGCCTACTATTTCATCGAAGCGGCGTCCTCCCTCGGCGAAGCGCTGGCTGTCATCGGCATTGCCGGTGTGGTGTTCAAGGCATATGGCTCATGGAAACGCGAGACACGTCAGCAAAAGGTGCTCGGCGTCATCTGGGAAGCCAGCGTCACATTCCGGGAGATAGAGATAGGCTTCAACGAATGGTTCTTCGGCCCGAAGGCTGATGAGCGAACAGGCCATGACGCCAGCCAGATCGAGTCACTGCTGGACTCGAGTCCTTTCGGCATCGCGCTCAGGACGTTCAAGAAACAATGCATTTTGCTGGACAAGCTGGTGGTCAAGGATCAGTGGCGCTGGATGCATCACGCTGCCCAGCTCAACGTGCTGGCGCGTACATTGAGTGTCGAAGCCTTTGCCTTGCCGGGCAAACGCACGCTCACGCACACCATCGTTGACCTGCTCTTCACCCATGAAGGCGACAACTGGAAAAGCACACAGGCGGAATGGGAAGCGCAGATGAAAGCAGTCGAGGCGCAACTGCTCGTGCTTGAGCAGGCGTATCTATGAGACGGCTGATGACAGTCACCACCCGGCGTTACCGCCCATAAGGGCGATAACGGTCCGTCACAGCATCAGATGTCCAGGCAGATCTTGCCGAAATGCTGGTTGGTTTCCTGATAGCGGAAGGCTTCGACAATATCGGTCAACGGGAACGAGCGATCCATGACCGGACGCATACCGTTGGCATCGATAGCGCGGATCATGTCCTGTTGCTGAGTGCGGCTGCCGACCAGCACACCTTGCATGCGCAGCTGTTTGACCAGCGCCGGAACGATTTCCAGCTGACCCGTGACGCCGCTGAGGATGCCGATGACCGAAATATGGCCACCCACCCGCGCAGCGGTCATGGAGTGCTGCAGCGTCGAAGGACCGCCCACATCGATAATGTGGTCCACACCACGACCGCCAGTCAGCTTGCGGGCGGTCTCGCCCCAGTTACTGTCTGTGCGGTAGTTGATCAAATGATCGGCACCCATGCCATGCAAACGCTCCAGCTTCTCGTCGCTGGATGAGGTGGCGATGACCGTCGCCCCCGCCATCTTGGCGAACTGCAAAGCAAAGATCGACACGCCACCCGTACCCTGTACCAGCACGGTGTCCCCGGCCTTGAGCGCATCATCGGCCATCAACGCACGCCAGGCAGTCAGGCCTGCTGTGGTCAGTGTGGAGGCTTGTGCGTGGGTATAACCCATTGGTGCGAGGGTGAACGAGGTAGCTCGAGCAGTGACCTGCTCGCGGGCATAGCCATCAACGCCATCGCCCGGCACGGTAACAAACCCTTCAACCAGCGGCTCTCCGCTGATCCACTCCGGGAAAAACGTACTGACAACCGAATCACCGATCTTGAACTCGCTGACGCCCTCGCCCACCGCCGTCACAACGCCTGCGCCGTCCGCCATCGGGATGCGTGACTCGCTTGGGCCCCACATCCCACTGACCACTGCGAAGTCATGGTAGTTGAGCGAGTTGGCGTGCAAGCGCACGGTTATTTCGCCGGCTTTTGGTGCCAGCACTTCACTGTTGCCCACGATCACACGGTCGTAACCGCCGCCAGCCTGCACATAAATAGTGGTGTTGTTCATGATCTCTCTCCTATCAATTCAACATTACGCAAAATGACGAAATGTATATGTAAAACGCAATGGACGAAGTACGCCCATCAGAGCTCTTTTTTAAGCCTGTCGGCGAAGCGGTCAATTGCACCTTCATCGCGGCGGAAGTAAGTCCATTTGCCGATTCGGGTCGCTTGCACCAACCCGGCGCGCTGCAGAATCGCCAGGTGCGCAGAAGCCGTGGAAGCAGAAAGACAGGCCTTGGCCTGAATATGCGACACGCACACCCCTATTGCCGGATCACCATGGTCCTGGGGCGGGAAATGGGCCTGCGGGTCTTTGAGCCACTCCATGATCAACATGCGAGTGTCATTGCCGACCGCTTTGATTTGCTCAAGTATCATGGGGTGCAACGTTACGCTTTTTTACGAAATGTTCAACCCCTGTCTTGCGAAAATTTGCGCGCGGCTGGCGCGGTTCCTGCTTCACATCCAGCCTGAAAATGAAGCACTCTGTGCGTCCAATAATTCTAACCAACCCGTTGTGAGCACCCAGCCCCATGATGAATCTGAAATACAGCGCACTGGCCGCCTTCCTTCTGGGCCTGACCGGCATGGTCCAGGCTCAGGAACCTTCTACCCATCTGGACAAAGTGTTGCAGGCCGGCCAGTTGTCGGTGTGCACCACGGGCGACTACAAGCCGTATACGTTTCTGCGCGAGGACGGTGAATACGAAGGCATCGACATCACCATGGCTCGCTCGCTGGCAAAAAGCCTCGGCGTTACCGTGCAATGGGTGCCGACCACCTGGAAAACCCTGATGCCGGACATGATCGCTGGCAAGTGCGACATCGGTATGGGCGGTATCTCGGTCACGCTGGAACGACAGAAGAAGGCTTTCTTCAGCAATACCCTGGACGTGGACGGCAAAATCCCTCTGGTGCGCTGCGAAGACGAAAAGCTGTACCAGACGGTCGAACAGATCAATCAACCTTCAGTTCGCCTGATAGAGCCTGCCGGAGGCACCAATGAGGCGTTCGCCCGCGCGTATCTGCCCAAGGCGCCGATTGCGTTCCACGACAATAAGACCATCTTCCAGGAGTTGCTGGACAAGAAGGCCGACGTGATGATCACCGACGCCTCCGAGGCGCTTTATCAGCAGAAACGTATGCCCGGTCTGTGTGCGGTCAACCCGACCCGTTACATGCAGTACGGTGAAAAAGCTTATCTGCTGCCCCGAGACGACGTGACCTGGAAAGGCTATGTCGATCAGTGGTTGCACCTGAGTAAGGCGACAGGTGCTTATCAGCAGGCTCTGAGCGAATGGCTGGCGGTACCGGCCCAGTAAGAGCGTTCACCATACCGTGCGGCAATCCAGAGCGGGTTACCGTACGGCAACAGTTGCAAGCCGGGTTGCGCTGAAATAGGTTGTTGCAAGAACCTGTTCCGAAAGGCAGCCCTTGAGCATGAAGCCCAGCAAACCCATCACTCGTGCGTTCTGCGTCGAACTGCAGCAGGAGTTGTCCATTGCGGCAGCCCGGCGGGAGTATTTCTCTCAGGAACCGCCGCGCGCACGCTTCGAATTTCTGTGTTCCAACGAGGCCTGCCGAGCCTTGGGTGCCAAAGTGACGGGGGTTCGCTATGACGTCAAACCCCAGGACAATCCCACATTCGTGGCGGCACACTTTCGCGCCAACCCACATTACGGCCATCACCCGTCGTGCGAGTGGGTAGATGAAGACGCCGACGCCACGCCCGACACACCAGCCGAAGAGACCGATGCCCAGGCCAGTCTGCGCAAGGCCAAACGCAAGCTCGACGACTACATCGACGTGTTTGATCCGGTCATAAAAGAGCCCGAAAAGGAAAAGTCCGGCGAAGAAAAAACCGGACCACGCCCCCAGCCGGCAGCGGTCAAGGCTGAACCTGCCGAACCGGGCTCGCCAAAAGCGACGCGCTACAGCGAGACCCGCACCAACAATCTCGAACGTCTCGTCGACAGCTATCGCCAGGCCCGTGCCGAGCTGTCTATCGAAGAATTCAAATTGTTGAAACTGAGGATTCCCGGTCAGGGCGAGGTGTCATTACGTTCGTATTTTCGCCACATCAAGTACGCACAGCCTGGCGATAACGGTCGCGTGCTGTATGGCGGCGGACTGGTTGAGCAGCGTTACGGGCAAGGATTCAAGTTCAAGTTCTTCGACCGTCTGGACGGCAAACTGGTGACCTTGTATGTGTCACCTGCGCAAATGCAGGCCTATCGCTCAAGTCGCTATATCAGCGAACTGCTGAGCCATGCCGATGAGGTCAAGTTCTTTACGGTCTACGGGCTGGGGAAGCTGACGCAGAGTCCGTCAGGCAAGAGTTACAGCGTTGAGATAGACGACTTGCGCCATCTGGCAATCGTCCTGGGCCCGGCGAAGTAACCTGCGACCTGAAAACCGTATGTGGCCGAGTCTGCCCTTTGATCGTTATGCACTCATGGAGGCGTTGCCGACGGCAACGCCTCCATGCACAAATCATCAGACCTTGACGATCCAGCCTTCTGGCGCTTCGATATCACCGGACTGCACGCCGGTCAGCTCTTTGTAGAGCCGCTGGGTCACAGGACCGACTTCGGTTTCGCTGTAGAAGACATGCAGGTTGTCGTTGTACGAAATGCCGCCGATCGGCGTAATCACCGCAGCAGTACCGCAGGCACCGGCTTCCTTGAAGGTGCCGATCTGATCGATGAACACGTCGCCTTCAACAACCGTCAGGCCCAGGCGAGACTTCGCCAGCTCGATCAGCGATTGACGGGTGATACCCGGCAACACCGACGGCGACTTCGGCGTCAGGAATACATCGTCTTCGGTGATCGCGAAGAAGTTGGCAGAGCCTACTTCTTCGATTTTCGAATGGGTTTGCGGATCAAGGTAGATGCAGTCGGCAAAGCTGTGCTTCTTGGCTTCCGAACCTGGCATCAGGCTGGCAGCGTAGTTACCACCGACCTTGGCTGCGCCGGTACCATTGGGTGCCGCACGGTCATAACCGGAGATCACGAAGTTATTGGGCTTCAGGCCACCTTTGAAATACGCACCCACTGGAATGCAGAAGATCGAAAAGATGAATTCCGGTGCAGTGCGCACACCAATGTTGTCGCCTACGCCGATCACGAAAGGACGCAGATACAACGCACCACCCGAGCCGTAGGGTGGGATGAAACGCTCGTTGGCCTTGACGACCTGTTTACAGGCCTCGATGAACACATCGGTAGGCACATGGGGCATCAACAGACGAGAACAGCTGCGCTGCATGCGCCCGGCGTTCTGGTCAGGACGGAACAGGTTGATCGAGCCATCTTTGCAGCGATACGCCTTCAGGCCTTCGAAACACTGCTGACCATAGTGAAGCGCGGTGGAACCTTCACTGATGTGCAGAGTGTTGTCTTCGGTCAGCGAGCCTTGATCCCAGGCACCATCACGCCAGTGTGAAAGGTAGCGTTTGTCAGTCTTGATGTAGTCGAAACCCAGCGTGTCCCAGTTGATGCTTTCTTGACTCATAACACCCTCTATCTTTTAGCGACTGCCTGGACGAGTCAGGCCAATGCCGTATTCTGCCAGATCATTCAAAACCTGAGGCTCGAAATAAACACAAACAGATCAGGCAATTTTGCATCCGGGCGCGCAGACAGTCAGCCTGCTCGCCCCTGCCCGCTGGCCTGACGCTGAAGAACATACGTCAGAAAAGCTTCCATATCGGAGCTGCACAGCGTTCGCGCGACCGACTTGACCTCATCCATGGGCCAATCCCACCAAGCAGCCTGAAGCAGCAGCTCGCGGACCTCTTCCTCAAACCGCCAACGGATGAACTTGCAGGGGTTGCCACCCACTACGGAAAACGGCGCAACGTCGCGTACCACCATGGCGCCGGCGGCCACGATGGCTCCGTGACCGATGGTGACGCCCGACAGAATCACGGCATCCGCACAGATCCAGCAGTCGCTACCAATGGTCACGTCGCCTTTGCTCGGGGCGTAATCCTTGATGTCCCGCACCTGATCGACCATCGCGGGGAACGGGTAAGTGGTGATCCAGTCCGTACGATGCTTGCCACCCAACAGAATCCGCACACCTTCGGCAATGGACGTGTAAGAGCCCACGCGCAAAACCGTTTCGTCACCAAACTCGACGACCTCCGGAATACCATACGTGCCAACGCCTATCTGATAGCGAGGATAGCGAAGCCTGATCTTCTCGGCGGCCCTCTCCAGCTTGTCCAGCTTGCGCAGGTGCTTGCGTACTTTTCTGGCTTCAAGCCATTTGATCGGGTTCATGGGCACTCGGATGAAATCCAATTTTGAACAAACCAGCGGGCTATCGGTAGCTCAACAACAAGCGCTTGCAGCGCCGCCAGGTGGTCCGGTTCACATATTTGAAGGGGATGGAGCACAGCAGGCTCCAGGCATATCGCTTGTCCGAGACGGCCGCATACTTGAGCGCCTTGTTGACGATCTGGGTACGGCCCGCCTGATAGTCTGGATGGTCGCGGTACGGTTCGATGCTTTTGAGGTCCGCATCGAACAGCACTTTGTACTTGCGCGAGAGGTTGTTCGGATGTCGACGGTACCGAGTCACGATCACCGGCAGCACATGAATGTGGTAGCCCTTGCGCGCAATCCTCAGCGTCATCTGAAAATCCTGCACCTTGATCTCCGGGTCATACCCACCCGCATCCTTGATCGCCTGCATTCGATAAAGCGCAACCGGCGCCCCCACGACGACCGCCCCGCGCAGAATATCGTCAAATTGCAGCCGTTCGATCTCAGTGCGCGACTGGCTTTTTACGTTATTGCCATCGCAATCCATGTACTGGATCAGTGCGCCCACGCAGCCGACCTGCGGATGCTCATCCAGATACTCGGCACGAATGCGCACCGAGGACGCCAGCATGATGTCATCCAGGTCGGGCGTTGAAACGTACACGCCCCTGGCGTATTTGAGCCCATGGTTCAGCGCCGCACTGACGCCCTGATTGGGTTGGGTATAAAGCTGAAACGTGTATCGCTGTTGCAGGTCTTCAAGCATCGCAATGCTGTTGTCGCTTGAACCGTCATCAACAATGATGACCTCGAAATTATCGTAGTCCTGGGCAAAAATGCTTTCAATAGCCGCCTTGAGAAAGCGCTCCGCGTTATAGCAGGGCGCGATGATCGACACGAGAGGCTTTGGCGCAGAGCACTGTGTTTCTGAGGGTGTCATTGGAGTACAGCCTTGTATGAGTTGCAGTTTTAAGGCTCAGGGCACCGGATGTAGCGTAACGGATCACCTACAAACGCGTACATGATGCGACAACCAACCGCGTTTTTCCACGCCAGCCCCTGAACAGCTAACAGATTGGCACCCCGTTCATCAGAACACGAGGCCATGACCGTTGTTCTGTCATGCCTTTCGTGCATTCAGGAACCGTCTTACATCGTCAGTCCGACAAGCGTCTCTATTTCGCTATTGATAAAACGCAGGCGAAAAAAAACCCCATCCTTTCGGCATGGGGTTTTTCAAACAGTGACCAGTCAGAACGCGTAGGTGACCAGCAGCTCTTTCGTTACCTGAAAGTCCACCGACATCATCACGCTCAACGCAGTGATGGTGAGGATGGAAAACACGAACAACTTACGAGCCCAGACAGTATCGTCTGCCGCCTTGTAGCCTTTCCAGGCCATATACAACCAATACATCCCCATACCTGCTGCAACTGCCAGATAGTTGAGGCCGGCATAACCGCCAACAGTCAACATCAGGGTAGCGACAAGAAACGCCAGGATGTAGAGCAGGATATGGCGTTTGGTGACCAGAATGCCGCGCTTGACCGGCAGAACCGGGATCTTCGCGGCACGATAGTCATTGAAGCGGAAAATAGCGATCGCGTACGAATGCGGCATTTGCCACAGGCTGAACATCACCAGTAGCGTCAGCGCCGCAAAGTCAAAGCTGTTGCTCACCGCGCAGTAACCGATCACCGGAGGCATTGCTCCGGAAAGGCTACCGACCAACGTGCCGTGAACGGATTTACGTTTGAGGTACAGGCTGTAGAAGCCAACATAAATCACAAACCCGATCACTGCGAACAGTGCAGCCAGCGGATTGGCCTTGGTATACAGCAGGCCAACGCCTGCGATACCGAGCACGGTTGCGTAGAGCAGAGCCAGTTTCAACGAAACCAGACCCTGCACCAGAACCCTGTTACGGGTTCGTTCCATACGCTGATCAATATCACGATCAATGCAGTTGTTGAACACGCAACCGGACGCAACGACCAGAGAAGTACCGATCACCGCAGCAAGAAACACGCTGAAATCGATATTTCCCTTGGAAGCCAGAAAAAAGCCACCTGCCACCGAAAGCACGTTACCGAAAATGATCCCCGGCTTGGTGATTTGGATAAAGTGCTTCAGTGACATCTGGTATTCCTCAATGCGCCATCATTTCGCGGTGGATACTGAAAATGATCCACAGCGACAGGCCGACCAGCAGAACGATGACCATCGTGGTAAAGGCGAAGGCCATCACGTTGTTGCGCTGTACGCTCGTGAAGTCCAGGTGCAGGAAGTAATGCAAGTGCACCAGGATCTGGATGATCGCGAACGCCAGGATGATCGCGATAGTCATGTCCTTCGGCAGCGAGGGAGACATCACCAGAGCAAACGGTATAGCGGTCAGGATGATCGACAATACGAAGCCAATGACATACGACTTCACCGAGCCGTGACTATTGTCTTCAGCGGAGTGATGCGAATTTGACATTACAAAGCCCCCATCAGATAGACAACGGTGAACACGCCGATCCAGACCACGTCCAGGAAGTGCCAGAACAGGCTCAGGCAGCTCAGGCGAGTCTTGTTGGTATTGGTCAGACCCTTTTTCTGGACCTGATACATCATGATGCTCATCCAGATCAGACCACTGGTCACGTGCAGACCGTGCAGGCCCACCAATGAGAAGAACGCCGACAGGAAGCCGCTACGGCTTGGGCCGTAACCTTCGTGGATCAGGTGATGGAACTCATAGACTTCCATGCCGATAAACGCGACACCGCACAGGAAAGTCAGGAAGAGCCAGCCCAATACCTGGCTCTTCTTGCCCTTGTACAGCGCCAGCATGGCGAAGCCGTAGGTGATACTACTGACCAACAGGAACGCGGTTTCCACAGCCACGAATGGCAGCAGGAAAATGTCCTGGCCCGACGGGCCGCCCGCGACACTGTTGACCATCACGGCGTACACCGCGAAGAACGAGGCGAACAACACGCAGTCGGTCATCAGGTACAGCCAGAAGCCGTAAACCGTCATGCCACCGCTGTCGTGGTGATCGTCATGCCCATGATCATCATGATGGTGATCGTGGGCTCCTGGATTGATTGCAATGTTTGACATGTTTAAACCTGTTCCAGCGAGGACTTGACAGGAGTGTATGCACCGTTGGCCGCCAGGACCTTGTGATGCTCACCTTCAATACGCGCTACTTCTTCTGCCGGCACCATGTAACCCTGGTCGTCACGTGCAGCGTGAGCAACGAAGACTGCAATGGTCGCGACCAGACTTGCGCCAACCAGCCACCAGATGTGCCAGATGAATGCGAAGCCGAATACGGTCAACAACATGCCCATGTACAAGCCGGTCGGCGTGTTGTTCGGCATGTGGATCGCCGTGTAACGAGCCGGCACCTGATAAGCAGTACCTGCGCGCTTGGCGTCCGTGAACGGATCGATGTCGTCTGCCTTCGGCAGCTCGGCAAAGTTGTAGAACGGCGGCGGCGACGAGGTCGACCATTCCAGCGTGTGGCCATTCCATGGGTCGCCAGTCAGATCGAGGTTCTGATTGCGGTCACGGATACTGACGAACAGCTGGATCAGTTGCGAAGCGATACCACAGGCGATCAGTACGGCACCGAACAGCGCGACGTCCAGGTAGATGTTCCACTCCGGCATGTCGGTCGCGTTCAAACGACGGGTCATGCCCAGGAAGCCCAGCGCGTACAACGGCATGAATGCGACGAAGAAGCCGACGATCCAGAACCAGAACGCTGCCTTGCCCCACGCTTCGTTCAGTTTGAAACCGAACGCTTTCGGGAACCAGAACGCGAAGCCAGCGATATAACCGAACACCGCACCGCCGATGATGACGTTGTGGAAGTGAGCGATCACAAACAGGCTGTTGTGCAGTACGAAGTCAGCACCCGGGATGGCCAACAGAACGCCGGTCATGCCGCCGATCGAGAAGGTCACCATGAAGCCCAGGGTCCAGAGCACTGGCGCGGTGAAGCGCAGACGACCCTGGTAGATGGTAAACAGCCAGTTGAACAGCTTCACACCCGTCGGGATCGCGATGAGCATCGTCGCAAGGCCAAAGAAGGCGTTTACGTTCGCGCCCGCCCCCATGGTGAAGAAGTGGTGCAGCCAGACCATGAAGCCGAGGACGCAGATCGCACCGGAGGCGAAGATCATTGACTTGTGGCCGAACAGACGCTTGCCCGAGAACGTGGAGATGACTTCCGAGAACACGCCGAATGCCGGCAGGATCAGGATGTACACCTCAGGGTGACCCCACGCCCAGAACAGGTTCACGTACATCATGGGGTTACCGCCCATTTCGTTCGTGAAGATGTGGAAGTCCAGATAGCGGTCAAGCGTCAGGAACGCCAGGGTAGCGGTCAGGATCGGGAACGAAGCCACGATCAGGATGTTTGCCCAGGTGCAGGTCCAGGTGAAGATCGGCATGTCCAGCAGTTTCATGCCGGGGGTACGCATTTTCAGCACGGTCACGAGGAAGTTGACCCCCGTCAATGTCGTACCTAACCCGGATAACTGCAGTGCCCAGATGTAGTAATCGACACCCACGCCAGGACTGTATTGCAAGCCGGAAAGAGGCGGGTACGCGACCCAGCCAGTCTTGGCAAACTCACCAACACCCAGAGACAGGTTGATCAACAGCATACCGGCGACCAGCAACCAGAAACTCAGAGAGTTCAGGAACGGGAACGCAACGTCGCGAGCACCGATCTGCAGAGGCAGAACAATGTTCATCAGACCGGTAAAGAACGGCATCGCCATGAAGATGATCATGATCACACCGTGAGCGGTGAAGATCTGGTCATAGTGTTCAGGCGGCAGGAACCCTTCGGATCCGTTCTGGGCCATTGCCAGCTGAGTACGCATCATGATTGCGTCGGCAAAACCGCGCAGCAGCATGACCATGGCAACGATGATGTACATCACACCGATTTTTTTGTGGTCGACGGAAGTCAGCCATTCAGACCACAAGTAGGTCCACTTGCGGAAATAGGTGATCAACCCGACTACAGCGAGACCGCCAAGCGCGATCATGGCAAGCGTCACCATGACTATCGGCTCGTGGAACGGCACCGCTTCCAGACTTAATTTGCCAAACATCGTTTACTCCTCTGCCCCAGCAGCTGAATTTTTGCCCTTTCCGGTCCCAGCGTCACCAGCGACTTCTTTCTCACCAGCAACAACCTTCTTGCCTGGGTTCATACCTTCATACTTGTCGATGATGATCTGGAACAGGTTCGGAGTAACCGTGGAAAACAGTTCTACGGGGTTGCGCTCGCTGGGCTTGAGCAGTTCAGCGTATTCCGCCGTGCCAAGCTTTTTAGGTGAGTTCTTGACTTCGGTGACCCAGGCGTCGAAATCAGCCTGACTCGTGGCGATAGCCTTGAATTTCATGCCGGTGAAACCCGCGCCGCTGTAGTTGGCCGAGATACCGTTGAATTCGTGATTTTCGTTGGCGATCAGGTGCAACTTGGTGTGCATGCCCGCCATCGCGTAAATCTGGCCACCCAGACCCGGGATGAAGAACGAGTTCATCACGCTGTCGGAGGTCACCTGGAAATTGATCGGCGTGTTGGCCGGGAAGACGATCTTGTTGACCGTGGCAATGCCCTGCTTCGGATAGATGAAGATCCACTTCCAGTCGACAGAAACTGCCTGAATGGTAACCGGTTCGACACTGGATTCCAGCGGACGGTACGGATCAAGCGAATGTGTCGACACGTACGTGTAGTAGCCAAGGAAGACCAGCAGGAGCATTGGAACGCCCCACACCGCGATCTCGATCTTGGTGGAGTGCGACCAGTCCGGCGTGTATTTGGCCGCTTTATTTGTTGCGCGATATTTCCAGGCGAAAATCAGGGTCAAGAGAATGACCGGGATCACGACGATCAGCATCAGCAGTGTAGCGATAATGATCAGGTTACGCTGCTCGATACCCACCTGCCCTTTCGGATCGAGCAGAGGTACGCCTTCGCATCCACTGAGCAAAAGCATACAGAAAAGGGCCAAGAAGCCAAAAAACCTGGGGTACCTTTTTTCACTCATTTCACGACCTCTAAAAGCAGCTTGCGCGGTGCAGTTGGGTTTCGACCGCCAACACTTCACCCTGCCAGTGCCGGCAATTTTTTTGAATTGAACAAGGGCCTGCCAGCACGCAACTGCGCATCGACAAATCCGGTTTTAGCTATGGATTCTTATTTTTGAGCTGCTGGAAACTGCCCGATGTACCGGACAGACGCCTTCAGCGCGGCCATTGTGCGTCCTCAGAGACCAGCATTGCGCTGCCTGTTCAGAGAACACAGGGGACGCTCCAGGCCTCAAAATTCTGATCGTCAGGACAAGCCAGACGACAAGTGCTGGGGATTGTAGATACGTAAATTTTTAATGACTATGCCTAATTTTGCAACAGTTATTATCAGAATCTGTAACAGTCGCCTCGTTTTACCACCCTTTGGATCAAAAAAAGCCCCGCGAGAGCGAGGCTTTTCGGATTAAAGCCCTTGTATTCAGTAAGGTTTACGGCGATTACGAATAATGCATACCGGGACCAGCACTGCCGTGAGGACAAATGCTACCAGAGCCCACTGAGCCAGCGACAAACCCAGGACCGGCGGGTACGGCGTTGTGCAAAAACCGCTGACCTGGAACCCGACCGGAAACAGATCAGCCAACGGCAGACCATCGACGATGGGTTGCAGTATATCGATACCGCAGCTCTCAGAAGGGTGAGCGAGAATCCAGGCATGACGACCTGCAGCCACGATGCCACCCAACGCACTGAGAGTCACCAGCATCTCGCATACCGTTACGCTTGTGCGCCCAGGCATGGCCGCGCCGGCGAATGCGAAGATGGCGATGAACAGCAACGCGTAACGCTGCAGGATGCACAAGGGGCAAGGCGCCTCGCCCAGAACGATCTGCATGTACAAGGCGCCACCGATCAGAGACAGGCAGATGATTCCCAGCAAAACCAGAAAGCGCTTTTCGCGGCGGAGGTACAACAGGTTGTCGCTCATTCACATACCTTACTGAGGTGATTGGGTGATTAACGGATTCGCGCGCCATGCAAGCGGGTCAGGTTCGAATCGTACGCGATAATC
Source organism: Pseudomonas californiensis (assembly GCF_021147775.1). Classification (GTDB taxonomy): domain Bacteria; phylum Pseudomonadota; class Gammaproteobacteria; order Pseudomonadales; family Pseudomonadaceae; genus Aquipseudomonas; species Aquipseudomonas californiensis. The sequence goes on from NZ_JAGTPK010000008.1 coordinate 77,000, forward strand.
ATCTGCTGTCCCGACCAACTCAAGCAATTGCCGACCATACGGACACATTTGCCCGCCGGGTGGTTGCTCAGAGGCTGGCGTGGCACACTGCGCGCGCCTCACGGCACCTGCCTGGGAGCGAAATCACAATCCTTCTATATATAGAAGGCTGCGTCAATTTGCCGCACCTCCTCTATATATAGAAGGCGCGGTATTTTGTCGCAGGCAAGCCTTGGTTTTACGGATGACCTGCACAGACACTGCCCGGACGCGAAATACCGTGCCCCGAGCACCAGCCTGTCCGCTGGCATTGGGTTTGACGCCCCGTAAATCAAAATGCCACTATCAACTTCTGACGTACGGGCCAAGCGCCGAAGGTTCGCGCTCATCGCAAACCCACACTCGGGAGGGCATCCGGACGCCTGACGACGAGCCTGAAGACCCGCTATCCTTTTAAAAATCCTAAAGCCAGATCGTCGAGGGTCGATAACCTGTCATAGAAAGTTGTTTGTCGCCTGCTGGCGACGAAGCACCTACAGCCAGAAGGTTCATATGTCCAAGAACGTCCGAGCAGATTCACTCTCGCTGCTCCTCTTCACGTTGCGCAGCGGCAAGCTGATGGCGATCAACCTGCTCAAGGTCAGTGAAATCATCCCCTGCCCGCCTCTTACCCATTTGCCAGAATCACATCCGCACGTCAAAGGCATCGCAACCCTGCGGGGCTCGTCGCTGTCGGTGATAGACCTCAGCCGCGCCATTGGTGAGCGTCCACTGGCCGACCCCGATGGTGGTTGCCTGATCGTGACCGATGTCAGCCGTTCCAAACAGGGTTTGCATGTGCAGGCGGTCAGCAAGATCGTTCATTGCCTGACCACTGATATCCGCCCTCCTCCCTATGGCTCGAGCAGCAAATCGTTCATCACCGGTGTTACCCAGGTGGATGGGGTGCTGGTGCAAGTTCTGGATATCGAGAAAGTGATTCACGGCATCGCCCCGGCCCAGATCGTCGTGCAATCGGCAGAACTGGCCAAGGAAGACGCCGAAGTATTGGCCAAAGCGCGGATTCTGGTGGTGGACGACAGCCAGGTCGCTCTGCAGCAATCCATCATCACGTTGCGCAATCTGGGCATCAGTTGCCATACCGCTCGCAGCGCGAAAGAAGCCATCGATGTATTGCTGGAACTGCAGGGCACCGCAGCCCAGATCAACGTGGTGGTTTCCGATATCGAAATGTCGGAGATGGACGGTTACGCTCTGACCCGCACGCTGCGTGATACGCCTGACTTCTACGATCTGTACATCCTGCTGCACACCTCGCTCGACAGCGCGATGAACAGTGAGAAAGCTCAGATCGCAGGCGCCAATGCGGTACTGACCAAGTTTTCGTCCCCCGAGCTGACCAAGTGTCTGATCGAGGCGGCGCGGACGGTTGTGGCGCAAGGTATCTGATCCTGCAAAAGCAGGGTGATCGCCCCGCGTCTGGAGATGCGTCGCCCGACCACTACTGGCTCATGCGACGCGACCTCACCGGGCCGCAGCCTGATGCACATTGGCCTGCGAATATCCGGCCCGCCGCGTTCAGTCGAGGCCACACGCTGTCAGCATATCGCTTGCTGGAGTCGGGTTATCGAGACGGTAGCGGCAGCCTGCCTGAGTACACCGTGTGGCTCGCGGCTTTCGATCACAATCCCGAGTTCGACCGCTCACTGTGTTTTCTGGCATTGGCGGCCGACGTGCCGGTGGGTGTGATCACTTGCTGGACCAGCGCCTTCATCAGGGATCTGGTCGTTCATCCCGACTACAGGAACTGCGGCATTGGTGGAGCGCTGCTTAGGCATCTGTTCATCCATCTTCGCGAGCATGGTGAAGGCTTCGTGGATCTGAATGTGATGGAAAACAATCTCGGCGCGCGACGTCTGTATGAAAAATCAGACATGTCCTACGTCAGGCGCTCAGCCGTTCTCCCGTCGTGATCTGCCATAATCTCCGCCCGACACCTTCGCCGAGATCGTGATGAAAGCACCCATCTTGCTGCTGGCAGGCGCACTCGCCTTGTCCAGTCACGCCCGTGCCTCCAGCGAACAGGCCTGGAATGACCTGAACAAGGCCATGCTCGCCGATTGCCTGAAGGCCAGCCAGCTCAAGGGCACCGTCGCCATAGGCACCAGTGCCCTGTTCGACGACAAGGTCGGCTTCAGCGCCCAATTGATGCAAGGTCGCTACCCGCAAAAACATATGAAAAACCGCGCAGGCACCGAGCTGTGTCTTTATGACCGAAAAAACCGCCAGGCCCATGTGACCGAATGGGACGGTATCGGCAAAGCCGCAACCCGGTAAGCTATCCCGCAGGAACGCTTACTGGCGCACTACTTGCTTTGCCTGTTTGATCCATCGGCAGACGACAGAATTCCTGCCACTGCCGATACACGTCTGAACAGGCCAAGAATCAATGAGCACCAGGTTTTCCTGCACAGGTTGCGGCAGCTGCTGTACCGATCACCATGTTCCCCTGACACTCACCGAAGCCAAGCAGTGGGCGGCTGACGGTGGCACTGTGATCATTCTCACCGAAGCGTTTCTGGCCAACGGCTATGGCGTACCAGAAGCGCAGCTGACCCACGCGACCCGCCGCTCGACGATCGTTGACAGCGGAAGTACCAAGGCCCACGTAGCCATCACCTTCGCTGCGTACAACGTGGGCCGCTGCCGGAATCTTGACGAAGAAAATCTTTGCCGTATCTATGAGCGGCGACCTCTGGTATGTCGGATCTATCCGATGGAAATCAATCCGCACATCCCGTTGCGCCCGGAAAACAAGGACTGCCCGCCCGAATCCTGGGAACAGGGTCCTGATCTGATCGTCGGCACTACGCTGGTGGATACCCAGTTGCTCAGGCTGATCGAGCAATCACGTCAGGCAGACCGGGACGAGATCGACGCCAAGCAGTCGATCTGCCAGACATTGGGCATTCGTACAACTGCGCTCAAGGGCAACGGGTTTGTGGCCTATCTGCCGGACATGAATGCCTTCGCGGCGGCTATCGAGCAGATCGCTGACGGTCAACGCGAATCGTCGCAGGATGCGGGATGGGAGTTTCATGTTGTCGGTGAAACCGTAATCGACACGCTGCAGCTCGCGGGTGCCAAGGTGACATTGCGCGAGCCGGTGTCTTACCTGTTCATCCCGCTGCAGGCAGCCTGAACAGGCAAGGCAAGCCACCGAAACTCAGCGCTTGCCCATGGAACGACGGGTGCCGGACGGTGCAACGCCTGGGGTCTTGTGATGACCTGGCTTGTTCGACTTCTGATACCAGGCCTGTTCTTTTTTGGCCTGAGCGAACTCCGAAGGCTTGAACGGAAAGCTGAACGGCGCAATGGCAGCCTTCGTTTCAGCGGTGTCTACCGAGTCGGTTGGGGCTTCTTGAACAGGTGGTTGTTCAGGAGTGGTCATGATGGCACCAGAAAGTCTAATTGGCCGGGCGAACGCCCGCGGGCGCGCAGCATACATCAATCGTCGAACGGCCGCCCGAGCCTCCTGTCGCCATCATTTGTAAAACAGATCCACCATCACTTCGGCGTTGAACGGCCCGGTCCTTGGGCGACTGCTGTTCCAGAGCAGCTCAGCGTTGAAGTCAGCACGCGCCGTGTGTGTCGCACCCAGCAAGTCCGCCAGGTGAAACGGCTCGTTGTAGCGCAACGTTTTGCCGTTGACCATGCTGACGATCCGTATCCCCAGCGAATCGTTATTGGCCGGGATGAGCAAATCGCCAGACACACTGCCGGTGACAGGCCGGAACCGGGCGTTGATGCTGAACGGGGAGTCACAGCTACGACTGGTCAGCAGGGAAAACGGTCGCGCGGCAAACACCTTGCCGACAGCGGCCTGCTGTATGGCCTGATCACCGAACTCCACCGTTTCCGGCAGGACTTGCAGCTCGGCATCGCACGCTACGAAGCGCAGTCCCGTCAGGTTATTGATCACGTAACTGAGGTTGCGCCCAGGCTTGCGGTCAAGGCCTGCACCGCCCAGTTCGAAGAAACGATAATCGAGCAGATGGCTCGCCACACCGGACGGCGGTGTCGCGCCAAACTTTTGAATGAACACTGAAAACGCGAGACTGAAACGGGTCGTTGGACACCGCTCTACCGTGGCGTCGTTCTCCAGACACGGCGTGAGCAAGGCTCCGGTGCTTATTCGTCCGCTGTCTTGCAGGTAATCAATACCATTGAGCGTCAAACCCGCCCGGATACCCTGGCCGATGACAAGGTCGTCGGGATTCAGGTGAATAAACACTTCTTCCTGAGCCGATGGCTGATCATCCCGCGCGCACTCGACCTCGATGCTCAGCGGCTCGGAGCGCCAGACAATGTCGCCGTTCGGCAATGAAACCGGTATAGCAACTGTGCTGCCAAGATCTCCATGAATGGCGGTTTCACCAGAATCGTATGGGGTGCAGACCAACGCGAAAGCACTGCTCGGCGCCAGCATTGTCAAAAGTGCGGTCAGTTGCAGCCAGCGGCTGGCTAAGGGAAATGTCATGTCAGCATTCATCCTGAATGGGAGTGGTGTCCTGCAAACGAGCCGTGAAGGACGCCTGTTCAGTCCATGGCGCGCAATACCTGCGCCGGGCGCCATAATCAGTCAGCGCGTTGAACCTCAATTGATGGCCCTGCGCTGTGGAATGGCTTTCGGCCAAAGGCAGTTCAAGTCGGGCCCTTGGCGCCAGCAGCAGGTAATCGATGACTTGAACACCGTTCAGTTGCACAACCTCCAGCGAGACGTGATAAACCGTGGGGTTTTCAACGCTCAAGGTACGCGTACCTGACGCTGGGCTATTGAATGTCCAACGCAATCGCTCGGCGCTGTCGGCCGGATCGCCCTCCAGCCCTGGCGGGCGGTAAAAGACGTTGATTCGCTGACGCACTGCGATATTCAACTGCTGTTCAAGCGCTTGACGCTGAGGCACTTCAAGCGCGTACAAGTGCAACAAGGACTCCTGCCCGGCTGGCATGCCCGCGCCTTGATACAGCACGCGCAGCAATTGCTTGCCACCTGCGGGCACCTTGGAAAGTGGTGGTGTTATCACGAACGGCAACAGCCTGCGCTGGTCCGGCGGCGTATCATCGTCGTCGCGAGGGTCACTGAGGGTGGCCTGTACGAGTACCGCGTTACTCCCCTTGTTGTGCGTTTCGATGCTGACCTCCGTGTAGCGGCCATCAAAGATCAGACGCGTACCTGCCAGCGATAAAGCGCCCTCTGCGCCGGCACTCGTCAATATCAGCGACAGGAGACATCCACCCGTCCGCGCCAGTGAAAGTCTGGTCATTGGCAAATCACTTTGAGTCGTTCGTAAGCACGGGTGGGGTTTCTGGCGGGTAGCGCAAACGGTGCCTTGCAGCGCTGATCGGACCAGCGTACCCACAAAAATCCGCTGTCCAGTTCGCTCAGCACCAGCGCCTGACTGGTGGGGTCGACCACCGCGAGGGCTTTGCCGTGTTCGTCTTCGACGCTGGCGCCCAGCGGCAACCTGCTGCCGTCGACACGGACCAGCTCGAACTGGACACGCCTGCCAGTCGATGCCTTGAACCGCACCAGCGGCATCGCGCCGCGCCGCGGCACAATCTGATTCACGGCGTTTTCCAGGTCGATATCAGCGCCCAATTGACGGGTGTCCAGGCTGATCCAATTGGTGCGATAGGGTTGCGCATAAGGCAGAACTGCGTAGCCATTGTCTGCCGTTTGAACATTGCTGAAGGTTTTCAGACGAGCACCGCCGATGCCGGGTACCTGAACCAGCGCGAATGTCTCGCCAAGGGGTTGCCCCAGATTCACGCCACCTTCGTGGGCCACCAGCGACCCTGCCGCCGCCAGCGTGAAGGCGTCGTAATCCCGGCCCTGGCTGTAACCCGCTTCGAAACGTCCGAACGGCGTTGTTGTGTTGATTTTGCCGGCGCCGAAGCTGCCAGAACTGCTGTCGCGGCCGGTCTGTACCGAATAGAACGTGTCGCGGTCATTCAGAAATTGCCCGTTGAGCCCGGCCTGCACACTGTATTCGCCGGCGCTGTCGCGTACGCCGTTGAACGAAACACGTGACGAGCCTGGGCCTGACCCCAGTGGCATGGTTACGCTCAAAGCGATTCGGTTGTCTGCTTGCGCATCGCCTGCCCGACCGAAATCCTCGCTGCGTTCCAGTGACAGACTGTAATTCAGAGTCCGCCACGCGCTGTTGTAAGCCAGATAAAGCTGACGGGTTTTGCCTGGCAGGTTCCAGTAGCGCTGCTCTGAGGCCGTCAGGCTCAACGATGCGTTTTGCCTGGACAACATCTGGGTAACGTTCACTTCGAGGCGATCCCTGGCAAGACCTCGTGACCGTTGGTCATAAGTACTGCTGGTCTCACTCACCTGCTGGTTGAGTGTCCGGTACTGGTCCGTGGAATAACGGTAGCCCGCCACTGCAAAAGTCGTATTGGTAACGTCCAGCGTATTGGCGTAGCGAACCCGCAGACTCTGGCCGGAGCGAGTCGCGTCCTGCCACTGGCTGATGGATTGAGTGACGTCCAGAGAAACGGCACCCAGCCCGGTGTTCACACCTGCGCCCAGATTGGCCGCCTGAAAGTCTTCGGCCAGTTGCAGGCCGCCAAACCCGGTTATCCGGTCGGAAAGGCCATAGATAAGCGAGGCGCTGCTGAACATCGGCGATGCTTGACCACTGACATCATTGTTGTCGACACGGCCAGCAGCCAGACTGAAACGAAAGGAGCCCGCCGCCACCATGATCGGCAACGAGGCATACGCCTGAGTGAAGGTACGTTGACGACCGTCGGCCTCAATGATGGTAATCAAAAGATCGCCGTTGGAACCGCTGGGATAGATATCGGTAATTTCGAACGGCCCTGGGGAGACATTGCCGCTGTAGAGCATGAAACCATTTTGACGCACTTCAACGGTCGCGTTGGTCTCGGCGATGCCGCGTACAACCGGCGTGTAATTGCGTTCGCTGTCCGGCAGCATGCCTTCATCGGAGGCGATGGAGGCGCCTTTGAAGCGCACACTGTCAAACACCTGCGAGTCGGTAAACGTCTCTCCGACCGTCAATTGGCTTTTCAAGGCGGTCAGGTCGCGCTGGGCAAAAGTGCGATTGCTGCGAAAACGCATCGGCAGGTCGCTGCCATATACCAGCGAAGACTCGTTTCTCAGTCGCCAGGCGCCAAGATTCACGCCGTTGCGCAGCCCGAGGTAGTAATGATCCGTCTCAAGGTCGCGGTTACGACGTCGGGAGCCATTGAAGGTGTAGCTGACAAAGCCTGCGGTTTGCCCTTCGTCCCACAACTGCGGTGAAACATAACCCCTGGCGCTACGCGACATGAAGGCTTGAGGGAGGCTGATATTCAGACGCAGCGCTCCAGGCTGGTAATCAACCCTTGCGAACTCGACACTGGCCGGCAGATTGAAACAGGCTTCGGCGGGCTCGGTCACCTTGGGCAGGCGCCCCAGGTCGAGCCCGAAACTCTGCAGCATGTCCTGCGTCAGGCAGGGTTCGATCAGACCTGAGCGCTCACTTTTGGAAAAAACGATATCGCGTCGTCCGCTCAGTGCACGATTGACGTAGATGTCGATTCGATAAGTGCCTGGCAGTACGCTGTTGGCGCGCAGAAACTCTTTAAGGTCAGGTGGCTGATCGCTGCCCTGAAGAAACGCGGTATTGAATCGGGTCGTACCGGTCCCATCAGCAATGCTCGGCGAAGCTGCCAGTAACGTGCCTGAAAAGATCGACGCAAGCCCGATACCGACGGCGTAAAACCCGGCCGACGTCATTGTACGGTGCCCTGACCGGCAGCGCGCCGGAGGGAAAAGGGAGCGCGCAACGACTCCCTTATTGTCTGAACTGTGCCATTCCATTAGCGTTTTTCACTCTACTTCGGCTATCTCACGCGCAGCGGAATCCTTTCATGCAGGCGCACGGCTACCGGTCCACCCTATTCAGAGGGACCCCATAATCAAGCGTAAATAAAAGCCTCCAGGCTTATATTTCCGGGCTCATCGTTTCTCTCAGAGTCCACGGGAAGGCTCTGCGTTATCGAGGCTCGGTTTTACGTGCATATCCTGTATCGCTGCCCGATAGTGTGGCGCTGTAACGAACCTGTCCGCCAAAATCGTTGATGCTGATAAAACTCAACTCAACCGGTACTTCGTCAGACCTGTGTGCAAGCGCGAGAATCAATTGTTGATGTGGCGCCAGCATTCCACTGCCCAGTGTCGCAAGTTCACGACCGCGTTGCTGCGCGGTAATCTTGAGCATCGAGACGTGATACGGCCCGGTGTTATCAACCCGTAACACATCGCCGGCAAGCAACTTCCATTGCAACTTTTCAGGTGCCTGCAAGGGATCGCCTTGCAGGCCCTTCGGGCGAAAGAACACTTTGATGCGCTGTCGTATCGCGACCTGCAACGTATTTTCTGCGGCTGTTTGAGGTATTTCCTGAACATTGAGCCACAGCACCGACTCACGGTCGGCAGGCAGGTTGGCACCGGAGTGAATGATACGCAGCAACTGCCTGCCGCCACCGGGCATGCGGGCGAGCGCGGGTGTCACGATAAACGACAGGTCCGACGCACCTTGCAGGGGTAAACGTTTATCTTCAGAGGGTTTGTCTGACGCCGACTCGTTAACGCGCGGCAATCCGGCTTCAAGCCAGGACTGCAAGAGAATCTCTCCAGTGCCCGTGTTTTGCACACCCAGACTGGCTTCCTTGTCGCTTCCCTGATAAATGACACGTGTGGTATTGAGGACAATACCGGCCTGCGCCGAAGGCAGGTATAACGCCATCGCGATCAACGCGACACAACGGAAAAAGTCGAGAACCATATACGGGGCATCATCCTGAATTCGAGAGGAGACAGGGCGAGTGAACTCGCCCTGTACTGGCGTTACTCGTAGTCCATCACGAACGGCATGAAGCCATCGGCGTTACCCGGATTGGTGGGTGTGCCATTGAGCACGTAGACTGCGCCGAAGTTGATTTCTGCGGTCGCACCACCAGCGCCATCCTTGATCAGGCTGGTGTCGATTGTTTCGTTGCCGCTCAGGTCCATCAACACGTTCGAAGCGTTGAGCAAGCCAATGCCCACACCGTCTGCAGCGCCGGTGGTGCGCAGCAGTTTCGCATCGTTGTTGTCCAGGCCACTGCCGTTACGGGCGGTGAAGCGCATTTTCACCATATTATAAGCGTCGGTACCCGCGCTGCAGTTGACCAACAATTGAATCGGCGTAGCGGTTTCATATCGACTCGCACTTGAGAGGCCGATGTCGGAAAACGAAACGTTACCCAGGTCTACATTGATTTCGCCTGGATTAGTGCCCGCACTGACGCCCGTGCCTGGAGCAACATCACAAGAAACATTAGTCAATGTTCCGTTAAATATAAGCTTACCGTTGTTCGCAGCGCTGGCGGTGCCCACCAGGCCGAAACCAAGTACACCCATGACAGCAACTGTCAGAGAAAGCTTTTTCATGATAACTACCTTCCTTGTGTTATTTCGTGTGTGCCCACTATCGGACGGCGAGCACTATAGGTCTCGAAGTACTTAATCGATGTCAGGCTCATTACTTTAACGTCAAGGACAATACTACATGGCGTGCAGGATCCCTCTGTAGGAGTAAACTTTATCAGCGTGCACGCCGCGGTTTCACGGCGTTTCAGCCAATACCCAACTTGAAAGATCAACCAAAGGAATGGATTTGCAATGCCGAGACCCGGCCTGCGGGTGTGCGCTATGGAAGGCTGCCCGTCGCAGGCGTCATGTGACGGGCAGGAACACTCGTTAATACACAGTCATTCGTCGATTACAAATAAGTCAGCGTGACAATACCCGCACGATAACCATAGTCAGCAAACACTGCTGCGGGCAAAGATTGATAGTGAGCCGTGAAGGAAGCGGCCGAGTCGGCACAAGGACCGCGTGCGTCGTTGATGTGAATCACAATACCCGGAACATTTTCCAGATCGGCAGAGGCGTACACGTGGGATGACTGAACAGACGCTGACACGTCACAACTGTAATTGACCACACTCCCTCGAAAATTCAGTACGCCGTCCCGGGCATGTGACAACGCTGGCGCAAACAACAAGGGCACCACCAGTGCCGAAGCGGCCCATGCTGGACGGCGGGTCAGGGTCGTCAGAATCCTGCTGCACACTTCCTTGATATTCATGGCACTCTCCATCGGTAAACCGTCGTTTGAGTTACGTCGAGACTGACGGCAACTGCCAAACGTGCAACCAACAACACGCCGGAAATTTCTTGGGATCCATCAACCTTATGGACACCTCGCCGTTATAAAAGGTTATCGCCCGATTCATGGTTTTCTTGATACTCAGCCCAGGCAGCCCTTTGCTTTCTGACAATCCTGACAGCTGAAAGTCATTTTGCTGACCGTATTTGCAGGCTATAAGGAAGCACTAAAACCAATAGCTCTCCCCCTGACTTTTTCGGCGTCTTCTTCACATGCGCAAACAGACCCTGACTATTACCGTCGTCGTCCTTCTCATAGCAGTCGCCGCGGGCGTGGTGTGGGGCCTGAAAAAGCCCGCCACTGTTCATAAAAATGCGGCTTCAGCCGTTCCAGTCAAGGTGATAAAGGTTGCTGTTGAGGATGTTCCACGGTTCGTGACCGGCATTGGTTCGGTGCTGTCGCTGCAAAGCGTGGTGATCCGGCCTCAGGTGGACCGCATCCTGACGCGTGTGCTGGTCAAGGAAGGTCAACAGGTCAAAGTCGGCGAGCTGCTCGCGACTCTGGATGACCGGTCCATTCGCGCGTCGCTGGAGCAGGCGAAAGCGCAGTTGGCCCAGAGCAAGGCGCAGCTGGACGTTGCACAACTCGATCTCAAACGCTATCGCCAACTGACGGAAGACAACGGCATCTCGCGCCAGACATTCGATCAGCAGCAGGCGCTGGTCAGGCAACTGGGCGCGACGGCGCAGGGCAATGAAGCGACGATCAATGCTGCACAGGTTCAACTCTCTTACACTCAGATACGCTCGCCAGTCGCCGGCCGAGTCGGGATTCGCAACGTCGATGAGGGCAACTTCATGCGCGTCACTGATGCGGCGGGGTTGTTTTCCGTTACACAGATCGACCCCATTACAGTGGAGTTTTCGCTGCCCCAACAATTGCTGCCCACGCTGCAGGGTTTGATCGCCAACAGTACGTCGGCAGCGGTCAAGGCGTTCCAGGGCGATGGCGCTGCCAACGGCCTTTTGCTGGGGGAAGGCACGCTTTCTCTCATCGACAACCAGGTCTCGGCCACCACCGGAACGATTCGTGCCAAGGCACAGTTCAAAAACCCCGGCGAGCGGCTCTGGCCAGGTCAGTTGGTGACTGTAAAGATCCAGACCGGCATCGAGCGCAACTCGCTCAAGGTCGCGCCACAGGTGGTGCAGCGTGGCATTGATCAGCACTTTGTCTATCGCGTCACTGGTGATAACAAGGTTGAGGTCGTGCCGGTCAAAGTGCTGTATCAGGACAGCGATCAGTCCCTGATCAGCGGCCCGCAGGCAGGTGACGTACTGGTTATCGACGGTCAGTCGCGCCTCAAGCCGGGAGCCAGCATTGAAGTAGTCGGCGAACCGGCGCAGGACAACCAGCCAGCACTCGCGGAGCGCGCGCAATGAACGGCCGGGGTTCGGTGTCCGCCTGGTGCATCAACCATCCGGTCGCCACCTTGCTGTTGACGTTTGCCCTGGTTTTGCTCGGGGTCATTGCCTTCCCCCGGCTGCCCGTCGCGCCGCTGCCGGAGGCGGAGTTTCCGACCATCCAGGTCAGCGCCCAACTTCCCGGCGCCAGCCCGGAAACCATGGCCTCTTCAGTGGCCACACCACTCGAGGTGCAGTTCAGCGCCATCCCTGGCATGACCCAGATGACCTCCAGCAGCGCTTTGGGCTCCACCAACCTGACGCTGCAGTTCACGCTCAACAAAAGCATCGACACCGCCGCCCAGGAAGTTCAGGCGGCGATCAATACGGCGGCTGGACGACTGCCTGCCGACATGCCCAACCTGCCGACCTGGCGCAAGGTAAACCCCGCCGACAGCCCGGTGCTGATTCTGAGCGTCAGCTCGAGCCTGATGCCAGGTACCGAGCTTAGCGACGTGACCGAGACCATTCTGGCCAGACAACTCAGCCAGGTCGAAGGGGTCGGCCAGGTTTTCATCACCGGACAGCAACGACCTGCCATTCGTGTTCAGGCAGCGCCCGAAAAGCTCGCCGCACTGGGCCTGACCCTGGCCGACATCAGACTGGCGGTGCAACAGACCAGCCTGAACCTGGCCAAGGGCGCGTTGTATGGCAACGACAGCATTTCTACCCTGTCCTCCAACGACCAGCTGTTCAAACCGCAGGACTACGCACAACTCATCGTTTCCTACAAAAACGGCGCGCCGGTGCATCTCAGTGATGTGGCGCGCGTGGTCAATGGCTCGGAGAACGCTTACGTCAAGGCGTGGTCCGGGGATCAGCAAGGCGTCAACATCGCCATTTTCCGCCAACCCGGTGCCAACATTGTCGACACGGTGGACCGCATCCAGCGCGAGTTGCCGCGCTTGCAGGAAATGCTCCCGGCGACTGTCGATGTTTCGGTGCTCAACGACCGGACGCGCACCATCCGCGCCTCGCTGCACGAGGTGGAAATGACGCTGCTGATCGCCGTACTGCTGGTGGTCGCTGTGATGGCGCTGTTCCTGCGCCAGCTGTCCGCGACGCTGATTGTCAGCGCCGTGCTGGGCGTGTCGCTGGTGGCCAGCTTCGCCATGATGTACTTGTTCGGGTTCAGCCTGAACAACCTGACGCTGGTGGCGATTGTCGTTGCGGTGGGGTTCGTGGTGGACGACGCCATCGTGGTAGTCGAAAACATCCATCGCCACCTCGAGGCTGGCCAGGGCATGCGAGAGGCTGCGATCAAGGGCTCCGGAGAAATTGGTTTCACGGTGGTGTCGATCAGCTTTTCGCTGGTGGCAGCGTTCATTCCACTGCTGTTCATGGGCGGCGTCGTAGGTCGACTGTTCAAGGAGTTCGCCCTGACCACCACCGCGACCATTCTGATTTCGGTGGTCGTTTCGCTGACGTTGGCGCCGACTCTGGCGGCGATGTTCATGCGCGCGCCCAAGCACAACCAGCATCAGAAGCCGGGGTTCAGCGACCGCCTGCTGACCACCTACGAGCGCGGCCTGCGCAAGGCCCTCGCCCACCAGCGGCTGATGCTCGGGGTATTCGGCCTGACCCTTGCGCTTGCGGTGGTAGGCTACGTTCTCATCCCCAAAGGCTTTTTCCCGATTCAGGACACGGCATTCGCACTGGGCACCACCGAGGCGGCTGCTGATATTTCTTATCCGGACATGGTCGAAAAACACCTGGAACTGGCCAAGATCGTCGGTGCCGACCCCGCAGTCCTGGCGTACTCTCACTCGGTGGGTGTGTCGGGCAGCAACCAGACCATTGCCAACGGGCGATTCTGGATTTCACTCAAACCCCGATCTGAACGCGATGTGTCGGTCAGCGAGTTCATCGATCGTCTGCGCCCCAAGCTGGCCAAGGTACCGGGCATCGTTCTGTATTTGCGAGCAGGACAGGACATCAACCTGAGCTCAGGCCCCAGCCGCAGCCAGTATCAATATGTGCTGAAGAGCAATGATGGCCCGCTGCTCAATACCTGGACGCAGCGGCTCACCGAAAAGCTGCGCGCCAACCCGGCCTTTCGCGACCTGTCCAACGACCTGCAACTAGGCGGCAGCGTGACGCACATCGATATCGACCGCAGCGCCGCTGCGCGTTTTGGGCTGACCACGGCCGACGTCGATCAGGCGCTCTATGACGCATTCGGCCAGCGACAGATCAGCGAGTATCAGACCGAGGTCAACCAGTACAAGGTGATTCTGGAACTCGACGCCCGGCAACGTGGCAAGGCCGAAAGCCTGGCTTATTTTTACCTGCGCTCGCCATTGACCAACGAAATGGTGCCGCTGTCGGCCCTGGCCAAGGTCAGCGCCCCGCGCATGGGGCCGCTGTCGATCAGCCATGACGGCATGTTTCCGGCAGCAAACCTCTCTTTCAACCTCGCTTCCGGCGTCGCACTCGGCGATGCGGTCCGTATGCTGGATCAGGCCAAGAACGAGATCGGCATGCCCGCCTCGATCATCGGCAGCTTTCAGGGTGCTGCGCAGGCCTTCCAGAGTTCGCTGGCCAATCAGCCATGGCTGATCCTTGCAGCGCTGGTCGCGGTGTACATCATCCTCGGCGTGCGTTATGAAAGCTTCGTTCACCCTCTGACAATTATCTCGACGCTGCCCTCCGCAGGCATTGGTGCGTTGTTGCTGCTGTGGATGATGGGGCAGGACTTCTCGATCATGGCGCTGATCGGCGTAGTGCTGCTGATCGGCATCGTCAAAAAGAACGGCATCCTGCTGGTGGACTTCGCATTGCAAGCGCAGCGCGAACCGGGACTGACGCCTCACGAAGCGATTTACGAAGCCTGCATGACGCGCTTCAGGCCCATTATCATGACAACCCTGGCTGCCCTGCTCGGCGCCCTGCCGCTGATGCTGGGCTTCGGTGTCGGCGCCGAACTGCGCCAGCCACTGGGCATCGCCGTGGTAGGCGGCCTGCTGGTCAGCCAGATGCTGACGCTGTTTACCACACCGGTCATCTATCTGCAGCTAGAACGACTGTTTCATCGACGCCACCCAGCGCCCGCACCGACGCTGGCCATCCACGAATGAGAGTCGCTTCATGCGCGTGCTGATCATTGAAGACGAAGAAAAAACTGCCGACTACCTGCGGCGCGGCCTGACTGAACAGGGTTACACCGTGGACGTCGCCCGCGATGGCATAGAAGGGCTGCATCTGGGGCTGGAGAATGACCATGCCGTGATCATCCTCGATGTCATGCTGCCAGGCATGGACGGCTTTGGTGTGTTACGCGCCTTGCGGGCCAGAAAGCAGACACCGGTGATCATGCTGACCGCACGTGAGCAGGTCGATGACCGTATTCGCGGGCTGCGCGAAGGGGCCGACGATTATCTGGGCAAGCCGTTTTCCTTCCTCGAACTGGTTGCACGCCTGCAGGCGCTGACCCGTCGCAGCGGGACCCATGAGCCAGTGCAGATCACTATTTCGGACTTGTGGATCGACCTCATCAGCCGCAAGGCGACACGTGCCGGTGTACGCCTGGAACTGACCGCCAAGGAGTTTTCGCTGCTCAGCGTGCTGGCTCGTCGTCAGGGCGACATCCTGTCCAAGACCTCGATTGCCGAAATGGTCTGGGACATCAATTTCGACAGCGACACCAATGTCGTCGAAGTGGCGATCAAGCGCCTGCGCGCCAAGCTCGACGGTCCGCACGAACATAAACTCCTGCACACCATTCGCGGCATGGGTTATGCGCTGGAGGACCGCAGTGCGGATTGATTCGATTGCCCTGCGTCTGAGCGGCCTGTTCGCACTGGTCGCGCTGGGCGTCTTCCTGCTGATCGGCTGGGCGCTGTACTTTCAGGTCGACAAAAGCATGGACCTGCTGCCACGGGCGGAGGTCGATGCGCGCTACAGCGTGCTCGAATCGGCCGTCAGTCGTTTTGGCAACCCGGAGCACTGGAACAAGATCAGGACCAAACTCACCCTGCTCAGTGAAGAAGACAAGCGCTTGAGGTTCTGGGTAGTCAGTGACAACCCGGTCTATGAGTTCGGCCAGCCGGACGCGGATATCCGTCGATTCGCTGCAGGCAGTCTGGGCATGCACGACCTGAAAGTGGCGGATCACCCCTTCGCATTCAAAGTACTGGTCAGCGAGTTTCCGGCGAAAGAGCAACGCCCTGCCCTGCGCTTTTTGACGGGCATCGATACCGAGACGTTCTGGCACACCCAACACGCTTTGATGGTCGCGCTGGTCAGCCTGGCGTCGCTCGGCATTGTACTGGCATCCGTACTGGGCTATTGGGTGGCGCGCGTTGGTCTGCGTCCGCTGAGAAGCCTTTCGCAGGAGGTGCAGAAGCTGGCCCCTCCGCGCCTGTCCGGGCGCCTGCAACTCTCGCCGTTGCCGCCAGAGCTTGAGCAATTCGTGGCGTCGTTCAATTCCACCCTCGAACGCGTGGAGCAGGCGTATTCAAGGCTTGAATCGTTCAATGCCGATGTGGCCCACGAACTGCGCTCGCCGCTGACCAACCTGATCGGCCAGACGCAGGTGGCGCTGACACGCGGTCGGTCCGCCGAGCATTATTTCGAGGTGCTGCAATCCAATCTGGAAGAGCTTGAAAGACTACGCTCGATCATCAATGACATGCTGTTTCTGGCCAGCGCAGACCAGGGCACCAAGGTCAAGGAACTCACATGCGCATCGCTGGCAGAGGAAGTGGCGACGACTCTGGATTACCTGGACTTCATTCTCGAAGATGCACAGGTGCAGGTACAGGTTCGAGGTGACGCCAGCGTCCCCATCGAAAAGACCCAACTGCGACGCGCCTTGATCAACCTGCTGCATAACGCCGTTCAGCACACAAAAGCCGGCGGCATCATCCATGTGAACATTGAACCGCTCAAGGATCATGTCAGCATCGGGGTCGCCAACCCTGGGCCGCCCATTTCCGGCGAACACCTGCCCAGACTGTTCGAGCGCTTTTATCGTGTCGATGCCTCGCGCAGCAACAGTGGCGCAAACCATGGCCTGGGGCTCGCCATCGTCAAGGCCATCGCCGTCATGCATGGCGGCACCGTGTTTGTGAACAGCCGCCACGGTATCAATACCTTCGGCATCAACCTTCCAGTGTCCGATCTTTTCGGAACGCCTCGGGTGTGAATTTATATTCAACGGTTCAAAGAGTTGATTGAATTCAATATTTAAACATTTATAGACCCGCCTTTATTCCCAAACAATTCAGATGAGGTTATAAGGGCAGTCGTCGAACAGCGCTTATTAAAAGCCGCTGCATTTAGATAATACACTCAACCAATTATCAAGAATCATTCGTTCGTAGGTAGTACACCAATGCCGCTGTCTGCACCCGATAAAAGCACCGGCAAATGGTCCGGGCCGGAGCTCATGCTTATCCTTGGCAGCTCGGTGTCAGTGCTCGCCATCCTGACGATTGTGGCATCCCTGCTGGTGCGTGAACGCAGTGATACCGAAGAGTCGGCAGCGCGCACGGCGTCCAACATCGTTAACTTGATTGATGCGGATGTGCTGAGAAATGCGGAAGTGTATGACTCTTCCTTGCAGGGCATGATCCAGTCCTGGCAGCGCGAAGACTTGAAGCACATATCACCGGAACTTCAACAACTTGTCCTGTTTGATCGTTCCACCGCCGCGCCTTACAAAGGCGACCTGGTACTGCTGGACAACAAGGGAGAGATACTCGCGGACTCATTGTCGGTCATACCGCGCGACGATAACTTTTCTGACCGCTCCTACTTCAAACAGCATGCGATCGACCCTTCACTGGACCTGCATGTCAGCCCTCCCTACAAGACCCGCTGGGGTTACAAGGATTGGTGCATCAGCTTCAGTCGAAGAATGTCGGGCCCGGATGGTGAATTTCAGGGGATCGCCAGCGCAGCCATGCGACTGGTCTATTTCAAGCACTTATTCAAAAGCCAGACGCTTGGCAAAGGCAGCAGCATCAATCTGATTACCACTGATGGCATTCTGGTGGTCCGACATCCCGACCGGGATGGCAAGGACCTGGTCGGCAAGGACTACAGTCACACGGCCAACTTTCAGCGCATCCTCAAAGAAGGCGACGGCACCTTCGGCGCATGGTCGACCCAAATGCAGGAACAGCGGCTCTACACGTTTTCGCGCGTCGGTAATCTGCCGTTGATTGTCGTCATTGGCCAGTCGCAAGAAGAAGTCTTTGCTGGTTGGCGTCGAAATGTCTGGCTGGTTGGTACGGCCACCAGCGTGCTGTGTGTGGGCCTGCTCTGGCTGACCGGGCTGCTGTGCCGTGAACTGCGACGGCGCCACCGGGCAGAAGACAAGCTGGCCAGTCTTGCAGCCACCGACGGTTTGACCGGGCTGGACAACCGGCGTCAGCTCGATGAAGCAATGGAAACAGAATGGGCACGGTCGCAACGCTCCGGCAGACAGTTGTCTCTGCTCATGATCGACGTTGACCACTTCAAGGCGTTCAATGAACGTCACGGCCATCAGGGCGGCGACAAGGCATTGCGACAAGTCGCACTGACTATCGCCAACAATATAAGGCGTCCAGGCGACAAGGCCGCGCGCTATGGCGGTGAAGAGTTCGTGGTAGTGCTGCCCGAGACAGGCATCGAAGGCGCATTGCTGATTGCCGAGGGCATTCGTCGATCGGTCGAATCAATGCCCTCCTTTGCCGGGGATGGCCGACCGATTACGGTAAGCATTGGTGTGGCCTCGGAGATCATTCAACCGGGCGACAAATTGACAGCGTTCTTCGGCATGGCCGACAAGGCGCTGTATCAGGCCAAGAACAACGGGCGTAACCGCGTCGAGCATTATGCCGCGCCTCAAATGCAGAACCTCGCCCAAGCCTGATTGTCTGTCGATCGACATAAAAAAACGCCAGACTGGCTGGCGTTTTTTGTTACTGCGGGATCATCGAATTACGATGCGGCACGGGCCTGGTCACGCAGTGCTTTCACTTTGTCATGGTTGGCAAGTACGCCAGCCTGTTGCTTCTCGATGAGGCTGATAACGCTGGCTGGCACATTGTGCTCACGCGCTTTTTCAAGAGCTTCACGGTAAGCTTTCTTGGCTACGTCTTCGCCACGCTCGGCTTCTTCAAGTACTGCCTTGTCGTCATCCGAAGTCACCGCCGACTTCAGTTTGACCCATGCACGGTGCAGAGAGCCCGATACACTGGAAGAATCTTCAGGCTTGCCGCCCAAGGCTACCACTTCAGCTTGCAGCTCACGCACAGCGCTCGCCACTTCAGCGGAACGGTTGGCCAAAAACGCTTTTACTTGCGGGCTTTTCGCATTCTCTGCACTGGTCTTGAAGCCTTCTTCACCGTCGATGCTGGTTTCGATCAGGTCATTCAGGATAGAGATCGATTCTTTATTGATATCAGTCATTTGATAATTTCCTAATGGCAGGTTGATACGAAAATGGGTACTGCATGGATAATTGCAGTCGCCGTGCCAGTTTTTAAAAAATTTATTTATTATTATTTTCAATAACTTACGAAATTTTCACATCTGTTCGGTCGTGACTTCTGCATGAACTGTCCTTTGGCCTGCATGCAGAATGCACGTATCGTATGCGCCTGGATGAAACGACAAGGGGGCTCACTCATGAACCCGGAAAAATTACGGTTACTGGTTACTCAGGAGATGCCGTTCGGCAAATACAAGGGACGATTGATCGCCGATCTGCCAGGCCACTATCTGAACTGGTTCGCACGTGAAGGGTTTCCGAAAGGGGAGCTTGGCGGACTACTGGCATTGATGCAGGAAATTGATCACAACGGTCTCGGCGCACTGCTGGACCCATTGCGAAAACGCCCGCGTCAGTCCTTCAAGGACAGTTGATACGCGAAGCGGCAGACAGTCTGGACAAAAAAACGGCGCTCCGGACCAGGGAGCGCCGCAAAGCCATACAACCAACAACAACTTCTTGACCAGGGCCAGGCGCCGTCAGCGCCCCGCCCTGAAATTCTCATTTCAATCGAACAATGCCAGTGCCTGAGCGGTGGCTTCCTGGATGCGACCCCAGTCGCCATTCTTGACCCACGCATTGTCGATCATCCACGTGCCGCCGACGCACATGACATTCGGCAAGGCCGTGTAGCTCTTCAGATTCTGCTCGTTCACGCCGCCGGTTGGGCAGAAGCGCACTTCGTTGAACGGGCCGCCCAGCGCTTTGATAGCTGCCACGCCGCCGCTGATTTCTGCCGGGAACAGTTTGAAACGGCGATAGCCCATGGCGTAACCGATCATGATTTCGGAGGCGCTGCTGATGCCTGGCAACAGTGGCAGCGGACTGTCCAGCGCCGCCTGCAACAGCTCTTGCGTGCTGCCAGGGGTAACGATGAATTGCGCGCCTGCCGCTTCCGCATCAGCCAGCATATTGCGGTCCAGAATGGTCCCTGCCCCCACACATAACTCCGGACGCTGCTCACGCAGAATACGGATTGCGCTCAGGCCAAACGCCGAGCGCAGCGTGATTTCCAGTGCCGTCATGCCACCTGCGGCCAAAGCGTCCGCCAATGGCAGCACATCCTCGTCACGCAAGATGGTGATGACCGGCAGTATCCTGGCTTTGGCACAGAGTTCGTCGATCTGGGCAATCTTGTTCGCCATGCTGCTTCGCGGCTGATTATTTTCGTTCTGTGTCATGGCGACGCTTCCTTTGCTTATGGGCACCAGTAAATCTCAAGGGACGGGTTTAGAAAGGCACGAACCGGCATTTGAGCGAGGTCATCGCCCGCCAGGGCCGAGCGCAGTGTGTCGAGTTTGGCCTGGCCCGAAACCGACAGAATCGGCAGCTTCGCCGAAGCCAGTAGTCGACGGGTCAGGGTCAGGCGCTGGTGCGGGACGGTGGGTGCCAGCATCGGCAGACAAAGACGCTCGCCCTCCAGGCTCAACGCTTCTGTCAGGTTGGGACTGTTGGGAAACAAAGACGCGGTGTGTCCGTCATCACCCATGCCCAGAATCAGCACATCGATGGGCGGTAACTCGGCCAGCGCTTGATCGGCTGCCAACGCAGCCTCCTCCAGACTGCCTGCCAGGGTGTACAACCCCAGGAACCGAGCCTTGGCTGCTGGCCCCTGCAACAGATAACGCTGAAGCAGGCCAGCATTGCTGTCGGCGTGTTCGGTCGGTACGAAGCGCTCGTCAGCCAGGCTCACAACCACTTTTGACCAGTCCAGTGACTGCTGCGCCAGGCTCTGGAAAAACGCAACCGGGCTGCGGCCACCGGAAACCACGAGGGTGGCCAGGCCGTTCTCGGTGATTGCTGTTTTCAAACGATCAGCCACATTGGCAGCCAGCGCGTCGGCCAGTTGCTGTGGCGTGTCGAAGTCACGCGCTACCAGCCCTGCTGGCAGCTCAAGGTCACATATCGCCATACCAGGATCTCCCGTCACGAGTAATAAGAGCAATGGAGCTCATCGGCCCCCAGGATCCGGCTGCATAAGGCTTTGGCGCATCGCCCGCCTTCTTCCAGCCCGCGATCAGTTGATCGCACCATTGCCACGCATACTCGATTTCATCTTTGCGGACAAACAGGTTCTGATTGCCACGCATGACTTCCAGCAACAACCGCTCATAGGCATCGGGGACACGAGCGCTGCGGTAGGTGTCGGAAAAATTCAGTTGCAACGGACCACTGCGCAGTTGCATGCCTTTATCCAGGCCCTGGTCCTTGGTCATCACCTGCAGCGAGATACCTTCATCAGGCTGCAGACGGATGATCAATCGGTTGCTGATCTGCAACCGCTGCTCCGGCGCAAAAATGTAGTGCGGCGGCTCTTTGAAGTGGATCACGATCTGCGACAGCTTCTGCGGCATACGTTTGCCGGTGCGCAGGTAGAACGGTGTGCCCGACCAACGCCAGTTACGAATATCTGCACGCAGCGCGACGAAGGTCTCGGTGTCGCTCTGAGTATTGGAGTTTTCTTCTTCCAGATAACCCGGCACCGCCTTGCCTTCGCTGTAACCCGAGGTGTACTGGCCGCGCACCACTTGGGTGGCCAGTCGCTCAGGGTTGAACGGCGCCAGCGCCTTGAGCACCTTGACCTTCTCGTCGCGGATACTGTCGGCCGACAGGTCGCTGGGCGGGTCCATCGCGATCAGGCAGAGCAATTGCAGCAGGTGGTTCTGGATCATGTCGCGCAGTTGGCCAGCCTGATCGAAATAGCCCCAGCGACCTTCGATGCCGACTTTCTCGGCAACCGTGATTTCCACATGGGAAATATGGTTCTGGTTCCATTGAGTCTCGAACAGGCTGTTGGCAAAGCGTAGTGCGATCAGGTTCTGAACGGTGTCCTTGCCCAGGTAATGGTCGATGCGGTAAACGCGGTTTTCCGGGAAGAACTGCGCCACGGCATCGTTGACCCGACGTGAAGACGCCAGGTCGTGACCAATGGGCTTCTCCAGCACGGCACGGGTACGGTCCGCGAGATTGACCGACGCAAGGTTCTCGCAAATCGCGCCATACACCGAGGCAGGCGTCGCGAAGTAGGCAATCAGCGTTTCCGCATCGCCCACACGCTCTGCCAGCGCCGCGTAATCCTCAGCCTTGAGGAAATCGACGTGCAGGTAGCTCAAGCGCGCCAGGAAGCGTCCCACGTTGTCTGCTTCAAGCTCAGCCTCGGGAATGAAGCGGCGCATGGATTTTTCGATGTAGGCCAGATGCGACTGTTCGTCGCCTGGTTCACGCGCCAGGGCCAGGATGCGTGTGTCTTCATGCAGCAGTCCGGCGCGATCAAGCTGATAAAGAGCCGGGAACAGCTTGCGCACTGCCAGGTCTCCCAAGGCACCAAACAGGGCAAATGTGCACGGTTCAACCGTAATCAAGGGCATAATGTTGGTTCTTTTATCAAGTTAAGCTACAAATACCTTTTTTAAAGGCGTTACTCAAGGCCATATGTAGTAATAACCACAACATTCTGTCGAAAAGCATATTCCAGTGGTGATCAACACAGGCCCTCAGTACGATAGGCCACCTTTGCTACAGGCTAAAGGGCTAATAAAAGCCCGAGACAAAACCGTTGGTGAATCTGCCCCGACAAGGACTTTGAATGGACCGCGTAAGAAACCTCCTGGAGCAAATCCAGGGCCGACTCGATGAGTTGAACAAGGCCGAGCGCAAAGTGGCCGAAGTGATCCTGCTCAACCCGCAGATGGCGACGCGACTCAGCATTGCAGCGCTCGCTCAGGCGGCCAAGGTCAGCGAACCCACGGTCAATCGCTTCTGCCGCTCGTTCAACGTCAGCGGCTATCCAGAACTTAAGCTGCAACTGGCTCAGAGCCTTGCCAGTGGCGCGGCGTATGTGAGCCGAGCGGTCGAGGCGGATGACAACCCCGAAGCGTATACCCAGAAGATTTTCGGCAGCGCCATTGCATCACTGGACAGCGCCTGTCAGCAACTCGACCCGGCTCTGATCAGCAAGTCGGTGGACATGCTGATCCAGGCGCGGCAGATCCACTTTTTCGGTCTGGGTGCTTCAGCGCCGGTTGCGCTCGACGCGCAGCACAAGTTTTTCCGCTTCAACCTGGCGGTCACCGCCCACGCCGATGTGCTGATGCAACGCATGATCGCCTCGGTGGCGCACACCGGTGAGCTGTTCGTGATCATTTCCTACACCGGACGCACGCGTGAACTGGTCGAAGTAGCCCGCATCGCCCGGGCCAACGGCGCTTCGGTGCTGGGCCTTACAGCGGCTGGCTCGCCCCTGGCGCAAGCCAGTACCGTCAGCCTCAACATCCCCCTGCCCGAGGACACTGACATCTACATGCCGATGACCTCGCGGATCATTCAGCTCACCGTACTGGACGTACTGGCCACCGGCATGACCCTGCGCCGCGGCGTCGACTTCCAGCCGCATCTGCGCAAGATCAAGGAAAGCCTGAACGACAGTCGATACCCGATAGAAGATCAGGGCTGACGTTTATCGTGTCATAGCCGCAACGGTGAGCGGGTCACGAAGGTTTACCGACAGGCGATACCTCTCCATCGCCTGTACCGGCTTCTTCGTCAGCAAACTGATTCCACAGGTTCAGATTTCATCGCGACCAGCGAGAGCGAGCCGGGCGGCGTCTCGTTGGTTAACGAGGCAGGATGGACCGTCGGTAAAAGACTTGAAAATGGACGCCGACCCCAACGCTTATCATGCATAGGAACCCACGCTGGCCTGAAGCTTCAGGTGCACGTGTTCACCCGGATTCAGGCTGAAAGCATCAGCAGCACCCGAAGCCGCTTCCACGCGGACAAATCCTGTCGTTTCACTGCCACACACACCCAGCAAGGGCCTGCTGCCTGGATGCCATACGACGGTATTGGTGCTGTCGCCGGTATCGATGTTCAGCCGTCGTTGCCAGGCCGGGTCCTGAAGCTGCAAGGCACCCTCATGCTCGAAGACCCTCTGACAGCCACCTGCCACGCGCAGCTCGCCTTCCTGCTGGCACGCCCGGCGACTCAACTCGTCATAGCCCTGCGCACCGTCGAGGCCGTCCAGCGCCACGTCGGCGACATCACTGATTCGCCAGTAGGCATGTAATGCATGACTGAAATGGCAAGGCTCGCTGTCCTCGTGACAGGTGCTCAAGCGCAGCTCCATGCCCTGCCCCAGCTCCGCGTGCAGGTCGACCTGCCAGTCCCACAGTTGCAGGCGCCAGTGCAGGCAGACGCCCTCCTCACTTTCGCTGCTGTCGATAAGCTTCCAGTCCAGCAGGCGACCCAGCCATGTGCCGGCCAGCCACTTTCACCGGGATGCCGGCCATACCATGGCCAGCAGACCGGCACGCCGCCACGAATCGCGCCCACCTGCGGCCACTGTGCGGCGCACCAGAGCCAGGGCTTCTGGCCTCGCGGTTGGAAGTGCAGTAACTGTGCGCCCTGACGGCTGAATACCGCCTGGCAGTGAGGATGATCGATCACCAGCACGTCACGCAGTTGATGACGCTCCCATTCGAACGTGGGCCTGGGCCGACGCGATGTGAAGAAACGTTGCAGTGGGTGTTCGTGCATCTGCGCGTCGTTGAGGGGCATCACCAATCGCGTCCTGAAAAATAAAAAGTCACCGCCATAAAAAAACGGGCAGCCAGGGCTGCCCGCAAAGCACACACGACCCTTGATCGCGTTAAGCGTCAGTCATTACTCAGAACTTGGACTGAACTTTCAAGCCCACAACGATTGCATCGTCAACCTCGTTCACACCACCTGGGTGTTTGACGAATTGCACGTTGGGACGCACGGTCAGCCAGTTGGTAACGTGGAAGCCATAGTAGATTTCAGAGTTGTATTCAGTGCTCTGAATTGGCAGGTAGCCCGCGTTATCGTAGTCATTGATGTTGTTGATCTGATTGATCAGACGACGACGATCCTGCACGTCATCGTTCACGTGGATGCGGGCAACACCGATACCGATGTCATCCTTCGGACGCGAATCGAATGGACCTTTGTAGGTCAGGCCGATCTGCTGGTAGTTATCGACGAAGTTGGTTTCCTTGTCGTGCACAGTGGCGTTGGCGAAAATGCTCAGACCACGCGATGCGTCGCCATTGTGAGCAGTCAGTTGCTGCTGAGCCACGATCCACCAGCCGTGCTTGCTGTCATGCGACTTGAACGCAGCGCCGGTAGCACCTTGGGCCTGACCGTTCACGTCTTCATAGACGTCATCGGCGTTAGGCGTGCTCTTGTAGAAGCCGACGCGGTATTCGCCAGGCAGCGAATTGACGGTCGGAGTCCAGACCAGCTCGACCGGCAGAATCATGCCTTTGGTGCCGCTGCCGCTGAGCTTGAAGCCGTTGCCGGTTTCGAGGTTGGACGGGTTCTGCTCGTACACACCTACCTGCGCATACACTTCTGGCGTGATGTTGTACTTCACGCGCAAGGCCCACTGGCTGATTGGCCAGTTGTACCAGGTGCTTACGTAGTTACCGACTTGCGAGCCGCAGAACGAAAGGTTCTGGAAGTCGCACGGGAAGCTGTTGAAGTCTTCGCCCGGTCCGAAACGACCGGCCTTGATATCCAGCGCGCCGTCAAAGTACTTCTGCTTGACCCACATCTGGGTCAGACGCCAGGTCTGACCACGGCCCCAGACTTCCTGAGACGAGCTGAGTGTGCCGGCACGTGGGTCGCCGATGCGGTCGTTGGAGATGTTGCGGCCACTACGCTCGGTGATGGCCAGCTTGAATTCGGCGTCTTGCCAACCGAATACCTTTTGCAGGTCAACTTTCATACCCAGTGCGAACTGGTCACTGTAACGGCCCGTCACGTCGTCGTTGTAGCCACCTTTGACGTTGCTGGCCATCTCGGAAACGTATTCCAGAGAGAAGTCATAACCCTTGTCGAGCAGTTCGGTACGCGCTCCGCCCCAATCGCCCGTCATCCACGGCGAATCGGCACTGAACGCGTCAGCAGCCTGAGCGCCGCCCGCCAGACTCATGGCGCCCAACACTGACAGATTGCGTACCAATTGAAGCCGGGAAAGCGATTTAGCCTTTTTGATCTTCTTCATCCCATCATTCCTCGTTTTATTGTTATTAGCTTTGGTGTGCATCGGTTTTACATTTCACTGCTTCGTGTTCGCTGGTCGGCTACCCGTGGTGGCAATGAGCAACCGGCCAGCTGTGCTCGACATGAATCAATCGATCATTTGCGGTTCAGTTGAGAAACGTTGCTCAGCCGCTCAACCAAGGGTTGCTTTGCGAGAACCCCAAGACGTTCGCCACTCTGGGCATCAAACAGCAGCACCTTGGACGGATCGAACTGCAAGGTCAGACTTTCGCCCACCTGAGGGGCAACATCCGGTGCCAGACGGCAGCAGACCTTGCTCTGGTTAAGCGTGACGAATACCAGCGTATCCGGTCCTGTCGGCTCGGTCACCTGAACTTCTGCACGAATCGTAGGCAAGCCACTCGACTCACTGGAGGCGAGCATGATCTGCTCAGGACGGATACCCAGAATGACTTCCCGATCCTCAAGACCTGCGTCAGACACGCCCACCGGCAGTTCGCAACGCGCCTGGCCGCTGTCGAGCAGAGCCAGCAGTTGGCCGTCCTTGCGTTGCAGACGCAGCGGGATGAAGTTCATCGGCGGCGAGCCAATGAAACTGGCCACAAACAGGTTCGCCGGATCGTTGTAGATCTGTTTGGGCGTGCCGAACTGTTGAACGATCCCGTCCTTCATGACCGCAACCTTGTCGCCCAGGGTCATGGCCTCGATCTGATCGTGAGTCACGTAGACCGTGGTGGTTTTCAGGCGCTGGTGCATCAGTTTCATTTCAGTCCGCATTTCGACACGCAGTTTGGCGTCGAGGTTGGACAGCGGTTCGTCGAACAGATAGATCTTCGGCCGACGCGCCAGAGCACGGCCCATGGCCACACGCTGCTGCTGACCACCGGACATCTGGCCTGGCTTGCGATTGAGCAAGTGCTCGATCTGCAGCAGCTTGGCCACGCGCGTGACTTCCTCTTCAATGGCCGCAGGTGCCATCTTGCGAATCTTCAGGCCAAACGCGATGTTCTCGCGCACGGTCATGGTTGGGTAGAGCGCGTAGGACTGAAACACCATCGCGATGTCGCGATCCTTGGGGCTGGTGCCACTGACGTCTTCGCCATCAATCAGGATCGCACCGCCGCTGATGCTTTCCAGACCGGCAATGCAGTTCATCAAGGTGGACTTACCGCAGCCGGAAGGACCGACCAGAATCAGAAACTCGCCATCCTTGATCGACAGTTCGATGTTCTTCAGCGTGTCTGGCAGGTTAGTGCCGTACGTCTTGTTGACGTTACGTAGTTCGAGAGTCGCCATGATTACCCCTTGACCGCGCCGGCTGTGAGCCCACGCAGGAAATACTTGCCAGCCAGTACGTAGACCAGCAATGTCGGCAGCCCGGCGATCATCGCCGCCGCCATGTCAACGTTGTATTCCTTGGCGCCCGTACTGGTGTTGACCAGGTTGTTCAGCGCCACGGTAATCGGCTGCGATTCGCCACTGGAGAACACCACGCCGAACAGGAAGTCGTTCCAGATCTGGGTGAACTGCCAGATCAGGCAGACCATCACGATCGGGGTGGACATCGGCAGGATGATCCGCCCGAAGATGGTGAAGAAACCTGCGCCGTCCAGGCGTGCGGCCTTGACCAGTGCGTCTGGAATGCTCACGTAGTAGTTACGGAAGAATAGCGTGGTGAACGCCAGTCCATAGACCACATGGACGAATACCAGCCCAGTGGTGGTGTTCGCCAGGCCCATCTTGCCAAGCGTGAAGGACGCGGGCAGCAGCACGGTCTGGAACGGCAGGAAGCAGCCGAACAACAGCAGACCGAAGAACAGTTGCGAGCCCCTGAACTTCCACATTGACAACACATAGCCGTTGAGCGCACCGATCGCGGTCGAGAGGATCACGGCCGGGACCGTAATGCGGATCGAGTTCCAGAAGTACCCGTCGACGATGTCCCACGCCTTGATCCAGCCAATGGCGGTGGTCACCACCGGCAGGCTCAGCAGGTTGCCACTGCCGATGTCTTCCGGCGTCTTGAAGCTGGTGAACAACATCACCACCAGCGGTACCAGGTAAAGAAAACAGGCGACCAGCAGAACGGCGTGAATCACGACGCGGCTGAAGCTGATGCCCGGTTTGACGACAACACTAGTCATGGCGTTTGGTCCTCAGCTCGGAGTACAGATACGGCACGAGAATCGCCAGGATAGCGCCGAGCATCAGAATGGCACTGGCTGAGCCCATGCCCATCTGGCCTCGACTGAAGGTGAACGAATACATGAACATCGCGGGCAGGTCCGAAGAGTAACCCGGGCCGCCAGCGGTCATCGCAGCAACCAGGTCGAAGCTCTTGATCGCAATGTGCGCGAGGATCATGACTGCACTGAAAAATACCGGACGCAGGCTTGGCAGCACGACACGCCAATAGATCATCGGCAGGCTGGCACCGTCCATCTGTGCGGCGCGGATGATCGATTGATCGACACCTCGCAGACCGGCCAGAAACAGCGCCATGACAAAACCGGAGGATTGCCACACCGCTGCGATCACCAGGCAGTAAACCACCCGATCCGGATCGATCAGCCAGTCCAGGCGAAAGCCTTCCCAACCCCAGTCACGCAGCATCTTGTCCAGGCCGAGGCCAGGGTTGAGCAGCCATTTCCAGGCAGTACCGGTGACGATCATCGACAGCGCCATCGGGTACAGATAGATAGTGCGGATCACACCTTCGCGACGAATGCGCTGATCGAGCAGCACCGCCAGCAATACGCCAATGACCAGACTGATGCCAATGAACATGCCACCGAAGACTGCCAGGTTCTTGCTCGCTACCCACCAGCGGTCGTTGTCCATCAGGCGCGCATATTGCGCAAGGCCGACCCACTTGTAGGACGGCAGGAAAGTCGAATTGGTGAACGACAGAACGAACGTCCACAGAATGTAGCCATAAAAACCCACCAGCACGACGAACATGCTCGGCGCCAGCACCAGTTTTGGCAGCCAGCGTTGCAGTGCATCCAGTGGTGAGGCTTTGCTGAACACAGCGACAGAGCTCATCGGGAATATCCCATCTGGTGTATCGAATCAGAGCCGCAGGCGTGCTTGAAACCCGCTCGGGATTTCAAGCAAGCACTACTGCTTCAGGTCAGGTGATACCGATTACTTCGCGGACTTGATCGCTGCGCCAAGCTTCTTGGCAGTGTCTGCCGGGTCAGCTTTGGGATCGTTGATGTAGTTGGTTACCACATCGAAGAACGCACCCTGAACAGCCAGCGTGGTCGCCATGTTGTGCGCCATGCTTGGTTGCAGTCCGCCGCTTTTCGCGTCTGTCAGGAAGTCCTTGGCCGCGGTTTGCGCACAAGAGTCAAAACCGTACTTCGCCATGTTGTTCAACATGTCTTCGCGCACCGGGATCGAGCCCTTGTTGATGCTGAAGACCTTCTGGAAGTCCTCACCCATCGCGACCTTGGCCAGGTCCTGTTGACCGGCGGTGGTGCCCTTGTCTTTCTGTTTGAACACGGCGAGCGAGTCGATGTTGTAGGTGAACGCCTTGTCAGTACCCGGGAAGGCTACGCACTGGTAGTCCTTGCCAGCGACTTTCTTGGCGGCAGTCCACTCGCTCTTGGCCCAGTCACCCATGATCTGCATGCCGGCCTTGCCATTGATGACCTTGGCAGCTTCCAGGTTCCAGTCCTGGCCTTTGCCGTCGGCATCCATGTAGGTGGCGACTTTTTTCAGTTCGGTGAGCGACTTGACCATGCCAGCACCGGTCAGCGCGTCATTGTCCAGATCAACCAGAGCTTTTTTGTAGCCATCAGCGCCCATGACCGACAACACAACGGCTTCAAACACCGTGCTGTCCTGCCAAGGCTGGCCGCCATGGGCCAGGGGGATGAAGCCGGCTTTCTTGAGCTTGTCGCCCGCTGCGTAGAACTCTTCCAGAGTGGTCGGTGCTTTCTCGATACCGGCCTTCTTGAAGACTTCCGGGTTGATCCACAGCCAGTTGACGCGGTGAATGTTCACTGGCACGGCCACGTAATCGCCGTCGTACTTGACGGTGTCAGAGACTTTCTTGTCGAGCAGCGAGTCCCACTTTTCAGCCTTGGCGACGTCTTTCAGCGCGTCGGTGTCAAGCAGGCCGGTAGAGGCCCATTCCTGGATATCCGGACCTTTGATCTGGGCAACGCCCGGAGGATTGCCGGCGACCGCGCGGCTTTTCAGCACAGTCATGGCGGTGGAACCACCACCACCGGCTACAGCGCCATCCTTCCAGACAAAGCCGTCTTTTTCAACCTGAGCCTTGAGCACATCGACCGCAGCCTTTTCTCCGCCGGACGTCCACCAGTGCACCACTTCTACAGTGCCTTTGGATTCAGCAGCGGAAACGCTCAGAGGGAACAGCGAGGCGAGGGAAATGACAACGGCGAGGCGAGAGAGTGAATTCATCGATGGGACCTTTTCTTGTTGTTATACACCAGCAAGTCTTGTGCTTGCGCTTGGCCTGAGTCTAACCAAGCGCAACACGGCAACGGTAACGAAGGGACGCGCGAATGTCACAACCTGGTTACATTGACGGATATTCCCTGGAAACGCTCTATCCCAAGGGTTCGGCGCGCCCGTTAACGGATTCAAAGATCATGACCAGTCCTGGGCAAATGAAGGGTCACCCGCAGCCCGCCATCACGCAGGTTTTGCAGGCTGACCTCACCGCCGTGGCTGTGAGCGATGTTGCGTGCAATACCCAGCCCCAGGCCATAGCCTTGCTGCTGGCTGCCTGCCAAACGGAAATGCGGTTCGAACACGTGCTCCAGCCGCTGCTCGGGAACGCCAGGACCTTCGTCGTCCACGAACAGCACAAACGCCAACGGGCTGTCCTCGACGGTCAGGTGCGCCCGGTGACCGTACTTGAGCGCGTTGTCGATCAGGTTGCCGATGCAGCGCTTGAGCGCCAGCGGTTTGCCGGGATAGCTGGCCAAGGCTTCGCCCGTCAATGTCACACGCCCGTCGCCCTCGGCACGCAGATAAGGTTCGACGAGGCAATCGATCAACACGTTGAGGTCGACCTGCTCGATGTTTTCGTGGATATCCGTGTCCTTGACGCATTGCAGCGCGCCCTTGACCAACAGCTCCAGCTCGTCGAGGTCACGGCTGAATTTGCGTTGCAACATCTCGTCTTCCAGCAGTTCGACCCGCAATCGCAGGCGCGTGATAGGCGTGCGCAAATCGTGGGAAATAGCGCTGAACAGTTGTCCCCGTTCGGTGAGATAACGGCTGATCCGGTTGCGCATCGCGTTGAATGCCCGACTGACCTCCACCACCTCGCTGCCGCCACCCTCGACCACCGGCTCGACGTCAGCGCCAAGGGACATGTCGCGTGCTGCCCGCGCCAGACGCTTGAGTGGCCGACTCTGCCAATGCACCAACAGGCCGATGAACAACAGCAGAAAGGCGCTGGTCAGAGCGATGAACCAGACCTGCTGAACTGGCAACTCCTGTTCTTCAAGGGTTGTATAAGGCTCGGGCAGCAATGACGCGATATAGAACCATTCGCCGGGTGCCATCTCGATCTGCGTGACCAGTACCGGTGGATTCACCGGCTCAAGAGTCAACGCGTAGTGCGCCCATGAGCGGGGTAGCTCATCCAGCTTTAGCCCACTGTTGAAGATCCGCAGGTCGTCAGGCCGTACAAACCACACGGCAATGTCCGGATCGTTGCCCAGGTGCTGACGCAGCACCTGACCGACCACATCCAGCACGGCCTGCTTGCGCGGTGTCGGCTGCATGAGCTGCATGTCGAGCGGGTGATCGTTGAGCGACACCACGAAACGCGTGCCGCCCATGCTGCGCAATTGATCCAGCACCAGCGGGCGATAGGCCAGCGGCAGGGAGCGGAAGTAACTGACGCTGGCGGCCATGGAATACGCTAGGCTGCGGGCACTGGTGACCAGCCCTTCCATCTGCGTGGCGCGCAACTGTGACAACCAGATTGCGCTGGACAACGTCTGGGCCAGCAAAACCGCCAACAGTGTCAGCAGCAGCATGCGCCCCAGCAGTGAACGCGGCAAAGGCAGGCTGCGTTTCCGGGAAGCGGTCTCCAGCGGCTTAATAGCCGTTGCTCGCTTGCGTATTGACGTTGGCGGCCAGCAGGTAGCCACTGCCGCGCACGGTACGAATCAGACGTGGCGACTTGCCGGTGTCGCGCAAGCGCTGGCGCAAACGACTGACTGCCATGTCGACAATGCGCTCCAGCGGCATCAGCTCACGCCCACGAGTGGCATTGCCGATAGTGTCGCGGTCGAGGATCTGCTGCGGGTTATCGAGGAACAGTTTGAGCAAGGCAAAGTCGGCGCCGGACAGGATCACTTCCTCGCCGTCATTGTGAAACAGCCGGTGACTGACCATGTCCAGGCGCCATTCATCGAACAGCAGAACATCGCCACCCGGCCGCTCCTGGCCGAACTGGGCACGTCGCAGCAGCGCCTTGATACGCGCCTGAAGTTCACGCGGGCTGAAGGGTTTGCCCAGATAATCGTCAGCGCCCAGCTCAAGGCCGATTACCCGATCAGCTTCGTCGGAACTCGCCGTCAGCATGATGATGGGTACGTGGGGTTGGCGGGGATGTTGACGTACCCAACGGCACAGACTGAACCCGTCTTCGTCGGGCAGCATGACGTCGAGAATCAGCAGATCGCTGGGCGCTTCGTTGAAGGCCTGGCGAAACCCGGCACCGTCGCCGACCGTACGCACCTGAAAACCGGCACGGGTCAGGTAAGTGTCCAACAGCTCCCGAATCTCTTGATCGTCGTCCACCAGCAGGATCGATTTACTGACTGAACTCAATTGAAGCGTCCTTGTTGGCTGTAGATCTTTGTTGTTATGTGGGGCAGCGCGCCTCCGCGCTGCCCTGACTCCACATCGCTGACTGCAGCTCTAGATTTCTGAGCCAAATGCCTGTTGCAAGGCAACACCCGAGCCCATCAGGCCGGGGTATTCAGCGGTGACCAGCCAGACCGGCAGGCCTTTGAAATAATCGCTCATCACGCCCTTCTCGGCGAGCGCACGCTTGAAGCCGCTGCTCATGAAGAAGTCGACGAAACGCGGCACCACACCACCGGCAATGTACACACCACCCAGACCGCCCACGGCCAGCACCTGGTTGCCGGCCACCCGACCAAGAAACACGCAGAACTGCTCCAGCACCGCTGCTGCAACCGCATCGCCTTCGAGCGCAGCCGAAGTAATGGCGGCCGGAGATTTGAGGGTTGGCTCGATGCCATCCAGCGCGCAACTCACCTGATACAGCAACAACAGCCCGGCACCGCTGAGCACCACTTCTGCACTGACATGCTTGTGCTCGGCCATCAGCCGCGTCCAGAGCAAGGCTTCGCGTGCTGTGCCAATCGGCAGATCGACATGACCGCCCTCGCCCGGCAACGCCATCCAGTGGCTGCCACTCTGCTTGATCAAGGTACCGACACCCAGGCCGGTCCCCGGCCCGACAATCACGCGTGGGCGATCAGACTTGCCGATGCCGTGGCAGACTGTCAGGTATTCGTCATCCTTGAGCCGGGTCATGCCCAGTGCCATGGCGGTGAAATCGTTGATCAGCAGCAGATGATCGACTTTCAGCGTGGCACAGAATGCGGTCTTGCTCAGTTCCCAGTGGCTGTTGGTGAACTGGAAATGGTCGCCGTCGACCGGCCCTGCTACCGCCAGGCAGACGTAACCGATGTCGCCGCGTTGCAGTTCGAGGTCTTGCATGTAGACCTCGATCGCTTTCTCCGGACCCGTGTAGTCGATTGTCGGGAATACCCGCACCGAATGCAGTGAATCGTCTTCCCAGATGGCAAACCTTGCGTTGGTACCGCCGATGTCGCCGACCAGGGCCAATTTCACTTGAGCTTCTCCAGACTAGAGGTAAAGGCGCTGGCGCCCTGCTCTGCGGAGCTGAAGGCCATGCGCATGAATCCAAACAGCTCCCGACCGCAGCCGACGCTATAGTCGATCTGGCAGATGGCAGGTTCTCTGGCGGCCAATTCTGACGGTTCGACCAGAACTTGCAACGTTCCTTTCACGCCATCAACGCGAATCACGTCACCATCCTGCACAAGAGCCAAAGGGCCACCATCAAAGGCTTCCGGGCAGACGTGAATGGCCGCCGGAATCTTGCCCGAAGCGCCGGACATTCGTCCATCGGTCACCAGTGCCACCTTGAAGCCACGGTCCTGAAGCACCCCAAGGAAAGGCGTCATTTTGTGCAGCTCCGGCATGCCGTTGGAGCGCGGCCCCTGGAAACGCATCACGGCTACAAAATCACACTCCAGTTCGCCCGCCTTGAACGCATCCGCCAGGGCCTGCTGATCCTGAAAGACCTTGGCAGGAGCTTCGACAATCTGATGCTCAAGTGCCACGGCAGATACCTTCATCACGCCTCGGCCCAAGTTGCCTTCCATGACCCGCAGACCGCCTTCCGGCGAGAACGGACGGGACACCGGGCGCAGGATGTTTTCATCCAGGCTGTTGAGCGGGCCTTCACGCCAGACCAGTTTGCCGTCCTCAAGGAAAGGCTCTCTGGTGTAGCGGCTCAAGCCGTAACCGGCCACGGTATTGACGTTCTCGTGCAGCAGACCCGCCGCCAACAGTTCACGGATCAGGAACGACATGCCACCTGCCGCCTGGAAGTGGTTGATATCTGCCTTGCCGTTTGGATAAACGTGGCTGAGGGTAGGCACCACTTCCGAAAGGTCGGCCATGTCCTGCCAGGTCAGCTGGATGCCGGCGGCCTGAGCAATTGCCGGCATGTGCAAGGTGTGGTTGGTCGAACCACCGGTGGCGTGCAGCGCGACAATCGAGTTGACCAATGAGCGCTCGTCGACGATTTCGCCGATGGGCATGAAGCTGCCACTCTGCTTGGTCAGGCGCGTGACCTGATGCGCGGCTTCGACGGTCAGTGCGTCGCGCAAGGGCGTGTACGGATTGACGAACGAAGCACCCGGCAAGTGCATACCCATCACTTCCATGAGCAACTGGTTAGTGTTGGCGGTGCCGTAGAAGGTGCAAGTGCCCGGGCCGTGATAGGACTTCATTTCCGAGTCCAGCAATTCCTCACGAGTGGCCTTGCCTTCGGCGTAGCGCTGGCGGACATCGGCTTTTTCCTTGTTGGATATGCCGGAAACCATCGGCCCACCCGGCACAAAGATGACTGGCAAGTGGCCGAAACGCAGCGCCCCCATCATCAGGCCCGGAACGATCTTGTCACATATGCCCAGCATCATCGCGGCATCAAACATGTTGTGCGACAACGCCACCGCTGTAGACATGGCGATTACTTCGCGGCTGGCAATGGCGAGCTCCATGCCGGGCTCACCCTGGGTCACGCCGTCGCACATTGCCGGCACGCCGCCGGCAAACTGGCCAACCGAACCAATGTCACGCAGTGCCTGTTTGATCTGGGTGGGGAAGTGTTCGTAAGGCTGATGCGCCGAGAGCATTTCGTTGTAGGAGGAGACGATGGCCACGTTGGCGGCGTTCATCATGCGCAGGCTTTGCTTGTCTTCCGGCCCGCAGGCGGCAACGCCGTGGGCGAAGTTGGCGCATTGCAGCTTTCCGCGCATCGGGCCATCGCTCGCTGCGCCGCGAATCAATTGGAGATAGCGCTGACGGGTGTCGCGACTGCGAGCGATCAGCCGCTCGGTTACCTCAAGAATGCGGGGATGCATGTGATGAACTCCAGGCTAACGTCTATGGTCACCCGTAAAGACGGTTTCAGTGATCGAGCCCGGTTCGCAACGATGCGGAACCCTGATCTCGATCAGCTGGGAAGGCCTTTCAGGCTTGTAGTTGTAGATAAAACAAAATATTGCCACTAAAAAGGCTTGTTTTCTATTTTTATGAGAATAATCTTGTAATTCCAACAACAAATTCAGGAAGGACGGCTGTATGACTCTTCGTATCGCAATCAACGGTTTTGGCCGCATCGGCCGCAACGTCCTACGCGCACTGTATACCCAAGGTTACCGGCAGGACCTGCAGGTCGTCGCCATCAACGATCTGGGCGATAGCGAGATGAACGCACACCTGCTTCGTTTCGACACTGTACACGGCCCTTTCAGCGGTACCGTCGAGTGCGACGCTGAAAGCCTGACCGTCAACGGTGACCGTATCGCCGTAAGCGCCATCCGCAACCCTGCCGATTTGCCGTGGAAGTCTCACAACATTGATGTGGTGTTCGAATGCACCGGGCTGTTCACCAGCCGCGACAAGGCCTCGGCACACCTGACTGCGGGCGCACGCAAGGTCATTATTTCAGCACCGGCCAGTGGTGCCGATGCCACCATCGTCTATGGCGTCAACCACGACACCCTGCGCCAGTCACACCAGATCATCTCCAGCGCTTCTTGCACCACCAACTGCCTGGCGCCGGTTGCTCAGGTTCTGCACCGTGAGCTGGGTATCGAAAACGGCCTGATGACCACCATCCACGCCTACACCAACGACCAGAATCTGATCGACGTTTATCACACCGATCCGTACCGTGCCCGCTCGGCTACCCAATCGATGATCCCGAGCAAGACCGGTGCTGCTGAAGC
Organism: Pseudomonas californiensis; assembly: GCF_021147775.1. Taxonomy (GTDB): domain Bacteria; phylum Pseudomonadota; class Gammaproteobacteria; order Pseudomonadales; family Pseudomonadaceae; genus Aquipseudomonas; species Aquipseudomonas californiensis. Next base: position 113,760 of record NZ_JAGTPK010000008.1, read on the forward strand.
GGTAGGTCTGGTGCTGCCGGAACTGGCAGGCAAACTCACCGGCATGGCGGTTCGGGTTCCTGTGATCAACGTATCGCTGGTCGACCTGACTGTGACCCTCAAGCGCGAAACCACTGCCGAGGAAGTCAACGCGTTGATGAAAGAAGCGAGCCAGCACTCCAAGGTCCTGGGTTACAACACCCTGCCGCTGGTTTCCCACGACTTCAATCACAACCCGTTGTCGTCGATTTTCGACGCCAACCACACCAAGGTGAGCGGCAAGCTGCTCAAGGTGCTGTCCTGGTACGACAACGAGTGGGCTTTCTCCAACCGCATGCTGGACAACTGCCTGGCGCTGCATAACGCCCAGTAAGGCTCGCTACGGTAACGCTCTGCAACAACCTCTTCGCGGACCAGCGCTGCGCCGCTGGTCCGAGAAGAAATTGCATCAAAACAGATACAACTCAGCTCTTGACCGCAAAGACAGATGATAAGCATTATCATTCGCTTGAATCATCGGTTGAGTCCCTCCGTGTCGCAGTCACATTTCAACGATATTTTCCTGGCCCAGCGCGATGTGCTGTTACGCACGTTGCAGCGCATGGTCGGCAACCGCAGCGCTGCGGAAGATCTGCTGCAGGAAACCTGGCTGCGGGTAAGCCGCGCTTTGACCGAACACCCTATCGATCATCTTGAACCTTTCGTTTTTCAGACCGCCCGCAATCTGGCGCTGGACCATCTGCGCGCGCGACGTATTCACGGCCGGACCATGATCGAGGATGTTTCATCGGCCCAGCTTGAAAGCGTCGTGGCTCAACTCAGCACCCCGGAAGACGCCACGCATGCCAACAGGCTGATCGAAGGTCTGAGCGACAGCCTGAAAACATTGAGCCCGCGGCAGCAGAAAATCTTCACTCTCAGCCGCCTGAATGGATGCAGTTATACGGAGATCGGCAGACAACTGGATGTCTCGGCCAGCACGGTGCAAAAAGAATTGAAACTGATCATGGCGATCTGCGTGGGCGTCGTTTCAAGGCTTGACCCGCCCTGAACCCTGACGCAGGCTGCAAAGCCAGCAGAACCACATTGATACCGTTTCAGGATTGTTGAGGAACACCGTGGCCCCACGAACAGAACGCTCACAGCCACCTGCAGAAAAGGTGGTGAGCGACCGCGCAATGGATCAGGCGCTGACCTGGCTCATAGAACTGGAGGATGCTGACGATGCGCAGCACGCCCGGTTCCGCGAGTGGTTGAACGCCGACCCGGCGCACGAGTGCGCGTTCGAAAAGGCTCGGACCATCTGGAACTCTCAAGCGGTGCAGCAGGCTGCGGTGAGTGTCGAGCACTCGCAAAGGCCGTCGATGTGGCAACGCGCCCGTCCACACTGGAAACCCCTGGCCACTGCTGCCGTGCTGTTGGTGGGGCTGTTCAATTTCAGCAATCTGCCGCTGAAGTTGCAGGCGCAACACCTGACGGTCGTCGGCGAACGTCAGCGCCTGGAGTTGGCCGACGGCTCGAAAGTCCTGCTCAATACCGACTCGGCATTTTCCAGCACGATCACCAGCACTCAACGATCTGCCCGCCTGCTGCAAGGCGAGGCGTACATCACTGTCCCGCCAAGGCCAGGTCTGCCGCTGGAAATCGAAGCAGGCCCCGTACGCATGAGTACCAACAGCACCGAGTTCTCAGTGCGCTACCTGGACGGTGTTACTCAGGTTCAGGTCCAGCGTGGTGCGGTGGACGTGCGGGCTACCCGGGGCGATGCCAGCGTCAGCCTCGCTGCCGGGGAGCGTATTAGCGTAGGCCCGGGCGGTTTCGGCCACCGGGAAAAACTCGATCCGGTCCGGGATCTGGCCTGGGTGCAAGGCCGCCTGATTTTCGACAATTGCCCGCTGAGCGAGGTACTCGCCGAGGTGCGTCGTTATTATCCGGGCTGGATCATCAACACCAACCCACAGTTGGACCGTCTGGCAGTGACCGGCAATTACCGCCTGGACAACCCGCTGGATGTGGTGCGCTCACTGGCCCATATCACTTCGGCGAGCGTGCGCGAAATGCCGGCGCTGGTCATCCTCAACTGATCGAACTTTTTTTACGCGATAGCCACTGGTCGTTCGTCTAGTTATAGCCAATGCAACTGATTCTCATTATTGAGCAACTGCAGAACACTATAACGAGCCACACATCAGGGAGCGCTACCGATGTCATCCACGTTCACGCCCACCGTTCAGCCCCGCGTACGAATGACGCTTTCACTGCTGACCATCGCCATGCTGGGCGCAAGCCTGCAGGCGATTCCGGCAGTCGCCGCCGAAAGCTCGCAGCGCACAAGCACGGCAGGCACTTACCACTTCGCGATCGCCCCGCAATCGCTGGTGTCGGCGCTGAACGAGTTCAGCCGCATCACTGGCTGGCAAGTGGGCGTGTCGTCGGAACTGGCGCAGAACGTGAAATCGTCGGGCGCACGTGGGGATCTGACCGCATCCAGAGCGCTCGACGCGCTGCTGGCGGGCAGCCAACTGAGTTACCGAAACCTGGGCAACAACAACGTGGTGCTGGAAAAACGTATCGCCGGTGTGCTCGCGCTTGAACAGATCACAGTCAGCGCCACCCGCCAGGCTCAGGATGTTGCAACAGTGCCCAGCACGGTCAGCGTGCATTCAAGAGACGAGCTGGACCGGCGCAACGTCAACAGCATTCGCGACCTGGTGCGCAACGAGCCGGGGATTTCGGTCGGCGGCGCGGGACAGCGCGCAGGCACCACCGGATATAACATTCGCGGCATTGACGGTGATCGCATCCTGACTCAGGTCGATGGCGTTGAAGTGCCCGACAGTTTCTTCACCGGCCCCTACGCCCAGACGCATCGCAATTACGTCGATCCGGAAATCGTCAAACGCGTCGAAGTGCTGCGTGGCCCCGCCTCTGCTCTCTACGGCAGCAGCGCCATCGGCGGGGTGGTCAGCTATTACACGCTGGACCCGGACGACATCATCAAGCCCGGAAAAGACGTCGGCGCACGCCTGAAAACCGGCTACAGCTCAGCCGACGACAGCTGGCTGAATTCCGTTACAGCCGCTGGACGTCTGGATGATTTCGACGCCTTGTTGCACGTCAGTCAGCGCAATGGGCACGAGACCGAATCCTACGGCAGCACTGGCGGAAACGGCCTGAGCCGCACCGAAGCCAATCCGCAGGATGTGCGCACAACCAATGTGCTGGCCAAACTGGGCTGGAATTACGGAGAAGGCTCCCGCGTGGCCCTTACGTACGAAAAGTACAAGGACGATCGCGACACCGATCAGAAAAGTGCCGTGGGCGGCCCCTTTACCAATGGCAGCGGCCTTGGCATGTATCAGTCGCGCGAAGGCAGCGACACCATCTCCCGTGAGCGCTTCGGCATCGACAACAGCTTCACCCTCGACAGCGGGCTGGTCGACAACGTCAAGTGGAGCCTGAACTATCAGGCCGCCAAGACCGATCAGAGCACTCAGGAGCGCTACTTCCCGTTCTCCCGTGACGTGTTTCGCTACCGCGATACCCAGTACCAGGAAAAACAGTGGATTTTCGATGCCCAGCTCGACAAGGCGTTTTCCATTGCGAGCACTGACCACGTGCTGACCTACGGCACCACTCTCAAACAACAGAAGGTCACTGGGCTGCGCAGTGGCAGCGGGACCTGCGCGCGCGTCTTCGGCTCCTGCCGCGTGGTGGGCGCAGACAGCCCGAGTGATCGACTGGTCGCAACCAGCGACTTTCCCGATCCGACCGTCAACAGTTATGCGCTGTTCGCGCAGGACCAGATCAGCTGGAACAACTGGACCTTGCTGCCCGGCGTACGCTACGACTACACCCGGCTTGATCCGAAAATCACACCTGAATTTCTCAACTCGGTCAGCCTGACCGATGCCAGCCAGGCCAGTGACGAAAACAAGACCTGGCACCGCGTATCGCCAAAACTCGGCGTGACCTACGCGTTGACGGACGCGTACACCTGGTATGGCCAATATGCCGAAGGCTTCCGCACCCCATCGGCCAAGGCGCTGTACGGACGCTTTGAAAACCTCAATGCAGGTTACGTGGTAGAGCCCAACCCGGACCTGGACCCGGAAAAAAGCAAAAGCTATGAAACCGGTCTGCGCGGACGCTTCGAGCAGGGCTCGTTCGACATCGCGGTGTTCTATAACAAATACCGTGACTTCATCAACGAAGACGCCATCACCCCCGGTTACAGTCAGACCACCTTCCAGTCCAACAACATCAAGCACGCCACCATCAAAGGCGCAGAGTTCAAGGGCCGTTTGAACCTCGACAGCGTTGGCGCGCCGCAAGGCCTTTACAGTCAGGCATCCGTTGCCTACGCACACGGACGCAACAACGACTCCGGCGAGCCCATCAACAGCGTCAACCCGCTGACCGGCGTGCTCGGTCTGGGCTACGAACAGGACCGCTATGGCAGCCTGCTGAGCTGGACGCTGGTCAAGCGCAAGACAGGTGTGGATGACAGCAACTTCCATACGCCGGACGGCACCTCCAGCCAGTTCAAGACGCCAGGCTTCGGCATTCTCGACCTGACGGGGTATTACAAGGTCACCCACGACGTGACCGTCAATGCCGGCCTCTACAACCTGACGGATAAAAAGTACTGGCTGTGGGATGACGTGCGAGGCTATGACGGCGTCGGCGAAGCAGGCGTAACCGCCCCGGCCAACCTTGATCGGCTTACCCAACCGGGCCGCAACTTCAGCGTCAATGTTGTCTGGGACATCTGATCCCTCTGCTGCCCTGCGCCGCGCCGTCGAGGTTGGACGGCGTGTTTTTTTACGCTCGCAGACGTGGCCATTCGTCTATTCAACAAGCCCTTCAATCCGCAAGGAAGACTGCAATGCCCCCTGAACAGAACCGTACGCTCCTGCGCTCGCAACGTCTCAACCTGATTACCCATGCTCCGCACGAACAACTCGACAAGGCCGTCAAGGCGCACGCGCCGTTCGAAACGCTGCCCAGCTACGGTCGTTTTGTGGTGGCGCAATACCTGTTCCAGGCGGAGCTGCAAAGCCTGTACAACGAAACGGCACTTCAAGCGATCATCAGCGACCTGCCCGCTCGTTGCCGAGCCGAGCAGGCCAGGGCTGACCTTGCCGACCTGAATATGGACATCCCGGAGCCGGTGTCCGGGGCGTTGCACGATCCGGGTATCGCTCAAGCCCTTGGCTGGCTGTTCGTCTCCGAGGGCTCGAAGCTGGGCGCTGCTTTCCTGATCAAACGCGCCGTGGCACTGAACCTCAGCGACAGCTTTGGTGCACGACACTTGGGCGAGCCTGCCGGTGGACGGGCTGCGGGGTGGAAGACCTTCGTCAAGACACTGGACGAACTGCCGCTGACTGCCGAACAGGAGATCCAACTGGATAAGGGCGCTGTCGCAGCATTCGAGCGTTTTAACGTCTTGCTGCAACACGCCTATGCCACCGCACCCGTCACAGAAGTGGCACACGCATGAAAAAACGCCCGGTGCTGTTAAGCTGGCCGGGCTTTTCGAACCTGCCTGTAGAGATCATGACGTACAAACCACCCGGCTCAAGACTTTCGCGCTTCCTGTTTGGCATCCTCGCCTATGCCAGCCTGGGTATCGGCATCGCTGCGATTTTTATTCCGGGGCTGCCCACCACCGAATTCATCCTGCTCGCCGCCTGGGCCGCCACCCGCAGTTCGCCGCGGTTGAACGCCTGGCTGGAAAACCACCGACTGTTCGGACCCATGCTTCGCAACTGGCGCAACGGCAGACTGGTCACACGCAAAGCCAAGATCAGCGCCACCGTGAGCATGCTTTTTTGCGCCGTCATGATGCTGAGCCTGCTTAACCATGTCTGGTGGCTCTATCTGGCAATCGCAGGCATGGGGCTTGGCAATCTGTGGATATGGTCGAGGCCCGAGCCCGCCAGGACTGAACGCTGATCAGGCTGAACTGCCGGGAAGAAGCGGGTGTCACAACCCACACACTCACCCGATGGAGCAACCTCCATGTTCGAGCCTGGCCATCTGCATATCACCCACGCGGCGCTGCAACAGTCCGACGTCACGTATGACATACACCTCAACTATGAAGTGACCGAAGACCCCAAGGAAGGCACCGGCGTCCATTTCACCGTACAGGGCGACATCGGCGGCAAGGCCTTCAACGAAGAGTTTCAGTTGCCACGCGACCTGGCCTACAACTTTGCCCATGACGTTTCGCGTATTGCCATCAGGCACGGCCTGCCCAATAGCGCCGGGCTGCCGCTGGCCCAGCACAAAGACTACGACTCGATGTTCGAAGACATTCGTAACAAACTGCACGCCAAGTCAGGCGAGCCGGTCAAGCCGGAGCATCTGGAGTAACACTTTCCAGCTGGTGCCCTTCAGGCAAAATGCGAGCTGGCGAACGTCTGCGGGCTCGCCAGCCAATGCATTTCACTCAACGCACTGTGGCAGGGCATACTTGGTGACCTTTTTCGCCGAGCCAGACCCACTTCATGCGTATCCATGTCAGTTTCATTGACCGCGTCGGTATCACTCAGGAAGTTCTGGCGATTCTGGGCGGGCGCAATCTGAATCTGGATGCGGTGGAAATGGTGCCACCCAACGTCTACATCGACGCGCCCACCTTGAGCCATCAAATGCTGGAAGAGCTCAAGGATGCGCTGTTTCGGGTGCGTGGCGTCGAAGCGATCACCGTGGTGGATATTCTTCCTGGCCAGCGTCGACATTTGCAGCTGGACGCATTGCTCGCCGCCATGACCGATCCGGTTCTGGCGCTCGACAGCGCCGGGCATGTGCTACTGGCCAACCCCGCGCTCAACGCGCTGATTGGCAGGGAACCTGCCGGCGAACCTATTGGTGAGCTGTTCGCCGACCCCGGCCTGCAAACCGCGCTGCTGGAAAACGGCTTTCGCCTGCCGCTGCGCGAGATCACGCTCAATGGCGAAGCGTTGCTGCTCGACGCCACGCCCATCACCGAAGCGGGCGCCCTGATTACTCTTTATTTGCCGAGCCGGATCGGCGAACGCCTGTCAGCGCTGCACCACGATCACGCCGAAGGCTTCGACGCGCTGCTCGGCGAATCATCGGCGATTCGTACACTCAAGGCGCGCGCGCAACGGATCGCAGCGCTGGACGCTCCTTTGCTCATTCAGGGTGAGACAGGGACCGGCAAGGAACTCGTCGCCCGGGCGTGCCATGCCAGCAGTGCCCGTCACGGCGAGCCCTTTCTGGCGCTCAATTGCGCGGCGCTCCCTGAAAACCTCGCGGAAAGCGAGCTCTTCGGCTACGCACCCGGCGCCTTTACCGGTGCGCAACGCGGCGGCAAGCCTGGGCTGATGGAACTGGCCAACCAGGGCACAGTGTTCCTCGATGAAATCGGCGAAATGTCGCCCTATCTGCAAGCCAAACTGTTGCGCTTTCTCAACGATGGCAGCTTTCGACGCGTGGGTGGCGACCGGGAAGTCCGAGTCAACGTACGCATTCTCAGCGCTACCCACCGCGACCTGGAAAAAATGGTCAGTGAGGGCAGCTTCCGCGAAGACCTGTTCTACCGCCTGAATGTGCTCAACCTGGAAGTACCGCCACTGCGCGAACGCGGGCAGGACATCCTGTTATTGGCGCGCTATTTCATGGAGCAGGCCTGCGCCCAGATACAACGACCGATCTGTCGTCTGGCACCCGGCACCTACCCGGCCCTGCTGAGCAACCGCTGGCCGGGCAATGTCCGTCAGTTGCAGAATGTCATTTTCAGGGCCGCTGCCATCAGTGACGGCAATGTGGTTGATATCGGCGATCTGGATATCGCTGGCACGGCGGTAGCGCGCCAGAACGACACTCAGGTCGACAGCCTCGAAAACGCTGTCGAAGCCTTTGAAAAAGACCTGCTGGAAAAGCTCTACGCCGATTACCCCTCGACTCGCCAGTTGGCAGCCCGCCTGCACACCTCGCACACAGCCATTGCACACCGGCTGCGCAAATACGGAATCTCTGCCAAACGTTGAGTCTGTTTCGTGATCCTGTTAAATAAATCCCATGAAGCAGGCTATTTAAACGCGGCCAGTCGATAGCGTGTCTGCTATGTTTCACCTACCTCGTCTCATCCATCCGAATGAGTGCCCTTGCGCGCTTCGCTAGCCAGTGCAGGCAGGTTCACGAAGTACCGGGAGCACATCATGCAGACCCCACCAACAGACAGCCCGCCCGCCGAACCTGAGTCTCGCGCCGAGAAGCTGGTCGAGTCGCAGCGTCAGAAAAACCTGCTCAAGACCGGTGCCCTCCAGGACGCGATCTTCAACAGTGCTTATTTCTCCAGCATCGCCACCGACGAGCATGGCGTCATCCAGATATTCAACGTCGGCGCCGAGCGCATGCTTGGCTATCAGTCAGAAGACGTCGTCAACAAGATTACGCCCGCCGACATTTCCGACCCGGCAGAACTTATCACCCGTGCAGCCGCGTTGAGCCATGAACTGAATACGCCGATCACGCCGGGTTTCGAGGCGCTGGTGTTCAAGGCCTCGCGTGGCATCGAAGACATTTACGAACTCACCTACATCCGCAAGGACGGCAGCCGCCTGTCGGCCATGGTCTCGGTCACGTCGTTGCGTGACAGCGCTGAAACCATCATTGGCTACCTGTTGATCGGCACCGATAACACGGCCCGCAAGCAGGAGGAAGAAACCCAGGCACTGCTGGACCAACGATTGCGCGATCAACACTTCTATACCCGCTCGTTGATCGAATCGAATATCGATGCGCTGATGATGACTGACCCGCAGGGGATCATCTCCGACGTCAATAAACAGATGATGGCGTTGACCGGACGCACTCGTGACGAATTGATCGGCGCGCCCTGCCGCAAGTTCTTTACCGACCCCGCGAGCGCAGATGCTGCAATCAAGCGCGTGCTCAGCGAACACACAGTCAGTGACTACGAGCTGACGGTGCGGGCCTACGATGGCAGCGAAACCGTGGTGTCCTATAACGCTGCGACCTTTCATGACCGCGACCGCAAACTCAAGGGCGTCTTCGCCGCAGCGCGCGATGTGACGGAGCGCAAACGCTTCGAGCGCACACTGGAAGAAAAGAACATCGAGCTGGAGCACGCCAGCCATATGAAATCCGAATTTCTCGCCACCATGTCTCACGAACTGCGCACGCCCCTGAATGCCGTGATCGGTTTTTCCGAAGCGCTACGCGACGGTATGGTCGGCGACATGACTGACGATCAGCGCAGATACATCGGCGACATTTTCAACAGCGGCCAACATCTGCTGTCGCTGATCAATGACATCCTCGACCTGTCCAAGGTCGAGGCCGGGATGATGGAGCTGGAACTGGAACCCGTCGAGCTGAACGACCTGCTCAGTAACAGCCTGCTGATTGTTCGTGAACAGGCAGCGTTGCAGAGCATTCAACTGAAACTTGAGGCCGACACCGACTTTGGCCTGATTGAGCTGGACCGGCGCAAGACCAAGCAGATCGTTTACAACCTGCTGGCCAATGCAGTGAAATTCAGCTCGCCCGGCGGCTGGGTGACGCTCAGGGTTCGTCAGGTGCCTGTAACCCAAGTCGGCGTTCTGGAAGGTGACTGGCCGTCTTATTGCTTGCATAACCCAGGCAGCGAACACGAGCAGTTTCTAGAACTGAGCGTCAGCGATACCGGCATCGGTATTGCCAAAAGTGACATGAGCAAGCTGTTCAAGGCTTTCAGCCAGATCGACAGTGGTCTGTCGAGAAAATTCGAAGGCACCGGACTGGGCCTGGCGATGGTCAAGCAATTGACCGAACTGCATGGCGGCTGCGTCGCGGTGGCCAGTGTCGAAGGGCTTGGGGCGCGTTTCGTCGCATGGCTGCCGGTCCGCGCCAGTGCTCCTGCGGAGGCGCCGTGGCCCATATCATGATTGTCGAAGACAACGCGGCCAACATGCGCCTCGCGGAGTTGCTGTTGACCAGCGCCGGACACCGTGTCACAGGCGCAGCCGACGCCGAAACCGGCTTGAAACTGGCCCGTGAATGCCAGCCTGAACTGATTCTGATGGACATCCAGTTACCCGCGATGGACGGTCTGACAGCCACTTCGCTGCTCAAGAAGGACGACAGGACCTCCGCGATACCGGTGATTGCCCTGACCGCCATGGCAATGAAAGAAGACGAAGAAAAAGCGCGCCTGGCGGGTTGCGACGCTTACATCACCAAACCCTTGCGTTACCAGGAGCTGTATCGGGTCATTGATGACTTGTTGGAAAAAACGGACCTTCAACAGCCAACCACATGAGCGATCATCATGACCGATACCACTGCAACCATACTGATTGTCGATGACGACGCCCACGTCCGAGACCTGCTGGAAGTTCTGCTGCACAATCAGAATTACCTGACCCAGACCGCAGAGTCCGGCGAGCAGGCACTGGCGCTGATCGAGCAGAGCCCGCCAGACCTGATCCTGCTGGATATCATGATGCCGGGCATGGACGGCTATGAAGTCGCCAGCCAGCTCAAGTCCAATAAAAGTACCTCCAATATCCCCATCATCATGCTGTCGGCACTCGATCAGAAAAGCGCCCGAATATCGGGCCTGGAAGCTGGCGCCGAGGAGTACCTCAACAAGCCGGTGGACAGCGCAGAGTTGTGGCTTCGCGTGCGCAATCTCTTGAGGCTCAAGGCATTTGGCGATTACCTGAAAAGCCATAGCCTGATCCTTGAGGATCAGTTGCAGCAACGCACCATTGATCTTGAACGTTTTCGTTCGGTGATGGACGCCTCGGAAGATGCAATTTTCCTCATCAACCGTAACACCATGAGCCTGATCGAATTCAACCGCCGCGCCTGTCAGCTATTGGGCTACACCACGGAAGAACTGCTGCACAAGACGCCCGCTGACCTGGGCGAGGCGTCCATGGAACAGCTGGAAGTCGTCTACGACCAGATCATTGCCGGCAAAGGCCCGGTCGAGCCGATGGAAACGCAGATACGCGACAAAAGCGGCCGGGATGTTTCGGTGGAGGTTCATCGCCAGGCCTATAAAGCAGGCGAAGACTGGATCATCGTCGGCATCGTGCGCGACATCACCCGGCGCAAGGAAACCGATCAGCGTTTACTGAAGATGGCCCATTACGACTCGCTGACAGGCCTGCCCAACCGCGACCTGTTTTTCACCAGCCTGCAAATGGGCCTGACCCAGGCGGCGGTGAGCCGCTGGAAACTGGCCGCGATGACCGTAAACCTGGACGGCTTCAAAACCATCAACGAAACCTGGGGGCATGTGCTGGGCGATCAGGTGCTGCTGGAAGTCAGCCAGCGCCTTGCCGAATGCCTCAACGTCAGTGACACGCTGGGCCGCGTGGACGGCGACGAATTCGCGTTGATTCTCATGCTCCGTGACGGTCAGACCGACAGCCGGCAGACCCTGGAACGCATTCGCAAAGCCCTGCACAAACCTTTCCAGATCGAAGGTCAGGACATCATCATGACGGCCAGTATCGGCATTGCGCTGTACCCGGAAGACGGAGACAACGCGCCTGAACTGATCCGCCACGCCTACACCGCGATGAACAGCGCGAAGAAGGCAGGGGTGAATACGTATCGCTTTTACACCGCACAAATGAATGCAGAGGTTGCTGCCCGCCTGGACCTCGAAAACGCTCTGCGCGACGCGGTTCACAAGAACGCCTTCGAGATCGTTTATCAGCCCAAGATCAGCCTGCATGATCGCCAGGTCTGCGGGCTTGAAGCTCTGCTGCGGTGGCCCCGACCGGACCTTCCCGCCGTGTCGCCAGCGGTGTTCATCCCTGTACTGGAGAGCCTAGGGCTGGTCAGTCAGGTCGGCAGTTGGGTGATCGACAGCGTTTGCGCACAGATTGCAGATTGGCATCGCCGAGGGGTGGGGCTTTATCAGGTGGCAGTGAATGTCTCAGGCCATCAGATAAAGGGTGACAGCTTGATAGACGGGATCCGCAAGGCGTTGACCGACAACCAGATTGACCCGAAATGGCTGGAAGTGGAGCTGACCGAAAGCTCACTGATGGAGAACACCTCGCACACCATCGCCAGCCTGAAGACACTCAAGGACATCGGCGTGAAGATTTCCATCGATGATTTTGGCACCGGCTATTCAAGCCTCGCGTACCTGCGCCGGTTCCCCATCGACAAGCTGAAGATCGACATCGCCTTCATTCGTGAAGTCACCAGCAACCCGCAGGACGCCGCCATTGCCAGAGCAATCATCGAACTGGCTCACAGTCTTGATCTGAAGGTCATTGCCGAGGGCGTCGAAACTGTGGAACAACTGAATTTTCTGACCCTGAACCACTGCGATCAGGTGCAAGGCTTTCTGGTGAGCCGACCGCTGCAGCGCGAACAACTGGAGACTTACTTGCGCTCATCAGGCAGCCGAGTTGCGTAGGCCTTGATCTGGTCTACCCTTCAGTCCGGATTTGCAGGACGCAGATGGGCAGCAAACTGCCCCTTCTCACTACCGTAACGAATTCGATCCGACGTAATGAATTCATTCCACCTCGACCGAGCAAGCGGACGGCAAGGCTCTGATCGCAATCGTATTTCAGGATATCCCTGCCTGTAGCGTTTTCATTACAGCTCTCCTGCTTGCTGCTCGCACCAAAACCAAACAAGCCTCTGATTTATAAAGAAAAATAAAACATGGCCGTAAAATTGCTATGGGTAAAGGATTCCTTCGCGCCTAGCGCGGAACCTATACCGAGGAGTTTTTATGAGCGAGTTGCGATTCACCGTTGACCACGAATGGCTTCGCGCCGAAGCCGATGGCAGTGTCACGGTAGGCATCACGCCCTACGCACAAGAATCGCTCGGCGACGTAGTCTTCGTACAGCTTCCCGATCTGCAGTCCTACACTCAGCACGCCGAAGTCTCGGTCGTGGAATCGGTAAAAGCCGCCAGCAGCATCAACATGCCGCTGGACGGCGAAGTGGTCGACGTCAACTCGGCGCTCGACGCCACGCCAGAATTGGTCAACGAAGACGCCCTGGGCGCTGGCTGGTTCTTCCGCTTCATCCCGCAAGATGCCAACGCCATCCACGGCCTGCTGGATCAGGACGCTTACGACCGTCTGATCAAAGCCAATGCCGAAGCCTGAGGAGCGAGCCATGACTGACCGTATTGAACTGACCACCGCCAACGAATTCATTGCCCGTCACATCGGCCCGCGCGCTGCCGACGAACAGGCCATGCTGCAGACACTGGGTTTCGACTCTATCGACGCGCTCAGCGAGAGCGTGATCCCGGAAAGCATCAAGGGCACCAGCGTTCTCAACCTGCCTGCCGGGCAAAGCGAAGCTGATGCGCTGGCCTCGATCAAGGCAATCGCTGGCAAGAACCAACTGTTCAAAACCTACATTGGCCAGGGTTACTACAACACTCACACACCTGCGCCGATCCTGCGCAATCTGTTGGAAAATCCGGCCTGGTACACCGCCTACACGCCTTATCAGCCGGAAATTTCCCAAGGCCGCCTGGAATCGCTGCTCAACTTCCAGACCCTGATCAGCGACCTGACCGGTCTGCCGATTGCCAACGCATCACTGCTGGACGAAGCAACCGCCGCTGCCGAGGCCATGACGTTCTGCAAACGCCTCAGCAAGAACAAAGGCAGCATGCAGTTTTTCGCCTCCAGCCATTGCCATCCACAAACGCTGGACGTGTTACAGACCCGAGCCGAGCCGCTGGGCATCACTGTGGTCGTGGCGGATGAAAGCGAACTGGGCGACGTCAGCGACTACTTCGGTGCGCTGCTGCAATACCCGGCCAGCAACGGTGACGTGTTTGATTACCGCGAGCTGGTCGAGCGCTTCCACAGTGCCCACGCACTGGTCGCGGTAGCGGCCGACCTGCTGGCCCTGACATTGCTGACGCCTCCAGGTGAATTTGGCGCCGACGTTGCCATCGGCAGCGCGCAACGCTTTGGCGTGCCGCTGGGCTTCGGCGGCCCGCATGCGGCTTACTTCTCGACACGCGACGCGTTCAAGCGCGACATGCCTGGCCGTCTGGTCGGTGTCTCGGTTGATCGCCACGGCAAGCAGGCGCTACGTCTGGCCATGCAAACCCGCGAGCAACACATTCGTCGCGAGAAAGCGACCAGCAACATCTGCACCGCCCAGGTATTGCTGGCGAATATTGCCAGCATGTACGCGGTCTACCACGGGCCACGCGGCCTGACGCAAATCGCCAGTCGCGTTCATCACCTGACTGCGATATTCGCCCAGGGCCTGGGCCAGTTGGGCCTCAAGGTCGAGCAGCAGTTCTTCTTTGACAGCCTGACCATCAACACGGGCAGCAAGACGGCAGCACTGCATACCGCCGCACGTGAGCAGCACATCAATCTGCGCGAAGTCAGTGACGAATCGCTAGGTGTCTCACTCGACGAGACCACCTCGCAATCCGCCGTCGAAGCGCTATGGTCGATTTTTGCTACTGATGGCCAGAGCCTGCCTGATTTCCCGGCACTGGCTGCGAGCACCACATCACGCCTGCCAACCGCACTGCTGCGTGAATCGGCGATTCTCAGCCACCCGGTGTTCAACCGCTACCATTCTGAAACCGAATTGATGCGCTATCTGCGCAAGCTGGCCGACAAGGACCTGGCACTGGACCGCACCATGATTCCGCTGGGTTCGTGCACCATGAAACTCAACGCTGCCAGCGAAATGATCCCGGTGACCTGGGCCGAGTTCGGCAATCTGCACCCGTTCGCACCCGCAGAGCAAAGTGCCGGTTATCAGCAACTGACTGACGAGCTGGAAACCATGCTTTGCGCAGCCACCGGTTACGACGCCATCTCGCTGCAGCCCAACGCGGGCTCCCAGGGTGAGTACGCAGGCCTGCTGGCCATTCGCGCTTACCACCAGAGCCGTGGCGACGAACACCGCGACATCTGCCTGATCCCTTCTTCCGCACACGGCACCAACCCCGCCACTGCCAACATGGCAGGCATGCGCGTGGTGGTGACCGCGTGTGATGCCCGCGGCAACGTTGACATCGACGACCTGCGCGCCAAAGCCATCGAGCACAGCGACAAGCTCGCAGCCTTGATGATTACCTACCCGTCCACTCATGGCGTGTTCGAAGAAGGCATTCGCGAGATCTGCGGCATCGTCCACGACCACGGCGGCCAGGTTTACATTGATGGCGCCAACATGAACGCCATGGTCGGCCTCTGTGCTCCAGGCAAGTTCGGCGGCGACGTCTCGCACCTCAACCTGCACAAGACGTTCTGCATCCCGCACGGTGGCGGCGGTCCGGGCGTTGGTCCGATCGGCGTCAAATCGCACCTGGCGCCATTCATGCCAGGCCATGCGCGCATGGAACGCAAGGAAGGCGCCGTCTGCGCTGCGCCATTTGGCAGCGCGAGCATTTTGCCGATTACCTGGATGTACATCCGCATGATGGGCGGTGAGGGCCTCAAACGCGCATCGCAATTGGCGATCCTCAATGCCAACTACATTTCCCGTCGTCTCGAAGAGCACTACCCAGTGCTCTACACCGGCACCAACGGGCTGGTGGCACACGAGTGCATCCTTGATCTGCGTCCTCTGAAAGAGACCAGCGGCATCAGCGTGGATGACGTGGCCAAGCGCCTGATCGACTTCGGCTTCCATGCTCCGACCATGTCCTTCCCGGTCGCGGGCACGCTGATGATCGAGCCGACCGAGAGCGAATCCAAGGAAGAACTGGACCGTTTCTGTGACGCCATGATCAAGATTCGCGAAGAAATCCGCGCGGTCGAGAACGGCACGCTGGACAAGGACGACAACCCGCTGAAAAACGCGCCGCACACCGCCGCTGAAATCGTCGGCCAATGGACGCATCCGTACAGCCGTGAACAAGCCGTGTACCCGGTCGATTCCCTGATCGAAAACAAGTACTGGCCGCCGGTAGGTCGTGTCGACAACGTGTTCGGCGACCGCAACCTGGTCTGTGCCTGCCCCTCCATCGAGAGCTATCAGGAAGCCTGACAGCCACCTCACGGCGCTGTCGACCCCGGTCGGCGGCGCTGCAAGCACTCGATCATCAAGGAATTGAACATGTCCACAGAAACGTTGCTGACCACTCCCCTGCACGCCCTGCACCGCGAACTCGGCGCAAAAATGGTGCCGTTCGCAGGCTACGATATGCCGGTCCAATACCCGGCCGGCGTCATGAAAGAACACTTGCACACCCGTGCGCAGGCAGGTTTGTTTGACGTCTCGCACATGGGCCAGATTCGCCTGACTGGCGCTGAAGCCGCCACCGCACTGGAAACCCTGGTTCCGGTGGATATCGTCGACCTGCCGGTCGGCATGCAGCGTTATGCGATGTTCACCAACGAAACCGGGGGCATCCTCGACGACCTGATGGTCGCCAATCTGGGTAACGACCAACTCATGCTGGTCGTCAACGCAGCCTGCAAGGATCAGGATCTGGCACATCTGCGCAAGCACCTGGGCGAGTCCTGCACCGTCGAATCGCTGTTTGAACAACGCGCGCTGCTCGCCTTGCAGGGCCCGGAGGCCGTCACGGTGCTTGCACGTCTCGCGCCGCAAGTAGCGACCATGACCTTCATGCAGTTTGCCAGCGTCACGCTGATGGGCGTCGAATGCTTCGTCAGCCGCTCGGGTTACACCGGCGAAGACGGTTATGAAATCTCCGTGCCCACCGAGCATGCCGAAGCTCTGGCGCGTCGCTTGCTGGATGAGCCGGAAGTCGCACCTATCGGCCTGGGCGCGCGTGATTCCCTGCGTCTTGAAGCAGGCCTCTGCCTGTATGGCCACGACATGAACACTGAAACCTCACCTGTCGAGGCCAGCCTGTTGTGGGCAATTTCCAAAACCCGTCGGGCCGATGGCGCGCGGGCGGGTGGTTTTCCGGGCGCAGCGCATATCTTTGCCCAACAGAAGAACGGCGTCGATAAAAAGCGCGTCGGCCTGTTGCCACAAGAGCGCACGCCCGTGCGTGAAGGCACTCAGATTGTAGATGCCAGCGATAACGTCATTGGTACGGTATGCAGTGGTGGGTTCGGCCCGAGTCTCGGCGGTCCGTTGGCAATGGCTTATCTGAACATTGACTATACAACGCTGGATACATCGGTCTGGGCAATGGTTCGCGGCAAGAAAGTTCCGATGCATATCGCTAAAATGCCTTTTGTTGCGCAACGTTACTTCCGCGGTTGAATAGCAGCGTCAAAAAAACAGCGACGCGTGCATCATATAAACAGGCTGTCCACTCTGCTGCCATGCGGAGTTGAACAGCCTGAGGTCAGCACTTGAAACGCACCGGCAATGTGCACAAACACGTGTAAACATGATGACTGCACCCATTCGGTGAACAAGCGTTTTGCCACCCTCTGCCCCCGGAAACAGGGTACGAAACGGGGGCTTGTTTTTGTCACAAGAGTTGGCGTAGAGTTTCTGAACTGTGTTTGCATAGGTCGCTGAATCGGGACCTGGGCAGTAGCTCTAGGTTTGCTACAACCCGCTCTACGTTTCTTACTTCCTGCAACCAGCCCCAGTACTCTTTCAGGTGAAAGAGGCTGTCATTAATTCAAGCGTCAAGGAAATAAGATAATGTCCACACGTCAGAGCGGCACCGTCAAGTGGTTCAACGACGAAAAGGGTTTTGGTTTTATCACTCCAGAAAGCGGTCCGGATCTGTTCGTGCATTTCCGCGCAATTCAAGGTAACGGCTTCAAGAGCCTGAAAGAAGGCCAGAAAGTTACATTCGTCGCAGTGCAGGGCCAGAAAGGCATGCAGGCTGACGAAGTTCAAGCCGAAGCCTGAGCCACACCCCCGAAAGCCCCTGACATGACTGCCAGGGGCTTTTTTGCAGACGTCACTTCGTGAACGGCGGCTTCATCGTGATTGATAGCGTTACAACGCCCCGACACGTCCTCCGGCCTCGGGGTGATTTTCAGCCCGCCAGCCTGCCTCGCCGTATGGCTGCCATCAGCTACGACATACTGCTTTGCCTCGCTCTGCAAATGATCACCACCTTTCTCTACAAGCTCATCTCAATGATGATCGTCCGTGAAGCACGTCTGCGCGAACTTTCCGAGTCAGGATCGCTGGACGGCGATCCACTGCTTTCGTGCATTCTGCTGCTGGTCACCTTTGCCTTCTTCGCCCGATTCTGGACCCGTGGCGGACAGACGCTGGGCATGCAGGCCTGGGGGATTCGCGTGCAAAACGCGGACGGCACGCGTATCAGCCTGACACAGGCACTGTTGCGCTTTGCGGTAGCGGTGGTTTCCTGGCTGTGCTTTGGGCTAGGCTTTATCTGGAGCCTGTTCGACACAGATCGCCGTACCTGGCACGACCGGTACTCCAGGAGTCGGCTGGTACGAGTACCTGGGCAGAGATAACCGCCCTCCCACCTGCCCCGCAAACAAATACGTCGCCCATGAAAAAGCCGACTCTGAGTCGGCTTTTTCAGAACTGCCAAGCGCTATCCGGCGCGACGCAGCAACCACAAGCCCGCGACGGCACAGGCAGTGGCAGGCACCAGTACGGCCAGCAACGGCGGGAAGCCGAACACCTGGCTTGACGGACCCAGCAGGTCCTGGACGATACGGAAAGTGAAACCGACCAATACGCCCGTAAACACGCGTTGTCCCAGTGTTACAGAACGCAGTGGCCCGAAAATGAACGAGATGGCCATCAGCACCAGCGCCACCGTCACGAATGGCTGCAAGACCTTGGTCCAGAACGCCAGCCAGTAACGACCGTTGCTCAAGCCCTGATCGGCGAGGTAATGCGAGTAGCTCCACAAGCCAGAGATCGACAGCGACTCGGGCGGCATGACTACGGTGCTCAGCAACTGCGGGCTGAGAGACACATCCCATCGTTCCAGCGGAGTGTTGATAACCTCGGTGCTGCCGTCACGGAAATACGTGGTGGCGACGTCTTTCAGTTCCCAGTAATCCGTCTTGAAGTTGGCCTGCCGGGCGAAGCTTGAGGTCAGCATGTGGCGCTGATCGTCGAACCGATAGCGCGTCACGCCATACATCAGGCCGTTGGGCTGCACGGCGTTGATATGGATGAACTCATCACCCTGACGATGCCACAGGCCGTGCTTGGCGCTTTGCGCATCACCGGTGCCCTGAGCCAGCGAACGGTTGGCCTGCGCCTGATTCTCGGCATAAGGCGCGACGTATTCACCCACCAGCACACCGGCGACCATCAGGAACAGCATGGGCTTCATGACTGCCCACACGATACGCCCTATGGAAACACCCGCTGCACGCATGATGGTCAGTTCGCTGCTGCTGGCCAGGCTGCCCAGACCGATCAGACAGCCGATCAGCGCAGCCATCGGCAGCATGTCGTAGACGCGACGTGGTGCCGTCATCAGTACGAAACTGCTGGCATCCCACACACTGTAGGTGTCGGAGATATCGCCCATTTCGTCGATGAACGCGAACAGCGACGCCAGGCCAAGGATGATCCCCAGTACCGCCATAATGGCCATGAACACACTTTTGCCAATGTACCGGTCGAGCTTAACCACGAGCCACCTCCGCAACGCTACGGCGACTCGCCATTTTCAGCCGCAATGGCTCCCAGTAGAACAATCCGAGACCGATCAACAGGAAGAGCCCATGGACCCACCACATGCCCAGCGACAAAGGCAGCTTGCCCTTCTCCAGCGCGCCGCGTACGGCAATCAGGATGGTCAGGTACGACATATAAAGAAGAATGGCTGGCAACAGTTTCAGGTAGCGACCCTGACGCGGGTTGACCCGAGCCAGTGGCACGGCCATCAGCGTCACGATGAAAACCAGGATCGGCAACGAGATACGCCATTGCAGCTCGGCCACATAACGCGGCGTGTTATTGCCAAACAGTTCAAGCGTCGGAATCGCTTCGCGGTCAGTGATCTCTTCGCTGATTTCAGGTTTTGGCAGCATCGCACCGTAGGTGTCGTACTTGATGGTGCGATAGTCGGCCTGCCCCGGGTTACCGTCGTAACGGTAGCCGTTTTCGAGAATCAGAAAACGGCTGCCATCGGGTCGAACTTCCTGGTGCCCTTTTTCAGCGACCAGCACGGTAATGCCGCGATCCTTGCTCTTGTCAGAGGACAGACGTTTTTCTGAAATGAACACACCGCCCAGTTGCGAGCGGTCTTCCGACATTTCCTGCGTGTAGGTGATACGCGTACCGTCACGCAATGCCTGAAAGCGACCCGGCACCAGCGTGTCGAATTCGGTCATCGCATCCTGCTGATTGATCAGCAGCGAAAACTGCGTGGCACCCTGCGGCGCCAGACTGAAGCTCAACCACGCAACCAGAAGAGCGACCAACGCAGCAGGCGCCATGGTGATGGCGAGCAGACGCTGCTGGCTCATGCCGGTGGCCGCCAGCACGGTCATTTCGCTTTCCAGGTAAAGGCGGCCGTATGCCAGCAGGATGCCAAGAAACAGCCCCAGCGGCAGAATCAGCTGCAGAAAACCAGGCAGGCGAAAGCCCATGATCATGAACAGCACGCCTGGATCCAGGGCGCCAGAGGCGGCCTGGGCCAGGTATTTGATGAAACGCCCACTCATGATGATTACCAGCAGCACGGCGCTGACCGCGCTCAGGGTAACCAGCACTTCTCGGGACAGATAACGAAAGACAATCAAACCAGACACTCCAGGGTTGTCAGGCTCAGGCAGCCAAACAAGGGAAATTGTGAGCCACGGCAACCGGATGTTCACGCCCGTCAAACGCCCGGGCCTTCAAAAATATGCGGCATTATCCTGTGATTGAGTGTTTATGTCACTGAGCACTAGGGATAGTTCCTACATGGGCTTCACCGCGAGGCACTCTACGGGGTTGTCAGCAGTCGCACAGCAGGGTCAAACTGCAAGACTTGCCGCAGGCGCGATCCTCCAGACACCCTCCTCGCAAGAGGACAGAGGCATCCCACGCTGCGTAATCATTCATAATTGCGACTCTCATCGTTTATTCGGGGACCCCACATGGAATTGGTTGTTAAAAGCGTAAGCCCAGAAACCTTGAAGACTGCAACGCTGGTCGTCACCGTCGGCGAAAACCGCGTACTGGGCCTCGCTGCTCAAAGCGTCGACACCCTCAGCGGTGGCGCGATTGCTGCCATTCTCAAGCGCGGCGACCTGGCAGGCAAGGTCGGCCAGAGCCTATTGCTGCACAATCTGCCCAACCTGAAAGCCGAACGTGTGCTGCTGGCCGGCACCGGTAAAGAAGCCGAATTGTCCGACCGTCAACTCAAGAAAATCGTTGGCAGCGTTCTGACCTCGCTCAAAGGCCTGGGCGGCACCGACGCCGCCATCGCTCTGGATGACCTGACCGTCAAGCAGCGCGACACCTACGGCAAGGCACGCCTGCTGGTTGAAGCGCTGGCCGACGGCGAGTACGTTTTCGACCGTTTCAAGACGCAGAAAGCCGAAGCACGCGCCCTCAAGAAAATCACGCTGTTGACCGCCAAGGTCAGCGTAGCCGACGTCGAGCGTGCGGCCACCCACGCTCAGGCAATCGCTACCGGCATGGCGCTGACCCGCGATCTGGGCAACCTGCCGCCAAACATCTGCCATCCAACCTACCTGGGCGAAGAAGCCAAGGCGCTGGGCAAGGCTCACAAAAACCTGAAAGTTGAAGTACACGACGAGAAAAAACTGGCCGAACTGGGCATGGGCTCGTTCCTGGCCGTAGCACAGGGCAGCGCCCAGCCGCCCCGTTTGATCGTCATGAACTATCAGGGCGCCAAGAAAGGTGACCAGCCGTTCGTACTGGTCGGCAAAGGCATCACCTTCGACACCGGCGGTATCAGCATCAAGCCAGCGGCCGGCATGGACGAGATGAAGTTCGACATGTGCGGCGCGGCCAGTGTGTTCGGCACCCTGCGTGCGGTACTGGAACTGAAGCTGCCGATCAACCTGGTGTGTATCCTGGCGTGCGCCGAGAACATGCCGAGCGGTACTGCGACCCGTCCGGGCGACATCGTCACCACCATGAGTGGCCAGACCGTCGAAATCCTCAACACCGACGCCGAAGGCCGTCTGGTGCTGTGCGATGCCCTGACCTATGCCGAGCGCTTCAAGCCGCAGGCGGTGATCGACATCGCGACCCTGACCGGCGCTTGCGTGGTTGCACTGGGCGGTCATACCACCGGCCTGCTGGGCAACAATGACGCACTGATCAATCAACTGCTGGACGCTGGCAAACTGGCCGATGACCGTGCCTGGCAATTGCCGTTGTTCGATGAGTACCAGGAACAGCTGGACAGCCCGTTTGCCGACATCGCCAATATTGGCGGACCGAAAGGCGGGACCATCACGGCGGCGTGCTTCCTGTCGCGCTTCACCAAAGCGTATGACTGGGCGCACCTGGACATCGCGGGTACCGCATGGCTGAGCGGCGGCAAGGAAAAAGGCGCTACCGGTCGTCCGGTCCCGCTGCTGACCCAGTATCTGCTTGACCGCGCTGGCGCCTGACACAGGCTGCCTTGTGGCGCATCGCGTAACGTCGATGCGCCACTGGCTCTGGAACCCCTATGACCCAAGTCGATTTTTACATTCTCCCGGTGGCCGACCCGGCTGCCCGTCTGGACTTCGCCTGCAAACTCACTGAAAAAGCCTGGCGCCTGGGACACAAGGTTTACCTGCACTGCAGCGATGCAGCGCAACGTGAAGACCTTGATGCACGGCTCTGGCGCTTCAAGGGCGAAGTATTCCTGCCCCACGGCGACGCCGAGAGCGATAACGACGCGCCGGTGGTGCTGGGCCTCGGCGATGACTCGGGCACACACGATGACTTGCTGGTCAATCTTGACCTGCGTATCCCGACCTTCTTCAAGCGCTTCGCCCGTGTGGCAGAAGTGGTTGTCGAGGACCCGTCGGTGCGCCTTGCCGCGCGTGAGAGTTTCCGCTCCTACCGCGAACAGGGTTATCCTCCGCAAGATCACCGACTGCAGCGTCTTTGAGGACACGATGGACACTTCAAAAAAAGCTGAATCCGCGCATTTGCTGGACGATCTTGAATCGATCCGCCAATTGCTCGGCGATGACACCACACAACCGCCGTTGCTGACCGACACAGTGCACCGTGAAGGCCAGATTCCCCTGTTGTTCGATGTGGTGGGTGGCAAGCCCAGAACCGATCACGATCAAGAAGGTCATGATAATTACGACTATGTCGACGAAGCCGACATACCGACCCTGGTCGCTGACACGCCTGACGTGCTGCCACCCGCGATCACCCCGGTATTACCGCCGCCAGCTCAGGCCCGGAACCCGGCACAGCCCAACCCTGACGCCCTGTTGCATCTGGACAGTGAACTGCGAGCCGCCGCGCAGTTGATCATGCAGGATGTGATCGACGATTTCGCGCCGCACATCGAAACCGAGATCAAGCGCAGGCTTGAATCCAGACTGGACCGGTTATTGGCTCAGCAGCAAAAGTGAAATGGGGGCGTCGGTGTATGGCCAGGTCATGCGTCGATGCTCCGTACTTAAGCGCCAATGTTCAAGCGGATCTCCTTTGCCAGATCGTGTGTGTCTGCGCGCTGACTGATAAACGACTTTGCGCGTGCGTCCAACTGACGAAGTCTTTCCGCTGTTCGGTGAATCCTCGACCATGCGCCGGGGTTATCTGCGTTGAGCTTGTGAAGATTTAACTGGCGATCGAATTCGAACTGACTGGCAGGTGATACACCTGTCACCTCCCTGATAAATGATTGTTTTTCACTTATGGCGATACTGATTTGATTCGCCATGTTTTGATCAGCGATCGTCGCCGCATGCTCAAACTGCGCTCGGTAAAAGGGGTCGTTGCTGAGTTCGGCGAATGAAAGTCCCGTTTCCCCTTTCAGATCCGCTTTGATCGTCTTCAGTGCGTCTGGACCATGTATATCAACCCACTTTTTGTTTAACAGCCCGGACACTCTCTGTCCCATTGCAGGGGCCGTTGCACTCAGCGCGGCAGCGTCTCTGGCTGACAGGTGCCTGACGACCTTTGCAAGGATTTCGTTCGGTAGTTTCTGAAGGGGGAGCCTGGCAGGAAACAAGGTCAGGCCCGGCACTCTGAACCCCGAGATATGTCCACTCGGGTCACGCCTGTTAATCGGGTCCCCCAGACAATAAGCATAGGCGTTCAAGCCTCCCCTCCCGAATGGGCTCAGGCTGTCTGGCTGGTTGAAGCGCATCAGTACCGGGTTGAAAGAGCGGTAACCATTGCCCAACGCATAATGTCCGGTCACAGCATCCGGGCGCTCGCCGTTGAAACCCGAAAGGATGCTTGCCGGTAGCCGATGCCCGTAAGGGCTGTAGGCGAGCGGTTGAAACGCTTGCCCGCTCAGGGCGTGCAGTACGCTGTGCTGTGTGTCAGTGCCCAGCAGCTCCACCTGAACACTGGAGCAGTCAGCGCCATGCTCGGCCAACAACTGGCCGCCACCCTGAAAGACCTTACGGCTAGCAGATCCTTGTACCTCAACCGTCAAACGACTCTGTTGATAAAAGCGCGACACTGAATCCTGTGTATCCATACCCACCATGGCAATACGATCCAGCCCGTCATAGCGGTATCGACACAGCGTGCGCCTGGTTTCAGAAATATCGTTCATGGCGAAACCCGCCCTGCAGATTGAGTCTGAAAAGCGGATTATCCGTCCTGCCCCACTCGCCGCAAGCTAGCAGATCAACGAGGTAGGCGGTCAGCTTGTCGCATGCTGCTTATGGCTTGTCACTTGCCCACAGGGCTATACTTGCCGGTTTCCGAATCAATGCCACAGGTTCCCGCCGCACATGGACAAGACTTACCAGCCGCACGCTATCGAAACTTCCTGGTACCAGACCTGGGAGTCAGAGAACTACTTCGCTCCCCAAGGCGCGGGTGACTCGTACACCATCATGATTCCGCCGCCAAACGTCACCGGCAGCCTGCACATGGGTCACGGTTTCAATAACGCGATCATGGACGCCTTGATCCGTTTCCGTCGCATGCAGGGTCGCAACACCTTGTGGCAGCCGGGCACCGACCACGCAGGTATCGCCACCCAAATGCTGGTTGAGCGTCGTCTTGAAGCCCAGGGCGTGAACCGTCATGAACTGGGTCGCGAGAAGTTTCTGGACAAGATCTGGGAATGGAAGGCCGAATCGGGTGGTAACATCAGCCGTCAGATCCGCCGACTGGGTTCATCGGTCGACTGGAGCCGCGAGCGCTTCACCATGGACGACGGCCTGTCCGACGCCGTGAAAGAAGCGTTTGTCCGTCTGCATGAAGACGGTCTGATCTATCGTGGCAAGCGCCTGGTCAACTGGGACACCAAACTGCACACGGCGATTTCCGATCTCGAAGTGGAAAACCACGACGAGAAGGGCCACCTTTGGAACCTGCGTTACCCTCTGGCTGACGGTGCAAAGACCGCAGAAGGTCTGGATTATCTGATCGTTGCCACCACTCGTCCGGAGACCATGCTCGGCGATGCAGCCGTTGCGGTGAACCCGGAAGACGAGCGCTACAAGGCGCTGATCGGCAAGTTTGTCGAGCTGCCGCTGGTGGGTCGCCGCATTCCGATCATCGCAGACGACTATTGCGACCCGGAATTCGGCACCGGCTGCGTGAAGATCACCCCGGCTCACGATTTCAACGACTATGAAGTTGGCAAGCGCCACAACCTGCCGCTGCTGAACATCTTCGACAAGAACGCCGCCGTTCTGCCTGCTGCGCAGGTGTTCAACCTCGATGGCACACTGAACGAAAGCGTTGATGGCAGCCTGCCTGCTCAATATGCAGGGCTCGACCGTTTCGAGGCTCGCAAGCAGATCGTCGCCGCCTTCGACGCCGCCGGCCTGCTGGTCAGCGTTGATGACCACGCACTGAAGGTTCCGAAAGGCGACCGTTCGGGCACTATTATCGAGCCATGGCTGACGGACCAATGGTACGTCTCCACCAAACCACTGGCCGAACCTGCGATTGCTGCCGTTGAAGACGGTCGCATTGCCTTCGTGCCCAAGCAGTACGAAAACATGTATTTTTCGTGGATGCGCGACATCCAGGACTGGTGCATCAGCCGTCAGCTCTGGTGGGGCCATCGCATCCCGGCCTGGTACGATGAATCCGGCAAGGTCTACGTGGGCCGCGACGAAGCCGAAGTGCGCGCCAAGCACAACCTGGGGCCAGATATCGCCCTGCAGCAGGACAACGACGTACTCGACACCTGGTTCAGTTCGGGCCTGTGGACCTTCTCCACGCTCGGCTGGCCGGAAAAAACCAAGGCGCTGGAAACCTTCCACTCCACCGACGTGCTGGTCACCGGTTTCGACATCATTTTCTTCTGGGTTGCCCGGATGATCATGCTCACCATGCATTTGGTGAAGAACGAAGATGGCACACCGCAGGTGCCGTTCAAGACGGTCTATGTACACGGCCTGGTGCGTGATGGACAAGGGCAGAAAATGTCCAAGTCCAAGGGTAACGTGCTGGACCCGCTGGACATCGTCGACGGTATCGACCTGGAAACGCTGGTACAGAAACGCACCAGCGGCCTGATGCAACCGCAATTGGCGAAGAAAATCGAGAAGCAGACCCGCCAGGAGTTCGCTGACGGCATTGCCAGCTACGGCACCGACGCCCTGCGCTTCACCTTCTGCTCGCTGGCCTCCACCGGGCGCGACATCAAGTTCGACATGGGCCGCGTCGAAGGCTATCGCAACTTCTGCAACAAGATCTGGAACGCCGCGCGTTACGTGCTCGACAAGGGCGAAGACTGCGGTCAGAACGGCGAAGCCGTCGAGCTGTCGCTGGCTGATCGCTGGATCATTTCGCAACTGCAGCGCACCGAAGCCGAAGTGACCCGGCAACTCGAGCAGTTCCGCTTCGACCTCGCGGCTCAAGCGCTGTACGAGTTCATCTGGAACCAGTATTGCGACTGGTATCTGGAGCTTTCCAAGCCTGTGCTGTGGGACGAAACCGCACCCGTCGAGCGCCAGCGCGGCACACGCCGCACGCTGGTTCGCGTACTGGAAGTCGCGCTGCGCCTGGCTCACCCGTTCATGCCATTCATCACCGAAGAAATCTGGCAGCGTCTGGCGCCGCTGGCCGGTGCGCAGGGCAAGACGATCATGTTGCAGGAATGGCCGGTGGCCAACGAAGCACGCATTGATACGGCTGCCGAAGACGACATCGAATGGCTCAAGGGCCTGATGCTGGCCGTGCGTAACATTCGCGGGGAAATGAACATCGGTCCGGGCAAGCCCCTGCAGCTGTTCCTCAAGAACGTTTCTGCCGAAGACCAGCGTCGCTTGAGCGAAAACGACTACCTGCTCAAGAAACTGGCCAAGCTTGAAGCCATGACGGTACTGACTGACGGCGCCGAAGCGCCGCTGTCGGCCACCGCGCTGGTGGGCGACATGGAAGTGCTGGTGCCGATGGCTGGCCTGATCGACAAAGACGCCGAGCTTGCCCGTCTGGACAAGGAAATCCAGCGTCTGCAAGGTGAAGTGCAACGTGTGGGCGGCAAGCTGTCCAACGCGGCCTTCGTCGACAAGGCGCCGCCCGAAGTCATTGCCAAGGAACGCGCCAAAATGACCGAAGCCGAACAGGCCCTCGGGAAGCTGGCCGAGCAACACGCTCGTATCGCCAGCCTGTAACGCAGAAACCAGCCAGCCCGTTCACGGGCTGGCTTTTTATTACCTGAACATCTGCACTGACCTATTCGCGAGCAAGCCTGCGCCGCCAACTCTCCGAGACCTGGCCACTCTTGCACACAGATTGCTCGCGAATAGGCCGGTTACTTCGACACCACGGCTGACATCACCACCATGACCGACACCCCGAAACCGCCTCGCAAAAAACCCCAACGGCCTGCAAAACCAGTCGAGCCTCGCGAAAAAGCCACCCTGCACCCGCGTAACCGCCATCAAGGCCGCTACGACTTCCCCAAGCTGATCAAATCCAGCCCTGAGCTGGCGAAGTTCGTGATTCTCAACCCCTACGGCAAGGAAAGCATCGACTTCGCCAACCCGCAGGCCGTGCGGGTGTTCAACCGGGCGCTGCTCAAAGCGTTTTATGGCATCGCCCATTGGGACATCCCGGCCGACTACCTCTGCCCGCCCATTCCAGGACGTGCCGACTACCTGCACTTTCTGGCTGACCTGTTGGCCGAAGGCAATAACGGCGTCATTCCACGTGGCGCAGCTGTCAAAGCGCTGGATATCGGCACCGGGGCCAACTGCATCTATCCATTGATCGGGCACAGTGATTACGGCTGGCAGTTCGTGGGTTCGGACATCGACAGCACCGCCATTGCGGCAGCCATTACCATTGTCAAAGCCAATGGCCTGCACAAAGCCATCAGCGTGCGCCAGCAGAGCGATCGCAAGCACATCCTGCTCGGCTTACTCGATAGTAGCGAACGCTTCGACGTGAGCCTCTGCAACCCGCCCTTCCATGCTTCGCTGGATGAGGCGCAGCGCGGCAGCCAACGCAAATGGCGCGCGCTGGGCAAGGCCGACCCCAAGCGCAAGCTGCCGGTGCTCAATTTCGGCGGTCAATCGCAGGAGTTGTGGTGCGAAGGTGGCGAGATCGGCTTCGTGACCCAGTTGATCCAGGAAAGCGCTACATTACCGTTGCAAGTTCTGTGGTTCAGCACCCTGGTGTCCAAGGCTTCAAACATGCCACTGATTCAGAGCGCGCTGAAAAAGGCGGGTGCCCTGGAAGTGAAGGTTGTCGAAATGGGCCAAGGCCAGAAGCAGAGCCGCTTCGTGGCGTGGACCTTTCATGACAAGGCACAGCAACAGGCCTGGCCGCGCTGAGACGGACTGAGCCTTATGTGAATTGCCCATGAAAAACTGACGTCCACAAAAAAGCCGTGCCCGGTTATACGGCGCACGGCTTTTTCAACAGCAAGCAGGGCTTACTTGTTGATCGAGTCGCTCAGCACTTTGGCTGGTACGAACTTGATGACTTTCTTGGCAGCGATTTCGATGGCTGCGCCAGTCGAAGGGTTACGGCCAGTGCGAGCTGGACGCTCAGCCACTTTCAGTTTGCCGATGCCTGGCAGAGTGATTTCAACGCCGTTTTCCAGTTGGTCTGCAACGATTTGGCCCAATTGCTCAAGAGCATTACGCGCGGTGGTTTTTGGCGCGTCGATAGCTTCAGCGATATCGGCGATCAATTGGTCTTTAGTAAGAGCCATGGTGGTGTTCCTTCCCTATCAAATTCATTTGGATTGCAGAGCGCAACGTCGGCCAGTAGCCAGGCAATGAACCTGGCCACCCGCTAGCAGCCACGATTAATCGCGAAGTTGTAGATACTGAAACCGGGTAATGGTTCGGCCTACGTTTGCATAATCTGCATGCTTGACGCGCTAAGGTGCGCAAGACCGCGCAAAACTAGCACAGAGCCGAGCAAATATCCGCCCCTACCTATCCTTTTGGTCAGGTTTTAATGGGAATTGCGCAAAAAACGATCGCCGGGAGTATCGAGAAGCTGAAAACCGGCTCGCTCGGAGCCCACAAGCGCATGCGTGCGTTACACTTGGCGACTTGCTACGAGCCGCACGCTCTTCACCTTTTTCAGCCGAGAAGCCCATGCCGATCCGTCACTGCATCGTCCACCTGATCGACAAGAAACCCGACGGTACGCCCGCTGTTCTCCATGCACGCGACTCCGAACTCGCTGAGTCCCAGGCCATCGAGAACATGTTGGCCGACCTTAATGAAAGCTATAACGCCAAGCAGGGCAAAGCCTGGGGTTTGTTCCACCCCGAGTCCGGCGCTCATCCTTTCAGCGG
Source organism: Pseudomonas californiensis (assembly GCF_021147775.1). GTDB lineage: Bacteria > Pseudomonadota > Gammaproteobacteria > Pseudomonadales > Pseudomonadaceae > Aquipseudomonas > Aquipseudomonas californiensis. Next base: position 143,517 of record NZ_JAGTPK010000008.1, read on the forward strand.
CTGGCTGAAAGAATATCTGGATGGCGGCACTGACTTCACGGCCTTCTCCCGTGTTGCGGTCGAACATCTGCAAAAGCTGATGGAAGAGTCCAACCTGTCGGTGGGTGGCCATGTGCTGTTCGCTCACTATCAGCAAGGCATGACCGACTACCTGGCCATCGCCCTGCTCCACCACAGCGAAGGCGTGGCAGTGAATGACCTGCTTGACGTGACCCCCTCACGACACCTGGATCTGGGGCAACTGCATCTGGCCGCCCGGATCAATATTTCGGAGTGGCAGAACAACAAGCAGTCCAAGCAGTACATTTCGTTCATCAAGGGCAAGAACGGCAAGAAGGTCTCGGAGTATTTCCGCGACTTCATCGGCTGCCAGGAAGGCGTGGACGGCCCCGGCGAAACCCGTACCCTGCTCAAAGCCTTCAGTGACTTTGTCGAAAGTGAAGACCTGCCGGAAGAGTCGGCGCGCGAAAAGACCAAGACCCTGGTCGACTACGCCAGCAGCCAGAGCAAGATGGGCGAGCCCATGGGCCTGGAAGAGCTTTCCGAGCTGATCGACGAGGAGCGTCCACGGGCGTTCTACGATCACATCCGCAACAAGGACTACGGCCTTTCACCAGAGATTCCGGCCGATAAGCGCACGTTGAATCAGTTCCGCCGCTTCACCGGCCGCGCTGAAGGTCTGTCGATCAGCTTTGAAGCGCACTTGCTGGGCGACAAGATCGAATATGACGAAACCGCAGGCACTCTGATCATCAAAGGCCTGCCGACCCAGCTCACCGATCAGTTGAAGCGACGGTAACTGGCCATGCTGCTGCGCACGCTGAAAAAATTTGCGTTGATCATGCTGGTGGTGGTGATCTATCAGAATTGGGGCCGGATCGAGCACTTCGTCAATCCGGCGCCTGCCGATGTTGCGCAGAGTTACAGTCAGGCAAACGTCGTGATGTACGCCACCGAGTGGTGTGGCTACTGTAAACAGACCCGGCGCTTCCTGGACAGCAAGGGCATCCCCTTCCAGGAATATGACATCGAGAAATCAGACCAAGGCCGCAAGGCCTATGAAGCGCTGGGTGGGCGCGGCATTCCGCTGATCGATGTCAACGGCACAATCATCCGGGGTTTTGCCCCGGATGACATATTGGCGGCGCTGAAGTAACACTCAATCCTTGATCAGCGCTTCTCGATCCTGAAACCAAACCGCGGGAAGTGCACATGCACGGTACCGGCGCGATCATCCTCGCGGCGCAGTATCAGCTCTTCAGTGCCCGCGAACGCCAGCTCGCCCTCGACGGCTTCGACGCCGTAATCAATTGCTGAAATGGCTACCTGATCACCTGCCTTGAAGCCATTCGGGTCCACGAAGTGTTCTTCAGGCAAGGCTGCGGGTGTGGCATTTTTTGCGATCTCCACGGCATCGGCGGAGCTCAGGTCGCTGGGCGCGCCATGACCGAAATCCAGCACACGGGCAAACCAGGCTGCGATACCTGCGTAGTCGTCCACAAATGGTGCGGTGACCGGTGTCTGCTTGAGGAACCACAGTGCATGCGCCACCGAGAAGTCGGCGATGGATGGCTCGCCAAACAGGAAGTCGCCATTGCGTGAAAGCTGCAGTTGCAGGCGAGACATGAGTGTCGGCCACTGGTGCCTGGCCTGCTCGGCGGGCAGGCGCGACGCATTACCACCATTGAACAGCGTCGAACGGTCAGCGATGAACGCTTTTGCGGCTTCCGGCGGCACCTTGGCAAATCGCACTGCCAACGATTCTGGCTGAAACACCAGGCTGACCGCGTGCAGAAACAGTACCGAGTCAGCCCAGGCAGCGAAGCCGGCAACGGTGAATTCCTGCCCTTCCGGGTAAAAGGTCGGTGATACCTTCTCTTGCTCCAGACGGCGCGCCATCAGTGCGGTGTCGCAATAAATGTCCGCGCCGACCTGCAGCACCGGCGTCTTGCGGTAACCGCCGGTCAACGCCGTCAAATCAGGCTTGGGCATGATCGAGGGGATCGTGACCGAGCGCCACGAAAGTCCTTTGTAGCCCAGCATCAAACGGGCTTTTTCCGCGAACAGCGACGTCGGGTAGTGATGAAGAATCAGCTCAGACATGGTCAGCCTCTGCGGCACATGGAAAGCCCACAGCTTAACCCGCGACGTGCAGTCAGCCTACCGACTCACGTGGATGGCAAGGCATCACGCTCGTGGATGGAGGCGTAATCACCCGCTGCGACATAGCTGGCAGCCAGGACCTCCTTGGCGCTCTTTCTCAGCTTTTTGATCAGCCGCTCCTGACGAAGCGCTTCGCCTTTGCTCACGCACTGCTCCACGTAAACCAGTGCCACGGCCGGGCTTGAATAGAAGAAGCGCGCGCCTTTGCCGCTCTGATGCGCGGCAAAGCGCCGATGCGGATCATCACTGATCCCGCAGTACAGTGACCCATTGGCAGCCCGCACCAGATAGACAAACCAGCTTTTTTCCACAACCGGCGCGCCGGCCTTGGCAATGGAGGCCAGTGATACACCAGGCACAGCTGTCTCAGGTGCAGGCATTTCAGGCTGGGCGACTTCAGGCACGGCGGCTCTCGCTGAACGTTTTCAGACCCTTGAGCGCCTGAGCACGGACCGCATTGCGCACCAGTGGCGTCCAGCCCAGCAACAGACCCTTGGCACCCAGTGCCTGACGCGACCAGCGCCACATATCGAAATGATCGTGATGCTCGCAGATCTTGCCGTCGCGTAATACAAACCGTGCCTGAATGTCATTGACCACCGTCCGGCCTGTCTGGCTGAACAGATACGTCGCCACCCAATGCGCACTGCCAGTACGGTCGTCAGCACGCACCTGATCAAACACCACCGAGAAGTTTTTTGCACGCGACGTCAGCATTCGCCACATGTCACCCACCTCACGGCCACGCAGCTCACCAAAGGCCGGATCGCTGAACACCACATCGTCGGTGTAACAAGCACTCATCGCCTCGGCATCCAACAGCGCAAAGGCTTCGTAGAACCGGTTGATCAGTGCGCTATTGGCCTGGCTTTGTTCTTCGTAGCTCATGCTTGCACATTCCTTGGCGAAAGAGGGGTGCACGATAAGCGGCAAATGGCTCATTAGCCACCCACATTCGCCGCGCATATGTAGCTTGTGGCCTGTGACTACTCAACCTTCTCACTGCTGACCTGCACGTACAGCGTGCGCCCTGCGCCCATGCCGGCGATCACGGCACCGATGCCCAGCACTGCGAAGATCCAGCCGATGGCGTCCCAGCTTCCGGTCACGTCGTGCACGACACCAACCGCGAAAGGTCCCATCGAGGCGATGGTGTAGCCAAAGCCCTGGGCCATGCTGGAAAGATTCGACGCCACGTGCGAGTCGCGTGAGCGCAGGACGATCAAGGCCAGCGCCAGGCTGAAGGTGCCGCCCTGCCCCAGACCGAGCAGGATCGCCCAGCCCCACAGGCCTTCCAGCGGCGCGTACAGGCAGCCGAACAGACCCGTGAGGGTCAGCGCCATGACCAACAGGATTGCCAGCCGTTGATCCTTGCCACGCGTGGCCAGCCACGGCGCACTCAAGGCGCTGATGACCTGGACGATGATCGAGCCGGACAACAGCAGACCTGCGGCGGTGGGCGTCATACCACGACCGATCAGGATCGATGGCAGCCAGCCGAACACGATGTATGACAGCGATGACTGCAGCCCCATGTACAGGGTGACCTGCCAGGCCAACGGATCGCGCAGCAGACCACGAACACGATAGACATCACGGCGCGTGCCATGCACTTCGCCGGTCTGTGGCAGCCAGAAGATCGCCGCAATCACTGCCGGGATCAGCCAGAATCCCAGGCCGATTTGCCAACTGTCTCCGAAGTACTGACTCAACGGCACGGTAGAGCCCGCCGCAATGGCCGCGCCCAGACAGAGGGCCATGGTGTAGACGCCGGTCATGGCGCCCGCTTGCCGGGGGAAATCACGCTTCACGATGCCGGGCAGCAGCACACCAATGATACCGATGCTCGCTCCCGCCAGCAGGCTGCCGCTGAACAGACCGACCTCGCCGAATGAGCTGCGTAATGCCAGGCCCGACGCCAGAATCAACAGGATGACCAGCACGACCCGCTCACTGCCGAACCGGCGTGCCAGAATCGGTGCCAGCGGTGCGAACAGCCCCAGGCAAAGCACCGGCAAAGTAGTCAGCAGACCGGCTTCGGCAGCTGACATGCCCAGGCTTTCAGAAACCTTGTTGAGCAGTGGCGCAATGCTGGACAGCGCAGGGCGCAGGTTGAGCGCAACAAGCACCAGCCCCAACAGCAGTAGCCAGGGTCGCTTCAAAATGGGGTGGGTTTGCTCGGCAGTCGCTTGCGGTGTGAGTGGAGCCTTGGCAGTCATCAGGTTCTCGGTATCAGGTATGTCGACCCGTTTCAGGGGGCAAGTATCCTGTTGGAGAATGATTGCGAACACAAGGTTCAGGTGCGATTGCATACAAGACGGTATTTGCAGGCGTAAAAAAACCGGGCGATTGCCCGGTTTCTTCATACCGCTCAAGCAGCTCTCAGAGATCAGTGAATGATCTGGCTGAGGAACAGTTTGGTACGGTCGCTTTGCGGATTGTCGAAGAAGTCGTTCGGCGCAGCCTGTTCGACGATTTCGCCCTTGTCCATGAAGATCACCCGGTTCGCCACAGTGCGGGCAAAGCCCATCTCGTGGGTCACGCACAGCATGGTCATGCCTTCTTCAGCCAGGCTGACCATGGTGTCGAGTACTTCCTTGACCATTTCCGGGTCGAGTGCCGAGGTCGGCTCATCGAACAACATGATTTTCGGTTTCATGCACAGGGCACGAGCGATGGCCACACGCTGTTGCTGACCGCCGGAAAGCTGACCAGGGTATTTGTGAGCCTGCTCCGGAATCCGTACACGCTCCAGGTAGTGCATGGCGATTTCTTCAGCTTTCTTCTTCGGCATCTTGCGAACCCACATCGGTGCCAGCGTGCAGTTCTGCAGGATGGTCAGGTGCGGGAACAGGTTGAAGTGCTGAAACACCATGCCGACTTCACGGCGGATAGTTTCGATCTGACGCAGGTCGGAGGTCAGCTCGGTGCCATCAACCACGATGCGCCCCTGCTGATGCTCTTCCAGACGGTTCAGGCAACGGATGGTCGTCGACTTGCCCGAGCCCGAAGGGCCGCACAAAACGATACGCTCGCCCTGACGCACGTTCAGGTTGATGTCTTTCAACACGTGGAACTGGCCGTACCACTTGTGTACGCCTTCCATCCGGATCATGCCTTCGGCGCCCAGAGGCTTACTGATAGCTTCACTCATCACAAAACTCCTAACGCTTGTGGCCAGTGTCCAGCTTGTGCTCCAGATGCATGGAGTAGCGGGACATACCGAAACAGAAAATCCAGAACACCAGTGCCGCGAAGACATAGCCTTCGGTGGCCATGCCGAGCCAGTTGGGATCGGCGGCCGCCTGCTTGACGCTGTTGAGCAGGTCGAACAGGCCGATGATGATCACCAGACTCGTATCCTTGAACAGGGCGATGAAGGTGTTGACGATACCCGGGATTACCATCTTCAACGCCTGAGGCAGAATGACCAGCCCCATGGCACGCCAGTAACCCAGGCCCATTGCCGCAGCCGCTTCGTACTGACCCTTGGGAATCGCCTGCATGCCGCCACGCACCACTTCAGCCACATAGGCCGACTGGAACAGGATCACGCCGATCAGGGCGCGCAGCAGTTTGTCGAAGTTCATCCCTTCTGGCATGAACAACGGCAGCATCACCGACGACATGAACAGTACGGTGATCAGCGGCACGCCGCGCCAGAACTCGATGAACGTCACGCAAACCACGCGCACCGCAGGCATGTTGGAGCGACGCCCCAACGCCAGCACGATACCCAGTGGCAAGGCGCCTGCGATACCGACAGTGGCGATGACCAGCGTCAGCATCAGGCCGCCCCACTGGCTGGTAGGCACGGTGGTCAGACCAAACGCGCCGCCATGCAGCAGGTAGAACGCAACAATCGGGTAAATCACCAGGAAGCTCAGGCCGTATACAGCCTTGCGCGGCACCTTGGAGATAAACAGTGGCGCTACGCCCACGATCGCCAGAATGACCGTCAGGTCTACTCTCCAGCGCAGCTCGGTAGGGAAATAGCCATACATGAACTGACCGAAGCGCTGCTCGATGAACACCCAGCAAGCCCCCGCCTTGGTGCAATCGGCGCGGGTCGTACCGATCCAGTTTGCATCCAGAAATGCCCAGTTGATGATCGGTGGCACAATCAGCCATACGAGGTAGATCGACAGCAGCGTCAGCAGCGTGTTGATCCAGCTGGAGAACAGATTGGCCCGCATCCATGCGACCACGCCAACGCTGGTTTTCGGCGGTGCGAGGTTGGGTTTGAAAATATGAGTAGTCATGCGTCTTTCCTCACCGCTCGATCAGCGCAATGCGCTTGTTGTACCAGTTCATCAGCAGGGAAATGCTGATGCTGATCGCCAGGTACACGCTCATGGTGATGGCAATGACTTCGATGGCCTGTCCGGTCTGGTTCAGCACCGTACCGGCAAACAACGACACCATTTCCGGATAACCGATACCGGCCGCCAGCGAAGAGTTTTTCGCCAGGTTCAGGTATTGGCTGGTCAGGGGCGGAATGATCACGCGCAATGCCTGCGGGATGATGACCTTGCGCAGAGTCGGACCAGGACGCAGGCCGAGCGAGCGAGCCGCTTCGGTCTGACCGTGGCTGACCGACTTGATTCCCGAACGCACGATCTCGGCGATGAACGCTGCGGTGTAAACCGTAAGCGCCAGCGTCAAGGCCAGCAGTTCAGGGATCAATACCCAGCCGCCGACAAAGTTGAAGCCCTTGAGCTCAGGCATTTCCCAGTGCACGGGAGAGCCGAATACCAGTGCCGTCAGCGTTGGAAGCAGCACCATCAGCGCCAGTCCGACCCAGAACTTGTGGAACGGCTGTCCGGTCTGTTCGAAGCGCTTGTTGGCCCAGCGGGTCATCAGAACCGTTGCGACAATAGCGATCACGACGCCGACCACGAACGGCAACATACCTTCGGCAGCGAATGCCCTTGGCATATTCAAGCCGCGACTGCTGACGTAGAACATGTCCAGGTAGCCGTGAGCGTTACGCGGACCCGGCAGGGTCAGGAACACCGCGAAATACCAGAACAGAATCTGTAGCAGAGGCGGAATGTTACGGAAAACCTCGACGTAGACCGTCGCCAGTTTGCTGATCATCCAGTTGGGCGAGAGACGCGCCACACCGATGATGAAGCCAAGAATCGTCGCCAGGATGATACCGATGAACGAAACCAGCAGTGTATTGAGCAAGCCGATCAAAAACACCCGGGCATAGCTGTCCGATTCGGTGTAATCAATAAGGTGTTGGGCGATACCGAAACCTGCACTTCGCTCAAGAAAGCTGAAGCCAGAGGTAATGCCACGATGCTCCAGGTTGGTCTGGGTATTGTCGAACAGGAACCAGCCCATTGAGACCACAGCCACAATGGTGATGATCTGAAATAACCAGGCGCGCACTTTGGGGTCAGTCAAAGAGAGCTTTGACTTGGGTGCGACGATTTCATTTGGCATGAAGAGCCCCAGGAAAAATGGAACAGGACAAAACGCCCGGCCACCTTTTCAGGCGACCGGGCGCAGGGGTCAATCAGCGAATCGGTGGAGCGTACTGGATGCCGCCGGCGTTCCACAGAGCATTCTGGCCGCGCTTGATTTTCAGCGCAGTGCCTTCGCCCAGGTTACGTTCGAAAACTTCACCGTAGTTACCGACTTGTTTGACGATCTGAACTACCCAGTCCTTCGGCAGTTTCAGGTCTTTGCCGTACTCGCCGTCAGCGCCGAGCATACGGGCGACGTCAGGGTTTTTGGTCGACTTGGCTTCAGCTTCAACGTTCTTGGAAGTCACTTTGGCTTCTTCGGCGTTCAGCATGGCGAACAGGGTCCACTTGACGATCGAGAACCACTCTTCGTCGCCTTTACGTACGACTGGGCCCAGAGGCTCCTTGGAGATGACTTCCGGCAGAACGACGTAGTCGTCCGGCTTGGCCAGCTTGCTGCGCTGTGCGTAAAGCTGCGACTGGTCGGAGGTCAGCACGTCGCAACGGCCGCCTTCCAGCGACTTGGCGCTTTCGTCGGAGGTGTCGAAAGTGATCGGCGTGTATTTCAAGCCGTTCGAGCGGAAGTAGTCAGAGACGTTCAACTCGGTAGTGGTACCGGCCTGGATACAAACGGTTGCACCGTCCAGTTCCTTGGCGCTTTTGACGCCCAGCTTGTTGTTTACCAGAAAGCCGATGCCGTCATAGTAAGTCACGCCAGCGAACACCAGACCCATGCCCGAATCACGGGAACTGGTCCAGGTGGTGTTACGCGAGAGGATGTCGATTTCGCCCGATTGCAGTGCAGTGAAACGCTCTTTGGCGTTCAACTGGCTGAACTTGACCTTGGTAGCGTCGCCAAAAACAGCGGCAGCTACGGCACGGCACACGTCAGCGTCGATACCGGTGATCTTGCCGGTAGCATCTGGAACGGAAAACCCTGGCAGGCCATCGCTGACGCCGCACTGAACAAACCCTTTCTTCTGGATAGCGTCAAGTGTGGCACCTGCGTTGGCAGCCCCGGCCACACCGAGTGCTGCTACGGCTGTCACTACAGCCAGAGTGGATTTCAACATCTTCATTCAAAATCTCCAGTTTGCTCTTTGTTGTTTGGGAGTTTCAGTCGCGTCGCACCTTTGTGAGGCGCTAATGACCCGTGCTGGCTTATTTTTGGGTCATGCGACGCTGGACCTGAATCACGAGTCGCCTGCAAGATCATCTTCCATTCGTATCCATGATTCAGAAACGGTCCCTTGGACTGAAGCCCCATGATTTTCCCGGACCAGTGCGGTACAGGCTGAATCGTGTCAGGAATCCTGACGCATGGACTCCCGTGCCGCATTTCGATCGCTATAAGTAATAGCCTTATAGTGTTACCGAACGACGTAAGCGCCTCGACTCCAGTCCTGCTGTAGCAAAGCCCGTACCAGCATGCTGGCCAAGGCAAATTAGCGACAGGTCAAGACAAAAACTTGTACCCTTGCGACATCTTCTTTCATTTTTAAACTGGCAGCGCACCTTATTAATGCGCCCAAAAAGCGCAAGCGCACACTAATGGAGCACTCATGAGCGAACCCTTGATCATCGAACCATCCGCCACCCCAGACGCCTGTGTTATCTGGCTGCACGGGCTGGGTGCCGACCGCTACGATTTCCTGCCGGTTGCCGAAGCATTGCAGACATCCCTGACTACCACCCGCTTCGTACTGCCGCAGGCGCCAACCCGCGCGGTGACCATCAATGGCGGCTACGAAATGCCGAGCTGGTATGACATCAAATCCATGAGCGCCGCGGCCCGCGCCATTGACGACGATCAGATGGAGGCCTCGGCGCAAAAGGTGCTCGACTTGATCGAGCAGCAACGCGACAGCGGCATCGACCCGGCGCGGATCTTTCTGGCAGGGTTTTCCCAAGGCGGCGCGGTGGTGTTACACGCCGGTTATCGACGCTGGCAGGGGCCACTGGGCGGCGTGCTGGCGCTGTCGACTTATGCCCCGACATTCACCGATACGATGACGTTGTCAGCCAGTCAACAGCGCATACCCGGCTACTGCCTGCACGGTCAGCACGACGAAGTGGTGCATAACGCCATGGGACGGACCGCTTACGAGCACTTGAAGGCTCAAGGTGTCACCGTTCTATGGCAGGAATACCCAATGGGTCACCAAGTGTTACCGCAGGAAATTCATGACATCGGTGTATGGCTGACCGAAAAGCTGCGTTGACAGCGTCTCGGACGCGCCTGCGCGCTCCCGAAAGGACGCCTTCTGTAGCGGATCATGGATGACACTACGCCGAGCACGGATCTTGCTTTACACTGCTCGGCGTACATTCCTTAACCAATTGACGAGATCACCGTGCTCAAAGCACTTAAAAAGATGTTCGGTAAAAGCGAGGCTGAGCCGCTCGCGTCCAGCCCGACCACCCCCATCCCTGCCGCTGCCGCTGCCGCTACCAAGCCTGCCAGCAGTCCAAATTCTGATCGAGCAACCCCGACTCCTCCTTCGGAGCCCGCCACACAGCCTGCCCAGGCAAGAGCCCCGCGCACTGAAAAGCCCAAGGCCGAGCGCCCACGCCGTGAGCGCGTGGCGAAGCCGCCTGCTCCGGCCTGGAAGCTCGAAGACTTCGTGGTCGAGCCGCAAGAGGGCAAGACCCGCTTCCATGATTTCAACCTTGCGCCTGAGCTGATGCACGCCATTCAGGACCTGGGTTTCCCGTATTGCACGCCGATTCAGGCGGGCGTGCTGGGCTTCACCCTCAAAGGCAAGGACGCTATCGGCCGTGCCCAGACAGGTACAGGCAAGACCGCTGCTTTTCTGATCTCGATCATCGAGCAACTGACCCAGACGCCGCCGCCAGAAGAGCGTTACATGGGCGAACCTCGCGCTCTGATCATCGCGCCAACCCGCGAGCTCGTGGTACAGATCGCCAAGGACGCCGCCGACCTGACCAAGTACACCAACCTGAACGTCATGACGTTCGTGGGTGGCATGGACTTCGACAAGCAACTCAAGCAGCTCGAAGCTCGGCACTGCGACATCCTGGTTGCAACACCAGGCCGCCTGCTGGACTTCAACCAGCGTGGCGAGGTGCATCTGGACATGGTCGAAGTCATGGTGCTGGACGAAGCCGATCGTATGCTCGACATGGGTTTCATCCCACAAGTGCGTCAGATCATTCGTCAGACCCCGCACAAGGGTGAACGCCAGACGCTGCTGTTCTCGGCCACGTTCACTGAAGACGTGATGAACCTCGCCAAGCAGTGGACCACTGACCCGTCCATCGTTGAAATCGAATCGCTGAATGTAGCGAGCGACAATGTCGAGCAGCACATCTACGCAGTTGCCGGCGCCGACAAATACAAGCTGCTGTACAACCTTGTAACCGACAACGGCTGGGAACGCGTGATGGTCTTTGCCAACCGCAAGGACGAAGTGCGGCGTATCGAAGAACGCCTGGTACGCGATGGCGTCAACGCCGCGCAGCTTTCCGGCGATGTGCCTCAGCACAAACGGATCAAGACACTGGAAGGCTTCCGCGAAGGCAAGATTCGCGTGCTGGTCGCCACCGATGTGGCGGGCCGCGGCATCCACATTGATGGCATCAGCCACGTGATCAACTTTACCCTGCCGGAAGTGCCGGACGACTACGTTCATCGTATCGGCCGAACCGGCCGTGCGGGCGCCGATGGCGTCTCGATCAGCTTTGCAGGGGAAGACGACTCGTATCAGCTGCCCGCCATCGAAGAAAAGCTGGGCCGCAAGATCAGCTGCGAAACGCCGCCCACCGAACTGCTAAGGCCCGTGGTACGTCGCACCGTCTGATAACCCGGAGGCGAATACCCACAAAAAAACGCAACCTTTGCAGGTTGCGTTTTTTTTGCCTGTTGCCAGGTCAGGCTCATGAGCAACAGCAGGCAGCACCCTGCCCTGCCTGGCTCATGTCACGGTCAGTCGCTGCCGTATCTGGGTGAGCGTGGCCCATAGAGCAACCCGGCAGGTCGGCCTGCCGACAGCAAACGGTTACTCGCAATACCCGCAATCGGATGACTGGCATCCGTAGAGCTGTTGATGATCTGCTTGACCGCAGCCGTGATCAGCATGCCGACCAGCCCACCACCATTGTTGTTGCCACCCTCGTCACTGGAGGCAGAGGCGGCACCTGTCCACAGCGTAACGCCGGTACGCAGATCCACCAGCTTCGCTGTAACGGTCACGATGGTCTGGCTGCTGATGACGATGTAGCTGGTGCCGTATTGCGTGACGGTGATGTACAAGCCGGCATCGGCGCCAAAGATCTCACGCAGCTTGGCTGGCGATGTGGCCTGTATATCATTGGCGTCGGTCAGGCCGTTATTGCGAAACGTCTCGTCGACCAACGCGACGGGCAGCACGTAATAGCCCGACTCAGCCAATGGGTAGGTCACTTGGGAAAAGGTGCTGTATGTTGCCTTGAGGTCGGGCGACTCATTGATCGGCGGCAGCACCAGGATCGAGCGAGGTTTGCTCTCCTTGAATGCCGAGTAGTCGACGGTCTTGGGTTTGACGCAGCCTGACAAAAGCGCGATGGCAAACAGGCCTATTGCGACCTTGCATAGATGACGGCTCATTTGGCAGCTCCCGCGTGGGCATTCTTTAGCAAAAAGTCCATGTACGTGGTCGACTCAGGGAACAACGCCTTTTCGGTGCGCAACTCCTGGACCATCTGGTCATCCTTGCCAAGGCTGCCGTAAAGCATGCCCAGTTGAGCGTGGTAACCCGGCGGTGGCGTCCCATTGCTGGCGCGGATCTTCTGAAGATCCTCCTCCAGCTTGGCGACCTGAGCTTCCTTGGCTTCGCCCTTGAAGTACTCATAGACCTCAGGCTGGTAACTGCCCCACTGATACAAGGTTTTGGGCGGCTGCGCGCAGCCGGTGATCAAAGCACTCGCGACGACTGTCGTTGCGATCCAGCGCAACGAAACACTGCTTCTGCTCATAACGGTGATAATTCCCTTTATTCAAATCAATTGGCGACAGGCTTCCAGGCACCGCTGTCTACCGCACGCACCATATTGTTAACGGCTTCTCGCATGGCCAGATCCAGCACCTTGCCATTGAGCGTCGAGTCGTAGCTGGCAGTGCCGCCAAAGCCGATCACTTCGCGGTTGGACAGCTCGTACTCGCCCGCACCCTGAGTCGAAAACACCACTTCCGAGGTGCTGATATTGACGATATTCAGCGCAACCTTGGCGTAAGCGATTTGCGACTTGCCGCGCCCCAACAAACCGAACAACTGCTGATCACCGGTCTCTTTGCGACCGAACTCAGTGACATCACCGGTTACCACATAATCGGCGCCTTTGAGACGCTGAGCCGTGGACTTGATGGAGGCTTCGCGCTTGATTTCCTCAAGGTTGTCGCGGTCCAGCACGTTGAATCGATTGGTCTGCTGCATGTGGGTGATCAGGATGGTCTTGGCCTGTCCACCGAGACGATCGACACCATCAGAAAAAATACCGCGCATGTAACTCGAACGGTTATCGAACTTGCCGACCGCGACCGGGTAGCGGACCCCGGTGTACGCGACACCGGCGCTCTCCACCTTCGCCACCGGCAGCGCCCGAGAGCTCTCGGTCGCACAACCACTTACCAGTGCCAGCGTGACTGCTGCCATCCCTGTGACTAAAACCTGCTGCACTTTTCTCACGTCCATACTCCGGTCTTTTCAACTGAAACTGATCGCGACGCCCACACTGCAAGGCGCAGGCTCACGAGTAAAAAGGAAAGAAATCTGACTGAACGGCCATATGGCCATGTGATTGCCGTCATGGGTCGACGTGCATCAACGGACGAGCCGACTTCAGGGGGCTATTTCCAGCGCTGCGCAGCCTCATGATCACTGTGCCGCCCTTCGACCCAACGCGGACCTTGCGGGGTGTTCTCCTGCTTCCAGAACGGTGCGCGAGTCTTGAGGTAGTCCATGACGAAGTCGCAGGCTTCGAATGCCGCCTGACGATGGGCACTGGCCACACCGACGAAGACAATAGGCTCGCCCGGCTCCAGCGCCCCCACTCGATGCAGCACCTCCAGCCTGAGCAACGGCCAGCGCTGCTCGGCTGCGACAATGATCTTTGCCAGCGCTTTTTCAGTCATGCCGGGGTAGTGTTCCAGAAACATTCCTGACACGTCGCGCCCGTCATTGAAGTCGCGCACATAGCCGACGAAGCTGACCACTGCACCAATGCCGACATTGGCAGCATGCAGTGCATTCACCTCGGCACCCGGGTCGAATGCTGCGCTTTGCACGCGAATTGCCATATCAGCCTCCGGTCACTGTCGGAAAAAACGCTACTTCATCGCCATCCACCAGCGGCTCGTCCAATTGACACAGCTCCTGATTGCGGGCGCACATCAGGTTCTGCTCGCCAAGCACCCGCCACGCATCGCCGCGTGCCAGCAACTGCTGACGGAGTGCATCCATGGTCGAGAAGTCGCCTTCGACCCGTTCGCTGTCCAGCCCGAGCACTTCGCGATAACGGGCAAAATATTGAACCTGAACCTTCATTGCCCCTCCGCCTCGCCGGCGATGAAATGACCGCTCTTGCCGCCCAGCTTTTCGAGCAGACGCACAGTTTCGATAACCATGCCGCGATCAACTGCCTTGCACATGTCATAAATGGTCAGGGCCGCGATGCTGGCGGCGGTGAGCGCCTCCATTTCCACGCCGGTCTGCCCGGCCAGCTTGCAACGCGCAATGATACGTACTGCGTCAACGCCTTCCGCCGCCAGTTCGACCTTGACGCTGGTGAGCATCAACGGATGGCAGAGCGGTATCAGGTCACTGGTTTTCTTTGCCGCCTGGATGCCTGCGATGCGGGCCACAGCAAATACATCGCCCTTGGGATGGCCACCGCTGACGATCATTTCCAGCGTGGCGGGCAGCATGCGTACAAGTGCTTCAGCCACAGCTTCACGGGACGTCATCGCTTTATCGGTGACGTCGACCATGTTGGCGCGACCTTGGGAATCGAGATGAGTGAGCACAGCCTTACTCCTGAACAGGAGCGGCGATTGTAAACCAAATGTGCGGCATGGGGCTGGCTGAGCGCAGACTCCGCAGGAGTAAGTTTGCTCAAAAAGCGATGGTAAAGAGCCATGTTAGTGGCAGTTGTGTCGTCATCTTCGCGGGCAAGCTCGTACTGGTTACAAACGCTTCCGTGGGAGTCAGCCTGCTGACGAAGAGAGTTGTGAGTCCAGCGTCAGGCGTATGTAACGCCTGGCGCTGGAGGTGGGTACGCTATAAGGCTATTACAAATGGCTCTCTGCGTATTCGGCCAGAATGGAACGTGGCACGCCCTGCAAGGTAATGTGCACGCCGTTGGGGAAGTCTTTGAAACGCTCCGTCAGGTAGGTCAGCCCGGAACTGGTGGCCGAAAGATAAGGGGTGTCGATCTGCGCCAGGTTACCCAGGCAGACCACTTTGGAACCGGCGCCAGCACGGGTGATGATTGTTTTCATCTGGTGCGGTGTCAGGTTCTGGCATTCATCGATCAGGATCAGGCTCTGCTGAAAACTGCGACCTCGTATGTAATTGAGGGATTTGAACTGCAGCGGTACTTTGCTGAGGATGTAATCGACACTGCCATGGGTGCTTTCGTCATCCATGTGCAAGGCTTCAAGGTTATCGGTGATCGCGCCGAGCCATGGCTCCATTTTTTCCGCTTCGGTGCCCGGCAGGAAGCCGATTTCTTGATCCAGCCCCTGAACGCTGCGCGTTGCGATAATACGACGATAGCGTTTGGTAACCATGGTCTGCTCGATGGCCGCCGCCAGCGCCAGAATGGTTTTACCCGAACCGGCCGCACCGGACAGATTGACCAGATGGATATCCGGGTCGAGCAACGCGAACAGCGCAAGCCCCTGATAGATGTCACGAGGCTTGAGCCCCCACGCTTCCTGGTGCAGCAATGGCTCCTGATGCATGTCCAGAATCAGCAGTTCATCGTTCTTGACGCCTTTGATCCAGCCCACGAAGCCTTGCTCATCAATGATGAACTCGTTGATATGCACGGCTGGCAGGGCTTCATTGAGCTGGACACGATGCCAGGTGCGGCCTCGCTCCTGACGGGTATCGACCTTGTTGACCCGATCCCAGAACGAACCGGTCATGTCGTGATAGCCGCGCGACAACAACGAAACGTCGTCGACCAGCTGGTCGGTGCTGTAATCCTCGGCTGCAATACCGCAGGCACGCGCCTTGAGGCGCATGTTGATGTCTTTGGTCACCAGCACCACGCTCAAGTCCTTGTTGCGCGCGTGCAGGTCGATCAATTGATTGATGATGATGTTGTCGTTGAGGTGTTCCGGCAGAAGGCTGTTGGGCTCTTCGCGCTTGCTCATGAGGATGGACAGATAGCCTTTGAGCACACCGGTGCCGCGGTCGATAGGCACGCCTTTTTCAACGTCTTCCGGCGAGGCCTCGCCCAGGGTCTTGTCAATCAGGCGGATGGCCTGGCGACACTCGGCGGCCACTGAATGTTTACCGTCCTTGAGTTTGTCGAGTTCCTCCAGAACCGTCATGGGAATGGCAACGTGATGTTCTTCGAAATTCAGCAATGCGTTTGGATCATGGATCAATACATTGGTATCGAGCACGTAAAGGATAGGCTGGTTGGTGGAAGGGGTGCGTCCGTGATCATCCATACTCGCTCACCTTTGTAGTAGCCAGGCGACGCAGAACCACGACAGTGCTGCGCCACGAAAAGGCCGCCGGTTTCTCCCCTTCAGGCAGGGCAGAAGTGTTGCTCAAGGTGGGTCTTTGAGGACGCCACCTGTGTTGCAGGTTTCGGCGGTCTGTATTCGTAATACAGCAAAAGGGATGACAGAAAAAAGCTCTTTGACAGTTTTTTGAAATTTATTTCACAGGATGACGAATAGCGCTTGGCGGACATCCGTGGCGCGTTTACAGTCCGAAGTCAGCCTTGGCTGAATTCCACGTCACTCCCCTTCCGGCAACGCCTCTTCGCTGCTCTCCAGCCCTTCATTCTCGGGGGCCTCAGAGATGTTTCGGCAGTCATCCCAGATCAGCTCGCTTTGCGCCGTATTGGCCAGCAGCAGCGGTAACGCCGACTGCGCCTTGTTGGCCGTATCGTGGAACACCACGGTACCTCGGCGCCAGAGCAGCATGAGCGTCAGCACCCGGTCACCCGACTGTTCGGCAGTGAGCCGACCCGCTGCGTCCTGTGCATCAATGTTCCACAACGACACCCGCAAATGCTGGGAGCGGAAATAGTCGCCGCTGTCAGCGCGACGGTGGCCATACGGGGGGCGGAACAACGGCACGAAGTTGTCGGGCAGAATGCGCTGAACCAGTTCGGAACTGCGCTGTACAGAATCCTGCCAGTCAAGCCATTGGCTGTGCGAGCGATACTCCCAACCCTGGATACCGACGCATTGCTGGCGGTACAAGGCCTGAAGCGAGCTTGCAGAGCTGCCCTCCAGTCGGTCCTGCAAGCTTTTGCCAAGTACGAAGAAGGTGGCATTCATCTTCTGTTGGCGCATGAAATCGGCAAGCCAGTCGGTACCGCCGTCGGCAGCACTAGGGCCGCCGGCAAAGTTGAGCATGAAGGTGCGGTCAGGCATCTCGTCACCGCTCATTTCATCCGAGTTGTAACGCTCGATCTCGCTGCTGGTCTGCGGGAAGAGTGCCGCCATGAACAACAGTTCATTCAGGTAGCGCTGGTGAAACACTGCGCTGGGTTTGGCCCAGGCCGCATAGAAAGAGTCGTTGGAAACCTGATATTCCTCGGCGCGCTGACGCAACTGATCCATGTCTTCGACCAGGACACAGAAGTTGGCGTCCTCTTCGCAGCTTTTCTGCGCGCTCTGATAGTTTTCCAGCAGACGCGACCAAAGCCGATGGCGAACCACATTCAGCGACGACACATTGACGTAACGCAGACCGAGACGCTGCTTGAGCCCTTCTTCGTCCAGCTTCTCACTGAGCAGAAGCTGATGAGCGAACGCCAGAATTTCTGCACGGGAGGCGACGTCGAACAGCGCGGGCGTCTCAAGGCGCTCTGGCCAGACGCTGCGATCCATCGTGGCGATCACCGGAGCGGCCGCCTGAGCCTGGGCCCAGAACAGACACGCGCAAACTGCTAAAACAATACGCAAACCCTTTGCCCTCTCTGTCTACGGTCAACGCCATGACCGGCGCGCCACTATAGCTGATCCCGGCCCCGCGTCTTGTGTCCGCACGCTGACAAAGCCGATATCGCCGACTGACGCAGGGTGCCTGTGCACTCGGAGGCATGTCTGGCTGGCCAGTACGCGAGCTCTATCGCCACCATAGCTGGAGTCACGGGCGCACACCCCCTAGAATCGCCGGACGATCAAAGGAGACGACTTCATGCTGATGGTGATTTCCCCAGCGAAAACCCTCGATTTCGAAACACCGCCCACGACCGAGCGTTTTACCCAGCCGCAGTACCTGGATCACTCCCAGGAACTGATCACCCAGCTTCGCGAGCTGACACCCGCACAGATCGGTGAGTTGATGCACCTGTCCGACAAGCTGTCGGGCCTCAATGCCGCACGGTTCGGCAGCTGGAACCCGGCGTTCACGCTCGACAATGCAAAACAGGCACTGCTGGCATTCAAAGGCGATGTATACACCGGTCTGCAGGCCGAGACGCTGAGCGAAGCGCAGCTCACCTACGCACAGGACCACTTGCGCATGCTGTCCGGCCTCTATGGCCTGCTGCGCCCATTGGACCTGATGCAACCGTACCGCCTGGAAATGGGCACTCGATTGCCGAACGCGCGAGGCAAGGACCTTTACGCATTCTGGGGAACGCGCATCAGCGAATGGCTCAATGAGGCCTTGGCCGAACAGGGCGACGATCTGCTGCTGAACCTGGCGTCCACCGAATACTTTTCGGCCGTCAAGCGCTCGGCATTGAACGCCCGCATCATTGATACCGAGTTCAAGGACTTCAAGAACGGCCAGTACAAGATCATCAGCTTCTACGCCAAGAAAGCGCGCGGCATGATGAGCCGTTTTGTGATCTCCGAACGTATCGACAGCCCCGATGCACTAAAAGAGTTCGATGTCGGCGGATACTGCTACAACGCGGAGCAGTCCACGCCAACCAAGTTAGTGTTCCTGCGCGATGTCGAAGATCAGCTCTGACGGACTGTTGATCCAGTAACAGTTGTGTGGCGCCTTGCCGCTACACAACTCAGCCCCTCTCTTTCAACCCCTGATTGCCAGCTTAATGACGTCAGATAAATGTCATTTAAAAATCGTCCTACAAACCGCCTCGCGATTCTCAAAAAAATAACAACTTTTTTCAGTAGTAGCATTTCAGTTTTTTGCACTGATAGCACTTTCACACCCACCCCGCTTAACTCCCCGCCAACTAGGCACAAAACGAAAAGTGCCATCAATATGCAATTGTCTATGTCACAGGTTCGATACGTTATTTTCTCCAAAACAGGACGAGCGGCCAGGAACTAAATGCGAAACCTTACGCTCCTACATCCCGTAACAATTCTCGGCAACGTTGTAAGAGATCACTTACAGGGACGCGAGGGTAAAGGGAAGTTACCGACGACATGCCTTCTTCGACAAACGAAGGCGTCAGGTACCGAAATTAAACTCATATCACTAGTTGAAGTAGGTAGACAGGCGAAGCACCAGAATGGTGTGGCGCGCAGGACTCGACAATGATCGCCAAGGCTCTGCACCAAGGCTTTCAGCTCCTGATCCGCCGTCGATCGCTACACAGGAGTGGTTTACTGCATCCAAGAGAGCAGGGCCCTGCCCGGTAAGGCCAGGTCACTTGCCGCTTGTACTTAGTGTCATTTGAGTCAACCCCGCTTGTTTGGGCACTCACTCATTATTTTGCCTGCGTTAGTTTAACGGCTGTTACTCGCCGTGATAACGGGCGCGTGTCACCTGCTGGCCAAAATTAATATCCAGCCAACTTATGGCGTAAACATCGAGGAGAATACGATGCGTATCAGCATCTTTGGTTTGGGTTATGTCGGTGCAGTCTGTGCCGGTTGCCTTTCTGCACGGGGTCATGAAGTTGTCGGTGTGGATATTTCCAGCACCAAGATCGACCTGATCAATAGCGGCAAGTCGCCTATCGTTGAGCCGGGTCTCGAAGACCTTCTGGCGCAAGGTATTCGTACCGGTAAACTGCGCGGCACTACAGACTTTGCAGAGGCCATCCGTGCCACCGATCTGTCGATGATCTGCGTGGGTACGCCCAGCAAGAAAAACGGCGATCTGGAACTCGATTTCATTGAAGCCGTGTGCCGTGAAATTGGTTATGTCCTGCGTGACAAAACTTCCCGTCACACCATCGTGGTCCGCAGCACCGTACTTCCGGGCACTGTTGCCAACGTGGTTATTCCTATCCTTGAAGACTGCTCGGGCAAGAAAGCAGGCGTGGACTTCGGTGTAGCAGTGAACCCTGAGTTCCTGCGTGAAAGTACTGCCATCAAAGACTACGACCTGCCACCGATGACTGTGATCGGCGAATTCGACAAGGCGTCGGGCGACGTCCTGCAATCGCTGTACGAAGAACTGGACGCACCGATCATCCGCAAGGACATCGCCGTTGCTGAAATGATCAAGTACACCTGCAACGTGTGGCACGCCACCAAGGTCACTTTCGCCAACGAAATCGGCAACATTGCCAAGGCCGTCGGCGTCGATGGTCGCGAAGTGATGGAAGTGGTCTGCCAGGACAAGGCACTGAACCTGTCCCAGTACTACATGCGCCCTGGCTTCGCATTCGGCGGTTCCTGCCTGCCGAAAGACGTGCGTGCCCTGACCTACCGCGCCAGCACCCTGGACGTTGATGCTCCCCTGCTCAACTCCCTGATGCGCAGCAACGTTTCCCAGGTTCAGAACGCGTTCGACATGGTCGCCGCCTACGACACTCGCAAAGTCGCCCTGCTGGGTCTGAGCTTCAAGGCCGGTACTGACGACCTGCGCGAAAGCCCGCTGGTAGAACTGGCGGAAATGCTGATCGGCAAAGGCTTCGACCTCAGCATCTACGACAGCAACGTTGAATACGCACGTGTTCACGGCGCCAACAAGGAGTACATCGAGTCCAAGATTCCGCACGTTTCGTCTCTGCTGAATTCGGACTTCGATCAAGTCATCAATGACTCTGACGTAATCATCCTGGGTAACCGCGACGAGCGCTTCCGTGCACTCGCCGACAAGACGCCAGAAGGCAAACGTGTCGTCGACCTGGTGGGCTTCATGTCCAAGGCCACCAGTGAAGAAGGCCGTGCCGAAGGTATCTGCTGGTAAATCAGCCGCAAGCCACAAGCGCCAGGCTCCAAGCCACAAGTTCAAGCGTTGCTTGAGCTTGGGGCTTGAGGCGTGCAACTGACTTTGGGATACAGATTATGCAGAGGCTAAAGCACGGCCTGTTACAGGCCGCCGGTTGGCTGTTCTACCTGAGTTTATTAATGGGCATTGCTACGGCATTGCCCACCAGTATCTTCGACTCACAGTCGAAGAACTTTATCTTCCTGATCGGCTTCATTGGTATCTGGCGTTATTCAATGGGGTTCACGCACTTTGTGCGCGGGATGATTTTTCTGTACATCGTTTATCCGCACTTGCGTCGCAAGGTTCAGAAGTTGGGTACGGCGGCAGATCCGTCCCATGTATTCCTGATGGTGACCAGTTTTCGTATCGATGCGTTGACCACCGCTCAGGTGTACAGCTCGGTGATTCGTGAGGCGATCAATTGCGGTCTGCCGACGACTATCGTCTGCTCGCTGGTGGAAATGTCCGATGAACTGCTGGTCAAGAGCATGTGGGCAAGGCTCAACCCGCCAAACCGCGTGAAACTCGACTTCGTGCGCATTCCGGGTACCGGCAAACGTGACGGCCTGGCCTATGGCTTCCGCGCCATCTCGCGTCACCTTCCGGATGAACGTGCGGTTGTGGCCGTAATCGACGGCGACACTGTGCTCAACGAAGGCGTCGTGGCCAAGACCGTGCCGTGGTTTCAGCTGTTCGACAATGTCGGCGGCCTGACCACCAACGAATTTTGCGAAGTGCGTGGCGGCTACATCATGAGTGAATGGCACAAGCTGCGGTTCGCCCAGCGCCACATCAACATGTGCTCCATGGCTCTGTCCAAACGCGTACTGACCATGACCGGTCGTATGTCGGTGTTCCGCGCCTCGGTCGTTACCAACCCAGAGTTCATCGCCGACGTGGAGAGCGATTCGCTCAACCACTGGCGTCTGGGGACGTTCAAGTTTCTGACCGGCGACGACAAGTCCAGCTGGTTCAGCCTGATGCGCCTGGGCTACGACACCTTTTACGTACCGGATGCAGCGATCAACACCGTTGAACACCCGCCCGAGAAGAGCTTCCTGAAGGCCAGCCGCAAGCTGATGTACCGCTGGTACGGCAACAACCTTCGCCAGAACTCGCGTGCGCTTGGCCTGGGTGTTCGTCGCCTGGGAATGTTCACGAGCGTGGTGCTGTTTGACCAGCGCGTGTCGATGTGGACCTCGATCCTCGGGTTGAGCGTCGCCATCATCGCCAGCTTCAAGTATGGCGGTGCCTTCCTGCTGATGTACCTGCTGTGGATCGGCATTACCCGCCTGATCCTGACGCTGCTGCTGTCCTTCTCGGGACACAGGATCGGCCCTGCCTACCCCATGATCCTCTATTACAACCAGATCGTCGGCGCCTTGATGAAGATCTACGTGTTCTTCCGCCTGGATCGCCAGTCCTGGACTCGCCAGGACACCAAACTCAGCCGCGACATGGCCAGCTTTCAGGGCTGGTTCAACACGTGGTCATCCCGAACCATGACTTTCTCGGCTGGCACCATCTTCGTCGCCGTGCTGTTGACGATGGTTTGACCGGGCCAACGGATTAATCGCTTAAGTAGGAAAAATAGCCATGAATACAGCCGTGAATGCGAACGTCGTACATGAATCCGAAGCCCAGCGCCAACACGCACGGGTCAAGATCCCTGCCAAGCTGCGCCTGCTGAACAATCAGCCGAATGCACCTCTGGTCCGTATCGAAGACTTGTCAGCGGGCGGCTTGAGCTTCATTGCCCCGCAAGGTGTGAGATACACCACGGGCGAAGTGATCAAGGGTCGCCTGCAGTTTCTGATCGACAACCTTGGCCTGGCCATGGACGTTGAATTGCAGATTCGCTCGCTGGATAACGCCAGCGGCCGCGTCGGTTGCCAGTTCCAGAACCTGGAAGCTCAGGACATCGCCACCCTGCGTCACCTGATCACTTCTCACCTGTCCGGCGACATCGTGAGCATGGGCGAGGTGCTGGCAACCTTGCAGCGCGACAACTTCACCAAGGCGCGCAAGGTCAAGGGCAACGACGGCGGCATGAGCACGATGGGACGTCTGCGCGCGGTCACGTTCAGCCTCGGTATCTTCATAGTCGGCCTGGCGGCGTTCGGGTTCATCTTCAAGACTGTCTACGGTCTGTATTTCGTCAGCCACGCCTCGGCGGGCCTGGTGTCGATCCCGAGCATGGACGTGACCATGCCCCGTGAAGGCACCGTGCAAAGTCTGGTCGGTCCCAACGGTGAAGCAGTGAAAGGCGCGCCTCTGGCCACCTTCAACACCAGCATGCTGGAAATGCTCAAGGGCAGCCTGACCGGTGAAGACCTGCAGCCAGCCAAGATCGAAGAGCTGTACGGCAAGCAAATGAGCGGCACCATGACCAGCCCTTGCGATTGCGTGGTTGCGCGTCAACTGGTGGCTGATGGTCAGTTCGCTTCCAAAGGCCAGGTGATCTTCCAGCTCGTACCGCGCAATGCACCGGCTACCGTCGAAGCACGCTTCACCTATCGCCAGTTCAACGACGTTAAGCCAGGCACCCGTGTCAGCTTCCAGATCGCTGGTGAAGACAAACTGCGCACTGGCCAGATCGTCAGCAGCACCAACCTGAGCGACACCGACCTGTCTACCGACATTCGCGTTCAGATCAAGCCTGATGAAAGCCTGAGCAGCTCGCTTGCCGGCCGTCCTGTTGAAGTGGTCAGTGATCGCGGGCCTTCCGTGAACTGGCTGATCGACAAAGCCATGGCTGCGGGTCTGTAATCATGAGCAGCCCACTACGACGCCTGTCGACCCCCACGCTATTGAGCCTCGCTGTCGCGCTCGGCCTGAGCGGCTGTGCCGGCCTGCCTGACCAACGCCTTGCCAATGAAGCCCTGAAAAACGGCGACACGGCACTGGCGGAGCAGAACTATCGGCAGCTGGCGGACTTGGGCTACAGCGATGCACAGGTTGGCCTGGCAGACATTCAGGTCAATACCCGTGACCCCGCCCTGCTCAAGCAGGCCGAGGCGACTTACCGTGCTGCGGCGCAGACTTCGCCACGTGCGCAATCGCGTTTGGGTCGCCTGCTGGCGGCCAAGCCCGATGCCACGGACGCCGAGCGTCAGGAAGCCGAAGGTCTGCTCAAGCAAGCCTTCGCCAATGGCGAGTCGGGCACCCTGGTGCCGCTGGCCATGCTGTACCTGCAATACCCGCACAGTTTCCCGAATGTGAACGCGCAGCAGAAGATCAGCCAGTGGCGTGCTGCCGGCTATCCGGAAGCCGGTCTGGCCCAGGTGCTGCTGTATCGCACTCAGGGCACCTACGATCAGCATCTCGATGAAGTGGAAAGCATCTGCAAGCAGGCGCTGAACACCACCGATATTTGCTACGTCGAACTGGCCACGGTTTACCAGAAGCGCGGCAATACCGAGCAACAGGCTGCGTTGATCGCGCAACTCAAGAGCGAACACGCTGCCGGTCGCATTGGCGCGCAACGTGTCGACAGCGTGGCGCGCGTCCTGGGTGACAGCGAAATCGGCACGCCGGACGAAAAGACCGCCCAGCAATTGCTCGAAGGCATCGCACCGGGTTATCCGGTTTCCTGGGTCACCCTGGCCAAACTGCTGTACGACTTCCCGGAACTGGGTGACGTCAACAAGATGATGGAATACCTGGACAACGGACGCGCCGCGGACCAACCGCGTGCCGAGCTGTTGCTGGGTCGCCTGTATTACGAAGGCAAGTGGGTGCCAGCCGATGCAGCCAAGGCTGAAGAGCACCTCAAGAAAGCCTCCGCCACGGAGATCTCTGCCCACTATTACCTGGGTCAGATCTACCGTCGCGGCTACCTGGGTCAGGTCTATTCACAAAAAGCCGTGGATGAATTGCTGACCGCCGCACGCGGTGGTCAGAACAGCGCCGACTTCGCCCTCGCGCAACTGTTCTCGCAAGGCAAGGGCACGCTGCCTGACCCAGTGAACGCTTGGGTATTCAGCCAACTCGCGCTGAACTCCAACACCCCGCAGGCCACCGAGCTTGCACAGGTTCTAACCGCACAACTGCCGCCTGAAAAGCTCGCCGGCGCCAAGGAATTGCTGGCACGCGAGCAAAAAGTCCGGGGCGCAAACGCCAATCAGAGCGCATTGGCGATGCAGGCCCTGCAAGAAGAAAAAGACGGTGAGGAAGCACTATGAAGTTGAATCCCCTGATGGCTGCGGGCATGGGCCTGGGTTTCTCCCTGTTGTGGGCCTGCCCGACGCTGGCAGCGCTGACTGAAGTCCAGAACTTCGGTCTGGAAGTGAAAGCCACTGCGCAGGCCGAAGACGACCGCGACCTGGGCACCCGCTCGGGCGGCGACGTCAACGGTCTGGGTCTGGACGTGCGCCCGTGGGTGTATGGCGAGCGCGGCAACTGGAGCGCCTACGCCATGGGCCAGGTGGTCACCGCCACCGACACCATTCAGACCGACCCGCTGGAACAGTCCACCGGAGACGGCGACGGCACGCAGGTTTCGCGCGGCACGGCCAGCGAACGCGAAGTCGACAAGACCTACGCTGCCCTGCGTGAATTCTGGGTCGGCTACAGCGGCTTCACCCCCTACCCCGGCGAGATCCTGAAAGTCGGCCGCCAGCGTCTGCGCAACGACGATGGCCAATGGCATGACACCAACATCGAAGCCATCAACTGGACCTTCGACACTACCCTGCTGCGTGCCGAACTGGGTGCTGCCCAACGCTTCAGCGAATACCGCACGGACCTGACCGAACTGGCGCCGGATGACGAGGACCGTCAGCACCTGTTCGGCTCGGCCAGCTACCAGTGGACCCCAGGCCATTGGGTGGGCGCCCGCGCTCATTACAGCCATGACGACGGCAAGCTCAAGGGCCAGAACCAGGAGCTGGACGATCTGGACAAGACGTCCAATGGCGACCTGACCTGGTTGGGCCTGCAAGCTGACAGCGACGCGTACAACCATCGCAACACCAATACGCTCAATTACTGGGGCAGCCTGACCTGGCTCAACGGCACCCGTGACGAGATCGGTGTCAACGCGGTAAACGATCAGTATTTTGCAGGCGAGAAAAGCAGCCGCGACATGAACGGCTGGGCCACCGATCTGGGCCTGCGTCTGCGCCTCGATCCGCAGTGGCAAGTCGGCGCCGCCTACTCGCGCGCCAGCAAGGACTACGTACAGAACGGCCTGGAAAGCAACCGTTCGAACTGGACCGGCACACGCTCGCGAATCCATCGCTTCGGTGAAGCCTTCCAGGGCGAAATGGCCAACGTGGAAACCGGCTCGCTGTTCGCCTCGTGGCAGATGAACGAGGAATACGACGCGTCGCTGATCTACCACAAGTTCCGTCGCGTGGACGGCAATACCGGGATCGGCAGCTCAGGGCTCAACGCAGTACGCGAGAACGGCGACACCAATACGTTCAGCTCGCTGCCCCTGGAAGATGGCCGCAAGGACCTAGGTCAGGAAATGGACCTGGTCGTCACCAAGTACTTCAAGCAAGGCTTGCTGCCGGCTTCGCTCAGCCAGTCCTTCGATGAACCTTCGGCACTGGTGCGCTTGCGTGCAGGTGTCTTCAAGCCCGGCGATGCGTACCACAACGGTGTGGATGAATACATGCATCGCGCCATTGTCGACGTCATCTGGCGCTTCTGATGCAGACCGCCAAAGGAGTGCGAGAGATGAACAGTCAAGCAAGCAACGGGCGTAGCCGAACCTGGCCTCACGCCCTGCTCGAAAGCGCCGTGCTGAGCAGCGCACTGCTGATGGCGAGCAGTGTCGCGCTGGCCAACGCGCCTGTCGTACCCGAGTCGCCGAAAGCGGTAGTCAAGGAGTTGCAACAGGCCAAGAGCTACACCATCACCAGCCCGCCCACCGAGCCGTTGGAAATGTCCAAGCCGGTGCTGCCGGACCTCAGCGGCTACACCGCCGAGGCTGCGCTGAAGAAGATCGTGCGCAACAAGCCAGGCAAAGTCACCGTCTCGCGCATGATGGAAGAAACCGGCCTGAAGGAATTCATCGGCGGCGACAACAAGATGGCCGAATGGGTAGCCCGTCAGAAAGGGATCCCGCAAGCGATCATCATTTCCGATGGCTACGTGAACCTTCAGGACCTGGCGAAGAAAGTCCCCAAGCAGTTCTTCAACGAAGTGTCGCCGGGTGTCTATGTGGCGCGCCTGCCAATCCTGGTCAAGGAAACCGGCATTTTCGAGATCGACAGCAAGACCAAAGAGCTGCGTCTGTCTCAGGAGAAGGGCTCGTTCATCGTCAGCGAAGGCAACATGCTGATCACCCACACGCAGGTCAACGCCTGGAGCGAGACCCGCAACAGCCTGGCGACCTATCGCAAGCCGAATGAGTTTCGCCCGTTCGTGCTGACCTGGGGCGGTTCGCAAACCTGGATCGCTAACACCAGGATGGCGAGCATGGGCTACGACCAGAGCAAGTCGTACGGCGTCAGTATTTCGCAGTACACGCCCAACACCGCGAAGATCCTCAAGCGTGCCGAACCGACCGGCTGGATCATTGATTCGGAATTCTCGGACATGTGGTACGGCTTCTACTGCTATGAGACGCGTGACTTCGTGGTCAAGGGCAATACCTACCGCGACAACATCGTCTACGGCATTGACCCGCATGACCGCTCGCACGGCCTGATCATTGCCGAAAACGATGTCTACGGAACCAAGAAGAAGCACGGGATCATTATTTCCCGCGAAGTGGACAACAGCTTCATCTTCCGCAACAAGAGCCACGACAACAAGTTGTCCGGCGTGGTGCTGGACCGTAACAGCGTCGGCAACATCGTCGCTTACAACGAGATCTACCAGAACCACACCGACGGCATCACGTTGTACGAAAGCGGCAACAACCTGCTGTGGGGCAACCGTGTGATTGCCAACCGCCGTCACGGTATCCGCGTGCGTAACAGCGTCAACATCAAGCTCTACGAGAACGTCTCCATGGCCAATGGGCTGATGGGTGTCTACGGCCACATCAAGGACCTGAGCGACACCGACCGCGACATTGAGCTCGACCCGTTCGACGCTCAGGTATCGCTGATTGTGGTAGGTGGCGAACTGGCCAGCAACGGTTCCGGCCCGCTGTCCATCGACTCGCCCCTCAGCGTCGAGCTGTACCGCGTGTCGATGCTGATGCCCACCAAAGAAGTCGGCATCAGCCTCAACGGCGTTCTGGGCGAGCGCCAGGAAGAAATCCTCGATCTGCTGGTACGCCAGAAGAAAGCCGTATTGATCGACCCCGTCGAAAGCCAGACCGAGCTGCGGGAATGAGGAAGGGTATTGTTATGCACGCACATTTGATCAAACTGTTGAGCCTGTCCAGCCTTACTGCAGCCCTGATGGCGGCCGCCGGGGCAGCTCGCGCAGACGACTCGCAAGCACCGACGTTCACCGCCGAGCCTTGCTGCAGCCTGTGCCCGGCGGCTCACGACGCGAAGAACTACACCACGCGCTATCAGCAGAACTTCACCACGCTGGTGCAGGCTCAGGGCGACTGGCTGTTCCGTACGCAGGAAGACCTGCGCACCGAATTCGACACCACGCCTGCGGGCTATCGCCGCATGAAAGAACTGCACGATGCCTTCAAAAGCAAAGGTGTCGAACTGGTTGTGGTTTACCAGCCGACACGTGGGCTGGTCGACCGCAACAAACTGTTCCCGGCTGAACGCGACAAGTACGACTATGACAAGGCGCTGAAAAACTATCAGGCCATGCTCGGTCGCTTCAGCAAGATGGGCTATTGGGTACCGGACCTGTCGCCATTGACCAACGAGCAGCAGGCGCACGATTTCTACTTCCGCGGTGACCAGCACTGGACGCCGTACGGCGCCCAGCGCACCGCGAAGATAGTCGCCGAAACGGTCAAGAAAGTTCCGGGCTACGACGACATTCCCAAGCGCGAATTCGAAAGCCACAAGTCGGGCCGGATGGGCAAGACCGGTACTCTGCACAACATGGCTGGCCAACTGTGTGGCACCAGCTACGCCGTGCAGTACATGGACCAGTTCACCACCGAACCCAAGGGTGAGGCAGGTGACGGCGATCTGTTCAGCGATTCCGGCAACCCGGAAATCACCCTGGTCGGCACCAGCCACAGTGGCAAGAACTACAACTTCGGCGGTTTCCTTCAGGAATACATCGGCGCCGATGTGTTGAACGTCGCGTTCCCTGGCGGCGGCCTGGAAGGCTCGATGCTGCAGTATCTGGGCAGCGAAGACTTCCAGAAGCGTCCACCAAAAATCCTGATCTGGGAATTCTCGCCGCTGTACCGTCTGGACCAGGAGACCATCTATCGCCAGATGATGTCCCTGCTGGACAACGGTTGCGAAGGCAAACCTGCCGTCATGAGCGCCAGCACCACCCTCAAGCCGGGCAACAACGAAGTGTTGGTCAACGGCAAGAACGGCATCAAGGACATTCGCAACGGCAGCAACCAGATCGATATCAAATTCGATGACACCTCGGTGAAAACTCTTCAGGCCAGGCTCTGGTACATGAATGGCCGCCACGAGGATCTGAAAATCGAGAAGCCCGAAACCTCCGACACCGATGGACGTTTCGCCTTTGAGCTGCGTGAAGACGAGGACTGGGCTGATCAACAGTTGCTGGCCCTCGAAATCCAGGGACCGGAAGCAGGCGCCGAGCCACAGAAAGTCGACGCCAAAGTATGCAAACGCAACGTGTTCCCGAGCGCTGCGAAACACACCGCTCAAGCCGGACTATGAGGTGACTTATGCAGACTCCGAAACTGATACGCCCTACCCTGCTCTCGATGGCAATCCTGTCATCGATGGCCTGGGCAATGGGTGCGTCCGCCGCCGCGACGCTGGTGCCACCCAAGGGTTATGACGCACCTATCGAAAAAATGAAGACCGGTGATCACAACTTCACCTGTGACTCGATCCCGAAGCCGTACACCGACAAGCTGGTTTTTCGCAGCAAGTACGAAGGCTCCGACAAGGCCCGTGCGACGCTGAACCTGAAGTCCGAGGCAGCGTTTCGTGATGCGACCCAGGACATCACCGATCTTGAACGTGGCGTCAGCAAAGTCGTGATGCAGTTCATGCGTGATGGTCGTCCCGAGCAGCTTGATTGCGCGCTGAACATGATGACGACCTGGGCCAAGGCCGATGCGCTGGAGTCCACCGAGTTCAACCACACCGGCAAGTCCATGCGCAAGTGGGCGTTGGGCAGCATGTCGTCGGCTTACCTGCGCCTGAAGTTCTCCGAGTCGCGTCCACTGGCCAACCGCCAGAAAGAATCGCAACTCATCGAAGGCTGGTTCAGCAAGCTCGCCGATCAGGTCATCAGTGACTGGAGCAACCTGCCACTCGAAAAGATCAACAACCATTCCTACTGGGCGGCGTGGTCTGTGATGGCAACTGCTGTCGCTACCAATCGCCAGGACCTGTTTGACTGGGCGGTCAAGGAATACAAGGTCGCCGCGAACCAGGTGGACAAGGACGGTTTCCTGCCCAACGAAATGAAGCGTCGTCAACGCGCCCTTTCGTACCACAACTACGCGCTGCCACCGCTGGCGATGATCGCAAGTTTTGCCCAGGCAAACGGCGTAGACCTTCGCCCGGAAAACAACGGTGCACTGAAACGCTTGGCTGACCGCGTGCTTGAGGGCGTCAAAGACCCTTCGATATTCGCCGCGCACAACGGTGAAAAACAGGACATGACGGACCTGAAAAAGGACCCGAAATTTGCCTGGCTTGAACCCTTTTGCGCGCTCTACAGCTGCAGCCCGGAAGTCCTTGAAGACAAGCACGAAAAGCAACCTTTCAAGACCTTCCGACTGGGCGGTGACCTGACCAAGGTCTACGACCCTGAGCACGAAAAGGGCGACAAGAGTGACAAAGGTTCTTGAGTAAAAGTTGACGCCTGTGGAAGCGAGCCTGCTCGCTCCCACGGGTGACGCTGAAACGACGCGACAACCGCCATATTCGTATGGGGGGTTTGGGGGGCTTTGAGCCCTTGAATGTTGGACTTACGGAGAGATAAGGATGGTTTTCTCATCCAACGTGTTCCTGTTCCTGTTCTTGCCGATCTTTCTCGGCTTGTACTACCTGAGCGGGCAACGCTATCGCAATCTGCTGCTGCTGATTGCCAGCTACATCTTCTACGCCTGGTGGCGTGTGGACTTCCTGGCACTGTTCATTGGCGTGACCGTCTGGAACTACTGGATCGGTCTGAAAGTGGGCGCAGCAGGCGTACGAACCAAACCGGCGCAGCGCTGGCTTTTGCTGGGCGTCGTGGTTGACCTGGGTATCCTGGGCTACTTCAAGTACGCCAACTTCGGTGTCGACAGCATCAACGCCGCCATGACCTCCATGGGTCTGGAGCCGTTCATCCTGACGCACGTGCTGTTGCCGATCGGTATCTCGTTCTATGTCTTCGAGTCCATCAGCTACATCATCGACGTGTACCGCGGCGACACGCCAGCCACGCGCAATCTGATCGACTTTGCAGCGTTCGTGGCGATCTTCCCGCACCTGATCGCAGGCCCGGTGTTGCGTTTCCGCGACCTGGCTGACCAGTTCAACAACCGTACTCACACGCTGGACAAGTTCTCTGAAGGCGCCACGCGCTTCATGCAGGGCTTCATCAAGAAAGTGTTCATCGCTGACACGCTGGCCGTTGTGGCGGACCACTGCTTCGCCCTGCAAAACCCGACCACGGGTGATGCCTGGCTCGGCGCACTGGCCTACACCGCGCAGCTGTATTTCGACTTCTCCGGTTACAGCGACATGGCCATCGGTCTGGGTCTGATGATGGGTTTCCGCTTCATGGAAAACTTCAAGCAGCCCTACATCAGCCAGTCGATCACCGAGTTCTGGCGTCGCTGGCACATCAGCCTGTCGACCTGGCTGCGTGACTACCTGTACATCACGCTGGGCGGCAACCGTGGCGGCAAGTTCGCGACCTACCGCAACCTGTTCCTGACCATGCTGCTGGGCGGCCTGTGGCACGGTGCCAACGTCACCTACATCATCTGGGGTGCATGGCACGGCATGTGGCTGGCGATTGAAAAAGCGCTGGGCATCAACACCAAGCCTTACAACTTCAACCCAATCCGCTGGGCCCTGACATTCCTGCTGGTTGTGGTCGGCTGGGTCATCTTCCGCGCAGAAAACCTGCACGTCGCCGGCCGTATGTACGGCGCGATGTTCAGCTTCGGTGAATGGCAGCTGTCCGAGCTCAACCGCGCAAGCCTCACCGGCCTGCAAGTGGCGACCCTGGTACTGGCTTACGCAACGCTGGCGTTCTTCGGCCTGCGTGACTTCTACCAGAACCGTGAAACGGACAACCGCAGGAGCGCCAAGGCCGACGGTCCGGCGACTGCGCAACCGGGCACCATCAAGGCCGTACCTGGCGATGCTCCCGGCAGCCTGCACCTGCCCGGCTACACCGTGGGCAGCGAAGCTCAGGTGCAACCGGCTTACTGGGTTGCGGACTGGCCTCGCTACGCAATGCGCGCACTGATCCTGCTGTTGTTCGTTGCCTCGATTCTCAAACTTTCGGCGCAGAGCTTCTCGCCGTTCCTTTACTTCCAGTTCTGAGGAGCCTGACATGACCCGTTCATTACGAATCCTCTATATCGCCATCTTCCTGGGCCTGTTGCTGGTTCTCGGCGCCTGGTCGCTGCGCAGCTTCAGCAACTTTTCCACGTCGGCCGAGACCACGGTGCTCAACGGCAAATGGACCAAGGCGGCGGAAACTCATTACGACGATGAGTTCCCGATCAAGCGTCTGGGCACCAACCTCTGGGCGGCGCTGGACTACAAGCTGTTCAAGGAAGGGCGTCCGGGCGTAGTGCTCGGCAAGGACCAGTGGCTGTACACCGATGAAGAGTTCGACGCTGTTGCCAATGGCGAACAGAACGAAGCGGACAACCTGGCGTTGATCCAGGGCGTGCGCGATGCGCTGGAAAAACAGGGCAGCAAACTGGTCCTGGCCATCGTTCCGGCCAAGACTCGCCTTTACCCGGAGCATATCGGTAACAGCAAACCTGCCAGCCTGCATGTGGATCTGTATCAACAGTTCCATGCGCAGGTGGCCCAGGCTGGCATCTTCGCCCCGGACCTGCTGGCTCCGCTGCAGGCCGCCAAACAGCAAGGCCAGGTGTTTCTGCGTACCGACACTCACTGGACCCCACTGGGTGCCGAAGTGGCAGCCAAACAACTGGGCGTTGCGATTGCGCAGAAAACCCCGCTCAGCGGCGAGCCTGAACAGTTCGTCACGCAGGCCAGGGAAAGCGCTCCCTACAAAGGCGACCTGACCAACTTCCTGCCGCTGGACCCGCTGTTCAGCAACCTGCTGCCCAAGCCTGACGACCTGCAACAACGCAGCACCGATCTGGCAGAAGGCGCCGCCGCTGGCAACGACGCGCTGTTTGCAGACAGCGACATCCCGGTCGGCCTGGTCGGCACCAGCTACAGCGCCAACCCTAACTGGAACTTCGTGGGTGCCTTGAAAGAAGCGTTGCGCAGTGACGTCGTCAACTATGCCGAAGACGGCCACGGCCCGATTCTGCCGATGCTCAAGTACCTGCAGACCGATGCGTTCAAGAACACCCCGCCGCAAGTGGTCATCTGGGAATTCCCGGAGCGCTACCTGCCGGCTCACAACGACCTTGGTGAGTTCGATCCGCAGTGGATCGCTCAGCTGAAGAAATCCCGTGATTCCAAAGAAAATCTGGCGCTTGGCGCCACCCCATCCGAGTCGCCCAACCGGGCGCAAAACTGAGAGGACTGACTCATGACTCAACAGAACACTACCCAACGTCTGGCTAAAAACCGCCTGTTCAAAACCTGCGCACTGGCCGCGGGCCTGGGCCTGATGTCGCTGCAAGCCTTTGCCGGTGACTCCGCCCTGTACGGCCCGACCGCACCGAAAGGCTCGACTTTCGTGCGTGTCTATAACGCCAGCAACGCCGAAATCAGCGCCAGCGTCGGCAACACCAACCTCAACGAAGTGGCGCCACTGGGCAGCACTGCGTTCAGCTTCATGCCGCCAGGTGACTACACCGCCAAGCTGGGCAGCCAGAACGTGCCGGTGAAACTGGCAGGCGACCACTATTACACGCTGGTCAACAACGCCAGCGGCAAGCCGCAACTGGTCGAAGAGGCACCGTTCAAGAACAAACAGAAATCCCTGGTTCGTGTTCAGAACCTCAGCGACAAATCCCTGACCCTGAAAACTGCCGATGGCAAGACCGAGGTCGTCAAGACCGTGGCTGCCAAAGGTACCGGCGAGCGTGAAATCAATCCGGTCAAAGTCAGCCTGGCGCTGTACGACGGCGACAAGAAAGTCACCGATGTGAAACCTGTGGCGCTGGAGCGTGGCGAAGCCGCTGTGCTCTACATCACCGGCAGTGGCAGCAGCCTCTCGCCAGTGTGGGTCAAGCCACCGGTCGCAACCCGCTAAACGGATCAAGTCAGCCGGCTCAAGGCATCAGCCATGAGCCGGTCGGCGCGGAACAAGAACAAGACAGAAACGACAGATACCACGTACAGCCCATATTGAATACTTTGGAGAAACAAGATGATTCCAGTGATTTTGTCAGGCGGTAGCGGTTCACGACTCTGGCCGCTTTCGCGTAAACAATTCCCCAAGCAGTTCCTGGCACTGACCGGCGACCACACGCTGTTCCAGCAAACGCTGGAGCGCCTGGTGTTCGATGGCATGCAGGACCCGATTGTTGTCTGCAACAAGGAACACCGCTTCATCGTCAACGAGCAACTCGCTGCCCTGAAGCTGCAAACCCAGGCCATCCTGATGGAGCCGTTCGGTCGCAACACCGCACCGGCCGTGGCCCTGACCGCCATGAAACTGGTCAACGAAGGCAATGACGGCCTGATGCTGGTCCTGCCTGCCGACCACGTGATCGACGATCAGAAAGCACTGCAACGCGCACTGGCGCTGGCAACCGTGGCTGCTGAACGTGGTGAGATGGTGCTGTTCGGCATCCCGGCCAACAAGCCGGAAACCGGCTACGGCTACATCAAATCCACTGCCGACGCATTACTGCCGGAAGGCGTGAGCCGCGTGTCGCAATTCGTCGAGAAGCCTGACGAAAAACGCGCCAAGGAGTTCGTTGAAGCCGGTGGTTACTACTGGAACAGCGGCATGTTCCTGTTCCGCGCCAGCCGCTTCCTGGAAGAGCTGAAAAAGCACGACCCTGATATCTACGACACATGCCTGATGACACTTGAGCGCAGCACAGAAGATGGCGACACCGTCGAAATCGACGCGTCGACTTTCGCCTGCTGCCCGGACAATTCCATTGACTACGCGGTGATGGAAAAAACCCAACGCGCTTGCGTCGTGCCATTGTCGGCCGGCTGGAGCGATGTCGGCTGCTGGTCTTCGCTATGGGAAGTGAATGCCAAGGACGCCAACGGCAACGTCACCAAGGGCGACGTTGTCATCCAGGACAGCCGCAACTGCATGATCCACGGCAACGGCAAGCTGGTATCGGTGATCGGTCTGGACAACATTGTGGTCGTCGAAACCAAGGACGCCATGATGATTGCCCACAAGGACAAGGTCCAGGGCGTCAAGCAGATGGTCAACACCCTGAACGAACAGGGTCGCACCGAAACCCAGAACCACCTCGAAGTTTACCGTCCGTGGGGCTCCTACGACTCGGTCGACATGGGCGGTCGTTTCCAGGTCAAGCGCATCTCGGTCAAGCCGGGCGCCTGCCTGTCGCTGCAAATGCACCACCACCGCGCCGAACACTGGATCGTGGTGTCCGGTACAGCGCAGGTGACCTGTGACGAGAACGTATTCCTGCTCACCGAAAACCAGTCCACCTACATCCCGATCGCCTCGGTGCATCGCCTGAAAAACCCAGGCAAGATCCCGTTGGAGATCATTGAAGTGCAATCGGGCAGCTACCTGGGCGAAGACGACATCGAGCGTTTCGAAGATGTCTACGGCCGCTCGGGCGCGCTGGAAGCAGGCGTGAAAACCCAGACGATCGCGCGTTAACGATCAGCCTGACGGCACGCTGTAACAGTTGAAACCCAACCCCTGCCTGCGTATCCCCATCCGCAGGCGGGGGGTGGGTTTTTTGTTCTGGGAAACCCTGTTTCAAGTGTTTCAGCTCGCGCGACTGGGCACAGAACGGTTGGATGAAGAGCTGTTGGGACGGTTGGCGAGCACATTGAAGCGGTCGATTGAAAGCCCATGCATTTCTCCAGCCTTGTCATCGTGCATCTGCGTCACGATATAGGTCCCCCAGAAATCAGCTACCCGGGTCAGCCATGTCTCGAATTTACTGAAGCGATGTTTCCAGGATTGATAGGTTGCCTTGAGCTCACTGTTTTGTTGTATCGCTTCTCTGACCACCGCTCGTTGGTACCCAGTCGCCTGCTCTGAAGACAGCGTGTAGTCCATGTCAAAGGCTGGGTAATAAAAATCATCATTGGTATTCAGCTCGAGGTGCGAGAGCTCATGAATCAATGTCGACATTTTTGCGACCAGTGAGTTAGCCCGAAACTCCGCGGTAAAAAATATCCGTTTGTGGGTATCTTCTGGAAAGACAAATGCGTACTCGCTGACCGGAGGGCCATAGGCATCGCCCTCCAGGTAAACGAGCTGATCTCGCCGCGCTCCTCCCCTCTGATATTGAGACAGTGCGCTGATGATGCTTGTGTAGCCCGCAATCACACCTGACACAAATACGTTCGACTCGCCCTGTTTGGCCAGTGCTTCGGCACCTACAAACGCCTCAAGCCCAGTCACGTCGCCGCTCGCCAGGCGCGACACCGCTTTGCGCATCCCACTCAGCCCTTCTTCGATAGCCATATCCAGCGTAAATACCAGGGCGTGCTCTCCTGCGCGCTCCATCTCCTCGATACCGCGATACTTTATGGCATAAGTCTTCGTAGCGTTTTTTTCAAAAGAGTCGTTCATTCCTTGATAGACCGTTCCTTGTAGGTCAACTCCGCTGCACACCCTGTTTTTGGCGAAGCAGAACAGGTTCAACCCATCCACAGTCCCCGCTGGGTCCGGATTGATCCACCTCTGCAGCCACGGCGCGTAATACCTCAGACCGTAGTAATACAAGCCCGTGGCATCACGCTCCTTGCCGGAATAACGCGCGGTTTTGTAGTTCGCCTCGATGGCATCCCTGCCCGCCCACCAGGACGTTTCGCCGAAGGGGTAATAACTTTCCTGACTGATCAGTTGCGCCGTCTCATCCAGCTCAATGGTGCAGGAGCCCAGGTGGTCGGCAAGCGTATAGCGGATCTGATCTTTTTTAACGGCATCAGACGGCCAGTGCAGTGCTCGCACGCTGCTGCGTCCAGCCTGCGCGATGATGACGTGCAGGGTTTCGCCGGTCGCTGTGTTGGTGCGAATTTCAAGTCCTGGCAAATAACGGACTTCTGCTGTATGCGTGACAGCTCTGGCTTGCGTGGTTCGCACCTTGCGCAGACGCTGGCCGCTGGCGTCGTAAACGTAACGTTCGCTGTCGTCGATACCGGCTTCGCGTACTACCGGGTTGACCTGCTGAAGCTGATTGCGACGGTCCCAGCTAAGGGCCTGCCCGGCTCGCAACTGACGAAGATTGCCATTGGCATCGAACGCAGCGGCGATGTCCTGTTCGTCGGGAATCTGATCGTCGACCACCGGCAAGCTGCGGTTGCCATGGCCCGCGGTCATCAGTGTCCGGGAATGCGACTGTGAACCACTATGGACCAGCTGCCGCAGATTGCCGCCTGCGTCGTAGTGATAAATCTGTGTGTAATTGCTCAGTTGCGAGGGGTCGGGCGGGCTTTGGAAACCGGGAGCAGCCGGCCCGCGAGACCCCATTGCGGCTTCGCGTCCCGTGGCCTCGATCAGTTGGTACAGCGTGTCGTACTGATACGTCGAAACGGCTTCGATGCGCTGATTGGCGAAATAGCGAACCGGCTGAGCGCGATCCTCGATGCGGATAACGTTGCCGACCGGGTCGTAGTCATACAGCAGATTCTGCAGAGGTTCATCACTGCCCTTTGCCGACTTCAACGAAAGCAGGCGACCGTCCTCACCGCAATAACGCGCCGTGCTGACCACGCTATTGTCAGCGGTTTCCGATTCGATTCGGCCCTGTGCGTCGTAATGAATATCCCTGATAAGCGTCCGCTCTGCTTCGCCCTTGAGCTGCAAACGTGCCTCTTTGAGTTGGCCTGCGACCGTATGTGCCAGAACCTGGATGTTGCCCACTGCATCGGTCTGTTTGATCACCTCCCCCAGCGCGTTGTAGCCCCAGCCTGTCGTTGCACCACCACCAGGCTCGCACAGTGCGCAGCGCTGACCTACAGCTTCAGGCCAGTCGGGGATGCCGATACCTTGCAGAAAATGCCGGGTTTGCTCCAGCACACTGCCGGTGATTTCGAACTCGGCATTCAAGCATGTGCCAGCCGGATCATCGTGGCGAATGACTTGGCCGCACTGGTTGTGAGTGGATAAAACTGAAGTGCCATACTGCAGCCGCTCCACGCAAGACTCATCTTCAAACACCGCAGTGGGCCTGAGCTTCTTGTCATACTCAACCCGCCGAACGGTGTCTCGGCCGTCCCAGCTCATCAAGATCTGCCCGCCCATACCCGGCAGCATGATCCGCCAACCTGAGTCCGTGCTTTCGCTTGCCAGCACCTGACCCGAGAGGGAATGAACAGCCGTCAGGTTGGCAGGCGCACCGTCCGCCCATAGCCGAGGATCCCAGCTGGCAACGAGCCGCCCCGCTGCATCAAACGCCGAACGGCTGATGCGCTTCTCAGGTGGGTCGATAACTGACCTTCGGCACAGACCAATTGAAGCGATCACTGCCCCTCGGGGATCAAGTTCTGACAACACCGGGGTGCGTCTGTGCAACGTGGCAGCAGTCATGTTCATGGCCTGATCAATTTCATTGAACTATCAAACAGTGTAGGTCGAAAGAACAGCCTGACCTTACATAGCGATCAGCGGCTCAACTTCGGGTGTTCTATCGGATACCTCTCAGGACTAGTAACTCTGTCAGTCGCAATAAATTTTCATACATGGTTTTTTGAAGCTCCCTCCCGACGCTGGAGAAGAATCATGAAAGACAGCGACATACATGACAGCGACCATTTGCCTTTCGGTCCAGAATCGGAAGCCCCTAATAGAGGGCCTATCGAAAAAGACGATCGCGGAAATACCGTGTTTGAAGCGTGTCGGGGAGGTAGTAACGGTAATGGCGTCTGCCTTCCTTTCTGGAACGAGTATCGGGGCACCTGGATGTCCTATTACAAGGGGTGCCGGAATCTACGGATTGCCGATTCAATATTGCCGGGAACACATAACTCGGGATATGACAAAAAAGCGCCGTATACCAACAGTCTTGAGACCTGTCAGGATCACCCACCTTTTGAACAATTGATGACAGGTATCAGGGTACTGGACCTTAGAGTAAGATTTAATTGGGGCTACCCAGACAAAGATCCCAGACGATTTTCAATTATTCACGACTCGGCCTCGGGCCGCACCGTTGAAGTCGACTTCCTTGAGACAGTCCTGAGGTTTCATCGTCACAAACCGGCCCAAGGCAGCGCGACCAAAGAAGTCGTTATTCTCGACTTTCATGATTTGCAGGAATTTACGCACGAAGCCCACCTGGAACTCCGTGACATCATCAAAAAACGTATCGGTTCAAGTTTGATTCCGCCCTGGATGAGCGATTTGACCCTTCAGCAGATATGGAACTACGATGGTTTGAACGTCGTGGTCGCGTACCGCAATGATGACCGAGACCCTTTATTCTGGCCAGGGGTCAATCAACGGTGGATCGGCCATGACACACCTTCAACAGATGAGCTAAAGGACTTCTTGAACGGGGTGGCACACGAAACCAAGCCCTACGACGAGCTGAGGGCAGCTCAATGTGCAAAATATAATAAATTCCCTCTGTACACACCCGATGACTTCTCTGACAAGGTCATGGACTGGTTTTATCCATACCATGACCAAGCCTATATACAAGACTTTTTTATCATCAACACGGATTGGTCCTTGCGCCAACGTCTTGTAGATTGTTGCATCGTTGCCAATGATGACAAGGCGGAAAGAATAAAAGGTTATTACAGCTATACTATTCCCCAATCAACTGAACACACACTGACGAGCGGCTATCGGGCCTTGATCGCCTACATGGCAAACGCCCACTGGACAAAGACATTACATCTGCCACTGTCTGCACCCGCTGAAGGTTCACTCCAGATCGTCACTCAAGCGCAGTATTCCACCGAGTTGATAATGGCCCGCTCCGACTTTCCCGCCGCATCGATAACACTTCGCATGGGAGACATCCTTAATTTCGCGCCGCACCCCGATCCTGGAATCACCTGGCAGCTGCTAGGCCCCCGCTACCTGGCTGAAAACAATCAACCCAACATTCCCGTCCCACTGTCACGCGACAAGTTCAGTCGTTACATCCTTGAAGATGGTCACTGGAACAAGAACCTGCAACTTCCTCTGCAGGCCCCCGCCTGGAGCATCATCGGCATAACGTCGAGTGCGGGCTACACGTCGACGCTCAGTGGGAACAATCTGCAGCACAAGACTGATGTCAGCATCCCCACTGGTTTTCGGGGGGCTTTCATGTTCCATGCGGACACAGGGTTGTGGGAGCAGCTTGAGAAACCAGC
Source organism: Pseudomonas californiensis (assembly GCF_021147775.1). Taxonomy (GTDB): domain Bacteria; phylum Pseudomonadota; class Gammaproteobacteria; order Pseudomonadales; family Pseudomonadaceae; genus Aquipseudomonas; species Aquipseudomonas californiensis. Next base: position 184,185 of record NZ_JAGTPK010000008.1, read on the forward strand.
AAAAACTCCAGGCTCACGTAACAGGCGGTGGAGTTGGAGCGGTCTCCTGACTGCGGTCAAGCGCTGGCTGTTCAAACCCCGCAATCATCGAGACGAATGTTGAAAGGGATGGGCATCGACGCGTGCAACCACTGGCATGTGTCCTGATGAAAGCAAGCACAGCGCCTGCGGCACAGACCAACGGCGCATTCGCACACCTCACCCGGCTTTCTGTAGGATGTCGACTTCTGTCTTAACGAGGTGCGACTCATGCTCATCGGTGCGGTGCTTATCCTGACCTGGCTGATTCTGCTGCTGCGTTATCCGGCCAAGGCACTGCCCGTATCACTGGCTGCCGCTTTGGGTCTTGGCATCGTGGCCGCCGTCGTGATCTGGCAGGACAGTCGTGAAACACGCCAACTCGAACAGTTGGACATACGCCTCAGCTACGCTGCGCAGACCTGCCCCGCTGACCGTCCTTTGCACATAATGATCACCAACACCAACAAGGTGTCGCTGCAAGCGCTACGCTGGCGTATTGCAGCCTACGCGCCTGGCGATACCGTCAATCTGGCAGACAATACCTAGACCTCCGCGCGCTACCGCGGCCCCGGCGATTTACAGGCGAATGCCCAATGGCAGGACTGTGTGCCGCTGCCTGCGTTGAGAGCGGGTTATCGTCCGCAAACGCTGGAGTTTCGTGCAGAACATCTTCAAGGCAGTTTCTCGGACTGACTCACAAGGACTCCTACATGCCCATTGCTCTCATTACAGGCTGTTCCAGCGGGATCGGCCGTGCGCTGGCCGACGCGTTCAAGGCCACCGGCTACGAAGTGTGGGCCACCGCCCGCAAGGCAGATGACGTTGCAACACTCAGCGCAGCCGGGTTCATCGCCGTGCAACTGGATGTCAACGACGCCATGGCGCTGGAACAACTGGCCGCCGGGCTTGAGCACAGCGGGCTGGATGTATTGATCAACAACGCGGGGTACGGCGCCATGGGTCCGCTGCTGGATGGCGGCGTCGAAGCTTTGCAGCGGCAGTTTGAAACCAATGTGTTTTCAATCGTTGGCGTCACCCGGGCGTTGTTTCCGGCGCTGCGACGCAACAAAGGCCTGGTGGTGAATATTGGCAGCGTGTCGGGGGTGCTGGTCACACCGTTTGCCGGGGCTTACTGCGCATCGAAAGCCGCTGTGCATGCGCTGAGTGATGCGCTTCGTCTGGAGCTGGCACCCTTTGGTGTGCAGGTCATGGAGGTGCAGCCGGGTGCTATCGCGACCAGTTTTGCAAAAAACGCCAGTCACGAAGCCGAACAGTTGATCAGCGAGCAATCGCTCTGGTGGCCGATCCGCGAAAGCATTCGTGCCCGCGCCAAGGCATCTCAGGACAACCCGACCTCCGCCACCGACTTCGCGGGCGACTTGCTCAAGGCCGTCCAGCAAGCCAACCCTCCCCGCCTGCTGCGCCTGGGCAACGGCTCGCGGATTCTTCCGATGATGGCCTGGTTGTTGCCCAAGGGGCTGCTTGAGAACGGCTTGCGCAAGCGCTTCGGGCTGAATACCGCGTTATAAGAATCAGACATCCCTGCGGGCCGCACACAGTCCTCTTCAACCCCTGGTCAGCGGGTTGACGATTACCGTGCAGGTCATGCCGGCGGCCAGCAAAACGTCCTCCGGCACCTGGTCCAGATGAATGCGCACCGGAACTCGTTGCGCCAGGCGCACCCAGTTGAACGTCGGATTGACGTCGGCGATCAATTCCCGGCTTTCAGGATTGTCCCGGTCATAAATGCCGCGGGCGATACTTTCAACGTGTCCCTTGAGGACCTGGCCGCTCATCAGTTGCATATCGGCAGGGTCACCGATGCTCAGATGGGGCAACTTGGTTTCTTCGAAGAAGCCATACACCCAGAACGAATTCATGTCGACGACGGCCATTTTAGCCTCCCCCAGACGTGCGTAGTCACCACGGTGCACGTTCAGGTTGGTGACATAACCATCCACGGCGGCGAGCACGCGGGTGCGTGACAGGTCAAGTTCGGCAGCCTCGAGTTGCGCCTGCGCCAGTTGATAATCGGCCAGCGCGGAAGAAGCAATGGTGCTTGCGTCGTCACGGTTTTCCGCTGAAATCACCTGCTCGTCCATGTCGGCACGGCGTCTGGCGTTCAGTTTGCGCATTTCCCAGGTAGCCTTGCGCGAGGCCAGCAGCGCCTGCGCCTGTTTGACGGCAATGACGTAATGCTCAGGATCAATCTGCATCAACAGATCGCCCTGTTTCACCCGCTGGTTGTCATGCACCGGCACGGCAACCACCGTGCCGGACACATCAGCAGCCACATTGATGATGTCGGCGCGAACCCGCCCGTCACGGGTCCAAGGCGTGTCCATGTAATGAACCCACAAGGTACGACCGATCCACAGGGCAATGGCCAGAACCAACAGCGTAGCGATCAGACTGAAAAGCTTTTTCATCCAGAGGTTCTCGAACCAGACTTCAACGATAAAGAGGCAGCGCCAGCGCGCCGAAAATGCAGACGAACAGACTCAGACGCAGCAGCGCCGGATGCCAGAAATGGCGGTACAGGTCGAACCCGGCCAAGGTGCGATCCAGAGCCCAGGCCAGCGCAGTGGCAACCACAAACACCAGGGTCAGCGTCGGCATGTAAAGACCGTGGAAAGCGATTTCACGCGGCATGGGTAATTCCTGAAGGCCCTGGGTCCCGGCCATAGGCCAGCAAAGGCGATTGCGGGTCCAGTAATGAGGTGCGGATGAAGTGCAGGTAGCTTCTGACCCGGCGCAACACAGAGGTATCAAAGTGCGACGCGAAGGGCTCATCGGCCTCCTGTGCACGGTTGATCGCGTGATCCACCGCCAACAGGCAGCGTTGCAGGTTGTAAACGTCGGGCTGGATAAACAGGCGAACCAGCGCGCGGCCCATCACACGTAACGCGATGCGCCAGGGTTGGTAGGCCGCGTAGCTGGGGTGCACCGGCAGCATGGCCTGCTCGTGACGCAGTTCGATGATCGCGTGACCTGTTTCGAGCACCACAAACATCCAGCGCAACAGCTCGCGCTGCACCAGCGGTTTGGCGACAGCCAGGCCGTATGCCTGATGCATAAGGTCGCGGGTCTGGCTTTCGAAACGTGAACCCAGCCGGTTCAACGGCGCACTGATTGCAAACACCACTTGCTGACGCAAAGCCTGCTCAAGGCGCTGCCACATCCAGCGGCTGTTGGGCGGCAGGATGACTGCGCCCGCCGCTGCGCAAAACAGCATGCCAATGATCATCGCGATGTAGTCGTTGATAAAGGTATAGGGGTCATACAGCGTGAGGTTATCCGGCACCGAGCCGATGCTGAAGAAAATCAGCAGGCCCAGCCCGTAGCCAGACCATTGCGGGCGTGAGCCGAGAAAGGCGCCGAACATGAAGACCGGCGCCAGCAGCACGCACAGCAGGGGGAAACCGTCGATGTACGGGAACAGAAAGAAGGTTTCGACAAACCCCAGGACCGCACCCAGCAGCGTGCCGCAGGCCATCCGAAAGGACAGGCGTGTCGGGTTGTCGGTTGTCGAGGACAGCGCGACCGTCGCTGCCGAGGCCAGGGTCATGAACGCGCCACTGGGCCAGGCGGTCAGCACCCAGTAAGCGCTCATCAGGGCCACGACGCAGGCAGCACGAGCGCCTGCGGCCAGCGCTGTCATCCAGTGGGTCCGCGACTCGAACCCAGGGTCCCACTGCTCACGGACATGGTTGTGGTCTGCCAGCGATGCGTGGGTCCGGGCGTAGTTGAGCATGTCGTCGACCAGGCGATACAGCAGCTCGAACGCGGTGTGAAAATCCAGCCGTTCAGCATCATCGGGGCCAGTCTGCTCAAGCGCCAAGCGATAAAGCCTGACCGCTTCGGGAAATCGAGTTTTGTAACATTCAAGCTCGCTGATCAACAGCGTCGCGTCACCCGTGGTCAGGGCAATATCGGCAAATGCTTCAAGCAAACCGGCGAGCTGTTCAAGACCCGGCTCAACATGCTGCAGCACCGTGGTTGCGTGCTCCCGGCGCAGCCTGTCGAGTAATTGATGCAAGGCGTTGAAGCGCGTGGTAATCGTCATGAACTCGCTGTTCATGCGGTTCAAACGACCATTGCGTCGTCGCATGTGCGGGTCTTCGAACACTGTGACGCTGCGCATCCCCTCAAGGCCAATGGCTTCTGCAACGAAGCGTACGTTGCCGGTTTCAAAAGCAGTCTGCGTGTGACTGCCGCGCAAACCGTCGACAACGAAGCGGGCAAACACGCCGAAACGTTGATACAGCGCGTTGCGCATGGCAGCGCTGGAGCTTTGCGGCAGGATGGCGGCAGTCACTGCGGTGGAACACAGAATGCCCAGAGTAATTTCCAGTACCCGCCAGACCGCCGCCATGAACGAACCTTCCGGGTGAGCCAGTGCAGGCAGGCCGACCATCGCCGCGGTGTAGCCTGCCAGCACGAAACCGTAGGCCCGAAAGTTGCGATAACGTGCCGCGCCCGCCGCGCAGAGCCCGACCCACAGCGCCAGGCAACCCAGAAAAGGCACCGAGTTCTGCGCGAACAACGCCATCAACAGCACCATCATCGCTGACCCCGCCAGCGTGCCCAGCAAGCGATAGAAACTTTTGGCGAACACCTGACCGCTCTGCGGCTGCATGACGATAAATACCGTGATCATCGCGGTGCGTGGCTGTGGCAACTCCAGACGCAGGGCGAGCCAATAGGTCAGAAACGCCGCGATCAGCACCTTGAAGATGTAGATCCACGTCACCCCGTCGCTGCGCGCCCAACCGTTGAACTCGCGACGCCAGGGCAAGGCAATGAACCGCTCAAACGATGCGGTCACGAGCGCAAACGTCGCGGGGCGGTGTTTATGAGGCCGAGAACCCTGACCAATCATCGGTCCAGCACCGCAGGCGTCTTCGGCGCCAGGGTGCGAGCCTCGACAGGTGCATCATTGCCCGCTGACAGCCCGCCGCCCAGCGCCACCACCAGTTCTGCGTGAACGGCCAGCCTTTGAGCGTCGACCTGTTGCTGAATCTGCTGCTGACGAAACAACAGTGTTTGTGCGTTGAGCACGTTCAGGTAATCCGTCAGCCCGCGTTGATAAGCGATCAGTGCAATGTCATAAGTCTTCTGCGCCGCTGCAACGGATTCGGCGGCAAACATCTGCTGTCTGGCCATCGACGCCCGGCGAATCAACTGGTCGGAAATTTTTTTCAGAGCCATGACCAGCGTCTGGTTGTAGTGCGCCACAGCAAGGTCGTAACCGGCCGACGCCTTGCCCAGTTCCGCCCGCAGGTGCCCACCATCGAAGATCGGCAAGCTGATGGCCGGACCGGCCTTGTAGCTGAACTTGCTGCCCGTCAAAAACGCCAGCATGCCACCACCGGTCGCCATGTAGCCCAGACTGGCGCGCAGGTCGACGTTGGGATAGAAGCCCGCGTGTGCGACTTCAACACCCCGCGCCTGCGCCGCAACCTGCCAACGACTGGCAACCACATCCGGCCGTTGCCCCAGCAATTGCGCAGGCAATGCCGAAGGCAACCCCGGTTCGACATGCAGCGACAATACAGGCCGCTGCAAGGCAGCACCGTCACCTGGACCTTTGCCCGCCAACGCCGCCAGCTGATTACGGCTCAGCGCGATGGCTTCTTCAAGTGCATCGATTTGCCGATGCGCTTCTGGCAGCGATGCCTCGGCCTGACTGACTTCGAAGTGCGTGCCGATCCCCCCGCGCAAGCGACGCTGGGCAAGATCAAGCATCTGTTGCTGCTGAACCAGCATGGCCCTGGCGATATCCAGCCGGGCGAAATTCAGCGAAAACCGGATGTAGGCGCGAACGACGTTTTCCTGCAATTCGAGCTGTGCCTGACGCTGCTCGGCGGCGCTCATGTGCGCCAGGTCAAGCGCCCGCTCGCTGGCATTGCGCTCTCGCCCCCACAGGTCCAGCGGATAGCTCAGACCCAGCGAGGCATTGTTGTCCCAGGTGCGACTATCCGCCAATGCCCCTGGGCCGTAAAACTGATCGCTGGGCCAGCCGTGTCGATCCAGACTGGCCGTGCCTTGAACCTGCAGTGACTCGCCAGACTCGGCAAACCCCGCCATCGACTGCGCCTCTCGCACACGGGCCGCAGCGATGGCCAGACCCGGACTGCCCAGGGTCGCCAATTCGATCCAGTGATCGAGTTGCGCATCGCCGTAGGCACGCCACCATTCAGCCGCCGGCCATTGCGCCTCATGGGCTGCGTTCTGAATGGCCTGATCGGTCGTCAGGTCATCAGGGGACAAAGCGCTGCTCTGGGGTTTGATTCCAGCTGTGCCGATGCAACCGCCGAGAACGAGTGACAGAATCAGAATACTGAGGGGCTGTAACCCCTGGATGATACGACGCGGCACAGCTGCGAATTCCCGACCGGAAGTGAAACGCTCTTCAATGGCGGCGATTCTAGGCGGCGTCTCGTGCAGCGATAAGCGGGGAGTTATGTGAATCTTTGTTACCGAAACGGCGATAATCCTTTGGTATGGATGTCCTACATCCGTTACTTCATGTCACAATTTGCCGATCTACTGTGAGACATATCCATGGACACCCTGCAAAACATGCGTGCCTTCAGTTGCGTGGCGCAAGCTGGCAGCTTCACCGCCGCAGCCGCCTTGCTGGACACCACCACGGCCAACGTATCGCGTGCCGTCTCCAATCTGGAGGCGCACCTGCAGACGCGTCTGCTCAACCGCACCACGCGCCGCATCGCACTGACCGAAGCGGGCAAACGCTACCTGCTGCGCTGTGAACAGATTCTGGCCTCGGTCGAAGAAGCGGAATCAGAGGCCAGCGATGCCCACGCCCGGCCCGCCGGACAACTGAAGATGCATTCGATGCCCGGTGTCGGTCAGCACTATGTGATCGACGCCATCGCCCGCTACCGTCGCAGTCATCCGGACGTGTCGTTTGACCTGACCATGACCAACCGCGTGCCGGATTTGCTGGAGGACGGCTACGACGTGTCGATCGTGCTGGCCAGCGAACTGCCGGATTCGGGCTTCGTGTCGCAACGCCTGGGCATCACTTACAGCATCGTCTGTGCCTCGCCGGACTACATCAAAACGTTTGGCATGGCGCACAAGCCGGCCGACCTGCTGAACCATGCCTGCCTGCGTCTGGTGAGCCCGGTTTTTCCGCTGGAAAAATGGTTGTTCGACGGCCCGGATGGCCAGGAAATGGTCACCATCAACAGTTCGCCGTTGCTGGTCAATTCCGCAGACGCCATGAAAACCGCGATTTCCAGCGGCATGGGGATCGGTATTCTGCCGATCTACTCCGCCATCGACGGCTTGCGTAACGGGACGCTGGTGCGCGTGCTGTCCGAGTACCGCTCGCAGGAACTCAACCTGTACGCGATCTACCCATCGCGTCAGTACCTGGATGCCAAGATCAAGACCTGGGTCGAGTATCTGCGTGGCTCGTTGCCAGAAATACTCGCAGCCGACGAAGCGGATTTGCACGTGCAGGCACTCAAGGCGATGTCCTGACATCGTACAACTGCAAAAAGCGGCTGCCAAAGGGCGGGCAGGAATGTTAGCGTGCTACTCATTCAACCGCTCAAGAGTGACTGTCCAATGAAAAAAACTGTACTCGCCTTCAGCCGTGTTTCCCCTGCAATGGCCGAGCGCCTGTCGCAAGACTTCACTGTGATCGTGCCCGATCCCAAACAGGGCGACATCAATGCTCAATTTGAAGAAGCCCTGCCCGATTCCCATGGCTTGATCGGCGCTGGCCGCAAACTGGGTCGCGAACAGCTGGCCAACGCGGCAAAGCTGGAGGTGGTGTCCAGCATTTCAGTGGGCTATGACAACTACGACGTCGGCTACCTGAGCGAGCGCGGCATCCTGTTGACCAACACCCCGGACGTGCTGACCGAAAGCACCGCCGACTTGGGTTTCTCACTGATCATGAGCAGCGCACGCCGGGTCGCCGAGCTGGATGCCTTTACCAAGGCCGGACAGTGGACCCGCAGCATCGAAGCGCCGCAGTTCGGCACCGATGTGCATGGCAAGACGCTGGGCATCGTCGGCATGGGCAACATTGGTGCTGCCATCGCGCGCCGTGGTCGCCTGGGTTTCAACATGCCAATCCTGTACACCGGCAACAGCCGCAAGACCGAACTCGAACAGGAGCTGGGCGCGCAATTTCGCAGCCTGGATCAATTGCTGGCCGAAGCAGATTTCGTCTGCCTGGTGGTGCCGCTCAGCGAAAAGACCAAACACCTGATCGGTCGTCGCGAGCTGGGCCTGATGAAACCTAACGCTATCCTGATCAACATCGCCCGTGGCCCGATCGTCGACGAACCAGCGCTGATCGAAGCCCTGCAGAACGGCACCCTTCGCGGTGCGGGTCTGGACGTTTATGAAAAAGAGCCGCTCAGTGAATCGCCGCTGTTCCAGCTCAAGAACGCGGTGACCCTGCCCCACATCGGCTCGGCCACCACCGAAACCCGCCAGGCCATGGCCGACCGCGCCTATAACAACCTGCGCAGCGCACTGCTGGGCCAACGCCCACAGGACCTGGTCAACCCGCAGGTATGGAAAGGCTGATACCGGTGTTCTGACTCTTTGCGAGCCCAGGCACTGCCAGGCTCGCGAAGAAGCGTGAATACCCACTGCCTCAAGCCAGCTTGCCCGTCGCAACGACGACCGGGGCGGGTTTTCTGAACACCAGCACATTCCCCACCATCACCAACACCAGCCCCAGCAGGGCCGCAACGGTCCACTGATAGCCTTCGACCCACGCGGATATGTTCAGCGCAACGATCGGGAACAACACGGTGCAGTACGCGGCACGCTCCGGTCCCATGCGGCCGACCAGTGTCAGGTAGGCCGTGAAGGCGATGACCGAGCCGGGAATCACCAGAAACAGCAACGAGCCGATGTAGCGAGTGTTCCATTCAAACGTGAAAGGCGTGCCGCTGAGCAGGCAATAAAAGCCAAGAATGGTCGCGCCGTAAAACATTCCCCAGGCATTGGTGGTCAATGGGCGCAGCCCGGCTTTCTGCTGCATGCTCGACAGCATGTTGCCCGCCGAGAAGCACAGCGTACCCAGCAATGCCAGACCCAACCCTATCAGCGTTTCGTGGCTGGCACCGTGGCCGGACAGCTCCGGCCAGAACAGACAAGCCAGCCCCACCAACCCCAGTGCGCCGCCGGCGATGACGTTGCTGGCAATCTTCTGCCGGAAAAACACACGGGCATTCAGCGCATTCCATAGGGTGGAGGTTGAAAAAACCACCGCGATCAGGCCGCTGGGGATCCATTGACTGGCGGTGTAGAAACACATGAAGTTGACACAGAACAGACAGACGCCTTGCGCCAGGCAAAGCAGTTGGCCACGGCGATTGACCGGTTGCAGGCGCTTGGTCAGCAGCAGCAGTGCAAACAGCACCAGGGCGGCCAGCGCAAAACGGTAGACGATCGAAACCGGGATCGCGACCTCGCCCAGCTGAAGCTTCAAGGCAATCCAGGTGGTGCCCCAGATCAGGACGGTCAGCAGATAAAGCGAGATATTCATACCGCAGGCTCCTCAATGAGCCATCAGTCTGCTGCTCCGCGATGCCGGACCGTTTGCATAATCTTGCGCATTTGATCGAGCAAGTGCTGGCAGGCGAGTCTGTCGCGGGTAGGATACGAAGCCTAGAGGAATTGCCATGTCATCCACCAACACCATCCAGGTCTTTGAGGCCCTGTACAGCTCGCCCCATGCCCGTCTGGAGCAGAGCGCAACGCTGGGCGACGGTTTGATGGCCGCGTTGTGGAACAACCGGCATGACTCGCAGGAATATCACGGCCCGACTCACCACACCCTGTCGTGCTACATCGAAGATGGCACGGGCACGTTCCGTCGCGGCAGACCGGATCAGAAGGGTTCGCCCGGCAAGCTGTGCATATTACCCGCCGGGCATGAGTCAGCCTGGGTGGTGAATGGCGAGATTCGCCTGGCACATCTGTATTTCAGCCCCGAGCAATTTGCACTGGGCTGCGTCACCCTGCTGGACCGCGAACCGCGCGAGATGCAGCTGCGCGATAACACGTTTCTCGAAGATCCCGCTCAAGCCAGCCGCTTCCAGCAACTGATCCGTATGAACTGGGCGGAACCCGGCGAGCGTCTGCTGACCAGCAGTCTGGCGCACGAAATGATCAGCCATGCCTTGCTCAGTCAGGTAGGGATGCGCGATGGACTGCGGCTGAAGGGCGGACTGGCGCCACATCTGCGTCGGCAATTGGTGGACTTCGTCGAAACGCACTTGGCGGATCCCTTGAGCCTGGGCCAACTGGCGAGTCTGTGCGCACTGTCCGAATACCACTTTGCACGGATGTTCCGTGAAAGCTTTGGCTTGCCGCCGCATCAATACCTGTTGGCGCGACGTCTTGAACTGGCGCGCCAGCTACTGCGCAATACAGGCAAAGCGCTGGGTGACATCGCGCTGACGTGCGGTTTTGCCAGCGCCAGCCATTTCAGCAATCGATTTCGTCAGGCCATGGGTGCGACACCCGGCGAGTACCGGCTGGCGCTGGCCAACACTCACGTCAGCAACTGATTCAGGGCCGCCAGCGGGCTGATTAAGGCGCCACAACCTGCCAGCGTCAGCACCCAACGCGGCCTGAACGGCATCAACGCAACCAGCAGCACGGCACTGCCCATCAATACGGCAAACCACTGGACCAACCCGATGGCCCAACCGTCCGCGTCAACCGCTCCCCAACAAGACAGCATCAGAGAACTCCAGCCCATCAGCCTGAGCCACAGCCCGCGCGGCCTGGCCAGACTGCGTCTGAGCAGCTCGCCATAATGGCGCGGCATCGACAGGCACAGCGCCGTAAACCCCACGTAGCACAGCAAGGCAGCCAGCAGCATCAGTTGGCCTCCCCTGTGTTGACCGGCATGGGCAAGCCGTCCGTAACCACCGCCGTGCGAGCGGAGTCAGGCTTGAACTTCATCGCGGCCCAGCCAAGAAACAGGCCCGTCGCCAACGCCGTCAGGTCAAAAGCAGCCAACACCCAGCTCCCCGCCCTCAATGCGCCCAACACATAACCGCTGCTGGTCAGCAGGTCCAGCACTGGCAACCCTGCAAACAATAGTGCGCCCAGCCACAGTTGTTCGCGCCACGCACGTTGCCCGCCACGCACCGCTGCGTGCAACAGGGAAACGCCCCAGAGCGTGAAGAACACGCTGACTTCCCAGTCGGCACGTCCGGCGAACGCGGTTGGCAGCAGCCGATTGGCCCAGAAGAAACCAGCCACGGCGATCATCAGCCCGGACATGCTGGCGATGTTCAGCACCTCCACCAGTCGCAGTTCCAGAGGCAGCACGCCAGATTTCACGTGTTTGACCTGACGCTTGCCCAGCCACATCACCAGACCGGTGCCGATCATGGCGGTGCCGGCAATACCAAAAATGAAGTACAGCCAGCGCAGCAACGGCTCGGCAAAATGCCCCACATGCAAACCGTAAATTGCACCGGAAACCTGCAGCGTCATCGCCCGCTCCGGTGCCTCACTCTGCAACTCGCCCGTAACGCCCTTGAACGTTAGCGCTTCGCCCCGATCAAGCACAATACTGCCCTTATCGTCGCGAGTGAGCAGAACGGTCGCCGTTGCATCGCCGGGGTTATTGACGATCACCCGAGCCACATGATTGCCGTCCCAACGTTCGGTTGCGGACCTGACCAGTGGCGCCAGCGCAACAAGCGGCGCTGGCTGGCCTGCGGCCTTGACGCCACCGGGGCCGGGGAACACTTCGCTGTAGAACGCCTGCATGTTGCCGTAGGCGGTCAGAATGCTCGCCGGCATCACCATCGACATGAAGATCACCAGGCTGCTGTAGGTGATCATCAAGTGGAAAGGCAGCACCAGCACACCCAGCGCGTTGTGCCCGTCGAGCCATGAACGCTGGCCCTTGCGCGGGCGAAAAGTGAAGAACTCCTTGAAGATCTTCTTGTGAATGATGATGCCGGTGATCAGCGTGACAAACATCACCATTGCAGCGATGGTCGCCAGCCAGCGTCCCCACGGATAAGGCATCTGCAACTGGTAATGGAAGCGATAGAAGAAGTCGCCGCCACGCGTGTCGCGCGCCTGTACCTCGTTGCCGGTTTGCGGATCGAGCAGCCTGCGCACGAAATTATTGCGCTGCCCGGCCTTGCCTTCCGGTAACCAGCCAACCGAAAGGCCCGGATTGCGCTGGTCGGGCAGAGTGATAACCCAGCGCGACGCACCTGCCGCATAAGTTTGCAGGTACGTCTGCGCCAGTTGCACGTTCTGGCTGGCATCAAGCGTACGCACCGGTATTTCCGGCTGCATCCACTGGGTGATTTCGTCTTTGAAGTAGGAAAGCGTGCCGGTCAGGAAGATCGCGAACAGCAGCCAGCCAAACAGTAAGCCGATCCAGGTGTGCAACCAGGCCATCGCCTGACGAAATCCCTCTTTCATGACAGCCACCGAGCCAAGGCATAAGCGGCGCCGAGCAGCGCGCAGGGCGCCAGAACGCCAACCCAGGCCTGTAGCGCGCTACGGCACGCGAAACACCAGATGATCGCAGCCAGATAAACCAGGAACGACAGCATCATACTGAGCACCACGGCCTCGGCACGAGGCATTGGCAACCACTGCGCAAGACAGATACTGGCGACGGATGCCAATAGATAACCGGCGAAAATCGCGGCCAGGGCACGGGACGTCACGGCCAGTCGATAGGCACCCGTGACGCCTTTGTTCCGGGCATTATTACGGGCTTTGGGAATGCGCTTTTGGGCCATTGGGCTGCTTGCAGTAGAGCCATCCATCAGAGAGCCTTCACTCGATCCATGAAAACGGTAGGGCCGATTCACGAATGCGAGACAGACGTCGCGGTCATGACCAGCATTGAACGATGATTTGCCCGTTGTCGGACAAATGAAGCGCAATATTAATGATAAATATTCTCATACGCAAAAGAGTCTGCCAGAATCCACGCCATCAATGAATCCTCGTGGATTGTTCTCCGTGATACCCACCGCCCACTCCTCTCTCAATCACACCGTTGACGGCCTGTTCCGGGCGCATAACGCTTGGCTGACCGGCTGGTTGCGGCGCAGGCTTGGCTGCCCGCACAGTGCTGCGGATCTGACGCAGGACACCTTCATCAAAGTGCTGGGCGCACGTGAAACGCCACAGATTGTCGAGCCCAGGGCATTCCTGACGACCATCGCCCGACGGGTGCTGTGCAACCACTATCGACGTCAGGATCTGGAGCGCGCCTATTATCAGGCGCTGCTGGAATTGCCGGAATGCATGGCCCCTTCTGAAGAAGAGCGCGCCATTATTCTTGAAACATTGATCGAGCTGGATCAGTTGCTCGACGGCCTGCCTGCTGCGGTCAAGCGGGCCTTCCTGATGTCGCAGGTCGACGGTATGAGCCATGGCGAAATTGCCGATGCACTGAGCATTTCCATCGCCACCGTCAAGCGCCACATCAACAAGGCCGCGCTGCGCTGCTATTTCGCCTTATGAGCCTGAACAGTGAATCGCTGAACAAATCCGATATCTCGCCTGCCGTCGCGCAGCAAGCGGTCGGCTGGCTGGTGGAAATGCAGGAAGGCGCGCTGGATGCGCGTCGCCAGCACGCGTGGCAGTTGTGGCTCAACGGTAACGCCGAGCACCAGCGGGCATGGGCGCACATCCAGCGGGTCAACCAGCGTCTGAGCGGGTTGTCATCGCCACTGGCGCATGCCGCGATGGGTGCGCCCAAGTCAGCAGGCCGGCGTCATGCGCTCAAACTTTTGTTGCTGCTGGGCGCAGGCTCCGTTGCGGGCTGGAGCCTGCGCGAACAGATCGCACTCCAACCGTTGCTGGCCGATTACAACAGTGGTGTGGGTGAACGCCGCAAGGTGGCTCTGAGTGATGGCAGCCAGGTGCAGTTGAACACTGCGAGTGCCGTCGATGTGCGCTTCGACACACAGCAGCGGCTCATCACCCTGCTGCAGGGCGAAATACTGATGACCGCCTCGGCGGACGACCGCCCACTGAACCTGCTGACCGCTCAAGGCATGGTCAGGGCGTCGACCGCCAGCAGCCGGTTCAACGTTCGTCAGCTTGACGGGCGCACACAACTGGCGGTGTTTGCGGGCGCCATCGAGATTGATCCCGGCAACAGGCCAGGAACAGGGCTGATGCTACAGGCCCGGCAACAAGTGACTTTCAGCAACGAGGGATGGGACACCGTGCGCTCGGTGGACGCCAGCAATGGCGCATGGGCCGACGGGATGCTGGTGGCCTCGCGCATGAAGCTCTCCGACTTTCTGAATGAGTTGGGTCGCTATCGCCGCGGGCGTTTGAGTTGCGATGCCAAGGTTGCCAACCTGCTGATTTCCGGCAGCTACCCGCTGGCAGACAGCGAACGCATTCTCGACATGCTCGAAGTCGCCCTGCCTGTGCACGTGCAGCGCTTCACCCGTTATTGGATCAACGTGCAGGCACGTGCCTGACAACAAATCTGCCGCACTGAGACACCCCGCCTCGCCACTCTCAAAAAATTATTTGTAAATCAGTGAGCCGTTTTCCGACCTTCGCGTGACAGACAGGGAAAGCACTTCTCAACCCTTCGGTCAAAGGACTCCTGCATGTCAGCCCGCCCTACCCAACTTTCACCGCTGGTGCGCACGCTGCGCCATGTCATTTTTGGCGCCAGCCTCTCGATCGGCAGTCTGTCGATGGCTCAGGCGGCCGATCCGGCGCCCAAGGTCTATCACATCGCCCCGACCGAACTCGAAACGGCGCTGAGTCAGTTTGGTCGCGAGTCGGGCGTGCTGATCTCCTACGGCTCGCAAATCACCAGCGGCCTTAAAAGCCGGGGGCTGGAAGGTCAGTACACACCCGAGCAAGGCTTGAACGCCTTGCTCGAAGGCACAGGCCTGCAGGCCATGGCCGACGGCAATAACGGTTTTACGCTGCAATCGGCGAGTGTGCCGGGCGCACCTATCGAGCTGGGCGCCTCCACCGTGGTAGGCGACTGGCTGGGCGAAGCGCAACAGACCAACGTGTTCGAGCACCCTGGCGCACGAGACGTGATCCGTCGCGAAGAATTCGAGCGTGTGGGGGCCACTTCGGCGCGTGAGGTGCTTAATCGAATCCCCGGCGTCAATGCACCCGATAACAACGGCACTGGCAGCCATGACATGGCGCTGAACTTCGGCATTCGTGGCCTCAACCCACGTCTGGCCTCGCGCTCGACAGTCTTGATGGACGGCATCCCGGTGCCCTTCGCGCCTTACGGCCAGCCACAATTATCATTCGCGCCCATCAGCATGGGCAACATGGATGCCGTGGACGTGGTTCGTGGTGGCGGTGCAGTGCGTTACGGCCCGCAGAACGTGGGCGGCATCGTCAACTTCGTGACCCGTGCAATCCCTGATGCGCCGACGCTCAAGGGCGGTATCCAGACCGAGACCAGCCCTTCGTCCAGCCACGACGGCTTCAAGACCACCGGCAACCTGTTGGCCGGCGGCACCGCCGACAACGGCCTGGGCGGCGCCATTCTGTACTCCGGCGTGCGCGGCGGCGACTGGCGCGAGCACAGCGACACCCAGATCGACGACCTGATTCTCAAGGGCAAATACCAGATCGACGAGGCCAACAGCCTCAACGCCATGGCGCAGTATTACGACGGTGAAGCACAGATGCCGGGCGGCCTCAGCGTTGCGGACTACGATGCCGACCCTTACCAGTCGACGCGTCTCAAGGACAAGTTCTGGGGCCGCCGTACGATGTTCAACTTCGGCTATCGCTACGAGCAGGATGCACGCGTCTTCACCGCCAACACGTTCTTCACCAAGACTTTGCGCAGTGGCTATCTGGATCAAGGCAGCTTCGTTTCGCTGTCGCCTCGCGAATACTGGGTGCGTGGCCTGGAGAGCCGTTTCTCGCAAGGTTTCGCATTGGGTGAAACCTGGCATGAAGTGGGCGTCGGCTACCGTTACGTCAACGAAGCCGGCCATGAGCTGCGCTATCGCGAGCCGGTGACCGGCGAACTGCCGACCACCGCCAGCCGCAACGACCGTGATACCCGTGGCTCGACCGAGGCCCATGCGTTTTACATCGATGACCGCATCGACATCGGCAAGTGGACCATCACCCCCGGCATCCGCTACGAGATGATCGACACCGCCCAGAACAACAACCTGACTAACGTCAAATACCAGGGCGACTACAACACCGCGTTGCCTGCGCTGAATGTGCTCTACCACCTGACCGACACCTGGAACTTGTACGCCAACACCGAAGGCTCGTTCGGCAGCGTGCAGTACAGCCAGATGCCCAACCGCGTCACCGGCGGCGAAGTCAAACCCGAGAAGGCGCGGACCTGGGAGCTGGGTACGCGGTACGACAACGGCAACCTGCGCGCCGAAATCGGGGCGTTCCTGATCAACTTCGACAACCAGTACGACAGCAACCAGACCAACGATACGGTGATTGCGCGGGGGGAGACACGCCATCAAGGCATCGAAACCAGCGTCAACTACGCGCTTGAAGGGCTGGTGCCAGCGCTGGCAGGCGTCGACGTTTACGCCAGTTACGCCTTTGTCGACGCAACCATTCGTGAAGACGGCCCGAACAAGGGCAACCGCGTGCCCTTCTCGTCCAGGCATAAAGGCACCATGGGCGTCAGTTACACCGACGGCCCGTGGAAGCTGAATCTGGACAGCTCATTCCAGAGCAATCAGTTCTCCGACAACGCCAACACCTCGGCCGAAAGTGCTGACGGCAGCACTGGCCGGATCCCTGGTTACATGCTGTTCAGCACCCGTGCAGGCTATGATTTCGGCCCGAAACTCTCGGACCTGAACGTTGCCGTCGGCATGAAGAACATTCTCAACCGCCAGTACTACACACGCTCGTTCGATGACAACAACCGCGGCAAGTACGTCGGCGAGCCGCGCACCGTGTACGTGCAGACCTCGGTTGCGTTCTGATCGCTGACCGTCAGACCCACCGTTCTTTAACTGCCCCGCCCACGTTCGAAGCGCCTGGAACGTGGGCCGGAATATTTACCAACGATACGTTGCGCTGGCTTGCACGGTGCGCTGTGAGCCATACCAGCACCATGTGTAGTAGTAGCACGACGCGACGTATTCCTTGTTGGCCAGGTTGGTCACATTAAGCGCCAGACGCAGATTGTCCATCGTGCTGTTAATGTTGGGGATGTCGTAGTGCACCGCCGCATCAAACAGTGTGTAACCCGGCACCTTCAGGGTATTGGCTTCGTCACCCCACGACGAGCCGATGTACCGCGCACCGCCGCCTACACCTACGCCCTCCAGTCGCCCTTCACGAAAGGTGTAATCCACCCAGGCCGAGGCAGTATGGCGTGGCACTGCAACCGAGGTCGTGCCTTCGGCCGGTATGTTCGGACCATTGGGCACGCCCGCCACTCCCGGCATCATGCTGACCGTACTGTTGGACTTGGTGACACGGTTATCCAGGTACGCGTAGGCCGCGGTGATATCCAGGTTGTCGTTCAGACTTGCCTTGCCCTCCAGCTCGAAGCCACGCGATTGCACCTCACCGGTCTGCACGTTGCAGCGCACCCCGTTGCACAGATGGCTGGCGTCAGGGTCCAGTGTCAGTACGTTGCTGCGGCGCAAGTCGAAGATCGCTGCGGTGATGAAACTGTTGCTGCCTGGCGGTTGATACTTGATGCCCAGTTCGTATTGCTTGCCCTCGGTCGGCTCGAAAAACGACCCGCCAAAACCGGTTCCGGATTGTGGCTCGAACGACTCGGCATAACTGATATACGGCGCAAGACCGTTATCGAACAGATACACCAGACCGAAGCGTCCGGTGAACGCTTCCGAATCCTGAGAGGTTCGAGTCTTCGTCCCACGTTGCAGATTGCGTGCACTGTTGGCGGTATCAGCCCAATCGTAGCGGCCGCCCATCAACAACACCCACTTGTCCCACTTCATCTGCTCTTGCAGGTACACCCCTTTCTGCTGGTTACGCTGCGTCGACTGGTTGGTGTACGCCGGGACCGCCACGCTGGCGCCGTATACCGGGTCGAACAGGTCCAGCGAAGGCCCGGCGCCGTTGGCGGATTTGGTGTCGGTGCTGGTGTTCTGATAATCGGCTCCGAACAGCAGCGTGTGCTGCAAAGGACCAGTATCGAATTTACCCTGCAACTGGTTATCCAGCGTGTAGGAATCCAGATTCACGTCAGTGGCGATGGTGTAACGGCTGATGGTGCGATAGTCCGCCGCCAGCCCGCCGCTGCCGTTGTAGATGCTGCGATACAAACCTTCGCTGCGCATGTAGCGAGCGTTCTGGCGAACGGTCCAGGTGTCATCAAGGTGATGTTCGAACAGGTAACCCAGCGCGTGATAATTGCGACCGCTCTTCTCGAAGTCCTTCTCGCCGTCGTAAAAATCGACGTCGATGTCGCGTCCGGTGGGGCTGTCCAGCAAAGAGCCGAACGCAGGGATCGATCCATAGGACGCGCCTTTGGGGTCACGCTGATAGTTGGCCAACAGCGTCAGCGACGTGTCGTCATTCGGGCGCCAGGTGAACGCGGACGCCAACGATTGGCGACGGGTTTCAGTGTGCTCGATCTGGCCATCGCCATCGTCGTACAAACCGGAAATACGATAGGAGAAAACGCCCTGATCATCCACCGGGCCGCCAAAATCGAAGGTGGTGCGTTTTTTATTGAAGGTCCCGTAAGTCACGCCGATTTCGTGAAACGGCACCTCGGTGGACAGCTTGCTGACCATGTTCACTACACCGCTGGGGCTGGCCTGGCCATACAGCACCGACGCAGGACCACGAAGCACTTCGACGCGCTCCAGGTCGAACGAATCCTTTTGCGGCGCCGCATCCCGACTGCCCGGCATGCGTAGCCCGTCCAGATAGAGCGCCGGAGAAAAGCCCCGCACCGTCAGCATGTCCAGACGCGAGGCAGTCGAGCCGCGTGTTTCGGGCACAACGGCGGCGGTGTAACGCAGAATCTGGGTCAGGCTCTGAGCGCCCTGCGCCTGCATCTGGTCCTTGGTGACCACCGAAATCGACTGCGGGGTTTCAATCAGTGCGGTATCGGTCTTGGTCGCCGACAGGCCGCGCGTGGCAACATAGCCGTCCACCGGCCCTCTGGCGGTCTCAGCGCGGTAGGCCCCGTCAATGGTCGTGGCCTGCAATTCGAGCGAGCCGTCGGCCGCAGCCGGCGCTGGCTCGATCCGATAGCGACCGCTCGATACCGCCACAGCGCGCAAACCACTGCTGGCCAACAGGCGGGCAATGCCCTCATCCGTACCGTACTGGCCTTGCAGGCCGTCACTGCGCTTGCCTCGGGTCAGCGCCGGATCGAAGGCCAGTACCAGACTGGCCTGCTCCGCAAACTGGTTCAGTGCCTGGCTCAGATCGCCCGCCGGGATGGAAAAGCTTCGCGCCGCCTGGGTACTTCCCTCCGGCAAAGACGGGTCGGCAGCGTGCAGGGGCAGTGCCGCACACACCATCAAGGCGGCAAGAGCCACAGGTGGCAACGAACTGGCGGGACGGGACATGACAGATCCTTTGTGTAAGTGAGGTTTCCTTACCCATGACGCACGGCGCATAAAAACAGACAGTGAATGAGATAGATTTACATTCAAAACATCCACACAATATTTTTTACCGCGAAATATTTCTTCCATATTGGGGTTGAATTGTTGGACCAATGACGCCAACACTGTGAATGAGCGCAAGCGAAACCGCATTCCAACCGGAAGCGCACATTCCAGCCTCACACGAGCAAGCCCTAATAAGGATTAACTATGCAAATCCAGGTCAATAGCGATAATCACATCGAAAGCAGTATCCGACTGGAGGAGTGGGTTCGTACCACCGTTGAAAGCACGCTCGAACACTACGATGAATACCTGACTCGCGTGGAAGTCCATATCCGCGATGAAAACGGCGACAAGCCCGGCCCGCACGACATCAAGTGCCAGATGGAAGCCCGGCCAAAAGGTCACCAACCCATTTCTGTTTCCCACAAGGCCGATACGGTAGATCAGGCTGTGGATGGCGCGGCTGTAAAACTCGACCATGCCCTTGAGCATCTGTTTGGCAAGCTGCGCGGCAAACGTGGCGCAGCACCGATCATCGTCGAGGAGGATGAAGATTCGGTCAGCCCTGATGCGTTGCTCGAAGAAGAGTTTCTGGAAAAAGAGCAGGAGAAAGAAGCCGCTCGTCTGGTGTGATGCCGGACTTTTCAAAAGTTTCTACAGCCGTTTGACCAACGAGGGGCGAGCCTGCAAAGGCTCGCCCTTTTTTGTGAGCGCTTTCTTGCCGATGCCCCTGTCAGGGTGTGGACGGTTTTATCACTACCAGCAGATCGGTGAACCGCTCGACCTTGATCGGCAGGTTGTCAGCCAGCGTCGCCAGTGCTGTATCCGTGTCGTCCAGCCGGAAAACGCCTGACACACGCATGCCCTGCAACTCATCCGCATCGAAACGCAGCAGCCCAGGGCGGTAGTCGTTCAGCACACGCAGCACTTCACTCAACGGACGGTCATCGACCTTGAGCAGCCCCCGTGTCCAGGCAGCGGGATCATCGTTGCCCAACGCATGTGGCGTCTGCACAACACCATCCTTGAGTAACGCCTGCTGACCGGTAGCGACCTTCACCACGTTCGCAGTATTGGCCTGGGCGGCAATGGCTGACTCCAATACGCTGACTGTCGTGCCTTCAGGGTCACGGCGGACCAGGAAGCGCGTACCCAGCGCGGTAATCGTGCCCTGATCGGTGCGCACCACGAACGGCCGCTGCACATCTTTGGCCACCTCAACCCACAACTCGCCCTGCAACAGCTCGACGATCCGTTGCCGCCCATCGAATTTAACATCCAGGGCGGAGCGTGAATTGAGCTGAACCTGACTGCCATCTGCAAGCAGAAACTGCTGCCGCTCCCCTACATCGGTGTGGTGATCTGCCATCCATACCGGCACGTGCTCAACCCCTGCCCAACCGCATGCAAGAACGCCAATCAGGGCAATCGCCTGTACGCTTCTTGCCAACGGTTTTGACCCCGCAGGTGCGAACGATTGACGCAGCGCGACCCGTGCTGGAGTGTCGGACAATCCGTCAAAACTGCCCCACAACGATTGCATGCGAGACACCGCCAACTCGTGTGCCGGGTCTGCCTGGAGCCACATCTCAAACGCCTCACGATCGTCTGCGCTGACCGGTTCGTCATGCAGCAAAGCCAGCCAGGACGCCGCTTCGGTGATCATCTGCTCAGTCGGCTCGTGCTCGGTGCTCACGAAAAATGGCCCGAACCGTGCAGTGTCTTGTAGCAATGAACCATGACGCTGGCCATGTACTGTTTGACCATGCTGGAGGACACACCCAAGTGAGTGGCGATCTCGTTGTACGTCAATCCATCAAGACGGTGGAGCAAAAAAGCCTGCCTTGGTTTCTCCGGGAGGCCCTCAAGCAATTGAGCGATCCGCTCCAGAATCTGCAGCGCCGCGTGTATGGCTTCCGGGCTCGGAATACCCGCTTCGTCAGCGTGCAATGCCAGCGCATCAAGGTAGGCACGTTCTATCTTGCGACGACGGGCACCATCGATCAGCAGACGCGTGGCGGTCGTCGCCAGAAACGCGCGCGGCTCCTTGAGGTTCAGGGGCTCGCTGAGGGTCAGAATCCGGACGAAAGCGTCCTGTGCAATATCCGCCGCCCGGTGCGAACAACCGAGCTTTTTTCGCAGCCAGTTCTGCAACCACGAATGGTGGTCGCTATAGAGCTCTGTCATTTGCCGATTACGACACACGAGGTCGTGATCAACGGCGGAAATATTACCCATGCGTCAACGCTTCTCAAACACGAAAAATTATCATTAACGCGAAAGATGACAGCAAAACCCAGCAGCGGCAAGCACCTGAACACCTCAACCGCTGATCAGTCGTTGAGAACCAAAGGGACTAATACCCGGTCAACTTATGCAGAACCATTGAGCAGGTAAATGATATGGACAATCCTTTTCAGATGATCACGGACACTTTTCACCCGGAATACCGGGTGAATCTGAGTATTCAAGGACTGGACGGCAGCATCATGTTGACGCTCTCCAACGAGCGCGGCGTGGTCGCCAAACGTCTGATCAGTGCTGCTCAACGCAACGACCCTGAACGCTTGCGCCGCCTGATCGAGAGCGTGCAATTCGGTATTGCCATCGAATGCGGTGACAGCGCGATCAAGATTCTGGCTGCCATGACCGACAGCGCGACGCTCAAGCCGACGCCTGCGCCTTCCAACGGCCCGTGGGCAAGAAACCAGGCCGCTCTGGCTGCCCGTATCTGATCAGAAGGCACTGCTGAATGGTGCCTTTTTGCCGCAAGCCTTGAGGCGCTTGTTTCAAGGCCCGCCCCCGCCGTCTCGTCACATCATATAGTGGCCACGCCCTGTCCAGTGCGTGGCCCATCTGCGTCGTCCTAATCAAACCATCAATGGCCCATCGGCCAGCGACACCGTGCGCCTCAGGTTTGCAGCCTGAGTACTGGCGCAGGTTCAGCCTTCGTACAGACATGAGCTGTTACAACAATAATGCGCAACAACATCCGAGTAGCCGGGTATCGCCCGTCTCTCCACCTGCGGATACTTCCGAGGAGGCAACATGTTCTTACGTTATGGGGCACTGATCGTCTTGCTTGCAATAGCGTCCGGCTGTGTCGAAGAACGCATCGTTCATGAGCGGCCGCGTGTGCATCACGAGTACGTAGAAGTTGTCGCACCGCAAGCACCACCCGAGCGGATCATAGAAGTGGAGCCCACGCCTCGTCCCGGCTATGTATGGGCGCGCGGCTACTGGCACTGGAACGGTGATCGATACGTACCGGTTCACGGTCACTGGGAAACAGAACGTCCGGGTTACCGCTATGTACATCCGCATTGGGAAAGCGCGGGTGATGGCTGGCACTGGCATGCCGGGGTCTGGGTCAACTGACCTGTCGCGCGCAACTGCCCTGCCGGCGCCGGATGGGGCCGGCAGGACGCGCTTTCAGATCCGTCAGATCTCGCCTTTCTCCTCGATCACCGCACCTTTGATCGCGCTGGACGAATCGGGAATCTTCGCTGACGGGTATTTATAAGACGCGTAGCGCACCACCAGGATTGCAAACGCCAACAGCAGAATCCCGCCGCACAGGTAGATGATGCCGATGTCTGGCGGGTTGTGATGGGACACGTCCGATATCAGCAAGCGGGTCAGCGCAGTGATCGCGACGTAAATCAGAAACCGGACCGGCATGTGATTGGTTTTGAAATAGATCCCGGTCATCGCACCCAGCTCGAGGTAGATAAACAGCAGCAGGATGTCATCGACCGTGACGTTGCCTTTTTCAACCATTCCCAGAAAAGCGACTACAGACGCCCAGGCCGTGATGGCGCCAATCGCGAACAGCGCGAGGAAGTGAAAGCTCTCGACGCAGAGATTGCCCAGCGATTCGGCCTGCGAATGCACCCGCTGACGCATCTTTTCTGCCCACTTGTTTCCCATGACTCTCTACCCCTGAACCTTCATTTATGCCAACCGGATGATTCCGGGTACGTGTGACGCGCTGTGTGGCCTGCTTTTTAAAGCAGGAACAGGGCCATAGGCTATGGTTGAGAGCGCGACGGGTTGTCGCAAGGCACATTTGCCAGGCAAAAAAGATGGTTCAAGGCCACTATCCGGCAGGGACTTGATCGACCCCTGCATTTAACTGTATAAAGATACAGCAATCGGCGCTTTCGCTCTCGGATCACGAGGCGGAGGATGAGCGTCGATGGGGCACCGCAACAGCCAAGGCTGGCGCGCTGGCCCGGCAAGTCACTGCTTTAGCATTACCCGCTGATCAGGGCATCACGCACTGAGCGTCCGGGTCTAGCCCTTTCAACACTGGATATGACGACGAGGCCAAAATGGCTGTTGAAACCCTTTACCGCAGTACCCGCGATCTGGAGACTACTTTCGTGGACCGTAAACTCGCCGATGCGCACGACCAAATGCTTGAGCTGGCTGAGCTCCTGACAGACGTTCTGATCAAGAACGTACCTGGCATTTCAGAAAAGCATGCGGAAGACGCGAGCATCTACATGGCGAAGAATCGGGCAGTGTTCGCCGCAGCCTTCAAGAACAATGCGACGGCACTCAATGAATTGTCAGACGCGGCACCCGCTGAAAGCTGAGCTGCACGCTGACTGGTTGCAATCCCAAGGCCCCCTCGTATGACGGGGCCTTTATTTCACCAATCTTTCACTCTTTTTTCTTTCCTACGCTCTAAACTTCGTATTGGAAGTTCCAGTTCCGAGCAGATCATTTGCTGTTGATTGTTTTGAACACCGTCACACTTTCATTGTCGCCCGGTGTTCCGAGCCCTTTCCCTTTCCAATAAACCCCGCCGTCATTAAATCAGCGTCAGTTTGATGTTATGCCTGTTTTGCGCCTGTCATTATTCAGGCGCCATGTTTTTTACGCCTATATTAATCGCCAGATATTAGCACTTTGCCACCATCTAAAAATACGCTATCCCGACGCTTTTAAAACAATAAAAACTTCGGTAGTATGCCCTGAAACCCCCGAAAAAACTGGGCAAAACCCACCAAGCAGAAACAAAAAACCTCTAACTGACCGTCATTAAATATTAAAGTTCCTCTAACTTGCCTCACTGCAAAATAGTTGTTAAAAAGTTTTGCATTATTAAACTCGTATGTTAATAATCTGCGCAATTCCGGGTAACAAGGCATAGCGCCACCTCACACTGAAGTGAACATCGAGTCGTAATACTTCGATCTTTTCCGCCCGAAAAACCAATAACCTGCCTTTGCGTGAGCTGTCACAAGCCCATGCAATCGGCTGTGCGGCGCTTGATATGAGCGCGGGAGGAAATCGATGGCCAGTCAGCAACCTCGAACCAAAGTTCTTTCAATTTTCGGCACTCGCCCGGAGGCCATCAAGATGGCTCCTCTGGTCAGAGCGCTGGCCGAAGAGCCGGGTATCGATTCGAGAATCTGCATCACCGGCCAACATCAGAGCATGCTGCAGCAGGTGCTGGACATGTTCGAGCTGAAGGCCGATTACAGCCTCGACGTGATGCGCCCCGAGCAGACGCTGAACTCCCTGACCGCAGCGCTTTACGCGGCCATCGATCCGATTCTCGACGAGCTGAAACCGGACAGAGTGCTGGTTCACGGCGACACCACATCTGCAATGGTCGCGGCGATGTCGGCATTTCACCGCCGCATCCCGATTGGTCACGTCGAGGCGGGCCTGCGTACCGGCGACATTCGCCAGCCGTGGCCGGAAGAAATGAACCGTCGATGCATCGATCTGATTTCTGATCACCTGTTCACGCCCACGGCCGAATCGCGTCGTAACGTGCTCGGCGAACGCCTTCAGGGCGTGTCATTCGTGACGGGTAATACGGTGATCGACGCACTGCAAATGACCGCGCAGCGCATCGACTCCAACCGCCAGCTTCGCCATGCACTGGATCGTCAGTTCGCTTTTCTGAATCCTGACATCAAGATGCTGCTGGTCACCGGGCATCGCCGTGAAAACTTCGGTGACGGTTTCCTGAAAATCTGCAAGGCGCTGCGCACCCTGGCTGAGCGCAGCGACGTGCAAATCGTCTATCCGGTGCACTTGAATCCCAACGTACTGGGGCCGGTGACGGAGCACTTGGGCGATCTGCCTAACGTGCACTTGATCAAACCGCTGGATTACCTGTCGTTCGTGCGCCTCATGCAGCGTGCACACGTGATTCTGACTGACTCCGGTGGCGTACAGGAAGAAGCGCCTTCGCTGGGTAAACCGGTGCTGGTCATGCGCGACGTGACCGAGCGTCCGGAAGCCGTGGCTGCCGGAACCGTTCGTCTGGTCGGCACCGAGCCGGATGCCATCGTCAGCGGCGTCAATGCCTTGTTTGATGACGAACAGTTGTGGCAAACCTCGGCGCATGCCGCCAACCCGTACGGCGACGGCAAGGCCAGCACCCGGATTGTGGATGCGCTGATGGGCCGTCCAGTGGATGAGTTCGTCGCCGAGTTGCCGCGTCGTCGCCCAGACCTGATTGCGCCTCAACCTGACGTGCAATCACAACCCCCAGCCCGGTATCGCGCCATGGCGCTTTAGCGCAAGCCTGTAGTCGCAACACCTGAACACCGTAAACAACCTGCAGGGCAACGCCCGTGACGCTTTCGCGCATTCAGCCCAGGCTGAGTGCCAGCGAAGCCGTTTACGTCGTGCAGCGCTTTGCATCAAGACCCAATGGCCTTGAGCCCTTACCGAGATTTGCCCAATGAAGTCTTCCGTTACCGTGAACACGGGCGCGTTGAACGCCCTTGCCTGCGGGATGAGCCTGCTGGCTCTGCTGCCCACCTTTGCACTGGCGGCCGAAAGCCCCCTGACTCAGGCCATCAACCGGATCACCACCGACAGCCGTCAAGAGCGCGTGATCGAACTGCGTGAGTTGGGTATCGATCGTCCGATCATTCTCAATGCCACCGACGCGCGCCGCGAGCTGTACCTGCCGGTGCCGGCCAACGTTGCACTGACCGACGCCACCTTGAACTTCGACGCCAGTTACCTGAACGGCGAAGCAGGCCGTAACACCCTGCTGCTGTCGCTTGACGGTTACCCGGTCAGGGCAATGGGCCTCAACGAAGAACAGGGCAATGCCAGCGCGACACTCGGTGTCGACAAGGCTGCACGGGAAAGCGGCTCAGTCCGGCTGGGTATCGCTTGGTCGTCGGTGATTTCCAAAGTGCTTTGCGAAGATCAGCGTGCCATTGGCAATGTGTTGCGCATCGATCCTCATACGCGCCTGACGTATCGCTACGACGCCAGTCAGTTGCAGGACGTCGGTGCGGCCTGGAACGCCTTGCCCGGCAAACCAGGTCTGCTGGTTGCACCGGGCACTCTGTCCAGCGGCAGTTATGACGCGGCATGGCGTCTGGGCGTTGCGCTGGAGCGCATCGGTAAACAGGTTCGCATCCTGCCGTTCCCTGCGTTGCAGGACAGCGTCGATCTGAGTGATCTGCGCATACCCGCCGAGCTCAGACAGATTCCGGCGTTCGCCAGTCTCGACGGCAAAGGCCCGCACACCCTGAGTGATCAGGCAGAAATCGGCGCCCTGCTGATGCTCGGCCAGGCACCGGCAGTACAGGCGGACCTGGCAATCAACGACCCAGCGCTGCTCAAGGCAATCAATGACTCGCTGGATGCACTGCAGGCACAGGTTCAAGGACTGGACCCTGCCGCAGCCAGCGCACTTGGCCAATGGCGCGAACGTCATGTGAATCAGGCTCTCGCGAAAAGTGCTGACGGTGACGTCAGTCTGGCGATGCTTGGCAATCGCGCGCTGCTGATGATCAAGCCCGAATCGTCGGTCAAGGCGATCGGCCTGTTCAGTTCGGCCTGGAACAAGCTGGCACGCAACCGTCAGTTGACCATCGGTGAAGAAACCGCAATGCCGCTCAGCGAGGACGGCCGCGTCGCGCTGACCCGCTTGGGCGGTAAGCCCGGCACTGTGGATGTGCTGGCCAAAACCGATTGGAGCGCATCGTTCCCGCTGGGCAGCGTTGCCTACGATGGCCGCGTTCCTGTAACCGCAATCATTGATGTCGCCGCAGCGCCTGGTGCGTCGGGCACACCGCCGGTCGCCACGCTGTTTCTCAATGACTACCTGATCGGCGCGATGCAACTGTCCGCCAATGGTCAGAAAGAACGCATCGAAGCGCGCATTCCACGCTATGCGCTGGCTGCACAGAACACGTTGCGCGTGTCGTTCCAGCGTCAACCGGTCAGTAATCAGTGCCTGGAAACACCGCAGGCCTTCCCGATTTCGGTATTGCCGACCAGCCATGTGGTGCTGGACAAAACAACGCCGGACAGCGATTTCTCGGGCATGGCTGCGCGCTTTGCGGCCGAAACTCAAGTGATGGTCCCGAAAACCTATCTCGACCGCCCGGCCAGCACCCTGCCCAATGTCATCCATATCGCCAGCGCTGCGGGCGTTTCGCCGCTGCGTGCCAATCTCGCGGTCAGCACTGATGCAAGCGTGGCCGTGACACCCGACAAGGCCTTTCTGGCGTTCGAACTGCCGATCAAGGACGGGACTGAGTCGGTCAAGGTCGACAACAACGGGCGCCTGCTGATCAACCATAAAGAACAGACGCTACTCGACCTCAAAACGCTCAATCACCTCGCCTCGCTGCAAGTTATCGAAGCCGGCAGCCAACACGGCATGATCTATCGCACCCTTGGCGGTCAGGCACCTGTGTTCGAGCGTCCGGTCCTGCTGGAACGCGGCAATGCCACATTGCTGGCTGAAAGTGGCTCGCTGGTGACCTTCGACAGCAAGGACCCGACCGGCAGCCAGATGATCGAAGACGAAGAAAGCACCGGTATTGATGCCTGGCGCAAACC
The DNA here is from genome assembly GCF_021147775.1 of Pseudomonas californiensis. Taxonomy (GTDB): domain Bacteria; phylum Pseudomonadota; class Gammaproteobacteria; order Pseudomonadales; family Pseudomonadaceae; genus Aquipseudomonas; species Aquipseudomonas californiensis. The sequence goes on from NZ_JAGTPK010000008.1 coordinate 212,654, forward strand.
GTCGTTGCTGTGGCTGATCCCGGGCGGCATCGTACTGTTCCTGCTGCTGTTGCTGGCTGGCCGTCGCGCCCGTCGCAATCGCTCATAAAGGGACGCCTCGATGACGTCGCTTTATTGGCCCTACTGGCTGGCTCACTATTACAGCGCGCTGGAAATCGCGACCATCGTGGTTGCCGTGATCATTCTGGTGTCGAGCATCGACGACCTGATCATCGACCTGTGGTACTGGGCACGACGCCTGTATCGCAAGTTCACCGCCGAACGCCGCTACCGGCCTTTGACTGCCGAGCAGTTGATGGCCCGCGACGAACAGCCGCTGGCGATCATGGTTCCGGCGTGGCTGGAATACGACGTCATCGCGCCGATGATCGAGAACATGGTCTCGACGCTCGATTACCAGAACTACGTGGTATTCGTCGGCACTTACATCAACGATCAGCGCACCATCGATGAAGTGGAGCGCATGCGCCGTCGCTACAAGCAGTTGCACCGCGTGGAGGTGCCGCACGACGGGCCGACCTGCAAGGCCGACTGTTTGAACTGGGTCATCCAGGCGATCTTTCTGTACGAGAAGACGCACGATGTGCAGTTCGCTGGGACCATCCTGCACGACAGCGAAGACGTACTGCACCCCCTGGAGCTGCGGCTGTTCAACTACCTGCTGCCGCGCAAGGACATGATCCAGTTGCCGGTCGTGTCGCTTGAGCGCAACTGGTACGAATGGGTCGCTGGCACCTACATGGATGAATTTGCCGAATGGCACGGCAAGGATCTGGTGGTGCGTGAAAGCATGACCGACACCGTGCCGTCTGCGGGCGTCGGCACCTGTTTTTCGCGTTGGGCACTGATGGTGCTGGCTGACGAAAACCAGAATCAGCCGTTCAACACCGAGAGCCTGACCGAAGATTACGACGTGGGCGCACGACTGGCGAAATACGGTATGCAGGCGATCTTCGTTCGCTTCCCGGTGCAGTTTCGCGTGTTGCGCAAATCCTGGTTTCGCAAGCCATATGAGTCGATGCTGGAAATGCCGCTGTGTGTGCGCGAGTTCTTTCCGGACACCTTCCGCACCGCCTTCAGGCAAAAAGCGCGCTGGACACTGGGCATCGGCCTGCAAGGCTGGGAGCAGATGGGCTGGAGCGGCTCGCTTGCCAACCGTTACTTGCTGTTCCGGGATCGCAAAGGTGTGGTGACATCGTTTGTCAGCATCATCGCCTACCTGATTCTGGTGCAGTTGGTGGCGTTGATCGTGCTGCGCGCCAGCGGCCTGTGGAACACCAGTTTCCCGACCCCGTTCGAAACCCACGGACTGACTCAATACCTGCTGGTAGCCAACGGCGTAGCACTGCTGTGGCGCATGGCTCACCGTTTCTATTTCACCACTGTGTTGTATGGCTGGCAGCACGGCTTGCTGTCGTTGCCGCGCATGGTCGTGGGCAACTTCGTCAACTTCATGGCAGCAGCACGCGCATGGCGGATGTTTTTGATTGGCAAGCTGCTCAACCGCAAGCTGGCCTGGGACAAGACCATGCACGACTTCCCGTCCACGGACCTGGTTGCCATCGCGCCACGTCGACTGGGCAGTGTGTTGTTGTCGTGGCAGGCGATCACTGACGAGAGACTTCAGAGCGCACTGGCCGAACAACAGACCCGGCAGTTGCCACTGGGCAGAATCCTGCTCAGCCACGGCTGGCTCGACGATGAAACCCTGGCCGAAGCCATTGCCTTCCAGAACGACTTGCCGCGGGTGTTCGACATCGCCAGCAAGCGCCCTGCCCATTCGACACTGGATGATGAGTTCTGCCTGCGCTGGCGGCTGGTGCCGCTGAACCCGGATGACCAGGGCCGAGCAATCATCGCTGTGGCCAGCCCGCTTCCGGACGAAGGCTTGCAGCAGATCACCGAACAGCTTGGCTCGGAACCGGTGCAGTTGATTGCACGGGAAAGCGACATCGTTGCCCAGTTGCGCCAACTCAAAGTAGTCGATGGCCAACCGTTGTCTGCCACCACACCGTTGCTGGGTGATCTGCTGATTGAACAAGGTCTGCTGGACCGTGAAGTGTTTCGCAAGGCGATGCTTGGTTACCGCCCCCAGGTGCACGGCCGAATCGGCGATTACCTGGTCGATATCGGCGTCCTGCCCAGAGAGACCATCGAGCAGGCCGTGGCGCGTCAGCACAACCATTATCGATCTGACGTCCAGACGGAGCAGCCATCATGAAGCGTCCGTTCATCCTCTCGCTTATCGCGACCGGCTTGAGTTTTTCGTCGTCGTTCAGCCAGGCAGAAATCCTGCCACTGCCGTTGACGGGACCTGCGTTTTCAATCGCCAACGACGCCTACGCCGCTTACAACCGCAAGGACTACGACCTTGCTATCGCCAAGGCGCAAGAAGCGCTGCGTCAACGCGCAGATGCCGACCAGTTGCGCAAGCTGATTACCTTGGCCGAGCGCGACAAGGACCGCCGCGATCACCCGCAGCGTTACCCGAAAGCGCGACCAAAGCCAGGCTATGTGGAAGGCAACCTTGCCTTGAGAGCTTATGCCGATCGCGACTACAACCGCTCGGCCAACCACGCACGCAAAGCGATTGCCCAGGCACCGGACAGCCTTGATTACCGCATGATGCTGATCGAAGCGTTGCAGCGTCAGCAACGTCTGGATGAAGCGCAAGCGGCAATCAACGATGCAGTGCAGGCGCTGGGGCCGCAACCGGCATTGACCCGCCGAATGCAGGGCATTCAGGAGCAAATGGCGGTGAACACCGCAGCCAGAGGCTATGACGCGCTGGCACGCGGCGACAGCGAAACAGCGGTGACTGAAGCCCGCGAAGCGGTGCGCAGTTTTCCGAAAGAAATGGCTTATCGAAAACTGCTGGTCAGTGCGTTGATTGCCCAGCAGCAATACGCCGAAGCCCGCTCTGCGGCGACCGAAGCGCTGGCGCTCAATGGCAACGATGCCACCCTGCTCGCCCAGCGCGGGCAGGTGCGGCAGCGCCTGGGTGATCAGACCGGTGCCCGTCAGGACTTTGCTCAGGCATTGGCAGTCGGCAATTTGCCAATGCGCGAACAGGCGTCACTGTATGCCGCCATGGGCCAGCCGGATCAGGCGTTGCAACGCCTGCAGAAGGCACGCGATGCAGGCGAGTTGCAGCCCGGCGATGAAGTACAGATTGCGTATTTCCTCAGCCAGGCGGGCGACGACCGCGGTGCGCTGGAAACCTTCAAACGCGTCGACCGACAGACGGGCCTCAAGCCACAGGACCTTCAGAATGCGGCCTACAGTGCGATGCGCACGCCGGACGATGCGCAGGCCATTGCCTACTTCAAGCCAGTACTCGATTACCAGCGGGCAGGCGATCTTCAGATGCCCGATCAGCAAGTCTTCGACACACGACGCGCCGTATCGGACCTGTCACGTGAATGGGGCGTGACCAACACCACGACCTATCGTGGAGCAAGCACGTCCAGTGGTCTGAACGGCGCACCGAGCAGTAACAGCGACAGCGTGCAGAACAGTACAGAAGTGTTCTGGCGCCCGTCCGGGTATCGCAACGCACGCTTCGTCGAGCTTTACGGACGCGTCACCGACACCCTGTGGAGCAAGGAAAACAGCGCGGATACTGGCCTGGATGCGTTGCAGGCAGCGCTGGGCGTCAGGGTCAAACCGTTCAGCAGCGTCAACGTGATCGGCGCGTTCGAACGCACTTTCCCGATCGGCAAATCCAGCGCCGACGGCGACTGGCTGGTACGTCTGGGCTATGGTTCCAGTATCGGTACGGACTTGCGGGTCGATGTGCCGAGCTGGTGGACATCGCAGTTGTACGCCGAAGGCGGTCGCTATTTGCAGGACAAGCGAAACTACTTCAATAGCGAATGGCAGATCGGGCGCAGCTTCCGCCTGGACCGTGTCAGCCCCAGGCTGGTGGTGTTTCCGCATGTGGTCGCCGCAGCAGACTATGACTCGAAGATGCGCAGCGAAGTCGACGCGCTGGGCCGCAGCAAAACATCGTCCGGCAATGCGGGTGGGGTGGGCGTAGGTGCCGGAGTACGCTACTGGTTCCGTGAGGACACTCACAAGGCGTCGCAGTCGTATGTCGATTTCTCGGTGCAGTACCGGGAAAAAGTGTTTGGTGATGATCGCGCAGAAGGCGTGTTCGCTCGCATGACGTTCTCGTGGTAGAGAGGTTGGCACTTGGCCGATCAGGGAGAGAGGCTTGAGTGTTTTGACCGCGCGGTGGCGCAATGGCAGGCTGGCCAGAGCAGCGCTGGCGACCATGTTGGTCGGCGCGTTGAGCCTCGCCACTGCCGGTCTGTATCAACAGATGCAGCCCAAGGTGCCAGGAATCGTGGGTATCGTCTGGCAGCCGGACAACGCCACGGTTGGCATTCGCGGCGACTGGCAACGGCTGGGTGCGCGGGAGCTGCTGGTGCAGTGGACGGCCGTGGATGATCAGGCCTTCATACCGGGTACGAAGCTGCACACTGTGCCCGTCCTGCCCGATTGGGCGCGCATTGGCAAAGAACCTTGGGCGCAGGACGTGATTCTCGGCCTGGCCGGATATTTCAGCGAAAACCGCTCGCGTGACAACATCGAGCAATTGGCCACGCTGTCGGCGCAACTGGCCAAGGTCAAGACACCGCTCAATGTCACCGGCTGGTATTTCCCTGCCGAAGTGGACCCCAGTTGGAGCCGCGCCAAAGAACTGCCGGCGCTGCTGGCAAAATTGCCAAGACCGCTGTGGATCAGCGTCTACGACAATGCCAACATTGGGCCTGCCGCCACAGCCGACTGGCTGAAGACCTGGTTGCCGGATGACATCGGCGTGTTCTTTCAGGACGGGGTTGGCGTCTACGCTCGTACGGCACCAGTGGCTCGTACTTACGCCGATGCCCTGCGTGACCGGCTGGGCAGCAACCGTGTGAAAATCATCGTCGAAGCGTTCCGCCCGCAAGTCGGTGGCGGTTTTCGCTCAGCGACCGCCGCCGAGCTGAAACCCCAGCTTGCTGCGTATGACGGATACCCGCTTTACCTGTTTGACGGCCCGCATTACGTCACCCCCGAGTTAGTGAACGCGCTGACGAAACCTTGATCAGCGTCCAGCAGGCGCTCGGCAAGCGTATCAGCGACGCGCGCGGGCGAGCGCTTTTGCGCCTGGGCGCAGGCGTAGACTTCAGTCAGTCTTACGCCGATGCGTGAAAGCTGAGCATTGATTGTGGCCGAATCCTCGCCCTGATGCCCGAGCGCCAACTGGATAAGCCCACCGGAATTGATCACATAATCCGGCGCATACAGAATGCCCCGCGCTTCGAGCTGATCGGCCACCTGAAGACTGCTCAGTTGATTGTTGGCCCCGCCCGCAACAGCTGCACACCGCAGTTGAGCAACGCTGCTGGTATTCAAAACCTGCCCATGGCCGCAGGGTGCGAGTATGTCGCACGGCGTGCTCATCAAGGCTTCGCACGCGATCGGGTGGGCGTTGAAGCGTTCGACCGCCAATTGCACCTTGTCGCTGTCCAGATCGCTGACCAACAGTTCGGCGCCTGCCGCATGCAGTTGCTCGGCCAGTGGGTAACCGACGTGCCCAAGACCCTGGATCGCAACCCGCAGACCTTCCAGGTTGTCGCTGCCCAGACGCGCCATGGCAGTGGCACGAATGCCAGTGAAGATCCCGAGCGCCGTACTGAACGATGGATCACCCTGCTGTGTGGTACTGGTCACATGCCGGGTATACCGAGCGATGCAGTCCATGTCGGCACTGCAGGTTCCGCAATCCACTGCCGTGATATAGCGCCCCTCAAGGCTTTCGACACATCGCGCAAAGGATTCGAACAACGCGGCACGATCGGGCACGAGGGCGGACCGCATGATGACGGCTTTGGCACCGCCCAGAGCAAGCCCCGCCAGCGCAGATTTGTAACTCATCTGTCTCGCCAGCAGGACAGCGTCCTCTATCGCACTATCTTCGTCCGAGTACGTCAGGTAGCGACACCCGCCCAGCGCGGGGCCCTTTCGGCTGCTGTGAATGACAATCACCGCTTTCAGACCGACATGCGGATCACAAAACACATGCAGTGACTCGGCACGCGACTGTTGCATGAGAGCGAACATGGATCGTGCCCTCCATTCTTCTGTCAGGCGAGTATAGGCGCTGGCCTGAAAAAACAGCCGACCGCTCAGACGGACACAAGCGGCACTGGACGAAATACATGCGCAGGGCTAAAAGGAGTCTTCACGCAAACGCTTTCACTGCCCCTGTTTGAGCGGAGTGGCCAATGACTCCACGTCAACATTGCCTGACCTGCCTGCAACACACGCCTGCGTCAGTGTTCGAAGCCGCGCTATGGGTTTCGGCGGAGCACGACCCGGATTTCCATCGTCGCGAAGTCATGAGCGAGATCGATCGGCTGCAACATCAGGTCGACTCGGCGTTACCGATTGTGCCCGCGCCGGAACTGGCCCAGCTGTTGTTGCGACAACTCAGCACGCTGGGCTTTCAACAGGATGACTGGAATCCTCCCCGAGCCGAATCAGCGCTGCTGCACAGAATCGTCGAGCGTCGCCGAGGCCAGCCGCTGGGCCTGGCGTTGATTGCGATGGAAATTGCGCGACGACTGGGTATTGTGATGGAGGGCGTCAACTTTCCAGGTCACTTTCTGCTGCGCGTGCCGGGAGCTGACCATCTGCTTGATCCCTGCGGTGGACGCAGGCTGTACCCCAAGGATTGTCGCGAGCTGCTGGTCCGTCAGTTCGGGCCAACCATGCATTTGCAGGCCGAACACATGAAGCGCGCCACGCCGGTGAACATGATGCAACGGCTGTCACGCAACCTACGGCACTTGCACACCATCAACGATGATCTTATTGCAGCACTCAAGGATGCCGACCGGATAGTCGAACTGGGCCAGGCCACCAGCGGCGATCACATGGCGCGCGCCAGCCTTTATCAGTCGCTGGAATGCCCTCAGGCCGAGCGGTTCGACCTTCAGCACGCGTTATTGCTGAGCGAAGACCCAATCCAGCGCTTGGAACTGACCGAGCGGCTGAGTCAGCTGCCGTCCCACCGTAGCGTGCATTGAGCCAACAATAACGTCGCACGACGCGCATCCATTATTACCTTCAGGGTAACGCTGCATCTCCAGCGAGGGGATGTTTCGCCCGCTGTAGGGACGCTAACCTTCGCGCCCTCCAATGGCGTGGGTTTGATAGCTCCTGAATCAACGTCAATTTAGCCGCTGCCCTGTGCAGCGGCTTTTTTTATGACAGTTGTTCACGTTTTGTCGGTGCTATCTGTTCAGCATTTGCGCCTTGTTTATGAACCGGATACGTGATGACAGTGAGCCCCCTTTACGGTGCAGATGGCGCCTTTCGGAAAATGTAATTGGTTCGTAAGCCTCAGCCGCGGCAGATACCGTTTTATAGCATTGTGCGAAGACCTGTTCAGAGGTCAGGTCTTGCCACTTCTTCCCTGAGACCGATGCTTTGTCACGACCGACATTCAGAAACCCCACAATGACTGATGCAGGTGCTGATCCACTATTGACCCAATCCAGGCCAAGCTTGGAAATTCGCCGAAATATCCAGTTGATCGGAGCAGTAGCCCTATCTCTTGCGTTCCCTTGCTTGGCTTGAATAAACCTGGCAGGGTCTTTTATCAGCCGATTCGTCGAGCCCTCTATGGCATCAGAGGACAGAACAAGATCCACATTCTTCTTCCAGAATTCGTTCACTTTGCCAATGCTGGTGTTCGGATTGATCTTTGTATTCAAGTCAAACGCGGCGGAGTGATCAGCCAGATAACGCGACCAGCTTTCCAGCATCGTCCGAGCATCCTCAGCGCTGCCCTTGAACGCAGGAGACGCCTTCTGCATGAATTCCGTCACGCCCTCTTCGACCACTTCCATGCCACTCTGGAGTTCATAAATGAGTCCAAAATGGTTACGTAGGGATGCGGGCTGAATACCCAGGCCATAATTAAGCAAATCGATTGTCGTGATGCTGCGCTCGGACAGCACATCCGGCCGTTTCATATACCTTACGCGGGCCCGGGAAAACCCATACAGCAACGTGACCTCCGGCTGCATCCCGTCAGGATCACTCAGGGTGCTCGGGTTGTTCCTGGCAAACCGATAGAGATTGAGACCATCGATT
>NZ_JAGTPK010000090.1 GCF_021147775.1 Pseudomonas californiensis
GCCACCCTTATCGTTGCTGTTAGTCATAAACATACCCGTTTGCCTATCCCTTATCTTAAGGGGGGAACGGTGTCCTGTCTTTCATGGGGCTCGTTCACTGATCAACTCGTTCGAACAGGTAGGTGTTCGGATCTGAGCCTTCATCCTTGCTGTTCAGCAAATCGATTATCTCCGGCACCGACAGGGGGATGATCAGCTTCCCATGCTCTCGCATCGCCCCTGCGATCACGGCCCTAGCAGAGTCAGCGCAGTCCTCGTGCGAAATCACAATCGCAACCTTCCTGAGGGCCGATGGGTACAAGTAACGCTCTGTGGTGACGATCTCGTTCTGTGTAATCGATTTGCTGTAATTTTTGAACTCGAAGACCACGTACCTGCTTCCTAAGTCCTCCAGCATCAGACGCCACACCTCGGCTGCTTTTGCCAAGATTCGGCACACCAGATCTCTACGATGCAAGGTGTCTACGGTACGGGACTGCTCATGCCATCCATGGAGGTCATGTTCAAAGAGATACTTAAGCGCATTGATGCACGCGTTTTCGAAATCAGTTGCCATTTCCCGGCCACGGTCGATTGCAGCTAAAGCATCGGCCAGCACCTTTCCTCGCTTCGGCTCCGCAGTTACATCACCGGCACTGCGTCTCATAAACGTCGGCAAGCCTAGGCTCAGGGTTTCAGCGCTCTTCGGTGTATCAGCTTCGAGAAGCTCCTCTAATTGGGCCAGAATGTCAGGGAACGGAGCCGCCATCTCAAACAGCTTCGTTTCATCCCAAACCTCAACTGTAGGAAACGCTTCTGCGACGCTCATAAAACGTGACCCCATCGGGCACGATATTGCCAGCACGATAGTGGATGCCCCCATCCTAATGCCTCTATCAGCGGTGTGTTCGAGGGCGCGTTTAAAGGTAGAAGACGGAGGTGGAGAGGAACGTCGATAGAATTTGGTTTCAACCATTGTCAACGCATCTTGCCGACCAAAGACAATGTCAGGCTCTAGGCCCAGTACGTCTTCTGGTTCCTCTAGGACGTTATGTTCACCCAAACGTCTTAGGAGATCTGCAAGGAGAGATGTGAAAGCATATGCTGCTCGAATATAGGCTCCGCCACGGTTTTTGCTGTTCATGAACGCTTCCATTGCAAACGCAATCGTTACTGTAGGTTTGGCCGGGATCTTACTGACGCCGTAGCAACGCGTGCAAGGCGAGGAACCCAGGAGAGTTCCGAATGGGAAATTCTCAGGCCGTAGCACAGGCATGATCGAATCATTCCCTAGCTATGGCCCACAAATCAATTGAGCCGGTTCGGTGGCGATAAAGCGAATAATTTAGGCAGGATGTAGTGGTCAACTGATCCCGGACACGACGTTAAGGTTTTTCTCGTACTGAGCGGGTGCAAGCCCACCGTTGAACTGGTGTGGCCGAATCCAGTTGTAGCGATGCATCAGGTAATGACTGATGTCTCGTTGCGCCTCTTGGGCCGTCATGTAGCCCACGGCGGGGTATCCACTCGGTTTTCAAGCTGCGGAATACACGCTCCATCGGCGAGTTGTCGTAGCAATTACCTCGGCGACTCATGCTCTGGCGCATGCGATATCGCCAAAGCCGCTGGCGAAACTGTCGGCTCCCGTATTGGGCGCCCTGGTCGGAATGAAACAGCAGACCTTGAGGCTTGCCGCGTTGCTCATAAGCCATGTCCAGCGCCTTGATCACCAAGTCCGTATCCGGTTTTTTTGAAAACGCCCAGTCCACCACCCGACGCGCATAAAGATCCATAACCACCGCCAGGTAATGCCATTTTCCTTGTGCCCAGATGTAGGTGATGTCGCCACACCAGACCTGATTGGGCGCGGGTACATTGAACTCTCGATTCAAAATGTTCGGAATGTCAGGCCGCTCCACTGTTGCTTTTTTATAAGCATGCGAGCCCGGTTGCTTGCTGATCAATCCCAGTTCCCGCATCAGGCCACGCACCATGAACCGACCGATTTGCTCACCATCTTCTTGCATCATCGACACGATACTGCGGCTGCCGGCAGCGCTTCGACTTTGCCCGAACAATTCATTGACTCGGCTGCGTAAACGAACCCGCTCGGCGTCTGGAGCCCGACGCCGCTGGCAATGGTTGTAGTAGCACGAGCGAGGTGTCTCGAACACCTCGCACAGCAGTTCGATCGGCTCATGGGCACCTAGCTGATCGATCAGCGCAAGCGCTCGTGTTCTTCCGACATCAAGAGCGCGGTAGCCTTTTTTAAAATGGATTTCTCCCGCTCAAGACGAGCGATCCGGGCTTCCAGCTCCTGAATTTTCTGCTGCTCGGGCGTCAGGGCTTTGCTCTGAGGCGTTACGCCATTGCGCTCCTGCTGGAGCTGGCTCACCCAGCGACGCAGCGCAGACTCGACCACCCCTAGGGAGCGGGAGGCTTCGATATGGCTATAGCCTTGATCCAGCACGAGGCCTGCGGCCTCGCGTTTGAATTCAGTGGAAAAGGTACGGCGTTGTTTGGTCATCAGACACCTCTATCTGGCGATATTCTCGCCTAAATGAGTGTCCGGAATCATTAGACCACTACAAAAAGGCCAGGGCCGCCGGCAAGTACCAGAGCCGGCCGATAGACGAGGATCTGCACAAGCGTGTGAAGAAGTTACTGGCGGCAGGTCTTGGAGTGCGCGCCGCAGCTCGACACGCCTCATGCTCAACCACGACGGTTGTGAAGATAAGGAACCGAGGGACACAGTAACCCTTAAGAAAGCGGTAAGGGTGGAAGATTTGTAAATGATGGCGGTAACGGTAAAGGCGGTGGTGGCGGACGATGCCCAAGCCTAATTGCCAATTCGCGTTGAGAAGAAGACAGCGCCGGCCAGATCATATGAACACTCGATAGCTTCATCTCTCGCATGTCTTTTTTATGCTGATCACGCCGAAGGGCAACCTTGAAAAAAGAAGGGCTATGGTCGATCTCGTTCTCCTTCAGCCTCCACAGAACCACGAAGGCGAATTTCGGGGAAAGGTACCCATGACGTTGATAGTAGCGGAGGGCGTTAGCGAATATTGAGCCGCCCTCTGCGTCGGCGAGCTTCTGCAGCGATCGCAAGCAAGCATCGTCGCGCATCTTCTGCGTCAAACGATCCAGCTTTTTCTGCGTGTCCTTTGTGGAGAGTTTACGGCCCGCTTCAAATACCGAAACACCGAATCTGAGGATGCACTGAGAACCCACCCAAAGCGCGTGGCCTGTGAACTCGTTTCGAATCTCAAACTGATAGCGGAGCGACTCCTGATCACAAAGCTCACACGTCTCAGTCGGGTGCTCGGTAAGCGGCCAGCGAACACACCTTCAGAAATCCGGAATTAAGGGCGATGGTGTCCGCCTATTTTTAAGCGGACGCGATCACCCTTATCGCCAGGATTTC
>NZ_JAGTPK010000091.1 GCF_021147775.1 Pseudomonas californiensis
GAACCTGCGTAGCTGCGCTCCGACTGCCTGTCCGGATGAGCGTGGAACGGGTGTCCGGATGTTGGTGGGCTGAGTGTCCAGATGGCGTGGAATCCGCACCCATGAGCCAGATGAGCCAGATGAGCTTTTCCGATTTCGAATACGCCCGTAAACGCAAGCAGACACGCCGCGAACGCTTCCTCATCGAGATGGATCAGGTTGTCCCCTGGGCAGGTCTGCTGGGCCTGATCGAACCGTTCTATCCCAAGGCCGGCGGTGGCAGAAAGCCCTATCCTCTGGAAACCATGCTGCGCATTCATCTGCTGCAGAACTGGTTCTCCCTGAGCGACCCGGCCATGGAAGAAGCGCTCTACGAAATCACGCCCATGCGCCAGTTTGCACGCCTGACCTTGAGCGCCCCGATACCTGAAGACACCACGATCATGAACTTCCGGCACCTGCTGGAAAAGCATCAGCTGGCCCCTGCGATACTCGCGGTCATCAACGGTTATCTGCAAGAAAAGGCCTGTCCCTGCGCCAAGGCACTATCGTTGATGCCACCATTATTCATGCCCCCAGTTCCACCAAGAACGAGGAAGGCAAGCGCGATCCCGAGATGCATCAGACCAGGAAAGGTAATCAGTATTATTTCTTCGGAATGAAGGCCCATATTGGCGCTGATGTCGAGTCCGGCCTGGTTCATCACGTTCATGGCACCGCCGCCAATGTGGCCGATGTCACACAGGTCGCCGAACTATTGCATGGCGAAGAAAACGCGGTGTATGCGGACGCTGGATACACCGGTGTCGAGAAGCGTGAAGAGCATGAAAATCGTGAAGTGATCTGGCAAATCGCAGCCCGCCGCAGCACCTATTCCAGGTTGAATAAACGCAGCCTGCTGTACAAAGCCAAGCGCAAGATCGAGTACTGCAAAGCTCAGACACGGGCCAAGGTTGAGCATCCGTTTCGGGTGATCAAGCGGCAGTTTGGTTACGTTAAAGTGCGCTTTCGTGGGCTGATGAAAAACACAGCTCAGTTGACCACGCTGTTCGCCCTGTCAAACCTGTGGATGGCTCGAAAACAGCTGATAGGTATGGGCGAGTTGCGTGTTTAACACGGAAGAGAAGACGAAATAGCCCTCAATACACGAAGCATCGGTCGTTTTTTGGCAAATAGCGCTGCGTCCCGAGGAAATTTGGACTTGCCGCCGCCGCGCGGCAAGTTGATCGGAGCTTCCCTAGGCAAATCCCCCGGCTTGTAGTGGCGTAATGCATTGTCCGCTTGTATCCTCGGTGGATGTCTATGTCACTTGGAAGGTAGACGCAGAAAACGTGGCGGAACTGCGATTCCGGAAAGGCACCCTGTGATCTGCCACCGGTTACCAGCTACTCTAGGTGGGTGTGCAAAGATCAATGAGCCGTTTGCCGCAAAAAAATTGGCCACGGATTCTTGAAGCTCCGATCAGGGATTTTGTTCTGTCCGACCGGACCTCCATGTTTAATCGCGACTGGGTCACGAAGCTAGCGATGCTGCTCGGTTTAGCATTATGACCGTCGCTGATAAAACGAAGTAATAAGGCCACTTGGCAAAGTAGCTCCCCCTTCCCCAAGCTGGCCACCACTTTGGTCCCGGGGGTTGGAATGACGATGCAAGAGCCGGGTGGACCCGGCGGAAACGGATGAAAGGATCAAACCGCTATGACGAGCAACAATAAGTTTAACTGGCTGCATATCAGCGATTTCCATCAGGGAATGAATGGCTCCGAAAATCTGTGGGCCGACGTTAAGCCAAGCTTTTACTCAGACATCAAGTATCACTGCGTAGCCAATGGAGACTTACACGTAGTCGTGTTTTCAGGAGACCTCACCCAGAAGGCCGACAAAAATGAATTTGACGCGATCTTCAAAGAAATCACGGCGCTTTGGGATCAGTTTAAAACGATTGGTCAAAACCCTTCGTTATTTTTGATACCTGGCAACCACGACTTGGAACGACCGAAACCTCATTCGCCGGTCGAAATGGCTCTCAAAAATTGGGACCAGCACATAGCCGAGGTTTTCTATGACAAGAAGGGGCCTTACGTTGAACAAGTGGCAGGAATGTTCAAAAACTATTCCCAGCTGCTATCCAAACTTAAGGCCAGCAAAATTCCGTTGATTCAGGACAGCGTCGGGGCTTTGCCTGGAGATAGCTGTGGTGTATGGCAACAAGGTGAGTTCCGGGTCGGGTTGCTAGGCATGAATACGGCTTGGAGCCAGATCACAGGCGGAGACTTAAAAGGCAAGCTGGAACTGGGGCTTCCGCAGCTCCACCAGATCCCTGAGCAGAATATCAACGAATGGACTGCAGCTAACCATGCCAATTTGATCATTACACATCATCCAGCTAATTGGCTTTCCACCGCTTCAGAGGAGCTCTTCAACCTCGAGATCAACCCCCTGGGCAGGTTTACTGCGCATCTCTTCGGTCATATGCACCAACCTGTCGCCGTCCAAGAAGACTATGGTGACTTTGAGGTAAAGCGCTCGTTTCAAGCCGCGTCGCTTTTCGGTCTGGAGCAGTACCGTGACCACTCTGAGCGGCGTCACGGCTATAATTTTGGGCGAATCGATTTCGATGCGGACGAGATTACGTGGTGGCCCAAACGCGCCGAACAGCGAACTGGTGCCGGCGGCTGGACTATTCGCCCTGATACTGCGTCGCTGCCTAAAAGACAAAACGAATTCGCAACCTACAGAGTCATACTGAATCTTAAAAAAAAAAATTAACTGATGAAAACGCTGGCCTGGTTGAAGCCGCCGCCTCGGCCAGCCCAAGCATGCAAGTAACGGATTTCGAACATGAGAAGGAATACTTAAACGCGCAATACTCCCTGCCGGCTTTCCATCCCCACATGCTCAATGCTTTTCCGGCGACGACTTTCCAAGAAGGATTTAGACAGCTTTATTCAGAGAAGACCTTGTGGATGGTTGCCTCGTGGGATATGTACGGTGATGAATTCATCCGTTGCCTAGAGAACGAAGCAGAAATAAAAAGGACGTGGATCAATTTAGACATAACCGACTATAAAAACCTGGACCATATCTTCGAAAACGTGAATGGTTGTTCAGGCTTTCGCATGCAGGAATTCCGCACTATTCTAGCTGCGCATCCTGAGCATGGGTTGCTCATCGACAACGTTCCGGCAGACACCAGAATCTCGGGAAACTCAGTAATTGATGATGTCTTGACGATAACAGGCTTCATAAGAGAAAAAGCGCCAAATATCTCGATTGTGGGTAAGCGCTCCATAAACCCCACTTGGCTAAAGATAGGTAAAGCGCTTAGCTGTGAAGTCGAGGTTCGCAGTTCCACGGCAGCAAGGCTTCGTAATCCTC
>NZ_JAGTPK010000092.1 GCF_021147775.1 Pseudomonas californiensis
ACGCGGCTGCCGACTCAGCGGGCGAGTGAAATCGACCAGTTGCTGCCGCATAAGTGGCGACCGATTTAATCACGCAAGGCGTGATGCCCGGACGCTTACCTTCCTGCGGCAAAAAGGCTACCGATCAGTGGATCGCTGATCAACAGAACCGTTTGCCCAATTGGGCCTGGCAACACCTGGTGTTCACGCTGCCTGACACCCTGTGGCCGTTGTTCTTTCATCACCGCCATTTACTCGATGCGCTGTGCCGCCTGGCCGTCGACAACCTGCTCTACGCGGGCCGACGCCGGGGCGTGGAGGTGGGTGTTTTCTGCGCCATCCACACCTACGGCCGGCGGCTCAACTGGCATCCGCACATCCATGTCTCGGTCACCTTGGGAGGGATCGATGACGCAGGTGTCTGGAAAAATCTGTCGTTCCACCCATCAGCCTTGCGTCGACGCTGGATGTGGAATGTTCGCCAGTACCTGCTCAGTCAGTGGCAGCACCTCACCGTCCCCCCTGAATGTGCTCATCTGCACAGCGAAAATGACTGGCGTCACCTCGTGCTCAACGCCGGTGGCCAGCACTGGCACATCCACTTGTCGAAGAAAACGGAAAACGGCCGAAAGACCGTCAATTACCTGGGCCGCTACCTGAAAAAACCGCCCATTTCGGGCAGCCGATTAGCCCACTACACCAACAGTGCGACCTTGAGCTTTACCTACCTCGATCACCGCACCAAAACCTACCAGCAGGAGACGCTGAGTCAAACGGACATGCTGCGCCGGGTGATCCAGCACATTCCGCCAAAGCATTTCCGGATGATCCGGTATTTCGGTTTTCTGGCCAACCGCGTCTGTGGCAGACAGCTACCACGGGTGTATGAGGCCCTGAAGATGGAGACGCGGGGCAAAGCGCCAAAGCTCTATTTTGCGCAGATGGCCAAAGCGTTTTTAAACGTCGATCCGTTCCGCTGTGTCCTGTGCGGAGCACGCATGGTGTACACCGCAGCCATCGCCGGCCTGACGGTGCAGGGCTTGATCAACAACGCTCAAAGCATCGCGCAATTGAGGTACGTGCTGGCCTGATACGGGAGAGGTGCGTCCAAAATATGGAAAAGGTACAGAAAAGTCGCAATGGACCCGTTTTCAGACACCGATGAGGGGTAAAAAAGCGTTTTACTCGGCATCAATGCAACGTTGGCATCAGGGCTAGGATGCCGTTTTCGGCGCATTGCCCTGTATAGGAATTATTGAAATTCCTATACATGAAACCACTACTCGAATTTATCTGTAGACCATATTGATGTATATTGTAATCTACAGAACATAAACTGGGAGTGGTAAAAATGAGCCAATCGACTACTGCACGTGCACCATCCACCAAGGATGTTGGCGCGGTGGCACTACGCACCGCAGTGACGATCATGGAGCGATGGAAAGCGACACCTAAGGATATCGAGAACACCCTTCGTATATCACGCAGCACCTACTCGCGCGCCAAGGATCAAGGTCGTTCCGTGAGCTTGGATAATGATCAAATTGCACGTATCAGCCTTATCCTGAACGTACATGGTGCGCTGAGAACAATCTTCGACAACCCAGAAAACGTCTATGGCTTTCCACGAATGGCCAACGACAACGAATTTTTTGATGGCAGAGCCCCGCTGGAAATCATGTCCACAGGCTCATTCATCAACCTGTACGAGACTTTCCGTCGCATTGACGTGTTGCGAGGTGCCCAATGGTAAGCGCTGCTGATCTGAATGTGCTGCGCGGGGGAGGGAGCATCAAGTCATACCGCTTGGTGAACTCCAAGTTTCCTCCGATCGCCTTGTTCGATGACGTGGCCAGCGCTGACGAGTTCGATATCCTTTACCAAGTTCAGGCCCTGACGAATCCCCGTCTGCAGAACGAGGTAGGCGACCTTAACCTGATCCCTCGCAGCGAAATACCTTTCGGCATCACTGGCTGCTCCTACGCCACCGCGCCGTTCACACACGTGAACCCTGACGGCTCCCGCTTCAGCGATGGCTCGTTCGGCATGCTTTACCTGGCTGCCTCCATGGATACGGCCATCGCCGAAGTACGCCATCACCAAGAAATGTACTGGAGCAAAGTGCAAGGGCTGAACTACGAGCGTTTCGTATTCCGTGGTCTGACCTGCGAATTCGACGAGGTGGGTGTACTGGACGCAACTGTGCTGTCTCTGACGGACGCAATCTATGCTCCAAACGATTACAGCGCCTCAAGAGCGCTCGGCCGCGAAGTGAGGAGGGCCAAAGCTTCGGGTCTGCGCTATCGCTCCGTTCGCTCGCCTGGCGATACCTGTTGGGCGCTGACTACCCCTCGACATGTTGATTCGATTATCCAATCAAGCCATTACGAAATGGTCTGGAACAAGAAAATCACCAGCGTGAACAAGCTCGTAGCCAGCGCGTGAGAGCCCAAAATTGCTAATGAACGCCTGGATACCGTGCCAACGCAGCACGTCCTTGATCTGAAAGTAAGGCGCACCCATTTTCACATACGGTTTTGCATCGTAGCTGGGCTTGTAAGCCGGAACCGCCGAAATTTCCGTCATGGGCGGGAAGCCAGTACTGGTGCGGATTGACGCCAAACAGTTGTTTTCCGGCAGCGACACCGCCAAGCCGAAAACGGCTTGATTGAGCGGCCAAATATGTACGGAAAACCGTATCGGATAGCACAAGCAGCCGGGAACCACTCTCATGATGTTTTCCGACGGAATTTTCGGGGGTTCCGGCGTACACCCCCTTGTAGTACCGCAGTCCTTCACCTTCTTTCCGTCGATCCGGCACATGTAGCGGAGTCAAACAGAAACTATTGGGCTTGTGCTCAATGGGGAAGCCCTTGGTGTCCACGATCACCCGCGACCTCCAACGCAGCTATTCATCAGACCGAGAATAGTTGTTAAGGTGAACGTCAGTATGGCCGCTTGAAAGCGCTGTTGCGTAGTAATCTTCGAATGATCGGTATGCTGGCACGATTCCGCCGCCGTAGTCGTGTGCGGCGTACCACATCGACGGATTCCCGTAGCCCAGTGATTCTATGACAGGTCGAGCCTCCTTAAAATAGTTGACCATGTCTTCGATCGTTCCATGCTCTGCTCTTTCGGCGTTATGAGCCGCGCGCCGCTGACCTATTCGTCCCTGCTGGAAGCTGGAGCGGATCTCCGCAATTTCCTTGGCCCGGCTCAGGTTGGAGAGTTCAACCAATAATATATTAAGAGATTGATAGTGGCTTCCTTGAACAGGGCAGCCTGCGGCTGCAAATTGTGGGATTTTGAAATCGGTTATCATAGCCGAAATCGAGTCGATACCTCCTCAGCACAGGCTTACACATGGC
>NZ_JAGTPK010000093.1 GCF_021147775.1 Pseudomonas californiensis
TGAAGCATCTGCATGTTGGCCAGCCGCATCTGCTGGTTTTGCAGCTCGATCAACTCCTGCTGGTAGCGCAGCTGTAAATCCTCCTTCTGCTGTGGGGTCTGCACCTCGTTCAACCGCGCCCGTAGCAGCTCGGCGTTCTTGACCCGTTCAGTACTCGCGTTGTAATTGCGCTCCAGCGCATCGGCTGCCGACATCAACTGGTCGAATTTCGCCTGCACGCTGGCATTATCCGAAGTTAAGCCGTAGCGGTCACGCAAACTGGCGATGTCCCGTCCCGTGCTGTACACATCGGCCCAGTCCCCCAGGGGCATGACCTTGTTCAAGGCAGGGTCGTTCAGGAACCCACCCAACATGTCGTTGCCGGTGATGATGCTTTTGTAGTGGTTGTATTGCTGCGCGACCTGGGTGATGCCTTCCTTGGCTGTGCTCAGCGCGTCCATCGCCTGTTTGGCCTGGGCCAACGCATTCACCTTCAGTGCAAGCAGGTTAGACGGATCCAGGACCGGCACGCCTGGCACGACTGCGTGGGCAGCAGGCAGCGCTGCGGTCAACATGAGCGCGCTCAGCGCACAAGCCATCACGTGTTTTTTCATGACGAAACCTCTACTTCGTTGTGTTCCTGAAGGGCCTTCCAGGCTTTTTGGAAGGCTGGCATCCAGCGCTGTGCATCCCGCGTGTTCATGGACTGACGCAGGTTTTCGGCGTAGTCGAATGCGGGCAGCCACACTGCGGGATCGTCGGTGTTCAACCATTGGCGCACGGCTTCGGCCACCAGGAATGCGTCTACCCATACCTTGGGATCGGTCGTGTCCAGGTGTTGCCGGATACGCTCGGCCACCGCCAGGTTCTTTTTCGTAGCTGATAACAGCGGCAACCAATACTTGAGGGGGCCGTCCAGCTCCATCTTCAGCTTCACCGACTGGTTACCCTGCTGCACCACCATTTCCCGGCTCAACGGCCCCATATCACGCACGGCCTCGAACAACTTGCCCGTGACGCCGAACTTCGCGTAACTGTCAGCCTGAGCTTTTTTGTTTGGCAGCCAGATGGGGGTCGTCACTTGCTGAATCACCGCCGGAGCATACGGCGTCGCCAGCGCTTGCTCGGGGTACTGGGTATCCATGATCAGGATTTCCCCGCGCATGCGTCCGCTCTGCAGGACCTCCTTGATTGCATCCGCTGTGCTTTTGAACGACAACGGTGCCCAGTACTCGGCCACTACGTTCAGCAGCAGGTTGCCGGGGCGGGCCTGGTGCATTTCGCGCTTCATGTAGAACAGCGTGTTCAGAAACGCTTCCATGACCTCTGGGTGCTTCTGGGCGTAGTCGTTGTTAAGCAGCTGCGTGCAATCGAAGGCCAGACGCCGGTAGGTCTGTGCATCGAACTGGTTGACGGGCGAGTCCAGTACCCAGGCGTACTGACCTTCGCGGCCTTCACCGGCCAGACGGCACCATTTCGATAGCCGGGTCCGCAAGCAGTTTTCGCCTTGCTCAGGGATGTTGCGCAGTAGCAATGACATGCTGCGATTGCGCACGTTGGTGTGCGCCATGACAGCCTCGATCGAATCCTTGATCCTTCTCTGGTCAGCTTCATTGCTTTTTTCAGGGCCCCCCGCGCAACACAGCACCAGGTCAAACAACATTTGCCGCAACCCCGGACTGTCATGAAACTGGAACGGATTGACGCCGGTGAAGCGCCCAGGCTGCACGGTGTAATACTCGGCTCCCAATCCACACAGCAGATGTCTCAACGACTCGTTGTAGTCGATGCCGAAAATCAGCGGATCAAAGCGGCTGAGAAAGGTCAGCAGGATGGCCTCAGCGGTGGTTTTACCGACCCCCGTTTGGCCTGTGTAAACCGCATGACCTGGCAGCATTTCACCGAGATTGTTCTGGCCGGGCGGGCTGTCATGCACATTGAGGACATACAACGCCTTGTTGGCCGTCAGCACGGGCATGACGCCTGTCCCGTCACCAATGGGGTTGCCCTTGACCTTGCCCGTGGGGGTGGAGTGCAGCGAAAAGCTGCAGGCCAGGTTCTCGGTCGATTTCATCATGGGGTACATGGCCTCGGTCACACCGGGGAACTGCGTGTACCAGGTGTCGATGTTGCTCATGGTCGAGCGCACAAAGGTGGCATCACGCACCGTAAACACCGACGCCATTTTTGTGCCGTTCTCTATGGCCTGGTCCGGGGTCTTGCCGTAGACGATCAGGGAGGCGTGATAACGACCGAACGCCTTGTCGCCCAGGGTGATGGCCTCGATGGCATTTTCAAGTTCTTCGGTCTGCTTGGAATCGCGCTCGACCGAGCCCAAGTCCGCAACGTGCTTTTTGAATTTGTCCTTGGCCTTGTTACGGTCTTCAAACAGAAACGTTTGCACCAGGGTGAACTCGAATTGCTGCTCGATAGCTTCGTCCCACATGCCAGGGTAAGTCCCGCCACTGGGGTAGTCGCGCAGGTCAAAGGTGGTCGCGAAACGCTGGCCGCCCCGGTTGGGTCGGTTCTCGACAAAATCGTAGTTTTCGAAGTTGGTGACGCTATCAATGATCGCGTCCCCCAGGCGGGTGTCGCTGACCAGCACGTCTTTTTCGTGCCCGTTGATCAGCAGGCTGTAGTAGCGCCCGATCTGCGAGAACAGCGCACCGTGTTCGTTTTCCTCCAGCCCCATGATGACCGGGTCATATTCGGCCAGCAGCGTAGAGGAAAGTGACAACAGGTCGCTCATGCGCTCGATACCTTCATCCACCTCGCGGTACTTGAGGATCAGGGCAATGCTGTACCCGACCTGATAGAAGGTGCCGTTGCGAAACGGTGCGGTGTAAGCGTCGACAAAATCCTGCAAGGCAGGCAGCGGCAACGTGTACTGGGTGTCCAGCTCGATGCCCGTCTTGGTGATGTAGGTTTGCAGCATCAGGTGCTTGCCTTCCTTTTTGCCCAGGGCCAGGAAGTAGCGGTTGAGGTTGTGGAACAGGTGGACCAGTTCGTCATCACTGCGGGTTTCGCTGGAAACCCCCTTCAACTGGATCAGGCTCACCAGGCGATTGCCGGGCAGGGTCACCATGTGTTCGTGGACCGGATAGCGCATCAATGGCGCTTTCTTTTCCGGGGGCATAACG
>NZ_JAGTPK010000094.1 GCF_021147775.1 Pseudomonas californiensis
AAATCCTGGCGATAAGGGTGATCGCGTCCGCTTAAAAATAGGCGGACACCATCGCCCTTAATTCCGGATTTCTGAAGGTGTGTTCGCTGGCCGCTTACGGAGCTTCGAACAGCAGCGCTATCGGGCTATCGGACTGAATCGTGTGATCGCAGCCATGGAGCTGTGCAGTACAGGGGGGCAATGAAACAGAAAGTGCACTAAGCCGAGTGCATGCGCGTAAACCCCGCCAAAATCATCGATGTTCAGTCGCATTTAATCCTGGTCGGCCGCTCTCGATTGCAGGTCGAAGTGGGTGGATGCAGGTTCGTTTGCCGTCAATGCTGGTTCGCGGTGCCGGATAGACGCAATCAATCCCGGTCGAAAAAAGCGATGACTGCAGGTCGGGGTCATTTCGATTGCAGGTCGTTACGCCTATGCATGAACGAAGCTCTGCGCGAAGGTCGCGATTTTTTGGGTAGCCTGATAGTCGACCATCTGTAGACCGCTTTCCTTGATGCTGTCCTTAGCTATCTGCACCGCTTTGCGATGGCGAGGCGAATCACTCTCTGCCGGGGCGGCAACAGGAATTAGCACGTTTTTCAGCTCAATAACGCCCTCCCGCTCGGCGCGCACGAACTTCATCAGCCACTGATCGCAGTGGTCAAGGATTGCGCTTGGTTCGGCCTGGTCAAAAGCTAAAGGCTTGATAGCGGCCACGACCTCGTTGCGGTGAACCAAAGGCAGATGCAGCTTGATCAATTCACCAGTAAGTGTCTCATCGCGGAAACTACGAATGGAGGCATCAGTGAAAAGCGCTCGGATTTCACGAACCATGACTTCCTCGCGACGATCACGTGCCATGCCTTGGCGGTCGATATAGCGGCCAAACAACTCCTCAAGGGTCGCGTCAAAATTTTCCACGAGGATAGAGCGCATGGGGCTGAAGCGAATCAGCGACTCCTTGGGCTCGGTCAGGAAGCGGAAGTGATTAACGATTTGGTTCTCTTGTGCTGCTGCCATCATCGTTCGTACAGCATCCAGCTCGTTCTGGGCTATTTCCATGGCCTTGGCGAACAGGTTGTTGCACTCGAAGAAGTGATTGACACGCTTTAGGTTTTTACGGGCGAGCCTGTACTCCATGCGCCCAATAGCTGGGGCCGAGAGAACGATGCCGACATTGGCAAACTCTTCGGTTTCGGCAAAAGGCGCGAAGCGCACGATGCTGTAAAGACAGGCATATTTCACTGCAGGACGCTCCAGAAATTGTTCAAATTGCAGCGCATCAGGTTACTTTCAATTTTTTTGAGCAGAATGTCGAGTCTCTGTTTACCGATAGATTCACACCATTCATCGGGTATGTCTGAGCATAGGTCACGAAAGCGTTTGGCAGTGTCGTACATCCGCTGGCTGTATTCAACTTTGTCGACCATATCTAGGTGCCATGCCCGATTGCTTGGGCCAAACACATGGCTTCCGGCGAACTCCTCTGCTTCCTGAGGCCAATGGAACGCTTGGTTATGGTCGATCAGATGCAACTGATTATCTGCACTGCACATCAGCAAATTGGGGCGACCGCCCAGTGGCCCTAGCTGACGATCACCGTTACCAACCCAGTAATCAAAGGTGAAAACGGCTTTTTGCAGGTCGACAGGAACCTGCAGCACTTGCGAATACAGCAGGTCGGTAGCGTCCGCGATATAGGCCAGGGCGAAGCTGTCACCCGGCCCCAGGTCGCTGCGTGCTTCTGGATTGTAGCGCAGCAGTGCTGGATCAATGTAGATATAGCCGTGCTCGGGGATTGGCAAGCCGAAGTCAGCGGCCAGGCGTGCGCATAGCAGTTCGGCAATACGTTCTGCGAGCGGTAGTTCCAAGCCCTTAGCCACATAGTGTTTGCCGTTGCTGGCTCGGCATAGGAAGGGACGTGTCATACCTCCCTCCAGTCGCCTGATGATCTCCTCCGCTTCTATGTAGTTACCCTTCGCCATTGACGGCTTCCTTATGTATGGGGTCTGGGGAGCAATGGAACAAGGAAGTCAGTTAAGCGCAATTTCCTGATGGTCAGTGCATCGTTGGGGAGTTGGATCCGCAGCAATGCTTGAATTTGCGTCCACTGCTGCATGGACAGGGGGCGTTGCGTCCAATTTTCGGTCCTTCTCTGCGTAGTGGTACATCGGGTGGTGTCAGTGCCAGCGACCATCGATGAGGCTCGAAGAAGCGATAGATGATCGTCAGACTGGCGATCATCATCTCAATCACGTCTTCACGCTCTTCATTAGTAACCGACGGTGGTCGCAGCGCTGGATCGGGGTCATTCTCATAGGCCAAGAGCATGATGGGGAGCATCGGCCCGCTATGTTCGTCGCTGTCGATCAGGTCACGCCAACTTCCAGGTCGGGCCTGAACTCCGCGCATAAAGCCCAGAGCCCAATCGTTGCCGTAAGTAATGCCATCGTCATCCTCCAACAGCACTGGCAAATACACGTCAGGCTCCTCCAGCGTGTGAAGCAATACCGATGCAATCGTATTCCAGTGGCGCATGATGAGCCCCATCATGTCGGTAGCCTGAGCGTTGCTTTCAAAACTGAAATTCTCGCCCAAGATTTGTGGCAGGTACTCGCTGGGAGGCACCATCTCCGGACCACAGATCAGTGCCGCAAAATAGCCGTCAAGCATTTCAATGTTCATGGCCGGTGAGCCAATGGCATCAAGAAAACCAGTCAGCCTATCGAGTTCGGCCTCGGTCAGTGCTTGTTGAAAAGGTGGATGGCTCATGGGTGTTTGTTCCAATAGGGGCCGCCTCAGAAAAAGGATTTTAAAGTACGTTAAGCTGAACTGATTTCAGTCGTTGTAGTGGCCGGAATCTTGGCGACGGCAGCTAGGGGTACTCTTGGCGGGCGTGCAGGACGTCCAAAATGCTGATGCGCTCTGTACCGACGCGGTAGACAACCAGGTAGTTGGGATGCACAACCGCTTCGCGCGTTCCTGGAACACGGCCGGGACGGTGGATGTAA
>NZ_JAGTPK010000095.1 GCF_021147775.1 Pseudomonas californiensis
CGCGGTTACCGACGCAGCGAGCGAGTGAGATTGAGCAACTGCTGCCGCATCAGTGGGTATCTGCCTAAGTCGTGCAAGATGACTTCGGCGGACGCTTACATCTATACGCGGGCTCAGCAAGAAGCTGTTGGCTTTGTGCATCTCGGTGGCGATGAAATTGACGGTCTCCAGCAAGCGAATACGTTCCATGGTTCCATGTGCCGGAGCAGGCTTCAGGTGAGGAACCTGATCTGCCAGGTAAGTCAGAATGATCGCTACTTCACCGATTCGCTCGCCTCCTTCTAACTCAAGGAGAGGAACATATCCTTTAGGATTGATGTCATGAAAGTCAGTACCGTCGGGCAGCGACTGATTGCAGAGATCGACCTCAAGCAACGTGAACGGAAGTCCTGTTTCGTGCAAGATAATCTGCGCTGCCAGCGAGTAAGTATCAGGCGAATAATAAAGTGTCATCATCAAGCTTTACTCGCTTCACGTTTAAAAAGCAGAGTCACCTGCCCGCCTTAAATCCAAACGGCCGGAGCTCCAAAGGCACACCCCGACTATCCGTGCTCTTAGTATCCCGAAGCCTTGGCTAACTGCCGTAAAGCAAACTCAGGTGCGATTCGGCTTAGTATTTTCAGCATTTGACTCAAGCCTGGCCGAATCTCGGTCTTTCCTGCCGCAATCCCTGCCATCACCTGATCCACCATCTTGGCGAGTGGCATCGGCGGTGGGCCTTTGGAGTCGTGATCACTCACCAGTTTTTTAAACAGTTCCGTGTCGGTACTCGGTGGTGCAACTTCAACCACAGTGAGTGAGCTTTTTTTGACCTGCACACGCAGTGCTCGTGTATAGGCATGCAGCCCAGCTTTTGCGGCGCTGTAAATCGGGGCAGCCGTAAAAGGTACGAATGCAAGGCCCGAAGTGACATTGATAATCACTGGCTCAGGGCGAGTCAGAAGGTGAGGCAGAAATTGTTGAACCATTCGAATAGGGCCATTCAGGTCAACGTCAACTTCAGTCCCGACATCGTCGAGCGAGCGAAGCTCAGACAATCTGATGTTTCGCATAATGCCTGCGTTGTTCACCAGAATATCGAGGGTCGGGAACTCTCGCATGATTCGCTCATGCAACTTCACTATGTCATCAGGACGTCCAACGTCGCTTCGAATGGCATGCAAACCCGGCAACTCATTTTGTGCTGCCTGAAGCTTCGAATCATCACGTCCGGTAATGATGACGACATTTCCCATCTTCAAAAACCGTTGCGCGAGTTCGAGGCCTATGCCGCTGGATCCACCCGTAATCAGCACCGTTTTTCCGCTAAGATTCATCGCTGCAACTCCGTCGATTGCTGTGTGATCGCAACTGCCTCAACGGTTCCGCCGAGCCATGAAGGTTTAGCCATGGTTATGTCTGAACTGCTGATCTTGGTTTTAAATCTTCTATCGGCACTGCACATAGTAAACTTCATTAGCGTCGATTAAGCGGATTACTGTCCGTTTTCAGAAATTTACCGGACAGCTGTCCGTCTTGCAATCGAGCCGGGAGAAGATTTATGTCCGCGTATGTCTGGAGGTGATACACGCGGTGACCGAAAAGGCCGATTTTGCCAAGCGTGTTATCTTCTTTTCGATTTGCGGTGCTAAAGGAACAGATTTGTGTCCGATAACGACGAATTAGTCATGCGTGCTGATGCCAAGAGAAACCGTGAGCGCATTTTGCGGATAGCTGTCGAGGAGTTAACGCTCTCCCCTACCATCGCTTTAAGCGTAATCGCCAAAAAGGCCGGAGTGGGGCAAGGCACGTTCTACAGGCATTTTTCCAGTGCAAAGATCTGGTGCTAGGCGTATATCAGCATGAGATGAGTCACGTCGCTGCAATGGCAGATGAGTTACTAGGCTCAAGGCCGCCCCGCGCGGCTCTGCGCACATGGATGCATTGCCTGGCCGAATATGCGATGACCAAGGCTGGGCTGGCTAAGGCAATCCAGCAGGCGTCGGCGACTCATCAGTTCCCGGGAAAGTCGGGGTATACGCCGATCCGGACTGCGGCTGAAAAGCTCCTGATGGCTAACGAAAGTGCCGGCACAATCCGCCAAGGAGTTACCACAGATGACTTCTTCCTGGCGATTGCCGGGATTTGGCAAATAGATTCGCGGGGAGAGTGGCAGTCAAGGCTGTCGCGATTGATGGATTTGGTGATGGACGGGCTTTGTGCAGGCAGCATCAATGACGAGAACGATACGCCGCGTCCGCTCAAAGATGCCAAGTGACGCGTTACGAAAGACAGGTTTTCAGTTTTCATCCGTTTGGGAGCGCCGAGGATACCGCAGTGCGTCAACCAGTAGACTGAACGCTGGCGATGATTGAAGGCGACTGGGATAATACAGGTGAAATCCTGCGAACGGCGGACACCATTCGTGCAGAACTCGAATCAGGCTACCGTTCTCGACGTGCGGGTGAACAAGCGTCTCCGGCAGATAAGCCAGTCCTGCCCCGCTCCGACAGGCATCAAGTGTTTGATAAACGCCATTGACGACGAGTTGCCCACTCACCTGAATATTCTTGGTGATACCTTCTTTTTCAAACTCCCAAGTATAGATGCCGCCATGTGTTGGGAATCGCATGTTGATGCAGTTATGACTGTCTAGATCGCGGGGTTCTCCAGGTGGCACATGCACCGAGAAATAGTCGGGAGTCGCTACGACGGCCATACGCATGTCAGCGGCAATCCGTGTAGCGATCATTCCCTCTCCCACTGTGTCGCCATATCGAACGCCAGCGTCATACCGGTCGGCTGTAAGCGCTCCATAAACCCCACCTGGCAAAAGATAGGTAAAGCGCTTAGCTGTGAAGTCGAGGTTCGCAGTTCCACGGCAGCAAGGCTTCGTAATCCT
>NZ_JAGTPK010000096.1 GCF_021147775.1 Pseudomonas californiensis
CAGCGCTTTGAAATACCGGTCGCCAAGAGAATTTAGGCGCTTGGCAGCAGCATCAATTTAACGGGGAGTTGGTGTCCGGTTTGGTAGGGGCAAGTCCACTGAACATGCATGATCCAATGAGAGTAATGGGACTTGACCATGATACCGAGCTTTTCAGAACGACGGATAGTCGCTATATAAAAAACGATAAACTCGCGGGCAACCCACAATCCATGGCGAGTATCCTTATGCATGAAGAACTGCGCCCCAATCGTTTTGCCAGTCATACAGGTGCCCAACCACACGAAGCAAGGGCGTACGTTCCGAAAAGAATAAAAGCCACCGATCTGGGAGTTCCATCACTGAACGTAATGACTGGCTCGCTAGCGCGAGACGGAATTAGAGCTTATGATCACATGAGTGATAATCAGGTCTCTGTCAAGATGCGACTGGGAGATTTTCTCGAAAGGGGTGGCAAGGTCTATGCCGACGCTTCGTCTATAGCTGACGATGGGGAAACATCACAAGCTCTGATTGTCACATTGCCCAAAGGCCAGAAAGTGCCGGTCGAAAGGGTCTGAATATCGGTGCTCGTCTAAACTGTAGATGAGCATCTCAAGCGTGTCGCAAACGCAGCGTCACAGATGCCTATCCACTTTATGCATGCAACTAGCGGGCTACTCTGCATCGACAGAAAAGTGGGCATCTTCAATGTACGTGGCCTTTTAATATAAAAGGCCATGAGCATTTAACTTGGACAAAACTAACTCAATCACACACATAACAACTGTGATAGACATGACTTTCATAATCAACAACCTCATAGTAGCGCCATGAATATCAATCGACAACTGCCTGTATCAGGCTCGGAGCTATTGTTGACTCCCGACGTGGGAGCATCTTGCCAGGCTTGTTCCGAAAGGCATTATTCTACTGGACAGGATCGGCATGATTTTTACCGTTTTGCTGCCAGACTACATGTGGACGCGCAGTGTTTTGGTCTGTCAATAGACGATTTGATGGATAAGTTTTCTGACAAGCACTTCAGGGCTGAGCATCCTGAATACAGGGATGTCTATCCTGAGGAATGTTCTGCAATTTATATGCATACCGCTCAAGACTATTCTAGTCACCTCGTAAGGGGGGGGATAGGAACGCCGCTGTACCGAGAGGTCAATAATTATCTTCGGCTTCAACATGAGAATTCTGGGCGAGACGCTGGAATTGATAATCACGACGAAAAGCTATCGCCTCACATAAAAATGCTTTCATCTGCACTTAATCGTTTAATGGATGTCGCCGCTTTTAGAGGAACGGTTTATAGAGGCATTCGCGGTGATTTAGATACGATTGCTCGGCTCTACCATCTATTCGATACGGGCGGCCGGTACGTAGAGCCCGCTTTCATGAGTACAACTCGAATAAAGGACAGTGCCCAGGTGTTTGAGCCAGGCACGCCAAACAACATAGCTTTCCAGATAAGCCTAAAAAGAGGCGCCGACATTTCGGGATCTTCCCAAGCGCCCTCAGAGGAAGAAATCATGCTACCCATTATGAGTGAGTTCGTAATTGAACATGCATCCGCTCTTTTCGAAGGAAAGCATTTATTTGTATTAAGTCAGATTTGAGTCCATGAAGGAGGCAGTACGAAAAATGTGCGATGCGCCAGACGCGATTGATGAAAGCGAGTCTGGCCTGCCAGCGATGAATTACGTCAAACACAGAAAATCGTATGCTCCGTCGTAACCGCTCCATGAACCCAAAATTCAAAGCACGAAGCTAATGCCGGATGCTGGGCTCCCGATTCTCTCAGGAGCCCAACCGGATGAAGAAAGCCTGTCCATCGTTGTTCATGCACTGGCATATTTATGGAAATGTCGCTGCACCCACAAGCCCGCCCAGTCCCGGGCTTTGTCAGTAGTACAAGGGCACTTTCGGGCCTCAGATCGTGCGGGGTCAGACCAATGACAACTAAACCGGATTGTTGTACGGGCTGCACCACAAGGAATCCCTACCATGCTGATGATTGATACATCTCCGTGTAACGTCCAGTTGGCCGACATGGATGCTGCCGCACTGGCTTTTGATCAAGCGTCGCAAGCGCTGGCCTTGGCTGAAGAAAATGAGGACGAGCCCGCTTGCGAAGCAGCCCGCGCAGCGGAACACAGGGCGCGCGAGGCCTGGCGAGTGGCCGTCCAGGAAGTAGGCCGCGTTGTGCATATGCTGGTCAAGATGGTCGAGGGACGCTACTCATAACGGGGCCGAGCCAAGACGTGACAAGCTCCCCATCCACCACCAGCTCTACGTACAACGGAAAAGTCCCGGGTGCTCGTAGTCGTGATGGCATGCTGGGTTGGTAAGTAACCAACGGAGGCCGTGGCCATGAGCGCAGCAGCAGAGTTTGAAGCACAGATTGACGGATTACAGGTCAAGGGCTGGGTAGCCAAAGACGGAAGCTCCTACCGGGCGTATGGAGACTTTCGCGGCGAACGAATTGACGTTCGCAGCACTACCTGTAACGACCTGCAATCGAAATGGCATCGACCTGCAATCATAGCGTTTTTCGACCGGGATTGATTGCGTCTATCCGAGCCAGCAAACCGGGATTATTTGCGAATGAACCTGCATTCATCTGATTAGACCTGCAATCGACCGTCATGAACAGGGCAGCCTGCGGCTGCAAATTGTGGGATTTTGAAATCGGTTATCATAGCCGAAATCGAGTCGATACCTCCTCAGCACAGGCTTACACATGGC
>NZ_JAGTPK010000097.1 GCF_021147775.1 Pseudomonas californiensis
CTTTTTTCGAAGCGAAGAGGTCGTCGTGGAGCGTTTATCCATGCGTAAAATCCGAGAGGTACTACGCCTAAAGTTCGACGCCGGCCTGTCCGTGCGCAAGATCGCCGCCAGCTTATCCATCGGCCATTCGAGTGCAGGGGATTACCTTTGCAGATTCGCCGCCAGTGGGCTTCAGTGGCCCATCGATATTTCTGACGCGGAGTTGAATCGACGGCTGTTTCCACCGGCAGTGCCGGTGCCGACCGACCAGCGCCCAATGCCTGACTGGGCGTGGGTACACGCGGAGTTGCGCCGCCCCGGCGTCACTCTGGCCTTGCTCTGGCAGGAATATCGACTCGCTCACCCGCAAGGCTTCCAATATAGCTGGTTCTGCGAGCACTACCGCCTTTGGGTCGCCAAGGTCGACGTGGTCATGCGCCAGGAGCATCGTGCTGGCGAAAAGCTGTTCGTCGATTACGCCGGGCAAACAGCGCCGGTCATCGACCGGCAAACCGGCGAGATCCGCCAGGCGCAGATCTTCGTCGCCGTTCTCGGCGCGTCCAGCTACACCTTTGCCGAGGCCACCTGGTCGCAGAAACTGCCCGACTGGCTGGGCTCGCACGTCCGATGCTTTGCTTTTTTCGGCGGCACAACGGAGATCCTGGTGCCCGATAATCTGCGCAGTGGCGTGACTAAGGCGCACCGTTACGAGCCGGATATCAACCCCAGCTACCGCGACCTGGCCGAGCATTACGGCGTGGCCGTGCTGCCTGCTCGCTCGCGCAAACCTAAGGACAAAGCCAAGGTCGAAGTCGGCGTCCAAGTCGTCGAACGCTGGATCCTGGCGGTGCTGCGCAACCGCCAGTTTTTCTCGCTCGGCGAACTCAATACCGCCATCGCACTGCTGCTGGATCGCCTCAATCACAAGCCCTTCAAAAAGCTGCCCGGCTCACGCCGATCAGCCTTCGAGGCCATCGACCAACCGGCGCTGCAAGGGCTGCCGGAACACCCCTACGTCTACGCCGAATGGAAAAAAGTGCGCGTCCATATCGACTATCACGTCGAGGTCGATGGCCACTTTTACTCGGTGCCGTACCAGTTAGTGAAACATCAACTCGAAGTGCGGCTCACCGCCCAGACCGTCGAGTGCTTCCACGCCAACCAGCGCGTGGCCAGCCACTTGCGCTCGCTGCACAAAGGCCGCCACACCACCCAAACCGAGCACATGCCCAAGAGCCACCGCGAACACGCCGAGTGGACACCGCAACGGCTGATCCACTGGGCTGAGCAGACCGGGCCGAACACCGCTGGTGTCATCGCCTACATCCTCGAACGCCGAATCCATCCGCAGCACGGCTTCCGCGCCTGCCTGGGGATCCTGCGCCTGAGCAAACAGCACGGCGAAGAGCGGCTGGAAGCCGCTTGCCAGCGAGCGCTGGCACTGGGCGCGTGCAGCTACAAAAGCCTTGAATCGATCCTGCGCCAAGGGCTGGAACGGCTGCCGCTTGCCCAGCAAAACCTGCCTTTACTGCCCGAAGAACACATCAATCTGCGCGGCCCTGGCTACTACCACTGACCTGAAAAAGGAGCACCAAAATGCTGCCCAACCCGACACTCGACAAGCTACAAACCCTGCGCCTGCATGGCATGATCAAGGCGCTTGGCGAACAACACGCAACGCCTGACATCAACGATCTCAGCTTCGACGAACGCCTCGGTCTGATGGTCGACCGCGAGCTGACCGAGCGCGAAGACGCACGCCTGACTACTCGCCTCAAGGCCGCACGACTGCGCCATAACGCCTGCCTGGAAGACATCGACTATCGCAGTCCGCGTGGCTTGGACAAGGCCTTGATCCTGCAACTGGGCAGCGGCCAGTGGCTGCGCGACGGCCTGAACCTGATCATCGGCGGCCCAACTGGCGTAGGCAAAACCTGGCTCGCCTGTGCGCTGGCTCATAAGGCCTGCCGCGACGGTTACAGCGTGCGTTATCTGCGCCTGCCGCGCTTGATGGAGGAACTAGGCCTGGCCCACGGCGACGGCCGCTTCGCCAAACTGATGGCCGGCTACGCCAAGACCGACCTGCTGATCTTGGACGATTGGGGCTTGGCGCAGTTTACCTCCGCGCAACGGCGCGACATGCTTGAGCTGCTGGACGACCGCTACGGCAACCGCTCAACGCTAGTCACCAGCCAAATGCCGGTGGACAAATGGCATGCGCTGATCGGTGATCCGACCTTGGGCGATGCGATCCTCGACCGGCTGGTGCACAACGCTTATCGGATCGAACTGAAGGGCGAGTCGATGCGCAGACGCGCAACGAAATTGACGACGGCAGGGACTTCAGACTAACAATGCGAACCTGCGTAGCTGCGCTCCGACTGCCTGTCCGGATGAGCGTGGAACGGGTGTCCGGATGTTGGTGGGCTGAGTGTCCAGATGGCGTGGAATCCGCA
>NZ_JAGTPK010000098.1 GCF_021147775.1 Pseudomonas californiensis
AATTTAAGTGGGCACCAGCTCTAGCCTTTTAAGCGGGTATTTCATGCAGCCAACGCGCCGTTCCTACTCCAAGTCCTTCAAAGCCCAAGTCATTCAAGAGTGTGCCCAGCCCGGTGCTTCGATTGCCAGCATCGCACTCAACCATAGCCTCAACGCAAACCTCGTCCACAAATGGATTCGGCTGCAATCGCAGAAAAGCACAGCGCTGCAACCTGCATTTATTTCATTACCCGTCTCGCTGGCTGGGGCAAAATCCCACCCGTCATCATCGAACATTTGCGTTGAAATACAGCACCCGCGAGGCACCGTCAAAGTGAACTGGCCCACTGAAAATGCTGCTGCCTGCGCGACCTTTCTTCGAGACCTTTTGCGATGATTCGCATCGACGCCATCTGGCTCGCCACCGAACCGATGGACATGCGCGCAGGCACTGAAACAGCCTTGGCCAAGGTAATTGCGGTGTTCGGTGCGGCGCAGCCGCACTGGGCTTATCTGTTCGCCAACCGCCGCGCCAATCGCATGAAAGTGCTGGTGCATGACGGCTTCGGAATATGGCTGGCGGCGCGCCGATTAAACCAAGGCAAGTTCCACTGGCCTGGTACTCGCTACGGTTCTGAGATGGAGCTGGATACTGAGCAACTTCAGGCATTGGTGCTGGGTCTGCCATGGCAACGCGCAGGTTCTGGAGGCTCGATCACACTGCTTTAACGACTGCCATTAGCCTATCGATCTATCGCCGCAAATTGCCTGCTCTGGCAAAATCGGCGTCATGACTTCGCTTTCCGATCTCGCTCACCTGACCCCTGAACAACTGCGCGCCTTGGCGGCGCAGTTGATACAGCGTGTCGAGACGCTCGACCACCAGGTCGACACGCTGGGCAAGACGGTAGAAACGCTCGACCAACAAGTTGAGACGATGGGTAAGACCGTTGAGACCATGGGCAAGAAGATCAACCGCGACCAAACGCTGATCGAGAAACTGACTTTCGAGATCGCACAGCTCAAACGATTGAAGTTTGCCAAGCGCAGCGAGCAGATGAACCCTGAGCAGGCCAGTCTGCTCGATGACCTGATCGATACCGATATCGCGGCAATTGAAGCAGAGCTTCAAGCCTTGCAAGCAGCACCAACGGCGACCGATAAAAAGCAAAAGCCCAAGCGCACGGCATTGCCGGCAGAGTTTCCACGCACATTGATCCATCACGAACCGGACAACACTCACTGCCCATGCGGCTGCGTACTCAAGCGCATCGGCGAGGACGTCAGCGAGAAGCTTGATTACGCGCCTGGCGTGTTTACTGTTGAGCGCCATGTCCGTGGCAAATGGGTCTGCGATGACTGCGAAACATTGATCCAAGCTCCGGTTCCGGCACAGGCCATCGACAAGGGCATCCCGACCGCTGGGCTGCTCGCCCACGTCATGATCGCCAAGTTTGCCGACCACCTGCCGCTTTACCGTCAGGAATCGATCTTCGGTCGAGCGGGCTTGGCGATCCCACGCTCAACCCTGGCTCAATGGGTGGGTGTGACTGGGGTTCAGTTGCAGCCGCTGGTTGATGCTCTGCGCGACGTGGTGCTCGGGCAGCAGGTTATTCATGCCGATGAGACACCTGTGCAAATGCTCATGCCGGGAACGAAGAAAACCCACCGTTCTTATGTTTGGGTCTATGCCACCAGCCAGTTCTCGGACGTGGCAGCGGTGGTTTACGACTTCAGCCCTAGCCGCGCCGGAGAGCATGCTCGCAACTTCCTTCAAAACTGGAAGGGCAAGTTGGTCTGTGATGATTTTGGCGGTTACAAAGCCAGTTTCGAACTCGGCGTGACCGAGATCGGCTGCATGGCCCATGCGCGGCGTAAGTTCTTTGAGTTGCACTCCACGAATAAAAGCACGCTTGCGGAGCAAGCCCTGCGTTATATCCAGTTGCTGTACGAAATCGAAAGCGAAGTCCGCGATCTGGAACCAGATTTACGGCGCCGAATACGGCAAGAAAAGGCCGTCCCGATAATGAACATGCTACATGCCTGGATGATCGCCCAGCGCGATCTGGTACCCGAAGGATCAGCCATCAGCAGAGCACTCGATTACAGCCTGAAACGCTGGGCAGCGCTGTCGCGCTACCTCGATGACGGGGCTGTACCCATAGACAACAACTGGGCAGAGAACCAGATCCGACCATGGGCTCTTGGACGTAAGAACTGGCTCTTTGCAGGATCGTTACGCAGCGGCAAACGGGCGGCAGCGATCATGAGTTTGATCCAGTCTGCGCGCCTGAATGGCCATGATCCGTATGCGTATCTGAAGGATGTTCTTACGCGGCTGCCGACTCAGCGGGCGAGTGAAATCGACCAGTTGCTGCCGCATAAGTGGCGACCGATTTAATCACGCAAGGCGTGATGCCCGGACGCTTAC
>NZ_JAGTPK010000099.1 GCF_021147775.1 Pseudomonas californiensis
ACAACGAGCAGCATCCGCACAGCGCTTTGAAATACCGTTCGCCGAGGGAGTTCAGGCGCTTGGCAGTCGGATTAATTTAACGGGGAGTTGGTGTCCGGTTTTGTAGGGGCGAGTCCAATCGGCGGGTGGACGACCAACAGGTTTGAGATCTGCGACACCCTCCAAGATCGCTTCGATTCAGACAGACACAAGTCTCCAAGACCGGCTTCACCACCATGCGATGTGAAGCACTAACCTGCTAGTCGGGGCTTTCAGGTATGCAGCGAAGCTGGATCTAGTACCAAAGCAGATTGATAACGACTACTATTCCTCCCTAGCAGTAATAGCCACATGAAATCAGATATTACTAAATTCCAAACACTGAGTGTAGCTTAGCAAAACGGAGGTTGCAGCATGAACATTTACGGCTCCGATGATAAAAAAAAGGTTTTCAAATTAACCTTTGACGACTTTGGGGAAAACTTTTTAAGCGCGGTTATCCTTAGCAAATTAGAGATGGACTCCGACCAAGAAACTACAGAGATCGAGGTAGAATTAAGCGATATTTTTTACCTCGATATAAACCCGCCCCAGCATGAAAAATATGAAATTTCGGTACCATCTAAGAGTGCCACAGCCTCAGATATAGAAAACCTTTTTCATATGATGCTTGGAATGGAAAAGCCAGTACAAAAATTCAACACAGTAAGCTATGAGGATCATTTTGGCTCTTGGTTCACACGCACACTTGGCTATCTAAAAAATGGTGACTCGTGCGGAACCAAGCCGGTAATTGACTCATTCGAAAAAATTGGCATCGATCATACCGGAACACCTAAATTCAAAGTATCAATAACAAAAGCCAATTTTATCAAAAATTTCAAAGACAACATTTTGAGCCAGGTTTACTTCGGCGAAGAATCCTACTCCAAGCTAATTAAATCCATTGCCTTCTCTATACCTGCCATATCTGCTAGCAAACAGCTTGGATACCTGCGGACATTTCTTGAAAAAAGATCAGAATTAACAGGTGAAACAAAATTCAGCTTCCTCCTAAGTCAATTCAACTTCCGAAAGGCAATGATGCAACTCGATCTACCGAGCGGTAGCGCAATGATGCCCTCTCCCCTTACATCAGGTTCTGGCACCAAGGCCGCTCTGCCACTGCTTCTCGCCGTACAAGGTGAACTTGATATTCAGCAAATAAGAATACAATCTTCCGCCAATAACCTTCAAGACATTGACATTCAATTCTCCATACACAAACCGGCAGTCAATAATATATTTGGCGCAAACTACTGCTCGCTACCTCACGAAACTCGCGAACGCATGAGCACAGTAGAAATCGTTAACTATGAAAAAATCTCGAAAGTCTTGCAACAAAATTACTGCTTTCACGGAAACCCACAGTTAGAAAAAGATTTTATTCAATTCTCCACCTGGGCACTTAAGCAGGTATCACATTGTATCGAGGAGCCATCTTACCTGAAGAGTAAAGCAATTGCCTGGAGACGTGATAATGAAGAAAAAGGGTATAAAAACATGGAGGATGATTTCTT
Source organism: Pseudomonas californiensis (assembly GCF_021147775.1). Classification (GTDB taxonomy): domain Bacteria; phylum Pseudomonadota; class Gammaproteobacteria; order Pseudomonadales; family Pseudomonadaceae; genus Aquipseudomonas; species Aquipseudomonas californiensis. Next base: position 1,539 of record NZ_JAGTPK010000099.1, read on the forward strand.
CCTTCCATTTCTCTACGAAAAATTACGCGACCGATTCGACGACAAAGTGCAGAAAAAACCTGAAAGATTTGGCGGAAATGTAGATATCCTTTTCGGGCAGGTACCAATTGAGCTCAAGGTTAGAAAAGGCCACAAAGGAGCCTTGATAGACAAAATCGTCGACGAGTCCTACAAACCGGCTAGCCAGGCGGCAGCATACGCGGCAATTACACGCCTGGGTTGCGTTCTAGCCCTTGACGTACCCACGAGCGAGCCTAAAGTTACAAATATAACGGCATGCATTAAGATTGTTACTAAGAAATTTGAGGAAGCCGACCTGCCTACCTCCATCGTTGTATTTATATTTCAGTGCAACACCCCAAAGCCCAGCAGCGCCGTCTAAATATCTCATACAAAAAATCTCTGCTTGTTGAATGTAGACTGCGCTAGCCGCCTGCATTTCACGAAAGCGAAAAAACCCCAACTCAACTACGTAGTAGCGGGACGAAAATTCATCGTCCCGCTAAACACACTTTCTTATAAGTGAGCCAACCTGAAGTTTGTTTCATCCGAGCCATACTGAGCCTTCCACTTCTTCAGCAGTGTGGAGTTGCCACCTTGGGTCTCGATGATTTCCTCATTGTGCTTTTTTGTACTGCTTGACCTGGCAAGCACGCCGGCTGTCTTTTCTGCTGCCTGGGGATTCCATGACCATCCGGACACCCATTCCACCGACATCCGGACACTGATTCCACGCTGATCCGGACACTCATTCCACAAGCATCCGGACACCGA
>NZ_JAGTPK010000009.1 GCF_021147775.1 Pseudomonas californiensis
TCCGTCGATGGATTTTCGAAAGTCCACAGGTTTGGGGTAGAGGTACACTTTTTCGACTTTGGCGTCGGGTCGCATCATGATCGATGGGCTCCTGAGAGAATCGGGAGCCCAGCATCTGGCATTAGCTTAGTGCTTTGAATGTGGGGTTAATGGAGCGGTTACAATTGATAGATGAACTGTCTCTCGAAAAATCCTGATCTAAAAAAGCTTCAAACGTTTCAAATAGTGGATTTGGGTCAAAAGCCATTTTCGATCACCGACGCCAGGAATTGAGACTTCCAGTTCTGATAGTTACTGGAAGTTTGAGCCCTGCTCAAAGATAAAGTGATAGGGAGGTCAACGATGGTATAGCTGGAAAGCAGCTGTGGCAACACCCAAGCAAGCACGAATTATAATGCGAAAAAAATTGACTTATACTTCGCAGAGTTATAAGCAACACCAATAAAAATAAATAAGATAATATTGCCAGTCATTAACCAAATATTGCCAAATTTTAATTTAATGGTAATTGGTAAAGTGCCAACCCTTTCTAATACTGCATTAATACCTTGATATTGGCGGAGCGATCAGCCTTTGTGACGCAGTCTCGTTTTAATTGAAAAGTATACTTGGTGTGACAAAGTCTCTGAATTTTTATAAACGCACGACCTCCCCGAAATCCGGGGGGATGGACACACCAGCGATTTCCGACATCTCACATTTTTTGCAAATCCAGACAATTTCTGGAAATTATTTAGACGATTTTCGTGATTTTTTCGTAGGAGAACCGTGAATGATCAGCACCAAGTCTCTCCAATTGCGCAAAATCCGAGATGCTTACCAAGTCCCACAAATGCTGCAAATGCCTCTACAGCCCCCGCTGTGAGTGCTCTTGACCAGAATGCGGGCCAGGAAGCGGAACCGCGAAGTCTCAAAGTTTCGTTAGCACTCCCGACGACGCCACCTGAACAAAAACCAAATTAAATCAGATAGATAGGCGAACTATCTTAAAATTCCAGGCTCTTCATTTCGTCGAAAATCGGCCCATGGCCGAATAGGATCAGCTTCCAAGACCCAGTGTTTACGGGGGTGAAGAGCTCTTCGGATGGGAAAGTCTCATCAAATCGCGACCGTCACATCTAGGTACTGCTAGTGACATTGGACATTCCAGTGCGGCCTTCCAGATACTTAATTTAACATAATATACATTATGCGAACCGTCCTATACAGAGCTGAGGGGCTCTGGCGGTCACATTTGAAGCCAGTGCCCCGCAAACTGCTGCTATGAGAATGACGATACATTCTCCGAACCAAAATCCCCGCCTCTAAGAATAGGCTCAAGAAAAATCTGATACTCCTGCCACGTACTGAAAATTTGAATCTCAGCCCCTGGAGCATCTTGAACTCCTGTCAGCTTGACCAAAAAAACGCCACCACCTTCGTTCAAAATCTGACGCGCTTTTGCGCCTGCAGAATGGCGAAAGATTACGTAACTGAGGGATGCCAAGCCTAAAACAGAACCCTTTTGAGCGGCAGATGCTTTGAGCAAAGGATCCTCAGGCACGTCTGACAAAAGCAACATTAGTGCAGCCAAATGCTGACTATCATCATCAAAACCGCCTGCAATTTGTTCTCCGATTTTTAGAGCTTCAGCTGCACGAGCCTTTGGAATTTCATTTTGGTGTGCGAAGGACTCATAGGACGTCAGCAGAACTGAACCAACGGTTGGAGGATGTTTTGGGTAGTGCTGGTTGATTTGCATTATGAGATTCCTAGGGTTTTGATGATCCATTAGAGAGCTGAGATTTTACCGAATCTGCAGCAATGCTGGTCGGAAAAAGCTACCTGATGAGAGTTCTTCATCACGGCCGGCGCTGGGAGTTCTTCATCACCAGGCGATGCCTGGGAGTTGTTCATCACCAGGTGATGCTTGGGAGTTGTTCATCACACACTGAGGAGGTTTTGTGAAAGACAGAAACTGGACAGAGTTGACGCAGGTTGAATGGCTGCTTGAAATGCAAATAGCTCGATTTGCAGAGCTGATCAGTGCAGAGAGAAAACGGGAAATTCCCGACCAGGAAAAAATTGACACTTGGCTAAAAGCTCAGGCAAGTGCAGATGATTTGCACAACCAGGTTAGTTTTATGAGCACAGAAAAAGTGGCTGAGCTGCTGGAGCATTTGAAGATCAAGAAGGATGAAGGTGGATTTTGAGCACCCTCTCACCTATTGTGATCTTAATAACCACAAGTAATAACTATACTAAATGACTATTTAGTCGAGTTAACAGTCAGGCGAGCTCTCGCGCTCGCCCCACTCCCTTGAGCTCCGTCATCAGAGCAGGTTGATTGCAACTTATATCTCGATAAGCGGCTGCCTTATTGACCAAATATCTATCTTGTTCGAGACAAAAAAATGGAGAGCGCCGAGCGCTCCCCATTTACTGCTTTTTATCGCCAGATCAATGTTTTTTAAACAGCAGCCACTACTTTAGCTGGTGGCTGAGTGCGACGACCCAGTACACCTGCTCCCGCAGCAACCAGGCCCGAGATCACCAGGGTGATCAACAGAATCCACGCGCCCTGGGAAACACGCTTGGCTGTAACTTCAGCGGCTTCACGTGCTTTTTGCTCTGCCTGAGCTTTCAACTCCTGGTACTTGGCGTAAGCCTGACGATAGCTGGCCTGCGCCTGATCAACGATCTGGTTGGCTTCAGCGTCGGTCTTGTTACCGCGAGCCTTGATCAGGTTGACCAGCGCCTGACGATCAGCTGCGTCCCATGCCTTGTCGCCCTTCTCTTTGATGCGATCCATCAGGCCGCCCAGTTGCTCATCGGCCTGCTGAGGATTGGAAGCGCTTTGCTTGGCGGTATTCTGTGCATCCTGCCCGGTTGCCTGAGCTTCTTGCTTGACGGTGTCAGGGTTCAGTTCAGCCTTGCCGGTCTGGCGCATGGCTGTTTCGATTTCGCCCTGAATATCGTTCAGGTTGAAATCAATGCCTTGTTCGCGCAGTTGGTCCTGAATCTTGTTGCCCAATGCCGGTGCAACCTGAGCAATACCGCTGCCCAATGCAGACATGCCGCTGCCAGCCAGATTAAGGCCGCCACGAACAACACCTGTCACTGCGCTGGATACCAGGTATACGGTGATCAACGATACGGTAGCCCAAACCAGCAAACCATGGAAGGCGCCTTCGCGCTGAGCCAGACGGCCTGCAGCCCAACCACCCACAAACAGAGAAACTACAGAGCTGACAACCACCCAGATACCGGCTCCGGTGCCAATACCCGACATCGGATTGGCTTCCTGCATCGGATCAATACTGGCCGTACCGATAGCAGTGCCCAAAACACTCAACAGCAATGAAACAACCATCGCCAGTACAACACCCGCTAAGATCGCACTCCAGGAAATACGTTTAAGCAGCGGTGCCACGGCATGGGTATCTTGATACACAGGGGCGCCCGGGGCGATACGGTCATCGCGAATCATAGTGGTAATCCTTCGAGTCAGTGGCAGAGAACGCTAAACAGTTTTGGCGTACAAACCAATGACCCGGCACACACTCAGGAAGTTTAATTTATTTATTGATTTTCTTTATTTGGCCGAAAATATTTAAAACTTTCTTCGCCAACGGGACGTAATCAACCTCGTAGGCTCCAACTGTTCCCGCCTGTGCAGCAGACTGTTTTTATATTGTTCAACAGCCGAACAGGGACACTCAGTTGTCTGATGTCTGTTGTGGCAACACGCGATTGATTCTCAAAACAGATACAGTTAAAAAGCGAAATCGGCCATTATGCAAGTCCAGTTAATGGGGCGCGTGAACGCCGGAGAGCAGACGGCAAGTTCCGAGTTCCGTTTGGCTTCCTGCGTGTCAAGAATTGAGACGATAAGTATCCACAGTTCTGCGATTTATTGAATCAGTCGGCATTGCGCACCGACAGATATGATTGAAAACACAATCAGAAGGTTATTTACCAGAACGCCAGTGACCCACAGAGTGAACACTGGCGTTGCATGCGAAACAAACTGGCCGTCACGCGATACCGTTAGGCCCGTCCAATACCTGTCTGACCTTTCTGGCCAGGTCATTTGGCATACAGGGTTTGGAGACGACGTCAAACTCTGAACCGCCAATATCCGTGCGCTCGATCGAGCTTTCGGCATATCCCGTGGTCAACAATACCTTGATTTTGGGATAGCGACGTTTTACCTCGCGAGCCAGCATCACACCGTTCATGCCGCCAGGCATGATGAGATCAGTGAACAGCAAGTCGTAGCTGCAGCCCGACTCAAACTTCTTCAGCGCTTCACGCGCATTCAGGACAATATCCGAAACATAGCCGTAGTCATCCAGAACCATTTTAGCCAGCTCGGCCACATCAGGTCTGTCTTCAACGATCAGAATCCGCTCGCTGCTACCTGAACGCTTGTCTGGTGTCTGTGGGGATTCGGCTTTGGCCAGCCCAGCTTCGTCAACCGGGAAGTAAAGACGCAGCGTCGTGCCAACGCCCTCCTCCGTATAGATACGTGCCGCACCGCCTGACTGTTTGGCAAACCCGTACACCATAGAGAGGCCCAGGCCGGAACCCTTGCCCTCCTCCTTGGTGGTAAAGAATGGGTCCATTACGCGGTCTCTGATGCTGGCGGGCATGCCAATGCCGTTGTCAGTGACTGCGATGCTGACATAACGGCCAGGCAGCAGCCCGTCATAAGACATATTCGCAAGATCATCGACGATCAGATTCCGGGTCTCGATACAAACTTTCGGATCGGGCCGCCCAATCAACGCATCCCGCGCATTGATAAAAATGTTCAGTAACGCGACTTCCGCCTGAGTCGGATCGATTCGACAGTTCTTCAAATCGGGTTCGAGGTCGGTTTCAATGGCCACTTCAGAGCCGAACGTTCGCTCGATAAGTGGCTCGGTCGTTGAAATCAACCCGTTGAGATTGAGAACACGCCCGTGCAACTTCTGTTTACGTGCGAACGCCAGCAATTGTTTGGTCAGCGTACTGGCCCGATCAACAGCTGACTTGGCGTGATGAACACTGCGTTGTACGCGAGCCACATCAATAGTGGGCTTTTCAGCAGCACTGCCAATGAGGTCGATATAACCGCCCATGACCTGCAGTAGATTATTGAAGTCGTGGGCAATACCGCCCGTGAGTTGCCCCAGCGCTTCCATTTTCTGCGCTTGACGCAGCGCCTCTTCAGCGTCCCGTCGCCGGCTGATGTCCAACTGCGAAGCAAAAAAGTAAATCAGCTTGCCGTCGTCATTGAAGACGGGAGAGATGAAAAGCGCGTTCCAGAAAGAGGAACCATCCTTGCGGTAGTTGAGGATTTCCGTGGAAATATCCGTACGGTCTTTTATCGCGGTGCGAATGCTTTGCACGACGGATCTGTCTGTATCAGGCCCCTGAAGGAATCGACAATTGGAGCCAATGATGTCGTCCGCGCTATAGCCGGTCATTTCCAGAAACGCACGATTGGCGAAAATAATAGGATTGTCCGGGCTATTGGGGTCGGTGACGATCATGGGCATGCGTGTCGTTTCAACCGCCGCGAAGAAAATATCCTTGCCCCGATGGGAGATAGTTCCACTGGCCTCGTTATCGACACGTGTTTTATTTTCCGACACTCTACAACCCTCAAGAAAAGCGACTTCGTGAACAGGCACTCACACGCTTACGACTTCTTTACCCTTAAAATGGTTCTCGTCTCGCGAAAATAATGACTGCGGCTTCTGAAGCGTTGGCTGTCATCACCCTCCTGAAAGAGTCTGGGCCATCCAAAGCGACTCATAGACACCGCCTTGGCGCCGCAATTGCGCTGGTGGGCCATCTTCTATGATGTGGCCGTTTTCCAGGACAACCACTCGATCAAACTGAGCAACTGTAGACAGCCTGTGTGCGACGACCAATACCGTTCTACCTCGCATCAATTTAGCCAATGCGGCTTGAATCAGTGCTTCTGAATGAGAGTCCAGTGCGGACGTCGCTTCATCAAGGATCAAAACAGGCGCGTTCTTCAAGAATACCCTCGCAAGACCCAATCGCTGACGTTGCCCCCCTGACAGCATCACGCCCCGCTCGCCCACCCGGGTGTCGTAGCCTTCAGGCAAGGCCCGTATGAACTCGTCGCAGTATGCTTCTCGTGCAGCCTGAATAACGTCTTCACGATTGGCATCAGGCAGCCCGTAAGCAATGTTTTCGTAAATACTGCGATTGAAAAGCATGGGCTCTTGTGGCACGACGGCGATCTGCTTTCTCAGGCTGTCTTGACTGACGGCCCGAATATCATGGTCGTCAATCAGGATGACACCGCCACTGACGTCGTCCAGTCGTTGCAAAAGGCTCAACAGTGTCGACTTGCCTGCGCCAGATGATCCGACGATACCGACTCGTTGCCCGGCTGGTATTTCCAGGTTCAGGTGGGTAAACACTTGTCGCCCCTCGCTGTAACGGTAGGACACGTCAATCATGCGAATGGCACCGCGGCCGGGCTCAAACTCGACCTCGGCGTCCTTCAGCGCGTAAGGCTGAAGAATGATGCGCAGCGTTTCGGCAATCACGCCGACCTGCTGTGTTGTATCTACTAACGCAAGGGCAAGATCCCGCGAGCCATGCAGAATACGAAACGTAAGCGCGCTGACCATGACTACATCGCCCGCAGTAATCGTGCCGTCGCGCCAGAGCGTGACTGCCCACCCCAGCATGCCGCCAGCCATGACCGACAGGCAGATATCGTGCAGAACCCGAGCTTTCTCAAGGTAGATCCAGCTGCGTCGCTGCGCGCGCGCTTCAACCCCAATAGACTGCTCCAGCCGCTGGCGTTCGCGATCACGGGCGGAAAACGCCTTGATGGTCCAGATGTTGGACACAAGGTCGACGATCTCGCCGCCCACTCTCGCGGAGTGGGCCGCAAAGTCGACATGCTTGGCTCGTCCCCGCACACCGACCAGAATGATCAAGGCAGCTACCAGCAAGACGCACACAATCAGCGCAACCGACATGCTGACCTTGACCGTGTAAAGCACAATGATCGCGCCGAGAAAATCGACGCAGGGCGGAATAATCTTCCAGGCCAACCCTCCATAAATTGAACCTGCCGCAGCACCTGCGGACGAGATCCGATTGGCGAGCGAGCCCGAGAAATGCTGCGTGAAATAGCGCATCGGGTGTCCGGTCAGATGATTGAACAGATCCACCCTCATATCCGCACAGCTGGCGACCATGGTCCGACATCCCAGCCAGCCGCCCAGCCGCCAGAACACGTTTTCGACGACAATCAACCCCAGAAACAGCCAGAACGGGAACCAGATGTGTTCGCTCAGGCGGTCGCCGACTGTCATCACATCAACCAGCATTTTCATGCCGTACTGCACTGCCACTGCACAACTGGCAGCACCGATGATCAACAGGAGCATGACGCCGAAATGCCAAGGCCTCAAAAAAACATAACGGGTGAGAAAAGGTAATGCCTGTCCAGGCAACGATGCCTTGTGACGAGTTCGCATGCGTCAAACACTCCTGTGTCCGATCTGTGCTTCCAGCCCCTGATGAATGAACGCGTCACATGATTCTCTGATCGCCGTCTGGAGGGGGTGAAAAGGCGCTCGCTGGCCCTCGCCGTCTGCATAGCCGAACAGACCGGTCGGGCAGTAACGCCCATCATCCCAGCCGGGATAGTCCAGAATCGGGTACCAGCAGATCCCCTGCACCGGTACACCCGCACGCATCGCCTGGCTGACCTGATCGGTTACATACCTGAACCAGGGCAAACGCTCTTCGTCCTCTGCGCCGGTTTCGGATATGAGGATCGGTCTGCCGTAACGGGCATGCAGCTCTTTGAGCATGCTGTGAAATGGCCGGTACTCCCGCTCGCCCCTGTGTACCCGAGGGCCATTGAATACCCACTGGTTGTGCGGGTAGAAATTCACGCCAAGTATGTCGAGGTAATCAGGCCGACCTCCAAGCCCCGGCCACTGACGACCGCTGAGAAGATCCCAAGCCTCGAACTGGGCCAGACGATACCCCTCCGCAGCATCGATCTCATCGCCTCGCGAGCCGGCCGGCACGACATTGATCAGCGGATCGGCCTGGACAAAGCGGGCTCGGGGCTCGATTTCGCGTATCGCATCTATCGCCGCAATACTTGCTCTGATCAACTGATGCTTGAGCTCCATCCCGCGATGTTCGCTCAATGGGTTGAAATAACCGACATCTCCACCCGCCCAGCTCCAGAACGAGATTTCGTTGATGGGCGAGTAGAACGGCAGCGTTTCACCTTCTGCTTGCACGACCCTGGCAGCCGCCGCTGCAAACCGCGCGAATCGCTCGACAAACTCGGGGCGCCAGATGTCAATGTCGTCCGGGTAGCCGTAATGACACAGGTCCCAGATGACCTGCGTGCCCTGCCGCCGAGCAGCACGCAGCATGGGCAGGAAACTGCTCCAGTCATAAACGCCAGGGCGTGTTTCTATCAAGTGCCAACGCAAGCCATCGCGAACCGTATGGATGCCAGAAGCAGCCATCGCGGCGAAGTCCTGCGCTGACCACCGGGCATGCCCGGTGGCCTCCAGCAAGTCGAGCCTTACACCGTCGCTGCGTCGATGGGTCGAGCACTCGAACCCACCGACGAAAAAGCTGTTGAACAGACGCTGCATGGTCAACTCCTTGCAGGTTGCTCAGTTACTACGCAAGGCGTCTGCCCGGCAGCGAGCGGCACAGGTATCAGTCGCTGATACAACGCCAGAGCCTGACCAACCACCTGATCCATGTTGTAGTACTTGTAGGTGCCCAGCCGCCCGACGAAGGTCACGTCGTCGGACTCGTCGGCGAGCGCTTTGTAACGCTTGTACAGATCAGCGTTTTCCTGGCGAGGTATCGGGTAATACGGGTCGCCCTCCGCGCGGGGGTACTCATACGTCAGGCTGGTTTGGCTGTGCGTCTGGCCGGTCAGATGTTTGTATTCGGTAATGCGGGTATACGGCACACTTTCGTCCGGATAATTGACGACCGCTACCGGTTGAAACTGCGGCATGTCCAGCGTCTGGTGCTCAAACCGCAATGAGCGATAAGGCAATTTGCCGTAGCAGTAACCGAAGTACTCGTCGATAGGCCCGCAGTAGATCAAGTGCTGGAATTGAACGGCGTCACGCACGTGCGCGAAGTCGACATCCAGCAGCACGTCGATCAGTTCATGGTCGAGCATGCGTTCGAACATCCTGGTGTAACCGTGCAGGGGCATTTTCTGGAACGAGTCGGTGAAATAACGACTGTCTCGGGTGGTTCGGGTTGGCACACGCGACGTCACGGACTTGTCCAATTGCGAGGGGTCCAGCCCCCATTGCTTGCGCGTGTAGCCGCGGAAGAATTTTTCATACAGTTCGCGGCCTACCTGATTGATGACCACATCTTCAGAGGTTCGGATCATCTCGACGGGTTCGGCGCGTGAGGCCAGAAAGGCTTGCGCCTCTTCCTCGTTCATATTCAGCCCGTACAGGCTGTTCAGGGTGTCCAGATTGATCGGGATTGGCACCAATTGCCCGTCCACTTTGGCCAGCACGCGATGCTCATAGTCTCGCCACTCGGTGAATCGTGACAGGTACTCGACGATACGCTCGGCATTGGTATGAAAGATGTGCGGCCCGTAGCGATGAACCAGCACGCCTGCGCTGTCCAGGTGATCGTAAGCATTGCCCGCGATATGAGGGCGTCGGTCGATCAGCAGCACTTTCTTGCCTGATTCACCAGCCAGTCTTTCGGCGAGGACGCTCCCCGCAAACCCTGCCCCCACTATCAGATAATCATAGCTCTGTGGCGCCTGTGTGGCGGCCTCGAAGGTTATTTCACGCATTGGATCTGCTCCTTCATGGCCGCATAGGTCTTGTCCCATGACATGTCAGCGAGTACCGCGTCTGCCTGACGGGCGAAATCGGAGGGCGCGCTTTTTTTCGCAAGCGCCTCATCCATGGCCAGAGCAAACTGTGCCGCCGTACTGGCAATGCTCACCACGCCAGAATCGCCGTAGGTTCTCACCACATCGGTGATCGCTGTTGACACCACCGGACAGCCTCCCGCCAGGTATTCGGGGGTCTTGGTCGGGCTGATGAAACGAGTGGATTCGTTGATGGCAAACGGCATCAACGCAACGTCCCAGGCAGCGAGATATGCAGGCAACTCGTCATAGGATTTGCCGCCCAGATAATGAATGTTGGGCAGCCGTGGAAGGATTGAAGGATCTATCTTGACCACAGGACCGATCAACACCAGTTGCCAGTCCGGCCGGGATCTGGCCAGTTCTTCGATCAACTCGATGTCAAAGCGCTCATCGATCACACCAAAAAAACCCGCGCGTGGATGCGGTATGTGTTCTTGATCAGCGGGTTCAGCCAACGCGTTGCGGGCGGCGGCAAAGTGGCGGGTATCAACGCTGCTGGGCATCGCATGGACATTGTCGTGCTGGGTTCGCTTGGCCTCCCAGAGGCTGTAGCCGCCGGTGAACACGACGTCTGCCCGCGATAGGAGCTCACGCTCCCGGTCCAACAGTTCCGGAGGTGCGCCTTTGAAAGCCGACAGCTCATCCATGCAATCAAAAATCGTCACTCGCGGCCAGAGATGATCAGTGAACGCCAGGCTCATCGGGGTGAAATACCAGACCGTAAGCTCGCTGGGCGGGTGTCCGTCCAGCCACTCATCCAGCAAATGTCGCTGGGCCTGATGATTCTGCTCGGCGGTCATGTGATGCGGCAGGTGCGGAACGAGGACAAGCACCCCCGATTCCTGAGGCAACTGTTCAAGCCAACTGTCGGGCGAATCAGAATAGACAGGTTCTTCGAAGAACAGCACATCGTAGTCCTGCGCCAGACGCGACATGATGTGCTGGGGCCGCTGATACACAAATCCCCATCTCAAATGAGACAGGCACAGCAATACCGGGCGCACACTTTTGCTGAGGTGTTCTGCAGTCGACGGTTCATGGTGCATCGTTTCGAGACGGCTCATGAAGGTTCCCTTTCGTAAGAAGTTCGTATGAAAAGTGTCGGGTTGAATCTGAGGGGCGCCTTCGGAAAGAGCGCTTCGACTGCATTCACTTTCGTGGGAGGCAACTGTGCGCATGGAGCAGGCGGCAGGCTTGTGCGCTCTTGGAATTATTGAAAAGCCGCTTGCATTGCCGTTCAGTTATCCCGATGAACTGCATGCACCGTTGAGAAAAAATCGTTGAACTCAGGCTCGCCAAACTTTCCCTAGTCTTAAGCGAATGCTGTTTGGTCCTGCAGTGCGTCACTTCACCCGGTCGATAGGTCCTGATTTTCGCTCGTACACGCTCCACGCTCCTGCATTCAGGGCCGCGAGGGAGTTGTCGGCATGCCTCGTGTCGAGGCGGCGAAACCAAAGGAAGGACGATCATGATCCTAGTGACCGGTGGTGCGGGATACATTGGCGCTCATACAGTGCTGGCGCTGCTTGAACACGGCAACGAGGTTGTCGTACTCGACAACTTGTGCAACAGCTCCCAGGAAACGCTTGATCGCGTCGCCAATATCACAGGGCGCCATTTGGACTTCATTGCTGGAGACATACGCAACAAGGCAACGCTGAAAGGGCTGTTCGCTCAGTATCCGATTGACGCCGTGGTGCATTGCGCGGGGCTCAAGGCTGTGGGTGAAAGTGTTCGCGAGCCGTTGCGGTATTTTGAAACCAATGTCAGTGGCAGCGTGAACCTTTGCCAGGCCATGGCTGAAGCAGGTGTTTTCAACTTGCTGTTCAGTTCATCAGCCACCGTGTACGGCGAATGCGACCGCATGCCGCTGGACGAAAATTGTCCCCTGGGTCTCCCGACCAACCCGTACGGGCACTCCAAACTCATGGCTGAACACGTCATGAAAAGTGTTGCGAGTTCAGACCCGCGCTGGGCGATCGGCCTGCTGCGCTACTTCAACCCGATCGGCGCACATCCTTCCGGCATGTTGGGAGAATCGCCGCGCAATATACCCAATAACCTGCTGCCCTATCTGCTTCAGGTCGCGAACAGGCAGCGACCAGCACTGCATGTGTTCGGCAAGGACTATCCGACACCAGACGGCACCGGTGTACGCGATTACCTGCACGTCATGGACCTTGCTGAAGGGCACCTCTGCGCGCTCGACAACATCCGTAATCAGCGTGGGGTCTCTGTCTGGAACCTCGGCACCGGACGCGGTTATTCGGTGCTGGAGGTGGTGCGGACTTTCGAACGTATTTCTGGCGTGACCGTTCCGCTGGTATTCGAGCCTCGGCGCTCTGGAGATGTCGCAGCCTGCTGGTCCGACCCGGAAAAGGCCTGGCGTGACCTGAACTGGCGCGCCCGACATGATCTGACTGCGATGTTGCAGGACGCCTGGCGTTGGCAATGCCTTAACCCGCAAGGCTACCAAGTGGATGCCATGGTTGGGTGACCGGCGGCAATGTTCATGGCTCGCCGGGCCATTTGTCACTGCATCCCCAAACATTCGGAACCGGGCCATACCAGTCCCTTTCTACCCAACACCACTACTTGAAAGAGGTACAGCATCATGGCGACCAAGCACGATAATCTTCTCGACTGGCTGCGCGATGCCCATGCGATGGAAACGCAAGCCGAAAGCATGCTCAAAGCTCAGGCCGAGCGGCTTGAGCATTATCCCGCCCTGAGAAAACGCATCGAACAGCATCTTGAAGAGACCCATGGACAGAAACAGAACCTCGAACTGTGCATCACTCGCCTGGGCAGCAGCCCTTCAACAGTGAAGGACATCGCCGGAAAACTGATGGCATTGGGACAAGCTGCGGGCGGCATGTTTAATTCGGATGAAGTCGTCAAAGGAGCCATGAGCGGCTACGTTTTCGAAAACATCGAAATTGCCATGTACACGGTACTCATCGAAGCCGCCAAACAGTGCGGCGATACCGAAACCCAAGCGATATGCGAACAGATTCTGCCGCAGGAAGTTGCCATGGCGGATTGGCTGAGGGAGCACCTGCCAGAGCTCACCAAAGCGTTCCTCAACCGCTCGGAATCACCGAATGTGGAAGCCAAACGCTAAAAAAGATGGAAAAACAGTGAAGTCGAGCGCGTATCACTGAAGTTGCCGCTCGGCAGTTCCATGCTTTCTGATTCAACGAGGAGTGACTCATGAATCAATCCCCTCTATCCCCTCTGGTCGCCGTGAAGTCTACGACGCGACAACTGAAACAACCTGATTTGCGAACGCCTGAGCGTGCCCTGTCGGTTATCGCGGGCAGTCTGCTATTGATCAACGCTCTACGGCGTGGAGGCCTGAGTGGCTGGTTACAAGCCGCTGCTGGCGCATACAGCCTGATACGTGGTGTGTCAGGGAGCTGCCCGTTGAAACGCGTGCTGATACAGACACCTTTCGAGCAGCATTTTCAGCACACGCACGGCTGGAAAGCCAGTGAGGCCATTTCCAGAAGCGTGACCATCGCCCGGCCACTCGATGAAGTCTTCGAGTTTCTCAAACAGCCACAGAATATCGGCCCGCTTATACCGTGGGTCGATACTCTTGAGTCGCTGGATCCGCACACCAGCAAATGGACCGTACGTGGGCCGTTGGGCCGTACGATCAACTGGACCCTGCATCTGGACGAGTTCCAGGAAGATTCCATTTTGCGCTGGCACACAGTGCCTGCCGGGAAATGGCAGCACGATATAACGGCACAACTGAAGCCCGCCCCGGCCAGCCGCGGCACTGAGCTCAAGGTAGTCGCCGTCTGTGAGCCGGCAGGTGGCCCCCTTGGCTATGCGCTCGCGAGCGCCGTGAGCTCATTCAGTGACAAGGCATTGCTCAACCTTCTGGGCACAATCAAACAACAGCTGGAAACCGGCGAAGTCAGCACCAATGAGATGCGCGCGCAGGAAGTTCGTGACTTCATCTTTCTGCATGCTCACACCCATGAGAACGGCGAAACGTCTCACTCACAGCGCGATGACGCCGAGCCGCGGCCGCAGTCTGAAATGGAACGGGGGAACATCTGATGCGAGCACTGACATGGCAAGCACCCAACAGCCTGCAGGTCGACACCGTCGCGGACCCGGCCATCCTCAACCCTAAGGACGCAATCATTCGCGTCAAACTGTCATCGGTGTGCGGTTCTGATCTTCACTTGCTGGGCGGTTACGTGCCAGCCATGAAACCGGGAGACATCATCGGCCATGAGTTCCTTGGCGAAGTGGTTGAAACAGGCTCTGCAGTGAAAACTGTCAAGAAAGGCGACACGGTAATCACCATTTCGATCATTGGTTGCGGAAGTTGCGAGCCTTGCAAACGCAGTGATTTCTCCTGCTGCGACAACTCCAACCCCAACCCATCGACCACCGACATCGCGTATGGCCAGCCCTGCTGCGGCATCATCGGCTACAGCCATGCATTCGGCGGCTACGCGGGCAGTCATGCAACCTACGTGCGGGTCCCGTTCGCTGATGTAAACCTTTTCAACGTGCCTGAAGGCGTTCGGGATGAGCAGGCATTGTTCGTTTCCGACGCTGCACCCACGGGTTACTTCGCTGCTGACAATGCCGACATACAACCCGGTGATGTTGTCGCGGTGTGGGGTTGCGGTGGTGTCGGGCAGATGGCGATCCGCAGCGCATTTCTGATGGGCGCTGAACAGGTAATCGCAATTGATCGCTACCCCGATCGCCTGCGTCTGGCGCAAGAGAAAGGCGGTGCTACCGTCATCAACTATGAAACCACCAACGTCCACGAGGCGTTGCTGGAGCTGACTGGCGGGCGCGGGCCTGATCGCTGCATCGATTGCGTCGGTATGGAAGCGCATGGCACCGAAGTCGATTATGCCTACGACAAGGCCAAGCAGTTGCTGCGCCTGCACACCGAAAGGGGCACCGTATTGCGCCAGGCGATCAGGGCATGCCGCAAGGGTGGGACGGTATCGGTAGTCGGGGTGTATGGCGGGTTGCTGGACAAATTCCCGATGGGCGCAATCGTCAACAAGGCGCTGACCCTGCGCTCGGGCCAGCAGCCCGGTCAGCGCTATGCGCCAACTCTGTTCAAGCACATTCAGGAAGGTGAGCTTGATCCTTCGTTTCTGCTGACGCACTTGATGAGCCTGGAGGATGCACCCAAAGGCTATGACATGTTCAAGGAGAAGTCGGACCAGTGCCTGCGAGCGGTGTTCAGACCCTGACGCAATCAGGCGAGGCTGACAGCAGCCTCGCCTGGAGCATGAGGGTCAGCGCGTTTGACGGCTCGAACAGGGCTCGAACAGTTTGCCTCAGACGATCCACGTGTTGACCAGCAGACCATCCTTGCCACTCACCGGATCGACTTCTGGCGTTGGCACCTTGGCGATTCTTTCTAAAGACTGATCATGGATGGAAGGATCAATTCGCTGGATATCGTAGTCTTCCTGACCTTTCGGATAGGCACCCACGACCAGAAAGTCCTCGCTTTGCTCACTGCGGCAATGCCCTGTGCCAGCTGGCAGGATAATCACATCTCCAGCTTTGACATGCATATCGCTGCCATGCTCGCCCCCGAGCCGAAGCGTGGCACTCCCGCTCGCGACGCCCAGAACTTCATGCGCAGTCGAATGATAGTGATGATAGTCGAACACCCCGTCACGCCAGAGTGGCGACCACCTGTTCTGTTGGAACAGTGTTTCGAATGCCGCTGCTGCGTCCACCCCGTCACCGATTGACAGCTCGTAAATCAGCACCGGGAACGGGCTGTTGGGTGTCACGCCGTCGTCTTCGAAAAAGATGACGTGCGGCACCAGCAGTGAACACTCCTGATGATTAAAGCTGCCGTCCAGCTTGGTCATGTTGCAACCTCCTTTGACTGAATGAGTGAGGCGTCACAGTACAAAGACGCATATATTTGAAGCCGTGACCCTTTCAAGGCGCCGAAGAACGGCTGTTGGTACCGCCCTCCTCGCTTTGCGCAGGTGTTGCAGGATGATGATGCAAGGCTGCGCCCGTCGGGTCGGGAATCTGGATAACCTTTCCTTGCATCCAGGCATTCGCGCCCGGCAGAACTGGCTCTGGTGTGATGTCTTTGCGTGACTCACGTTTTTGCTCACTGTCCACGCCCATGCGTGCATCGCGATCCTTGATCATTTGCGGGTCGGCCTGACCATCAGCGGTAAACCCCATCATCAATTGAGGCACTCCCAGCGGCAGACGTCTGTCCTTGTCGGTATGCCACGTGTGCCAGGTTTTGCCGTAGGTATTCACCAACTTGTTCATCAACGCGTGTTCGGCGGCCTGCGGCATACCCGGCGCGATCAATTGTCCGGACGTCACTTCATGGGAGTGGCTGTGCCAGTACGCCTTTTCTTCCGCGGGGAGTCCTTCGAACAGCTTCGCGCTGATGATGTACTCCACGCCCATCAGGTGCGCATCCTTGACGTTGCCGTCGTAGATCACGCACTGGATGACCTCCTCATTGAGGATCGAGCAGTAGTGATGCGCTTCCATCTGCGAAGCCTGAGTGCCGCTGTAAAAGTGAAAGCCGTCGAGGTAAGTATTCAGCTCATTCAGGGGCGCCCTGGATTGCAACGCATCAGCCCCCGTTTCCAGCACTTTGGTGGAGACTTGTTTGTCCGATCCGGGCGACTCAACCGGCGGGCGAGTGTCGTCACCGCCGCAGGCTGAAAGTACGCCCGCCAGCAAAGCCATAGCCGCGGCCTGAATCGCAGGTGGCACGTTGCGTTGAATATGAGCGCCGGGATTGTCCTGATAACTCATGGCGAAATCGGGTCGCTGGCGGGAAAGGTTTCTTCGAGCGCATCGTCGAGCTTTTCTTCCCCGATTTTTTCGCAGTGGCAGCCGGAGGATTCGCACGGCTCGCCATTCGGGTGATGGTCGGCACACGCCGGGCAGCAGAAGCGCTGGCCATCACGCTCAACGGCACTGTCACGTCGGGTTGAGCAATCGCACCGCTCGCAGGCACAGGTTTCATCGGTCATGGGCTTCTCCTTGGTGAGGCTGGTCGGGTTGTTCAGCTCATGATTTTTTGAAGCAGGCTTGCGCGGATAGTTGTCGGGAATTGCTTCAATCACCGACAAACGGTGTGATGCGAGTGACCCGGTGAAAACATCCAGCATCGAACTACCTGTTCCCCACAGGCTGTCCCATGCGGTTGATGGCCCAGGTCAAAAGGTGTACGTACGTGCAACACACTCCCCCCTTTCCGTTGTCGCCGCTGACACTGCCCCTGCAATGGCTGGGCCTCAGCGCTGCCTTGGTTTATTCAGGCATGAACCACGCGGACGATGCGTCCAGGGCCAGCTCGCAAACGGTCAACCTGGCCAACATTGAAGTCGATGGAAGCAGCGCTGCAGAACGTCCGGCTGCAATGGCGGTGGACGCACTGCGCAAGGTGTCTGGCGGCACCAATGTTGTGGACCTTGATCGCGTCGAGCAAGGTCGGGTGGCCAATAACGAGGATGTGTTTCGCTATCAGCCTGGCGTCTACGCCAAAGCGGCCAACAATGAAGGCGCAAAGATCTCCATCCGGGGCTCTGGCCTGAACCGGGCACCGGGTGCACATGCCTCGGGGCTGTTCGAAATGCTCGATGGCTTGCCCCTGACCGGCCCCGGCGGCACACCTTACGAGCTGAAGGAGCCGCTATGGCTGAGCCATGTGCAAGTGCGCCGCGGCGCCAATGGCTTTGAGCTGGGTTCACTGGCCCTCGGTGGTTCAATCAACTACGTCACACGTACCGGCCACGACGCGCCCAGACTACAAGTGCGTTACGAAGCGGGCAGTCATGGCTACACCAAGCGTCAGATCAGCTCTGGCCAGGTACTGGAGGATCTGGATTATTACGTCAGCCTGACCGACTCCAACTACGACGGTTTTCAGGATCAGAGCGCCGGGGGCAGCAAAGGGGTGGCCGCCAATGTCGGTTATCGCTTCAATCCCAATCTCGAAACCCGATTCTTTTTTCGTTACCGGGAAACCGGTAACGAATCCCCCGGCAGATTGACGCGGGATCAGATCCGTCATGATTCGCGTGCTGCCAATGCCCTGAACGTAGCGCGCGATTCCAAACGACTACAGCCGGGGAGCACTTGGCTGGGCAACAAGACCACCTTCTACCTGGACGATAATTCCCGGGTAGAGACCGGCCTGGTTTACCACGACTACCCCATGGACCTGCGTGAAGGAACCAACCGCCTCAAGGTCGCCTATACAGATATCAGCGGTACGCTCAATTACATCCGTCAAGACACGCTGTTCGGCCTGCAAAGCAACACCACGCTGGGCCTGCGGACTACCAGGGGCATGCCTGACAACGGTGCTTCAGAATATGTCCGGGTGCCCGCAGGTAATACCGCCGGCTACGCGCCAGGTACTCGTACCCGTGATTACAGTTATCTCGGCTCGGACAGCGTGCTGCACCTGAGCAACGACCTGGAACTGATCCCGGATCTGTGGCTGACCACCGGCCTGGCGGCGATCTATACCCGCCGCGAAACCGAGGTTACCTACCCCGCTACGCAGCAGGCGGTCAGTACTCACGATTGGGACTACGCCTCCCGGCTGGGCCTGCGCTATGACTTCAACCCGACAATGCAGGTGTACAGCAACCTCAGCCGCTCGGTTGAACCGCCCCATGCATGGTCGATGATCTGGGGGTCGAACAGGTTCTTCCCTGCCGGGAGCTGCGCGGCGACGGGACTGCAAAGTGTTGGCGTGAAACTTGAAAACCAGACCGCGACTACTTTGGAACTCGGTAGTCGGGGTGAGGCCGGGTTCGGTAACTGGCAATTGGGGTGGTATTACTCACAGGTCAAGCATGAACTGCTTAGCGTCGAGACCCAGGCGGCGAGCGCAACGGACTCGCAAGTGGTTGCCGAATCCAACGCCAGCCCGACGATCCATAAAGGTATCGAGGCGAGCCTCGATAGCCCACTGTGGCAAGGCACCAATGGCCGTCTGGCGTTGCGCCAGGCGTACACCTACAACGACTTCCACTACCGGGACGACGACCGCTTTGGCGACAACGCCTTGCCTGGCATCCCGCGGCACTACTATCAGGCCGAGCTGCGCTACAGCCACTTGAGCGGTGTTTACGTCGGGCTTAATACAGAGCATGCCTCGAAGATCGCTGTCGACTACGCCAACTCGTTCTATGCCGATCAGTACACGCTGCTGGGTGCGACATTGGGCTATGCATCGCCCAAGGAGGACTGGCAAACCTGGCTGGACCTGCGCAACCTGACCAATCGGCGCTACGCCAATACGGTTACGCCGGGTTACGACGACAACGGGCGGGACATTGCACGCTCCACGCCTGGCGATGGCAGAGGCATCTATGCGGGGGTTTCCTGGAGTTTGCGCTAAAGGATCACGCGTGCGAGCGGTCAAAAGTTTGCAGGCGTGTTGGCGCTGATGATCTCGGCCTCATCCTGGCCGATGTTGCGAAACCGGTGAGGCAAGGTGGTAGGGAAATAGTAGCCATCGCCAGGCCCCAGAATATTGACCTGACCATCAATGGTCAGCTCGACGGTGCCACGGGTCACCAGCCCGCACTCCTCCCCTTCGCTGTGCACGATGGGTTCTTCGCCAGAATCAGAGCCCGGTGCGTACTGTTCACGCAGAAAACGCATCTGACGGCTGGGCAATGTTGCCCCGACCAGTAGCAAACGCACACCATTGCGCCCCAGATCCGGTTGGTCACCTGCGCGGAACACATATTGATCCGGCCCGGGCGGCTGATCGAACGTAAAAAAGTCCGCCAGCGTCATCGGGATGCCTTCCAGCAGTTTTTTCAGGGAGCTGATCGAGGGGCTGACACGATTCTGTTCAATCAGAGAAATTGTGGCATTGGTCACACCACTGCGTCGGGCAAGTTCGCGTTGAGACAGCTTGTAGCTTTCACGCACCAGCTTGAGTCGTGCTCCCGTATCCATTAGCGGCCTTATGCGAAAAATATCCGGTGAAGAGGCAAGGCCCCGGCGCGGTGGTACTGACCCACCTGCCATAGACCGCAAAGCCGGATATTAAATCACGTTTGGCCACTCAGCTCAGCTGCTGATCTTCACCAGACGGCGCTTCGTTCAGACCTGATTCACAGATAGCCCGTTATCGCTGTGCGCGAAGCTGGGCATGGCTCAGGCAGGCCTGACGAAATGCTTCAAATATACGCAGCGAAACCGGGCTGTCCTTGAATTCCCATTCAGGGTGCCACTGCACACCGAAAACGAACCCGGCTGAACCGGGCAACGATACAGCCTCGACCAGGCCATCGGGTGCGAGTGCTTCCGCCCGAAGATCGGACGCCAACCGTTCAATCCCCTGGCTGTGCAGGCTGTTCACGTCGAAACCGGGTGCCAGCCCCAAGGCGTCCAGCACGCCGCCTGGTTGTACCGCCACGGCATGCCGGGGCGCGTACTGTTCTGCCAGTGAATCGTTTTTTGGCTCGCGATGGTCGAGATAACCCGGCAGATCCTGAACCCGTTGATGCAGGCTGCCACCCAATGCGACGTTCAGCTCCTGAAAGCCCCGACAGATGCACAATACCGGCACACCCAGAGCAATGGCAGCTCTCAGCAGCGGCAAGGTATTGCGGTCGCGAAACACGTCGTGGACCGTGCCCTCAATGCTGGATGGGCCATTGTAATGATGCGGCTCGATGTTGGACGGTGAACCCGTGAACAGTAACCCGTCCAGCGGTGCCAGCAGCTGTGCAGGATCAATCGGCACATTCAGTGCAGGCAGAACGAAGGGGATGCCGGCGAACGCTGCCGCTTCGACATATTTATCCCCTGCAGTATGGGAAGAATATTTGCCCAGTTGCTGGCGGCAGGCAGTCACGCCAATCAAAGGAAGTGCAGTCATGGCTTGCTTGCCCTCGTGGCTGAGGAGGATCAATGGGCGGCGAGCAACGCATCGGCGCTATCCAACCCGGTCAGGAGCAGTCTAGGATAGTCAGCCGCGCAATGAATATGGGCCCTCAGGCAAAGGAGTCATGCAGCGATGCAATACGAAGTCACCCACGCTGACCTTTCTCTGGTCCTTGCTCTGATCCGCGCAGGTACACTGGCCCGCGCTGCCGAGTTGATGCACGTCGACATTTCTACTGTATTTCGCTCCATCCGCCGCCTCGAAGCGTCGCTTGGTGTTGCCCTGTTTGAAAAAAATCGCCGTGGCTACCTGCCCACAGAAATCGCTACCGCCATGGCAGAACAGGCCGAACAGGCAGAGCAGGCGCTCACAGCTGCGCGCATCGCTCTGCAACAGGGCAATCAAGTGGTCAGCGGCACGGTACGACTGACCTGTACTGAATCGGTATTGCACAGCCTTTTATTGCCAGCGCTCGCGCAGTTCATGCCGCGCTATCCAGCGTTGACGCTGGAGCTGGCGACCTCAAACTCGTTCGCCAACCTGAGCCGCCGGGACGCCGACATTGCCCTGCGCCTGACCAACGCGCCGCCCGAGCACCTGATTGGACGGCGTCTGGGAACGGCTGACTACTTAGTGTGTGGTCGACCCGAGTTTCGCCTGGCGTGGGAGCAGACGCCGGCGGCATTGCCATGGATCAGCCCGGACGATTCGATGCCCGAACATGCATCGGTGATCTGGCGCAAACAGACCTTCCCTGCCCTGACACCGCGTTATCGCTGCAGCAGCATGTCGGCAGTTTCACAACTGGTCGCCGCCGGGCTCGGCGTGGCGGCCATGACCGACTTCACGGCTCGCGGCCTACCGGGCGTCGAGACGTTGAGCGACGCCCTGCAAGGTTGCACCACCGACCTGTGGTTGCTGACACGTCCGGACTGTCGGGCGCTACGCTCGGTACAAACCCTGCTGGATTAGTTGACTCCCCTGCTTCGTGCTGCCCTGCAAACTCCGGACTGAACCAGAAGCCTGTACCTGCCCTCAGACCCTGCCGGGATCCGAGCGGATCCATTGCACCCGTAGCTTCTGGCCAAAAACTCAGTCGTGTAGTCGAAAAATACGCTCCGTGGATCCATTAAATAATAGTTAATCAAATTAATCATTGGAATTACCCCTACCTTGTGGCATTAATATCAACACAAAAGGAAATGCCCCACCTGATGGATCCATAAGATAAAAACAAACCGTGGAGAACCCTCATGCATCCGAAAAATACCTGGTACGTCGCCTGCACGGCAGATGAAGTCGCCGACAAACCGTTAGGGCGTCAGATCTGCAACGAGAAAATGGTTTTTTATCGCGATCAGGACCAACAAGTAGTCGCTGTAGAAGACTTCTGCCCGCACCGCGGCGCCCCGCTGTCGCTCGGCTATGTCGAAAATGGCCAACTGGTGTGTGGCTACCACGGCCTGGTGATGGGCGGCGACGGCAAGACCGTTTCGATGCCGGGTCAGCGGGTGCGCGGTTTTCCTTGCAACAAGACCTTCGCTGCCGTCGAGCGCTACGGGTTTGTCTGGGTGTGGCCAGGCGATCAGGAAAAGGCCGACCCAGCACTGATCCACCACCTTGAATGGGCCGTCAGCGATGACTGGGCCTACGGCGGCGGTCTGTTTCACATCCAGTGCGATTACCGCCTGATGATCGACAATCTCATGGACCTCACCCACGAAACCTACGTCCATGCTTCCAGCATCGGGCAAAAGGAAATCGACGAGGCGCCTCCCGTCACCACGGTAGAAGGCGAAGAAGTCATCACTGCGCGTCACATGGAGAACATCATGCCGCCGCCGTTCTGGCAGATGGCGCTGCGCGGCAACAATCTGGCCGATGATGTGCCGGTGGACCGTTGGCAGATCTGCCGTTTTACCCCGCCCAGCCATGTCCTGATCGAAGTGGGCGTGGCGCACGCTGGCAAAGGCGGCTATCACGCCCCACAGCAATTCAAGGCATCGAGCATTGTGGTCGATTTCATTACTCCGGAAACCGACACATCGATCTGGTACTTCTGGGGCATGGCACGCAATTTCAACCCAGGCGACGAAGCACTGACCGCCAGCATCCGCGAAGGCCAGGGCAAGATCTTCACCGAGGACCTGGAAATGCTCGAACGTCAGCAACAGAACCTGCTCCAGCATCCGCATCGCAACCTGCTCAAGCTCAATATCGACGCGGGCGGCGTGCAGTCGCGCAAGATCCTCGAACGGCTGATCGCCAGCGAACAGACCAGCACCGATAACCAGATCCCCGTGGCAGCCGTCAAATAGGCTGAACGCTACCGGCCCTGTTTGAAAACAATCAGAAGTGACCCTTGCCGCGGTCACCCGAGGATGCGACATGATTGATGTGACGGTGTTATCGCGAACCAACGAAGCGCTGGATATCTGCAGCTATGAACTGGTGAGGACCGACGGCGAACCGCTACCGCCCTTCACCGCCGGCGCACACATCGACGTGCACCTGCCTGATGGAATCATCCGCCAGTATTCCTTGTGCAATCCGCCAAATGAGCGCCATCGCTACTTGATCGGCGTCCTGAACGACCCGGCCTCCCGCGGAGGATCACGCAGCCTGCATCAACAGATTCAACAAGGCGCGCAGTTGCGTATCAGCGAACCGCGCAACCTGTTTGCGCTGGCAGATCATGCTCGCCGCACATTGTTGTTTGCTGGTGGCATCGGTATCACCCCCATTCTCTGTATGGCCGAGCAACTGGCGCAGAATGGCGCCGACTTTGAACTGCATTACTGTGCGCGTTCGGCCGAGCGCGCAGCCTTTATCGAGCGACTGAAGCAGGCATCCTTCGCCGACCGCGTCAGGCTGCACTTTGACGAACAACCGGAAACACGTCTGGATGCACTCGGTATTCTGGCGGGGCCGCAGCCGGACACTCATCTGTATGTCTGCGGGCCGTCAGGCTTCATGCAGCACATACTCGAGAGCGCACGAGAATCTGGCTGGCAGGAAGACAGGCTGCATGGGGAGTATTTCTCGGCGGCTCCCGTGGACACCCACAACGACGGCAGTTTTTCGGTGGAAATCGGCAGCACCGGCCAGGTCTTCGCGATTCCGGCCGACAAGACCGTTGCGCAGGTACTTGAGAGCCACGGCATCGACATACCCCTGTCATGCGAACAAGGGGTGTGTGGCACCTGCCTGACACGCGTGCTGAAAGGCGTCCCGGATCACCGCGATCTTTTCCTGACCGAGGACGAACAGGCACTCAACGATCAATTCACGCCCTGCTGCTCGCGCTCGAAAACACCGTTGCTGGTGCTGGACATCTGATCAGTCGGGGCGCTGAATCACCCGCATGCGCTGATGAACACCTGCGCCGAATATCTCGGCGTAACGCAGGGTCGCGTTGGCGTGCTCACGCATGATCGCCTCGGCCCGCGCGCCCTGGCCGTGTACCAGTGCATCCACCACGGCGTGATGCTGCATGTGCGCAAAATTGAAACGCCGGAATTCGCGGATCAGATCGTTGCGATCCACAGCCAATGCAGTGACTGAAGCGAACGGCAGATGATCATTGCGGGCCAGCGCATCGGCGATGGCCGGGTTGCCGCTGCCTTCGACGATGATCTGGTGCAGGCGCATGTTCAGGTCATGATAGGCGTCAAGGTCATCTTCAGTCACAAACCCTTTGCCGAACAACGCATCGCCGCGTACCAGGCAATGTTCGAGATCGGCCCGTGCCTGCTCGGTCACGCCGCGCTCGGCCATCTGCCTGGCTGCCAGCCCTTCAAGCACACCGCGAACCTCGACGGCACCGGCGATCTCGGTTGCACTGATCGACCTGATCTTGAAACCACGACCACCAAACGGAACCAGCAGGCCTTCCTGTTCCAGCGTGCGGAAGGCCATGCGCACAGGCATGCGTGAGACGCCGAACAGCTCGGCAGTCGGCACCTCCATCAAGCGTTCACCAGCCGCCAGTTCGCCTGAGGCGATCATCTTTCGCAGTGCGACAAGAATGGTGTGGCCGGGTTTGCTCATGGGCACGATTCCGTGGGTTTCAGGGCGCGTATCTTAACCCATTCAGCCCCAAACTGCGTTCGCTGTCGGGCCTGGCCAGCCAGACAAGCGTTTGCTCAAAGCTGATCGGCGGGCTGTAGAAATAGCCCTGCACCAACGTACACCCCAGACTTTCAAGCGCGTTGAGCTCATCCAGCGTCTCGACCCCTTCCACAACACACCCAAGCGACATGTCCTGACTCAAGGCGACCAGCGATTTGACGATCTTGTAGCTGGCAGGGTTCTGATGCACGCCAGTCACAAAACTGCGGTCGATCTTGAGCTTGGTCAGCGCCAGGGCGTGCAATTGGCTGAGGCTGGAGTAGCCGGTGCCGAAGTCGTCCAGCGAGATGCCGCAGCCCAGTTGGCGAAACTGGGTAATTGCCTGCTGAACCTGTGCAAGGTCCTGCATGACGGCGGTTTCGGTGATTTCCAGGTCCAGCCGCGACGCGTCGAAGCCACTGGTTTCGATGATATGCACAATCAGGCTGACGCTTTCGCACGTCGCAAAGTCATGCGCCGACAGGTTGAACGCCAGTCTGATGTGCGATGGCCAGGACACCGCCTGGCGCAACGCCTGAGTCAGTAAAGGTGCGGTCAAGCGGTTGATCATGCCGATGCGTTCGGCAATCGGTATGAAGCGGGCCGGTGAAACCGCACCCAGTTCCGGACTGTTCCAGCGCGCCAAGGCTTCAAAGGCTACGGTTTCGCGACTGCAGCTTTCCATGATGGGTTGAAACAGCATGTAAAACTCAGTGTCCAGATTGGCTCTGCGCAAGGCCTGTTCCGTCACCCCGTCAACATGCAGTTGCTCCCGGTGGATCGCCGAAAACAGGCAAGTTGTGCCAGGGCTGTGGTTCTTGCCCTGATAGAGCGCGTAGTCGGCGTATTCAAACAACTGCGTAGCGTTGTCCGCAGTCGCCGGATAAGTGGCGATACCCATTGTGGCGCCAATCTGGATTGGCATGTCTGAAAGCTCGAAACTGTCGTGCATCTGATCGCACAGCTGTTTACCGAAGGCCAGTAACGCATCGTTGCTGACGTTGCCTTTGATCACCAACGCAAATTCGTCACCACCCAGCCGTGATACGTGGACCGTCTCGCTCGACGACGCTTTCAAGCGGTTTGCAACCATTTCCAGGAGTCGATCGCCGGTACGATGACCGTACAGGTCGTTGACCGGTTTGAAACCATCGAGATCAAGTACGCCTACGGCAAGCCCCGTCTGCTGCTCCAGCGCTTCGCTCATTGCGGCGTCCAGCGTCTGAAAGAACTGACGACGGTTAGGCAGCCCGGTCAGGCTGTCCTGATTGGCCAGCAGCAGGTTCTCGTTACTCAGCAACTCGGTCTGGGTCTGTGCGTTCACCAGTCGCGTGAAGTCGCGGTAGTGATATTGCAGAATGATCAGCATGCCGATCGACACCAACACAATGTTCACCGCCGTGGCGATGAATGTCATGTTGTGCGAAGAGCCAAAGAAAATCACGAAAGCCGCGTTCACCACCACCGTTGTGGTCAGTGCGGCAGGCCGCAAATGCATCATGCAAAAGATGCAGACAATCACTGTGATGCCCATAAAGAACGCCACATGCCCCTGAGCATAGGCGTCGCCATACGGATAAAGGGCCAAAGACCAGGCCGCAAACCCTGCAGCAATGAAAACCGCCAACCCATTGGTGCCCCGCAAGGTTGCGAGAATCGCTGCTTCACCAGGTAATCGGTTGACTGCACGCAGCCACATCCGCGCACGCCAACCACATACCAGGGTCAGCGACGCAGGCACTGCAACGGTCAGCCACAGAGGCGCGGTCGCCATGTGGGTGAACGCCAAGACCCACGTGTTGACGAGCAACACGAAATACATCAAGGGCAGTTGACGGGACAGCGCAATATATTGGGCTTTCAAAAGCCGGGGGTTGTCAGCGGGTACAGACATCAGGGTGCGTAACGCACTCAACAGTTTTATCAGCATCGCAGGCTTCTCTGTTACCACAGTCAAAGCGCACATGGCTTGCTGTATTGCTCGCGAGCCTATTACGTGCGGCTCCCTTGTCATGCTCTCGGCACGTACGGCTATATCTTTATAGTTAAACATCGACCGGGCATCGGTTTAATTGATAACAGCGCAGACATATCGTTCCACGGTCCCTCGACCCTATGTGCCGTCTCAGGTATATATCAGCGGCGCCGACCGGCCCCGCTGTTATTTCCCATCGTCACGGAGACACCGCATGAGCAGGAAAGTCATTATTGACACGGACATGGGCTGGGACGATGTCTTGTCCATTGCCTACCTGATGAAAAGACCGGACATCGACATTGTCGGCATCACCGTCACGGGGTGTGGCGAAACGGATCTGGGCTGGGGCGTGATCATCGCACAGCATTTGTTGGGCATTGGCAATCGACTGGGCACTGTGGTTGCACGCGGCACTAGCACACCGCTGGCAGGCGATTACCGCTTCCCACAGGATTTCAAAAACGACATGAATGACATCATGGGCCTGCTGGGTTCGCTGAACCCTGCGCAATTACCCGAGTTGTCGCCCCTGCCTGCCTGGGAGTTCATGTATGAAACCGTAAAGAGCAGTGCGCAACCGATTACCATTCTTTCACTCGGCGGTTTTACCAATATTGCCAATATGCTGTCTTTAAGCAGCCAGCCAGGCGATCTTTCGATGATCGACAATATTTACGCCATGGCGGGCGCAGTGTATGTAGATGGCAATGTTGCCGGTTTGAATAATGCGAAACCCGAGTGGAATCAGGGCCCTGCTTACAGCACTAACACTTACGCCGAGTGGAACGTATTTGTTGACGCGTCAGCTGCCGATACGGTATTCGGCTCAAACCTGCCGCTGACACTGGTTCCGCTGGACGTGTGCAACCAGATCACACTCGACCCGCTGTACTGGAAACAGATCACGGCCACCGACGCAGTAGCAACCCTGGTTCAAGGCGTGCTTCAGATCAAGTCCGGCACCCACTCGGAGAGCAGTAGCCCCGTGCCTGTCTTCGATCCGCTGGCGACTCTGCTGATGGCGGGGGGTATCCCTGCCACCAACACCGAATCCCGCTACCTGTCAGTCGATACCCAGAGCAATGACGAAGACAACCATTGCGGCAAGATTCTTCTGCAATCGTCCGGCTCTCGCCCAGTGGCGTTCGTCACCGGCGCTTCTCAGACTGCCTTCAGCGCTCAGTACGCCGATGTCATCAATCAACCACTGAGCTGATCCGTCACACCGTCATGCCCGGTTGTCGCCAGCCGGGCAAGGCCTTTGATATTCCCGCCTCCTGAACCATGTGACCGGCAGAACAGTCAGACTCGTACTTCATGCCGTACCCGGGATTCTCTAATGCTCAGCCGTCACCTGTTTGCTGTCGCCACCCTCGCGTGCTCGTCGTTCGCATTCGCCCAGGCCCCCTTGCGCATCGAGCGATTGCAGCGCTGCGATGACTTGCTGGATCGCCAACAGCAGACGTTTTGCCTGAACGCTCAAGGGCTCGAGAGCGGAAAAATCGATGTCCGGCTTAACGGGAAACCGTTGCCAGAATCGGTGATACAGCGCGAAGGTAGCCGCTTGCGGCTGACTCTCGCGACCAAAGACTGGCAAAGCGGCCCGCTTCAGGTGCAACAGGCTGACAACCGCAGTAATCCGGTCTGGCTCAGCATGGCAGGCAGCCATGTCATCGCGGCGACCAAAGAACAGGTCGCCAGAAACATGGACGGGCTGACCACCTATGTCGACCTGATCAGCCTGATCATCGAAGAGCGTTTTGACGGCAATGAAGAGGCCCAGCGCATCGCACGGAAATTCGGCGCAACCGTGGTGGGTTCCATTGCCCCGCTCAACACCTGGCAACTTCGCCTGCCGGTCAAAAACCTGGTGGAACGTGATGCCATGGTGCTGCGCATGGGCAGCGAAGTCAGCGTCGACGCAGTGGTGATCGAAGAGTCGCAGGCTGAGGCGGCTGAAGGCGAACAGGACGCGCCACCATCTGATGAAAAGCAGGCCAGGCCCAGCGCTGAGCAATGGACCGCAAACCGGTTCATGGACGCGGTCAATTACTACCAGCGACGTATTCCCGGCAAACAGCACCCGATCACGCCGGTGCCAATCAGAATCGGCATCATTGAACGCAACGTGGATTTCGACAGCCCGGATTTCGCGGCATATCTCGGCGATTGCAAAAGCGCAGCGCCGCGCACCTGCGTTTATGCAACGGACGCCCGAAAGCCTGAAGGTCATGGCACGACGGTGACCGGTATACTCGCTGCCGACACAGCTGAAGGCGGCAATACCGGGTTTCTCAAGTCACTCGACGGTGCAAGTCAGGGCTTTGACGTGATCGTCGAGCGTAATTCCGATGCAGGGATCACCGCCAACGTCGCGGCCTCGGTCAATCTTGTCGAAGACGGCGTGCGAGTGTTGAACTGGAGTTGGGGCATACACCGCATTGGTGCCAAGAATATTCAGGGCGATGACGTGGACTCGCTGGTGCGCTCCGGCCTTGCGATGTCCGGCTATGAGGAATTGCTTGAAGAGTTTTTCCTGTGGTTGCGGGAAAAACACCCTGATGTCCTGGTAGTGAACTCGGCGGGAAATGGATCTTCGTTCTCCGGCACTGACGAATACCGTCTGCCCTCCTCTTTCATCACCGATCAGTTGCTGGTGGTCGGTGGCCATCAACGGACCGAACGCGATGGCGTAGCCGTCGATGACCCGGCTTATGTAGAGAAGCGTGCCTCATCGAATATTGATCGGCGTGTTGACATCATGGCCTCTGCCTGTACCCGTGCATCCACGGCGAAAGCTGGTGAACAAGGCAGCGTGCATTGCGGTACGTCGTACGCAACACCTATGGTCACCGGCATTGTTGCGGCCATGTGGTCGATAAACCCGAAACTGACCCCTGAACAGATACGCATGCTGTTGCGCAGAAGCGCCATGACCATCGGCAGCAATTACGACTTTGAAGCAGTGGGCGCCGATGACCTGACTGCGCCCATACTGCCTTCAGAACGCGAATACATTCTGCATGACAAGGACGTTGGGCGTTCGGCACGCCTGGACATGCAAAAGGCTCTGGACCTTACGGTGCAGAGCCTTGATCGAGCGCGTTGAAAATGCTGATGCAAAAATCAGTTGGCCGCGACCTGAGCCCTGTCGGCCTGCATCACCAGGGTTTTCAGCGAGGCGTCGAACTGCTTCAACGCATTGACCTGCAGATCCCGCTGCTGGTCAATCTGCGCAGCGATTTCCGGAGCCGCCTTGCCCTTGACCCAGACTGAGGTCATTTCCTTGACCACCGCCCCCTCGGCCTTG
This sequence comes from Pseudomonas californiensis, assembly GCF_021147775.1. Lineage (GTDB taxonomy): Bacteria > Pseudomonadota > Gammaproteobacteria > Pseudomonadales > Pseudomonadaceae > Aquipseudomonas > Aquipseudomonas californiensis. The sequence continues at coordinate 30,236 of NZ_JAGTPK010000009.1, forward strand.
CCGATGTATTGCAGATTGTTGTCATAGAACCGCGCCATGAAACGCGCCTCGACCTGACTGTTGCGCTTGCTCACTAGCTGGTTATACGTATCGAGCATGACCACCACGTCAGGACGCGCCTGCATCAGTGCATCCAGATTGTCGTATACCGTCACGGAAGCGAACTCTTTCTGCAGCGAGCCAAGGAGCCAATCGGTCGCCAGTTTCGGGTCGGAACTGCTGATGAAAGCGTCGCGAATCCGTGAGTCGAGCGCGCCATTTTTACCGCTGCGGAGCGCAACCGAATGATAGTTGGTGAGGTACTCAAGGTTACTCAGCGTGTTTTCGCTGTACAGCACTCCGACCGACTGGGTGTGTTGAAGCGCGGCGGTGCTATCGGCTACCGGCGCAAAGTGACAGGACTGCGCAGCGGCAAGGGATTCGGTGGCCGAGGCCGGTGGCGTAACTGCGACGCCGGCACTCAGTACGGCGACAAGAGCCAGCAGGTTGAATGTTCTCATCGCGTCATCTCCCTTGGAAGCAGGTGGGTATGACGCCATCCTCCTCCTTTGCCGAAAAAACAGAACTTGCCTTTCATGATGGTGACTATCGATTTAACCAATGATAGTACGGTAGAGCCCTGCAGGTTCTTTCGGTTCAGTTTTCCGTATCGGCCCTGACTGCCGCGCGGATCGCTTCAAGCAACATAATGCACGCCGGGTTATCGTTATCCGTGCGCCACACCAGATGCAGCTCACTCTGTACGCCCTCGCCCAGATCGATATCGCGAAATTTCACGTTTTTGAACACCACATTGGTCGCACAACGCGGCACAAGTGCCAGCCCCATCCCCGCGTTGACCAGCGCCAGAATGGTCAACGAAGAGCCCAGCCACTGCACATATTCCGGCGCCACACGTGCGGACCGGAACATACCGGTCAGCAGCTCGTTGAATGGCGGATAAGCCGAATGTGAATACATCAGAAAAGGCGCGCCATCCAGGTCCTTGACTGTCACTGATTCGGCGCGGGCCAGCGGGTGGCTGCCCGGAATTGCCAGCACAAAGGGTTCGCGCACCAGGCATTCGGTTTCGTAGCCGGGCTGGAACAAGGGTGCTCTGACGATACCCAGATCAATACGCCGCGCCCTCAGCGCCTCGTGCTGCTGATAGGTATTCATTTCAGTCAGGGAGATCTTCACGTGCGGCTGATTGAGCCGCGCTTCGGCGATCACTCGGGGCAAGAACTCATACACTGCACTACCGACAAAGCTGATGGTGACCGAGCCGATGTCCCCTTCGGCAAAACGCCGGGCCGAAATTGCCGCCTGCTGAGCGCGTTCAAGCAACGTCTGGGCCTCAATGAAAAACGCCCGCCCTGCTGCAGTCAACGCCACACTGCGGGTGCTGCGGGTAAACAGCTCGACACCCAGGTTGTGCTCGAGCAACTGGATCTGTCGGCTCAGCGGCGGCTGGGTCATGTTCAGGCGTTCCGCCGCCCGACGAAAATTCAGTTCGGTGGCCACGGTGGTAAAGCAGCGTAATTGCGCCAGCTCAAACATTGATATATTCCAGGTATCAATCAAGTCACTATCTAGATTAGACGGGAATAATCCCAGCGTCCATGATCGGCACATCCCCAAAAAAACAATGACCGGGAGTTGCCTTTTGAATACCGTCCCTTATGTCGCCGACCCCACGGTACTTGCCCGTGCGGCCTCCAAGGTGAAACGCCACGTGCTGCCGCTGTTCGTGGTGATGTTCATCGTCAATTACATCGACCGGGTCAACATCGGCTTCGTGCGCAGCCATCTGGAAACGGATCTGGGCATCGGAGCAGCAGCCTATGGCCTGGGCGCCGGGCTGTTTTTCGTGGGCTACGCGCTGTTCGAAGTGCCGTCCAATATGTTGCTGCAACGCTACGGTGCTCGTGCCTGGCTGACCCGCATCATGTTCACCTGGGGCGCAGCGGCAATGGCCATGGCGTTCGTTCAGGGCGAAACCAGCTTTTATGTGCTGCGCTTTGTGCTAGGTGCTGCCGAGGCTGGTTTCTTCCCTGGCATCATTTATTACTTTACGCAGTGGCTGCCAGCCAGCGATCGCGGCAAGGCGATGGCGCTTTTCCTCAGTGGCTCAGCCATCGCCTCGGTCATCTCAGGCCCCCTGTCAGGCGCACTGCTCGGCATTGAAGGCATGAACCTGCACGGCTGGCAGTGGATGTTTTTGATCGAAGGCTTCGCCTCGATTGCACTGTGCGGGTTCGTCTGGTTCTGGCTGCAATCACACCCACACGAAGCGACCTGGCTCAGCGACGAAGAAAAAACCGTTCTGGTCAGCACCATTGCTGAAGAACAGCGCTTGCGCGATGCCACCCACACGGTCAAGCCGTCGGTGTTCAAGCTGTTGGCTGATCGGCAGATCCTGTTGTTCTGCTTCATCTACTTTTCGGTGGCCCTGACCATTTACGGTGCGACGTTCTGGTTGCCCAGCATGATCCGCAAGATGGGCAGCCTCACAGACTTCGAGGTCGGGCTGTTCAACTCAGTGCCATGGATCATTTCCATCGTCGCGATGTATGGCTTTGCGGCTCTGGCCGCCCGGTTCAAACACCAGCAGGCCTGGGTCGCTGTAACACTGGTCATCGCGGCTGCCGGGATGTTCATGTCCACCATTGGCGGGCCAATCTTCGCGTTCGTTGCCATCTGTTTCGCTGCCATTGGTTTCAAGGCTGCTTCGGCATTGTTCTGGCCGATCCCGCAGGGCTATCTGGATGCGCGCATCGCCGCAGCGGTGATTGCCTTGATTAACTCAGTGGGTAACCTGGGCGGCTTTGTCGCGCCGACCACCTTCGGTTTTCTCGAGCAAACCACGGGCTCCATTCAAGGCGGTCTGTATGGGCTCGCAGCCACTTCACTGCTGGCCGCCATCGTTATCTTCTTCGCGCGCACCACGCCGAAAGGCAATGCGCACCACCCGCTTCAAGCTGAGCCTGCACCACGGGACACCGTCGCACCGCTCGGCACACCTTCCAGCCTCAAACCCTGACTGATCGGGAGACAGCTTTTGAAAATCATACGTGTGACCGTCACCCCTATCGCCTTTCGCGATCCGCCGCTGCTCAATGCCAGTGGCATTCATGAACCCTTCGCGCTGCGCTCGATCATTGAGGTAGAAAGCGACAACGGCTACATCGGTCTGGGCGAAAGCTACGGCGACGCACCGGCCCTGGCCATTCAGCAACAGGTGCAGCAGCAATTGATCGGCATGGACCCGTTCAACCTGGCCCAGTTGCGCAGCATTGTTCAGGCTACGGTTGCGGCCCACAAGCCGGCAAGCCTGGCGGGTGCAGAGCTGGCGCCCGGCTCGCATGCCAGCAAGGCTGTCAGCAATGCCTACTCGGCGTTCGAAGTGGCGTTTCTGGACCTGCAGGCGCGCTCGATGAATCTGCCACTGGTGGACCTGCTTGGCGGCGCGTTCCGGGAGCAGATCCCGTTCAGCGCCTACCTGTTCTTCAAATACGCCCAGCATGCCGATTCGCCTTACGCACCCGACAGTTGGGGCGAGGCACTGAGCGAAGAGCAGATCGTCGCTCAGGCCCGCCGGATGATCGACGCCAATGGCTTCAAAAGCATCAAGCTGAAAGCCGGGGCTCTGGCACCGGAACACGAAGTGGCATGTATCAAGGCACTCAAGAAAGCCTTCCCGGGCTACCCGTTGCGTATCGACCCCAATGGCAACTGGTCATTGGAAACCTCTATCCGCATGGCCGAACTGCTGGGCGACGACTTGCAGTACTACGAGGACCCGACCCCTGGCCTCGACGGCATGTCAGAACTGCACAAGCGCACCGGCCTTCCATTGGCGACCAATATGGTGGTGACCGACTTTGACGAGTTTCGCCGAAGTGTGGGGCTGAACAGCCTACAGATTGTGCTGGCTGACCATCATTACTGGGGCGGCCTGCGCGACACCCAGGCGCTGGCGAAGATGTGCGACACCTTTGGTCTGGGCGTCTCGATGCACTCCAACTCGCATCTGGGCATCAGCCTCATGGCCATGGCCCACGTTGCAGCCTCGGTACCCAACCTCGACTACGCCTGCGACACGCATTACCCGTGGCAGGAACCGGATGAAGAAGTCATCAAAGGCGGCAAGCTGCCGATTGTCGATGGTTGCGTCCGGATAACCCGCGCCCCCGGACTGGGCCTGGAGCTGGATTACGACCAGCTCGGCAAGCTCAACGACCAGTATCACAGCTGCGGTATTCGCCAGCGCGACGACGTCAAGCAGATGCAGAAATACAAACCGGACTGGAAAGCCGTCAAGCCCCGGTTTTGAAGCATGGGTTTGAAAACATCATTATCCATCAGCGACTGCTCTGGACTGGCACAGACCTGCACGCAGGTCTGTGCCAGTCCGCAAGGGCAGTCCGCGCCTATCTGTTAACGGCTCGCCAAGGGCGCATGGATGCTGTCCTGCCCTTGCCCCTCGGCGCGCTGCACGTACAAAAGCACCAGCGACAGCAGCGCTTCGATAAATACCGCGGCGAGGATCGTCACACGTGCATGGCCAGCAAGCCATTCGTAGAGCCCTAGTGTAGCGAGTGTCAGGCAGGTGACTATCAGGCCGGTCACCAGAGCCGAACGCGCCGGCGAGGGTCTGCAATTGCGTGCCAGGAAGAACATCACCCCAATGCCAAGGTACAGCGCTGCAGCGCGACGACTGACCAGCTCGGTATCCTCGGAAGAACCGACACCCCAGTTGGTCAACATATCGACTGGCGCGAACATCCAGACCACGTCAAGCGCCCAGAACAGTAAGGCTGTCCCTGTGGCGAGGTGACGAAACTTCAACAGCGTTGTGCTCATATCCTGGCAATCCCTGGCGTTTAACTCATGCAGTCCGTACACATTGCGCATTCGCCTTTCAGGCGCATGACACCTTGCGAGAGCCGAATGATAGACCCAACCCGGGCTCTGCGCACATATGACACTTCAGGAAGCAGCCTTGTAGCGCGCAGCGACCGCGGACTGACGAATCTCCGACAGCAAGCCCTGACGCGCGCCTTGCAGCGCATCCCAGCGAGCACCATCCTGCAGCGGCGGAATTGTCACCAGTTCGCGCTGGTCGTAGCCCACCAGCGCAGCATCGACCAGATCCGCGACTTCCATGATATCGGTCATGGTATTGATATCAATCCCTGCGCGATCCCAGATTTCGGTACGGGTAGCGGCTGGCAACACCGCCTGTATGTAGACGCCCTTGGCCCCCAGCTCCAGATGCAGCCCCTGAGAAAGGAACAGCACGAACGCTTTGCTCGCACCGTATACCGACATGCCAAATTCGGGCGCAAAACCAACCACCGAGCCGATATTGACGATAGCGCCCTCACCTGCTTGAACCAATCGCGGCGCGACTGCACTGGCAAGGCGGGTCAGCGCCGTCGTATTGAGCGTGATCAGCTTTTCGATGCTCTCAGGGGTCTGATCGAGGAAACTGCCAGACTGCGCCACGCCAGCATTATTGATAAGGATGCCGATATTGGCGTCATCTCGCAGACGCGCTTCCACTTTCGTCAGGTCCGTGTGTTGCGTCAGGTCCGCCTGAAGCACATCCACCTTGACGCTGTATTGGTCATGCAACTTCGCAGCAAGTGCCTCCAGGCGCGTTTCGTCGCGGGCGACCAGCACCAGATCGTGACCGCGAGATGCAAAGCGGTCTGCGTAGATGGCACCAATACCGCTTGATGCGCCGGTTACAAGGACAGAGGGAAGCGTGGTCATGAAAAGGCTCTCTAGCTCGGAGGATTGACAGGCCAACGGCGTTACTGCCGTTGAGCAATGGGAAGAGGCTTTATGATGATCACCAACATCTAAATGGTCAACAACTTTAATGATGGTCGACATCAATGCTATATTCACACCCCTGAGTGGACATCCGCCACAAGACACTTCACGAGGCAGGAAAATATGAGGGTTACCAAAGCGCAGGCAGAGGCCAACCGGGCGCATATCGTCGAGACAGCGTCGTCGATGTTTCGTGAGCACGGCTATGACGGTATTGGCGTTGCCGACCTGATGGCCGCAGCGGGCTTTACCCATGGCGGTTTCTACAAGCACTTCGGCTCCAAAGCAGATCTGATGACCGAAGCGGCGGCATGCGGGATGACCAGGATGGTTGCCCAGGCAGCCTCCATGGACCCGGTGCAGTTCGTCGAAATTTACGTCTCGCGCAGGCACCGTGATGCCCCTGGGAAAGGCTGCACAATGGCCGCGCTGGGTGCCGACGCCTCGCGTCAGTCGGACGACCTGAAACAGACCTTTGAAAAAGGTACCGAAAGCATGCTGGCGGCACTTGCCGCAGCCAGCGCAGAAGCCGACGACGGCGATGCGCAGCACGTCAGAGCAAGAACGATCAGCCTGTTTGCTCATGCGATAGGCGCGCTGGTGTTGTCCCGTGCCTGCCCTGATGACTCGGCGCTGGCCGACGAAGTGCTGGATGTTTGCCGTACGCAAATGCTCGCACAGCTCGCAACGTCACCCCCTGCCACAGAGAGCGACTAGCAGGTTGCGCTGTGCGACCTGCCGCGCCATTTCAACCCTGTTCGGTTCGCCCGTGTCAGGATGGAAACAGCCGGCTCAGGCAAGCGAGCTTTTTCTTGTAGGAGCGTCTGGCCTGTAGCGCCTCTTCCAGCGTGACCGCAACAAAACGTGCCTTCTGATTGGGTTGCATCTGACCGATCAGATCAAGGTCCGCGCTGATCACCGTACCGATCATGGCGTAACCGCCACCCGATACGGCATCACGATGCAGCGCGATCGGTTCGAGCCCCGCGGGCACCTGAATGGAGCCGATCGGGTAGCAGCTGTCGACGATGTTCGACGGATCGGAGCCAGCGCCAAACGGCTGCTCCCGAGGCTTGAAGCTCAACGGTTTGCCGCCTTTGAAGCGGTAGCCGATCCGGTCCGCCTCTGACCCCACACTCCAGGTCTCGGCAAAAAAACTGGTCGCGGCCGCGTCGGTCAGGCGATCGTAATACAGGCCTGGTACCACACGCAGGTACACCTCGCCACTTAATGACTGACGCAAGGCCATCGGCAGGCTGGCGCCTTCACGGCCCTTGCCGCTGGGCAGACCGATGGGCAGCTCATCACCGGCCGCCAGACGCCGTCCTTCAAAACCGCCGAGCGCACCCAGCGTGTAGGTCGAGCGACTGCCCAGCACGACCGGCACGTCGATACCTCCCGCGACAGCCAGATAGGCCCTCGCGCCGTCCTTGGGAAAGTCGAAACTCAGCACTTGTCCAGCTTTGACTGCAAACGCAGTGTCGTGATGCAGGGAGACGCCATCGAGTCGCGGCGTCATGTGCGCGCCGCATACGGCCACCAGCGTGTCGCACTGGAATTCGAGTTCTGGCCCGGTCAAGGTGCACTCAAGCCCAGCAGCGTTCGGCGGGTTGCCCACCAGTTGATTCGCTGCGCTGAGTGCGTACTGATCCAGAGCGCCCGAAGGCGGTATGCCCAGATGGTAATACCCTTCACGGCCAAGGTCCTGCACCGAGGTAGCCAGTCCTGGTTTGAGTACCTTGATCATGCCAGCACCTCCTGCAGACGCCTGGGATACCCGACCGGGTCTGCGGTGAACTGGTCAAGCGAGAATTCCACAGGGCGGATACGCAAATCAAAACGCCCTGCCTCAACCTCAGCCACTGCAAGATCATAAGCTTCACGGTCAACCGGCTTGAACTGGACGATGTCGCCCGGCCGGAAGAACACCATGTGCTCTTTCAGGTACGCGAGGCGTTGTTGCGGGTCGTAGATAGGCGCCGGGGTGACGCCGAACATCTGGTAACCGCCAGCGCCACGGACTGAATAGATACAGCCAAAACAGCCGCCATGACCAAGGGTCAGCTTAGGCGTGTCGGTGCGTGGCCGCAGGTACTTGGGCACTTGCAGCTGACGCTCGCGCTCCACCATCTGGAACATGAACGGCAGGCCTGCGACAAAGCCGACCATCGACACAAACCAGGGCGCTCCGCTGTGCGCGGCAATGAACGCATCGACATCGGCCAGGTTGTTGATTCGGGCGGCGTACTCCAGATCCGTCGCACTCGGGTCCTGATGCCGGTCTCGAAAGCGCATCAGGGTTTCATGGGTCCAGGGGTCGTTGTAGAGCACCGGAATTTCGATGATACGGGTCTGTAGCGTGCGCTCTGCCACGGCGCCGGTTTCTGCGAGCCTCACCGCTTCGAGCAAATCATGAGGTGCGATGCGATCCGGGTCGAAGCGGATCTGGAACGAGGCGTTGGCCAGACACACGTCAAGTACACCGTCGAGTGCCAGGCGTTCGACCGCGCGGGTGACGGCCAGGCCTTTGAAAAAGGCGTCCAGCGACATGCTTTCGCTGACTTCGGCGAACAGATGTTCATCGGCCCCGAAACTGTAACGAATCCCGGTGTTTGACGCTTCAGGTGCCACCTGGGCGAGATGTTCGGCCATGTCTGTTCCTCTTGGAATCGTTCTAGAAAGGCAGGCAAAAATCATTGGAGGACTCGGGCATCGACGTACCTGATGCCCATGGTCGGTTCAGCGTGGCGGTCGTACCTCAATGCCCGCCGCATCCAGCGCATACCGCGTGGCTTCAGCCAGGTCCAGAGCGCCTGGCGTGTCGCTGTGCAGGCAGATCGAGTCAAAGGTAATCACAAGATCTTCGCCTTCGACTGTGCGCACCACCCCCTCGCGACACGCCCGTAGCACTCGATCAGCGACTTGCGCCGGATCGTGGTTTTTGACGTTACGGGTAAAAACGATCGAGCCGGTCAGGTCGTAATCGCGGTCGGCGTAAAACTCGCGAACCACCGGCTGGCCCAGTTCCTGAGCCACTGTGCAGATCACCGAACCGGGCATGCAATACAACAGCAGGTCAGGTTCCAGCCGTTGCAGGTTTTCCACCAACAGACGGGCCGCAGCTTCATCACGGGCCAGGTGCATGTACAGCGCGCCATGGGGCTTGAAATGTTGCAGAGCCACGCCTTGCAAACGGGCCAGCTCACGCAACGCACCCAGTTGATAGAGCATGTCGTCGACCAGTTCCTGAGGGGTCGCACTGATGTGCCGCCGACCGAAGCCAACCAGATCACGAAAGCCAGGATGCGCACCAACTGCCACGCCCAGGCGCTTGGCCTGCTCGATGGTACGGCGCATCGTGCCGGGGTCTCCAGCATGAAATCCGGTGGCGACATTGGCCGAGCTGATGAACGTCATCAACTCGAAGTCGACACCGTCGCCAATCGTCCAGGCCCCAAAGCTTTCACCCATGTCCGAGTTGAAGTCCACTGCCTGCATGACGTTTCTCCTGAAGCGTGCGACGAGATGACAACAACGTTAGATCCCCGTTTACACCCTTGGGAAGATCTATTAACAGATAGGGTATCTTCTGAAAAACAGATACCTTCTGAAAAAAGATTTGCATTCGCCGGAGCATCCATGTCGCTGACACTGCGCCAGATTCGCTATTTCGTCGCCACGGCGGAGATCGGTCAGATCTCGCAAGCGGCCATCCACTTGAACATATCGCAGTCCGCTGTGACCACTGCGATCAAGGAACTGGAGGGCATGCTCGGTACATTGCTGTTCCAGCGCTCTGCGCAGGGCATGAGCCTGACCGAGTCGGGTCGGCACTTTCTGAACCGGGCTTACGTCATCCTGCGCAGCGTCGATGACGCACTCAACAGCCCGTTGCCTGATGTCCGGGCCAGTGGCCGGCTGCGTCTGGCGGCCAGCTACACCGTGATCGGCTATTTCCTGCCGCACCACCTGCAACGCCTTGAGCACTGGCACCCGGATGTAGCCATCGAGGTCCACGAGCAGGAGCGCCAGTCCATCGAACAAGGGCTGCTGGACGGTCGATTCGACATGGCGGTGGTGCTTACAGCTAACCTCACCCATCCGGATATTGTCTCGGAGACGCTGTTCAATTCCGAACGGCGCCTGTGGCTGTCCAGCCATCATCCGCTGTGTCAGCACGCTTCGGTGAGCCTCGCCGATGTCGCGCGCGAGCCTTACATCCTGCTGACCGTCGATGAAGCCGAACAAAGTGCCATGCGTTATTGGGAACTGGCCGGGCAGCAGCCCAACGTTCGCGTGCGCACCAGTTCGGTCGAAGCGGTGCGCAGCATGGTCGCCAACGGCAGCGGCGTGGCCATTCTCTCGGACCTGGTGCATCGCCCGTGGTCGCTGGAGGGCAAGCGCATCGAGACCCTGACCGTCACGGACAAGGTCACGCCCATGAGTGTCGGCCTGGCCTGGCACCGTGCGCGTGAATTCAGCCCGGCGATGCAGGCGCTGCGCAACTACTTTCACGCCGCGTTTCTCGCCCCCCAGCAACTTTCGGCGCGGCGGGGTGAGTCAAGATAATTAAAACCGTCTTTGCCCTCCGCAGATGAGGTACCTGTCTTTGCATCGGGTTACAGGTAGGCGCATGCATCAGTATATGGAAAGCTGGGGACATCATTTGGCTGCATCGGATGGCGCGCTTTTTGAGCCTCCCTGTTATTGCACACGCATGCGCTTGATATCCCGTTGTGGCGGTTCACCGAACAACCGGCTGTATTCCCTGCTGAACTGCGACGAACTTTCATATCCGACCAGGCCACCTGCGCTGCTGGCATCCACATTTTGGCTGAGCATCATTTGTCGAGCGGCCTGCAACCTGAGTTGCTTCTGATATTGCAAAGGGCTGATTCCGGTGACGGCGCGGAAATGCTGACGAAACGTGGACGGACTCATGCACGCAGCCTTTGCCAAATCATCGACCTTAAGCGGTTTACTGAAGTTGAGCTTCAGCCACTCCACCGCTTTGGCGATATGGTGGCTCGGTGTACCCGTATTCACAATATGTAAAAGCTGCGGTCCATGCGGACCGTTCAGAAGCCGTATGACGATTTCTTCAATTATGAGAGGCGCCAGAGAGCTGATCAGACACGGCTCGTCCAGCAGTTGGACCAAGCGATCCAGTGCGCCCAGAATGCTGGATTCCAGCGCATGTACAGTGACTGGCTTGAAGCCTTCATCTTTCATTCGCTGAGGCAGCTTCAAGCGCTCGGCTGCTTGCACCACCAGTGCCCCGTCCAGTTTCAGGATCATGCCCAGGAATGGTTGTGCAAAGTTGGCTTTCGTTACGTTCGCGATGACTGGAATATCCACGCTGGTGACCATCGATTGGCCCGGGTCGTAAGTGAGAACCTCTTCACCCACCATGACCTGCTTGCCCCCTTGCAGCGTCAGCCCGAGTCCCAACGAGTAGATACAGTGCAACGGCGTGGTAGTCGTATTTCGGCGATGGAAACTCAGTCCGGGTATCTGTGTGAAATGATCGCCCTCGCTTCGGATGATGTGCCCGACGCGCTCAGCCAGACGACCCAAATCGGTTGCGCTGTCAGCGGTTTTGGAAACTGAAATCATTGTCATCTCCCGATTCGGGCGCTAAAGCGCGCTTTTGATGATGCCGTTGCCCACACGAATGATGTCGGACATCACCGCAAGCGCGATTTCTGCTGGCGTCTTGCTGCCCAGATTCAGCCCTATGGGTGCGTGGATCCGGTTTACAAGCTCGTCATCTAACGCACCGATGCGTTTGACTCGATCCAGACGTTTCGCACTGGTTCGTTGCAAGCCCATTGCACCGATGTAAAAAGCGGGCGTCCTTACAGCCTCCATTAACGTCAGGTCGTCCAGGCGAGGATCATGGGTCAGTGCGACAACGGCAGTTGCAGCGTGACACCCTCCTTCAGCGATGTAGTTCGCCGGTAGCGTTTCAATGAGCGTAACACCTGGCATATGGAAGTGCGCCGTCAGCTCAGTTCGTGGATCACAGACGATCACTTCGTAGCCCAGCGCCACTGCGAAGCTGGCACAGTATTCTGCGACCGGCGATAAACCTGCTATCACCAGCCGTCGCGCGGCGCCTACCCGCAAGCGCACGCGATCCGCATGGACCGTTACCACTGGACAATCCATTCCCATGTTTTTTTCGATGCGCACCTGGTCCGATCCCCGCGTCACCTCCCTCACGATGACTTCACGGCCCTGAATCGCACGTTGAACGGCTGCAAAATGCTCTTTGCTCGGAGCGCAGGGTTCGAAGTACTCAACAAGCACATCCAGCACTCCGCCACAGGGCAGCTTCAGGTTCGGCGCAAAACCGCCCTCGCCATAACGAATGATCTGGTTACGGGGCTCGAACTCGCGGCGACCCAGCCGCTCCAGGAAATCCTCTTCCACGCAACCTCCAGAGAGCGATCCGCAGAAGCTTCCTTGTTCCAGCACCACCAGCATGGCGCCGGGGCCACGCGGTGCAGACCCAAACGTGGATAGAACCGTACACAGCCAGATGCCGTGCCCCTGTTCCAGCCATTTCAGGGCGTGTTGAATAACCTGAACGTCGAGACTGTTCATGGCTTACGCAAGCAGCTTGTCCAGGGTGATCGGAAGGTCGCGAATGCGCTTGCCGGTGGCGTGATATACCGCATTGTTAATGGCCGCCGCCACGCCCACAATCCCCAACTCACCCACAGCTTTTCCACCCAGGGCGCTGGCCTGCATGTCAGGTATGCCAACGTCGATGGTGATGATCTCAGGCACGTCGGCATTCACCGGCACGACATAGTCAGCCAGGTTTGCATTGACGATACGGCCGTCTCGCCGATCAACGTGGCCTTCTTCGAATAGCGCTTGTCCGATGCCCATGATCATTCCACCCATCCACTGGCTCTCTGCGAGTTTGGGGTTGTACACCCTGCCGCTGTCGAAGGCTGCGACCATGCGCTCTACCTTGACCGTGCCGAAGTCCTCGTCCACCCGCACTTCTACGAAATGCACACCCCAACTGTGAGCGGAAGCGCCGCCATGGGTCGCGGGGAGCATTTGGCTGAATCCATGCGCTGCGGCATTGCGGTCGGCCTCGGTCGCCCCCGCCGTGAACGTGTCGGTTGAAACCTCGAAGCGCTCCTTGCCGATAGCTTTCAGCAAATCGCCCAGCGTCACGCCATCGCCCGGGCGCTGGGACGGTTTGATCCTGCCGTTCCTGAACACCAGATTTGCGACATCCATGCCGTGCAGAGGCGATTTCGACTCCGTCGTCGCCACCCTCAACAGCTCGCTTCGCGCCAACTTGGCCGCCTTGTAAACCGCACCCGTCAGGTTATTTGCAAGCTGGGAGCCGCCGGCAATCGGCGCACGCGGAAGATCGGTGTCGCCAAGGCTTACCTTGACCGAACGTGTCGGAACATCGAGTACTTCAGCTGCGGTCTGTGCAAGGATCGTGTAAGTGCCGGTTCCCAGATCAGTGCCTGCGCTCAACACCTCTATGCGTCCATCCTGATGAATAACGATTTTGGCCTCACCCGGAGTGCGCCAGACCGGATAGGTACCCGCTGCCATTCCCCAGCCGATCAGTTCTCTGCCTTTACGCATCGAGCGGGGCTTTGGGTTGCGGTTTGCCCAACCGAAGGCATTGGCGCCCGCGATATACCCCTCTCGTAGCCGACGCGTCGTCCACGGAATGTTTGCCTTCTGGTCATGAGATGCCCAGTTGCGAAGCCTCAGTTCGACAGGGTCAAGACCCAGTTCAAAAGCCAGCTCATCCATGGCTGTTTCAAGCGCATAAGTGCTGATGTTCTCACCGGGTGCGCGCATCCAGCCGGGGTTCACTGTGTTCACGGGGATGATGCTGTGACGGGCGAGCATGTTCGGCGTGGCATACATCAACGCTGTCACACCGGTGCTGGGTTCCAGGTGGGTGTCGTCAATTGCCGTTTCGTTCCAACCTTCATGGACCACTGACACCAGCCGGCCTTCCTTCGTAGCGCCCAACGCCAGGCGTTGGCCGGTGCGAGGCCGCCCGCCATAGCTGGTGAACGTCTGCGGACGTGTCAGCGATACTTTCAACGGCCTTCCCAGTGCTTTCGCAGCAGCACAGGCCATCGCAACATGAGGATGCGGTGCCACCTTGCAACCAAACCCGCCGCCAATGAAAGGCGAGACCACCCGTACGTTGGCCATATCAACGCCCATCCATTGGGAAATCACGTTGCGCGCTCCGCCGACCCACTGGCTTGACTCGTAGACCGTCAGTTTGTCTGCCTCCCAATGCGCGATGCAGGCATGGGGCTCCATCGGGACATTGTACTCACGGGGCGTCGTATAGACGCCTTCAATCCTGACCGCAGCGGACGCGAGGGCGGCTGGCGCGTCCCCCCACTTGGCTTGCAGGTCATCGATAGGTTGGGGTTTTGCACGCGGATCATCCGGGTTGATGATCGCCACGGTTGGCTGATAGGTGACCTTCAGCAGACTGGCCGCTTCGGTTGCCTGTTCGAAAGTTCGCGCGACCACCAGCCCGATGTGCTGACCATTCCAGCGAACCTGATCATCCTGCAGTGGCGTGAAGTTTTCAGTTGCCGCGCCGCCTCTGATAAAAGGAGTCGCCGGTTTGATATCCAGCGGATTTTGATGAGTGTAAATGGCGACCACGCCGGCCGCCTTCTCGGCGCTGCTGATGTCAATCCCGACGATCCGGCCTGCGGGAATGGTCGATTGGACGGCCACGCCGTAAAGCATGCCGTCGATGGCGTGCTCGATGGCATAACGAGCGTGTCCCGTCACCTTGAGCCCACCGTCCTGGCGAGTTGCTCGCTCGCCCAGGGAGCCATTTTGCTCACGCTGCGGGAGCGGCGCAGCTTCACCGGTCAACGGGTTCAGCACGAGCCCGGTATAGGCAACAGCAGATCCTGCAACAGCGGTTTTCAGCAAAGTCCGGCGAGAGAAATCAGGGTTCAGAACATCACTCATACCAGACCTCCAGCGGTCATCAATGCCCGCGCAACGACGCGCGGTGCCAGGACAATCTTGAAGCCGTTGTGCTCTCGAGCCCGAGCCCCGGTCACTGAATGCCGGGCAGCCTCACGGATCACGCGCTCGGTAAATGGTTTGCCTATCAAAGCTTTCTCGACTGCGCGTACGCGCCACGGCCGAGTACCCACCCCACCCAATGCGATGCGCACATCCTTCACGGTACGGCCGTCCTCTTCGAATTCGATCCCGATGGCGGCACTTGCAGCCGCAAACTCATACGAAGCGCGATCTCGCACCTTGAGGTAGTGGGAGCGTTTGAGGGCCGCCACCACTGGCACCTCGACGCCGATGATCATCTCGCCTGCAGCAAGGTCGTGCTCAATGTCCGGCCGTGCACCCGGCAGTCTGTAGAAGTCCTCGACCTGCACTTGACGATCAATGGCGCCGCGAATCAAGACCCTGGCGTCGAAGGCTACCAATGCAACGGCCAGATCCCCTGGGTAGACCGCGATGCAGCTTTCGCTCGTGCCAAGCACCGCATGGTTGCGATTGATGCCATTGAGCGCTGCACACCCTGAGCCCGGGTTGCGTTTATTGCATTCAGGATAGGCACTTGGGTCGCGAAAATACGTGCATCGCGTGCGCTGCATCAGATTCCCACCGATGGAGGCCATGTTGCGCAACTGCGGGGAAGCAGCTCGCCACAGCGCCTCGCTGATAACGGGAGCCTGGGTGATGATCCTTGGGTCAGCGGCGACATGGCTCATCTTCGCCAACGCACCTATCTGGATTTTCTCACTGCTTACCTCGATTGTGTTCAGGCCCTGCAGGTGACCGATATCTACCAATCGGGCAGGACGCTCTACGTTGCATTTCATCAAATCGAGCAGAGTTGTGCCCCCGGCCAGAAAACGCGTTTCCGGCATGCCTCCTTGCTGGCGAGCGGTGGGGATATCATGAGCGCGGACGTAATCGAATGCTCTCATGCGTTGCGCCCCTGCAAACGTTCGGCCGCGGTGCGTACCGCCGTGACGATGTGCGGGTAGGCGCCGCAGCGGCAGAGGTTGCCGCTCATGTATTCGCGAATGGTTTCATCAGATCCGGTATGACCCTCACGAATGCAGGCAACGGCTGACATGATCTGCCCGGGCGTACAGTACCCACATTGAAAGGCATCACATTCGACGAACGCGGCCTGCACCGCATGCAGCGTGCCATCTTCGTCGGCAAGCCCCTCGATCGTGGTCACATTGCGGTCTTGTGCCTGAGCAGCCAGGGTCAGGCAACTCAATACCCGCTCCCCGTCCAGATGCACGGTACAGGCGCCACATTGGCCTTGGTCGCAACCTTTCTTGGTCCCGGGAAGGAGCGCGTACTCGCGAAGGGTGTCCAGTAATGTCGTGCGCGGGTCGAGCTCAAAGGCTCGCGAAACGCCGTTGACAGTGAGCTGAATTGTAAGATGGTCTGCCATGATGGCTCTCCAGGGATATGCGCCAGTTTCAAGCGAACAGGTCGATCGATACGCTGCCTGCAAGTATGCTCAGCCCGACAGAGATGGGATTGCCTGATCGGCCGTATTTATTGCCTAGTCCAATGAGCGCTTGGATTTTTCAGTCGCTGTAACAAGGCGTTACAAAGGTATGAAGTGCCTGAAATGACGAGCGGACCGCCAGCGTGCGCCAGTCACGAGCGGAAAACCCAAGATCGGTGTCGTAAGTCAGTCCAGCGCCCGGACATCTGCGTAGACGACAAAGGTGCGGAATATGATCGACCGCGCCTGATAGTCATACCCCACTTGCAGCCAGTCGGGGTCATCAGGTCTGGCATGGGCCGACGCCTCTTCACTCGCCTTTCTGGATGCCCAGTGCACATCGAGATGAACCGTGCCTTGATGCTCACTCACTCGCAGACTCGCGCCGATGAAGCCATTGTGGTGGCGATCAAGTTGGCCAACTCGTAGTGTCAGCGCCTGTACCAGAGCTTGAACCATGCCGGGACTGACAAGGATTTCCACAGACTGGCTGAAACCTGTTCTTTCAAGTGACTCACTCATGGAATACCTCCGGCATGCCGTCCAGCAACAGAGGGGCTCCCGTTCCGAAGACGCGACGTGCCGTTGCATTCATGAAGTGGCAGGCACGCCGCTCATCATCAGCCAGCCCAGTTTTGCAGCCAGTAAGCGTAGGGGGTCGGTAACACTGAAGCCGGCTCGGCAACACCCAATGCACGCGCCGCCTGGAACGGCCAGTGAGGATTGGCCAGGAGCGTTCTGGCGAGGCAGACAAGGTCAACGGAGCCGGAACGTATGAAATAGTCCGCTTCATGCGGGTCCGTGATCATCCAGCTGGTACCCACGGGCAAGCCGGTCTGGGCTCGCACGCGCTCGGCGAATGGGACCATGAGATTGGGTGCCCACGGCACCGGCTCACCTGGCACTGCAAGGGAGAGCGAGCAATCGACAAAATCAACGCCTCCGTCCTTTAGCCACTGAAGAACCTGAACAGACTCAGCCATGGACACTTTGAGGTCTTCATCAAAATCGACGGTGCCGAAACGTATCGTCAACGGCAGATTGCGCGGCCAGACCTTTTTGACCGCCGCAACCGTTTCCAACAGGAAGCGCGCCCGGTTTGGCAGCGAGCCGCCGTACTGATCGCTTCGCAGGTTGGCCTTGGGAGATATGAAGCTCTGGGCCAGAAAGCCGTGCGCAAAATGCAACTCCAGCCACTCAAAGCCAGCGCGAAGCGCTCGAGCTGCAGCATCTGCAAAATCAGCCTGTATCCGCCAGATACCTTCCACTGTGAGCGCGTCGGGAACATAGGATGAGTCTGGCACATACGGGAGGGCGCTCGACGAAACAGGCGTCCAGCGCCTCGCATCGCCTTCCTGGAGCGGGTGACCGCCCTCCCAGGGCGGCGTGCAACCTGCCTTGCGTCCGGCATGACTCAGCTGGATGCCAGGCACTGCGCCGGCTTTTTTTATGACCGAGGCAATCCCCGTGAAGCTCGCCACATGAGCGTCGCTCCATAAACCGGCGTCGCCTGGAGTAATGCGCCCTTCGGGACTCACCGAAGTCGCCTCAACCACGACCAGTCCGGCACCGCCCTTGGCAAGCGTTTCATAGTGCGTTTTGTGCCAGTCATTCAACTCGCCGTCGACGGCCTGGTACTGACACATCGGCGACGCAACAATCCGGTTGCGCAGCGTTACGTCCTTCAGTGAGTAGGGTGAAAACAGGGAGGTCATCGGCTCATCCACTTGATAGTTGCGATGGGCAAATTATGAAGTGAGCGCGCGTTTCGAGAGTTGCCTGATAAAAGCGGAAGACTGCACAAAACGACGAAGACTTGGTAAACAAGCCAGGAACCTTGGCGGGTTTGCGGAAGGTTCATGAAGCTGAGATTCGTTGCTTTAGGCAAGTTATCGAACGAAGTCGGCAAACCCTTCAAGGGGCTCAGCGTGACAATGGAATGCCATTAACCCATGAACACGAGCTTGCCCGAGCCTTCAAAAGATCGCTCGTCAACGCTCTTGTTACGAGGCCCCGTCTATGAGCAAAGTATGGTTTATCACAGGCACGACCCGCGGCCTGGGCACTGAGATTGCCAAAGCAGCACTCGCTACGGGCGACAAGGTTGTTGCGACAGGCAGGGATGTAACGGCTGTCATTAAGGCGCTGGGAGAGCACGATAAATTGCTTCCCGTCGCCCTCGATGTTACCGATGAAACACAGGCGGTTAATGCGATCAGCGCCGCTGTCGAGAAGTTCGGTAAAGTCGACGTGGTGGTCAACAACGCGGGTTACGCCGTGCTGGGCGCACTGGAGGAGCTCACGGACGCTGAGGTTCGTGAGCAGTTCGAAACTAACGTGTTCGGGCTTTTGAACGTCACTCGGGCGGCATTACCAGTTTTGCGCACACAAGGACGAGGCCATGTCATCAATATTTCCTCGGTCGCCGGCTATCACGGTGGTGTGGGAGCGTCTGCCTACTGCGCTACGAAATATGCAGTCGAGGGCATCACTGAGTGCCTGGCGCTCGAAGTCGCGCCTTTTGGTCTCGACGTGACCGTGGTTGAGCCCGGGTATTTCAGGACCGACTTTCTGAGCAGTCATTCAGTCAGATTTGCGGAAAAGGTTATTGATGATTACGCACAAAATCCAGCCGGATCACGTGAGGCTGTTCTCGCCGTACATGGCAAGCAGGCCAATGATCCAAAGAAACTCGCCTAGGCACTCGTGATCCTGGCGAACGCCGAAAAGCCTCCGCTGCGCTTCACGGCTGGCAGTGACGCCGTCGGATATTTCGAACGGGAACTCGACAAGCGCCACGACGAGCTCGCGGCCTGGTATGAACTCTCAACTTCGCTCGCTCACGGCTGACCTTTGGTCTCGCGCCATCCCGCAACCCTTGCGGACCGGGCAAACACACACCCGCGAGTTCTAAAACTCAAGACGCCTATGGTGAATCTGAATGAAATATCGCTCACTTGGAAAGTCAGGCCTTATCGTCTCGAACCAGATTCTGGGAACAATGGGGCTCGGCTCTGAAACGCCCGAGAAAGAAGCATTTGCGATTCTGGATGCGTTTTTTGACGCCGGCGGCAACATGATTGATACCGCCGATGTCTACGGCGGTGGTGCTTCCGAACAATTGCTGGGACGTTGGCTTGCACGACGCAAGGAAAATACGGGCCATGTCGTCATTGCTACCAAAGCACGCTTCGGGACGGGTCGGGATATCAACGATTGCGGAACCTCCCGCTCACACCTCAAACGCGCACTGGAAACCTCGCTTCGTCGTCTGGGTACCGAGACAATTGACCTCTACCAGATGCACGGCTGGGACCCGTTGACGCCGGTGGAAGAGACATTGTCCTTCCTGGATGCGGCAATGCGAGCAGGCAAGGTCCATTACATTGGCTTGTCCAACATGACCGGTTGGCAGCTTCAGCTTTTCATCAGCACTGCCAAAGCCATGGGCATTCCGGCGCCCATCACCCTTCAACAGCAATACAATCTGGTGTATCGCGAAAGTGACTACGAAGTGATACCCGCTGCTCTGCACAATGGAGTTGGGCTGTTACCGTGGTCCCCCCTGGCGGGAGGCTTTCTGAGTGGCAAGTACGCTAAAGATGGTCCTCAGACTTCGCAAGCCCGTCTGAACAACGATGACGTCATGACCCGACACATGGGGAAAGAGCTCTTCAGACATAGCCGTAACTGGGCCATCCTGAAAGTCGTTCAAGAGACTGCAGCTCAATTGGGCATCACACCAAGTCAGGTTGCGCTGGCCTGGGCAGGCAGTAGCCCGTCAGTCACCTCAGTCATCATCGGCGCCCGGACGCTGGATCAACTTACCGATAACCTCGGTGCTGCCGAGCTGACATTGGATTCGCAAACACTTTCGGCGCTCAATAGCGTCAGTGCACCAGCCCCCGACGACTATCCCTACGGCCGCTTTGGTGTTTTGCAACGCCACCGTTACACAGACTCCAGCGAGCAGGCACTGAGAGAATTGGCTGAATAGACATTGCCGAGCGCACGCTGGCGACTGCGAGCGTTAACTTACACGGATCATCTGAACCCTGAAGTCATCGCGGTGAGCCAGAAACCGGGCCGATCACCGGCGCGTGCTCGGCCAGCAGCTCAGCCACCCAATCGATGAATACCCGGACCTTGATGCTGATGTGCCGATTGGGTGGAAACGCGACATACATCGGCATCGAGTCCAGCCGCCAGTCGCTGAACAGCGGTACAAGGGCACCGGACGCCACCTGTGCCTTGGCCATGTAGTCCGGCAGCCACAGAACGCCCATCCCCGCAAGACCTGCCGCAAGATAGGCATTGCCGTCGTCCACAGCCAGCACGTAGTGCCCGTGAACCTGAACGCGTTCACCGTCACGGTGCATGGCATATGGCAGCGCTTTGCCGGTGCGCGCCCACAGGAAGCCAATCACTCGATGGTGCGAGTCTTCAAGAGCTTGCGGGCTGATCGGCGTACCCATTCGCTGCAGGTAGCAAGGCGCGGCATATACGCCCAATTTCAGATCACCCACCCGCCGGGCCATCAGCGACTGGTCAGCGATCTCCCCTCCGCGCACCACACAGTCCACGTGCTCACCCACCATGTCGACGATGCGGTCACTGACGCCCATGTCGATCTGAATGTCTGGGTATTTCGCGTGAAAGGCTGGTAGCGCTGGCATCAACAACAGGTTGGCGAACGGGCTCGGCACATCCACACGCAGACGACCTCTGGGTAGCGTTGCGGCGCTGGACAAGCTGGTTTCCGCGTCATCCATGTCCGCGAGAAGCCTGACGACGCGCTCATAGAAGACCGCACCGTCAGCCGTCAGGTTGACGCGCCGTGTGGTGCGGTTGAGCAGCTTGACCCGCAGGCGCGCTTCCAGTTGCTGAATCAACTGGGTGACACTGGTCTTGCTCATGTGCAAGGTGCCTGCAGCCTTGGTAAAGCTGCCGGTTTCCACCACTCGGGCAAATGCCTGCATTGCATCGAATCTGTCCATCTGCGCTCCGCCAACAACTGGATTGTTTGAGTTTCCCAAACAGTGTTGGCTAGCGTTGCTCGTTTATCACACCCGCGCAAGCTCCTAAAGTCATCCCATCACTGATCACAGGTCGTTCTGACCTATCGATGGAGACGCACCCATGTCACAACGCGATGTTGTTTTTCCTGCTGGCCGCCAAGCGCTCTATGAGCGCAACCGTTATTCGCCTGCCATCCGCTCGGATGGCTTCCTGTTCGTTTCCGGCCAGGTAGGCAGCCGTGAGGACGGCTCACCCGAACCGGAACTTCAGGCGCAGGTTCGTCTGGCCTTCAATAACCTGAATGCAGTTTTGAAGGCAGCCGGTTGCACGTTTGACGATGTGGTCGACGTGACCGTGTTCATCGTTGATCCAGAAACGAAATTTGAAAAGATCTGGGAAGTGGTACCGGAGTTCTGGGGCAGCGCGCCGCATCCGACCGTGACTGCCGTGGGCGTTACATGGCTTTACGGCTTCCAGTTCGAGATCAAGGTCATCGCCAAATTGCCTTGACCGGCTCGAACTTGACGAGGAGCAGCAGGCCATACCGGTGGCCGCCCAATCAATAGGTACGAATAGGCACAACACCGTCAGGCAGGTCATGGCTGGCGGTGGTTTCAAACTGGGCAAAGAACTGCCCTGACAGTATGTGATCCAGAAATTGCGCCTGTTCTTCAGTAACCAGGCGTCTTGGCGTATAGCCATGCTCATCCGGATCAGCCAGCAGACGTGCTTTACGTTCACGTGCCACGCAGATGAACGCCCTTCTCTCCTCATCACTCATGACTGTCAAGCAGTCAGCCAGCCCTTCCAGCGACCGAACCGCCAGATCCGGGTCGAGATGGTCGTCATCCGTGAACATCAGATGCCAGATGAAATCGAATGAAAGTTCGGCGAGGGCACGCATAGAACAGAGTCCGTGGGTCACAATCCACGAAGATTCACCGTTCGGCGCAGTGCGGTCAAGGGCTAACTGGCAGTCAGGCTTCAAACCGTGAACGGCAACGGCGCCCTGGCGTGTTCGATGCTCAATACCGCCCGGGCGTGCTCGGGCATCAGGTAGGCGAAGAAGAACCGCGCGGTTTCGGGCTTGGTGAGCCGCTGCGGATCTTCAGACGGCAGCGCCTGTGACACCCGGGCAGCTCGCGTCCAGGCAAACGCCAGCAGCGTCAGACCGCACAATGTCAGAAAATCAGGGGCGACGCGGTACGGGTATTCGCTGTCCTGAAACGCATGTGCGCTGATGTCGCTGACGACCTGCTCCAGTTGCTGGCAGGCGGTGTTCAGTTGTTCAGCAAACAGGCTGCAGACCGTCAGGCTTTCGGCCAGTTGCGCCTCCTGCTTCATGACCCGTATCAGTTCGGCGACTGCGTGCCCCTGGTCGGCCAATACCTTGCGCAGCAGCAGGTCATTGGCCTGAATCTCATTGCTGCCTTCGTAAATCATGGCAATACGGCTGTCGCGTAGCGTCTGCTCAATGACGAACTCGGTGATGTAGCCATAACCGCCAAACACCTGAAGCGCCTTGCTCGACAGATTGAAGCCCTTTTCGGTGAAAAACGCCTTGATGATCGGCGTGAGCAGATCCACACATTGACCGGCCTGCTGGCGAACGACCGGGTCCACGTGATGCTCGGCCTGATCAAGCAGGTGCGCTGTCCAGTAACCAATCGCACGCATGCCTTCTGTACAGGCTTTGAGTTCGAACAATGTTCGACGCATTGACGGATGGAAGTGAATGGGGTCGGCCGCTTGGGTAGCTGCGCCCTCGGGCCTGCCCGGCGCGCGCATCTGTATGCGTTGCCTTGCATAAGCCGACGCATTCTGGCTGGCTGCCTCGGCATGACCAAGACCCTGCAGACCTACGTGCAAGCGTGCCGAACTCATCATCACGAACATCGCCGACAGGCCTCGATGCGCCTCGCCGATCAGCCAGCCTGTAGCACCTTCGAACGCCAGTGAGCAGGTCGCACTGCCCTTGATGCCCATTTTGTGCTCGATCCCTTCGCAGCGAACGGCATTGATCTTGCCGTCCTCCAAACGTTTGGGTACCAGAAACAGCGAGATACCGCGACTGCCAAGCGGAGAATCCGGCAACCTGGCCAGCACCAGATGCAGGATATTGTCGGTCAGATCGTGTTCGCCGCCGGAAATAAAGATCTTGTTGCCGCTGAGCCGATAACTGCCGTCTTCGAAAGGCTCGGCGCGACAGCGCAGCAAGCCGACATCGCTGCCCGCCTGCGGCTCGGTCAGGCACATGGTCGGCAGCGCTTTACCAGTGATGATCGACGTCAGGTAAGTGTCTTGCAGCCACTCGCTGGCATGGGTCTTCAGGCACAGGTAGGCACCCTGCGCGATACCGGTGTACATCGCCCAACTGTGATTGCAGGCGTAGAGCATTTCCTGCAACGCGGCGTCGAGCAGGTTCGGCAGCCCTTGTCCGCCCAGGCGCTCGGCACAGGCCAAGGCTGGCCAGCCTCCCTCGACGAACGATTCATAGGCTTGTGCAAAGCCTGTGGGTGTCGTCACCTGCCCGTTTGAATACGAACAGCCTTGACGGTCACCGCTGGCATTGAGCGGCGCCAGCACATCGGTACTGAAGCGCCCGGCTTGCGTCAGCACTTGCATGGCCAGCGGTAGATCCAGACCAGAAAATTCGGCTGTACGGCCCCACGCCGCTGGCGCCTGCAGCCAGTGCTCCAACACAAACTGGATGTCTTGCAACGGCGGTTGGTAGTGCCACATAGCGCCTCCATGGTCATGGCTCAGAAATACAGAGCAGCGTGGGTGGATCAGCCCCGGTAAGTCGGGTTCTCGATCAGCAATGCCATGCCTTGACCGCCACCTACACAGGCCGCGGCGATGCCGTAACGCAGATTGTCTTCGCGCAGTTGTCGAGCCAGGGTCATGACCAGCCGTAATCCGGTTGCAGCCAATGGGTGGCCCAACCCCAGAGAACCACCCTGGACGTTGAGTCGGTCAGTTTCCAGCTCCAGCACCTGAGCGACGGCCAGGACTTGCGCCGCCTGCGCTTCGTTGACCTCGACCCTGCCGATATCGCTCAGTGCCAGCCCACTGCGTTGCAGCAACAGCTCAATCGCGGGCCCCGGGCCAATACCCATGAACGCCGGGTCAACACCGACCACGGCGCTCGCGAGCAAATGCGCCAATACCGGGCCGTTGGCCTGAGAGGCCCTGCCGACCAGCGCCGCCGCTGCGCCATCGACCACCGCGCAGCTGTTGCCTGCGGTTTGCACACCGTCATCATGAATAGCGCGCAATCGCGACAAAGCTGCCAGATCAGTGGCGCGCGGATGACTGTCGCGGGTGACACTTTCCACACGTCGCGGCAGCTCTATGCCGCGCGGCTGGTGGCCGTCCAGCTTGAAACGCTCGGTGACCACCGGGACGATCTCTGCCGCAAACCCACCCGATTGGTGGGTGCCCAGTGCCCGCTGATGACTGAGCAGCGCATAGCCGTCCGTCATCTCGCGGCTCAACCCATAGCGTCGGGCAAGGTTGTCTGCGGTTGCGATCATGTCCATGGCCGGGGCCGGGTCATAGAGCGCCTCCCAGAGAAAGTCCTTGAACTGCACCCCAGCGCCCAGACGAAAGCCATCGCGGTGGGTGTAGGCGGCAATCGGATTACGCGACATCGACTCGGCGCCGACACACAGCGTCATTTGCCCGCCATCACGTATATGCACGGCGGCCTGGCGCAACAGCTCGAAGCCGGTCGCGCAGATGCGTTGCACTCCCAGCGCCGGCACCTGTTGCGGCACGCCGCTGTACAACCCGATGTGGCGCGGCAACAGGTAAGCATCGAAACTGGCCTGCGCCATGGACCCTGCCAGAACGTTATCCACCTGAGCCGGCTCCACGCCAGCTCGAGCCAGCACTTCACGGCCCACCTTGATACCCAGATCAATCGGTGAAATCTGCGCCAGCGCGCCGCCCAGATCAATCCATGGCGTGCGCACCGACTCCAGAATCGCAACGTCGCTGAATACCGAGTATTGTCCGCCGCCACTCATGCGACCGCTCATTCAATAGACCCTGCGCGCAATACCTCAGGGTCTTCGTTGCGATACAAGGCCTCGACCTTGGCAGCGCGCCACTGCAACACTGCGCGCTGGTTGATCGAACCCTTGTCGGTGATTTCACCCCGGTCGATGGAGGCAGGCTCATCGAGCAGTGCGATCCACTCCAGGCGACTGGCATTGCCGTTCGCGTCACGATTCAGGCGCGCCAGCCAATCGGCGAACCAGCTACGAACCGGCTCACTGGCCAGCACCTCGGCGTCTTTCGCATCGGCGCCAAGCCCCGCCAACTGACGGCATTCATGCAGCCGCGGAAATACCAGCGCTCCCAGGCATTCCCGGTCCGGCGCGGCGATGACCACGTCCTGCACATATGGCGAACCTTCAAGTACAGCGCGATTGCGCATCGGGCCGACGCTGACGAAAACGCCAGACGACAGTTTGAAGTCTTCGGCCAGACGCCCATCAAACATCAGGCCCAGTTCCGGTGCCGAGGGGTCGGCCAGTTTCAGTGCATCGCCGGAACAGTAAAAGCCGTCCTCGTCGAACACCTCCGCTGTCTGCTGCGGCGACCGCCAGTAGCCCGGCATGATGTGCGGGCCGCGAAACCGCCCTTCGAGTTTGCCATCCACCGGCACCAGTCGCACTTCGCAGCCCGGCGCAGGCAAGCCTATATAGCCAGCCATCGATAAAGGCCCGGTGGTAAAGGTGCAGGAAGGTGCAGCCTCGGTCATGCCCAGCCCGGCCATCATGCGAATGCGTTCACCGCAATGCTGCTCGGCGACCCGGTCCAGACGATCCCAGATACTTTGCGACAGACCCGCAGCGGCGAAGAAGAACAATTTCATCCGGAAGAAGAAACGTTCACGCAGGTCAGCGTCTTTCTCCAGCGCGTTGACCAGTTCTTCCCAACCCTTGGGAACAGTGAGGTATGCGGTGGGCGAAATCTCCTTGAGGTTGCGCAGGGTTTCGGCAAAGCCCTGAGCGGTGGGCTTGCCGTTATCCAGATAGAACGTGCCACCGTTGTACAACACGATCCCCACGTTATGGCTGCCGCCAAAGGTATGGTTCCAGGGCAACCAGTCCACCAGTACCGGCGGTTCCTCACCAAACACCGGGAACGTCTGCAGCAGCATCTGCTGGTTGGCGCAGAGCATGCGCTGGGTGGTCACCACTGCTTTGGGCAGCTTGGTCGACCCGGAGGTAAACAGAAACTTGGCGATGCTGTCGGGGCCCGTGGCACTGAAGGCCGCCTCGGCTTCGGCCCCGCCCGGTTGTTCGAACAGGCTGGCAAAGCTCAACTGCCGCCTGCCGTTGAGTTGCCCGCGCACGGTGATGATCGGTGTTTCAGCTGAAATGACCGCATCGATAGCCCGCTGATACGACGCGGCATCGCTGATGAAGACCAGGCCCGGTTGCAGCACCTCACAGACATGCCGCAGTTTCGCAAAGTCCTGCGACAGCACTGAATACGCCGGTGACACCGGGCAATAAGGAATCCCGGCGTACATGGCTCCCAGTGCAATCTGCAGATGTTCGATGTCATTGCCAGACAGCAACGCCAGAGGCTTTTCGGCGGACAGTCCATAGCCGAGCAAACCCTGTGCAATGGCGCGCACGTCATCCAGCATGTCGGCATAACTGACCTTGCGCCAGCCGCCCCGGCTGTCGCGTGCCGCAATGAAGGTCTGTTGCGGACGGACCTTTGCCCAGTGCACCAGTCGGTCCAGCAGTCGCCGGGGCAACTCGGCCAACGGCTCAAGCGAGCGCATGTGCAGAATGCCTTTTTCTTCACGGACGTCGACCGCCGGATGCCCGATGGACACCTGTCGGTAACGTGGCGAATCTTCTTGGATTTGCAGCGCTGAAGAACTGATTTCGGAACTCACGAGCGTCTCTCCATCAAGGCGCACAGACACCGGACGACGCACAGCCGTTCGTTGTGAGCGTTACAGCGCGTGGCTGTGCCTTGTTATTGTTAGGCCTGGCGTGCGAGCGGCGACAGCGGCCTGAAGGCCTGTCGGCGCGCCGCACACGTGGGTTCAGATCGGATAGTGCCGCGGACCGTTCTGCAGGGTCACCCAACGTAACTGGGTGAAATGCTCGATCGAAGCCTTGCCGCCAAAACTGCCGTAGCCGCTGGACTTCACGCCGCCGAAGGGCATTTGCGCCTCGTCGTGCACGGTAGGCCCGTTGATGTGGCAGATACCGGACTCGATCCGTTGCGCCAATGCCAACGCGCGAGTGGTATCGCGGCTGAAGATTGCGGCTGACAGGCCAAACTCGGAATCATTGGCCAGTTGCAGCAGCGCCTCGTCCCCTTCCCCACGGATCAATACCGCAACAGGCCCGAAGGACTCCTCGCGATACAGACGCATGCTGTCGGTCACGCCGTCGAGCAGTGTTGGCTGAAGAATGCTGCCCTGCAACTGCCCTCCTGCAACCAGCGTCGCGCCCTGGCTGACAGCATCGTCAATCAGCGCCTTGATGCGCGTACCGGCGCTGACGTCCACCAGCGAACCGAGCACCGATGTACTGTCGTCTGGATTGCCCGCACGCAGCGTTTCGATCTTGGCGGCGAGTTTGGCGACGAATACATCGGCCACCTTCTTGTCGACGATCAACCGTTCGGTGGACATGCAAATCTGGCCCTGATTGAAATAGGCGCCGAACGCTGCGGCCTCCACGGCGGCATCCAGATCAGCATCGTCGAGCACCAGAAATGGCGCCTTGCCGCCCAGCTCCAGCAGCGCGGGTTTGAGATGACGGGCAGAAAGCTCGCCAACGATGCGCCCGACATGAGTAGAACCGGTGAAGTTGACACGGCGCACGGCCGGGTTAGCGATCAGGCGCTCGACAATCGCTGGCGCGTCGGCCGGAGCGTTGCTGATGACATTGACCACGCCATCACCCAGTCCGGCATCCTGCAATACCTGACCGATCAGGCGATGCACGGCCGGGCTCAGTTCCGAGGCCTTGAGTACTACGGTATTGCCACAGGCCAGCGGCATGGCGATGGCACGAGTAGCGAGGATCACCGGCGCATTCCAGGGCGCAATCCCCAACACCACCCCACAGGGCTGGCGCAGCGCCATGGCAAAACTGCCGGGCACATTGGAGGGAATGATTTCACCGTTGATCTGAGTGGTCATCGACGCTGCTTCGCGCAGCATGTTGGCCGCCAACTGCACGTTGAAGCCATACCAGTTGGCCATTGCGCCGGTTTCGCCAGCAGCAGCAATGAACTCGGCGCTGCGAGCCTGCAGTTGCTCGGCAGCCTTGAGCAGACGTGCACGACGTTCGCCCGGCGCCATTGCCGCCCAGGCAGGAAAAGCCGCCTGGGCCGCAGCGACCGCAGCGTCGGCGTCTTCGAGTGTGGCGGCGGCAACGCGCGATACCACTTCGCCGGTAACCGGGTTGCGGCGTTCAAAGGTACGTCCGTCTCGGGCGGGGCACGACTGGCCGCCAATCAGCAGGGGCACGTCCAGCATGGTGATTCCTCTTTATTGTCTTTATCGGGAATGCAGTACAGCGATTGCTCACATTAGCGCCGTGAAGCGTACAGGCATAGCAGGCGGTCACGCCCCTATGCCCAGCGCTTAGCGCTTATAGGCCTGCAGGCCTGGCTTGATGCTTTTTTCGTCGAGGAACTGTTTCATGCCCTGCTCGCGACCGCCTTCCTTGTCCAGCAGGCGGGACTGATCGAGCTTGGCGTACAGGTAATCCTCGTTCTGCTCCCAGGTCAGTTCGCGGCAACGCTTGAAGCCGTGCTTGGCAGCACGCAACACGACCGGGTTTTTTTCCAGCAGATTGAGTGCCAGATCCGTGGTCACCTGACGCAATTGCGCCAGTGGCACGCTTTCATTGACCAGGCCCATTTCTGCAGCCTTCTGACCACCAAAGGTCTTGCCGGTCATGATGTAGTACAGCGACTGGCGATGGCCAACCGTATCAGCCATGGCCTTGCTCACCAGGTTACCCGGCGGGATGCCCCAGTTGATTTCGGACAGACCAAAAGTCGCTTCGTCTGCGCAGATCGCCAGATCACAGGCCACCAGCGGGCTGAAACCGCCGCCGAAACACCAGCCATTGACCATGGCGATGGTCGGCTTGGTGTACATGCGCAGCAGTTTCCACTGCCATTGAGAGGCTTCGCGACGGATCTTTTCCTGCAGGATTTCAGGACCTGCATCAATCTCGCGGAAATACTCCTTGAGGTCCATCCCTGCCGTCCACGCTTCGCCAGCACCGGTCAGTACCAGAACGCCCGCTTCAGGGTCCTGTTCCACGGTCTCCAACACATCGATCATCTCGCGGTTGAGGGTCGGGCTCATGGCATTGCGTTTTTCCGGGCGGTTGAGGGTGACCCATGCAATGCCTTGTTCGATCTCGACCTTGACGGTTGTCCAGCGACCTTCGTAATTGCTCATGGCGATGCTCTCTTGTTCTTGGCTTGAAGATGGTTCAAAACTAAACTGCAAATATAGTTATGTCAATTAACCATTATCCTGATTAACCATGTTTTTTGAGCACTCCTTCCCGTTATGCTGGTCTGAGTCGTGAATGCCCCATAGCCACGGCCGCCCAACACCGGCAAACTGCTGATCTTCAGTGAAGCCCCAACCATAAAGGACTGCATTTTCAATGGCCAAGCCATCCGACATCGCCGACGTCTGCCCTGTGCAGGAACAGACCTCCGAGGCGCCGTTGCCCATGGACTCTGCACTGGATGATCTGATCGGATACGCCATGCGCCGCGCGCAGCTCAAGCTGTTCCAGAACCTGATCGGTCGCCTTTCTGCCCACGACCTGCGCCCCGCCCAGTTCTCTGCGCTGGCTATCATCGACCAGAATCCGGGGTTGATGCAGGCTGATCTGGCCAAGGCCCTCGCGATTGAGCCTCCGCAAGTCGTGCCTTTGCTGAACAAACTGGAAAGCCGCGCGCTGGCCGTGCGGGTGCGCTGCAAACCGGACAAGCGCTCTTACGGCATTTTCCTCAGCAAACCCGGTGAAACACTGCTCAAGGAGCTCAAACAGATCGCCACAGAGAGCGATCTGGATTCGACTTCCGCACTCGACACGCAAGAGCGTGAAGCACTGCTCCGGCTGCTGAAGAAGGTTTACCAGGCCTGACAGGGTTGCGCCGATGCCCCAGGTGGGGCTGCCGGCGCGACGTGTCTACCAGAGCGACACCGTGTACTGCACCACAAAGCGCGTCTGATTTTCATCGCGAAACGCCGCCCCGGCCGGGAAGTCGTTGCGATAGATGGATTTGCGCGCCAGCAGGCTGACGTTTTTCAGCGGACCGCTCTGGATCACATAACCCAGCTCCATCTGAAACTCGCGCTCCTTGCGATCATCGGCGTTGAAAGCGGTCAGCTCGATATTGTCGCCGCGCACATAACGTAACCTGCTTCGCAGACCCACGACGCCCACGGCTGTGAAATCGTAGTCGTAAACAGCTTGCCAGGTATGCTCCTTGGCGTTGAGAAAGTCCGAGCTCATGGTCAATTCACTGAGGCCCATCAGCTCGGTGCCGGACACATAGGGTGTCGCTGTATCACCGCTGGCATGCATATAACCCAGGCTCACGCTGTGCCCGCCGAGCTTGTACCCGAGCAAGGCCGAGAGGTTCTGATTGTCGACCTCGCCTGCCTTGGCGCTGCCACTGTCCTGGCTGAAAAAACTGCGCAGGTCAGTCGTGATCACGCCGTTGCCAACCGGCAACTTGTGCAGCAACGCCAGCGTGTTCTGGGTGTACAGATCGTCCACCTCGGCATGGTAGGCACGCATGCTCAGTTCTTTGGTGATTTGATAATCGCCACCGGCATACGCCATGTGCGACGAGGTCGCCGCGCCATTGAAGCGTCGGTTCGGTGACGCAATGCTGATGGCCTGGTAGTTGGTGGAATCGCGCTTGTTGACCCTGTCGATGTAACCCGTATTCAGGACCAGCCCGTCCACCTCTTTTGACGTCAGCGTGGTGCCGCGAAACGTCTGCGGTAGCAGCCTTGAGGGGCTGGCGAACGCAAAAGGCAGGAATATCGACACGTCGCCGGTCTTGATGGTGGTCTGACTGAATCGCATCTTGCCCGTAAGCCCCAGACGGGAGTACTCGTCAGCAGCGCGCCCGTCACTCGCAGAGACCGGCAGCAACTCGGTGCCGCTGCGATCCGGCGATGAGTCCAGCTTGACGCCCACCAGACCTCGCGCGTCGAGCCCAAACCCCAGCTTGCCGGGCGTGTACCCGGATTCCACGTTCATGATGAAACCCTGCGCCCACTCGCGGGCTGCGGTCTTGGCGCCGTCATCCTTGTAGTCACGGTCCATGTAATAGTTGCGTAATGTCAGCGTACCGTGACTGTCGTCCAACAAGCCCTCCGCCATCGACGACGCCGGAAACGCACTTATACCCAGCAGCCCCAAAGCCACGCTACGGCCTTTGCCGCCGGGAAATGATGCAGATACAGCCTTTAAAACACCCTCTGTGAGTTTTGGCATGTCGGTGTCCATTTATTGTTGTTGTTTTAGGGTCGACCCAGCATCTGATTGCCGAACCGTGCACAGAGAATTGAAAGAATTTTCAGTGGCGTCAATCAGCCATGTCCGATAATCGAACATTAATATTATTAATCAAATATAAAAACCCCCGAATACTTCACATTAAGCTGCTGTTTCAAAAGGGTTTAAAGCCTGATTTTGATGAAAAAAAGCGCACCTTCATTTTTTAGTTATTTTTGTTACCTTAATGACCACCTGTGTCGCCAGCAGGAGTGCGGCTGTCATCAAGCCCGCACCACAACAAAAACAACAGTGAGGCTCGCCATGAACAGTCCGTTGCGTCGTTCGACGCTGACCATCGTTTTGTGTTTTATCGTTGCGCTTATCGAAGGGTTTGACCTGCAGGCCGCAGGCACCGCTGCTGCCGGTCTGCGTCAGACATTCGCCCTGGACCCGAAAATGATGGGCTGGGTATTCAGCGCCGGCATTATCGGCCTGCTCCCGGGTGCGTTTTTTGGCGGCTGGATTGCCGACCGGATCGGACGCAAGAAAATTCTCGTGGGCGCGGTCCTGCTGTTCGGGGTGTTTTCCTTGAGCACCGCGTACGTCAGCACCTTTTCTGGCCTGCTGCTCGTCAGGTTCATGACCGGGCTGGGGCTGGGCGCCGCCCTGCCCAACCTGATCGCACTCTGCGCCGAAGCCGTCGGTGAGCGCCACCGCGCAGCGGCGATCAGCGTGATGTATTCCGGCGTTCCCCTGGGCGGCGCGCTGGCTGCGGTAGTCGCCATGTTCACCAGCGACCACTGGCAAAGCACCTTCATCATTGGTGGCCTGGCCCCCCTGTTGGTGGTACCGCTGATGATCCTGTTGCTGCCTGAATCCAGCGCGTTTCGCCAACAGACGGCCGCCTCGCAGGAACGCCACTCCACGGCGGGCGCACTGTTTGGCGAAGGCCGGGCGCGGACGACGTTTGCTCTGTGGCTGGGCTACTTCTTTACCCTGACGGTCATGTACATGCTGCTCAACTGGCTGCCTTCTCTGCTGATAGGCAAAGGTTTCAGCAAGCCGCAGGCAGGTATGGTGCAGATGCTGTTCAATATCGGCGGTGCGCTCGGTTCATTGCTGGGTGGGGTGCTGCTCGACCGCTGCAACGGTATCAAAGTGGTGCTGTTCGTTTATACCGGTCTGCTCGCGGCGCTGGCCGGCGTGGGTCTGTCAGTGGGCATCGTGCCCATGGCAGCCGCCGGGTTTGCAGCCGGCGTGTTTGTCATGGCCGCGCAACTGGTGCTGTATGCGCTCGCTCCGCCATCCTACCCGACGTCGGTCCGGGCAACGGGCGTTGGTGCAGCGGTGGCCATCGGACGTCTGGGGTCGGTGGCGGGTCCACTGGCCGCCGGGCAATTGCTCGGAGCCGGTGCAGGAACGGCCGGTGTTCTGCTGGCAACCTCTCCAGGGCTGGTAATCGCCGCACTGGCGGCAATCACCGTGCTGTCGCGTGCGCCTGCTCCTGCGCGGCAAACGCTCAAAACGGCCAATTGATTATGCGTCATAAACGGGTGGTGGGCTCTGTTTCGATCTTTTAAGCTGGTTTGGCCATAGGGGTTCACAAGGTCTTTTTTGCCCTTGTGAACCCCGGCCAGTCTCAAAGCTTGTGGAGGAAATTCAGCACCAGCTTGTTGCCCTCCGTGCGGTTCTCTGCGCCCTGCTCAAAGTAGGTATTGACCGTCAGAATGTTCTGTTTGTTGAACGCGTACATGGCCCCTGGCCCAATGGCCCAGACCTTCTCCTTGCGGCCACTCACGTCGCGCCCGTCCACCTGGGTATCGGTTATCTGTTTGAGCCAATAGCCATTCAAACCCACAGACAGTTGCTCACTCACCGCGTATTGCAGGGTCAGGTTGGCGTGCAACGCCTGCCCGGCCTGGGTGTCGGAAACGTTGCCGAAGCCGGCCTGCGGGTCATCGTTCTTGCCGTTCCACAGGTACATGAAGCGCCCGCTGGCCGACCATTTTGGCGAAAACCAGTACGTGGCTGCGTAGTACGGGTTGAACGACCAGAAGTTGCTGCCGGGGTTGATCGAGCGATTACGGTTGTAGGCGCCGACCGGAATCACGATATCCGCTTCAACCCGTTGGGTCAGCATCGGGCTGCCGTCGGCACGGCTCAAGGTCGGCAGTTGCAGAAACGGGCCGAGAATCAGATCGCCGAAACCGGCTCGGGAGCTGAGCACGCTGTTGTTCAGACCATCATCCACATCAGCATGCGCCAGCGAGGTGTTGATCGCTGTTATGCCCGGCATTGCGCCATTGGCCATCGGCGGCGCGAGGTAGATGAGCTGTGTGGTAACAGCCATGACATCGACTTCCTGCTTGGGTTGAGCCAGCTTGTCACCGTTGACATCGTTGAAGCGATCGGCTTTTGCGAAGTTGACGTACTCTTCCAGATACCACCCTGGACCGTCCGGTGCGGGAGAGCCGTCGTAGAAACTGGTGTTGCCCAGATTCAGACCGGGCAAGTCGTAGGCATAAGCGGTCGATGTCAGGGTGATGATTGAAACGGTCGCAACTGTCCGCAAGATAGACTTCTGCATCTTGTGATTCCTTTGGTTTTTGTTGTTATTTTCAAAGCGCCGACGACACGAACATGTCGTCGGTTTATATCCGCTGATGCCGTCAGACGTAGGTTGCCGCCAGCCCTCCATCGACGGGCAGGTTCACCCCGTTCACCCAACGCGACGCATCGGAGCACAGAAAGGCGATCACCTCGGCCACTTCATCCGCAAGCGCGGGGCGCTTCATGCGCAAGCCGTCACGGGCCACCCGCTCCTCGCCAACCATCGCCACGAAATCGCCCAGAATGGGGGTGAACACCGGGCCAGGCGCCACACAGTTGACCCGCACCGAATGGTCGCGAAACCAGGCTTCAGATTGTTGGAAACTCCAGACAATCAAGGCTTCCTTGAAGTATTGGTAGCAGGTGTCCTGTGGCACGGGATTGGCCGCGAGCCATTGCTGGCCATGCGCATAGTTTTCAGTGGCGGCCAGCGCTTTGTGCAATTCCAGACGTTCAGGCCATTGCGCGCCGAGTACGGATGAAACATTGACGATGCTGCCACCCTCGACAATGTTTGGCAGCAGTCGCTCGGTCAGGTGGCGCAGCCCCAGGTAATTGACCTGCGCCACGACTTGCGCGGGCGCAGTACCCGGCACACCGGCGATGTTGCACAACCCGTGAATCTGTCTGGGCAGCTGTTTGACCAGCGTATTGATGCTGTCAGGATCACCCAGATCCGCCTTGAAAAAGGCGTCCACGGTGAGTTGCGGTTCATGCCGGTCGATGCCAATGACCCTGGCGCCTTGAAAGCGCGCCAGGCGGGCCAGTTCTGCGCCGATACCGGATGACACGCCTGTCACGATCAGTGTTTTGTTGTTCAGGTTCATGGTCGTGCTCTCTTGTTATTGTTGGATCACGTTTCAGTCACTGCTGTGTGCGGCATTCAGAACGGATACACCGGGGCCTGTTGCTTTACGGTGACCCATTGCCATTGGCAGTATTCGTCCCAGTCGGACGGGCTGCCCGCGCTGCCGCCGTTACCGGAAGCGCCACGGCCTCCGAACGAGTTGATGCATTCATCCGCTACGGTCTGATCATTGATATGCAGCAGGCCACATCTGAGGCGATCACCGATGGCCATCGCCCGGCCAATCGACGGCGAAATCACTGCCGCCGCGAGGCCATATTCCGAACGGTTGGCCAGTTCGATGGCCTCCTCGTCGGTACTGAAGCTGACCACGATTGCCACTGGCCCGAACACCTCCTCTTCAAACGCTCGCATGCCAGGTTTCACGCCGCTGAGCACCGTGGGCCGATAGAACAGGCCTTCGTACTCGCCGCCGGTTTCCAGTCGCGCGCCGTTCTCCAGACTGTCGCTGACCAGCGCGTGGACATGCTGAACTTGCCGAGCGTCGATCAACGGGCCCAACGCCGCTTCGCCACGCGCCGCGTTACCCACCGTCAAGGCTCGCGCCTTGTCCGCCAGCTTGCGGGTCAGTTCAGCGGCGATGGATTCGTGCACAAGGATCAGGCCCGTAGCCATGCAGATCTGCCCCTGGTGCAGCCAGGCACCAAAAGCTGCATTGCTGGCCGCGACGTCCAGGTCAGCATCCTCCAGAATGATCAACGGATTCTTGCCACCCAGCTCCAGCGAGACCTTCTTGAGGTTGCGCCCCGCCACTTCACCCACCTTGCGCCCGGCACCGGTGGACCCGGTGAACGTGATCATTTGCACATTTGTGTCGCGGCACAGCGCTTCGCCCGCATCTGCAGCACCCGGCAATACGTGTAGCAAGCCTTTCGGCAACCCCGCCTCTTCGAACAGGCGAGCGATCAGAAAACCGCCACTGACCGGGGTTCGCGGGTCAGGCTTGAGCACCACCGCATTACCGGCTGCCAATGCAGGCGCCACGGTGCGCAGCGACAGCACCAGCGGGAAGTTGAACGGAGAAATCATCCCGATCACTCCATGTGGGACGCGGCGTGCGTAGGACAAACGGCCCGCCGCACTCGGCAGCATCAACCCATGGCCGTGGGCTTGCGACAGCATGCCTGCGGCCTGACGCAGCAACACGATGGCTTCGTTCACTTCGTGCTGGCCCTTATGCAGACTGCCCCCCGTCTCACGGGCAACGTACAGCGACAGCTCGTCGTACGAGCACACCGCAAGATCGGCGGCGAGCAGGAATATCTCGGCTTTCTCGCGTGGCCCGAGTGCTGCCCAGGCAGGCTGAGCCAGTGCGGCCTCACGGCAGGCGACGGCGATATCCGCCGGACCTGCCATGGCGGTGTTCATCAGCAGGTCACCGGTAGCAGGCTCGATCACCTGCAACAACTAGGCGGATGAGGGTATCCAGTCGCCGTTGAAAATGCATTCCGCTTCAAGGGCACGTTGCAGCAAAGGAACCGCGTCAGTTACAGACATCTTGATACTCCGGCTTTTATGGTTGTAATCGCTGCGCCACAAGGGTGGGTCGCAAGCGCCGTAGTTCAGACTCAGCAAGCGCTGTGCCGGTTTTGCCATCATCCGTTGACATCCATCAGCAACCGATCTGTCTCGATCGTTTCAGCCGTTCATGACAACGAGGCACGGCGTTGTCTGGCGACGGCGGACCTCTGACCACTTGTTCATTTGATAAAGTTATGTTTAATAACTTTCTGACACATGATCATTTCATTCAGTCCGGGTCCGAGGCACAACAATGAATAATCCTCACTGCCATCTCCCTGACCACAGCGTCGCTACCGAACATTTCGACCCGAGAGGCGACAGTAGCCAGACAAGCGGCAGCCAGTCACCGACCCCCGAGGAATTGACCAGCTGCCTGTTCTTTTCACCTGACGACGGGCGTATCTGGCTCAATGATCAACGAATGCTGTTGCTGCACAGTTCGTCGTTTGGCACCTTGCGCCGCGAGATCATTGAACGTCAGGGCCTTGAGCAGGCCCGCGGGATGTTCACCCGGGCCGGTTATCTGTCCGGTGCCAGAGACGCCCGATTGATCCGCGAACGCTGGCCCATGGCGGACGCCACGTCGGCGTTTCGCGCCGGTACTCACTTGCATACGCTTGAGGGCATGACCAAAGTCGAGCCGCTGCATTTCAAGTTCGATGCAGACTCGGGCTTCTATGAAGGCGAGTTCCTTTGGCACAACTCCTGCGAAGCGGATGAACACGTCGCGGCCTACGGCATCGGGCAGGACCCGGTGTGCTGGACCGAAGTCGGCTACGCCATAGGCTTTGTGAGCGGGTTGTTCGGGCAGATGGTGATATTCCGGGAAGTGGAATGCCGGGGCATGGGGCACAGCCATTGCAGGGTCATTGGCAAGACCGCCGAGCAATGGGGCGATGCCGAACATGACCTGAGCTACCTGCGCGTCGTACCCTCCACCAGCGCAATGGCTGCA
Source organism: Pseudomonas californiensis (assembly GCF_021147775.1). Taxonomy (GTDB): domain Bacteria; phylum Pseudomonadota; class Gammaproteobacteria; order Pseudomonadales; family Pseudomonadaceae; genus Aquipseudomonas; species Aquipseudomonas californiensis. Next base: position 68,113 of record NZ_JAGTPK010000009.1, read on the forward strand.
GCACCGACAAGCGCTGCCGCGTACAGCGTGGACCCACCCACCGGTGCAGAGCAGCCGTTGATTGGCGCCAGCGCAGCGTTCAACGTGGCAACTCAGGCCCTGCAGCGCGTTGCCATGACGCCCGCTACGGTGCTGATAAGCGGCGAATCCGGTGTCGGCAAGGAGATGTTTGCCCGACAGTTGCACCAGTTGAGCCGAAACCGTGAAGGGCCGTTCGTGGCACTCAACTGTGCAGCAATCCCGGACAACCTGATCGAGGCCGAGCTGTTTGGTGTGGAGCGCGGCGCATACACCGGTGCTACCCACTCGCGTCCCGGCCGTTTTGAACGCGCCAACAACGGCACGCTGTTTCTCGATGAGATCACCTGCCTTAGCTTGGCCGGGCAAAGCAAGTTACTGCGCGCCTTGCAGGAGCGCGAGATTGAACGCGTGGGTGGCGGGCACAGCATCAAGGTCAACGTGCGAGTGGTCGCCGCCACCAACATTGATCTGCGCAGAGCCGTAGCCGAGGGCAATTTCCGTGAAGACCTGTTTTATCGCCTGAACGTCTATCCCATCGCCCTGCCCCCGCTACGCGAACGCCGCGATGACATCCCGCTGCTGATCAACGCTTTTCTCAAACGCTTCTGCCTGGAGTACGGACGCACGCCTGCGGGCCTGACCATGCGAGCACTGAAAACGCTGTTACGTTACGACTTCGCTGGCAATGTACGAGAGCTGCAGAACCTCGTTGAGCGGGGACTGATCGCCAGCGATGACGGTCAGCCGATCGACCTGATGCACATCTTTCGCAACGAGTCGCTTCCAATGGACAGCTACTCACTGAATCTGCACGGTGGTCTTTCGTTGCCATCGGGCGCGGCCGCGCACGCGGAGTCCGAACACCAACCAGAGGAAGGTGCTGACCTGCTGGATACGCTAAGCCGATCCGAAGGGTTTTCCATAGACGGCCTGGAAGAACGCCTGATACGCCAGGCGCTGGAGAAAAGTGAGGGCAATCTGGCAGCGGCCTCACGCCTGTTGGGGCTCAGCCGTGCGCAGTTTGCTTACCGCCTGAAAAAACACAGCCTCAAAACAACCTAGACGCCTGAAGCCGTCAGAAAAAGCGCTTACAAAAACGCAGCCGGAGGGCTGCGTTTTCATGTCACCGGTGCAACAGCGTAGTCAGACCATCGGAGAGGTACTGACCACGCGCAACGCCAACCCTTCATAAGCATCCAGCGTAATGGTGAATTCACCCTGCTCGGTCAGATCGCCTTCCACGCGTTCGTTGATGATGTCGACCACCGGGCCGGGTGCGATGTCAGGCAGATGCAGCGTCTCGACGATGGTGTCGGCGCTGAAATTGAGCGCGGTGATCTGCGTGCCTTTGCCGGCGGGCAGCTCGTGCACCATCACCAACAGGCCTGGATGCTGCACGTCAGGAATCAGAATCTGACGGCTGGCAGCAATGTCGTAGGCACGACGCACCGCCAGTATCTTCTTCAGTTGCGACGCGAAGGAATCAGGCCGTTTGAGCTGACTCACCAGGCTGCCGTACAAAGTCTGGGCACGCGGCATGTCACCTGCCGAGAACTCGGCCTCCGGGTCCAGATCGGCCAGGTCATAGGCACCGCGATGAATCCAGCGCGTGTCGCCATCCTGCATCAAGTGCTGAACCTGCTCGGCCGGCAATGTCAGGGCGCCTACCAAATCCCAGCCAGACAGGGCGAACACGCCTGGTTGCATGGCGTTGTACATCACCAGCAGCAAGTGGATGTGCTGAATCTGCTGAATATCGGCATCGGTGATGGTGCTCAGATCACGAATACCCAGCGCAGCCGTGATGATACTGGCCGTGGTGCAGGACACGCCGTTGGTGACGAACTTGAGGTTGTAAGGCGCGTGCTCACCGGAAAGGCGCTCGTACATCTCTTCGCGAATGTGTTCGCGCAGGATGTTGCCGGGGAATGTCTGCCCTTGGTACAGGTAAGTGTCATGGGCATGCAGCGTCCAGAAATGCACCAGTTCCAGAGTCAGCTCATCGTGATTCTGCAGCGCATGAATCAGTGAAGCCGGGTCAATACCAAACGCGTGCACCTGACGCAGCATCAGACGCAGGAACTCGGTGGTGCCGGTCAACAGCGCATGCTGATACGCAGGACGGGTGATGAAGTCGTAAGACAGATCCGCCCCGCCATGGCTCATGGAGGCGATGTCGTCGATGGTCAGGTTCAACTCCTGAAAGCTGAAACCACCGGCCTTGCGAATCGCACCGCCCAACAACTGGTTGCCGGTCACCGACAGCGGATGGCCTTCGGACCATGCCGTGCCTTCCGCGCGGCGCTCGACCCCCAGGAAGCCGTTGGCGTCCAGACGCAGTACCCGCGCGCCCGAAACATCAATGGAATGCAGCGCGTCCCCAATGATCATTTGTTGAGCAGCAAAGCTTGGGTCCAGCCAGTTCAGCGAAGGCTGGCCTTCCTTGAAGTAATGCAGGTAGACCCAGCGGCGAGCCTTGCCGTCGACACCTTGCACGACATCCGTCGCGCTCCAGTCGGTTTCCTTGACGCCAGGCTCGAAGAAGATCACCCGCTGCAACTGGCCGACAATATAATGCTTGTCGCGCAACTGATCGACCACGTCCGGCGTCAGGTTGACTGCATCCCGGCCCGTGGCTACATCCGGCAGCAGGCTCCAGTCTTCCTCGCGAATCTCGACCATGTGGTAAAGGCCGGGGTAATCCTCGTACGCCAGCTCTGCCAGCCTGAAGTCGGCACCTTTGCCGGTGTGTGACGGGATCACATCATCAATGACGACCGCGTTATGCGCTGCTGCGATGCGGGTCATGCTGAGCAACTGGGCTTCGGTGCCGAGTTCCGGGTCGATGCTGAAACTGATCCGGTCAAAGTTGCCATCGATGCTCGGCGTCCGGTTGCGGCCTTGCAGGCCACCGGACAGCTTCAGCGGGCCGTTGTGGATGCCCTGAATGCCGATTTCCGACAAGGCATGCCACAAGGTCTCATCGCCCAGTGCCTCGAGCACCGAACCACCCTCGCGCGTCACGATCGACGCCGGGTAGGCCGTGAACCAGACCGATGCAATGGCAGAAGCGTCCCGCGGCCGGGCCTGAGCGAAGGGACGCTGCCAGAGACGGCCCTGCCCCGAGTAGGTCTTGGCGCGCTGCCTTGCAGCGTTCAGCATCGATTGCTCGACCAGCCAGTCCACGTACTGCTTGTCCGGTATCGTCATAGCGTCCAGTCTTCCTCTCGAATCCGCAGCGACGGACGCCCCGAAGGGCCGTCCTGAATGTATTACTCAGGGTTATGAGCCTTGCGAAGGCAAAACGTTGCATTCATAGGCCGTGCCCGGATCAATACGCTGCCTGAAGTGAGGCATGCACCCGCGACTTCGCAACTCAATAACGCTGAATGCTCAGCGAAACAGGCCGTTTGAGCGCCTGGATCACAGCATTGGCGGCGTTGGACAACAGTGAGGTGGGACGTGCCACTACACTGAGCTGACGCATGATCGTCACAGGCAGCGGCACGGCTTCCAGCTCCCTGAGACGCCCCGACAGAAAAACGGTCGGGAGTATTGAAATACAGTGTTGACGGCCGATCAGGTCCAACAGGGTTTCGACGCACGTCAGCTCGCCACGATGATTCAAGCGCAATTGCGCGGACGCCAGCTGCTGGTTCAGCCGATCCATGCCTGGGTGCCGCCAGGCGACGTAGCGCGAGGCCTGCGACAGCTCGGTAAAGCTGCGAGTAGCCGACTGTTTGCTGCGGGCTGAGACCAGCACGTAATGATCTGACCACTGATGATGATCAAGATAATGCTCGCCCAGCATGGTAGTTGGCAGAATCAGAATGTCGGCGATGTCTCGTTTCAGAGGCTCCAGTGAGGGGTGCTGGTCGCTGCTGTGCAGGATATTCAGGTGAATGTCGGGGTAATGACGGGCCAGGAAATCCAGCGATGCGGTCAGGGTGGTTTCCTGAATATGGGTGAAATAGTGAATCGTTACACTACCACTGACCCCATTTTTTTTAGTTGTTCAAGCGTGGCCATGATATTGCCCAGTGTCTGGGTAATCACCGTGCCTTCAGGCGTCAGGGTGCAGCCCGAACGGCTGCGGATGAACAGGCGCTTCTCGAAGAAATCTTCGACTTCCTTGATGGCATAACTGATGTTGGACTGACTGCAGCCCAGAATGGCAGCTGCTTCCGAGAATGAGCCATGCTGGGCAACGGTTTGAACGATTTTGAAAAAATGGGTTTTCATGGGTCTTGCACTCTGAAAATTGCGGTAGTGGGCGCGGCCTGCCAGCGAACAGGCTGAGGGTCGGGAGTACAAGAGCCCCCGCAACCGCAACCGCCTGCCCGGCTTGTCGGCAGCGCTCGAAGATCTGTCGGGCGGGGGTAACACGACTGCAGCTTCCCGGAAAGGGCTGAATGGACGACGTCACAGGTCCATGATGATCAGGGACGCCCTGATTCCGGCCGAGGGGCCTCGGCCGGAACAGACATCAGCCCCGATATTTCCATCGAAAAGAAATGCAGCAGGCAGGCGGGATGACTCAGTCGTTCTCGGTCCAGTCGAAATCCAGTTGCAGTGCCGTGCGTTCGGCCAGTTCACGGCTGTGCAGACGCTCCACCAGATGCAGGCTCATGTCGATCCCGGCAGAGATACCCGCCGAAGTGACGAACGATCCTTCGTCAACCCAGCGCAAGGTGCTGAGTACGTCGATGGAAGGGAACATTTCCTTCAGATCGGCGATGTCCTCCCAATGCGTGGTGACCTGCTTGCCTGCAAGCTTACCGGTCTTGGCGAGCATGAACGCACCCGTGCAGACGGCTGCAACCACCCGGCCAGGTTCTGACTGATCACTGATCCAGCGAATGACGTCCGGTTTTTCCAGTTCGGCGTTGACCACGCCACCTGGAACGATCAGGCAATCAACGGCCGGATGGTCATTGATGGAGAAGTCCGGATCGACCTTCAAGCCAGCGCGGGCCCGTATCGGTGCCGTGCTGCGTCCAATGGTGAAGACATTGAACAAGGGCTTGTCATCACGGCTGTTACGGGCATGCATGCGCGTTGCGGTGGTGAATACTTCGTAGGGGCCAGCGAAGTCGAGAACTTCGACGTCGTCATACACATAGATACCGATATTGAGCGACACGAATTGGCTCCTGGGTCCGTTTGACGGACCTCTTGCAAGGTTGCGTTTCAAGCTGAATGACAGCCTGCAGATTACCCAGTAGGATCAGCACGAACCACTGTCCGAAATGCCAATATCCGGTAACATCGCGCCATGAAAAATCATCTTGTTGTGGCTTTGATCTATAACCAGCTCTGCACCTTCGAATTCGGCTGTACCGTCGAGGTTTTTGCCTTGAAAAGGCCTGAGCTTGGCGTGAGCTGGTATGAGTTCGCGACGTTCCCGGTCGACGATGGCCCGATCACCGCAGCAGGCGGCATCACCATTGTCCCGACGCCCGGCGAAGTGCTGCTGGAAAACGCCGACACCATCATCGTGCCAGGCTGGCGCGGCGTGGAATCCAAAGTGCCGCAACGCCTGATCGAACAGCTTCAGGCCGCGCACGCTCGGGGTACAAGGATCTGCTCGATCTGCACCGGCGCGTTTGTGCTGGCGGCAGCAGGCCTGCTGGATGGGCACAAAGTCACCACGCACTGGCGCTATACCGACCTGCTGGCGACCATGTACCCGGAGCTGACTATTCAGCCCAACGAACTGTATGTGGATCAGGGCAATATCGTTACCGCTGCCGGCTCCGCGGCTGGCCTGGACATGATGTTGCACCTGGTGCGCAATGATCATGGCTCACGGGTCGCCAACATGGTCGCGCAGCGCATGGTGATCCCGCCGCACCGCGAAGGCGGACAGTCGCAATACGCGTCACGCCAACTGGTGTCGGCCAGCGACGGACCTATTTCCAATCTGATGGACTGGATTCGCGGCGACCTGCAGCGTCCCCATACCATCAAGGAAATGGCCTCACGGGCCGCAGTCAGTACGCGTACCCTGCACCGCAGCTTCATGGAAAGCACCGGGCTGACACCGTATGACTGGTTGTTGGGCGAGCGCGTGGCGTACGCCAAGGAGTTGCTCGAATCCTCGAAGTTGCGCCTCAATGAAGTGGTGGACAGAACCGGGTTTGGTTCCGAAGAGTCGTTTCGCCGGCACTTCCGTAACCTGGTGGGGATCAGCCCGAGCAGCTACCGCAAGCAGTTCACCAGGGCCTGACGTAGAGCGCCTCGACCAGCGTATCGGCGAACTCCCCCCAGGCGCCTGCAACAGCCGTGTTGGTCACCGTCACCAGACTGATGGCCGACACCGGATCCACCCAGTAATGGTTGCCGTACAGGCCACACCATGACCAGGTGCCTGTGCCCTGCCGCTGCCCGGCAGCCAATGGGTCGGTCAGGACCATGGGGCCCAGACCGAACTTCCAGCCCGTCCCTCGCCCCTTGATGACCGTTTGCCCTATCGCATTGCCCAGCATCGCCTCGCTGCTGCCACGACTGAGTAGCGGTGCCCCGCCCAGACGCAGGCACTCCAGCAATCGCAGATAATCATCGGCGGTGCCGAGCAGACCCGCCCCTCCAGACTCATAACCCTGTTGCCACACCCAGCGGTCCGGCGACAGCCGTGCCACGCCACTGTCGAGTACCAGTACGTCATGAGGTCCGATCCGCTCTGGTTTTCTGTCACTGTCCTTGTATGCACACGCCAGCGCCTGGTTTGAAGTGTGACGGAACGCGGTTGCGCTCATGCCCAGCGGGGCCGTCACCTGCTGATCAATGACCTGAGACAAGGTCAGCCCCGTGGCGCGCTCGATCACCGCGCCCAGCACATCGGTGGCCAGCGAATATCCCCATGCACTGCCCGGTTCGAACAGCAGTGCAACGTTCGCGAGCCGGGCCAGATTTTCCTCAAGACCAAACGGCACGAGGTCCAGCCCGTCCGATACGCCGGCCCGCTGATAAGCAGTGCCGGTGGCCTGTTCGAAGCCGTAGCTCAGGCCCGACGTATGGGACAGCAAATGACGCAGGTTGATCACCGGCTCACGGCCGCAGGCCAATCGGGGTCTGAAAGCCGGCAGCCAGTCGGTCACCGGCCCATCGAGCCTCAATACGCCCTCTTCGCACAGTTGCAGAACCGCTATCGAGGTCAACAACTTGCTCAGCGACGCCAGGCGAAAACGCGTGTCGCGGGTGACCGGGCACTGCGCTTCCCGATCGGCCCAGCCTCGGGCACTGGCGAATCGCAGTTCGCCATGCTGGGCAACCAACAGCACGCCACCGACTATGCGTCCCTGATCCACATAGCGCTGCCAGACCGCTTTCAACCGCAGAACAGCCCGGTCATCCACCACGATCATGATTCAGTGCCCGGCCACAGCACGACTGAAGATCTGCGCGTAGATCTCGGCCGAATGACGGATTGGATTGGTGTGCGAACAGCCGTCTGCAAAGGCCATTTGTCCGACCCGCTCGGCTTCGCGATCATCGATACCGATAGCGCCCAGCGTGTGCGGAATGCCGATCTGCTCGCGCAATTGCAGCAACCACTGCATTACCCCGCTGAAACCCGGCGACGGCAAGCGCAGGTACGCCGCCAGGTCGTCCATTTGCGAGGTCAGCGCGCTGCGGTTCGCCTCCAGCACGTACGGCAGCAAAATGGCGTTCAACAACCCGTGATGCTGGTCGTATAGCGCACCCAGGCTCTGTGCGATGGCATGCACGCCGCCCAGGCCACGCTGGAAGGCCGCAGCCCCCAGACTGGACGCCACCAGCATTTGCTGACGAGCGTCGATATCCTCCCCATCCTCGGTAACGCGGGGCAGATACGCCTTGATCATCTGCATGCCCTTGACCGAGACCGCCTCGGCCATCGGATGCCAGGCGGGCGAACAGTACGACTCCATACAGTGGGTCAACGCGTCGGCACCGGTCGCGGCGGTCAGATGCTTCGGCAAGTCCCGCGTCAGGTTGGCGTCGAGGATCGCGATACGCGGCATCATGCGCAGGTGCAGAATGGTTCGTTTCACCCGCGCCTGTTCATCGGTGATTACCGACGCCCTGCCGACTTCAGAGCCGGTTCCGGCAGTGGTTGGCAGCGCAATGACTGGCGCGATGCCCGAGGCATTGGCACGCAGGTGATTCTGGCCGATGTCTTCGAAATCCCACAGCGGACGCGTCTGTCCGGACATCAGCGCCACGGCCTTGGCTGCATCCAGCGCAGAGCCGCCACCGAAGGCGATCACGCCGTCATAGTCACCTGTTTTGTAGGCGTGCAATCCGTCGGCGACATTGCGACCCGTCGGGTTGCCCTTCACCTGATCGAACAGGCCGCAATGCCCCAACTGCTGGCGACAGTCTTCGACCGCGCTGCGGATCATGTCGGTACCGCCCAGAAAACTGTCGGTGATCAGCAGTGGGCGTTTGATGCCCGTCACTCGGCAGGCATCGGCCAACTCATTGACGCGGCCAACGCCTGCACGGATCGAAGTGGGATAGTGCCAGTCGTTACTTTGCATGATTCATTCCTTTAAAAAATGGCTGGAAAGTTGGTTCAGCCGATGAAGCCAGCGGGCAGCAGACCGATCAGCAAGCGCAGACCAAAAGCAATCATGAAAAGCCCGGTAACGATGTCGATGGCCTTTTTCATCCGTTGATAACGCACCTGCACGGCAGGAATGGAAAACAGCGTCGCCAGCAGCACAAACCAGGAGGTCGCCAGCACTGCGATGATCGAAACCCCGGCCGTACGGACCCATATCGGCATGCCGGGCGTGGTGACAGTGGTAAATACGCTGGTGTAAAACGCCAGCGCCTTGGGGTTGGTCAGGTTGGTAAGCAGACCGAAACGGTAGGCCCTGCTCAGGCTGCCGATGCCCAACGCACCGATGTCACGCGGCTTGGGCTGGCTGCCCGCATTGCGCAGGCTTTTGGTGCCCAGCCAGGTCAGGTAAGCGCCGCCCAGCAATTGCAGTGCGGGCTGCAGCCACGGCAGTTGCTGAAACATCAGGCCCAGGCCGGTCGCGGCCAGCAAGGCCCAGATGATGCTGCCCGATGCGACCCCCAGACCTGCGCAAATGCCCTGTTGCCGGGACTGACTGAAAGACAGCTGAGTGATGACCAGAAAGTTAGGACCGGGGCTGATGATCAGCACAATGAATGCGCCTGCAAGTGCCGTCAGTAGCGTGATCTCGTACATAGGTTCAATTCCTTTTTAATTAGCGGCTTATAAGTTTTTATTCAAGCGATACATGAAGTCGATAAAGAGCTGGCTGCCAGTGTGTTCAGGCACGATTCAACCGCCTGACGCGCCTCGATCAGCGCGCGGCAGCCTGGGTCTGGCGTAGGCACGTAGTGGTTGTAGAACGTGCAGCCTTCGGCGACAGGCCCGAGCACCCAAAGGCGTTGCTGAACTGCGCCGCGGCTGTCCACGGCACGGCAAACCGCGTCAGTCTCGATGCCGTCGGCGGGCCAGGCATGCGCGGGTCGAATCACCCCTGCGTGGCGCAAGTCATCGATAGCACCGGACCCCACGCAGGACAGGCCGCTGTGGGCTACACGGCCAGGGAGCACATGGTCAAAGCGCCTGTCTTTTTGAGCTGAATGGCCGTGAAGCGCATTGCCCGCAGGCGGCAGCACCGTCACCACCCCCGCCTTGATCAACGCCAGCAGATCTTCGTAGCGTTCTTTCTGTGGCCCGCCGACCAGCCGGTTCGAAAGCCCGGCCCAGGTGCCATAAAACTCCCGCGTGGAGTCCTCGGTCAGCCCGTTGCGATCCGCTGCCAACCTCAACAGGTCGCGACAGTCCCGCCAGACCTCCAACGCCTGCCGGATCGGGCTGCGTGTCGTGCCAAGTCGACTCAACGCCAACTCCCGCTCGATCCACTGCGTAAACCATGAGCCGTAGGCGTCGTCTGCCCCTGACCAACACTCGGTGATCAGCCACTGCTCGGGCTCGAACTCACCCCAGTGTTCCGCGAGAGCTGCGAACAGCGCCCGACGTCCTAGCTGATCGACTGCCCCGCGAAGCGCCTGCTGAACCGCGTCAAGGCTTCGTGGCGCTTGCAGCCGAACACTGGCCTGATAAAACACCGCGCGCATTTCATCGATGATCAGCGGCAGCACGTCGCGCTGAAAATCCAGTTGGCCGGTCGTGCTGTGTTGACGTAGTTCGTTGATGGCTGCGGCGGTGAAGTACTGCCGGGGCAATGGCGGGTTCCCGCCCGGCTGCCATTGCGGCCGGGCGTGAAATGGGAGCCCGGAACGCGAATACAGAAACAACTTGGGCTCACGACCGGACGGCACGTAGCGCCAACCCGCAAAACCGGGGTCGCGCACGTAGCGTCCACCCCGGCCCTGAGTGAGACTGGCCAGCGTGTCCATGGCGGTCAGCCCCAGCCCTTCGATCGCTACCGCACCGTCAACGCTTTGCACGTCGAGCGTCGCTGGCGCATGCCCGGTGGTGAGAAATAGCGCATCCACGTCCAACCTGAAGCCGGCGGTGCACAGCCGAAAACCCGGCGCGTCATTCCTGGGCTGGCAACCGACCACCCGTTCAGCGTGATGAAAGACCTTTACCTGCGCCGGACACTGGCGCAGCAGCCAGCGATAACTGTCCTGCAAATACCGACCCAGCAACTTGCGCGGCACAAAATCACCAAAGTCGACGGGCCTGCCCTGCCCGTTTGCGCTCACATGTCCGCGCTCATCAAGGCGTACAGAATGCGCATCGCACCATTGCAGAAAGGTCCAGCCTGTGGGGTCACTCGCGGGGAAAGCCGATGAAAATGCTGATAACTGACCCGCCATGGTGTTGAGCATCAGGTAATCCGGCTGCTCACTGTGATGCAGCCCGCCGCCCGGAGGCTGTGGATCGAACACGTCGATGCGCAGCGCTTGTGCATTGGCCTGACGGCTCATGCCGATCAGTTGCTCCAGAATGCTCAAGCCTCGGGAACCCATGCCAACGATGGCGACGCGATGAGCGGGAGGCTCGACCTGCGGTAACAGCTGTTCGATGGTTTGAATCGCGCGTGTCTGCATGGCGGTCACCACCGATTCGATTCGAAGAAGAATCGCGGCACTGGCATCGCACTGCCCTCGGCCACCGCCTGGCAATAAATCCGCTGCCCGACAGCCAGGTCCAGCACGCCCAGGCCAAAGGGCGAGAAGATTGACGCCCGATCCGGACACAGTTCGACCTGGCCCGTCATCAGTTGCGCCAGCGTGCCCGTGATGAAAGTTCGATCCTGGTACTGCTGGACCGCGAGGTCCGGAGACGTCTGCGCCTTCAAGCAGTGCTCGACATCGTCAAGAATGTTATTGGCCTGGGCAATGACTTCTGGCCCAAGATCGCGCAGGGAAATATTCAGCAGCAGTTGCCCCGGACGGAACACAGGCTCCAGCACATAGGGCCTGGGCGCCGTGGTGGCGAACACCACGATATCGGCGCCCAGACAGCTGTGCAGCTCGGCAACATCGCTGGCCAGACCATGAATACTGGCGGCATGGCTAACCAGCGCCCGTGCGGACGCTTGGTGCTGGTCAAAGACACTCACCGCGTCGAAAGTCCAGCCATCACAGACAAACATGTCGAGAATCGTGCGGGCAATGAACCCCGCGCCGATGATCGACAGGCGTGGGACATGGCGTTGCTGACGGTTCATCCAGCGTGCGCCCAGTACCGCAGATGCTGCCGTGCGCATGGCGCTGATCCGCGAGGCTTCCAGGCAGGCAAACGCATAACCGGTCAATGGGTCGTTGAGAATCAGCACCGCCGACGCCCGCTGCAGACCTGACTCGGTATTGCCGGGGAAGCTGGAGATCCATTTGATGCCACTGACCGGCTGCTCGCCGCACAGGCTGGCCGGTAGCGCAATGATGCGATTGGCCGGGGCCTCGGGAAAACGCAGAAAGTAACTGTCCGGGTTGATGGTATCGCCAGCCTCATGCGCCAGATAGGCCGCTTGCACATCGTTGATGCAGGCCTGGGGATCAGCCGCCAGCAAGCGCGCCACGACTTCGCCATCCACCACATGGAACGGCGCCTGATGATGACGCTCGGCCGCCAGCCAGGTGGTCCACTGCGGCATGATCGGCAGGTCAGCCAAGGTCATGCTCAACACATCGCGGCCAAAACGCTGCTCGACCCATTCATCGTCGTACAGCGTATCCAGATAACGCTCGCCCCAGTCCGGTGACAGGGCGACCACCACTGACCCTGGCTCGATGCGCTCGCGCCACGCATGCACCGCAGCGATCACCGTGGCGGTCGAGCCGCCGACCAGCAAGCCTTTGCTGCGCGCCAGAATGCGGCACATGGCGACGGTGCGTGATTCCGGGACCATTTCCAGCGCATGAACACCCTCGGCATTGAAAATAGGCGGACGCTGACTGGTGCCCAGACCGGGGATGAAACGGCGACTGGCCGGGGTGTCGAAGGTTACCGAGCCGACGCTGTCGACTGCGATGATCCGGGTGGTCGGGTGATGACGCTGAAAATGCTGCAGGCAGCCCATCAGCGTACCGGTCGTACCTGCGCCCACGAACAGGTAATCCACATGACCGAAATGCTGGCTGATCGAGCGCGCCGTGGTCCGGGCGTGGGCACGGGGGTTGGCGGCGTTTTCATACTGATTGAGCCACACGTAGCGCGGATCACTGGCGACCTTGGCGCGAATCAACGCGATACGAGTGCCCAGAAAACCGCCGTTGGCGTCCGGGGTGTCGACCTGAATCACCTCGGCGCCGTAGGTGCGCATCATGCGGATGTTGTGGTTGGAGCTGTTGGGATCGACCACGCAGGTGAACGGGATCCCCCGCTCGGCGCAGATCATCGCCAGCGCCACGCCCAGGTTGCCTGACGAAGACTCGATCAGGATGGTGTCCGGCCCGATCAGGTCGCGTGCCTGCAGATCATCCACCAGACCCACCGCGGTCTTGAGCTTGATAGAGCCTGCCGGGTTCAGGGATTCCATTTTCAGGTAAAAATCCTGGCCCAGCCCGGAAACTTTGAGAAAGGTGCGGTCGTGAACAATTTCGCTGAGTGTGTCGTACATGGTGGTCACTTCACTGTGCCAAAGACGGTGCATGAACTGGAGTGTCAACGGCCTGCTCCAGAGCGTTGGCGATGCGCTCGGCGCGCAAAGCCATCAGCGAAAACGACTGACTGTCACTGATGCCGTGGCTGCGTTCGGACAAGCCGTTGACCCAGATCCCAACGTCGCAGTCGTCACGGGTCGCGACCCTGTAGTCACGATCAATCAGCAGACCGCCGTCCACGTCCGCTTTCAACCAGGGCTGCAAGCCACTCAAGAGAGGTGGTATCAGGTACTGCTCATAGCCAGTACCGAGCACCACCGCATCGACTTCCAGCACCTGAGTGCGCTGGCTGAAAGTGTCGGTCAGCACCACGCGGTAGCCGCCCTCGACAGCCTCGATGCTGGAAATGACGCTGTAGGCGTAGGTCTGCAGGCGCTTGCGGCCAGCGATGGCGTCTTCGTACGTCAGCGAGAAAAGCTTCTGGCTTTCGTCAGGATCAATGCCTGCGTAGTTGGTCGAGCGGCTCCAGTCGAGAAATCGATGACGCGCCGCCGGGTTCAGGCTGTGGAAGTAGTCCACGTGATCAGGGGCGAAGACGCGGTTGGGAAACTGGCCCAGTTGAGTGAGTTTGAAGCCGGCGGATCTATGCACCGAGTGCACCTGGATGCCGGGGTCGCGACCGACCAGTTCCAGCACCGATTCGCTGGCGCTCTGCCCCGAGCCGATCACCAGCCAGCGTTTCGGCAATACCGCACCGAAAGCCTGCACACGCGTGACGAATTCGCAGGTATGAAACAGCGTCGGGCTCAGCAGCGGCTGAAATGCCGTAGGTATGCGTGGCGCGCTGCCGCTGGACAGCACGATGTTGCGTGTGATGAAACGCGCGTCCGGCGTACAGACCCGCACCGCCTGCAAACGACCGTCGCGAATCACCGGTTCGATATCGCTGACCCTGGCATTGAAGTGCGTGTCGCTGTCGACCTGCCGCGAGACCCAGGCGAGGTAATCCGACCACTCGTGACGACTGGCCGGTCGGCCCAGCAGGCCGAAATCGAACATACGCCCGTGACTTTTCAGGTACATCGCAAACGAAAAGCGGCTACGCGGATTACGCGGAGTGACCAGATCACGAAACACGTGATGGTTGATGTCAGTACCCGACAGCAGCAATTCGGGATGCCACTGGGTGTCCTGCGCGGCTTCGAGGTAGCGAACAGAAAGTCTGGCAAGCGGTGCGCCTGCCTCCCGCGCATCTTCGAACGCACAGGCCAGTGCGATACCCGCAGGCCCGAAGCCGATACAGACGGCGTCTGATCGAGAAGAATGTTGTGTTGAATGACCCATGAAGTTCCCATCCTTAGAGTTGGCATAAAAGCGTTGTGCATGAAGCCGTCAGATCAATGTGTTGCGGGTATCAACCCTGCAGGCGTCAGGTTCCAGACGCGCGTGCGTGCGCCTCGACACTCCCCGTGTTCGAAGCTGACACCGCCCAGCGGCGTGTTGAATGAGGTGTGGTTGAGCACGTCCAGCAACTGCTCGTGGCGCCAATCGCTGTTGGCCAGAATCGCCAGCACGTAGAACACCAGCAGACTTTCCCGGTAATACGTATGCGGCGGTGCACTGAACAGCGTCCTGTACAGGGCGCTGGACAGACAGCCATGCTCACTGTCGTCTGGTCCGCCAAAGCCGATCACGTAAGTCATGCTGTCGTGTGCCGACGCGCATCCCAGATGTGGCGACACCGCGTCATCGGTCAAGACCAGCGGCCGGGCACTGCCCGCCTGGCGCCTCGTCTGCCAGTGTTCGCGGCTGGGTTGCAAGCGTCCGGCGAACACCTCCACATCGGCCTGTTCACGCGCACCTGCCCGGCGCAGCCCGGCGTGTGCGACGGCATCAGCAATGGCCCCCGCAAGGGCCTGCCCGTGAGTACTGGCGTCAGCGTCGATGTGCACGGCCCGCCAATGCCGGGCGCTGAGCCAAACGACCAGATCCGCCGCCAGTTGCCGGTCCGAGGGACAAAAACGGAACGCATTGGGATGCTCCAGCGTGAGGCGATCAATGGTTGCCGCCGGGCTCAACAGGGCGATTCCCGCGTGTTGATACAGCGCGGCGGCACTCACTGCCGCATCGGAGGAGAAATGTCCGACGATCAGATCGGCCTTCCATTCGATCATCTGCCGTGCCACTTCGGCCCCACGAACGGCATTCGCGCCATCATCAAGGAAATGCCATTGCACCCTGCCCAATCCCGGCATGACGTTGCGCGCCACGGCCAGGGCGCGCAAAAACGTCCGTGCGTGGGGTGTTTCATCGGGATCGAACAGCGCGCTGATACCGACCCTCAGTGCTGGCGGTTCCTGCACAACCGGGCTCATGGCTGCACCCCTTGCAGGCACGTGTTGCGCATACCCCGGCGTGGCGACAGCGCAGACCAGCCGACCGACAGATCCTCCTGACCGGCCAGATGGTTGCGCAACTGTTCGAAGGCAATCTGAGCGATGCCCGGCGCAAACTTGAAACCCAGGCCCGACATGCCAGTCGCCAGATACACCGGGCTCTGCTCATCACAAAACCCCAGAACCGGACGACCGTCCGCGCTGTAGCTGTCAAACCCGTGCAGCACGTCCAGCACCTGC
The DNA here is from genome assembly GCF_021147775.1 of Pseudomonas californiensis. Classification (GTDB taxonomy): domain Bacteria; phylum Pseudomonadota; class Gammaproteobacteria; order Pseudomonadales; family Pseudomonadaceae; genus Aquipseudomonas; species Aquipseudomonas californiensis. Next base: position 83,817 of record NZ_JAGTPK010000009.1, read on the forward strand.
GGCTGCGAGGCAACTGATGACGCTGACAACTGACCGATACGCCTGCGCGCATCGTCCACATGCCGGGCATCCGGCCGGGCCAGATGCTCCGGCCAGACGCTGCTGTCACGCAGACCACAGCCGGTCTGAACGATGTTTCGAGTCAGCGGTATCGCATAACTCTGCGTCACCGCATCGATCACCGGCATCGGCCAGTCACCCTCGGTAAACACCCGCGCCAAGGGAATAGAACGCGCCTCAAGCTCCAGTTGTGGCAATAAGCGCTGACTCCAGGCGCCTGCGGCAACCACTACCGCCCGACAGCGCAACGTGGTGTCGCCCAGGTCGATGTGCACCAGGTCTCGGGCGCGGCAATCAATCGCCTGGATGTCGCGATGCTCGAGCAACAGACCTTGCTGACGAACCACATGGCTCAGTGACGCAACCGCCTGGCGCACATTGCCCACGCGCGCTCTGGGCTCGAACAGATTGATCCGCTCCTGCGACGAACACTTCGGAAAGCGACTACCGTCCAGCGCCTGAGCGGGCACCATGCGCATCGGATAACGTGCGCTGCCATACTGCTCGATGGCGTGGCACAGGTTTTCCAGTTGGTCCGGCGCTGCGCGATAGATCACGCCGGTACGGCGCAACGCACTGGCGTAGGTGGTGGCAAAGATGCCTTCATCCATCAGGCCAATCGAATAGGCCGCCAGGTCCATCAGCAATGGATCGGTGTCGTAAAGACGCACCAGCCCGCCGGAGTAGCTGCTGGCACCCAGACTGCCCGCAGTGCCCCTGTCTATCAGTGCGACCGAGACACCGCCGCTGCACAAACGCGCGGCGATACTGGCGCCGGTGATCCCGGCGCCGATGACCGCTATTTCATAGTCGATGAACATCAAGGTGCGTCCGTTCAGATGGAGTATTCAGCGGCTGAGCCAGACAGCACCGTGGCCGTCACACGCGCTTGCGGCAGTTCGAAGGCGCTGAAGATGCGCGCCGACATGTCCGGGATCAGCGACTTGCCGGTCACCGCAATGAATGCCGCCAAATGGCTGACCGATCGGCCCTCGGCGAGACGAGTGCGCGTAATCGCAATGACATCCAGCAGCACCCGGGCCATGCCTTTCATCGAAAACTGACTCGGTTCGGCGGCGCGCGTCCATTGCAGGCGCAAGGCCTCCAGCAACCCGGCATCTGCGCCGCAAACCCCGCTCCACCAACTGTCGTCGGGGCGTTTGCCTGCCTCCAGAAGAGCCGGAAAGAACTCGTTGAACACGCCCTCACGCCATGTCAGAAAGTGCTGCAGACGGAAATCGCCTTCACATTCCTCGGGCGCAATACTTGCCAGGTACAGGCGAGCGCTGTCCGCGCAGGCCTCGCGTGCCAGGTCCCCGACCCATATTGCATGGTTGCGACTGGTCGACAGGTTCAGGCCATCCAGCTTGAGGAACTGGTTGGGAATGAAGCGCTGCTGCACCTTGATGCCGGTCATTACCGACAACTGTGCCGGGTAAACGATGGCGTGACTGAACACGCAGTCAAAGCCGAGGAAATGCACCAGCGTGCCCTGCCCCGACTGCCAATACTGACGAAACAGCTCAGGGCGACCCTCGCGGTCGGCATACTCGCGAAACGCTGCCATATAACCGGCCAGCCCCATGAACCAGGTATGAACCCGGCACGAGCCATCGGGGCGCAGGTCCAGGCCGCCGTCGCCGGGCCGGGTCACGCCCCAGTCATGCAGGTGTTCAAGTGTGTCGCTCAGCCAGGCGTTGAGCGGTTTGCGCCATGAGTGGCTCATCAGGCGTTCACGCAAGGCGGGTTCGAAAGCAGCCAGTTTCAGGAACGCACGATGCGTCGTGTTCCAGCCCGAAGGCTGCTTGCAGAGCTTGCAATGCAACTCGGTCATAAGCTCGGCATCCGGCGCCTGAGCACAATTTTCACACTGGCTGGCGTCGGACTCCGCCCCGCAGTAATTACAGTTGCCTCGTGCAAAGGCTTCGTAGCCCCACACATCGCAATCAGGGCAATACGGCTCGCTGGAATCGCGAAATTCGATGAAGCCCGACTCCCGAAGACTGTCGAACACTTCGCCAACCGCTTCGGCAAACCAGCGGTTGGCGTAAGGCCGCATCCAGTTGTCGGGCTTGATGTTGATGGCGGCAAGCGACGCTTCGATTCGGTCGGAGTTGCGATTGGCAAGCACCACCGGGTCAACGTCCAGCTCCAGCCCTTTGCGCAGCATGTACGACTGGTAGTCATCCGAATAGGAGACCAGCACGCAGTCATGACCACGCTGGCGCTGAACCCGGGTGAACACGTCCGCCGCCAGAAACGGCCCGGCGATATGGCCGATGTGCAGGTCGCCATTGGGGGTCGGCGGCGTGATGGTGACGATGTACTTAGTCATCGAGGCACCCCGTGGTTTCGTTGTGCTGCGCAACGAAGGCATTCACGTAGTTCATGTCCCACCACACCACGTAGAAATGAAAGTCCTCATCGGAATCATTGATGACGTAGTGATTGGTGTGTTTCGGTATTGCGGCAATGTCGCCCACAGCGAAATCCAGCTGTTTCTCGCCCACCACCAGCCGGGCGCTGCCCTTGATGGCGATGAAGATTTCCTGATCGATCTGCGTATGTGCCTCAGTGGACGTACCCGGCCGTACCACGCACCAGCCGCCGGCGAACGGCATCGGGTAGCCGGTCCATGGCAGAAGACGACTGCCGTCGAGCCCATACTCATGTACCAGGGCGTCGAATTGGGTTTTACGGTGTATATCGAACTTTTCCATGCTCAGACCCGTGTGCTTTGAGTGGGGCGAAGCATGAAATTCAGGCGGCAAGTTGGCTATCCGATCACTTGATACGTCGAGCGACGTAAATCGATCAAATCGATGGGTCGTCTGTGCACCGGTGCCGCCGTCCAGACAGCGGCGTGTGCGACGCCTTATCCGTTTCAATGATTAAGCTTATCGACAGCCACCATTTCAAATACGCGTGTCCCGACTTCTAGAATGGCGTTATCGGCAACACAGACATCCAGTTGTTGCCCATAAAGTTATTGAGGAGATACTCATGAAATACGTAATGTTCGCCACCTTGTCGATGTTCAGTCTGTTTGCGTCGGCTGCAACAAGCGTTGCAAACGCAGACAGCACAACACCGGTCGTGGAATATAACTACTCACAGAACCTCGACATTGCTAAAGTCATCAGCCTGACCAGCGCAAGCTCCAATGAATGCGAGCCTGTGAAGGCGCACATGATCTACCTGGACAGTCAAGGCGTGCGCCACAATCTGGAATACCTGCGTTTGAGTGACATCTGTGCCACTAGTTGATACAGGGCAAATCGCCGGGGTTCGGAATATAGCGTCGCTGTTCATAAGTTCGATATTTGTCGCCCCTGTTGAACCCTCACATCAAGCAACAAGTTGTGAGCATTGATAGTCACTATCGACAATGCTGATAGTTCTGTACGCGCGGGCGGTGTTACCGTGTTCGGCGATGAGCGAACATGTTTCGCTGCCTCGCGAATCCGCATCGTGAGGCTGAAATTTCTGCTCTGCTTCATCACTCCTTTGGTTAGATCTTTAAGCCACCTCACTCACGTGCGGTGGCTTTTTTTTGATGGCTGTATACCTAAAGATCGAAACGATCCACCACGTTGCGACGCTCGTTCTCGCTGCGCATGTCATAACTTGCAGTGGTCGAGATGTGCGTGTGGTGCGCCAGCTTCTGGGCGATCGACAGATCGTATTCTTCGATGACACGGGTGATGAACGAACGACGAAAATCATGGGGCATGATATTCACGCCCACTTGTAAACCGCGCTGCTTGGCAATGAAGTAGATCGCGTGCTTGGTAATTCTGTCGCGTGTGATGTGACTGCCCCGACGGATTCGATTGAACAGGAAAAGGTCATCGCCCTGCCCCGGTTGCAGGCAGGAGCGGCGCAGTTCCAGCCAGTCGCTCAGCGCTTTGAACGCCCATTCCGGGGCGTATTTGATCAGTTGCCGGTTGCCCTTGCCCAGCACCCGCAAACTGCGTTCGTTGAAGTCGACCTGTGAAAGGTCCAGGTTGACTGACTCGGACTTGCGCATCCCTGAGCCATAGAGGATGGCGATGATTGCGGCATCCCGACGCCCCTACGGCCGAGGGTCGGCGGCGCACACCTCCATCAACTCGCGAATCAGCGTGCGGCGAATGTTGCGCCCCTTGACCAGCCGGGTCCCGCTGACCGGCTTGATCGACCGGATCTTCAGCAGTTGATCATGGCTGATCAGGTCGTGCCGCCAGGCTTCGTTCATGACACCACGAATGGCATTCACGTAAAGCGACGTGGTGTTGGGCGCGTAATCGTCTTCACGCAGGGTCGACACCAGAGCGGTGACATGACCTGGCTGCAAGGTGTGCCAGGCGATGTCCTGGATGTCGACATCTGCAAGCCCCAGACGGTCCGCAGCATCCTGCAGCACATATTTCATGGTCAGGCGGCTGGAAGGCGCAAGTCGGGCGAGGTAAAGCTGCAGCGGGTTGCAGACATCCGGCAGCGACGCTTGCTGGCGGGGGGTCGCAGCCTTGTCAATGTAGGGATCTTGCGGCATTTAAAGCAGAGCCTTTCGTAGTGCAAGTACGCGGCGAACAGCCCGGTACTTTTCGGTCATTTCAAAGACTGGACTTTAGCACGCTGATCAAAGGCAAACCTCCGTAACAACTTCGGGCTTGAATGACCAGCCGCCTGGAGTAGCCTTTTTGATCGTTTCCGACGTGATCAATCAGGCAGGTATTTTGAGATCAACCCTCGACAAGGCATCGAACCACCAAGGCGACAGGGTTGCCGGGCAGGCCGCTGCGAGTTTCTGGCTGCTCGCTCATCAACTCAGCCTGCGCACCGAAGCCGAACGCCTGGCGAACATTCAGACGGGCTTTGCGGCCAGTTGGGTCCGCGCGGTGCGCGAGGCGTTCAAGCTCGGTTATCCGCAGCTCGAAGGGTTGCTCAATGCTTCGGCCTCCACACTGGAACGACGCCAGCGTACAGAGCAAGCTTTGGACGCCGTGGCATCAGAGCGCCTCGACCGGGTCGCGTTCATCGCGATCCAGGCGCTGAAGGTGTTCGATAACCCCGAGCGTGCTGCTCAATGGATGCTGACGCTCAATAGCGCGCTGGGCGATCAGGTGCCGTTGCAGTTATGCGAGACAGGGCTGGGCGCACGTCAGGTGCGCCGAGCCCTGTCTGCGCTTGAATGCGGCGCAGGGATTTGAAGGAGGCTTGATGGAGGTCTGGAGACTGGCTCGGACAGCGGTTGCAACTGACCTGACAGGCAGATGCGCTGCGCTGTCTGGCGCGCGCTGGAATCATCGCACGCACCCTGCCCTGTATTTTGGACTCACGCCGGAACTCTGTGCGCTGGAAACCCTGATGCACAGCAGTGAAGCACCACGGCTCGCACTCAAACTGGTCTGTGTCCGGCTGCCGGACGACCCGACGCTTTACCACGAGACGACCGAAGCACAACTGCCACCGGGCTGGGATGCACGGCCTGCCGACATTGTCAGCATGGATTTCGGCACCCGCTGGCTCAAGAACCGGCAACACCTCGGCCTTATCGTGCCCTCACCCGTCATGCTGCAGGCGCGCTTGATCGTTCTCAACCCGGTACATCCGGCGGCAGGCCGCATCGAGATCCTGACGGTCAGTGATTTCCCACACGGGCAGCGTGAGCGATTTACCCGCCAACGTCCCTGAGGTTCAGCGCCAGGTGTCGACTACCACCCGCCCACGGATTTGACCGGCGATCAGTTGCGGTGCGGCGTCGATGACTTCGCTCAAACCAATTTCCCGGCTGATCAGGGACAACAATGACGGATCAAAATCGGTCGCCAGCCTGGACCAGGCTTCAAGGCGGTCGGCACGCGGACGGGTCACGCTGTCGATGCCGGCCAGGGTGACGCCACGCAGAATGAAAGGTGCAACCGAACCCGGAAATTCCATCCCCTGCGCCAGTCCACATGCCGCGACGATACCGCGGTAGCGAATCCCCGCGCAGACATTGGCCAGCGTATGGCTGCCCACCGAATCGACAGCTGCCGCCCACTGTTCTTTCGCGAGCGGGCGGCCCGGTTCCGACAGACTGTGCCGATCAATGATCTGCGCAGCACCCAGTTTCGTCAGGTATTCGCTTTCTGCGACACGTCCGGTGGACGCGATCACCCGATAACCAAGGCCGGCCAGAATGGCGACGGCAAAGCTGCCGACGCCGCCATTCGCCCCCGTCACCAACACGTCGCCCGAATCCGGGGTCACCCCATGCTTTTGCAAGGCAATGACGCTGAGCATGGCCGTGTAGCCGGCGGTCCCGATGGCCATTGCCTGCGCGGGTGTAAATGCTTCAGGGAGCGGGATCAGCCAATCGCTTTTGAGACGCGCCTGTTGAGCCAGACCGCCCCAGTGGCCTTCGCCCACGCCCCAGCCGTTCAGCAGAACAGTGTCACCCACTTTGAAGTCAGCAGACTCACTGGATTGCACCGTCCCGACCAGATCGATGCCAGGTACCATCGGAAAGCTGCGCACGATCGGGCTCTGGCCTGTGATTGCCAGCGCATCCTTGTAGTTGAGCGTGCTGTACGAGACGCGCACGGTGACATCGCCCGCAGGCAGGTTCGCCTCGTCGATATCGCTGAGCTTCACGTGGTAACCCGCTTCATTCTTGTCTATCAAAATGCCCTTGAACATGAGCGCCTCCAATTTAGACCGATCGTCTTGAAATAGACCTGAAACCAGAACCGGAACACTTCACTGCGGAAGCCCGCGAAGAAACCCGGCAATGAATGTATTCAACGGTGTGTCATCTTTTACCAACCGGGCGCGAAGGACCGCCCCTTCCCAGCCAATCCAGAAAAATGCGGCCAATTCATCGCAATCGGCATCGGCGGCAAATTCGCCTTGGCTCTGAGCAGCCGCCAGGCAGGCAGCAAGTTTTGCCTGCCACTCCTGAAGGATCTGTTCCAGAACGCTGCGGAACCCTTCCGGCAACATACTGACTTCCTGCCCCAGATTGCCCACCATGCAGCCGCGTCGATAGTCATGACGCGCCATGCCACCTTTGGCGCTTTGCACAAAGCCAACCAACCGCTCCAGTGGCGCAAGAGACTCGTCCAGCAACCAGCGATTGAGAAGCTGTGCAAAATAGCGGGCATATTCGTCAAGCACCGCATGGCCGAACGCTTCTTTGCTAGGGAAGTAATGATAGAACGAGCCCTTGGGCACACCCACTTCCTTGAGGATGTAGTCGATGCCAGTGGCGCAGAACCCCTGCTCCGTAAACACTTCAAGACCTCGGCGCAGCAATGCGTCGCGGGTTTCAAGGGCGTCCCTGTCCACTTTGGGCGGGCGACCGGGGCGTCGAGGTTTTACAGGGCTGGAAGTCATGGGTCGAATATTAGACCGATCGTCTTTTATGTCAACCTGCTGCTTTATTAAATACGGCAAGCGCCTGCACACAGGCGTGCGACGCGGCCGTTGCAAAACCAGGCACTGCGCGCTCAAATGGCAGCCTTCAAGCGCGACAGATCAGGAGATCGACATGAGCCACTGGCCAGACACCCGCATTCTGGAGCTGTTCAACATTCAACTGCCGATCCTCCATGCCCCCATGGCAGGCGCCACTGGCTCGACCATGGCGATTTCCGTCGCCAACGCAGGGGGCCTGGCGTCACTGCCCTGCGCGATGCTGACCCTTGATCAGGTACGTGCCGAAGTCACACTCTTCCGCCAGCACAGCAGCGCACCGCTGAACCTCAATTTCTTTTGCCATCAGCCTCCTGCGTTCGACGCCGAGCGGGCCGAACGCTGGAAGCAGGCGCTGAAGCCGTATTACGACGAACTGGGCGCTGATTTTGATGCTCCGACCCCAGTGTCCAACCGTGCTCCTTTCGATGTCGACAGCTGTGCACTGGTTGAAGAGCTGAAGCCCGAAGTGGTCAGTTTTCACTTCGGTCTTCCGGAACAGGCCTTGCTGGACAGGGTTCGAGCGACTGGCGCGAAGATCATTGCGTCGGCCACCACCGTGCAAGAGGCAGTCTGGCTGGAGCAGCATGGCTGTGATGCAGTGATTGCCATGGGGTATGAGGCTGGCGGCCATAGAGGTCTGTTCCTCAGTGATCAGTTGCATACACAAGTCGGCACGTTTGCTCTAGTGCCGCAAATTGCCGACGCCGTCAGCGTGCCTGTCATTGCCGCCGGCGGCATTGCTGACGGTCGGGGGGTAGCCGCATCCATGGTCCTGGGCGCCTCGGCCGCTCAGGTGGGAACCGCGTACCTGTTCTGCCCGGAAGCCAAGGTCAGCGTCCCTCACCGTCAGGCCCTTGCTCAAGCCACAGACAGCCAGACTGCGCTGACCAATCTGTTTACCGGTCGCCCGGCGCGCGGCATCGTCAACCGGATCATGCGTGAGATCGGCCCCATCAGCCCTCTTGCGCCCGCCTTTCCACTCGCAGGTGGTGCCTTGCTGCCGTTGCGTGCCAAAGCTGAACCACAGGGTAATGGTGACTTCATGAATCTTTGGGCAGGACAGGCTGTGGGCATCAAACATACGATGTCGGCAGCTCACCTGACCCGGCAACTGGCGCAAGACGCACTGACGATTCTGTCTCGCAAATAAAACATTGCTACCGGAACAGCACTCAATCGCTATATATTTATTTATATAGCGAACTGCCTTCTACCCGGAAGACGTGCTTTTTATCCCGTTCTGGAGCTGTTTCATGCGTGCTTTACCGCTGCGACTCTTTATCAAACCTCTGGTGATTGCCCTGGCAGTCTCGGGCACAGCTTCTGCGCTCGCTGACGAGGTGCAAGTCGCCGTGGCGGCCAACTTCACTGCACCGGCCCAGGCCATCGCCAAGGTCTTCGAGCAGGATACCGGTCACAAGCTGGTCGCCGCTTTCGGTGCCACGGGCCAGTTTTATACCCAGATCAAGAACGGCGCGCCGTTCGAGGTATTCCTGTCAGCCGATGACGCCACGCCAGCCAGGCTGGAGCAGGAAGGTGACACGATCAAAGGCTCGCGTTTTACCTACGCCACAGGCACCCTGGCGTTGTGGTCTGCCAAGCCAGGCTATGTCGATAACCAGGGTGACGTGCTCAAGACCGGGCAATTTGAACACTTGTCCATCGCCAACCCGAAAACCGCTCCTTACGGGCTTGCCGCTACTCAGGTACTGAGCAAACTGGGGCTGAGCGATGCGATCAAAGCCAAACTCGTCGAGGGTCAAAGCATCACTCAGGCCTACCAGTTTGTGTCCACTGGCAATGCACAACTAGGGTTTGTGGCGCTTTCGCAGATTTACAAGGACGGCCAGCTCACCAGCGGTTCGGCCTGGATCGTCCCGGCCAATCTGCATGACCCGATCAAACAGGACGCGGTCATCCTCAGCAAAGGCAAGGACAGTGTTGCCGCCAAGGCGCTGGTCGACTACCTGAAAGGTCCGAAAGCGGCCGCGATCATCAAGTCGTACGGGTATCAGCTGTAAATGCCACTGGACAGTGCCGATATCGCTGCCATCTGGCTGACGTTGAAGCTGGCGTCGCTGACTACCGTCATCCTGCTGGTGATCGGCACGCCCATCGCCTTGTGGCTGACGCGCACTGACTCGTGGCTCAAGGGCCCGATTGGCGCTGTGGTTGCGTTGCCTCTGGTTCTGCCGCCGACGGTTATCGGCTTTTACCTGTTGCTGCTGCTTGGCCCTAACGGTGCGATCGGTCAATTGACCCAAAGCCTGGGGCTGGGCACGCTCACATTCAGCTTCGCAGGCCTGGTGGTGGGTTCGGTGATTTACTCGATGCCTTTTGTCGTGCAACCGCTGCAAAACGCCTTTACCGCCATCGGTACGCGGCCTCTCGAAGTGGCTGCCACGTTGAGAGCTGGACCGTGGGACACGTTTTTCAGTGTGATCCTGCCACTCGCAAAACCGGGGTTCATTACCGCTGCGATCCTCGGGTTTGCCCATACCGTGGGTGAGTTCGGCGTGGTACTGATGATCGGTGGCAATATCCCTGAAAAAACACGCGTGGTGTCGGTGCAGATATTCGATCACGTCGAATCCATGGAGTACCTGCAAGCTCACTGGCTTGCAGGCGCAATGCTGGTGTTTTCGTTCGTGGTGCTGCTGGCGCTTTATTCCAGCGGCAGATCCAGAACGGGTTGGAGTTGAACCATGGCTTCGACCATAGAAGTTCGCTTGCAGATGACTTATCCGGAGTTCAGCGTTGACGTCGACCTGGTTTTGCCGGGCACCGGGGTTACCGCGCTGTACGGCCCCTCCGGCTCTGGCAAGACCACCTGCCTGCGCTGCATCGCGGGCCTGGAGCAGACCGCCAATGGCTTTTTGCGGGTTCATGGCGAAATCTGGCAAGACACCGACAAGGCAGTCTTCGTGCCCGCCCACAAGCGTGCAATTGGCTATGTTTTCCAGGAGGCCAGCCTGTTTGCGCATCTGTCGGTCAGGGCCAATCTGGAATTTGGCTTGAAGCGCATCCCCCGCAACCAGCGCAGTATTGAATTGCGCCATGCCACCGAACTGCTGGGCATCGATCATTTGCTGGAACGTCGTCCCGAAAAGCTGTCGGGCGGTGAGCGTCAGCGGGTGGGCATCGCGCGGGCGCTGCTGACCAGCCCGCGTCTGCTGCTGCTCGATGAACCCCTCGCCGCACTGGATGCCAGGCGCAAAAACGAAATTCTTCCCTACCTTGACCGGCTCCAACGGGAGCTGGACATCCCCATGCTGTATGTCAGTCACGCTCAGGATGAAGTCGCTCGGCTGGCTGACCATCTGGTGCTGCTTGAAGCAGGAAAAGTCGTCGCGAGCGGACCGATTCAGGAAACGCTGGCGCGCCTTGACCTGCCACTCGCCATGGATGATGACGCCGGCGTCGTGATCGAAGGCATGGTGACCGCGTATGACACAGCTTATCAATTGCTGACGTTAGGCTTGCCTGCCAGCAGCCTTGCCCTGCGCGTCGCACACGCGGCCATGCAGCCCGGCACTCGATTACGTGTCAAGGTTCAGGCCAGGGACGTCAGCCTGAGCCTGCAGGCGGATGACCCTACCAGCATTCTCAACCGCTTGCCGGTGACAGTGGTGGACGAAGCCATCGCCGACAACTCGGCGCATGTGCTGGTCAGGCTTGATGCCGGCGGCACGCCCTTGCTGGCGCGGCTCACGCGTTATTCCTACGACCAGTTGAAACTGCATCGCGGGCAGGCAGTGTGGGCGCAAATCAAGGCAGCTGCAGTACTGGCGTGAGGCCAGTTGCAAATACACGGCACCACCACCGGCAGACGAGGTCAGTGTTGTTAACTGCCTCTGGAATTTCGTCATGCCTGACTCGAATGCGATCAGCCCGCCTGCCAATGACTTGCACTACGTAGACGATACTCAACCCGGATTCACCCGCAAAATCCTGCGCGGCAAATTTGCCTATTTCGATACCGCCGGCTCGCGCATCAAGGACAAGGCAGAGATTGCCCGGATCAACGCACTGGCTGTGCCGCCCGCCTACACCAATGTCTGGATCTGCGCCGATCCCGATGGGCACCTTCAAGCCACCGGCCGTGATGCACGAGGTCGCAAACAATACCGCTATCACCCGCGTTGGCGAGAGCTGCGCGATCAGGACAAATATTCGCGTCTGATCGAGTTCGGTCACGCGCTGCCCAAAGTCCGCAAGCAGATCGAGGATCAGCTCGCGCAACCGGGCATGGGCCGTGAAAAGGTCATGGCTACCGTGATTTCGCTGCTGGACGCCACACTGATCCGGATCGGCAACAGCCAGTACGCCAAGGAAAACCGCTCTTATGGCCTGACAACGCTGCGCAACAAGCATGTGGAAGTCAAAGGTGGCCAGATCCTGTTCGAATTTCGTGGCAAAAGTGGCATTGAGCACCGGGTCACTGTCAAGGATCGACGTTTGGCCAACGTCATAAAACGCTGTATGGAATTGCCAGGGCAAAACCTCTTCCAGTATCTGGACGATGATGGTGTACGGCACACGGTCAGCTCGTCGGACATCAACACCTACCTGCAACAGTTGACGGGCTCGGACTTCACCGCCAAGAACTACCGCACCTGGGCTGCCAGCGCACTGGCGCTGGCAACCTTGCAAAAACTGCACTGGGAGCCCGAGGCGGATGCGAAAAAGCACATCGTCGACATGGTCAAGGCAGTGTCAAAGCAGTTGGGGAACACGCCCGCGATTTGCCGCAAATGCTATATCCACCCGGCCGTACTGGAAGGTTTCCTGCTGGGGAATCTGGCCAAACTTCCGCGACTCAGAGAACGCAAAGGCCTGCGTCTTGAAGAAGTTGCATTGGCCAGTTACCTCCGCATGCTGGCAGACAACGTTGAAGAGGCAGTTGAGGTCGAGGTGGTGGTGAAAGCGGTGAAAGCAGCAAAAAAAGCCGAGCGCCAATAAGACTTCCGGTCCGGCTTCAACGTCCCGGAGAGCTGACCAGAGGCACCGTTTGACCGGTCGAGCCCTGTGCCGATTGTGGCGTCTCGAACGCGTTGGACAGTTCTTCGATGGTGTTTACCAGCTGACGGACGGCCTGCTGAACTTCTCCGAGCATTAGCTCGGATGCCACGGCTGGAAGACCTGCGATGCCATTCTGAATGTCCACTTCGACAGCCACCGCACGGCGATCGGTCAACACATAAAGGATATCGACCCCGACGTTGGCCACCGCAGCCAAGTAATCCGCCTTCGGAACCCGCTCGCCACTTTCATACTTCCCCTGTGCATTGGCAGCCACCCCCCCCATGCACCCCATTTCACGCTGCGAAAGCCCAAGACGTTTGCGCTCTTCCCTTAACCTGGTGGCTATGTCACTCATGTCCTTGCCTTCCGTCCTGACGTTGAAATCAATTTCCTGCAGAAAAAATGACTGATAGAGCGCTTCGGGATGTCCGGAAAAACCTGTTTCGGCGCATCCGCATCGCCAACGACTTCAGAAACGTCATCTCCTCCCTTATTAACTTTTCGCCCATCAACCGGCTTATTTCAACCTACGTTTATCGGATCAATGCCAAAGGCGATGTGACAGCATCGAGCTTTGCGCTATGTACGAGTGCGGCTGCTGGGCATGACCATGGAAGACGCGCTGACAACGCGCGCCTCTGCCGCTCGCAGGATAATCTGGAGATATCAAGCTGACGTCGCCCGACAAAAACCGGATCTGACATCAGATCGCCTCCGTGCGACCGACAACCCGGCTCCGTCAGCCTCATCCTGAATTTTCGTAGCCTTCTGATTTATCGAGAGATTTATTCAGTTGCGCAAAGTCACATCCTGTCCCGTCTGAAGCACTTGCGAGCTTGCTTCATGGTGACCGGGTGTATATATTCCCTGCTCTTGGCGCTACCGCCCCGATGGCGAAATTGGTAGACGCAAGGGACTTAAAATCCCTCGTCCTTTGGACGTGCCGGTTCGACCCCGGCTCGGGGCACCATTTAAAATCAAAGGGTTATGCAGTTTTCTGCCTAGCCCTTTGTCTTTTTTGCTCCGCAATTTTATTCATCGCTCCGCAATCCAACTTTTCCTCCCCTTCCCCGGCGTCCTGCCGACGAACAAACCAATCCTTTCAGCTTCAGACATTTCCACCGCTGCCCAGGATCGGTTCTGCCTTGTGAAGCTCCTTGCGGTCGATGGCTACGCCCAGCCGCCGCCTGCACACAATGAGGTATTTCATTTCCATAAACCCAAATACTGTATGTAGATACAGTATTCTTGGCGTGGGTCAGCTCATTTGGCAATGGGAACCGGACGAGCAGTCAGCGACAGGTAGGACGCCTCGCACGCCTGCCCCGCTATTCTGAGTTGGTCAGCGTAACGCGCCAGCTCTCCCGCTCGCGCATCAGCCCGGCCGAGCAAGTCGGAGAGCACCATGGCGGCGCGGGTGGCGTTCTTGCCTCGCTCGGCAGTTCCGGTATCACCGGGCACGCAACTGGCTGAGGCTGCCAGCTTTCCTGCTTCGACGCGCAGCCGGTCGCCAGCACTGTCAGCGACAGCAGCATCAGATATCGCAGAGGCCTGTTCTTGTCTCGCATTGTTTGCCACCTGGTTGGCCGCTGACTGGCGGCGTTGCTCTTCGGTTCGGTATTCGGTCGTGGTGCTGGCCACGGCCTGCGACTGGGCGCTGACATGACTGGCCCACTTCGCTTGCCAAGCCAGATCAGTAACCGTGACACCATGACGGTAGGCGCCATACAGTGCGCCCACCACGGCCAGCAAGATCAGCAGCAAAGCTGCAGAACGGGACGTGACAGCACTCACCAGCGCGCCCATGATTCTTCCCAGTTTGGCAAGTCGACCGTTTGCCCCGCCAACGCATGAGAGCAATCGCCCAAATACTGGATTCGCCCGTCAGTTACAAAAGAATGGCAAACCTTGCCGAATCGACTCGAAAAAACCGCCTCTCTCCCGCCTTTTGCGTAAATCGCGTCGTACTCGGCCTCTTCTTCGGCGGTCATCACGCTACACCCACCCGGCGCGCCAGTGGTACGGGCAAGCACAGAGGGCGTAAAGGTAGGTGCATCGGGGTTGCCGTTGTATCCCCAGTTCGGGCCGGGAGTGTTGGGCGAATTGACCTTTATGCTGTGCGCGGCATTGCACCCGTCGCAGAAGAACCAGACTGAGCCATCGGAGCCCTGGCCAAGGCAGCGGCCTATAGTTTTGATTTCGCTCATGCCAGCACCTTCAGCGCCTTCTCATAAAGTGCTTGCCTGTCGGCGAGGCCGTTGGTGCCGCCGTTGATCCGCTTGGTGATTGCAATGAAATCACCGTTATCGGCCAACGTGTTCAGGCCGTTGACCGACCAGAACCAGCCAGCGGCCAGCGCCGCGTATTCTGGCGTTTCCAGCAGCTCAGGCTGTCCAAGCAGGTCAACGCCCAGCGCCTCGCCGCACTGCTGGTAATTCGTCTTGCCGGTGAGCTGGATCAGGCCGCGACCGCGATACTTCCAACCGTCGCCGTTTCCGGTATTGCCCATGCGGGAGCCGTAAACCACATTCGCTATGCGCTCAGGCTGGCGTGCGTACTGGGCAGCAAGCTCCGGCGTGAAGCGGTTCGGCCACGTCTTTTGCAGTGCGGTGGCGCTGTAGTTCAGGTTCTCGACCAGCGCTGTCAGTTGCGCTGATTCGTGACCGATCTGGGCGAGGAATGCTGCGATGCGGAACTGGGTGACGATCTGGTACTTGCCCATGGCCACGTTGAGCGCAGGAACGAAGGACTTTGCAACGCCCGCCGATCTCGGAAGGATGGCGATGATTTGCGATTCAGTGATAGGCATAAAAAAACCTGCAATCTGGTTGAGATTGCAGGCTCTGTGACTGGGGGATTATGTACAGCTTTTCAGGCGAGTTGTGGCTCGGACGTTACGGATGCTGCCGATGTTTCGCTGGTGTATGGCTCTGGCTGAACCGGCCAGACCGGTGCGCTTGGCCATGTGGCTTGGGTGGACACCCGGCCCAGCTTCACGCTGTAGCTGTTCCACGACTTGAGCGAGGCCTTGCGTACCGGGAATTCAGCGATTTCAGCCGCTGTCGGTGCTATGTAGTCCTCGTCGTCAGGGTCTTGTTGGTTGATCAGGTAGTCGAGGGTGTTGACTCGGCCTTGCAAGGCTGTGACTTGGGTGTTTGCTTGGCGACTCAGTGCGTTTAGCTTGTCGGTGCTCATTTCTAGCCATTGAGCGGTAGTAGCTGGAATAACGACCCAGGATTGGTACGCATGACCATCCACGACGAGAACAGAGCCAGCGGCGTAAGTATCTGGAGCTGCAACAGTCGGGCGAGGATAGTTTTCTAGTACGGCGAAACCATACTCAAGCAAAGCTTCATTTCCAACATCAGGAGGAAATCCAGTCAAAGGAAATAACTCCTGCAACTGAATAGCATTTATAATTTCTAAGGTGGCCAAATTTACGTACATATTTCACCTATGTTTTAGCTATCCTGGATGACACATTCCCAGCGGAATATGAGGCGTCCGTAGCAACGTTTAAATAGAATGGACCGCATTGCGCGCCGCCACCGTACGAGCCGCCGAAATAAAGCACAGCCGAGCCGCCAGCCGAATAACGGTCGCCGGTAGCTCCGTCTGTTTGAGTTGCACTACTTGATGAGGGAATAAATGAGGTCCTTAGGTCGTATCCTGTGCCGGACGCCGCCGAAAATGCAGTAGGGTACCCGCTTGCCGGAAACACAAGCGATGTACCAACATAGCTAGAATTTCCTGAGTTATCCCATATCATGCACCCCGTATTAGCGCTAGAACTCAATCCATCTGCCATCTGCCAGACATTTGCCCAAAGCCCAACAATCCCCCTCCAAGTGGCCTGCGCGACCGTAGAGTTATTTACTTGAAGGGGCCCAAGGTCGGCTGTAGAGTTGCCCTGGCCTAATACATTCTGCGCATCAGGAGTGCCCAATTCTATAAGCAGAAGAATCTGTATGGCTGAAATCTGATGATAGTTCCATATGGTAAATCCTGTAATGGACCCGGTGTTTCGACCGCCAGCTCTGCTACGCATCGTTGCGAAATCTAGATCGGTTATAGGGTATAGCCCAGGAAGAGAGCCAAGTTTTGACCCGTCTGCTACGGCTTGATATTTGCCAATCCATATCTGATCTATAGGTGATCCTCCGCTCCAGAAGGCGGGATGTCTAACAAAGCCTGAAATTGCTGCGTCTGATATCCACCACACCCTCTTTCCTGCGTATGGACCTGATGACAAAGTGTCTCCTTTGACAAAAAATGCGGGGATTTTAATCATCGACTGGCTGTCTATAGTCTCCCCAATAATCGCGCTATATATGGGGTGGCCATTAAAATAACTTGCGCTCGGAGACACGGCGTTTCCGAACAAATCCACCCTTTGCCAGACGCCTGCGCCGCCGCTACCTGGCGCTATAAACGTGATTCCGATTATTGGGGATATCGTCGATACCGGCGAGATCCTTCGTAAAGCCGTAGCCAGCCTCATGTTGCAGGCCCCGCATATAGATTCCACGCCGAGCCATTGACCGTAGAGTATATAAACTCCGAAATTTTGTTTGCGGCCGGAGTAGCTGGAACCACGCCTCCTACTGTAATAGGAGTAGCGCCTGATGGTTGAGTGAACGTATAAGCGGTTGCGCCCTGCCTGACTCTAACAAGAATACTAAAGGTTTCACCAGAAAGTACTGGAACGCTATTAAAAGATATCGACGTATTTCCTGAAAGCGTAAGGTCGAAGATATTGCTTATGGATACGTCTAAGGCGACAGTGCCGGTTGCTGCAGAAATGGTCGTCGTCTTATCTATAAACTTCAAGGCGCGTGAAAGGTCCCGTGCGAGTGTCATAAATCACCTGTCAAAAAGGTAGCCGCGAACGCGAATAGTCAAACCGCCAACAGTGATTAGGACGCTGTTTAGCATATACGTAAGCTGCTGATTGCCGTTTAGGAAAACGTCATACTGCCCGGACTGCCCGCCTTTTATTGAGAGAAGATAATTCGTTGCTGATACCGAACCATAATCAGGCGTGCTCAAGTAAGCGTCCGATGGCGACGAGTTCTCGATCAGCGCATACATGATCCTGCATGTAACCGGAACAATGTTGGAGGCGTTCACGTTGACCGCGCTCGTACTTGTCGCGGCATTGAGTAGGGTTGATTGAGTAATAGCCGCGCCACCCGGCGGCGTAAAGTCCATCCGATTGGCCCGGTCGCCCGGCTGGCTATGAACAAACTGCATCGTTGTCCCAGTCGATCCGAAGTACAGCGATCCCAGATAGCGTCTGGTTGGGTCGTTTGATTTGGATCGAGCGGTACCCTGATACGGCGCAGCAGGAGTTACTGATGAATACTCGAGCTTGAGAATGCCATAATCATTTCCGAGATAGAAATGCTGCCACGAACTGCTGGCGGATACGGTAACGCTGAGAGGGTTGTCGAGAAGCATGCGCTCCGTGTTTGGCGCGTAACACATACCGGTACCGACAGACACCGTTTTCAGGTCCGCCGCAACACTGAGCTGCAAGCCGACTATGCGCGAATCGTTTGGATTGTAGGCCATTAGGTGGTCACCACTGAGTCATCGACGAAACGGCGCCAGTTGGTACCGTCGCTATAAACAGGCCCTGCCCGCCCTGACATATTGGTGCAGTACCGAATCTTCGCGGCGCTGGCGTTCGCGGCCGGCAGGTTGGCCACTGTGCTCTGAAGCAGCGCGTCGTCTTGCGCTCGAATAGCGCTGAGAACCCCGACCTGGAGTACGTCTTGGGTCGAAGTTGCGCCTACAGCCAGCGTGATCGTCGGGCTTGCAGTGGCGGTATAGTCGGCCGCCTGCTGAAGAACGCCGTTTAGGAAAACAACGATTGCGCCGGGGACATAACCGTTTGGCACGGTGAATGCCGTCTGCCCAACGCTTGTCGCTGCAATGGATTCAACGCGGAACACTTGTCCGAGCGCCGTCAGCTGTTCCTGGCTCACGACGTCCTTGGCATTGGACCTGAGGCCGACGTGCTTCATTACGCGAGGACCGTTACGCGATACTGGCCAGTTGTAGGCGCAGTACTGAAGGTGACCTGCACAGTGTTGACGCCGTTGGGAACCACGTCAGCCAGCACGACGGCATTCGTGGATACTTCGCGCACGCTCACAATCACATCCTGAGTGTTCAGGTTGTGGGTGACTGCAATCGTAGTTGCTGATCCGTCACCGATTGTGGCGCTGGCTTTGCGAGCGACCACAGCCGGATCGGCGGTGATGGCGCCGCCGACAATCAGGATGCCGTTGCCCGCTGTGTAGGTCGCGCCGCTGGCAATTTGGGTAAAGACCAGTGCGGTGGTGCCAATGGTGATCGGGGCGTCGGTAGTCTGCAGCCAGACGGTATTGCCGAGCGTGGTGCCTTCACTGACGAATGTCGCTGCGCCCAGCGCCTCATTCCCAGCGTCGAAGTCAGTCGACCGGGTCCAGGCACCTGCGGACGCCAGATAGATACCGTTGCCGGAACCTGCGGTCTGGCTCTTCACCAGAACACGGTCGCCTGCGACGATGCTTACACCGTCGATCGTTTGGGCGCCGGACAGTGTGATGTTGGCTGTGGTGGCGGCACGGACCGGCGATTTCCACGAATAACCGGCCACCGCAGCGTTGAGCTGGGCCAGTGTCACCGGCTGCTGGGGCAGGATTGCGTCAGGCAGGTTGTTGACGACGTTGCCGTTTGCGTCAAGCGCGACTACTAATTTCATTTATCAAGCCTCAATTTAGGTACGCTTTGCCCGCAAACGGGGCTCCGAACGTGATTTGAACGATGTTGTCGTCTGTGTAGGAGACGTCCGCGAGAACAACGGCCTCGTCGGTACCGACGACGGTGACCGAGGGGCGTTTCCCGAGGTTGTGGGGTACTGTCCATCCGGCAGATGCGGTGGACTGGGTGTAGGTGAAGGCCTTGTCGCCAGAGCCTCCGCCTGATGACACCAAGGCCGTTCCGTCGGCGCGCGTGTACCACTCGCAAAACCATCTGCCTGAGCCGAGGCTGACGAATTTCGCGCTGTCTCCGATGATCATTGTGATGTTAGCTGCGCCGGGCAGCCTGAGATTGCTGCTGTGCACTAGGGTTATGGAAGCGTTATCACCAGCTCCTGTGACGCCGTCGTCTTGAGCTGACCCTGTTCGGATCAGAACCCTGCTTACCCCAATAGGGGCCGAGCCAAATGATGCAACGGTCGCATCCCAGTAAACGAAATTGACTGTATTAGACAGCGTTGCGCCCAGATCAACAGGGTTCATGCTGTAGAGCCGAACAATCGGAGCCTCATTAAGTGCGCCGCGCAGCCGCAAAGCGTCCCCGGCCGGGATCTGGACGGACTGGCCATCCTTGCGGACCAGCAGGAGACGATCAGCCATTACAGCACCACGAAGTCGAAGTCATCGGTTTTGAGCTCGGTTGCAGACTTTGCAAAACCAAGCTTCTGATCGATAGCGCCGCTCGTGGCGGTTGTTGCGTCGAGGGCTGGTGTGACTACCCCGCCAGCAGTGCCGAGAAAGTAGTTCGACCCTACTGTCAGGCCGCTGAGAGCTGTATTCGTCGCATCAAGGTCGTATACCGATCCTTGCGCCGCGTTCGCCACTGCCGCGATGACAAAGCCGTGCGCCGGGCGGTTGTTCGAGTTGTCAGCAAGGCGGATGCTGATCACGCCGGCATTTGGATAGATGTTCACGAATTTGCCAGCGCCGATCGCCTCGGTGGCCGGATAAGGCGTGGTGCTGACACCGCTGCCCGCGTTATAGGTGGATGGATCAAGCTTTCCATCAGTGCCCAGCGCCGGGATCTTGCCTGCATCTGCGGCGCCTGCCGAAGCTACCACCGGTGTGTACTGTTGTGTCTGACCGTTTACACGGCGAAGGACCTTGTCTACCACGTCACTCTCCTACGCCAGCAAAACTGGCTCATCAAAATCAAGATTCAACCGGGTTGCGCTTGAGGCAAAGCCAACAACAAGCTCCCATCCGGCAGTCGGGGGTATTTGGGTTAGCGAACCATCCGGCCCGCAGAAAACGAGGCCTTCAGTCCACGACCATGCAAGGTCATCAATGAACCCCATGGTCTGAATGGTGATTTCTGAATCGGGCGAGCCTCCAGTAATGGAAACGCCGATCACCTGCTGAACGGACTCGGTCAGCGGGTTTACGGTGAATACCTTCGCCTGGCTTTCGTAAAGGACTCGCAGCGCACTTACCACTTGGCCAGCAGGCCGGACGATTGTCTGAATGCCTCCGCCAGTATCGGTACCGGGTCTACCCTGCGCCCCGCGCTGTCCAGCCATGATCGTGAACGACCCGCCATCGCCCCGTAGGGCTGGGCAGCAAGACTCACCACGCACAACGAATGCAGAGTTCACTTCGTAACCTCTTCGCCAACGGTCACCTTGCTGATGGCGGTCACGGGATAGACCCCGCCGTCTGGGGTCGTCAGCTCGAGGTCATACACGGCGCGGGACCAATCGATATCGGCGGTCTTTGCTGCGCTGAGCCGGATAATGAGGGCGGCCAGCTCAACGTCGACGGTGATACTGCCGTCGGGGGCCGGTATTAAAGTTTCGTCAGAGCTGAACCTGAGCAGTACCTTCCCGTCGACACGGTCACGGATCTGCATTCGCGCACCGCAAGCTGTCAGATCAAACGGGCGGTTGATGATCACAATCCCGCTCGGCGCAAACGTGCGCCATTGATCTGCGCGAACCGAGTTGAGCTCGATTGTGTTGGCGTCCAGGGTGGTGGCGATGTAGTAAGACTCGTCTAGACTGTTCAGCTCAATAGGCTGGCGAACGCCTTCAATCCGAATCGGCCAACCATCGGGTATTGAGTGATTTGGGACGGTAAGGCGCACAGGCGCTGTGTTCGGCATCGCGCTGATGGGCAGATAGACAAGCTCTTTATCGGCGTACCGATACATGAACTCGAATGTCTTGCCCTTTACGATGTTGATGTCGATGACGGGGGCGCCCATGGAAATCTCCTGCGATTTCCAACGAGCGTATGTGACTGGATTCGGCGATCAATAGCCTACGTGCGCGGCTAGGGCGGGCTCACTGACTCTTCAAGCGCAGCGAACGCGGCGATGTTTTCTTGAATGAAAAGCTGGAAAATCTCAGCGCTTTTTTGCGAAACCAAACTCGATGAGAATTCTTCGTCTCGCGTCCAAGACGTTGGCGGCGAACCACCCTGGAGCCTGGCTAGCTCATCTTGTTTTTGGCGAACATCTTCCAGAAGGTATGCAATATGCTGGGTATGGAGGTAGAGGCGGTAGACGTCTGGGTGAGGCGGCTTCTCGCTAAGAAAATCAATCCATGCCTTCCCTGAACGCTCCTTTGCGAGAAATATTTCTTCACGGCACAGCTCCCTATTTTCCTTTGTTTCACTGGAGAACAGGCACAGCTTCTTATTGGCTTGTTCAAGGCTTTTGCGCGCTTTCCGTACTTTTAAACTGCGTAAAAGCATCTAGTTTCCGCGCCTCAGAAATCCATCAACGACCCAGGATATGCCCATTACGAGCGCATATAGCCCTACGACCGGCAGCAGCCCTGCCAAGAACATCATCTTTACCACATCAGAACGGTCATAGATGACGCCAGCAACGACCACCAGCCAAACGACGGATGCCACAAGCCACAGCCTGCGAAAGCCGATTTGGTACGAACGTTTGTGGGTAATATCCCTCATGACGCCTTCCCTGCTGGTAGAGGCGTCATAATAGCGGCTACGGATTGACAACGGTAGGCGGCAGCTCAACTGGCGATGAAGCGACATTGCTGGTCAGATAGGTTGCAGGCCCGACGGCGCCAATCTGGGCCTTGGCATTCTCTCCGAGCGCTGCGTACCAGTTTTTATACGCCAGGGTCCTCATGAGCTGCGCCTCCTTGGCCTGCATTCGTCCAATCTGGGCGCCATCAGTGTTTGTCGCTGCGTAGATCGCATCCTTGAACCGCTGACTGCCCATCAGCTTTTCGGCAGCCTGGTTGATTGGTTCTTTCTCCTTGGACAGAATCTTGGCCATAACGCCTGCAGTCCCTACACCCGGAAGACCCAGGCTACTGGTCACGCCCTCCGCTGCTCCGACCTTCTTGCTCACATCCCAAACTTTCGATAACAGGCCGCCTTCGTCCGCGTAATCTTCCAGTATCTTCAGTGAGTTCAGGCGTCCGGTGGTGATCCTTTCTTTGCTGGCCTCTCGCATTCCCCTCGCAACCGTAGCGATATCGTCCAGCGCCGTGACCGCTCCTTTGGGTAGGTTTTCGGTCAGTCGACGCTTTGCTTCTGCGTTCCGGCTCAGACTGTCGTACCAATCAACAAATCCTGGCGCGCTCAATCGCTGCTCTGCACGGCTTCCCGACGTGAAAACATCGTTCAGCGCGGTGATCATGAATTGCTGGCGGTCGCTCGGCGGGATTTTGGCGAACGCTTGATCGAATGCCTTGAAATCACCCTTGCCCAGCTGGCTGGTCGCCCTGCCAATAGTGGACGTCACCGCTCCGGCAAAGTCCTTCCCAATCAGATCCGTAAGGTTTTCTTCCATTTGCTTTCGTTGCGCAACCATCGCTTTCGCTGTTGCGAACTCCGAGCCAACGCCCATGGCGTCAGCAGTCAGGCTTTGATCATCGCTCAGCGTTCCGTACAGGCGTTTGAGCAGACCGCTCTCGGAGTCCTTGAACGGCCCTCGACCTCGAAGCCCCTCGCCTACTTGCTTGCGGATGTGGTCAAGCCCGGCATATGTGGTCGGGAGCGGGTCGCCGTTGTCATCAAGGCGCGTGATGCTCTTCAGTGTCCTGCGTTCAACCGAGCTGAGCAGATTCGGATCCCCGAGCTCAGCAAGGCGCTGATTCAGGTAACCAATCGTTGTATCAGGCTTGGTGGGCGTGGTAGGAGGTATAGCGGCGCTTACCTTGTCGTAGAGTTCATCTGAGCGCTTCTCTACCTGGTCTATAGCGCTGAGACTGTCCTTGCGGAACTTGTCGGACAGACTGGCTTTGTCAATGGACCCGCCGTACTGAGTGATAAGGTCGTCGGCCTTCTGAGCGAGCGCCTTCGACGCTTCTTTTTGCTGGACGTTGAGGGAGCTGCCAGGTATCGACGCAAGGGCCTGCTCGATCTCTCGATAAGCCTGGCTGCGGGAATACTGAGACGGGATAAGCTGGTCTTTTACCCCGAGGCGCCCCGCCGCATCCAGAATCTGCTGATTGGGCGCAACCTCCTGAGCAAGATCGCTTACCGTGGCTGCCTGGGCGCTGCGCGGGGCGAGTGCGGCGTCGGCAACAGATTGAACTGCCGCCGCTCGATCTGAGACAACGTCTGCCGTTCGACCAGTTGCATTGGCGGCGGCTTGAGCATCGCGTGCAGCTTGCGTTTCAGCCTGCTGCGCAATCAGTCGTGCCTGCGTTTCATCCGCAGAACCTCGCACGATCTTTCCGGCCCCACCGATCACTGCTGGGAGCGCTCCGCCGACTACGGCGCCGAGAGCCGCACCGGTTGCAGTTTCAGGCAACCGTTCAACGAGGTCACCTTCAGCAGAGCCTGCCCCATAAAGTCCGCCATATGCCGCGCCGGCCACAGCACCTCTGCCAATATTTGCCGCAAGGGTGGGCGCCGCTGTGATGCCACCGGTTACCAATGCCGGACCAATGCCGCCCACCAGGCCGCCCGCTATTGCGGCAACTGGTTGTTGATCAGATCCGGCTTTCAGAAGCTCGCGCTGGCTGGCCACGTTTTCATCGTACCGCTGCTGCCACGTTTCGGCCGATGAGCCGTTCTCAGGAATGGGTATCAGCGGCCGAATTGCAGCATCAAGGCCAGCAAGGATCTCATCCTGAAACCCAAACGATGCGCCGTCCGCTGCGCCGCGCGCGAATGCCTCGCCTGCGCCAATCTTCGGCCCAGGCTTCGCCGTCGCCGCTGGTTCGACTGGATTTTCAGCTGGTTGATCGATTGTAGGGAAAGCGCTCCACCAGTCCTTTGCCGCATCTGGCGCAGGGGCTGGGGCCGCTACGGCGGCGGGCTGAGCGTCAACCTGGGTAGCGCCCCCTGAATCTCCAGCCGCGACAGGCTTGGGCTCTGCCTGGCCTGCGTCCGGGTATTGCTCCCACCAATTGGCTGCGTCTGCCATTACGGCTTCCTCCGGGTAGACCCATCAGGCGCAACAAACACCGTGCCAGACGGCAATTTAGCCACGTCGGCAGGACTGGTCACTCTGACCGGCGCTGCGGCAGGGGTACTTGCAGGTGCAGGCGCTGCAGTTTGTTGCTGTCCGGCAGGAAGGTTTTTCTCATAGGTCGAGATCTTCTCGCCCAGCCTTGTGCTGATCTCCCCGAGCCGCTGCTTCGTACCTTCGATTGATCCGTTGATACCCTTTTCACCGATTCCAAGCCCGGCACCGATCTGCGAGAGAAACGTGATGTCCCGGTCAGTCAGGACGCCGGTCATCAGCTTGAGGTTGTCCGCAGTCAGTAGCGTTTGAAGCCGATTTGCTTTGTTGATGAGGTCCTGAGAATCATTACTGAATGTTGGAAACTTCGAGTCGAGAGTTCCGGTGATATCGGCCAACTGACCCGAACCATTGATTTCAGAAACCAGCTTTTGAGCGTCTTTCGCCACATCCAGAGCGCCAACCTTTTGGGATGCAAGAGCTTGGGCGTTCGTTGAAGCATCGGTTTGACGCTTGTCTATCTCAAGCTGCTTGAGCTGGGCATCCAGGCCAGTACTTGAGTTTCTTGCCTTGGCATCTGCAGCTCGACCTTCGGCCCCGAGCTTTTCGATGTTGGCTTGTGTCAGCTGCCTACCCAGCGCTTTTTCACCAGTTGGATCGGTTGCCGCAGTGTAGGCAGCGCGCGCCGCTGGCGTTGCATTGGGATCGGTAGCGGCCTGCAGAAGATCATCCAGTCGGGATGCTTGTCGCAGTTGCTGATCTTCGGCCTGACCCTGTCGCCGATCATCTATTTGGAACTGGCCTCCCTTCACGGCATCTTTAAGGCCTTGAGTGACAGCTTGGCGCTGCTCATCAAAACGCATATCAGCAAGGGTCGGGCGCCGACTGCTGTCGCTGACCACATTGAAGTTCTGGTCCCTAACCAGCTTAGCGCTCGCCAGGTCCAACCTGTCTTTGTCGCGGCCTGCGTCACGGATATTGGCCGCGCGCGCAAAACGATCCATTGCAAGCCGACCATCACCGGCGTTTGCTTGGCTGAATACTCCAATTCCATCACCCAAGTTCGCGAGTGATCCCGTCGCGTAGCTGCTTGGGCCGGGGCCTAAGCCTGAGATAGCTGAAGGGTTTATATCCGACAGGGATGATGGTGTGGCGCGCACCGCTGGGTTAGCGATGGGCGCGGCGTTGAGCGCAGATCGCAGGTCGGCCGGCTGATTGGAAAATTCAGGAACCCCGTTTGCACCTATCCGTGCCGCGATCGGCGCGGTCGGAGACCCTGCGCCGGAGCTGAGCGTTCGGTATTGATCGGCCGAAATGTTCTGAGTATTTGACTGAGAGGGCGGTGCCGCTGCGGCAAGTGTTAATGGAGCTTGCACTTGCTGGGCTGCAATAGCAGGCGGCGCGCCAAACGACGCAAGGGATGATTTTTCGCCGCTTTTAACAGGCGTATTTGTTATATCAAACGATGTTTGCTTTGGCGCTGCGTCTGCAAGGCTTGCCGGCGCAGGTGTTGGTGGCGGTGCGATTGGCTGATTGGCAAGCTGTTGAGTGGCTCTGCCTACAGGCCCCGCTGCTCGCTGACCAGCAACCTTTGCCGCACGCTGCTCCGGCGTCAGATATGCATCTCTCAAATCGCCATTAAGATCGCCAGCTGCCATTTCTCTCACTCCTGAATAGTTCATAAGCCGAAGGCTATGTGACTGCATCAGGGATTCAAGAGGCTTAAGCGTCTTCGAATGACCTCACAAACTTTGTCCAGAACAGTTTTTTCTGGGCCGGAACCACATCGAAAAAGACCCCGGATATACCTTGACCCGAGATCAGATCATCCGGCAGAGCCTGGGAGTACAAGACGGTAAAGTTGAAGTTACTTTGAACCACCAGCTCTTTCAGGGTAAAGCCGTCAATATAGCCAACTACCTGCGCCCCAGAATCATCGGGGTGCGTGCATGCGCCAGATACGCGCCCTGGATAAATGCCGTTTGGGCCAAGACTGGCGATAATCCATTGATCGTAAACGGTAGGGCTTCCGAGGCCTGCCGATTTAGCTGCAGCCCCCAGCCTTCCAAGAGAAACCGCCCCGTTCGCAGCAAATACGTTGTAATCCTGACCAAACGGCACGACTTCAGGTATAGGCAGCGTTAGCGCTATGTCGATCGAGCCGGGACGCCCAAGCTCTGTAGACAGATACATTGCCTGCTGATCGCCGTTGATGTACACCAGCCGAGACGAACCGTCGTCAAATGACATCATCCCCATTTCAACGTTTGTAGGGAACGAGCCTGCAGCGTGACTCGTCAGAGTGGGAGTTCCGCCGCTGAAGTTGATAACAGCCCAGTCGAACCCGGAACCAGGCACACCGACCGAAAATAATCCATCAGGCGACACCTGCATTTCTCGACTGGCTGTAAGGGCGGGCCCGATAGCCGTCACCGTCACAGCAGCAGGATCGGGAAGCGCCTCACCTACGAAGGCCTTGTAAATTGTTGGGCCAGAGCGGGCCAAGGCTCCGCAGACTTTGGGCCCCTTCAAGAACAGGCTTATCACCACGTCCGACCCTATAGGGGCAGACCAAAATAGCTTTCTGCTCTGATTCGTCTCAGTGTCCAGCTCAAGCACTGAGCCACTGGATTTGAAGCCGACGGCAAAGGTTACTTTCATCGTCTAATCCTTCCGTCAAGACCTGCACTCAGGTCGAACTTCCATAATTTATTGCCAACGTAAAATGCGCCGCCTTGAGCGCCGGCGTCGGTCAGATACTCTCGCCACTCCCCGCCTCCATCAACCGACAGAAACACCTTTCCATTGCCTCCGTTATTCCCAGCAGCGTGGCGGGTTATGCTCGCCAACAAAACAGCCGGCACAGCCTCCTTGCCCTCTCGTGGCGCCTGGAATGGCTGAACGACAGTAATAAAGCATTTGTCGAGACTGTCTGTTGAGGTCGCTATAACTCCGCCAACGCTCATTGTCCCGGTGGGCACGTCGAACACGGCGCATCGAATGGTTCGCTCGGATGCAGAAGGCGGGTAATCAATGCAGGCAGTCACCATTTTTTGTTCGCCCGCATGGTAGGCAGAGGCTATCGGCTGAGTAAGGTCGTAAGTAGGGCTATCAAACCTGTTGATTGATGTAGACCCTGCGTGCTGCAAAACCGCAAATGGCGGCGCGTAACCGGGTATGGTTTTTCTCTGCGGATTTCCGCCAGTGGTCGTATAGAGCGCCCACTCTCCCTTGATAGGAATTCCGATCGCGCCCCGTTGATATGTCTGCTCCCAAACAAGGCAGCATGCTGTAACAGCGTTTTCGTCCGGTATCGATGCAGATCCAACTATCCACGGATACATGAACTCCCCGTCCACTCCGGTCGGGATCGTCTCTGACTCAACGTCCCAGTCGGCCCTGAGCGATAAGTTCCTGCCGTCCGGTAGCGTTGTGATCAGCGACCATGCGTCACCGCGATGATCGGCATCGCCCCTGTCCAGGTAGGTGGTGTAGACGCTGAAGACGACAAAGCCATCAGCCAGCGCGACCGGGTTCGGCGTCAGGAAGCTACCGAAGTTGGGAAACGAGGGTTTGTTCAGGAACGGATCTGCGGGCACCATTTCCGGCGAAGGATGAAGATAGGATTGCTGAATGTCTTGCGGCCTGAACACCCTCAAGCTTGTTGTACTGGCGAAAAGGTTTGTGCCCACCTCAGGATCGTAATCAGATCTATCCTGCTCGCCGATTGCCACGAGCAACCCCTGCTCTCCGTTTCTGTCGAAATCTTCCGGGCCGGTGATCCCCCATGGCGTTTGATATTGCCGATAGGTCCTGGCTGCGTGGCAGTAGATGTCTTTGCCCTCCAAAACGCTGGAAGTGGACGCCGGTATGAATGCGAAGCCGTTCAATAGCACGTCCTTTATTGGCCGTCGAAAGTCACCGTAGGGCGCGCTCAGCTCCAGAGGTACCAGCCTGCGAACCAAGAGCTTCCACCGATCAGGCAAATCATCTTCATCGATTGAATACTGATTTCTCAGAAAGTAATTCAGCTTTAGCGGGCCAAACTCGACGGCATCCCCGTTCAATACGGCGGTTCTTGATCCGGTAGGAAACGACGTAATTGAACCGGCCAGCGCCACGCGGCACGAGAAATCGAAATAATTCTCGTCGTCCAGGGAGTAATAGTTTGTGCTCGATTCAGTGTTTTTAAGGGGGATGTCCATTCTTGAGTATCCGAGAAACCAGTCCCGCTGCTGGATTCTTGGAAACCAGTCGATCGCGAATGGGTAACCCGTGTTTCTGATCAAAGTGGGAGCGCTCAAAACGTAAAAGCTTTGCTTGTCATGGAAAGTGAACTGACTGGATGAACCCGGAGATTCAAAGTCGTCTCGAATGCCTACGGATGTTGCCAATGCAAGCAGGCTGACCCCGTTTTGAACGATCCTGACGGGCCCCGCCAACAAAATATAGCCCGGCGTGTCCATGACGCTGGCGATATAGGAGCCTCGCTCAAGAAATGGCGAGGCTCCTTCTGACTCGGACCATTTGCCGATCGCGCGCAGGAGAAACCCGTTAATGATCTGGTGCTTACTCGATGCTTTGGACCGGTAAGCGTTGTTGGCAAGTGTTCTAGCATTCCTTATGAATATCGCTCCTACCCGAGTCATTAGTCTGCTGGATATAAGCAACGCCATTAGAATGACTCGACTTGTGCGCTTAGGGTGCCCGCTGCGGTGTAGGCAGACCCTGCTGCATCCGCAAATGCGCGCGCTGCTTGCGCGTGAGCTGCCGGCTGACCATCGCTTCCGTAAAGACCGACCTTGTTTCTGTCGCTTGAGATCGTGACGTTCGCCTTCGCTTCTGCTGCTTGCAAGCGCAGTTGTTCGGAGCTGACATTTACACCTGCACCTGCCTGAGCGGCCCGCAGCTTCAAATCCTCTCCAGACAGTGCGACGTCAGCCTGCTCCCTGGCCGCCCTGAGTCGAAGCTCTTCGATAGATACCTCGACATTGGCATAGCTCGACAGCGCTCCGTAATACGCGTTGTAGAGTTGGGCCTGAATTCGCGCCTTCTCAATGGCTGTGCCATGCACTGAGTAGATCGCACGGAAGTAATTCGCGCTTTCTGTCAGGATTCCGAGCTTGAGCTGCGCGGCGATGTTCGTGGCCTGCTTCAACAAGTCGACCTTGATGTCTGCATCTTTGATCGCCTGATCTCTGCTGACGTCAAGGATGGCGTTGGTTGCATTCTGTTCGGACTGGGTAATGAGGTCGGGCAGGCAGCCCGCAGGCATACTGAAACCCCTGGAAGAGAGCGATGCTTCGAGCTGCCGCTGCTCACTGGTCGCAGTCCGATAGGCCCGATCACGCGATTTCTGCCAAACTAGCTCAAAAACGGTCGAGTCGGTACCAAATGGCTTGGCTCCGCTGATGACTGATGCGCACCAGTCCTCGCTCAAATTCTTGAAAGAACCATTGATCGACGGGAAATACTTCGCAAGCCAACTGTCGACTGTGGTGTTCAGCTCTGCGATCAGAGCATTGGAGTTGTCCGCACCTTCAAAAAGGTCTGAGAACTTTGGCGCCTCGCCCGCCGAAAGCGATCCGGGCGAATAGTTGAGCGAAGGAGTATTGCCGGTGTAGCTGAAATTCTGGACGTTCGAGGTATACGCCAGCTCGACGTTCGAGATATTCGGTTTGCTGGACGCAGTGATACGTCCCGCACTGCCGCTGGCCAAAGATATCGCGCGTGCGCCCTGGGCGAAGAGCTGGCTGGTTGTGCTGCCGTAATCTGATGCCATGACCTGGCCTCCTTAATTCGATCTGCGACCGGTCTGTGTGAGGACCCATTCGATGTTGTCCAGCTCTGCAAAATTGCTCTCTACCACCTCAAGTCGAAGCCTCCAGAGGCGCGATGATCTGCCACGCTGCATGTCAGCACGGAACTCTCCCCTGCGCTGATAGGCTCGGTAGGTCATGTCCTGATTGCCGTCCTCTGTCGTCCTGACGTAAACCTGTCCGTCTGCAGCCAGACCCATGAAGATGTTTCCGACCCGCTTGCCTTGGGCTGTGCCAAAGTCCTCGGCGCCAAAATCCGCCCGTGTACCGATGAAATTGCCGCCGTCTGTTTCCCCGCCAATCAGATACAAACCATCGGCCCTCTGGCCGTAGGTCTTCATGCCAACCCGGCAGAAACTGTCGAAGTCAAAGTTCGCGTATTTGCTCACCGCGCCCGTGGCAATGTTCGTGGAGTAGGTGTTTCCGCTGAAATCGTAGAGGCCTGATAGTCCGGTAATGCTGTTCACGTACTCGAACACATCTCGCGAGCTTCTGACGGAGGCGTCAGCAATACCGATTCGATTCTCAAGCAGAGCCGTGATGACCAGCCCAATGGATGTTTCTTCCATCAGCATGAGGTGGTCGGCCAAATCGGCATCGAGAGCCAGCAGCGCATCAACGCTCGACCTGAGCGAAATGCTTTCAACCAGTGACGCATACGCCACGGGGTCGACGATGTAGAAGTCTCCGAGAAATGCTACTTCGTCCGCCCCTCCGTACCCCTGTGGCAATTCATCCGAAAGCGAAAACAGTTCGATCTCGTCAATGAGCAGGCTCGACTCGCCGTAATCGTAATCGCCGGAACGCATGGTCAAATCTATGGAAGTGGAAGAGCGACCTACCTCAATGCTGAGGCCGATCGCTTGCACAACCATCGGAATGACCATGGTACCGATAGCAAGGTCTGCTTCTGCAAACCCGCCGGCCTGGGTCAAGGAAGGCTCGTTCATCACCATTATTGCGCTGGAAAGGTCTTCTTCTGAGGCCTTCATGCTCATATCTATCTGCATGCGGGCGTGACCTTCGTTCACAGACGCATAACCAACCCATCGCCACGATGAGGCGATTTTAAGCGCCAATAGGCCAGACCCGTCAGCCCACCCCCAAGGGCCGGTTGAGGACAGTTGAATCAGATTACCGATCAACGGATCCTCAACGTAATCACCGCCTGCGTACAACACGGAAGCCATTGATACAGGCCCAGTGGAATCGACATCGCTGGTGTAAGCGATCGATCCAACCCGGTAGGTAATCGTTCGGCCTACTCGCTGGATCTGAACTTGAAGATCGCCTGAGAACTCATTGCCGGAGACCTTTGAAAGCCCTCTTTCCACCACAGAGGGCCGACGATTGGAGATACGAACGGCATGCGTAGGAGTGTTCAGATCGCCAGATGGAGAACCGGCTGGTTGGATTCCGACAAGCACGCCGATAGCGCTAGAGTTGATCGTGGCAAGCGCAATGAAATCACCGTCAATCACTACCAGGCTTTGAGCGCCTGCGTTCCATCCCACCTGGCTGTCTGTGATCGTTTGGGCGTCACGACCTGCTACAGGTGCAACCGCAGGGAAGTAGCTGTAGACCGGAACCGTCTCTTCGACGTAGTAGGGCTTCCCGGAAAAGACCTTCGTTGGGATCGTGATACTCCCTTTGGTCGTGCTGTAGGTGTAGTTAACAGTCGTGTACTGCCCTGTCCATTTCAAGACCTGCTCACGACTGTAGGTGACTTCGGTTCGCGCAGGCGATCCAAGCACCTCCTGAACGGCTGGCACATATATCTCAACAGCCTGTTTCGCCAGACGATGTGCCATGTGATACCTCAGCCGGCGCTAACGGAAATGACGAACAGGTTGATCTGTCGGATATTTCCCGCCACCAGTGCCGTGTTGCCAAAGTTCATGTCAGCACCATCGAGGCCAATCGTGCCCTGGATCCTTACGGCGCTGGCCGAAGCAGCGCCCGCATCGGATGAATCTTCCATCCGAAAGAAGTTTGCAGTGCCGCTCGCAAGCACGGTGCCCGACCATATTTCGGACGTGGATTTCGTGACCTGTCCCGCGGATGGCTGCGAGAACGTCAAGCCCGTACCCGAGTCGCTTGCGCTGATCGTGCACAGCAGCGTCGTGCCCACGGCAAGAGCGTCATCGGCTGATGCCGGCGTGGTCGGCCCGCTGAAAATCTTGATCACTTTGCCGTTGAGCGCAGGGATTGCGCCCGTGGAAAGCATTGCATTTCTGAAACCGGTACTTCTCTTCATCAGCTGCGACCCCCAATTTTAAGTTCACCTGGTGAGAATTGAGCCTGTTCACCTGCGGCAATGACCTTGTCAGTAATCAATCGCTGAATAACCAGCGGCCTGTTGTTTGTTGTGTCCCACACGACCGCATAGGCGGCGGTGTATCCGGTTGCAGCTGCTGCAAACGCGATGTTGGCGGTGTTGAAAACCAGA
The DNA here is from genome assembly GCF_021147775.1 of Pseudomonas californiensis. GTDB lineage: Bacteria > Pseudomonadota > Gammaproteobacteria > Pseudomonadales > Pseudomonadaceae > Aquipseudomonas > Aquipseudomonas californiensis. The sequence goes on from NZ_JAGTPK010000009.1 coordinate 116,811, forward strand.
GCCGCAGATGCATCCGAGGTGTTCAGCGCAAAGGTTGACGGTTGCCGGGCGTAATTTGCATCGGCAACTTCACTGGCGGTACCTGAATCGCCGGGGGCTGCGGTGTGAAGGCTTACGACCCACGCGACAGGCCTTGAACCTACCGTGGACGAAGTGAAGTAGTAACTCAGTGAATCCAGGAGAGCTGCATGCGACATAGACATGGCCAGGCCCTCAGGACGCAGGAATGATGGTGATCGAAGTGGCCAGACGGCCAATCGTGCCGACAGGCATTTCCAGTGGCGACGAGAAACGCGCGATCGACAGTAGTACTCCGGTGTTGGAGCCCTTTGCGCTGTTTGCACAAATGAACCCGCCGTAAATCCGCTTGGTCGCGCTCATCGTGAATTCTGCGCGGCTGGCCAGGTTGCTGATCAGCTGCGTGCCGTCATAGGCATCCTGCCATTCAGGCCGGGTCAGCTCGTTGTAAGCTACGCATTCCTGCGCATCGGTCTGAAGATTGGCGGCCGTGGTGCCGGAGGTCGGTACGAAGTTGCCTTCGTATATACCCATGTACCAATTCGAGATTGGCGTGGCAGAGCCGCGTATCAGGCCGACCACGTGATTGATGCCCACCTGCGGGATGATGTTTTTGCAGGTTCGACTATCAAGAACTCGGCCGTCCTGGTCGACGATCTCCAGGGTGTAGACAAAGCCCAAAGGCAACGCCTGTTCGTTCACTTCAACGTTGCTCATGGGTAGATAATCTCCATGTCGTAGGTGTCGCTCGCAGCGAGCGGGTTTGCGCCTTTGACGGCTTTTTGGGTGGTTACGACCATTTGGGTACCGTTCGACTCAATGAGCGATGAAGCGGCCGACCCTGCCAGCTCGGGTACAAAGTTCGCCTCACTGATCAGCGCGGCATTACCTGTCCCGTCGCTCTTGGCAATGCCGTAGCGCGTCATCCACATCACGTCGTTGCGCAGGCCTTTCGTATCGCTGCCACGGACCGCGCCGAAGTCGAAAACTTTGCGGCTGCCTGGGGTTTGCGACTCGATCTCGGTCAGAAAATAGGTTTTGTCAGCCGATACAAACAGGCCGCCATCACCGGACACGACCATGTCGACCGGCGCAGGGAACTGAAACCATCCTTTGATAGCGCTACACAAATGCGGGCGCAGCGGCAGTGTCATATGCAGCATTGATCCGTCGGCGGTCAGCAGTACGCCGTTGTGTGCAGCAATGAGTTGCCCTTGCGCGGGCGAGCGCAGGAACTGCGTTTCCAGGCGGGCCGCTGCGTCGTTTACGCTCGAGCACACGTATTGCCCGGAGCCGTCATACTGCAGATAGAGGGTTGACCCGTTGACGGCGCTTACATAGACCCGAACACGACCACCGGCGGGCGGAATCAATCCCTGAAAGATCAGTGCCGAGCTTTCCGAAACGGTAATTGTCAACGCCTCGGTGGTGCCGCCCTCGTCGCCTGCCGCATCCACAAACGTTGCCGCGCACTGGTAGGTGCCAGCGAGAAGCGCACCCTGCCCCACGCTCGGGACAGGCTGATTTGTCACGGTCGGCACGCCCCAGGTGCGAAGCGTCCCCGCCCGGTATCGCAAGCACTCGTTCTCTGTGCAGAAGAAAAGCTCGTCGTTCAGCACGGCGCCAGCAAAGCGCCCAGAACCCGCGATCTGCTTGAGCACAGTCGACGTGTTGGTTTCAGTGTTGAAGTCGATGAGTTGCGTGCCGTCGGCAACCAGAATATGCGCACCAACACTCAGGCAACCTCGAATTGCGCTTCCAGCAAGCGCCTTGCTGTAGCCGGTACGCATACGAAGAACACCATCAGCCGCTGGGTCGTAATTCACCGAATCACGAAGAGCGCCTTTCGGCACAGCTTTCTCATTGGATTTGTTGTTGATGCCCAGCGGCCAGGGGCCGCGCAGAACAGGAGTGCTCTCGGCCATTACCAGGCGCTCCGGATCGGCCGAGAACAGTAACCACGGCGCAAAATATCCTTCTCTCGCGCGTCCTGGCACGCCTGCTCAAATCGAGCCAGGTGCTTGTCGGAGCTCTCGATACTGTACGTCTCGCCCTCATTGACCCTGTAAGCCTTGTACGAGACGTAGGCAAGCAGATGTCGACGGTCCGACGCAAGCATGTCCGGGATCCTGTCGCACTTTGTCAGCTCGGCGACCGGCCTGCGGATAACTTGCAGGCGAACGGCGCCGGCCTCGGAAGGCTTCGGATGAAGCTTCAGAATGCCGACAGGGTTGAAATGAAAATGCGACGAGCAACCGTTGTACGCCAGCCAGTAACCGCCGCGAAAACCATTGCCAATCGGCGAGCAGGCGCGAGATAGGCGGCAATGCGGCTGACCGTCTACCCAGGCCGCGACTACATCAATGATGCAAGGGTCAAGCTCGAACCTGTCTTCACCGGCGCGATACGGAATAAGCGTTACATCGCTGTCCTCATCCCGAATGCTTTGCGATTGTTCGGCGAATTCCGTCAGCGCTTCATTGGTCCAGCGAACCAGCTGGCTGTCGGACCAGAAGTAAGGCTCGATCGCGTCCTTTTCGTCTTCACGAAAGGCCTTGATCAGCGCACCGACGGTTTCGTAGGCCATGGTTTAAGCCAGGGACTTTTCGAACGCATCGAACGCGGTGTCCAGCTCCGACTTGGTCACCCCGAAGCCGGCCTGCTTTTTCACGGCGGCAAGCTTTGGCCGGCCAGTAGGCTCGATTTCGTCTGGCTCGTTGCGCTCAATCACTGCTTCCAGAGCCTTGAGGATAAGCACCGACTTGGTGTCGCCTTCGTCTTCATCTTCGTCAACGTCGACGCCAACAGGCGCGCAGCCAAGGCTCAGCGCTTCCTTGCGGAACTTGACCGGCACAGCGGTACCGGCTTTGCCGTCTGCAGGGTGTACTCGGTGCACGCACAGGCTGTGGCCTGACAGCAGCGCAATCGACAGGGAATTCAGGCCCGAAGGCGGGTTGAAGCGGATTTCATCAGACATCGTTTTGCCCCTCTATCTGTGATTGCCCCGGCGAACCGGGGCAGATTGGTCAGGATCAGTCCTGGATTTCGTCCGACTTGCGCTCTGCCACGTACTGGAAGTACACGCGGGCAGAGCCTGCCGTTGCAGCAGTGCCGGTCTGGGCGAATGTGGCAACCAACTGACCAGCCTCGGCAGTTGTGAAGCCAGCGGCGTTGGCCAGAGGCTTGCGGCCCGTGGTTTTCAGATCGATAGCCGAGCCGTAACGGGTGGCCAGCGCCTTGTCGCCGATGCTCAGGGTGGCGGTGGTGGCGGAGTTGAATGCAACCTTCACGTCAATCCAGGCATGAGTGATGGTGGCGCCTTCTGGCAGTCCAGCGAAGTCAACCGCTGCCGCTGTAGCGAAGTCAGTAGGGACCAGGTCCTGATAGCCGACCAGAGGCCACTGACGCTCATAAACGAAGTAATTCATGCCCTACTCCTTACTGGCCGCTGTTCGGCAGGTAGTGGTCCACGGCAACAACGCCGAAGTCTTCAACAGACTTGTCGTGCGTGCTGTAGAACTTGGGTTTGACGAAGCCCACGAAGCGGTCGACGGAAATACCCATCTTGCTGTCGTAGTCGAAGAGTTTTTCCACCCATGCGGTGCGCTCTGGCTGCTCGATATCAGCGAAGCCGAGAGCCTGCGCGCCCAGCAGCAGAGTACGAGTACCGTTTACGTTGCCGCCCGCGCCCCACTTCGAGCCAGCAGGTGCGCCAGTAGTGCTGTACACCATATTGGATTCATGGATGATCGCGCCGTCGACGGTGACGGTGGCGCCGGTGAACCATGGGTTTTGGTCGCCGCGAACGCCCGCATTCGTCAGGCCGTTCTGCCACAGCGGATCCATTTTCAGCGCAGCCAGGGTGCCGGGCTGTACCAGAAGCACGTAGTACTTCTTGCCGTTGGCAGTGACCGGACGGATGTAGTGGGACTTCGCATAAGCGATCAGGTCCACGATCATCTTGTACTTCGGCACGCCAGCGCTGGTGATCGAGGCGTTGTCGCCAGGAATCAGATTAGAGCCGTCCCAGGTCAAATACCGTTTCGGCGAGGGGGCACTCACGTCCTTGGCAAAAGACAGACCTGGGAAGGCGGAACCGACACGGGCACTGCCGTCAGTGTTGAAGCTGTAGGAAATGCCCGACAGGGTGAGGATGGCGAGCTCGTCGACACGGTTGGCCAGCCAGAACGCAAGGCGGTCTTTGGCCATTTTCCGGAAGTCGATTACGGACTGCTGATTTGACAGCTTGCCCTTGTCGCGCACCTGGTTCGAAATCAAGTCGATGTTGATTTCTTGCCAGGACGAAGTCATTTCTTCTTCGTTGCCTTCGCGCCAGTTGTCACCGGTCACACCGTCACCCACGAGGTCGGCGACCATGGCCATCAGCGCCTGGGTGCCTTTCTCAGTGGTGGTGAGTTCGGTGACGTGCTGGATTACGGCAGAGGTGCCATCGCCCAGGAATTTGTTGACGAACATTTCGTCGCGCGCTTCGGTCCAGACTTTTTTGGACCAGTACGTCTTGCTCTGCGGCTGCAGGGCCGCGAAGTTGGTAACTGCCATGTTGGCGGTTCCTCAAATGATTGGATGGCTTGTGGTTCTGGGTATGTCGCCACCCTTGCGAGGACAGGTTTGGGCGCTCCTGATGCGCTTGAAACAGGTCAGCTTTACGCCCTGCTGGCGAATGACACCGTGACTCGGCGAGCGAGCGTTGCCGTGTAGATCTGCGCCCCTTGGAGGGGGCGACATCCATGTCTTCAATGGCAACGCAATTCGTAAATTATGTGACTGGATACTGGTGTCAACTCAGACGAAATTGCCTGCCAAGCGGGCTTCGTCCTCTGGAGACAGGTTCTTGATGTCCTTGGTCGACATTTTGCTCACGTCAATTGAAGCAGCGCGCTCGCCAACACCTGCAGGCTTGGCCGGGATCTTTTGAGAGCGGGCCAGACCCTGGGCAAGGTCAGGTTTCGGCGTAGCATCCTGAACTGGCTCGACCTTGGCGTAGCGTGGCGCAACCTTTTGCACCGCAGACGCCAGGGCTTTTGCAGGACTCTCGCCTTTACCAGTGAAATGCTGGACCCATACGAGCGTCTCTTCGATGGCATCCTGATTCTTGTCTGCACTGTCTGCGTCAAGGAACGGATGCACGGCGTAGGCCTTGGCCAGCTCCAGCTTGAATTCAAGGCCTGCTCGCTCTTGATCGTCCTTCTGGCGGTTAGCAGCGTAGCGGCGATCTGCAGCAGCCTCGGCGCGCGCATCGGCGGCTTGCTGTTCCTGTTTGCGAATCTCGGCGCGGATGTTCTTCGCCTTCGTCTGATCGCCGTCCAGGATCGCAGTGGAATAGCTTTCCTCGGCTGCATCAAAATCGAACTCAGCGGGCGGCTTTTCTTCCGTGGCTGGTTTTTGGGCGGCGGAGCCTGAGCCTTTGACACGGGCAAGCTCTTCTTCCAGCTCCAGCACACGGGCGCGATGAAGCTTCGACTCTTCATTCACTTCGTTGAAGCGGGAATGAGGAATCATGCGTGGCTTATCGTCGCCAGCAATGGCTGCCAGCGTTTCCGGATCAATATCAGACTCAGCTTCCACCCTTGCCGCAGGTGGCTTGGCGCCGCTGTCGACGTCTATACCGTCCGCTGGATCGAAGACATCACCTGCGGCGATAGCCTCCTGCCTCAAACGCTCTTCGATCTGCTCTTGTGTTTCTTGCTCTGCTGCGGCTGCTACTGTGCTCATGTTCTGCCCCTGGTGCTCGGTGATTATTTGTCGGCGATCTTCTGGAGATCAGCCATTTTTTCCTTGGCGAGTGCGCGTGCGGCGGCCAGTCGCTTCGGGTCCTTGTTGATTTCGGCCGCCTCGGCGAGAGAGCGAAGGTCGCGCTCCACTTCCCATTTTTTGTCGTCTTCGCTCATTGGTGATGGCTTCATGCTGGTGCTCCTTCAATGCGAGGGGTTTCGATGCCTGCGTTCAGGCCGACGCCCGGTTTGGCTGGCGTGAGTGGATTGGTATTTGTGGGTAGGTTCGGCACCGCCAGGACCGTGCTGTCGTACTCGGGCACGATAGGGGCGGCATCCCTGTCGACGTAGCCAGCAGAAAGCAGCAGTGCGTCGGCGAGGCTTGAGGTTGCTGGCGTGCTGGCGATGGTGGCCGCAGTCTGAATAGCCGAATATTGGGCCTCGACAGACTTGGCGACGGCCTCTGCCTGAATCTTGGTCGTCTGAGCATTGAGCTGTTCTGCCTTTGCCTGCAGGGTCGGATCGACCGGTGGGGCGGGCTGCTGCTCCATCGAATCGATGATTTCCTGCTTATTGGCAAGATTCGAATAGCCGATGATGAACGGCCACGGGATGTTCGCGCCCTTCTCGTTCAGCTCGATAGCCTGTAGAAACTGGCTGTTCTCAAACGTGATTTGGGCAGGCGCCTCGGTGACGATGACGTCGTACTCGCCGATGGTCAGGTCGTTGAGAATCCTGGCATCAGGTTGAGGCCAGTTCAGCGGGATCTCGGAGGCAGTCTCTTTGCCGCGCGGATCCGTTTCGGTTACCCGGATGATTCGCGGCTGGTCGTAAAAGACCTGGATCATTTCCAGCATGCGAGACGCAAGCATCTGGCGGGTGCGGGCCAGGTTGTCGAGCGGGACGGCCAACTGCTGCTGGGCGGCAAACTGGCGGGTCTGAATCGCGATGCCCGACACCTCGTTGCCCTGATTGCCTGACATTGCTTCGTTGATGCCGGTGGACTGCTCCAGAAGAGCGCCAGCACGGTCGATCATTCGGTCAATGCCCGTTGGCACCTGGTTGGGCTGGATCTTCTGAGGCCTGTTCTCGATCGCCGTGTCTTTCTTGATGACAAGGTGCAGACCAGTTTCAGAACCTCGATCCGCCAGCTCTTCATCGCGCATGTTCGCCAGAGTGCCCGCTACCGTCACCCAGCCGCTGTTGGCTGTCGTGTTGAGGATGTGCAGGTATTGGCTCATCGACTTGTTGAGAAGCTGTTGAGGCCCTATCGCGTCATCTACGAGGCCTCGAGTGCGTCCACGGCGAAAAGTTGGGAAGAACGGCACCACAGTGAAGTGGTTGAACGGCGACCAGTCGTCATGCAGCACGGTTTCACGAGTGCTCACCAGCCAGCGAACACGCTTGATACGGCGCTTGGCGCGGATGGCTCCGGCAGCAACCATTTCGTCGACAACTTCTGGCTTGATGTCCTCGACCAGACGGATATCGCCAGTCGGGGTAATGATCACTTCCGCCCTGTCCATCTGCCAGAACTGGCGGTCGATGACGCGGTGGCGTTTGCCGGATTTGTCTTTGTCCTCACCCTGGAACTCGTCGAAGAGCCCATCGTCGTCGCCGAACCCATTGCGCTCATGATCAGTGCCGTCCAGGCCCATCATGGGAACCGCGCCCTCTTCGTCCTCGATAGACTTCTTGGCATCTGTGCCATAGAGCGCTTCGATTTCAATCTGAGTCATGAACCGAGAGACGGTGACGTCTGCCCACTCATCAGGATCATAGCTGTTTGCATCGGGATCCGGGATCACGTCCAACGGGTCGAGGATGTCGATTCGCACCTCGCCCAGAATGGTGTCCTCGTAACTCATGCGGATGTCGAAGTACCCGCGCTGCTGGATGAGTCCGTCGGCGAATACCTGTGTTTCTTTGGCGTGGAACTGGTTGTTGTCAGCGATCTGCATGGCCAGTTTGGAGAGCGTGCTTGCGGTTTCTGCGTCAGCAGCACCGGCGCGCGGGCGAAAGCCGATATCCATGCGGTTGCCGATCTGGTAGCCAACAGCGGCGTTGATCTTGTTCTTGATCTGGTTGAACTCAAGGCATGGCCTACCTGCCTGAGCCAGCGTCTGCCGGTCAGCAGTGCTCCACTGGCGGCCGCCGCCCATGTAGAAGTCTTCGCACAAGCGAGCCTGGTCAATGTAGTCCGAGTGTCCACGGTTGCAGCCGTATACGTAGCGCGCCCAGTTGTCGGCGGCTTTCTGCTTGTCTTCGGGGCTATCAGCCATGGTCAGGCACTCATCGCTGATTTGCGGGCGTTTCGGCGCATCATCTGAGCCCTCCAGTCGTCTTTGAATTCGTCGTCGGCAGAGACTGGCTCTGCGAATGTGAGGGCCAGCGCATCGCCGTCGTCCGGAGATCTGCCGATAATCTTTTTGGCTTCCTCTTTGGGCAGAAGCTTGAGTTGGCCGTTACTCGTGTACTTGTCTTTGGCCACCGACGTCAGGTCGCTGTGAAGCTGGTCGTCATCAGGGATGCACGGCGTTATGTCGTCGTGAACCCACTCGGCCAGCTCTCCCCACATCTCACAGCGCTTGTTGGCGTACTTGCGAGAGTCGCTGGCGGCAGATCCGAAGTTGACGGCCGTCACGCGATCACCAAAGCCAAGCTCTACGAGTCGGTCGTAGATGCCGGCGCCAAGCCCGCCGATGTCGATGAACATCATGCGAATGGTCTTGTCGTCCATCAGCATGCGGGCGGCCTGACCTGCCACGGCCATGGTGTCTGGCACGTTGTTGCGCTCAATGCCCCACGCGACACGACCTTGGCGGTGAATGAACGTCGATGTATCTCCGCCGCGCGCCGGGTCAAGGCCGACCACGTGGGCGCCGATGCGACGCTCGTGCTTGATCTCTTTCTTGCGCGCCAAGGAAACTTTTACGGTTTTGATCAGCGGCTTGTGGCCAACCTTCTGGAATGCTAGGTCCGGGGTGGCTGGGTATTCCTGGTTGAACCAGTCGACGTCGCCGGCGAAGTCAGTGGCGATCTTGCCCGCCCGCCAGGCCATCTGCTCTTCATCAAGGTTGTAAGCCTCCATGTATTCGTAATCGTCTTCGCTCAGCTCGAAGTCTTTCGGGACGGCACGGCGGTAGCCGCTTTCGACAAACCAAGGGATGAACACGGCCATGTAGTCGGACTTGCCGGCGACCGCCAGCTGCCACATTTGGTGGAAAAGGTTTCCCATGCCGTTTGCAGTGGACTCGATGATGACCTCACTGCCTTCGATCATCGGAACCGTCTGACCCAAGCCCGCCATGATCTTCTGTGCATTTGGCCAGAACGCCATCTCTGAGCCATGCAGATATTGGATTGTGTCCGACCTTCCAGCGCCGGGGCTGCCCGCAGTGGCGACTTTGTAACCGCTGCGATACTCCTCAAAGGACAGCTCAGTACTTGAGTTGGCTTTCATTTTCTGTCGAACGACACTGGGCGACAGCTCGTAAAACGTTTTTGCCATGCCGAACAGGTTCTGTGTGGCAGCGTCAAGGTGGGTCAGGATCATTGTGCGCTTCCCCTTCTTGCTGCTTGTGCGCTTGTAGAACCTTGCTGAAACGTAAGTGCTAATTCCCTGCTGCCGACCCTTGAGCACGATGGCGCGTATCCAGCCGGCAAGAGAAAGCTGCAACTCAAGGCGCTCATGAAGTTGCCGCTGGGCGTCATTCCACACGAACGGCATGATGTCGCCAGCCTTTGTGCGAATCTTCAAAGCTCTAGCGCAAAACATCTCATCACTCGACATGAGCTGAACGAACAGGGAGTCGGCTGACATGGGTTAGGCCAGCTCGACTTTGCTAACTGGCTCAGGCTCAACCAAACCCAGCAGCTCAGCGATATGACGCTTAGCCTCTGCCAGTCGATCCATCGCCCGGATATCCAGCGGGTGAGGATCGGCGATCAGGTAGTTATCGAATGTGTAAAGCTCGCCTTCAGCCCTAGCGTTAGCTTTATCAAGCTCTTGCTGGGTAGCGATACGAGTGGTTGGGCCGGGACACAGATTTGATACAGGAAGGTATGCCTCCACTTGAAGCTGATACAGGCGCTGAAACTCCAAAACCCGAGGGTCCGAACTCTCGCCGGAAAGAATCCGATCGATGAGATCCATCTTTTCTCTATTCACGCCCCACCCCATCTGAACACTCGAATGATGTGGCGACGTTATGTGACTGTATTTCCTGTGCAACAGGCGTGAAAAAGCCCGCGATGGTGGGCGGGCTTTTCTGTATCTGCCCGAAGGCAATCAATCAGGTATTTTGCAAACCGTCGTCGTTGAGCTCCGGTGCTACGGAGGTGAAAACGAAGCCAGCACTGGATGCATGCATGTCGGATCTGGAGAAGCGCGATTCCTTGGCGACCGCATGCTGCCATTCGATCAGCGCAATCTCGCGCAGGACCTTGGTGCTGGCCTGTTCTTCGGCTCCTACGTAAAAGTGGCTCGGCGTGTCGCTAATCGTGAACCGATGTGGCTCGGGCGATGCGACCGCGTAGCCGCAGGAAAACAGCAGTGCGATGCAGAGTGACAGAATGCTCGATCGTTTCATTTTCATCAGTGAGGCTCCGGGTTTGGATTGCAGGTCAAGATATGCTTATCAGGAGCCATCAGGATTTGTGACTGGGGAGGGATTGCAAGCGCCTTCACCCTACCGAACAAGACGGCCATATGCTTCGGGCGAATGCCAGCGCCTCATCGTGATCAAGCGGCCCGTCCATCAGGATCATTGGGAACGGCTTGTACCCAGGCGCGCGGATGAGCCAGTTCTTTTTTCGCGCCACGATTTGCTGAGTTTGCGTTTCGTGGCGCGAGTTCACTGGTCACCCATGAGACGGTCCATACGCTGAGCGAATGTCTCCTCTTCGGGATTATCATCAATGCCGTATGCCTGCCTTTCAAGTGTTACCAGCACCCGCAAGGTCTCAGAAAGCTCCTTGTTCATCTTCACTCTGCTCGGCAGTGAAAGAGCCCCACGGAAGGTTTGTTGCATTTTCTCGTACGCATCGGTCGGGCCGTCGTCCCCGCCCTCCTCTACTGATGCGATCAGCTCACCAAGCCGAGCGAATAGCTCGCGATTATCTGACAGAGACTCAAGCTCTTCGAGGAGCTTGATCGTCAGCGTCTTGTTGCGGCCGATGTCCGAACGGTGCTCGAGCCTGATCGTCTTGGTTAGGTCGGCATTTGCTGCCACCACCTGCTGCTCGGTAACACGGGTATCCGTGGATACCGACATGGATACCGCCGCCCTGGATACCAGCGCATCAGCCCTGGCTTTGATCTTAACCTTTAGGTCTCGCACCCACGAATCACGCTTGGCGCGCTTGTTGATGGCGCCGTGAGTAATCCCTTGGGACGCTGCAATCTCGCGAACAGAGAGGATGCCTGCGCGGTACAGGGTTTCGATCAGCTCCCAGTCCGGTAGCGCTTTTGCATTCATGACTCAACGCTCTCGATGGCAACGCAGCGAACGACACCGCCTGTGTAGATATCCCGCCTCATCGCGGCGCGCACTGCATCTTCTGCACTTGCGCCCATATCCATCGCTGCCAGGGCATAGGCCGAGCCGCTTCCAATGGCATCGGGGTTCGAAAGGTCGAGTGGCTGCTTCCATACACCCGTCTTATCGTCATGCCCGACCAACATCAGCTTGCCGTTATCAACGACAAACCCTGAGCACTCCAGAGGATCTTTCGAGGGTGTTCCGAAGTAGGCGGCGATCAATCCCTTCTCGTCGCACACACAGCCCGACAGGAAGAAGCTCACGCCGTCGACTATCTCGCATTTCGAGCAGTCATCAGAAACGATCGAACCATTTCTAGTTTGCCGGGTGTCATAGGCGATCACGCCATCTTTGTATGCGATGGTTGTCATGATCGGGCCTCACTTGTTCCGCTTGTCATTGACGCACTCCACGCAAGCATCACAGCTCATCTTGCGGCACAGCCATTTCTTGACTGAAGGCCACCAGGTGACCATGAAGATATGTCGAGCGCCGGCACAGGCCAGGCTCGCATGAAAGGTGACACCGGCTACGGTGGGCGTGATGAAGAACGTCTCACTGCGCTGGACAATGGCGTAACCCGACAGCGCGATAGTCGCGTAGATCAGTTTGCCGATGACGCCATCACGTACCTTGCGGCTGAATACGGCCCATATGGCCCAGATGACGATCATCCCGATGAATACCGGGCTGAGAAATTGCGTGTTCATGGATTGCCCCCTCCGAACTTGGAGCGTATGAGCGCCCACAGGTCAGCGGCTTTGATCGCACGGTTGATAGCGGTCATGAGAGAGCCGCCGAAGGTTCCCAGCAGAAACCCGACGCCCGCCACACTGCCGGGTTCGGTGATGCCGAGATATGAACTGACCATTCCAGTCAGGTAGAGCGCACAGGCGATGCCGGTCACCATGAAGATGATCCAGGCTCGCCAGTCTGCAAGGTCGTCACGGTGCCACCAGCTGGCGACAACGGTGCCGATAAAGCCAGCCACGATGACATCGATTTTATCGAACAGACGAGCCACGAACTCCATGTTCGACCTCCGATGCATAAGTGCTGAGTTGATTGATCATGAGCGGCCCTTCGGCGTGATTGCTACTTGCCATCAAGGGTATGTGACTCAATTCACCGGACAAGCCTTGCGCACCTACCGTCAGTCACATGGACTTGAGCCTCAACCAAACGGGGCATCCTCCATGAGCAAATCTCAGAACACTCTCGGATCTACACGAGACACCGTCTTCATCGCTGTCACAGAAACCATGGGCATCGCGGGTGATGACATGGCGAAACACCCTTCTGACGTGCTGCTGGTCATTTCGCTTTCGGGCGCTCATGAATGTGCAGCCGTGGGCGGTGCGCTGACTGCAGACGCCATCGACCGGCTTGAATCGCTTCTTGGCGAGTTGAAGCGACGTCAGGCCGTGGAAGGCGACAGCGACAAAACCCTGCACGTCTGGCGTTAAGCGTGCATCCGCCATCCTGACATGAAGGTGCTGCGCCTCAACTCTGGGGCCAGCGCCTCAGTCCAGTTATCCCCCCTCATCCGTCTCATCTTCACGGTTTGCCATTTCAGCCCCAGGCGTGCGGCCCACTCTGCTGCCGGGAGCGTAACGCCGTCTCGGGTAACCATCGTCGCCCCCGCGCAGATCGTGCTGCGTATGGGGGAACGGGGAATCCGGGTGACCAATGCAAGAACGGGGGCGGTGAAGTCGATTGCCAACTGCTCAGGCTGAGGGCCTAAATCGGCCCGCGCCAGATAAACGACCAGAAGCTTTGGCCGAATCGGCTGATGTTGCAGCTCAAGTGTCATTTGCTCTGGCATGGCGGGCACTCCTGATTTTTATCGTGTTGCGTTGAGCCTGGTCAGCGTCGAAGCGGAGCTAAGCTGCAGCCATCTTCAATTCTCTGGTCAGTGCCCGGTACTTGGCCGTCAGGGCTTTCAGTTCTTCAATTGTGTATTTTTGGGGCTCATGGGGGCCTTCGACCCAGGCAAGTTTTTCTGCGCCGATTTTTTCCAGTAGGCGCGGCCGGTAGCCAAGCAGGTTCCCGGACTTGCCCATGTTGCAGTTGCGGTTGCATTGCAAGTGGACGTTGAGCGGTTCAAATCGAAGCTCCGGGCAGGCCGCCGTTGTCCTGTAGTGGCCCGCACAGTACTGAACGTCGGCCGTGGTCCCGCAGCTTATGCATGGCTGACCGGCATCACGCGCACGAATCCAGGCATTGAAGGCATGTTGCGTGTCCTTGAGGTGGTCTGCGCGACTTTTCAGGGCCGCTTTGCGCACCTTGATGTCGCGGCGACCAACTTCGGCCAAGGCCTTCCCGGCGATAGTCCGGCCCTTCTCCGACTGACCGTGAGCAATGGCGCAATCGATCTCCCCGCATACTGCTTGGCCTGTCCGGTCGGGAGTGAACATCACTCGGCAGGATGGGCAGCGCTTGCGGCGCCTACCGATGGACGTGAGCGGGGTTTTGCGTTGCAGTGGCGTGCGTCTCATGCGCCCACCTTCTCTGCCTGCTGTCTGGAAAGACTGCGAATCTCCTGAATGCTTGACGCGCTCATATCCATGAGAATTGCCAAATCCTGCTCAGATAGAGCGCATCTCGAAATTATTTCTATCTGCTGCTCGCTAAGCTCGCGCTCTGGCTTGGTCTTTTTTCCTTGCCAGCCAAGATTCTCCAGGCGGAGATCTCCACTATCGCCATTTAAAAATGCAACCTTCCTTCCTTCTGAAGTCTCGCCCCTGAACGCCTCCATGATCGCCTCAGGGAGCCTGATCTTCTTGAGTTTTCCGTCAACCCTGGGAGTTACATAAAAGCGTCCAGTGACCATCTCTACTTTTAGGTATCTGCCACCATAGTGCGCAGTTGTTAGATTCCCTTGATTGTCTTTTTTGCCTAGCGCTCTGGGTACAGTTCTGCACCTGCCCAGCGTTGAGACTTCGCAAAGCCCACCTAATCCTGAAATGTCCGCCCACTCTTCCCCAGGAAGACGATCCTCTTGATTGATGCTATTCATGCTGCTGCCTCCCCGACCAGATCCCCGAAGAACACACCCAGCGCAGTGAACTCCGCCAGGATGCGGTCGGTGTACGCGATGCCCTGGGCGCGGTTGAACATGCTGGTGACCGGAAATCCGTCCGGGCCGAGCAGCTTGCTGTCGCCCATCAGGCCGAGCTTTTCCTCGTAGCTCAGGTGCTTGGTGGTCCGGTGCCAGGCTGCGCGGTAATCCTCGTCTTCGTTGATCAGGATCTGAACGCCGTGGTGCAACTTGCAGTATTTGCGCGCCTCACTGGCGTCGCCGATCTGGGTCATTTCTGAGATTCGCTTGTAGAACGCAAACCACAGCGCATTCTGGTCAAGCGTGCGGTCTTTGCCTGGGCGCAGCGAGACGACGACGAACTTCTTCTCGCGGAACATCGCGGTCATGCGCGTTACGGCTTCGGTGAGCTTGGATTGGCAGTTCACGCTGATCTTGTCAGTCATGGCTCGCCTCCTTGCTCATGGAAATACCGGCGTCAACCGCGTCATCCAAAAGCTTTCCGCTCGGGCAGTAGGCACCCAGCTTCGTGGTCAGCTTTGGATCTACAACGGCGCAGATCGCGGAGCTATCCCAATGCTGGGACCTGAACCACTCGTATCGATCAGCACTCTTGCGCAGCCTTCCCACTACCAAGCCAATCTCAGTCGGCAACATCGCCATGAACTCCAGGCTGCAATCAACCGATACTGCCGCACCGCATGCGGTGGCCGATTCGCTGATGATCTTGCGCAGTGCTTCGTTCTCGGCCTTGAGCCGGACAACCTCCGCCACCAGCACCTGCACATTGTTCGATTCGTTTTGCCAGTGCTTGTGCGCTGACTCGTTCTCGGCGATCAGGGACAGCACGGCGGCAGGGTTGGCGGCGGCGATGAACTTCGCGTTCGCCTCGAACATTTCGGCGTAGCGCGGATTAGCCTTCTTGCTGGCTGCATGGGTGGAGCCAATTGCTTGGTTGCCGCAACCGATATGCCAGAACCGACCGTCATGCTTATCGCTGCACGTCCATTCGCCCTGTGTTGCAGCCCTGGCCAGCGCTTCCAGCTTTTCGATATCGACCGTCATGACAGCAGCTCCTTTGGCACGCTTACGGTTTCGCCAAGTACTGAGGCGACTATGGCGCGGCATGCGGCGATGAGCGGCGTGTCGCCCTCTCCGCGGCCGACGAGCCCCGGAAAGCCTTCGTGTTTTGGTGGCAGCGTTCTGACCCTGGCACTTACGGTTGCGTGCCAGCTTTCGTATGTTTGCCAGACTCCACTGACTCTGCCGCTTTTCTCGTTGAGGAATGCGCGGTGTACTTCGCGAGGCGGTTCGAGGAAGATCTGGTTGGAATTGATCAGCGGCCCGCCTTGGCTCCAGTCGGTGGACGGGCTGTACTTCTCCTGATTGGTACGCAGATCAAAGCGAACTCGCCAACCGTTGCCGTACGCCGGAGCTGCCAAAGCTACAGGTAGCCCCTGCAATTTCGCCACTGCCCAGTCCAGCGCAGCACCTACCAGATCGGCCGTCTTCACTGCAACGAATTCGTTCATACCTGCTTCTCCGCTGATTCCGCGATCAATGCCATGCGCTCAAGGCGGGCTTGGGCCTGATCCTGCAAGTTCTGGCCGTCGGCCTCGTCTACCACTGGCATGCACACGAAGTTGATCCCGTACTTGGTCAGGGTGTGAGCCACTTCGAGGGCCTGGCGCAGTTGTGCTGGGTTTGCGCGGTTCATGGCTTCACCTTCACGCCAGCGGCTTCCAGGCCAGCCCTGTCATACACGGCGGTCTTCTCGCACATGCGGTCATGTATTTTTTCAGCATGCTCGATATCCCAAACCGCCCTGCCCCCGCCGCAAGCGGCATAGTCGCCTATCACTGCGAAAGGCTTAGGCAGATCAATCACCAGCGCCTCGCGGGAGGCCTGCCATGCCATCCACGCACCATGCACTGCGCCGCAAAGGTATTCATCAGGGTCTTCATCACAACGGCTTAGACTTTTGGTCGCATCACCGAAGTAGTCTTCTTGACCCTTTATCCAGTCCTCAAACCCCGTACGCATCTTGTCGTTACTCACTGCCCCGCCCTCCTTCCAAATTTCGCCATCAGCAGCTCACGCGCAGATGCGCCGTCTACCGGTATTCCTTGCTGAATGATTCGTGCCTGGGCCTTCTGGTCGGCGAGTTCGTCGGCCAGCTCAAGCGCAGACTTCTGGCTGTCGTGGCCGATGCCGGTCAGGATCTTTCCGTCCAGAGGCTGTCCGGCCTGGGCGCGGCGAATCACGATCGCGTAGTTGCGGTCGAAGCGCTGGCGCATGCCCTTGTCTTCCTGCTTGCACTGAGCCAGGTCGAACAAACCGGTGGCGATGGCAGCAACCTTGACGCCTTCGTGGCTGTACGAGCCCATCAGTGCCTCCATCCATGCGTCAGCGCTCGCTGGCAGGCCGAACGCCTCAGGTCCAGGTGTGCACCAGCCAATGAACTGGCCGACGCTTGGAGCGAACGGTGAGCCGCTTTTACGGCACTGCTCGATTCCGTAGCGGATCTGCTCAAGCGTGCGGATGCCAGCGGCCATGAAGCCCATCGTCCAGTTGCGCATTGCAGCGGCCTTGGCCTTGTCGTCAGGCCATGCCTGCTTGTGGGCCGGAAAGATGGCCTGCAGTTGGCGAAACAGGCGCTCAACAACTTCACCGGTGGCGTCATCCACAACGCCCAACTGCGTGCCGGTTTGCGCCGGGGCCTGATAAGGGGCGGCGGTGGACAGAGAGCGTGCTGCACCGGGGATCATCTGAGTGACGTTTTTCATAGGTCATCACTCGTATCGGTGCGCCACGACTTGTCGAAGTAGTCAGGGCCGTTAGCCTGTCGACGCGCAGTGAACTGGTGCACGTTGCTCGCAGGCTGAACCTCGTCCTCCCACCGCTTGCCGTTCAGCCATGTCGCCGGGTGCGGAATGAACTGGCCGCCATCCTTGGTCCAAGCCTGGGAAGCGCATTGCTTGGCCAGGCCCTGGCCGATCAGGGTGAACAGGTCGTCAGTGACCTTGAGTTTCTTCCACGCCTTTTCGGCGGCTGTCTTGCCCTTCTTGTTCGGGTAGAGCTTCCAGAACTTTGCGAAGAGATCGTCGCTCGAAGCCTGCGCAGAGAGCTTTTGATCTTGATCTATATTCTCTTCTCTTCTCTTCTCTTCTCTGGTCCGCAAACTGTCCGCATCACTAGCGGACAAATTGCGGACAGAATCAGGCTTGCGAGCAGCACGCTTTCTTTCGTTATCGTTCGCCCGACGCTTGGCGCTGGTGCCGTTGTGCTCGTCAAAGCGAGGCATTACAAGGCTTCCGTCGTCCTGCACGGATGCCCACTCGACGTCGATCATGGCCTGAGTGAAGCCCGGCCAGCCGACAACAGCGTCCATAGCTTCAATGGTGTAACCATGCAGTACACCATCGTCGGAATGGGTGTCGAAGATGCTCCAGGCAACATGCAGTCCGCCAATGATCCGCAATCTGTCCGCTTTCAATGCGGACACCATGCGGAATACTTTCGGATGCGTCTGAAGGTCGATTCGCATTTTGATCCAGTCTCCGGCCATTACGGACGTCCTTTGCCGACAAGGCCGGCCAGTTCAAGGAAGCGATCGACGTACCAGTGCGGCTGCGTCTCGCGCGGGCTGTTTGGGTTGGTCAGGTTCTTGCCGTAGCGCAGACCTTTCTCAGTGACGGACCAAAAAGGGACCATTTCCTGTTTCGAGTTCTTGCGCTCAAGGGTCTTGAGAAAGCCCTTTGCTTCAAGCAGCCGATTGAATGCCGCGGCGGTGCTGGGGATTCCGTTTTCTTTGAGCAGAGGCGTCAGTGCCTTGGTGGGCATGCTGGAACCATTGAGGGACTCGGGGTCGGCATCAACGGTGTAACCGGGTAGGAAGCTGGATTCCAAGCCGTTGTTCTTTGCGATCTGGGCAAGCATGAGTACCTGGCTTGATGGCGCAGGCTTCAGTAGGCGCGTGTAGCACTCCATAATGGCGAGCTCGCCCACGACTTTCGTTCCGCTTGCGATCACTGACCGACGGGCAGCAGTTCGGCCTTCCAGTTCGGTCCAGCGGCGTATGACGGCGCGACGCATCTTTGCGCTGTAACCCGTCAGGAGGGTGTCGGTCAGCTCACGGTCAAGCAGGTACTCGACCTGCTCCCGGTTCTGACCGTCCAAATAGATGTGCTCAAAACTGAGCACATCTTCTTCAAGGTCGGAAAGCATCGACGCGATGTCGCGCTTCACGTTGTTGTGACGCTTACCGGTGACATTGGCGATTTCTCGCGATGACATCGTGCGCGCCACGTTTTCAGAGTTGCGAAAACGTGGCGCGGATTGAGGGGTATTGCTTTGTGGCTGGATTTGCATAAAATGGCTCCATCACGTTGTTGAAAGAGCCGGGTCACTACCCCGGCTTTTTTTGCCTAAAATTCGTGTTTAACCGCTGTCGAGTCCCTTTTTAGGGGGCCTTTCCCCTGCGATATTCAGCACCGGGGCTTTTCGATTCATCCGCTCAACACTGCTGACGACGGCCAGTGATTTCGCCACCTTCAGGTATTCCTGGGCTGCCTTTTGGAGGCTCCATCCGAGGTCTGCAGCAAGCTGTCGAACCTCTTCTTGAGCCTTTACATCCAGGCAGTCGAAGTAGTTTTCGAGCACTTGACCCTCCATAGGGCCTTCAGGCCGATTTATGCTGTTCCTGTTCCTGCTCTTGATCGTCCAGACCATTCATTTGGCGGATAACGTCGGCAGCACCGAGCTCACGACCGAGCATCGAAAGCTTTCTGATGTAGGTCGCGAGCTGCATGCCAGCCATTGCGGCTTCACGGCGCAGCTGACACATCTCATCTGGGCGGTAACGCACCTTGCTCACCTCGCTGCGCTTGTGGCTGTTGACCTCGTACATGTGTTGCTCCTGTGGCTGATGAATGGGTTTAAGCGGCTGATTTTTGGGATGGGAACGGGCGCTGCTCTTGAGCAGAAAGGCTGCCGTCCTCTTCAAGGATTACGAATACGTCTCGGCCTACACGAATGGCCTTGCTCAAGGCTCCTTGTGTGCAGCCGAGCATCTGCGCGGCCTTGGTGTGGCCATGCTCTTTGGCAAATTCGGTAAGCGGGATACGGCGCATCGCGGCGTCCTCAATGTAGAAACTCCGCGCAAGTATGACCGCCGGTATTGTTGATAGTCAATACCGGCGATATTGGTTATGCGAATACCGTAGGTAATAAGATCGCTGCATGAAAAAAGACAGCCGAAAACTACCCCTCACAGATGAGCAGATCCGCGAAAGCGATCTTCTGAAGGCCATCTACACGCGCAAAAAACCAGAGCTTGGCTTTACTCAAGACAAGATCGCTGCGGACTTGGGTGAAGGTGTTTCGCAGGGCGCGGTTAGTCATTTTATGAATCGCCGGACGGCGCTCAACATCAAGGCCGCTTCAGTTTTCGCGAAACACTTGAAGGTTCCGATTGAGGAATTCAGCACGCGCCTGGCCAACGAACTGAAAAACCTCACTGATACACCCGCCCTTTCGGATGACGAGCCGGACAGCGAGCGTGACGACAACTTCGCCTTCATTCCGCAGTACACCGCGAAGGCGGCGGCAGGCCTCGGGCATGAGAACCCTCACGTGGAGTCGGTGAACACTCTCGCATTTAAGCGGGACTGGCTGCGCGCCAAGGGGCTCAACTCCAAACACTTGATAGCGATCTCTGCCGACGGCGACAGCATGTGGCCGACGATCAACCACCACGACGTACTGCTGCTGGATACATCCAAGACGGAGCCCGCTGACGGCCAGGTCTTCGTGCTGACCAGCTCGGACAGGGGAGCAATCGTTAAGCGGCTGATCAAAACCGCCTTGGGCGGCTGGATCATTCGGAGTGACAACGACGACTGCGACGACTATGCCGACGTGATGCTGGCGCGCAGTGAAGTGAATGAGCATCGCATTATCGGCAAGGTTATTTGGCGCGGCGGGGATCTATGACGCCTCGCGATTTTCTGCCGAATTGTTGATCAGCTCTGACTCCCAAGACAGAGCATTTTTGATGTTTCGGGTTATCTCGTAGCGCCTGGCCTCAAGGTTTTCGCCTGAATCCAGAATCTCAGCGATGTACTCAAGCGACTTAAACACACGTTCTTTAGGAGTAAAATCATTCATGGCTGAACGTCCCGAAATAAAGGTTGGCGACTGGATCTACGTCGGCAATACGCCGTGCGTCGTTGCGATGGTCCATCAGGATACGACTATATGTGACTGCATGGTTGTGTCGCACCCCGAGAAGCCAACAAACAGCGATGTTTTGTGGGGTGGTGGTGAGTGGCGGTTTGCTCCCGGAGATTTCGGCGGATACGCAGATCAAAACCCCTTTCTGTCTGAATTCGTGGCGAAGCTGAAGCGCGGGCCTCACTGGAAACCATGATGTGGCCCGGCCAAGCGCCGGGCTTTTCGTTGCTGCGGTTACAATTTTTTCACGCCTCGCCCCATATGATTGTTCCGGTCCCAAGTGTTTTAAGCCCGCTGATCCCCATCGCGGGCTTTTCTTTTGCCTGCTAATTACAGGAGTACAAATGTACTCTTCTCTATTGCCATCCACCAGAATGCCAAATACTGTATATCCATACAGAAAAGGAGCGATATTCAGATGGCAAAAGCTAAGGCAGCACCCAAACCACCCTCCTCCTACGAGCTGCTGGGCATGCGAATCCAAAGAGCTATAAACACACCCAAGGCTCAGCTCTCGAAGTCGGTGCTGCTGGAGCGATCTGCGAATGATGATCCAGCCGACTGGGACCGCATCCTGGACGAGATAGCCGAAAACGAGAACGTCACCATCGCTCATCGCGACGACGGCCTGATACAGCTGTTCTGGATCGTGCCGAAAGAAGACTGACCGACCGCCTGGGCCCGCCTCTGCTGCGGGCTTTTTTACGCCAATCAAAAAATATATGACCGGAGGTATTGACCTGCATACAATACCGGCGGTATTGTTCATCCATCGAAACGCAACAGCCCCTCAACAGGCCCAGCGGATCGAACCGCTCTTTACACAATTTGACGTGAACCAACGACGTACCGGCCAACCCGGTGGCGAGAAAGCTAAACCGTCGTCCATGCAGCCTCTGGCAGCTGCCGTGCTTCCTCATGCAAGCACGCGAAACCACGCAGACAAACTGGCAATGCACCGAACACGAAATGTGCGGCGCTGGTGAGAGATGACTCGCACCTGGCGTGGTGGAGATAGCCGAAAGGCAGCCTAGGAAACCGTGGCATATAACGGAACCCAGCAAGACCGAATTGAATTAGCGATCCCGATAGCCTCGGCTGGGAACGCCGGACCTCATGCACCCTGCCCACCTACCGGGCAAACGAGCTGCAGCGTGCATGTTGTAGGGACCCGTGATCCAAGGCGAATAGATGCTGATTGCCGCCCTGGGGAGGAAGCTCACCGCCAACCAACGACCACGACCGGCCAGCCCTGCAATCAGCAGCGGGCAACGGGCCATCACCGATGACGCAGCAAGCCGCGACCGACGCCAGTAGCGGGTCGCGGTTCAACACCAGCACACCCCCGGAACTCCCCCGACTGAACCCTCCCCGGCGCCTGTATGGCTGATACCCGTTCTTGAGAGTTCAGTCGAAGGAGTTCACTGACTGAGGATTGAGTGATGAGTGAATGGATTAAGTGCAGCGAAAGCATGCCCGAAGAGCTTCAGCACGTTCTGGCCAGCGGCTTCAATTTCGATCTTCCGACCCACGGTCGGTGGGTTGAGCCTTCCACGTTCTTTGAAGGCTCGTTCCGTGGATTCACACATGCAGATGATGAGGTTTTTGTAGGCGACAAGGATGAGCTGCACACGCCCACCCACTGGCAGCCACTCCCTGCCCCGCCCACTGAATAACCCAGCCCCTGGATGCGACCATGAAAGGTTTCGGATATTGCGAGGGCGATACCTGCAATCGCGAAGGATGCGGAGGCTCGATTGAGCTTGAGGATGTAGAGAACTGCAGTTGTCATCTTTCAGCGCCGTGCTGGCGTCATCAAGAGGCAGACATGTGCTGCCCTGATTGCGGTTGGCGCGCTGCCGACGATCCTCTATGTGTTCGAGAAATCGCCTGCATCAGCATGGGCGATCTGCCTTACATCCAAACCAGGCCGCGAGTGCTTGACCCTACCAAAATCGACTGGGTTGCGAAGCTGCATAGCAGCAGCTCAATGATCAAGGAAGGCGTTTATCCGCCAAACCTGAGTCGTGAAGAGGTAGAGAAAGAGGTGCTTGGAACATTCGGCGGACGTTTCGAATACTTCCGCGACGGCAAATTCAAGTACATCGCTTACACCGACTGACGCCGACGGAGGCGACCATGAACGCAGCAGCAAAGGTGTTGCCTCTGACAGGCAGGCCGGTATACCCCAGAACACCCGCCGAGCGGATGTGGGTCGAGTCGCATGCCGACCTGCTGATCCACGGCGCGGACGTCAAGTTCAAGCGGCGCGGCAAGGCTGAGCGGTCGGTGACTCATTCGGAGTTTCTGACGGCCCTGCAGGACCATTTGAATCAGCGCCAGATCGATAGTGAGGACCGGGAAGACTTCTTCGCCCAGATCGTCCTGAGCAGCTTCCACGGACAGCCAAACGCTTCTGTGGCTGGCTACCTCATCGGAACAGCCAGGCCACGCGACAAACTGTTTGAGATTGCGGAGGGCCTACTTCGGCCCTTGGCGGCTGACGGTGTTATCGCCCAGCGCGAGGACGACGAACTGTGAAAGTCAGCGCACACATCCTCATCGACAAGTTCATTGAGGTCATCAGTGATTACGACGGTCCCGACCCTCTCGGAATCGAAGCGCTTCGCCGGATCACTGAGTTCTGGCTCAACGAAGCAATCACCCTCGAAGAATTCAACCATTACTGCGCCCGTCAGCGAAAGGCTGTGATGTGTGCGCCAAGGAGAGCGGCATGAAGATTGATTGGAGTAAGGCGCCTGAGTGGGCGGTGGCTCACGGCCTGCATGCTTTCGGCGGCACGATCCAAGAGGTTTGGATTGGCGAGCAGGTGTATCTGGGTTTGAATGGACCGGCGGCTTTCGGGTATGGCGGGGGCGACGGGTTCGAAGCGCATAACCATACACGCGCTCAATTCAGCTACGAGACGTCGCGCCCTAAAGAATGGACTGGCGAAGGCCCGCCGCCTGCTGGTACGGAGTGTGAGTTGCAGCACTCTACGTGGTCGGAAAATCACTGGGAAAAGAGAAAGGTACTCTATCTCGGTGACGCCTACCTGATCACAGCTTCTCCCGGTGATGACGAGGAAAGGTGTAGCCATACAAAGGAAATTAAGTTCCGCCCTCTCCGCACCGCCGAGCAGATCGCGGCGGAAGAGCGAGAGAAGGCAGTAAAGCAAATGCAAAAGGACTGCGCTTGCTACGCCAATGCTGATCTCTTCGCCGATCTCTACGACGCCGGCTACCGCAAGCAGGTGACGCCATGACAAGCCCGATCGTGAAATCCCTGATCGACGAGCAGCTTGAAGATCTGCCGCCAGATCGAATCATTCTGGCCTTCACCCACCGCACGCTGACCGGCGCACTTTCTCAGGCGTATGACGCCGGGATTGAGAATGTTCATGCGTTCAGCAGGCGCTACTGCCTGTGCGGTGAGTGGACTGTTGCCTACGCGGTACGAGTTCAGCCATGACTGCCAGCCAGCGCCGTCGGCGCATGATCTTCTGGCGTGGCAGCTTCCCGGTTATCGCCGCCTTCACCTTCCTGATGCTCGCGCTGTCCCTGGCCGATCATATAACGCAGTAAGGAACTTCAAAATGGACATTAAGCAAAAGCTTGAGGTGCTGCGCGGGGCCTGCCTCAATCATGAATTGGTTGGAAGCCGCGTAACATGTGATCCGGCCCCAACCAATACTGACCAAGATGTTCTCGTTCTGACGGATCTGGATCTTTTCGAGAATCATTTAAAGCCAAGACTGGTTGAGTACGATTTCGAAAATGACGGCAGTGATTGCGGTGATATCAGTGAATACCTCGGAGAGGACGAGCTGACATTCCAGTCCTTTTCGCATGGCGACTTAAACCTGATCGTTACTTTCAGTGATCAGTTTTACAGGCGATTCCTGGCCGCAACTTCAATAGCCAAAATGCTCAATCTGATGAGCAAAGGGCAACGGATAGCGCTCTTTCAGGCGGTCCTCTACGGAAATGCATTTATTCCACTGCCTGATCTTCCAGCGCCAGCGGCCCCCTGGGCAGCGGAATCCTTTATTCCTTACTAACCCCCTTCCCTATTCAATCGCAGCGCCCCGGTGACGGTATGGCGCAAGGAGCGACCGTGTCCGAAGCACAGCAAGTCATCACCATCGACGACGTCAGCGCAGACAACGCGCCGGCCATATACGTCACTGGCGGCCTGAACCAGTTCCTCCAAGCTGTAACGGCTGAGGTGACTGCGGAAGTCCCGGACCTGACCACTCGCAAGGGCCGTGATCGAATCGTCTCACTGGCGGCCAAGGTAAGCAGTTCCAAGGTGGCCGTGGAAAAACCGGGCCGGGAATACCTGAAGCGACTGAAGGAAATGCCAAAGGTCGTCGAAACCGAGCTGCGCGAATTTGTCACCAAGATGGATGCACTGCGTGACGCGACTCGCCAGCCTCTGACCGACTGGGAAAAGGCCAACGATGCGCGGATCGACGCTCACAACGATGGTATCCAGCGCATCAAGGACCTGGCTGTTTTCGTTGAGACGCCCAGCGCAGCGCACGTCGCTCAGATCATTGCCGATCTTGAACTGGTGGAAATCAACGAAAGCTGGGAAGAGTTCCTGGCAGAGGCTGCTCAGGCTAAAGACCGGTCGCTGACTACCCTGCGCTTCCTGCTGGCCGAAAGGACCAAGCACGAAGCGGAGCTGGCGGAGATTGCCAGGTTCAACGCCGAAAAGGCCGAGCGCGAGCAGAAAGAGCGCGATGCAGAGATTGCCCGTCAGGCAGTCGAGCGCGCCAGGATTGAGGCTGAACAGAAGGCCCAGGCCGAGCGCGATGCGGCAGCCAAGCGAGAGCAGGACCTGAAGGATCATGCAGCAGCCCAGCAGCGCGCCGCCGAGCAGAAGCTTCGCGACGCCGAGGCAGAAGCCGAACGACAGCGCTTGCAGATCCAACTGCAGGCCGAGCAGGCGGAGCGCCAAAAGCTTCAGGCTGAGCAGGACCGGATCGCAGCAAACCAACGCGCCGAACAAGAACGCATCGCCGCTGAGAAGCGTCAAGCGGAAGCGGTAGAGCGTGCGCGACTGGCTGAGGTTGACCGCGCCAACAAGGCCGCTGCTGAGATCGTTCGCCAGCAAGACCTCCGCGCAGCCGACACGGCGCATAAGGGGTCAATCAAGCGCGCTGCAATGGAAGCCTTCATCGCTGGCGGCATGCCGGAAGACTGCGCCCGGCAAGCGGTAAAGCTGATAGCTCAACGCAAGATCCCAAACATAAGCATTCAGTACTGAGGAAGCCAGTATGTCCACAGATATCATCATGCCCGAGCAGCGTCGCCAGGTAGTGACGCCGATCAGCTCGGACACAAGCATCATGGCGGTGATCAGCCGCGCAGCCTCCGACCCAACCTGCGACATCAACAAGCTTGAGCGTCTGATGGAAATGCACGAACGCATGCAGGCCCAGACGGCTAAGCAGATGTATGACGAAGCGCTGGCACAGATGCAGGAAGAAATGCCGGTGATAGGCGAGCGCGGCGGCATCAAAGACAAAAACGGCCGAATTCAAAGCACCTACGCGCTTTGGGAAGACGTGAACGAAATGATCAAGCCGGTGATGGCGAAGCATGGTTTCGCCATCACCTTCCGCACGCCGCGTAACGAGCGAGGCATCGAAGTTGAAGGCGTCCTGAGTCATCGCGCCGGGCACCGAGAAGTCACCTCAATTGTTCTGCCAGTAGATGCGACCGGAAGCAAGAATGGCGTTCAAGCCGTTGCGTCAAGCGTCAGCTACGGCAAGCGCTACACAGCCGGCCTGCTGTTGAACATCACCACAACCGGTGAGGATGATGACGGAAATGGCCCGGTCGCACAGATCACTCCCAGAGTCACTTCTGTCCAGGCTACCCAGCTGGCGACGCTGTTGGACAAATGCAGCGACAAAGCCAAAGAGGCCTTCGGAAAGATCCACGGCACTCCGGCTTCGGTCGAGAAAGCAATATTCGACAATGTTCTGGGCATGCTCACCAAGTCAGCCGCACAACATGCCGCAGCACAGGGGGCAGCCGATGAAAATAGTCACTGATATTGAGCAAGGCACGCCGGAATGGCTAGCCCTGCGCCTGGGCATCGTTACCGCATCTGAGCTGGAGTGCCTGCTGGTCAACGGCAAAGGTCACGCCGGCTTCGGGGTTGCTGCATTCACCTACATGGATCAGCTCATTGGTGAGCGCATCACTGAGGAAGCCGCTGAGCTGCCGTTCCAGACGAAGGCCACCATCCGAGGCCATGAGCAGGAGCAGACAGCTCGCGGACTGTACGAGGCTCGCGAAGATGTCACCAGCCGTGAGGTAGGAATCATCCTTAACCACGGCATCGGTTATTCACCGGACGCCCTGATTGGCGACGATGGCCTGATCGAGATCAAGACAAAGCTGCCCAAGTTTCAGGTCGGCGTGATTCTCGCCGGCGAGGTGCCGAAAGAGCACGTTGCGCAGTGCCAGGGTGGTCTTTGGGCATCGGAACGCGAGTGGATCGACTTCATCAGCTACTGGCCCGGCATGCCGCTTTTCGTCAAACGCCTGCACCGGGACGAAGCCATGATCCGCAAGATCAAGGAGCGGGTCGAAACCTTCTATGAAATTCTCGATAAGCGCATGAATCGCGTCCTGGGGATCGCCGCATGATGACTACCGAACTGAGCGCCATCCAGCGCAACAGCATTGAATCGAATCGACTGGCTGCAGCCATGGCTGAATTTATGTCTAAGGGCGGAACGGTCGAAGTGCTTCAGGGATTCGTCAACAGACCACGGCCTGAAGCGAAAGCGTACGGCCGCGAGTTCCGGGAACAGCAGGAACCGAAGCCAGCCAAGCGTGAGCGGAAAAGAACCCCGACTCAGGTACGCAACTCCAGCAGCGGCCGCACCCAGGTCAACGATGCGCTCGTACAGCGAATCCGCGAACTGGCTCCGACGTCAAGCAAGAGCAAGGTTGAAAAAGAAACGGGCATCAGTCGTTACCTGCTCAACCGGCTGGCCGATGAGCATGGGCTCCAGTTCAAGCAGCACGACCCATGCCCGAACCTTCGCCCTCCGAAGGTCGACCCAGTTGCAGACGCTCTACACGTCATCCGAATCAAAGAGCTGCGCGATAAGGGTCTGGCTCGCAAGCAGGCAGCCGCCGCGATGGGCGTCAGCGATACGCTTGTGAACAGGATAATCGCTGACTATGGAATCGACTTTCCGATCCGGCAGCCCGGAAAGCGGCGTTGAAGCGCCTCAGTACAAAGGTCCGCCGCAACAGGCGGGCTGAACAATTTCACTTGCCGCCTAGCGGCTTCACGGAGCTGAGCCATGGCACTGACCCAGAAACAGCGGGACGAGCGTACGGCGCTCAAACGGCAGAAGGCGTGCGAGGAAGAGTTGCGGCTCAGGGTGAGGCCTGGCACGAAGCAGGCGCTGGCTGATTTGATGGCCTGGGCTGGCATCGAGGAACAAGGCGAGGCGCTGACGCTGATGATTCACCATCTGCACGGGCTGGGACCGGGAGGCGCATTGCCGATGCTTGAGATTCCGCGCCACGAAATCACCGTATCACCGGTTGTGGCGCGGAAGTTGGAGCTTGCGTATCGGCGGGAGGCGCTGAGGATTTCTCAGGAGGGCTGACCAACCTCCTTGGTTTTTATCCAGAAAAGATCACCGCCTCTCTTGTATTCGCGGCTCCATTCATCGCCACACTGCCGGCACTTCAGAAGCAATTTCTGTCCGACTATGTCTTTACCCCCGATCACCTCCATTTCTCCGAGCCTCTCATCAAAGTCGTACGCCTCAATAGATTTGCTGCAGCAGCTGTTCGGAAAAACCATCTTCACTCCCTGATCCGGCCCTATGCCGAGCTTTCAATAGATATCGCACTTCATCGACTCAAGCCACCGCATCAGCCGCCAGCTCAATCTCGTATATCGCAGCTGATGATCGGCGCGGATACCGGCCCGCGGCAGCGATCAAACGTTCCGCTGCGGCTTCTGTCAGCTCATCGATATCAAAACCCCGATCCGCGACTGTGGCCATCACAGCTTTCAGCGCCGCTAACAACGCTACTTCCCTGCCTTCGCTCATCTGTATCCCTCCTTGTGGAGCGGAGAGCGTAGACCATTTCCCTTCGCATGGAGTCGGAGCATGACCCAGCAACACAGAATATTGGTCGGCGACTGCATCGACATAATGCGCACGCTACCAGATGAAAGCGTGCATACGTGCGTGACCAGCCCGCCCTACTACGGTCTGCGTGACTACGGCGTAGAAGGTCAGATCGGCCTGGAGGAAACCCCGTCCGAGTTCATCGCTCGACTGGTCGACGTGTTTCGGGAAGTGCGCCGAGTACTTCGTGCTGACGGCACGATCTGGGTGAACATGGGCGACAGTTACGCCGGTAGCTGGGGTGCACATGGCCGGGACGACATGGGGGTTGGAGTTTCGACAATCAGCCAGCGCCAGGTGATGGCAAGCCAACGCAAATCCAAAGCGACAACGCACGCCGAGTACAAACCGAAGGACTTGATGGGCATGCCCTGGCGTCTCGCTTTCGCGCTGCAGGATGATGGTTGGTATCTGCGTCAGGACATAATCTGGCACAAGCCGAACCCCATGCCGGAGTCGACGCGCGACCGCTGCACGAAAGCTCACGAATACCTGTTCCTGCTCAGCAAGTCGCGGCGGTACCACTACGACAGCGACGCAATCAGAGAGCCCGCCAATTTGACCGGTGCGCTCCACAAGGATGATGCTGAACGTGCAAAGCGCGACAGCTTCAAGCGTGATGATTCGAAGCGGGAGCAGCCCATTCCCGGACAGTCAAAAGGCACGCACCGACCTGACCGGGACGAAAGCTCCTACGACACAGCGACGCGCAACAAGCGCAGCGTCTGGACAGTGGCGACGCACGCATTCAAAGAAGCCCATTTTGCAACCTTCCCGCCTGATTTGATCAGGCCCTGCATCTTGGCCGGAGCACCGCGCGGCGGCGTGGTGCTGGACCCATTCGGCGGTGCCGGCACCACATCACTGGTTTCAATGCAAGAAGGTCGCCGGTCGATAATCTGTGAGCTGAACCCGGAGTATGCAGCGCTGGCGCGCGCACGGATCGACGCGGCTTGGCTGGATGGCGCCGCACAGATGGATGTGTTTCACGATTCGGTACCAGCGGCCTAAATACAGACCGCCCTACGCCACCGCATCAGCCGCCAGCTCAATCTCGTGTATCGCAGCTGATGATCGGCGCGGATACCGGCCCGCGGCAGCGATCAAACGTTCCGCTGCGGCTTCTGTCAGCTCATCGATATCAAAACCCCGATCCGCGGCTGTGGCCATCACAGCTTTCAGCGCCGCTAACAACGCTACTTCCCTGCCTTCGCTCATCTGTATCCCTCCTTGTGGAGCGGAGAGCGTAGATCATTTCCAAAAATTTACGTCAGCACATCAGCGACCACTGCTGCCAGGAGTAAATATGAATTACGAACTGCACCTTGGCGACTGCCTGGAGGTGATGCGCGGCCTGCCTTCGAACTCCATCGACAGTATTGTGACCGACCCGCCCTATGGCCTAACAAGTGCAAGGCCGGGCGGCAGAAGCGCAGCGACCCAAGGCTCTGTAATGAAGGGATTCATGGGGCTTGAATGGGATGGGGAGGTTCCAAGCGCAGACGTATGGATCGAATGCTTGCGGTTACTGAAGCCCGGCGGCCACCTACTTTCGTTCGCCGCAGCTCGCACCTATCACCATATGGCAATGGGAATCGAGGCGGCAGGCTTCGAGATCCGCGACCAGATTATGTGGGTGTTCGGCAGCGGATTCCCAAAGTCGCATAACCTCAAGGGCGAGCACGAGGGTTGGGGCACCGCGCTGAAGCCCGCGCATGAGCCTATCTGCATGGCCCGCAAGCCGTTCCTCGGAACAGTTGCGGCAAACGTCGAGCGGCACGGTACTGGCGCGATCAATATCGACGCTTGCCGGATTCACGGCGAGGACGCTCAGGGCGGAGAGTACTCCAAGAAGCGCATGGCTCCCGGACATTTGGTGAACGCTACCGGTTCCTATAAGCAGGATGCGCAATTTACCGGCGCGATGAAGCCGGGGCGCTGGCCAGCGAATCTCATTCATGACGGTAGTGATGCGGTGCTGGCCATGTTTCCGGACGCGCCTGGGCAGCTCGCTGATGCAAGCACTAGAGACACCCAGCGCGCCGGGCAGAACGCTTACGGCGTAATGAAGCGAGGTCGCGGCACGGAAGCATCTGCTGACAGTGAAAACGCTGGAGTTGTCGGCTTCAAGATGAGGCCCGGTGAGCGCCGCCATGATTCAGGCAGCGCCGCCCGCTTCTTCTACTGCGCGAAGACCAGCCGGGCCGATCGCCACGAAGGTCTTATCGACCCCGGCCCCCAGTTCAAGATGGGCACCAGGCTGCGCAAGGTCGAGACGACAGAAACGAAGGGCAACAATCACCCCACGGTGAAGCCCACGGACTTGATGGCCTACCTGCTCCGCCTGGTCACACCCCTTGGTTGAAAAACGCTTGACCCGTTCATGGGCTCAGGCAGCACCGGCAAAGCGGCAGTGCTGGAAGGCTTCGATTTCGTCGGGATTGAGCAGGACGCCGCGTACATGGCGATCGCCAAAGCCCGCATAGCCTACGCGCAGGCCAAGAGCCAGACCAGGCAGCAAGAGCGGCACCTGCAGGAACAGCAGCTCACCCTGTTCAGCGCTTAATTACCCCACTTCAGCGACTCACGCCACCCCGGCGAGGCGAAGCCATGCCCGCATTACGACGCACCCCGCCCCGATCCAACCCTACACCCTGGCTCGCCCCTGACGGTCGCTGCGACATCTGCACCCGATACCGGGCCCATGGTAACCACACCGCCTGCTCGAAGCAGCGTCAGGCCAAATATGCGCAGCGCGCGAAGGAATCAGCATGAACGAATTCACCACCCACGAAGCTTCGATCATTCGAGGCGGCGTCATGGACGACGATACCAGTCAGGTTGTTGAGGTGGCGGATTTTGAAATCCTCCGCCAGCAACTGGCCGACGTGTCGCATGAGCGGGATGGGTTGCGGGCTGCAGTTACTGAGCTTGAATCCGGCCTGCGCATCATTGCAGTTTGCGCTAAGGGCTCTGGCTTAGGGGCAATGAAACTTGTCGCTAAACAGTCCCTTAACCGAGCTTTTGGAACTGCTTCGCCATCTGCAGACGAACAGGGAGCGCGGTCATGAGGAAAATCATTTGGATTCTTCTCGCAGCCCTGCACATGCGCAAGACCATGGGCTGGTGGAAGCCCAAGGACCTGGCGTTCTGCTGGAAAACTGGCTCGGTGATTTTCGGAAACTACGAATACGACGGCAGGCTCGACGAAATTGGTGAGCCCGCCGAAGAGATTGATGAAGAACTGAGCTGCTGGAGCGAATGACATGACCGACCAAACCAAAACCCCCGGCGTGCCGGTGCTTCCAGTACACCGTCGCCTTCTTGAGCTGCTTTATCGAAGCTTGAACGGTGGCGGCGATCAGCTTTCCGGCATGGAGCACGGCGCGGCGTTTAGTGAGCTGAAAGCGATTTTAGAAGCCCCCGCCCCTCAACCGCCAGCGCTCGGCGGGGAGCTGGACGGCCTCATAAGTGTTATGAGGAACGCTGTACGTGACGACGCAAACAACGGCGGCAGGGAGTATTTCGAAAAAGCCCGAAAAGCTGAAGAAGATCTGCGCGCCCACCTCGCCCCGCTACAGGCCGAGATTGAGCGGTTGAAAGCGCATGCAGGTGAGGTTACGACCTACCGTGACAACGCAGTCAAAAAGATCGAACGACTTCGCAACGAGCTGACTGGAACCGAAAAAGAGCGCGACCAGCTCAAGGGGCGGAATGCTGAGCTTAAAGAAAACTACAGGCTCGCCATTGCGGAAATGCAAGCGGTTATCGACACGGGCGCACTTTCCAGCGCTCAGCATGAAGAGCTTGAGGCCGATGTCTGCGCAAGCGTAAAAAGGTTTTGGGATTTCAGCGCCCTGTCCAAGCCAGCCGAAGGGGAGCAGGTATGAGCAGGAAAACGATCCGCATCTGGTGTCAAGATTCGCCGGGAATGAAATCTTGGGTCGTCCGGGGTTTTTGGGGGAGGTTCTTCAAGCCCAAGGAATTTTCCTGCGTTGGAGAAAAAACCTACCAATCCAAGCCTATGGTGAAACTATGACGCCTATATCTGAAATGGGGTTGCCCGAAGTAACGCAAGCTATTCTGAAGGCTGCAGTAAACATACCAGACGGCCTTTATGCGCGAGCGCAATACCTCGCCAAGGTTGCAAAGCCGGTATTTCATTATTCGGGCAAGTACGCCGAAGTCCTAAAGCCCTTTCTAGCCATGATGGAAAAGGAGTTGCACGCCAACTCAAACAAAGGCGACCGGCCGGGCTGGCTATCCATGTCGGCCGATACCTGCCTGTTGGAAATCTATTACCACCTCGGGAAACTCCAAAGGTCCGTCAAGGACGGGGATAGCGACGGCATTTGCGAGTACGCCGCTGACGTGGCCAACCTGTCCATGATGCTGACGGACATCTGCGGTGCACTGGCCCTGTTTGCTGCCGGGCAACCAGCCGATCAGCAGGGAGAGCCGGTGGGCTACTCGACATATCGGAATGGTCGCTACGGGACTTATCTGCATCCCAGTCGTGAAATGGCCGCCAGCCACGATTCAACAGCAATCAACTGCAAACCTGCGTGCTCAGAGATAGTTGCGCTCTACCGCCACGCCCAGCCCGCCACGGCGAAGGTGGATGAGCGGGCAGAGTTTGAGAAGTGGGTTCTGAGCAATTATCCGAGCCAGCATATGGGCAGATTCGCAACCGGCGAATACCACAGCACCGTCATTGAGGACTGCTGGGTTGCGTGGCAGGCCCGAGCCAAGCTGAACGGTATCGAGCCATGACCGAGCAACAGCTTGACCTGATCCAGCGCCCGGCAACCCTCCCTCACCCGCCGCGACATACCGGCTTCCTGGAACCAGATCGGCAAGTGCCGGGATACACGCTTGAGCAGATCCTCGAATACGGCAAAGCCTGCGCCATCGAAGCTGTGAAGCAGAGCAAGTAAACCCCCTCTCCACTTCAATCAATTCAATGTCAGCCGCATGTGCGGCAAGGACGAAGTCATGCCTGAAGAAAGCATTCACAAGTCCCTTGATTCACTTACAGCAAGGCAGCTGGCCAAGCTATTGGTTATGCATCATGGAATCGACGCGTTCGGCTACAAGTACGACAGCCTGCGTGACGCGCCAAATGGTTTGGTCACGCTTGAAGACTTGTCGTCCATGTCTGGCGAGGAGCTGGATCAGCTTTACGATGAAAGCTCGCACGATGATGCGGTTAACGAGGTGCGCTATGGAGCAGTTGACGCCCCCAGCATTCCATCATGGTGCCACTACAGCTGGGAACGAAACTACGAGGTCGACGTTAAAGCCTTCATTCTTCCAGATGGTCGCGCCCTTGCCTTCTGTCAGATGAGCGGCGGCGGCAAGCACGCCGAGCCAGACGCCTATCCATGGGTGGAAGAGGCGAAGTTCATCAAGGTCTCAGGAATTGAGGAGCGCGTCGTGAAGACCTACACGTTCGAGGATATTCCCGAATCCAGCTCTGACGCCGCCTAACCCCCTTCCCTACAGAGCCTGCCGGTGACCGGCGGGCGAGGAATCCGCATGCTCGAAACAATAGAGGTGGTGCGCGTCAAGCGCTTCGCCGAGAACACGGCTGGCCGGGATTTCGCGGTCGGCGACATACACGGGCACTTCACCCGGCTGCAGGCCGCTCTGGATGCCGCTGGATTCAACCCTGCAGTTGATCGGTTGTTCAGCGTTGGCGATCTGGTTGACCGGGGTCCGGAGTGCGAAGAGGTCATCAAGTGGCTGAACAAGCCGTGGTTTCACCCAGTGCGTGGCAATCATGACGATTACGTATGCCGTTTCGATACCTGCGACATCGGCAACTGGATGTACAACGGCGGCACCTGGTTCATCGGCCTGCCGCTGGACGAGCAGCTGAACTATCAAGTCATGTTCGACGAGCTGCCAATCGCCATTGAGGTTGAGACGGCAGGCGGACTGGTCGGCATCGTCCACGCTGATTGCCCATTCGCATCATGGGATGAGCTGCGTGCTGAGCTAGAAAGCCCGCTGACCCGAAAGCGATTAAAGCTGGTGCACAACACCTGCATGTGGTCGCGCAACCGGATTCAAGATGCTGACGCCTCTGGCGTTTCAGGTATCAAGGCGCTGGTCGTAGGTCATACACCACTTCGCCAGCCCGCGATCCTCGGAAACGTCTACCACATCGATACGGCAGGCTGGATGGATGGCCACTTCACGCTACTGGATCTGACAACGCTTCAATGCAACCCGCCGATCAACCCTTTGATCAGTCACGACTGGGAATAACCCCTTCCGCCGCCCAGCGCGGCCCGCATTCATCGAAATATCTAAAATTGGCAGTCCTGAGCGGCTGCAGGAGCTACTTATGGACGAAATTCATTTTCTGTCGCATGAAGAGGTATGCATCCTAACCGGTGCCAAAACGAAAGCCGGGCAAGTATTAGTGTTAAAGCGGAACGGAATTCGTCACACCATAAAGCGAAGTGGATGGCCTTGCGTCATCGCATCAGCGCTGACTGGTGAAGCCGTGACCGCTACGAGTACAGGCAAACCTAAATGGCAGCCACGGCTGGCGGGATAAATGGGAAGGAAGCCGATTAATCCCGACAGCGTCACACGCCTCAGAAAGCGTAAACAGCGCAGCGGGGTCGTCTATTACTACTATGACATCGGAGGTTCACCGCGAAAGGAAATCCCACTTGGCTCTGACTATGGCATGGCGATCGTCGAGTACGCCAAGCTGGAGAAGAGCCGAACATCATCAGCCCTCGTACAGCAGGTGCTGACCTTCGCGTATGTCGCGGAGAAATACATGGCTGAGGTCGTGCCGACCAAAAGCCCGGCAACGCAGAAAGACAACGCCAGGGAGCTAAAGCAACTGCTGAAGTTTTTCGACGATCCGCCAGCACCGCTGGAAGCGATCGAACCTCAACACGTCGTGCAGTACCTGCGCCAGCGCGGCAAGACTGCCCCTGTCCGAGCAAACAGGGAAAAGGCGCTACTGAGTGCAATCTGGAATTTTGCAAGGAGCGCGGGCTATACGGCGCTGGCCAACCCGTGCGCGGGCGTCAAGGGCCACAAAGAAGCCGGGCGAGACCATTACATCGAGGACGAAATGTTTGCCGTGGTTTACGGCCATGCGGAGCAACCTCTGCGCGATGCCCTGGACCTTTTCTATCTGACCGGGCAGCGGATTGCGGATACCCTGAAAATGGATGAGCGCGATATACGCGACGGCAGGCTCTGGGTTCAGCAAGGCAAAACGAATGCAAAAAGGAGGATTGAAATTACAGGTGAGCTGAAGGTGGTAATTGACCGCATTATGACCAGAAAGGAAGGGCACAGGATCCGCACCTCCAGGCTGATCGTTATGGATAACGGGCAGCCTATGACGAGCAGCATGTTGCGGGGGAGATTTGATGCGGCACGCGAGGCGGCCGGTGTCGAGAAGGGAGAGTTTCAGATGCGAGACCTGCGAGCGAAAGCCGGCACGGATAAGGCTGAATCGAGCGGCGATATCCTTCAAGCCCGCGATCAGCTCGGGCACACCACCGTAGTGATGACCGAGAACTACATCCGCAAAAGGATCGGGAAAAAGGTCACTCCAACCAGGTGAATTCTGCACCGCAATTATTTTTACCCCCTTGAATTTAAAGGGCTGCAAGGCAGGTAGTTAACGTGTCATGCGGTGCATGATTATTGCTAACCATCTGTTTATAAAGGATAAATTTACGGACTTAAAATCCCTCGTCCTTTGGACGTGCCGGTTCGACCCCGGCTCGGGGCACCAAATATGTAACAAGGGCTTGCGTGCTTTCGGTGCGCAGGCCCTTTTTATTGGCAGGAATTATTGGCAGGAAAACGGCAGCACTCCGCAATGCCTTGGCCACAGATCCCTTCACGCCCCGTTGAGGACTCAATCGCGCCTCCAGACCGTCATGCCTGTGGTCAATCACAATTGACTGATGATGCCCTGACGTATGATGTCACCCGGTACGGCTCAACGGGTCAGCCAGCACGCCCCCCCCCATCACGGATAAACCACTGCAGGGATACAACAAATGCCAAACGCAAGAACACTGGCCTGTCTTTTCTTCTCGGTTTTGCTGACCGGCTGCGCCGCTACGGTGGAGCGCAGCGGCCCGGGTGATCTCAGCATCAACGCGTCTTCGAAACAGAACCTGGCAGTCGAATTTGATGGCAGCGCCAAGGTGCTGGCCCACGAAGACTGGCCATTGCTGCAAAAGACCTGGTCTGAATCGCTCAAGCGTGAAGCCGCATCCGAGGGATACAACCTGCTGGTAGTTGACCGTGCACCCGCGCCTCGCCCAGGCATACTGTTGAAAGTGGATGTTTCAACCTTCCGCTACATCTCGTCGGGCGCGCGATACGCCGCAGGCGCCATGACCGGCAATGCGTGGGTCAATTCCACAATCATTTTTGTCGACACGCAAACCGGCCAGCAGATCGGGTCAAACGTCTACAACACCAAGTCCACCGCGTGGCAGGGCGTATTCTCGGCCATGACCGAGAAGCAACTCGACGCGCTATCGAAGCGGATCATCGCCGACATCAAGGCAGCCAAATAATCTGATTTCAGGCGTGCACAGACCGATAACGATCTGCGCGCGCACCGTTCCTTTAAAACGCGTTCGCCAACTGATACGGTAACTGAATACGCCTGCCGATTGGTTCAAAGGCTGTTCCTTCCCGTATCAGACACCCAAGAACTCAGCGCCGATCACAGTCTTGCCTCCCGCTGCACCTCATGCCGGAAACTCAACGTCGAAAGCCTGATAGAACGCAGCCCCTGTATCCGCAACAATCCAGGCCAGAACAATCACATGATGTCCTTGCTTGTCGCCGGGCAGGTAAACCGAGTGAAAAACCTTGGCGATCATTTCGTCCTTGTGTTGATCAAAGCGTTCATAGGGGTAAAGGTCTGCATAGAAAGGCTCGGGTTCGAGATGAGCGCGCGTGATACGGGTCGATTCATCCCAACCGTCCTTGGTGATAAACCAGTGGTAACCACGCGTGATATGAGCTGCGGTGTATTCCCATACCACTGGAAAAAACGCTCTAGGTGCGACCGGTATGCGATTCCAGCCAGCTGAATAGGAGGACTCGGGATGCTTCGCACGCACCGCTTCATCAAGCTCCGCGTCGGTGAAATTGATGCAGATCCGGTGATCGTCCTTGCCGCCACTCAGAATCAACCCATCAAGCGGTGGTACGCCACTCACTGCATCACTGGGAAAACCCGGGAAAGTGCCTCCTGTCTTATCCGGAAAATTCTTTCCACCTTCCATCTCGTTGAGTTCCCAGTCCTCCAGCAGGCCCAGGTCTACCGCTTGCGAACCTCGGCTGGCGGGCAAGATTACTCGTCCGTGAAATTTCGGTTTTGAACGCGGCCTGGAGGGCGCAGGAGTTTGCATCGACGCAGCCGTCGTTGTTGCAGTGACTATCTTTGTGGGGTTGAACGTGACGGTTGTCGTCGTAGTGATGACTGGATGTTCATGGGTGATTCGCTTCATTTTCCTATCCTCAATCATTGAGATCAGCCCTGCGATGCCTGCCAGGATGATTGAATCAATGATCGTCCGAATGAGGTAGCTGACAGATCTGCGAGGTATCTGGTTTCTGGCTTTAAAAACCGCTTTTCATGCCACTGGCATACCCGGCCTGAGCGATCACCGGGCACGGCGATAAAGGCCCAATCGGTATCATGTGATCAGAAAAAAGTTTTCGACCCGACGAACTGCACGCAACTTTTGGGCGCGGCCGCCGATAGGGATAGCGGTCGATATTTTCATGGAGAGATGCACATGCCCTTTACGGACCCCTATGTCACCCAGGCGCTTGACGTATTCATTCGTCGTAACGAACAGCTCCAGCAGGAGCTGGCCAACTTCAACCGCCACCCAGGCGGTCTGTTCGTCAGCGAGCGGCGTGCCGAACATGCCCGCACAGCGTTTTTGCGCGCAGCACAGGAGCGCGATACCAGCCCTCAGGATTTTGCCCTGCGGCTGCTGGCCCGGACCCCGGACGAACTGGAGCAATTGCGCGAAGCCCGTCGCCGCAAGAACTCTGATTACTCGTCCGCCAACGATCCGAACTCAATAGCCAGGCTGCGCAGTGCTTTCTTCTCTTCGCCCGGCAAAACAGCCTGATCCGAATACTCAGCAATCAACAGCTGAGGAGCCGCAGTCCACTGCACCGGCTATGGCTTTACATGGTCAGGCTGATCCTGCCGCCGAAAGCCAGTGAAGTCGCTGGCGCTGAAAAACGATCAACGTCCGGCATTACCCGCGCGTGCTTTTGACAGGTATCCTGCGCCGGATACATCGAAAGGTACGGATTGAATGCGCTACGACCTCATCACCATGGACGTCTTCATCGCTGTTGCCGAAGAGCGCAACCTTACCCGCGCCGCTGAACGTCTGCACCTGGCGGTGTCAGCGGTCAGCAAACGCATTGCAGAGCTTGAAGAGCAGGTCGGCTCGGCCTTGTTGCTGCGCTATGCGCGCGGGGTTGATCTGCCCCCTGCTGGCCTGACAGCGTGTGATCACAGCGACCATGGACGGTCATCTCTGACCCGACAATCCAAGATCGGACACCAGGCGGCGCAGTGTCTGCTTTTCCTCGTCCAGCACCAGCGCGTGATCCGAATAACTGAGCACATGTGCAGCCTGACGCGCCGCCACGCTTGAAAATTCCGGGTTCATGCGGGCAAGGCTGCCCAGCGCCTTGAGCAGGCGGACACTGACTTCGATCAGCGCCGCGCCATCTCGGGCAATGGGTGAAAAGAAATCTTCAAACAGGTCTGCCACCTCAAGTGAAGGCATGAAGACGTTTGAGCATAGGGACGTCTCATGTGATTCGCCAGGCGTTTCACGCCCCCAGCGGCCCAATGTCCTGACGCCTCGGCCAATCACGTCGATGGCCGTGCCAGGGTCGTTCACAGCAGGAGACAATGCCCTCGAAGCGATTTCAGACAGCACTGCCAGACCAAACCTCGGGTCGTGTTCAAAGACCCGCCTCACACCGAGGGTGAAAGCCAGACGGACTCGTTTTTCAAGGTCCTGATCATGTGACTGATCGGGGTTCGGTCCTGTCGCCAACTGTACATAAGCGAGCGGTTCGCCCTGCGCAACAAAGCTGCCAGGAACGACCGGTACATAGATCGCCAGCCCCTGCTGCTGAGCGACAGCGCCCAATGCCTTCACATCCACGAACTGCAGATAGCCAGTTTCAGGCGATGCGATGAGCTGCAAGCCTTCCGGCAAGGTCGCAGGATAAGGAGAGGCGCCCATGGTGGGCTGCTCGTTTCGCCGTTCGATGGCGGTCACTGTGGCATGTTCGACCAGATCGATCGTGTCGCCGATTCGACCCAGCCTCGACAGGTAATCGATCCAGCGCAATAGCGTGTACACAATCACCACAATGACCGCGATGGTCACGCCGAACAACAGCACCCTCCCCTGATTGCCATACACGCCGGTGCTCAGCGCGATGATGCCAACCAGGCTGAACAGAAACGAGCCGATAAAGGTCGCCAGTGCATTCTGCGTCGTCGAGTCTTCCATCATCAGCGTCGTTGCACGCGGCGTCACACCGCTGCTGGTCGAGCCGTAGGCCGTCACCATGGTACTCAGCGAAAACGTTGTGACGGCGAGCATGCTGGAAGCCAGAATCCCCAGAATCTTGTCCACCGCATCCGAGCCTACCGCCATCGACAGCCCCTCGGGGACATAGTCTTTAAAAGCGATCGCCAGCAAGGCACTCAGCACCCCCACCAAAGAGAACACCGTCGCCCTGAACCACAACTGCTTGACCATGTCCTTCAAGAACCAGCGCCACTGCGTTCCCATTCGTTAATCCTCAACAGTTCTTCGCATGGACCCGGCTGGACACGCCGCTGGAGTACCTGAACCGGATATCGGCGCGATAGCTTGTTGGAGCGTTGCGGCCTGTCGATAATTCCAATGTGCTGAATACGAGTTCAGGCGATACTCAACGCGCTGACTGCCAAGGCCAAGCTGCCCAACGGGCCTCGAATGGCGATTTTTTTACGCGTCGTTCTTGACATGCCCTTCGAAGCAGTAGAGAATTGCGTCCATTCCCGACTAGGGGATTGAAAAAAA
This sequence comes from Pseudomonas californiensis, assembly GCF_021147775.1. Classification (GTDB taxonomy): domain Bacteria; phylum Pseudomonadota; class Gammaproteobacteria; order Pseudomonadales; family Pseudomonadaceae; genus Aquipseudomonas; species Aquipseudomonas californiensis. The sequence goes on from NZ_JAGTPK010000009.1 coordinate 157,691, forward strand.
CCCTTAAGATTCAACGGGTTAGAAGCACTGAAATAGCTGCTTCTGAAAAGTTACCACGTTTGATGCTGAAGTTGAGCATCGGATGTTTGAGGCCGAGTAGCAAAATGGTTATGCAGCGGATTGCAAATCCGCCTACGCCGGTTCGATTCCGACCTCGGCCTCCACTCTTGAAAACCCCGTAGACTTCAATCTACGGGGTTTTTTAATGCATTCAGAAAAGTGAACTCGACTGACGGCGTGGGCTGTCATTAAAGGCGCGACCTGAAAACTCGGCTTGCTGACGGCAGGCCCGCAGGGTTTCTGCGAGCCGCGGACTGTCAGCTTTCTTAACGCTCCAGCGGCACATAAGGCTGGAAGAAGTCCGAGCCCGCCCATTTCGGCGTTTTTTCGGTGGTCAACGGCGCTGCACGCCGGTAACTGCTGGCTCGCTTCGAGTAACCTTTGTGGTCGTACTCAGCCATGAACGGGTACGGAAAAACCAGGCGTGTTCGCCCCCTGTTGGCCACATCTTCCCGAGCAAGAAACGTCGGTTGCTGACCCTTGCGCTCGCGTGCGGGCTTGCCGGCATTGCCGTTCGGCGCGCCAAAGGTACTGGCCTGATCAGGTCTGGCCTGCCTCGTCACCACCGCATCCGGCGCTCGGCCTTTTTCGACCCAGGCCATCATCGGCGTCAGCAGATCAACCAGGCTTGGCCCATCGCCGCCGCTGCAATGGTAAACACCCGTCAGCATGTACAGCCGTGTGAACGCTTCGGTACGCGCCTTGCCCATATGTGCCTCGACCGCCTCGTGGTACGCCAGCGTATTGAGCGGCGATACACGCGGATCTGACCAGCCATGCCAGAGGATCAGTTTGCCGCCGCCATCCGCGAACCGCGAAAGATCCGGGTTGGTCGCGTCGTATAACGCATGCAAGGGACGAAGCTGGTCGAGCATCTGTTTATCGAAGCGCAGGTTGGACAGTTTGAAATCTGCCGGGACGTTTTTCTCGAACGACACGTTGCGAATTGCCTCCAGCGCAACTTGCTCGCTGACAATGGGCTGGTCGGCATTCATCGGCACGAGCACACCCGCCCACGACAACTCTGACCCAGGCTGCGGCCCGCCGATAACAAGGCGCTCGCCGCTGTCCGGATCACGTGGCCCTTCATAGAAACGCCGCACGGCGGCCACTTCTTCAATGCTCAGGCACTGACTGGTATCTGCCGACGTCTTGCATTGCAGCACGGCAGGGTCAAAGTGGCAGATACGCGGATCAGCGATCAGGCCATCAATCTGGCCGTCCAGTACGTCGCACTGTTCCAGCACCGCCTTGTGCAGCAGCGGCAAGCGTGAAGCAAGCACAATTGCCTTGCCGTCCGGTCCCGTATTGGCGCGGGCCATCCAGCCGTGATAGATCACTTTCTGGACCTGGAAATTGAGCGCAGCGGCCCCGGCAATGATCCCGTTGAAGTCATCCGGGTAGCGCTGAGCCTCGATCAATGCCTCGCGCCCACCGTCGGAGCAGCCGGTGAAATAAGCGTAAGCCGCTTTCTGGCCATAGAACGCCTGAATCAGCTTTTTCGACGCCAGCGCAGTGAGGTGCACGCCACGGTACGCGAAGTCCGCCCTTTTCTGCGGATCATCGCCAAAGTGGCTGTCTGACGTTCTATGGCCCATGTCGGTCGACGCCACGGCAAACGCGCCGGCATCGAGGGGCTGACAGCCTTCCGCCGCCCCGACGTTGGTATTGATATGCCCACACAGGCCGCCGCAGCCAACCTGCAGATAGCGCTGCGCCCACGTATTGGTCGGCAGTTCCAGCCGGAAACCAATCTCCGGCGCCAGCGTGCCCTGCACGGCACACAGGCTGCGCCCGTCTCTCGTGACCTCGCTGGCCGATAGAACCCGACTTCCCTCCCCGCCAATATCACTGAGCTCGATATGGGTCAGCCCGGCACACGCGCTGACCGGTTTGACCACAGCGAGCGAAGCGATAGCGTCGACGCCGCCTGGCGCTGAGGTACTGGCCAGCGCCGGCAACTGGACGAAGACCGAGGCGGTCAATAACACCAGCGCACTTGCGCCTGTCGGTAATGTGGGTCTCATGAGAACTCCTGTTCATTGAGGATCAAACCTGCAGCGTGGGTCGAACACACGGTTCGCTGAACCCGACACAGTTGCAGGTAAAACGTGCAAGCCACGCGGTAATCAAGCGGTATCGGGGAAAAACCTCAACAGTTCCAGTCACCCCATAACCGTGCATAGGGTAACCCGGTTGCTCTTCTCGGTCAGGCGCAGGGTTATCAGGTCCTGTCAGGCGCTGTACAGCGACCGGTGCAGACCGCATGCAGCAGTGGGTCAGCACATTAGGGAGGGTTTAATGCGTGATAGCGGCGCAATGGGAGCGCCGGGCATCATCGGAGCAACCGAGAGGCAATCAGGTTCGGCTTGTTGGAAGGCGTTGGGTGGCTGGAGACGATCTGGACAGTCACGACCACAACCTGCGCCGCAGGCTGGAACAGGTCTGCCGTGGGCAAGACCCGATCCATTCCTCTACGGCATGGGTTATCGGCTGAGGATCCGGGCGAGGCCTGTCCTGCCTGTCCTGCCTGTCACGGCCGTGCTACAGCGCCTGCGCCTGCGCCTGACGGCTGCGCTGCTGCTCGAACGCAGACTCGGCCGCTTTGCGTTGCAGTGCCGCCAGATCTCGAAACCCGGCGCCCGGATGATTGGCTTCCAGGCGCGGACCTTCGCCGAACAGCTTCTCGCGCAACGTCCCTTGGGCGTATTCGGTCTTGTAGACACCGCGCTTCTGTAGCTCCGGCACCAGCAACTCGACCGCATCGATGAAGGTTTCGTGGGTCAACGCATAGGCCAGGTTGAAGCCATCGACGTCGGTGTCCTCGACCCATTCCTGCAACAGGTCGGCCACGGTTTCCGGGCTGCCGACGAACAGCGGACCAAAACCCCCGATGCCGACCCAGTCGGCCAGCGCCTGCGGAGTCCAGACAGTGTCGGGATCAGCCGTCGAAAACGTCTCCACTGCCGACTGAATGGCGTTGGTATGAACGTGCCGCAGCGGCTCGTCCGGCCGGAACTGACTGAAGTCGATGCCGGTCCAGCCCGAAATCAGTGCCATGGCGCCCTCGTAGCTGACCCAGCTTTTATATTCCTCGAATTTGGCTTTGGCCTTGGCGTCGGTTTCGCCCAGGATCACTGTCTGCAGGTTGAAGATCAGCACCTTTGAAGGGTCACGACCGGCCTCGGCAGTTCGCCGACGAATATCGGCCACGATTTTTTTCAGCAGCACTTTCGACGGGGCCGCCACAAACACGCACTCGGCATGCTCGGCAGCGAACTGTTTGCCACGGCTGGAAGCGCCTGCCTGATACAGCACGGGCGTGCGTTGTGGCGACGGTTCACACAGGTGAATACCGGGGACCTGGAAGTGTTTGCCAACGTGGTGAATTTCATGAATCTTGCTCGGGTCACTGAACACCCGCCGCTCCCGATCCCGCAGGATCGCACCGTCCTCCCAGCTGCCTTCCCAGAGCTTGTAGCAAACCTCCAGGTACTCTTCTGCATAGTCGTAGCGCGCATCGTGTTCGGTCTGGGTTTTCTGACCCAGATTCTTCGCCCCGCTTTCCAGATACGAGGTCACGATGTTCCAGCCAGCGCGGCCTTTGGTCAGGTGATCGAGTGTCGACAGGCGGCGGGCGAACGGGTATGGATGCTCGAATGACAGCGACGCCGTCAGACCAAACCCCAGGTGTTCTGTGACCAGCGCCATGGGCGGGATCAACTGCAGCGGGTCATTGACCGGCACCTGGGTCGCCTGGCGAATCGCGGCTTCGCCATTGCCCTGATAGACGTCATAGATGCCCAGCACATCGGCAATGAACAGGCCGTCGAATTTGCCGCGCTCGAGGATCTTTGCCAGATCGGTCCAGTATTCCAGGTCCTTGTACTGCCACGAGCGGTCACGCGGGTGCGCCCACAGGCCGGGCGATTGATGGCCGACGCAGTTCATGTCGAAGGCATTGAGGCGGATTTGACGAGACATTCAATCACTCCTGAAGCTGAGGCGGCAGCACACCGTTGAGGCGGTAATTGCCAAGCACCTGATAGTGCCAGCGCAGCGGCTCGCGATCGGTTTGCGCCGGCAGCGACAAGCGCTTGCCGGTCAGTTCATGCTGGATGTTGCCGACTGCCTGCAAGGCATCGGCACTGGCAATGACGGCTTCTGTGCTGGCAATCAGGCGTTGTTCGGGCAAACCGATCAGGGTCTGGGCGCGTTCCAGCAGCGCGGCGGCGACTTCGATGCGAATCTGCAGATCGCCGATCTTGCTGATCACATACGGGTCTTCGACGATGCTCTGCAGCTGGCTCAGCGCCCACGGCTGACCGTATTCACGCAGGTCATTCAGGATCTGCTGCAAACCCTCGCGGGCGTGCTGCAGATCGTCTGCGGCAACCGACAGTTGGGTGGTGATAACCGGATGGGACATGGTGAGGGCTCCTCGATCAATTCCAGGCGTGGCGCGGGGGCTCGACACCGTTGAGTACATGGTTGCCGATCAGGTGGTACTTCCAGCGCGCCGGGTCATGCAGCGTGTGGGTTCTGGCATTGCGCCAGTAACGGTCGAGATTGAGCTTGCCCAGCACCGAGCGCGTACCGGCCAGTTCGAACAGTTTGCTGCTGGCGAGCAAGGCAATCCGGGTCGATAGAACCTTCGCCTGAGCCACGATCACCGAGGCATGCGCGACACTGGCTTCGCTGGGCGCGGCAAGTGCCTGATCGATGGCCTGCCCGGCTCTGGCCAGAATCGCATCCGTGCCGTGCAGACGCCATTGCAGATCGCCAATGGCTGCGAGGCTGAACGGGTCCTGCCAGCCGAAGTCCTGCTTGCTGTCGATCCAGGGCCGTGCCAGCCGCGCATGCTTGAGGGTTTCCTCAAAGGCGCCGTGCGCGATTCCCGTATCCACGGCCGCCTGAATGATCTGCGAAATGGGTCCGTCGGCCGTGGGTTCATCAAACGCCTTGTGCACCGGGATCACGGCACTCAGTGGTACGCGCACATTCTTCAATAGCGCGCCGCCACTGGCGGTGGTGCGCTGACCGAAGCCGTCCCAGTTGTCGATGATGGTCAGCCCCGGATTGTCGCGCTCGACAAAGGCGATGAACGCCTTGTTGTGCTCGTCGACACCCGCCACCGGTACGATGTGGGCGAACAACGCCCCGGTGCAATAGAACTTTTCGCCATCAAGTACCACCTGCTCGCCCTCGAAGCGAATACGGGTCTGAAAGGCCCCTGCGTTTTTGCTTTTGGACTCCGAAAACGCATTACCAAAACGATAACCGGCCACCACCTTGCCGAAGTAATGGCGCTTCTGCTCTTCGGTACCGGTATGCAGCAAGGCGTCCAGCACGCCCAGATGGTTCTGCGGGATCTGCCCCAATGATGAGTCGGCGGCCGAAATGATCTTGATCACCTCAGCGACGGTCACGTAGGACACGCCTGCGCCGCCGTACGCCTTGGGCACAGTAATCGCCCACAGGCCACTGGCAGAAAACTCATCGAGTTCGGCCACCGGCAGGCGTCGTTCGCGATCACGCACCGAGGCTTCTTCGGCAAAACGGCTGGCCAGACCTCGGGCGACTTCGATGGCTTCGAGGTCCGAGGTAATGACATGGGCCTTTTGCGGGAGGATGGGTGTTTGGGTCATGGACTGGCTCCTGATCGTCAGCAACAGGTTGATAGCAATCAACACGCGTTATCTGATGCAGTGCACAGCCCGTGCCCAAATCATTTGCCCCGTAAACCGGGGCATTAAGCCGTGAAAGCAGAGCTATCGCGACGTTTCATGACGCAGATTGTTCAAAGACTGTTGCTGGAGAAACAGCAACGCGATCAGTGCGCCGCGCCTCCCAGGTAGTAGTTTTGAATGTCTTCACGCCCGGCAAGCTCGCTTGCCAGCCCCGAATCGACCACCCGCCCGTTCTCCAGCACATAGCCGAAATGCGCGTAATCCAGCGCGAGGTTGATGTTTTGCTCGGCCACCAGCAGGCTCAACCCTTCGTCACGGTTGAGCCGGGCCAGTATGTCGAAAATCTCCTCCACCACCTGCGGCGCCAGTCCCATGGACGGCTCGTCGAGCAATAGCAGCCGGGGCGCAGACATCAGTGCCCGACCTATGGCGACCATCTGCTGTTCACCGCCCGAGGTGTAGCCAGTGAGACGTTTGCGCAACAGGCGCAGCCTGGGGAAGTAGCCATAGACCTTCTCCAGCCTGGCCTTGAGTTCGGCCCGCGACGGCCTGGACACAAACGCGCCCACCAGCAGGTTCTGCTCCACGCTCAGGTGCGTGAAGCAATGGCGTCCTTCCAGCACCTGCGCCAACCCTGACCGGACCAGTGCCGAAGGGTCGGTGCGGGTGATCGAGTCGCCCAGGTAATGAATCTGACCGCTGACCACCTCTCCCCGCTCGGCGCGCACCAGGTTGGAAATCGCCTTGAGCGTGGTGCTTTTGCCCGCGCCATTGGCGCCCAGCAGCGCGACCATCTGACCTTGCCGAACCTGCAGAGTGATCCCGCGCAAGGCCAGTATGGACTGCTCGTAAAACACCTCGACCTGCTCCATTGAGAGGATCGTTCGGGCAGATACGCTTGGGGACGGGATCGAACTCATGGGCTTATTGCTCCTTGCTGCAATCGCGAGGGGTAATGCCTTTTTCCTTGGCGTATTGCGCGGCAGAAGCTTCGATGATGGGCCGCAGCAATGCACGGTCAGCCTGCACCCAGTCACTGATCAGGTTCCAGCGCTGGCCATCCCACTGCTGGAAACGCACCGCGCCACCGCCCTCATGGTCGGCACACGACAGTTTCAACGGTTGGACCAGCCCTTTGGCACCCAGCGCCTGCAAGCGGGCGTCGTCCAGGTTCAAATGCTCGAAGCCCCAGCGGACCTGCTCGCCGGTCAGCGGTTTTTCACCGAATCTGGCCTGCGCCAGACGCAACGCTTCAACGTTGAGGATGCCGTTCACTACGCCGAGGTTGTAATAAACAGTACCGAAACGCTTGGCGTCGGCCAGGTTGCCCTGCCCCTTGTCGATCACGGCGTCCTTGATGCCTTGCAGCACCGGAAAGTCAGTGCCGGATGGGTGGGTGGTAATGGAAATGAAACCCTTGGCGGCGGCACCGGCCGGGATCACGTCTTCTTCAGAGTTGCTCCAGATATTGCCGATGATGTGATCCACCGGGAAACCGACCTTCTGCGCCGACTTCAACGCCACCGGATTCATCACACCCCAGCCGCGCAGGATGACCCAGTCCGGCTTCAACCGGCGGATGTTGAGCCACTGTGATTGCTGCTCGTTGCCGGGGTGCGGCACTTCCAGGGTGGTCAACTCAAAGCCGTAATTCTTCGCCAGGGTTTCCAGCACCCCGTTGGTTTCCTTGCCATAAGGCGAGCCGTGATACAGCACCGCGATCTTCTTGCCCTTGAGCGATGCTGCGCCGCCTTCGCGCTGACCGATGTAATTGACGATGGCAGAGACTTCGGAATACGGGTTGAGCTGCAGCGGGAATACGTAGGGGAAGACGCTGCCATCCGTTGAATCCGTACGCCCGTGGTTGATGGTGATCAGCGGCAGCTTGTCGGCGGTGGAGCGCTCAAGCGTCGCGTAGGCGATACCCACCGAAAGCGGGTTGGTCGCTGCGGCTGGCGCACCATTCAAGCCACCTTTGAGGCGTTCGTAGCACTCGACGCCCTTCTCGACCACATACTCGGTTTCGCACTCCGACCACGTCAGCTTGACGCCGTTGACTCCGCCCTTGGCGTTCACGTATTGCAGATAGTCGATGAAACCACCGAAAAAGCCGGTGCCGCCTGCGGCATAAGGGCCGACCCGATAGCTCTGCAACGGGAAATACTGCTCGTTGGCAGCCTGAGCCGTCGCAGCCAGACCAGAGCCCAGCAGGGCCAGACCGAGCGCCAGGCGCAGCAGGGATTTTCGGTGTTTCATGAGTGTATTCCTTGGAGTTGTGCGTACGGATGGTTTTGGTTTTAGAGATTCAGGTTGAAACGGTCGCTCAGTAACGCAGCGGCCAGACGCGGGCACGCTGGCGAAAGCGCTGCCAGAGGCGCGCCAGGCCTTCGGGTTCCTTGATCAGAAAAGCGATGATCAACGCGCCGAACAGCATCTTCTGAATGTTTTCCAGCTGCCCGGAATCGATCAGGCCAGCCGGCAGCAGTGCGCTGAGATTGCCCAGCAGAATGGGGAACAGCACGATGAACGCTGCGCCGAGGAAATTGCCGGTCACGCTGCCCAGACCACCGATAATGATGATGAAGAGCACCTGAAAGGATCGGTTCAGGTCGAAGCCATGCGGCTCGACCGTTCCCAGATAGGCGAAGGCCCAGAGCGAGCCGGCAATGCCCAGGTAAAAACCGCTGATGGCGAACGCCAGCAGCTTGGCCTTGAACGGCCGAATGCCGATCACGGCGGCCGCTGTGTCCATGTCGCGCACCGCCATCCAGTTGCGGCCCAGCTCACTGCGCACCAGATTGCTGGCCAGCCAGAACAGCGTGACCACCAGCCCCAGCGTCAGCAGGTAGCGGCCCTGCGGCGAACTGAAATTGAGCCCTGCAATGATCAGCGGCGGCGAGGTGATGACCCCGGAGGCGTTGTCGTTGGTGAACCAGCTGAAGCGGGTCAGGACCCATTCGACGACGAACTGCGCGGCCAGGGTCGACACCAGCAGGTAAAAGCCCTTGATACGCAGGCTGGGCAGCCCGAACAGCAGGGCCACCAGCGCCGCGACTACACCGCCCAGCGCGAAGCCAAGCAACAGCGGCATGCCGGGCACCCGCAATTGCAGGTTGTAGGCAGCAAACGCGCCCACGGCCATGAATGCCGCCGAGCCCAGTGACAGTTGCCCGGTATAACCGGTCAGCAGGTTCAAACCCAGACCGGCCAGCGACAGCACCAGAAACGGGATCAGAATCGCGCTGAACCAGTAATCGTTACCCAGCAGCGGTACGCCAACGAATGCGAATACCAGCAAGGCGAGCAGCGCGATGCGGTCCTGACGCAAACGAAAGGTGCGGCGTTCGGTAGCGTAAGAACTCGCCAGTTGTCCGGCTTCTTGATAAAGCATGGCAATGATCCTTGTTGAAAGTCAGACACGCTCTATCGCCCGCTCGCCAAACAGGCCAGCAGGACGAACCAGCAGAAACAACAGGGCCAGCACATACGGCACCCAGTTTTCGATACCGCTGCCGATGATCGGCCCGAGGTAGATTTCGGCGAGTTTTTCAGTGGCGCCGATGATCAGGCCGCCGACAATCGCACCACCGATGGAGGAAAACCCGCCAATGATCAGCACCGGCAAGGCCTTTAGCACGATCAGTGACAGCGAAAACTGCACACCCAGCCGAGCGCCCCACAGCAGGCCTGCGACCAGCCCGACAAAGCCGGCCACTGCCCACACCACTGCCCAGATACGTGGCAGGCGGATGCCAACCGCCAGCGACGCCAGCGGATCATCGGCCACTGCGCGCAGCGACAGGCCGATGCGGGTACGGTTGAACAACAGCGACAGTGCGATCACCAGCAGCGCTGCGGTACCGGCAGCAAACAGATCGAATTGCGAAAGCAGCATGCCGCGGATTTCCAGCGGCTCGTCCGGTATGCCCAGATCCAGGCCGTGAACCTGCGCGCCCCACAAAGCCTGGGCCAGCCCCTCGATCACGTACGACAGGCCGAGGGTGGCCATGAACAGGGTAATCGGTGGTCGATTGACCAAAGGCCGCAGCACGACCTTTTCGATCAACAGCGCCAGCACCACCATGCTTGCCAGTGTCGCCAGGAATGCCCAGCCAAACGGCAGGCCCCGCTCCAGCAGGCTGACAAAGGTCAGCGCGGCAAACAACACCATCGCGCCCTGAGCAAAATTGAACACCCCGGACGCCTTGTAAATCAGTACAAAACCAATCGCCACCAGCGAATACATCACCCCGGCCAGCAACCCGCCAATCAGCACCTCAAAGAAGAATTCCATGCTCAAACGCCTCCGACGCGGGACGAACGGCGCGTGCCCAGATACGCCGCAATCACCTCGGGATTAGCCCGGACCTGCTCCGGCGTGCCGTCGCCGATCTTGCGCCCGTAGTCCAGCACCACCACGTGATCACAGAGGCCCATGACCACGCCAATGTCATGTTCGATCAACACCACAGTGGTGCCCAGCTCTCGGTTGATGTCGCGAATGAACTGGCTCATTTCCTGTTTTTCTTCGGCGTTCATGCCCGCCATCGGCTCGTCCAGCAATAACAGACGCGGCTCGGCCGCCAATGCACGCGCCAGTTCGACGCGTTTTTGCAGGCCATAGGAAAGCTTGCCCACCTGCGCATGACGCCATGGATGAATGCGCAAAAACCGAATGACCCGCTCGGCGTGCAGCCGTTGCTCGTCATCTTCGGCAGGCGCCCGGCCGATTCTCAGCATCTGCTCCAGCCAGCTACTGCGGCGCTCGAGGTTGCGGCCGGTCAGTACGTTGTCCAGCACACTCATGCCTTTGAACAAGGCGATGTTTTGAAACGTGCGGGCAATGCCGCCTTCGGCCGCCTGATGCGGGCGCATGCGACGTCGGGTCTGGCCGGCGTAACTGATGGAGCCGCTTTGCGCGTGGTAAACACCATTGATGACGTTGAGCAGCGAACTCTTGCCGGCGCCATTGGGCCCGATCAGCGCGCAGATCTCTCCAGCCGCTACGGAGAAACTGATCGAAGTAACCGCTTTAACCCCCTTGAAAGACAAGGAAATATCATCCAGCGTCAGCAACGCAGCAGGCGCATTCATGAAGACGCACTCATCAGAAGAGATTCAGGGGTGTGAAGCAATGGCGAGGCCGCCAAAACGGGCGCCGACAACCCCAGCGCGCGCGGTCGAATACCCAGTGCGGCAAAAAAGGCCTCGCTTTGTGCGGTCAACGCGTCGCCTACCAGCAACGGTTTGCTCAAGCGAGTCATGCCGAGAACGTCCAGCAGCGGGCGACGGATCAGCCAGTGGCCCAGCCAGCGCTGCACCACACCTGGGGCTGGCGCCATTGCCCATTGATAGAGGCCGTGGCTGAACGTACCTGGCAATGGCAAGCGTTCGTGCGCCCACCGTTCGAGCCGGGCATAGGATTCGCGAGTGCCCAGCACCAGCGTCGGTCCCAGTTCCCGGCGGTCGTTGTCACGCGTACTCAAGGCCTCGGGGAAGTTCAGGCAAAAACCGGCAACCAGCCAGGGCGCCAACAGGTAGCGCGCCTGCCCGCTGGCGGCAAATACCCTGGCGGCCAGGGCCTGGTCGCGTTCGTTCAGGCCTTGCCGATCGACCAATTGCTGCGCACCCAACAGCAGATCCGCATGGCTGAGTTCCAACACCGTCTGATGCGCTGAGGCGACGTCGCCATGGGTAAAAAGAAAAGCAGGTGCCGGTGCGCCACCGACCTGCTCCAGCGGACCGATGGGCGCGTGTTGCAGCAACGCGTCATAGTCGATCAGGTTGTCTGCAGCACTGTCATCAAGCCCTCGCCTGTCGAGCACTACTACGTTGTTGACCGAAACAGCGCGCAGCTGCAGAACGGCACCCTGCCCTTCGGCGACCGCAAACGTCGGCGCCAGCGTGCTCAGCGCCTCGCGATTGTCTGTCGACGGGTCCAGCAGGCTGACGCTGCCACCCAACCAATGCGCTGCGAGGGTCAACAGCAGCGCCTCGGCTCTGGCGTCACTGAGGATAATGAGACTGTGTCCTGCGCCCATCCCCAGCTGCTGCAAGCCAGCGGCAAGGCGGCTGACCTCATGACTCAGCTCACCCCAACTGCAGGTTTGCCAGATACCGAGCTGCTTGTAGCGCAGGGCAATTCGGTCGCAACGGACCTGCGCTTGCTGCAACAACGCTTGAGGCAGTGAATCGGACATGTAGGGTTTCCATCGATAAAGGACCATGGAGCCTTAGCAGCCTCCGTGCCATCAATGAATAGTCTTTGAAATCATCAGGTTGCAAGACAAACCTGATTTTCGACACTGTTCGCTTTGCCCCTTGCCTGTTGAGACGCTGTTGCCAGGCCAACACACGGGCAGTTGTCAAAAAATAAAGTCCTTTAAAAACAGCGCGTTATATTCAGGCACAAAGTGTGCAAAGACCTGAGCGTACCTTTCAGTCGGCCAGTGTGCCGATATCACCGCGTTCAGGAGCACCGCATGACTCAAGTCAACGCCTCACAGCCACTCTCGCTGGGAACCGACTACGAAACCCTGGCCAATCGCTTCCGGCCGATCTTCCGTGAAATCAGCGCAGGCACTGTCGAACGTGAAAAGGCTCGTGCCCTGCCTTACGAACCGATTGCCTGGCTCAAGAACGCCGGGTTCGGTGCGGTTCGTGTACCCGTGGAATATGGCGGTGCCGGGGCCTCGGTCGGGCAGTTGTTTCAGCTGTTGATCGAGCTCGCAGAAGCCGACTCGAATATTCCGCAGGCATTGCGCGCGCACTTCGCCTTTGTCGAGGACCGCCTGAACGCGCCGGTCAGCGCCGAGCGTGACGCCTGGTTTTCACGCTTCGTGGCCGGGGATCTGGTTGGCAATGGCTGGACTGAAGTGGGCGCGGTGAAGATCGGCGACGTGATCACCAAGGTCAGCACCCAGGGCGATGGTTACTTGCTGAACGGCACCAAGTTCTACAGCACCGGCAGCATCTTCGCTGACTGGATCGATGTGTACGCCCAGCGTGCCGACAACGGCGCGGACGTGATTGCCGTGGTCAACGCCCGACACCCAGGCGTGCGTCACAGTGACGACTGGGATGGCTTCGGTCAGCGCACTACCGGCAGCGGCACCTCGGTCTATGACAACGTCCCGCTGCCTGCCAGCCACGTCATCCCGTTCGAGGAGCGCTTCAAGTACCAGACAGCGTTCTACCAACTGGTGCTGCTGGCCGTACTGGCCGGTATCGGCCGTGCAGTTGAACGCGACATCGCGCAAGAAATACGCGACCGCAAACGGATATTCAGCCATGGCAACGCTGGCAGCGTGAGTCAGGATTCGCAGGTGCAGCAAGTGGTCGGGCAGATCGCTGCGCAGGTCTACGCGGCCGAAGCCGCCACCTTGCGTTCGGCCGAGCCGTTGCAGCGCGCCTACGTGGCCCGCTTCGGTCATGACCCGCAACAGGAAAAGGACGCCAACATTGCTGCAGAAATCGAAACCGCCAAGGCACAGGTGATCGTGTCCGAACTGGTGTTGCGCTCCGCCACTGAACTCTTCAACGCGCTGGGCGCATCGGGTGTCAGCGTCAACAAGGCACTGGATCGCCATTGGCGCAATGCCCGCACCGCAGCGTCCCACAACCCGCTCATCTACAAGGCGCGGATTGTCGGCGACTGGCGCATCAACGGCACCGAGCCGCCGTATGTCTGGCAGATCGGCAGCGGCGCCACGAGCAACAAGGCCTGACGCCGGACGCTAACCGACGTTGCGAAGCAGGTGGCGACTGGCAAAGCTGAACGCCAGCACCAGAAAGATCAAGACTCCGGTCGCCACCTGTTGCCAATAGAAGTTCCAGCCAATCAGCAACAAGCCATTGGCGATGACGTTGATGAACAGCACCCCCAGTAGCGTCCCGGGAATATTCGGCCGGCCCTGACGGCTCAATGTCGTCCCCATGAACACCGCACCGATGGCGTTGATCAGGTAGGCATTGCCTGACATCGGCACATAAGCGTTGACCGTGGAACTGAGCAGGATACCCGCCACTGCGCAGGCCAGCGCGCTGCCAATAAACACCTGCACCGCCACGCGTCGGGTCGACAGGCCCGAGTAATACGCCAGTTGTGGCTGCGTACCGACGGCCAGAATCTCCCGACCCAGACAGCCACGCGACAGCACGAGCCCGTAGAGCCCAGCCAACAGCGCCACGCCATACAGCGGCAACGGAATGCCCAGCACAAGCACGCTACTGATCCCCGGCAATGAACCCTGGGCGATGTAAATAGGTTGCCCGCCGTCGGACAGTAACTGCTGCACGCTGGTGCCGATGAACAACGTGCCCAGCGTTGCCAGAAAGGGCGAAATGCGCAAGCCAGCAATCAACACAGCATTGAACGCCCCCGCAGCGCCACCTGCCAGCAAGGCCACGGCCATCGCAGCGCCCAGCCCATGACCGGCGTTGAGTGCGACCACGAACCCCAGGCTGGCGAAATCCAGCGCCGTGCCCACCGACAGATCAATGCCGCCCGCCGCAACCGCCCAGGTCATGCCGATGGCGACAATGGCCAGCAACACGAAGTTGTTCAACACCAGGCTCGACAGGTTGCCCCAACTCAGGAACCCCGGAGCGTTGAGGGCGAAGAACACCAGAATGACCAGCGTCAGCAGTGGTAAAACAGCCGGCAGCAGTCGCGGGAGTAATTTCTCGAGGCTGAATGGGGTTGTCAGTGCAAGCGTGCTCATTGGTCTGCCTCCTGTCGGCCCAGCGCGCCGGAAAACGCGACCACCAGCAGGATCAACACACCCTGCACACCGTTGACCCAGAAGTTGGAAATGTTCATCAGTTGGAATCCATTGATCAAAAAGCCCAACAACAGGGTCGCCAGTACAGTGCCCGGAATATTGGCGGTCAGACGTCGTGAAAACACCACACCGAGAAAGGCTATCGCCACAACGGACAACAACATGTCGCCGGAGCCCGTGGTGCTGCCGCTGAAAAATGCCGCGGAACAGAACGCAGCGACAGCCGCACAGCCTCCAGCGATCACGTAGCTGGAGAACACGTAGCGCTCAATGTTCAAACCGGCAGCCCGCGCTGCTTGCGGGTACTCGCCAATGGCGTAAAGGCGCAAGCCATACGCGCTGTGCTGAATAAGCAGCCACAGCAACGTCGCAACGCTTGCCAGCACCCACGCCAGTGCCGGGATGCCCATCCATACGCCGGACGCCAGCAGGTCCAGCACCGCCGAATCGGTGGCCAGCACCGTGTTTTCGGTGAGTACCAGCTCCAGCCCGGCAATCAGGTTCATGCTCGCAAGTGTCGCCAGCAATGGCGGTAGGCGCAGCACCACCACGGCGAGACCGTTGAACACGCCCACCAGCAGGCCGCATGCCAGGGTCAGCGCAATCGACTGCCACGCCTCGAAGCCGGCGTTGTTGAGGCTGCTGTATACCGCCGCGCACAGACCGAGATTGGCCGCCAGCGACAGGTCCAGCCCGCCACGCACCACGTTAGAACCGCCGCCGATGACCACGCAAGTCAGGCCCAACGCCAATATGCCCAGCGTGGCGGACTGGGCGAAGACGTTGCTGATATTGCCCACGCTCAGAAAACCGGGGGCACTGACCGCAAAGCCCAGCAGGATCATCAGAAACACCAACAACGAACCGCGCTGTGCCACGCGCAGCAGAAACGTTGAAGACACATCGGCAACCGGCGCGTTGGACGCTTCAAGCCCGGACATGTTCGCGCTCCTCGTATGAGGTGGACAAGGCGGAATCGCTTTCAACCGCCCCCGTCGCACACGCGAGCAACTGATCGCTGTCGGTGGCGCGGGCGTCGAATTCACCCGCAATAACACCGCGATGCAGCACCACGATGCGATGAGTGATACCGATCAATTCCGGCAAGTCCGATGACAACACCAGCACCGCCGCACCGCCTTCGGCCAGCCGGGCAATCAATCTGTAGATCTCCACCTTCGCACCGACATCCACGCCGACGCTGGGCTCATCCAGCAGGTAAAGCGACGAGTGCCGGCTGAGCCATTTGCCCAGCGCGACTTTTTGCTGATTGCCACCGCTGAGCAGTTGCACCGCAGCACCGGGGCCCGGTGCCTTGATCGCCAATTCTTCGATCAGGCGCTCGCTTTCCCGGGCCTGTGCCGCAACATCCAGCAAACCCCAACGGCTGAACCTGTCGAGGCTGGCGAGGGTGATGTTTTCCAGCACCGAAAGCGCCGGGGCCACGCCGTGACTGCGTCGTTCTTCGGGCACCAGTGCAATGCCATGACGGACCGCACCTCGCGGTGACGTCAACCGCAATAACTGGCCATTCAACAGCAACTCGCCACGATCCGGTTTGAGTAACCCGAACAGGCTCTTGAGTACTTCCTTGGCTCCGGAACCGACCAGCCCGGTCAGGCCGACCACTTCGCCGGCACGCACCTTCAGGTCGATGTCGTCGTAGACCCGCCCTGCCCCAAGTCCTTTCAGCTCAAGCACCGGCACACCTGGCACTGCCTGCGTACGCGGATACTGCTCGCCGACGTCCCGGTTGACCATCAACCGGGCAATCTGCGCGGTGCTGGTGACGGCGGGATCAACCACCGCCACGTCGCGACCATTGCGCAGCACGGTAACCTGATCGCAGAGCGATTCGATTTCCTGCAGGTAATGCGAGATGTACAGCACCGTCAGCCCGTCATCACGCAAGCGCCGCACGATGCTCAACAGCCGGTCCACTTCGCGCTTCACCAACGACACGCTGGGCTCGTCGAACACCAGCACCCTGGGCTTGGCGAGCAGCGCCCGAGTAATCTGCAACACCTGACGCTGGGCGCTGTCCAGGTCCCGAACCAACGCTCTTTCAGGCAAGCGCATCGCAAAGTAATCGTCCAGCAACCGCGCGGCCTCGCGCTCCTGGGCGCGGCGGTCGACGAACAGCCCGCGTTTGATCTCCTGCCCGAAGAACAACGCTTCGCCCACCGTGAAGCTGCCCGGCAACAGGCGCTCCTGATGGATGAAGTGCACACCTCTGGCTTCGACCTGACGCGGTGCAAGGCTTTCGAACGGCTGACCATGGATATGCAGGCTGCCCGCATCGGCACGATGAATACCGGCCAGCACCTTGATCAGCGTCGACTTGCCTGCACCGTTCTCACCCACCAGCCCGTGAATGGTCCCGGCCTCGACCCGCAGGTTGACGCCGTCCAGCGCCTGAGTCGCACCGAAGCGCTTGGAAACACCCACCAGCTGCAAGGCGGGAGGTGGCGACACTCTGGTATCCGCTGAAACCATGATCAGTCACCTCTGAGCTGCTGCACTTCAGGCAGGTTGTCGGCCGTGGTCAGTAGCGTCGGCACGTGGGTCTCCTTGGGCAGATCGCGCTGGCCTGCGAGGTAGCGGGCAACGTTCTGCACGGCGATCTTGCCGATCAACGCAGGCTGTTGCGCAACCACAGCGCCCACCGGTGAGTTATCACGGCGCATCAGCTCCAGTACTTCCGGGGTTCCATCCACGCCATAGGTCTTGATTTCGGTGCGTCCCGTATCGATCAGCGCCTTGCTCGCGCCCAGTTGCGGGATGTCCCAGGCCGACCAGATCGCCGAGACGCTGCCTTTCGGGTACTTGTTGAGCAGCGCCGAGACCTGCGAATAGGCATCCTGAACCGTGTTGGGGATCACATCGCGCAGCTCTGGCTCAATGATCTTCAGCTCGGGATGGTCTTTCAGCGCCAGCTTGAGCTGATCGTAACGAATCGCGCAGACCGGTACGCCGTAAAAACCGTTGAAGACCAGAATGTTGCCCTTGCCGCCAGCGTCCTTGATCAACTGCCCGGCCAGCGCCTTGCCGGTGGCCACGTTGTCGGACGTGGTGTTGTTGAGGCTGTACTGCGACGGCGCATCAATGGTGAACAGCGGAATCCCGGCTTTGCTGATGCGCTTGAGCCAAGGGTCGATAACACTCAGGGTGCCCAGAGTCTGAATCACTGCGTCGGGCTTTTGCGTTACCACGGTCTGCAATTGATTGACCAGGTTCTTGTCGTTACGACCGGCGTCCAGCGTGATCGGCGTGCCGCCCAGCCGCTTGACCTCATCGACCTGGGCCTGGAACGCCTTGATATCAAAGTAATGACTGGTCCCCGTCATGCTGATCGCGATGCGCTTGCCGGCCAGAGACGGTACGGTGCTGTCGTCCGCGTGGGCAGTCACGCTCAGCGCGGCAGCGAGCAGGCTCAGCGCCAAGCCACGCCACAGGGCGGGCAGACGGTTTGGTGTGTGGGTCGGGATAGCATCAGGCATTCGGGCAGCTCCGCTGGCTCAGGACAAGGGTCCTGACCGGCAGTGCACAGGTCGTGCCCGATGCGCAGCGGCGCATGTTCGGCCAGGGGCCAAACCCGCGCAGACGAGGCTTTCAGGACCGTTGCGAGCCTCTGGCAGACTCAAGTTCGTGAGGCAGTCTTGAGAGATTCGCAGAATGGGATGAGCACATTGCGGATTCGCTGTTGCCTGAACAACAGCAAACCTGTGACTGCTCCCAACCTTCGGGAGTGGGACGATGCCCTGCGCCTTAGCGCAGCTTGAACTGACGGAGCGTGTTGCTCAGGTCACTGGCCAACTCGGCCAGTGCCTGGCTCGCACTGCCGGTCTGGCCTGTGCGTTCCGCGGAATGCGCAGACAGATCACGGATGCGCACCAGGTTTCGGTCCACTTCACGGGCAACCTGCGCCTGTTGCTCCGACGCACTGGCAATCACGCTGTTGCGGTCGTCGATCACCGTTACCGAGTGGGCAATAGACGCCAATACTGCGTTGGCCGACTCGGCCTGCTGGCGGGTCAACTGTGCCTGCTCGTTGCTGACTTCAAGCGCGGCAAGCGTGCTTTTGGTGCCTTGCTGGATATGACCAATCATGGTTTCGATTTCGCGCGTCGACTCGCTGGTGCGATGCGCCAGCGCACGGACTTCATCGGCCACCACCGCAAACCCGCGCCCGGCGTCACCGGCCCTTGCAGCTTCGATGGCGGCATTGAGCGCCAACAGGTTGGTCTGCTCCGATACGGCCCGAATCACGTCCAGCACTTTGGTGATGTCGAGGGTACGGGTCGCCAGCGCCTGAGCTTCGACCGATGCGGTCCCCACGTTCTGGGTCAGCTCCAGGATGGATTTGACGGTCTGGTCCAGCTCCTTCTGGCCATGAAGCGCTGAAGCCGACGAAGCTTTGGACTCTTGCGACGTGGCCACTGCATTTCGCGCCACCTCGTCCACTGCCTGGCTCATCTCGGTGACCGCCGTGGCCGCCATCTCGATTTCACTGTTCTGCACCACCAGATCGGCGTTGCTGTCGACCATCAGCGCGCTCATTTCCTCGGTCGCCGAGGCCAGTTGATGAGCCGCGTCACCCACCTGAGCCAGCGTAACGCTGAGATTGCCGCGCATACGTTCCATGGACTGCAACAGCAACGCTGCCTCATCGACGCCTTCGCGGTCTACCCGCGTCGGGCGCAAGTCACCGGCAGCAATGGTTTCAGAGGCCAGCAGCGCCTGGCTGATGGGCCTGGCAAGACTGCGGGTCAGGCGCCAAGCCAGCGTTACCGTCATCAGCACACTGAGCAACATGACCCAGATCGTCACCACCAAGGCATTGTGGTACACCGATTCAGCCGTGGAGCTGGACGCCTCTTCAGAGTCGTCATTGAGCTTTTCAAGCGAATGCAGCAAGCCTTCCATCCCTTCGGCGATGGCCTTCATTTCGCCCCAGACGAGCTTGCGTCCCTCTTCTGCCTGGTTCTGGATTACAAACGTGTGTACTTGCTCGGCACGATCGATGTACGTCTGGTAGGTGGAGCCCAAACGACCGACCAGCGCCCGCTCATCGTCTTCGGTAATGACCGGGCTATAGGCTTGCATGGCTTTTTGAAAGTCGGCCTTCCTGTCAAGGAACTCTCCATACACCTGCTCGACCTGGGTTGCGTCGTGGGTGGTCAACATTTTCGCGACCGAGGTGCGAGTCTTCTCGAAAGCCAGCGCAATGTCGTCGCCCAGCGCAATCCCGGGCAGGGAATCATTCTCGATTTCGAGTGTTTGCTCACGGATGCTGCGCAGCTGCTCCAGGCTGAAAATGCCAAGCCCGACAACAAGAACCACCATCAGCGCAAAACAGACGGCCGTTCGAACGGCAATCTTCAGCTGTCTCAGCATACCCACACCTCTTCCCTGGAATGACGGCAATGATTTGCCTCATCAGTCCTATCGGCGGGATCTGCAAAAAAAGTAGATGACTGTTGTTCATCATATAAAAAGCCAGTCGCAGAGCGCTCGAAGGCGGCCCGCACGCGCTATCACGCAGTGAGGCCCACTTGAGTAATGCCTTGTGCTAGGTTTGCGGCGCTTCTTAACCCGGACTTGACCGGAGGCCCGAGCCAGAGCGCTCGCACCGGTCTGCATTACTGGAGATGCCATGAAACGTTATTGTGCTGCACTGCTTGCCCTGTCGCTGCCCGCCCTGGCGAATGCAGGCGATGCCTTGACCAGCTTTCCTGCGATAACCCAGGCCTTGAATACCGGCGAATCGGTGTCGGTCGTGATCGACCTTGGGCAGTGCAAATCGTCGATCGCCGGCGCCGAACCCTCCAGGACCCAAGGCGGCAAGCGCATCGATGCTTACCGCATCACACCCGATGGCACCCTGGCGTTTTCAGACACGCACTTCTCGCTGGACCGCGACAACAAGCCCATCGAGCAGTTTATTCGTTACCGGGTTCGTTCTGACAACACGGCCGATTTCAGCATGACGACCCTGAGCGTTCCGGGTTATCAACAAATCGGCAAAGCCGTGAGTTATGACTGCGCGGTTGGCAAGGGTTTGAGCTTTTTCGCCAGCTGACGAACCTGGCTGTTCAGGCGATCAAAAGGTTTATAACAGCAGATGATGCACGACGAGCCGGTCTGATCCGGCTCGTCGGCAACGCTGATCAGGGCTTCCAGTGCCCGCCTTCGACGATGACGGCGGCAGGGTCGGTGCCTTCGGCAAGCTCCGGGCGCACGTACTGATCATAGAGCTTGAGCAGGTATTTCTCTTCGCCCAGCCTGGCCAGCTCGGTATTGATCCAGTCACGCAACTCGATGTTGCCCTTCTTCACGGCTGGGGCGATAGGCGCCTCATCCCCGAGTTTTTCCTCAAGCACACGGTAGCCCGGGTTTTTCTTCGCCCAGCTGAACAACACCAGATTGTCCTGCGCATACGCATCGCCACGACCATTGGCCAATGCCTGCAGCGACTCTGAGTTCTTCTCGAATTTCAGCACCTTCCAGTCCGGATGATTTTTCGTCAGCCAGATGTCCGCAGTAGTGCCTGTGGTCACGATGGTGGTCTTGTCTGCAAGGTCATCGAGTTTGCGCACCGGGCTGGCATCCGGCACCAGCGCCTGCACGGCAACCCGCAGATTGGGGTTGGTGAAGTCCACGGCTTCACGGCGTTCCGGAGTGACGGTCATGTTGGCCAGAATCAGGTCAACCTTGTCGCTTTGCAGAAACGGAATGCGGCTGGCGGGCTCGACCACCACAAACTCGATCTTCTTTTCGTCACCCAGCAGATCCTTGGCGAAGCGCTTGCCCAGATCGGTGTCGAAACCGACGTGCACGCCCTGCTCATTGACGAACCCGAACGGCGGCTTGTCGCTGAACACGCCGACAATCAGCTTGTCGCGCGCCTTGATGGTCTCCAGGTAGCTGGTGGAAGGCGAAGCCGCAGCCTTGGCCACAGGCTTCTGTTCGCCGGGCTTGTCACAGCCTGCCAGCAGGCCGAGGGCAATCAGGGGTAATACAAGGGCAGTTTTAAAGCTCAAGATGCTTTCCTTTTTGGCATGTTTTCTACGTAGGAAAACCTCTCCAGAAATTGCTGCGCGCGTGCGGTCTGCGGGGAACTGAAGAAAGTTTCGGGGTCGTTCTGTTCCGCGATCAAACCACGGTCCATGAACAGGATTCGGTCGGCTACCGCACGGGCGAAGGCCATTTCGTGGGTGACAATGAGCATGGTCATGCCGCCTTCGGCCAGGCTGAGGATCACCTCCAGCACTTCCTTGACCATTTCCGGGTCCAGCGCTGCAGTGACTTCATCGAACAGCATGACCCTGGGGTTCATGCACAGCGCACGGACGATGGCGATGCGCTGCTGCTGACCGCCCGACAATTCACGCGGGTAGGCGTCCCGCTTGTCCGCCAGGCCGACCCGTTCCAGCAGGGTTTCGGCTTGCTGCCGTGCTTCGGCTGCCTGACGCTTCTGAACCTGTACCGGGCCGAGCAGGATATTGTCGAGCACGGTCATGTGCGGAAACAGGTGATAGCTCTGAAACACCATGCCGATCTGCTGGCGCACCTTGCGCCAGTCGGCATTGGCTGCCAGCGCCTGGCCGGCAAAGTGCAGCGTACCGGCATGGCCGAGCTCCAGGCCATTCAGGCAGCGCAGCAAAGTGCTTTTACCGCAGCCGCTTGGGCCGAGAATCACCACCACCTCACCTTCGGCCACTTGCAGGTCGATGTCTCGCAGGACCGGCGTGTCGCCAAAGTTCTTGCTGAAACCGGACAACTCGATCAAAGCGCTCATGCGTGACTCCAACGTCGCTCAAGCACGCGTGAAGCGGCTGACAGCGGGTAACAGACGATAAAAAAGAACAGAAACAGAAAGCCGTAGATCAACACCGACTCGTACGTGCGCTCAATGATCTGCTGACCGACCTTGGTCACATCCACCACGCCTATCAAGACTGCCAGTGAGCTGGTCTTGATCAAGCGGGTGTACACGTTGATCACCGGAGGCGTCAGCCGCTTGAGGGCCTGAGGCAGCAGTACCCGACCGTACAACTGGCCCAGGTCAAGACCGATTGCCAGCCCGGCTTCGCGCTGTCCACGAGGTATCGAGCGCAAGGCGCCACGCACCACCTCGCCCACTTCACTGGTGCCCCACAACGACAGCACCAGCACCGCACAGCCAAACGCAGGCAGGCTCAGGCCAAAGAAAATCGGCAGGCCGAAGAAAAACAGATACAGCCAGACCAGCACCGGAATGGCACGGAACAGCTCCAGATAGATACGCAGCGGGATGTCGAACCCGCGTTTGCCCAAACTGCGCAACACGCCGTAGAGCACACCGCCCAGCGTACTGAACACAATGGCCAGCAGCGAAATGCCCAGTGTGCGTGCAGCACCTGTCGCCAGTTGCGGTGCTGATACCCACAACAACTCAAGACCCGAACTGGCCATGCTGGAGCCTCCTTTTCAAAAGGCCCAACAGCAATGACAACGGCAGGAACAGCAACACACACAGGCCCGTCATGACGGCGAGCATTTCGTAGGTCTTGTAATACAGCGCAATGTAGCTTTTGGTCGTGTAAAGGATTTCCGGCACCGCTACAGCCGACACCACCGTGGTTTCCTTGAGCAGAAACACAAAGTTGGCGAACAGCGCAGGCAGGCTGAGGATGCCTGCCTGCGGAAGGATGACGTGGCGCAGAAGCTGCCAACGTGACAGCCCGATGGACAACCCCGACTCGATCTGTGCCTTGGGCACCGCTTCGATGCCAGCGCGCAGTATTTCGGTCAGATAGGCACCGCCCAAAAAGGTCATGGCGATCACTGCCGAGGCGAAGCCAGAGACGCGAATGCCCAACGTAGGCAAGGCAAAGTAGATGAAGAACAGCTGGATCAACAACGGCGTGTTGCGTGCCAGTTCGATGTACAGCGGTACCAACCGGTGCAAAACCGGCACCTTGAAGGTCGCAATGGCGGCGTTGATGATGGCCACCGCAAGCGACGTCAGAATGGCAATAAGCCCGACCTGAAGGGTAACGCCAACAGCTTTGAGAAAGGCAGGCAACGTAGAGAGGGCGAAGGCATAGTCGAAGGTCATTGCTGCCCTTCCAGACCGGAACATGCTAGCGGGAAATACATCGAATGTGGCCTTGAACGGGCAAAGTGACATATAGCTTAACCATATGTTTTATTTAAATTTAATACCCTTTAAGAATAAGCATAGAGCTTGCCGATACGGCCTGCAGACGTTCAGTTGGCCACCATGAGCAAAAGTCGTTGCGCGCCTCTTAATTCCGAAATGGAATTAACACATGCCAACTCAGTATTTATGGATCTATGGCAACAGGGATTAATGTGGCTTCACGGAAATGCCCCGCCATACGAGAGCTGCCTCATGACTTATTCTGCCAACGTTGTCGATTTCAACAGCTACCGCAAACGCCGTCAGGCACGGGTCATGGCTGAGTTGATGTGGGCGATGTACACCGCTCGGGCCGGTGTTGCCAATTTCACGGTCATGACCACAGGTGCTGCCGAGACTCGACAGGCTTGATCCCATGAACTTTCTCCATACCGTTGATAACGAAGAAGGCTTGCCGCCGGGCGGCAGCGATTGCGCGACCTCCGAAGATGACGTCATCGGCCCTCGGGTCGCGAGAAACCTGCAACGTCTGCGTAGCAAACGACACCTGTCCATGGATGCACTGGGACGTCTCACGGGCGTCAGCCGGGCGATGCTCGCGCAGATCGAGTCGGGCCGCAGCGTGCCGTCGATCAAAGTTCTGTGCAAGATCGCAAAGGGACTCAAGGTCTCGGTCGCCGCGTTTCTGGATGACCGTGCATTCGAAGGAGTCGAACTGTTGCCTGCGCAGCACAGCAAGCGGTTGGTCAGTGCCAGCGGCGCTTTCGTAAGCCGTGCGCTGTTCCCGTTCGACATGGCCAGGCAATCTGAATTCTATGAAGTACGGCTTGCTGCACTGGGCGAGGAAGTGTCCCAGGGGCATGGCTCCGGCGTGCAGGAGAACCTGGTGGTCGCACAAGGCGTACTGGAAGTGAGCCTCAACGAGGAGCGCTATCTGCTTTCCACAGGCGATTCGATCCTGTTCTATGCGGACCAGCCGCACCGCTATCGCAACCCCGCCGACAGCGAAGCCGTGGCGTTTCTGGTCATGACCTACCCCGAGCGCCTCGACTGACGCCCAACGACGGTCGAGGCAGACGGGCCCGCCGAAACGTAAAAAACCGCCCCCGACGCCAGAACTCACGTTCTGTTTCGGGGGCGGTTTTTTCATGCCAGACCTGTCAGCTCAGCTCAGCTCAGCACCGCATGGTGCGGCGCTGGACAGCGTCTCAGCAGGTGCAGCACATCATCGGCATGCCATTGCAGCTCATCATCATTGGCATCGCGCAATCGTTCATCATCTTCATCATCTTCATCATCAATGCGCAGCAGTTGTTCATCATGTCCATGCTCATGCCTGGCATCGGCATCATTTTGCAGGTCATGCAATCGGCTTCGACCGTGCAGACCATCATGCACTTCATCATGGGCATCGGCATGCCCATCGGCATCATCATCGGCATGTTCATGGTCGACATCATGTTCATCATGGCCATGCCGTCTTCAGACATGCACATCATCGACATGTTGGCGCAATGCATCATCATCGGCATGCCGCAGTTCATCATCATCGCCATCATGTCGGCGCTGTTCTTGAACATCGCCATGTCCATGCCGGCAGCAGGCTTCATGGTGCACATCATGCCATCGGCCATCATGTCGCACGTCATGGTTGCCATCATCATGGGCATGCCCATCATTGGCATCATCGGCAGGGTGTTGTTCATCGGCATCTGCATTGCATTCATCATGTTCGAAACTCCGTAATCGAAAGGGACGCTAAAAATCATGGGCCGATTCTAGAGAGACACGAGCAGGCTGCAAGACGCCGATCCAACAGTGGAAAAGCGTGTTCGACCGGGTTTAAACCCGTTGCAACATGGTTTTCAATCCGAACAGTGCCGCTAGATGGGTTTTAACCGCTGAAATTGCTGCTATAGCGCCGTTTACGCTGCTATGGATATGCGATCAGACGCTATGCATACAACTGGAAGACATAAACAGTCTAACCAGACGCTCAAGTCAGGGCCTCTACAGCCGGGGTAGTGTTCAGGGAGAGCGTAAATTCAGATTCCGCTTGAAAGAGTTTCAAATTTCTTCAGCGATTGCTGGCAAAAAACTGTTAAAGGTCAGGTTGGCGCGAGACGCGATCAAATGATTTACCAACGCTGTCATCAGCGGGTTCCGAAAGTGCGCTGTCATCGATAACTCGCAGCACCAGTAGCCGCTGAATATCCAGAGCCCCGCATCGACCCTGCTCCGAATAACGCTATACCCCAGACAGCCGGGCAAGCACTCGAACATTGCTGCACAGGTTCTCAATCTGCGCTCGACGTCCTGAGCGACTTGATCAAGCACACGCACTTCCAGACTGCTGACCGCGATGACATGTCTGCCCGGCCCTGCCGACCCAGGCGATTCGTGTAACGCATTATTTGACATCATCAACCCGAACTGTGATCGGTCCCGGACGATCCAGAAACGAAACATCACCCTGCACCTGCCCGAGGATAATGATGCCAGGGGACGGGACCCGCCCCGCGGTGTAGTAAATGACGAAATGGTCGTCGCCCCACAGACCCAGTGTGCCTGCCGAAAAGTCCCGTTGGCGGGCACCGTTTGGCAAGGGTCGAGGAAGGCTGCCGGTTTTCTCCTGACGAAGGTGGTCGCGCATGTCTATCGTAACGGGCAGCATGTTGATCAAGGCACGTGCGGCATCGTTGTCTTCAAGTTGCGCCGTCATGCTTCCCCATTCCGATGAGATCGAAATACGGTCTTGCGCGACAGCAGACTCTGTAAGAGCCAACGCAAGGCCGATAGCCTGCCAATAGGTGTTGCGCATGTCATTACCCTGTCTTTTTATTGCACCTGATCAGACGATGACATCGTCAGACATTCATATTTTTCAGTGGCGTTGCGGAGTTCACTATAAAGTCTTGACTCTCTGCTAAAAAGCCGACGAAGCAGCATGCAGTCATGCATGAAACTCAGTAATAGCGCTGCCCCCAGGAACAGATGCACTAAAGAATCGTGCCGTTGCGAGCGGTTCAGTATTGGTGAGTGGAACTCAGTACTGCATGAACAACCTGCCGTCTAATCTTTGATTCGCCACTCTGTAGAATCAGCCCTCCCTGATAACAACTTGACCGTTGTTTAACACGGGGTGCGCGCCTGTTATGGATGACGCTGACTCAGCGCTCAACACGCTCTACTCAAGACAAGGAATACGTGTAGTCGGGCAGCGAACTATCAGTGCCACGATTCGAAATAAAACATGATTTCGAACGACTGCTTATCCCCCTTCTTCGGCATCTTCTACGGAAAAACTCATGAAACTTTCAACACTGATAACAACGCTTCTTGTCTATTCAGGACTGACAGGGTGCGCAACCCAACTGCCCTCACCCAACGAGCACGAAGCCATTATCAGCTTCCAGACACAATTGGGCGACGAGATGTTGGCAAGGCGCCTCGATGAACAGCGCGCGGAACACTTCAACCACTTCAGGGTTTCGCAGGGTTCTCACACAATGGAACTGGGTGTGGTCAAAAGGGGCCATCAGGAAAGTCAGCGTCGCTGCGTCGCGACACTCTCCTATGATCATTTTTCACCGAATCAACATTACACGCTGGTCGAAAACAGCTTGCGCAAAGAAGTGCAGATCAGGCTGGTCGACAGTGCCGGTACTACGCTGGCTCAAACAGACAAGGTGGCCTGTTTGTGAGTTGCCTGCGGCACCCTTTGGCATCTCTACGGTGCCGGTTGTCGCGCGTCACTGGCGCAGCCCTGCCGCGCGACACTTTCCAGCCAGCGACGCCGAGGAAGGCAGTGAGGTCGACGTGCTTTTAGCAGCACCCGACCTGCCGGAACGCCCTAACGCTTGATACGGCGTTCGTAGGCCGCAAGGAGCGTGCGCTCCGATTGCACCAGATAAGATTCGAGCATCTGAGTCGCATCGTTGGAACGGCCTTCCTCGACGCAGCGCAGAATCGATGCATTCATGTCGAGAAACGGCAAATGCAGAAACTGCGGATCGTTGAGCAGCCCGAACGCCAGCCGCAATTCAGCCGAGATCTGTCCGTAAAACACCACCAGTCGCGGGCTGTCTGCCAGTTCGACAATCGACCGGTGGAATATCATGTTGGCGGTACCAACCGCTATCCAGTCCTGCGCTTCACGCGCCTGCACGCCTGAATCGACTGCTTCACGCATGTGCAGCGTGCCTGGATGCTGCGGATACCCTTGAGCTATCGCCTTGCATTCGATGAAGCGACGCACCCGGTAGATGTCGATGATCGACGACATGTCGGGCTCCGCAACGGTGACCCCACGGTTGGGTTCGTGTTTGAGCAAACCCTCACGCGTCAGCACGCGAAACGCTTCTCTCAAGGTATTACGGGAAATATCGAGACTTTCAGCCAGCGCCGCTTCAGACAGGCGTTGGCCGGGAACGAGTTCGCCCTCGACCAGCATTCTGCGTATCTCGTGGGTAATGGATTCTCCCAGTGTGCGAGGAAGAGCGGGAGAAGCGTCGTTCATAAAAGGTCCGGGATGAGAATGCTATGCCGACATTCCATCAGAGCTTGGGGCAGCGCACAAGGATGAGGCGTGCGCAGTGCTTCATTAAGTAGCGCTTTGGTGGCGCAGGGTAACAATGTGGTGCAAATGACTCACGCATCCATGCTGGATTGTTCAACAATAAACCATTGATACGCCTACATCTCAAGCGTGTTGAGTGAGCGTTGGCACGCACATTGCTCAGTCGAAGTATCTCCCATCGCAGGATTGATGCCGTGACACAGACAACTACAACTCAAGCGTTCACCAAAGCACGACGCTCATCTCTGATAGCCGCGGTCTTCATGATGGCGACGTCTGCCATCGGTCCCGGCTTCCTGACTCAGACGGCTACGTTCACCGCGACCCTCGGTGCTGCGTTTGCCTTCGGTATTCTGGCTTCGATCCTGATCGACTTTGTCGTTCAGTTGAACGTCTGGCGAATCGTGTCATTGACCAAAATGCGCGCAGCGGACCTCGCCAACGTCGCCATTCCGGGGAGCGGTTACCTGCTGACGGTGCTGGTGCTTACCGGTGGTCTGGTATTCATGCTCGGCAACATTGCAGGTGCGGGCCTGGGGTTGAACGCCCTCACCGGCCTGGATCCCAAGTGGGGAGGCGCGATAAGTGCGCTGATTGCGATTGCGATTTTCTCGTCGCACCGTGCAGGCGTTGCCATGGACCGGATCATGATGGTGCTCGGCTTGCTGAAGGTGTGCTTGATCCTGTTCGCAGCCTTCGCCACCCATCCACCATTAGGCGAGGCATTGCGCCAGTCTGTATGGCCTGACTTCATCGACTTCGCCTCTATCACCACCATCGTCGGCGGTACGGTTGGCGGCTACATCACCTACGCAGGCGCACACCGTCTGCTGGATCGTGGCACGGTCGGTGTGGAAAACATTGAAGCCGTGTCCAAGGCTGCCTTGACGGGTATTCTGGTTACCGGCATAGCTCGCTACGTTCTGTTTCTGGCGATTCTCGGGGTCGTGGCCAGCGGCGTGGTCATCGACGTGTCGGGCAAAGGCGCAAACCCTGCCGCGCAGGCGTTTGGCGCTGCCGCTGGCGACATCGGTATGATGATGTTCGGTCTGGTGCTCTGGGCCGCCGGTATCAGCAGCGTGATCGGTGCCTCTTATACCTCGATGTCGTTCATTACCGTCTTCTCGAAACGCATCGATGAGCGCGTACGTAACCTGGCCACCGTCGTCTTTATCCTCATTTCGCTGTCTGTTTACATGATTATCGGCAAGCCACCGGCCGCGTTGCTGGTCTTCGCAGGGGGTTTCAACGGTTTGATTCTGCCGCTGGGTCTGAGCATATTCATGTACGTGGGCTGGCGCCGTTCGGACCTCATGGACGGCTATCACTACCCTCGCTGGCTGCTGGTGCTGGGCATCCTGACCTGCGTGCTGTCCTGGTTCATGGCTTACAAATCGGCAGGTGCCATCTTTGCCTTCATCGGCGCAGCCTGATCTACACGGAGATTATCTGAATGCGTGCAATTGACCTCAACAGTGACCTGGGAGAAAGCTTCGGCGCCTGGAGCATGGGCGACGATGCGGCAATGCTGGACGTCGTGACCAGTGCCAACGTCGCCTGCGGATTCCATGCCGGTGACCCGGCCGGCATCCTGCGG
This sequence comes from Pseudomonas californiensis, assembly GCF_021147775.1. Classification (GTDB taxonomy): domain Bacteria; phylum Pseudomonadota; class Gammaproteobacteria; order Pseudomonadales; family Pseudomonadaceae; genus Aquipseudomonas; species Aquipseudomonas californiensis. The sequence continues at coordinate 187,548 of NZ_JAGTPK010000009.1, forward strand.
ACACTGAAAGCCGCTGCGGCCAAGAACGTTACCATTGGCGCCCACGTGTCTTACCCGGACAAGGTCGGCTTCGGTCGACGCAACATGGACGTGGCCAGCGACGAGCTGACCGCCGATGTAATCTACCAGATCGGCTCGTTGCAAGGCTTGGCCAAGGCCGCCGGCACCTCAGTGCGCTATGTAAAGCCTCACGGCGCGCTGTACAACACCATCGCGCATGACCGACGACAGGCGCTGGCGGTGATAGAAGCCATCCGTGCCATTGATCCGACGCTGGTCCTGGTGGCGCTCGCAGGCTCCGACCTGATCGAGCTTGCGCGTAACGAAGGTCTGCAGTGTGTGGCCGAGGCGTTCGCTGACCGTGCGTATACGCCGCAAGGCACACTGGTTTCGCGCCGCGAGCCGGGCGCAGTGCTCCACGACCCGGTGCGTGTTGCGCAACGCATGCTCCGTCTCGTTGAAGACGGCACCCTTGAAGCTATCGACGGCAGCCTTACACGAATCGAGGCCGACTCGATCTGCGTGCATGGCGACAGCCCCGCTGCCGTGGAAATGGCCCGCGAACTGCGCCGGGTGCTGGAAAATGCCAACTTTTCGTTGCTGTCCTTTGCAGGAACTCGTCCATGAATGCTCTTCAACGCGCTCGCGAGGCGGCCATTGCCGCCGCTCATGAAGCCCGTAGAACTTACCGTGAAGGCCTGATCACGCCAACCGCAGGCATCGCACCGGGCATGACCCAGGCCAACCTGATCGCTTTGCCGCGCGAATGGGCTTACGACTTTCTGCTGTATGCACAGCGCAACCCGAAAGCCTGCCCGATCCTCGACGTCAGCGATGCCGGCAGCCCCAGAACCCTGCTGGCTGCAAACGCCGACCTGCGTACCGATATCCCGCTGTATCGCATCTGGCGTGACGGAAAAATGGTCGATGAAGTCACTGACGCCACGCAGGCGTGGGCCGAGCATGACGACATGGTCGCGTTCCTGATCGGTTGCAGCTTTACGTTCGAAACCGCGCTGCAGGAAGCGGGCATTGAAGTGCGGCATATTGCCGACGGCAGCAACGTGCCCATGTACCGGACCAACCGCGCCTGCCGTCCTGCCGGGCGTCTCCAGGGAGAAATGGTGGTCTCGATGCGCCCGATCCCCGCTGACCGTGTGGCAGAAGCCAGTGGCATCTCTGGTCGCTATCCCTCGGTGCATGGCGCACCGGTGCACATCGGTGAGCCCGCACTGCTGGGTATCAAGGACTTGAACAAGCCCGACTTCGGTGACGCGGTGCGCATCGAGGCCGGTGAAGTGCCGGTGTTCTGGGCGTGCGGGGTCACGCCCCAGGCGGCAGTCGCCGCTTCGGGTGTACCGTTCGCGATTACCCATGCTCCCGGCTATATGTTTATCACCGACGTGCCTGACAGCACTTACCACGTCTAGGAGTTTTCTGTGCGCTTTCTACCGGTCAACCTGGACGCCCTGCTCGTCGAATTGAAGGATCTTGACGAGACCCTGGCCTTGTTCGATGCCCTGACGGCGGAAACCATTGCGGGCGTGAAGGAGATCATTCCGGCCGCCCGCACGCTGCTGATCCAGTTCCGCCCCAGCGCCATCGAGCGTCAGGCGCTGGTCAACCGCATTGCGAGTCAGGACATCAGCCAGCGTCGCGAGGGCGAACACCGTCGTGTGGAAATACCTGTGCATTACAACGGTGAAGACCTCGAGGAGGTTGCCACTCTGCTGGGGATCAGCCGCAGCGAGGTCATACAGCGTCACACGGCTCATGATTACAGCGTGGCGTTCTGTGGTTTCGCTCCCGGCTTCGCCTACCTCAACGGCGGTGCCGGTTTCCAGGTGCCCCGCAGGCAGACTCCGCGTACCCGCATACCGGCAGGCGCTGTGGCACTGGCGGGGGATTTCAGCGGCGTCTACCCGAAAGCCAGCCCGGGCGGATGGCAGATCATCGGTGTCACGCCTTTGCAGATGTGGGACCTGAACCGTGCCGAACCCGCCCTGCTTCGTCCGGGCTACAAAGTGCGCTTTACCGATGCGGGCCCGCTTCCCGCAGGCGGCCTGCCCTCACCCACAGCGCCGGCTCGCGCCCAGGCGCCAACGGGTGACTGGCTGGAGATTCTCAGCCCCGGTCTGCACAGCGTTCTGCAGGACATGGGACGGCCCGGCCAGACCGGTCAGGGTGTCTCGCGCTCCGGCGCACTGGACCTCGGTGCCTTGCGGGCTGCCAACCGTGCCGTTGGCAACCCGTCGGACGTGGCCTGCATTGAATCGGTGCTCGGCGGTTTGAGCTTCGTCTGTCATGGCCGTGCCGTGATCGCCGTGACAGGCGCGCATACCCCGGTGACCGTAATCAGTGCCAGCGGGCTGCAATGGCAGGCCGCCAACTATCAGTCTGTCGAGCTGGACACGGGCGACCGTGTCACCTTGGGCGCACCCATGGCCGGGCTGCGCAGTTATCTGGCGATTCGGGGCGGCTTCGAGGTCACGCCAGTGCTTGGCAGCCTCTCGACCGACACCCTGGCTCAGGTCGGTCCACCGGCGCTCGCCGCTGGCGACCAGCTGGGTTTTGCGACGCTGACCCATGGCGCCAGCGTATCGCTGAACGAAACACCGGCATTCGAGCTGCCGACTTCCGCCAATGTCGTCACCCTTGATGTGGTCATGGGGCCACGCACCGACTGGTTTACCGAAGAAGCCATCGAGCGTCTGAGCAGCCAGCTCTGGCGTGTTACCTCACAATCCAACCGGGTCGGCATTCGGCTGGCCGGTGAAACCCCGCTGACGCGCAGCAACCATCAGGAGTTGCCCAGCGAAGGCACCTCCGTGGGCGCCATTCAGGTTCCGGCCAGCGGTCAACCGGTGCTGTTTCTGGCCGATCATCCGTTGACCGGCGGCTATCCGGTCATTGCGGCCGTCGCCAGCTACCACCTGGACCTGGCGGGTCAGATACCGGTCAACGCGCAGATCCGCTTCAATCCTGTAGAGGGCTTCAGCGACATTCAGCCCAGCCCGCACGTCCCTCTTTCAACTGCCGATGCGAAGAACAATTCATGAAAAAATTATTGATCGCCAACCGTGGTGAAATCGCTGTCCGCATTGCCCGCGCCTGCCGCGACTATGGCGTCCAATCTGTCGCGGTCTACGCCGACGCAGACATTGACGCCGTGCATGTTAGACAGGCCGATGAAGCCTTTTCTCTGAACGGCCAACGCCCGGCAGAGACTTATCTGGACATCGAAAAACTCCTCGCCATCGCCAAGCGCAGCGGTGCCGATGCGGTACACCCAGGCTATGGCTTTCTGTCGGAACGCGCCGACTTCGCGCGGGCTGTGATCAATGCCGGGCTGATCTGGGTCGGCCCCAACCCGGAAACCATCGACGTGCTGGGCGACAAGGTAGAGGCACGCAAGCTGGCGCAACAGGTCGGTGCACCGCTGGTGGCGGGAACGCCTGGTCCGGTAGAAAGCGCAGCCGAAGTGCTGGCGTTTGCCGAGCAACACGGTCTGCCGATTGCTATCAAGGCTGCGTTCGGTGGTGGCGGACGCGGCATGAAAGTCGCCTGGCGTCTGGACGAGGTGGCCGAACTGTTCGCCTCCGCCGTGCGTGAAGCAGAAGCGGCATTCGGCCGTGGCGAGTGTTTTGTCGAGCAGTTCCTCGACCGCCCTCGGCACATCGAAGCGCAGATCATTGCCGACAAACACGGCAAGGTGGTGGTGGTCGGTACGCGTGACTGCTCACTGCAGCGGCGCAACCAGAAGCTGGTGGAAGAAGCCCCCGCGCCGTTCATCAGTGACGAGCAGCGTCAACGTATTCATCAGTCTGCCCACGATATCTGCGCCAAGGCCGGTTATGTCGGTGCCGGTACGGTGGAATTCCTGCTCAGCCAGGACGGCACCCTGTCCTTCCTGGAGGTCAATACCCGCTTGCAAGTCGAGCACCCGGTCACCGAAGAAACCACCGGCGTCGACCTGGTGATCGAGCAACTGCGCATTGCCGATGGGTTTCCGTTGTCGTTCAGCGAAACCCCAACGCCACGTGGCCACAGCTTCGAGTTTCGTATCAACGCAGAGGATGCGGGCAAGGGCTTTTTGCCTACGCCGGGCCTCATCAGTGAGTTCCTGCCGCCCTCTGGCCCCGGCGTGCGCCTGGACAGCGGCGTGATCAGCGGTTCGAGCGTTCCCAGCACCTTCGATTCGATGATGGCCAAGCTGATCGTGACCGGGGCCACTCGCGAACAGGCGATCACTCGTGCTCGCCGCGCCCTGGCCGAATTCAGGATAGAAGGCATCGCTTCGGTGCTGCCGTTCCACCGGGCTGTGATGGACCACGACGATTTCACCGGTGCGGATCGATTTGCCGTGCACACCCGCTGGATCGAAACAGACTTTGCCGAGCAGATCACCCTTGCGCCACGCAGTGCAGTAACGGCCGACCCTGACGTGCTGCGCACCTTCGTCGAGATCGATGGCAAGCGTCACGAGCTGGGCCTGCCGGCTGCACTGTTACGCGGCGTCAGCATGAGCGCTCCGGGCACTGCCGGCGAAAACACGGCGCCCGCTCAGGTTGCCGATCCGCAGGCCATTTTGACCCCTGTTGCCGGGAATTTGCATACCTGGGTGGTCGAAGAAGGTGAGTCCGTCAGTGAAGGACAAGTCATCGCGGTGATGGAAGCCATGAAGATGGAAACATCGGTATTGGCCCCCTTTGCCGGTGAAGTACACATTGCCAAACACGCCGGCGCTTATTTTGAAGCAGGCGCTGTGATCGGCCGTATCAAACAAACAGGTTGATTCAACACAGTTCCAATTGCCAGGCACTGCGCGCAACGGAGTAACACTCCAGTTGCCGCGTACTGCCGGCAACGGCAACAGACCCTGTTAATCAAGTATTAACACTTGCAAGTCGCATGACCCTTACTGTTTATCAAGTTTCGTTTATCGCCATGCTTTAGTTGTAACGCTGCGACGTTCTCGGCGCAGCGGCAATTGTGTACCCACAATAACGAACCACCCAACAATAAATCTGCCGTTATCTGGAGCATAAATAACATGCTGAACCACAAGGTTTTTGCAATGGCGGGAACGTGCGCGCTGATTTTCCCATTGTCGGCATCCGCCGACTTCATTGGCGACAGCAAGGCAAGTGTGGAATTGCGTAACTTCTACTTCAATCGGGACTTCCGTAACGGGCCACCTACCGCCCAGCGTGATGCGGCAGCAGAGTGGGCACAAGGCGCCATGTTGCGAATCGAATCCGGTTATACCGCGGGCACACTGGGCCTGGGCATCGATGCTGTGGGCATGCTCGGCGTCAAACTCGACGGTGGGGACGGCTCTGGCGGCACGGGGCTGCTGCCCGCTGATCTGAGTTCACGGAACGGTCGTGGCTCACAGGATGAATACTCGAAACTGGAGCTGACCGCCAAAGCGAAGATCGCTCAGACAGTGCTGAAAGTCGGGTCCCTCGCTTTCCGTACACCCGTGGTCTCAAGCAATGACACCCGTTTGCTGCCCGCAACGTTTGAGGGCGCCATGCTGGTCTCCAAGGACATCGACAAACTGATGCTGCAAGGCGGCAAGCTGGAACAGATCAAATTCAACAGCTCTTCCGATTACCAGGACTTCACCGGCAATCGCATCGGCGGCGTCAGTGACGACTTCAACTTTGCCGGCGGCACTTACAGCTTCAACAAGGCCCTCAGCACCAGCCTCTATTACGGCAACCTCGAGAATGTCTATCGCCAGTACTTTGGTGGTGTTGTCTATGAGATCCCCCTTGCCGAACGGCAATCGCTGAGGTTCGACCTGCGTTATTCCAGGAGCACCGAGGACGGCAACTTCCGCGCCCTCGATAACCGAGCTGCCAACGGCATGGTCGCCTACACGCTGGGGGCGAACGTGTTCTCGGCAGCCTACCAGCGCATGAGTGGCGACGACCCCTTTCCTTACATTGCCAACAGCGACCCCTACCTGGTCAACTTCGTACAGATCAACGATTTTGCCAACACTCAGGAACGCTCCTGGCAAGTGCGCTACGACTATAACTTCGCAACGTTGGGTATTCCGGGCCTGACGTTCATGAGCCGTTATGTCAGCGGTGACAATGCGCTGGTCGCGGGCAGTAATACAGGCAAGGAGTGGGAACGCGATACCGACATCGGTTATGTCATTCAAAGCGGCTCGTTGAAAAACGTGGGCGTCAAACTTCGCAATGCAACGGTGCGGTCAAACTTCGGTAACGATCTGGATGAAACCCGATTGATCGTCAGTTACACGCTCGCCCTGTGGTAACGACGGCGGTCTGCTAACGCCTGTCTCCCTCTTCGCCTGAAACCCATGCCGCAAGGCAGGCTTTCGTGCGCCTTGATGCTGACTGTTCAAGGGCTCCAGCCCCTGTGCAGCCAGCATCAAGATACTTGCGAATACGTCATTTACCTGTGCATGCCCGGAGCGTGAGCAATGACCCCTCTCAAATTCAATCAGAAGATATTGCTGATCGCTTCATTGGTGATCATGACCTTGTTTTGCGCGTTTTCTGTATTGAATGATGTTCGTCTGCGCGACGACAACACACAAAAACTAGAGCAGAACACCCGCGCCCTCGCCGCTTCCATGGCTCATGACATTCAGAACTGGCTGGATGGACGGCTGACCTTGATGAAGGGTGTCGCGCAATTCATGGGCCAGACACCCTCGGGAGTAAATCTGCTCGCCAGTTTGCAGAACAAGGTGCTGATGGAGCAGTTCATCGCAGGCTATATCGGCCTGCAGGATGGCAGCTTTTACATTTATCCACCTCGTGAAATGCCGTCCGATTACGACGCACGTCAGCGCCAGTGGTACAAGGACGCCATTGAGCACGGCAGCGCCATGACCGAACCCTATGTCGGTGTCGGGATCGACTACAGAATCATCACTCAGGCGGTCGTCATCCCTTCCGGTCAGCAGACACTGGGTGTTCTGGGCGCCAGCCTGAAGATCGAGACGATTTCGCAGACACTCAATGTTCAGGCATTCGACGGCGGCGGTTATGCGTTTCTGGTCAACAAGGCAGGCAAGATACTGGTTCACCCCGACAAGGCGCTGATTGGTAAAACCCTGTCCGATCTTTTTCCGGGCAACACGTTGGCGCTGAGCGATCGCCTGGTTGAAGCCACCGCACTGGAGGGTCCCACGTTCACGTTATTTTCGCCGATCAAGGGTCTGCAGTCGCAAAACTGGTACATCGGTATTGTTCTGGACAAACAGGCCGCTCTGGCAAGCGTCTCGGCGTTCCGCAATTCGGCCATCATTGCCACTGTCGTCGCAGGCCTCGCCACGCTTTTGCTGCTCGGCTTGCTGATCAGGGTGCTGATGAGGCCGCTGCACGCCATCAGCCATGCCATGGAAGACATCGCGATGGGCGATGGCGATCTGACGCGACGTCTGTCGATCCTGTCGAAAGACGAATTCGGGCAACTGGCAGCCAGCTTCAATCGCTTCAGCGGCCGGATCCACGTCTCTATCACCGAGGTGTCATCCACCACCGATGCGTTGAGCGAGGCTACACGTCGCGTGTTATCGGCATCCAACTCATCGGTGGAAAAATCGGAACACCAGTCGGGCTACACCACCAGCGTGGCTGCAGCAATCGAAGAACTGGGCGCCGCAGCTCAGGAAATCGCATCAAGTGCGTCTGCAGCCTCGAAAGGCGCGTCCCATGCCAGGCGACAGATCGAGTCGACCTGCGCGCTGGTGGAGAACACCGTCATGTCCATGAGTCGCTTGCAGGACAACATCGAACTGACTCGCTCGCAGATCGAAGACCTCAACGCGAAAAGCGCCAACATTGGCAAGGTTCTGGAGGTCATTTCGACGATCTCCGGCAAGACCAACCTGCTGGCCTTGAACGCTGCCATCGAGGCGGCCAGGGCTGGGGAAGCAGGACGCGGATTTGCCGTAGTAGCCGATGAAGTCCGTAGCCTCGCCCATCACACCCAGAACGCAACGGAGGAAATCCGTGCCGTGATCGACGCCCTGCAAACTGGGGCAATGCAGGCTGCCCAGACCATGCTGCACAGCCATGAAATCGGAAACCAGAGCGTGTTGGTGGCGGGCCAGGCTGGAGCGAGTCTGCTGACCGTGGTGTCAAGCATCGGCGAGATTGACGAAATGTGCATGACTGTCGCTGCCGCCACCGAAGAGCAGACCAATGCGGTCGCGCAACTGACCCGGGATGTGCACGAAATCAGCCAGTTGAATCGCCAGACCACGGACAACCTGGGTTCAACGCTCAAGGCGTGCGGCGAGCTGGACGCCGAAGCCGGCCGGCTCAGGAGTCTCGTAGCGACGTTCAAGCTGTAAGACACTGCACAGCGGGCCTGATACGCGACGCGCTGCTGCGCTGCTTTCACCCGACCATAACCGCTTCACTCAACGGACGATGACGCATGAACGCTACCGCCAACACCCTTGAACATTACCTCTACGCGAAAGACGGCAACCGGCCCGACCTGCTGCGACAGTGCTTCACGGCTGACGCTACGCTGGAAATGCGGGTCCACACCGATACCATTTCGTTCCCGTCACAGGTCAGCGGTCGACCTGGCATCGCCGCCACGCTGGTCAGGGATTTTGGCCAGCGTTATGAGAACGTCTATACGTTTTACGTTGGCGCACCGCCGCAACCTGGGGTTGCGCGCTTTGACTGCAAGTGGCTGGTGGGCATGTCGGTCAAAGAAACCGGCGAGTTACGCCTGGGCTTTGGCGAGTATCAGTGGCGCTTCTCCCTGGAGTCAGGCCTCGCGGAGCATCTGAAAATCACCATCGATGACATGCAGGTGTTTGCGCCAGATACGCTTGAGCCTGTCATGGACTGGCTGCAGTCTCTGACTTATCCATGGTGCCTGCCTGAACATGTGCTGACAGGTATACCGCCAATCAGCTATGCCAACAGCATTGCGGATTACTTTGCCCAGTGATCTGACTGCAGGGCCTGGTGCATCGCGCACATTACCCCGTGAGCGAAACGCGCAATGCTGGCTGGAAAGGTCACCACAACGGGGCGAATCTGGCTGCTCTGGTTGTTACAGTGCACTACATCCGTGCAGCGCACTGGGTGACTGCTTCCCACTTTTGCAGGCTGAAGATACGGCCCGGGACCGAAAATCCGCCTGCAAGCCCCTGAATAAAGCGTTACGCGGTATCTGGTCCAGATTCTGCATTATCCAGACACCGCTCCCCGCGGTATTCGTTTCCCCCAATGCCTGAATGGCAAAGGGTGGCCCAGCCCCAATGATGCGGCTGCGGCCTACAAGCGAAACGATCTTCACTCGTCCAGCCGACAGCGTCGTCGGTACATGGAATCAGGCCCACCCTTCCCGCCTGCATTTCATCCAGACTGCCCCCATCATGAGTCCAACGCCTTTCAGGTCGCCTTGCGGCTGCCTGCAAGTCGATCCTGTGATGCCGCGCCGGTCTGGTTTCAGGAGCACACCGCATGGCTATCAACCGTCGCACGTTCCTTCGCTCAACAGCGATCTCCGCCGCTGCGCTTTCGGCGATGAGCTTCAAGAGCTTTTCAGCCTTTGCAGCTGAAGACGCTATCAATATCGCTTCGCTGTACGACAGCTCTGGCGGTCTGGACATCTATGGCAAACCGATTGTCGACGCCCTGACATTCGCCACCGAAGAACTCAACGCTCAAGGTGGCCTGCTCGGTCGCCCGCTGAATCTGATCAAGTACGACACCCAGTCGAACATGCAGCTGTACGCACAGTACGCGCAACAGGCAACCCTGAAAGATCGTGCCGCAGTGGTGCACGCCGGCATCACGTCGTCCTCACGCGAAGTGGTGCGCCCGGTGCTGGACCGTTACAAAACGTTGTACTTCTACAACAACCAGTACGAAGGTGGCGTCTGTGACCGCAACTTTTTTGCCACTGGCGTAACCCCTGGGCAAACCGTCGAAAAACTGGTGTCCCATGTCACCGGGAAATGGGGCAAGAAGGTCTACATCGTTGCAGCCGATTACAACTATGGGCAGATCGTCGCCGCCTGGGTGAAGAAGTATGTCGAGCAGGCGGGCGGCTCAAGCGTTGGTATCGAGTTTTTTCCGCTGGACGTGACCAACTTCGGCGCGACCATTTCCAAGATTCAGGAAGCCAAACCCGACTTCGTCTGGTCGGCCCTGGTGGGCGGCGCGCACATGTCGTTCTATCGCCAATGGAAAGCCGCAGGCATGACGGGCAAACTGCCTATCGCCTCGACCACCTTCGCGGGCGGTAACGAGCATATCGTGCTGTCGCCCGAAGAGAGCAACGGCATTCTGATCTGCCAGAACTATGTGCAGGAACTGCAAACCCCGCTGAATACCGCCTTTGTCGAACGGTTCCACACGCGTTTCGGCAGCGACTATCCCTACATCACTGAACTGGCCATGGGCGCTTACCAAGGCATGATGCTGTGGGCCGAAGGTGTGCGCCGCGCGGGTTCCATCGAGCGGATGGCGGTCATCGAGGCGCTGGAAAAAGGCGTCAGTCTGGACCTGCCAAGCGGCAAGGTCAGCGTCGACCCGGCAACCCACCACTGCATCCTCGACGTGCACATTGCCGAAGTGCGCGACCGTCGCCTGAACGTCGTCCAAAGCTTTGCCCAACAAGCGCCCTCTGACACCGCCGCCGTGTGCGACCTGGTGAAGAACCCGCGTGATGCGAAGCAATACAGCATTGCGCTGTAAGGAGGCTGACATGGATTGGGCTGCAATTTTCTCGCTGCAAATACTGGGCGCCATCGCCACGCTGGTGCTGTTGAGCATCGGCCTGGCGGTGGTGTTCGGGATGATGAAGATCATCAACCTGGCGCATGGCGAATTCATGATGCTCGGCGGCTATGTGGCGGTGTTGGCCACCCACACGCTGCACGTACCGATCTGGATTTCCATTCTGGTGCTTGCACCCGTGACGGTCGGGCTGTTCGGCATGCTGGTGGAGCGCCTGCTGGTGCGCCACCTCTACGGGCGGATGATCGACACCATGCTTGCCACCTGGGGGCTCAGCCTGGCGTTGACCGGCACCGCCACCATGCTGTTCGGTAACACCACGGTCGGCATCAGCTCACCGTTGCCAGGCATCACCGTGGGGGCTTACCAGACCAGCGGTTATGGGGTTTTTGTGATCGGCGTAGCCGTCGCGGTGTTGCTGGGTATGTGGGCGCTGCTGCGCTTCACCCACTTCGGCCTGTGTGCACGGGCCACCATGCAGAACGCCAAAATGGCCGCTGCGCTGGGCGCCAATCCCGGACGCATCTACAGCCTGACCTTTGGTCTTGGTGCTGCGCTGGCCGGGCTCGGTGGTGCAGTACTGGCGCCGCTGACCGGGGTTATCCCGACGCTGGGCGCAAGTTACATCGCCAAAGCATTCATCACGGTGATCGGTGGGGGCAGCGCGGTCATCACCGGCACGCTCAGTGCGGCGGGCGCTTTCGGCGTCGTCAGCCAAGTGGTGACGTTTCTCAGTACCCCGGTGTTCGGCGAGGTCGCCCTGCTGCTGGCAGCCATTGTGCTGATCCGCGTTCTGCCGCAAGGCATCACCGGGCGTTTCTTCCGGAGGGCCTTCTGATGCCTGTCACTTTTCCTCGTTGGCTGCCCTTGCTCGGCTGTGCGCTGGCTGCCGTGCTGGTGGCGGTATTGCCGCACTGGCTGGATCTGTTCACCCTGCTGTCGCTGACCATCTATCTGGTCATGGCGTTGCTTGCACTGAGCCTCGCGTTTATCTGGGGGTTCGGCGGCATTCTGTGTTTTGGTCAGGCGGCGTTCTTTGGTCTTGGGGCCTACGCCTATGCCATTGGCGTGATCAACCTCGGTGACAGCACGTGGCCGGTGTTGCTGGCCATCGTCGTACCGGCGCTGTTTGCTGCCGCCATGGGTTACTTCATGTTTTATGGCGGCATCAGCGATGTGTATCTGGGGGTAATCACGCTCGCCGTAACATTGATTCTGTTCAATGTCATGAACTCGACATCAGGCAGTGAATACCACATCGGCAGCGCGCTGCTGGGCGGTTTCAATGGCATCCCGGCAATTCCCACACTGAATGTGCCGTTCAACCCAGAGCAAGTGCTGGAACCCGAAGCGCTGTTCCAGGTCATCGCTGCAACCTTGATCCTGTGCTACCTGGGGTTGCGGGGGCTGCTCGCCAGCCGTTTCGGCAAAGTCGTCGTGGCCATCCGTGAAAACGAACAGCGTGCCGGTCTGCTGGGCTATGACACACGTCTGCACAAACTGATCGTGTTCAGCCTCGGCGGCGGTATTGCTGGCCTCGCAGGTTGCCTGTTCGCCAACTGGGGAGCGTTCGTCAGCCCTGGCGTGTTCGGCCTGGCGCAGTCTGCGCAGATCATCATCTGGGTGATCGTCGGCGGGCGCGGCACGCTGTTCGGCCCAATCATCGCGTGCATTGGCCTGCAAGCGCTGATGGCCCGCCTGGGCCAGCAGCAAAGCATCGACAGCAGTCTGGTGCTGGGCTTGATTCTGTTGGCCTTCGTCATGTTGCTCCCGCGCGGGTTGCTGCCAAGCCTGACTTCGCTGACGTCGCGTCTGTTCAATCAACGCACCGCCCCGACAGTCCCTGACCCACAGGAGCGCGTTGCATGAGCATTCTTCTGCAAACACAAGGCCTCGGCGTCAGCTTCGGCGGCGTGCATGCGGTGAAGTCCGTGGACTTTGCCCTTAAACGCGGCGAACTGCGTTGCCTGATTGGCCCGAACGGCGCTGGCAAAAGCACGTTCTTCAAGCTGCTCAGCGGCCAGTTGAAACCGACCCACGGCACCTGTGACTTTCAGGGGCAGCGCATCAGCGGTCTGGCGCCACACCGCATCGCTCGCCTTGGCATCGGCATCAAGACTCAGACCCCGAGCGTTTTCGACGGGCTTGATGTGCTCGAGAATCTGCGTCTGGCCGCCAGCCGGGTGCAGACCAAAAGTCAGGCGCAGCAGACCGCTGAACAGACCCTGGAACGTATAGGTCTGGGCGAGCTGCGTCACCGTCTGGTTGGCGACCTGGCGCACGGCCAACGTCAGTGGGTTGAACTGGGGATGATTCTGGCATCGCGGCCCACGCTGGTGCTGCTCGACGAACCGGCTGCAGGTATGACCTATCAGGAGGTGCGCAAGACCGCCGCATTGATCAAAGAGATCAACGCACACAGCACGGTGGTGGTGGTTGAACACGACATGGAGTTCATTCGCCTGATCGCAGGCACGGTCACCGTGTTCAACCAGGGCGCCGTGCTGGCACAGGGCAGTTTTGCCAATGTCACCCAGGATCCTGCGGTCCGCGAGGCATACCTGGGCAAACAGGAGATCAAACATGCTTGAAGTCAACGGTTTGTGCGCAGGCTATGGCCGCGTGCCTGTGCTACGCGACATTGCCCTGAGCAGCCCCGCCAATGCCTGCATTGGCGTGTTGGGCCGCAACGGCATGGGCAAGACCACCCTGCTGCGTGCGCTGATCGGTGAGTTGCCGACCCGCACGGGCAGCCTGCACTTCGGCGGGCAGGACCTCACCCGTGCCGCAGCTCACCAGCGCGCCCGGGCCGGTATCGGCTACGTGCCGCAAGGCAGACAGATATTTCCGTTTCTCAGTGTTGGCGAAAACCTGCGCATGGGTTGCGTCAAGGACTTCGCCGGCGCACACGCGACCATCGAACGGATCCTGGACTACTTTCCGCGCCTGCAACGCTTGCTTGATCAGCCGGGTGGCGCGCTGTCCGGAGGGGAACAACAACTGCTGGCACTGGCCCGCTGTCTGTGCGGCGACCCCAGACTGATACTGCTCGATGAGCCCACTGAAGGCATCCAGCCCTCCATCTGCGACGAGATCATCGAAACACTGCAACGTCTGCGTCGCGAGCAGGGTCTGGGAATCATTCTGGTCGAGCAGGACATCGAGTTTCTGACTGCCCTGGCGGATCGCATCCTGATCATCGAGAACGGCCAACTGGTCGAAGAAGTCGACCCCTCCTGCACCAGCGCCGAAGCCCTCGCCGAGCGCTTCATGGGCTTCCACTCATAAGGATTTTGCGACATGTCCATTCAACGTCCCACCCAGGCGGAGCTCGCTGCCACCGGGCACCAACTGGGCCTGCACATCGAAGCGCCATTGCTGGCCGAGTACGCCGATATCCTCGAAGCGGTCTGGAAAGACTATGACCTTCTTGAGCAACTCGCCGTACCACCAGCAAATATCAGATACCCGCGCACTGAAGGTTATCTGCCCACCCCGGCCCAAAACCCGTACAACGCCTGGTATGTACGCACCGACCTGCAGGGCGCTGCCGAGGGCAAGCTGAGCGGCAAGCGTCTGGCCATGAAAGACAATATCTGTCTGGCAGGCGTGCCCATGATGAATGGCTCCTCGACCCTGCACGGCTACGTCCCTGATATCGACGCGACAGTCGTCAGCCGCGTGCTGGATGCCGGAGGGTTGATCCTCGGCAAGGCTCACTGCGAGTTTTTCTGTGTGTCCGGCAGCAGCCACACCAATGCAACGGGCGCGGTGCACAACCCACGCAATCCCGGCCATTCAACTGGCGGTTCGTCATCCGGGTGCGCGGCGCTGATTGCCGCCGGTGAAGTCGATCTGGGCATCGGCACCGACCAGGGCGGCTCGGTGCGCATCCCGGCGGCCTATTCCGGTATCTATGGCATAAAGCCCACCCACGGGCTGATCCCCTACACCGGTATCATGCCGATCGAAATGACCCTCGATCATGCCGGGGTGATGAGCGCCAACGTGGCCGACAACGCCCTGTTGCTGGAAGTGCTGGCAGGTGCCGACGGGCTCGATCCCCGACAGGATCGTCATATGCCGGTGCAGCCCTATACCCAGGCACTGGGCAAGGGCTTGAAGGGCCTGCGCATTGGTGTGGTCAGCGAAGGGTTCGGTCATGTCAATTCCGAGGCCGATGTCGACGCGGCAGTACGTCGTGCCGCCGGACTGTTCGCCGAGTGGGGTGCGGTGGTCGAAGAGGTGTCGATCCCGCTCCATGCCCTGGGCCATGCGATCTGGACGCCGATTGCCGTGGAAGGTACCACCAAGCTGTTGCAAGGCTACAATTACGGCTCGAACTGGAAGGGTCTTTATGTGGAGAGCCTGATGCGTGCGCAGGACGACTGGCAACAACAGGCAGACACGTTCCCTCACGACCTTAAAACTTGCCTGCTCGCCGGTGAGTACGCCCATAAACGCTACTCGGGTCAGTATTACGCCAGGGCGCAGAACGCCGCTCGCCAACTGCGCGCGGCCTACGACGAGCAACTGGCCCGCTTCGATCTGCTGCTGATGCCGACAGTGCCGATGAAAGCCCCCAAACTGCCCGATGCAGACGCCAGCGCGAGCACCTGGGTCGTCCGCGCCCTGGAGATGAACGCCAATACTGCGCCCTTCGACGTGACCGGACACCCGGCCATATCGATCCCTTGTGGGTTGGCGCAGGGGTTACCGGTAGGCCTGATGCTGATCGCCCGCGACTACGACGAAGCTACGCTTTACCAGGCTGCCTATGGCTTCGAACAACAGATTGACTGGGAAAGCCTGACGTCATGAAGACCCACGACTACAAAGTCGGCCTGTTGTTTTCGGCCTGCAGCCTGACCGCGGCCTCTGAAACCACCCAGGCCAATGCCACCCACCTGGCCATTGCCGAGGTCAACGAGGCTGGCGGCGTGAATGGCCGGCCGCTGGTGGCCATCGACGGGCATCCCGGCGCAGACCCAGCCGACTACCGGGAAAGCGCCTTGCGCCTGTGCGATGAGCATCACGTGCAGGTGCTGTTCGGCACGCACATGTCGAGCACCCGGAAGATGGTGCTGCCGGTGGTCGAAAGCCGCCGTCGTCTGCTGTTCTACCCAACGTTGTATGAGGGCTTCGAGTATTCGCCGTACTGCTACTACACCGGTTCGGCGCCCAACCAGAACTCTTTGCAACTGGCCCGCCACGTACTGCAGACGTATGGCGGACGGGTACTGTTCGTCGGCGGTTCCTACGTCTACCCGTACGAATCGAATCGCATCATGCGCGAGCTGTTCGAGCAGGCAGGCGGAGAGATTGTCGATGAGATCTACCTGCCCTTCCATGCCACGACCGAAGACTTCGAGCGGGTCATGCAGCGGGTACGTGAGACGTCGCCCGATGCGATCTACTCGACCATTGTCGGGAGTGATATTCCGCCGTTGCACCGCGCTTATCGGCAAGCAGGCTTCGACCCGGCCGTCGTGCCGATTGTCAGCCTGGCCACCAACGAGGTCGACGTGCTTGCCATGAGCGCCGAGGAAGCCGAAGGGCATGTGTCAGCGGCACCGTGGTTTTCGACCCTGCAAAACCCTGCGAGTCAGGCCTTCGTCAGGCGCTATCGCGAACGTTTTGGTGAACAGGCACCGATCACAGCCGGAGCGGAAGCCGCGTACTTCCAGGTGCATCTGTTTGCTGAGGCTGCGCGCCGATCCGCTGATGACTCGGTGCAGGCGCTGCGACATGCCCTTGCCGGGGCTCGCTTCGATGCGCCGCAAGGCCCGGTACAAATTGACGCCCAGACCCAGCACACCTGGCTATGGCCGCGTATCGCCCGCCTCGACCATCAGCGCCGGTTTCGGTTAGTGCTGGAGAGTACCGAAGCGGTGCAGCCCAGTCCCTACATGGTCGATTATCAGATGGACGTGCAGGCATGAAGCGCCGGAGGCCGATATGACCAGCACCCCTGCTCTGCTGAGGGAACTCAAAGGCCTGCGCGTGCTGGTCGTTCACCCTCAGGATGGAGAGGCCCACATCGTGCTGGATCAGTTGCAGCGCATCGGCTGCATCGTTGAACAGTGCTGGCCCGTACCAACAAGGCTGCCTGACGCGGTCGATGTGGTGCTGCTGGCCGTTGAAGTCAGTCAGCGCAGCAACACGCTGGCCTTGATCGCAAGCCTCAATGAACAGGCACCGCCGATCATTGCCGTGGTGGGCTACGAGAACCCTTCGATGCTGCAGCTGGTGCTTGAAACCCAACCTGCGGCAATCATCGAGCGCCCGCTGCGCCCATTCGGCCTGCTGACCCAGTTGTTGATGGCACGCGCGGCCTGGCGGGCACGCATCGACATGCTCGCCGAACTGCGCAAGCTGCAGAGCCGACAACCTGCGGTCTCGAAGATCTCGATGGCCAAGGCGCTGCTGATGGCGCGCCATCATCTGGGCGAAAACGACGCCCACCGGCGTCTCCAGCGCGAAGCCATGGCAAGCCGCACCAGCATGGAAGCCATCGCCCAGCAAATCATTGATGCCGGTTTGCTTGCCGAATCCGACTAGCAGCGCCAATACTCACAAGAATACGAGGTCAACCATGCAAGGATTTACCTTCAGCAGCACTGCCCATCTGATCTGCGCCACTGGCGCTGCCGCAAGCCTGGCTGAGCATTGCACGGCTCGAGGTGCACGCAACGTTCTGCTGGTCACCGACGCGGGTATCCTGCGCCATGGCCTGCTCGACAGCGTGCTGCCGGGCTTCGCCAACAGCGGTATCAATCTATCGATTTACAGCGACGTGCTGGCTGATCCGGCAGAGGACCTGGTGCTCGCGGCAACCGCGCAGGCGCGGGCAATTTCAGCGGACCTGATCGTCGGTTTTGGCGGCGGCAGCTCCATGGACACAGCAAAACTGGTCGCCTATCTGGCGCATCCCCAACAGCAGCAGGGCCTGAGTGATATTTACGGGGTCAACCAGGCTACCGGCGCAAGACTGGCGTTGATTCAAGTACCGACCACCGCTGGCACCGGCTCGGAAGTCACACCTATTTCGATCGTGACCACCGCCACCGGCAAGTCCGGCGTGGTCAGCCCGCAGTTGCTGCCGGACCTGGCGATTCTCGACGCGCAGTTGACCATTGGCCTGCCCGCAGCGGTGACGGCAGCCACGGGGATCGACGCGATGGTGCATGCCATCGAGGCCTATACCAGCAAACTCCGTAAAAACCCGCTCTCTGACTTGTTGGCCCGTGAAGCACTCAAGCTGCTGTCTGCCAATCTCGAGCGCGTGGTGGCAGTACCTGATGACCTTGAGGCACGCCAGGCGATGTTGCTGGGGGCGTGTCTGGCTGGCCAGGCATTTGCCAACGCGCCGGTAGCCGCCGTGCATGCGCTGGCGTACCCGCTGGGCGTCAGTTTTCATCTGCCCCACGGCCTGTCCAACGCTCTGGTGTTGCAGCAAGTGCTGCGCTTCAACCTGCCTTCTGCTCAGGCGTTGTATGCCGAACTCGCTCCGCTGGTGCTGGGTGATCGGCTGCAGCCGGGCGATGCGGCTCAACAGTTCATTGATGAGCTGCAACGTCTGCATGTGGCCACCGGCCTGCCGCTCAGCCTCAAAGAGGCTGGCGTGACCCGCGAGAGCCTGCCGGAACTTGCCAGCAGCGCCATGCTCCAGCAACGGCTGCTGGTCAACAACCCGCGACCTGTGACAGAGGCCGATGCGCTGGCGATCTATACCGCAGCCTTTTAAGCAGAGGCCTTTATCGAGCAGTGTCGAAACGGAACGAAGCACCGTACGCCGACGCTGGCAAATGGTTCGAACCGTCAGCCCGCAAACGTGACCGAAACGTGCCGCGTTGCGGTTCGGTGCGGTAAAGGCCCCGCTTCTGCAGCTCAGGAATGATCAGCTCGACGAAGTCTTCAAGGCTGCCGGGGCTGATCAGCGGATTAAGCATGTAGCCAGTGGTGCCCGACACGCGGGCATGCACCTCGATGCGCTCAGCAATCTGGTGCGGCGTGCCGACCAGGATAAGGTCGCTGCCCCGGGTGACTTTGGCGAATCGCTGTTTGACGTCACCGGCGGTCAACGGCTTGCCACTGCCGTCGGGACGCATCACATAGGAGGTCATGCCTTCAGTGTGAGTCGACAGCGCATCACTGTCCGCGTAGCGACTGATATCGATGCCGGTATCGCCCGCGTAACTCACCAGTTGGGCCTGCAGGTGATAGTTGCTTTGCAGCTCATCGTATTTTCGCTGTGCCTCGATTCCGGTTTTGGCAGTGACAATGCGCAGTACCGTGAGCGCCTTGACATCTTCAGACTGACGACCACGAGCCTCGGCCTGAGCCCATATCTGCTCAAGTCCCTGGCGTATCTCCAGCGGATCGGATTTGGCGACAAAGATCAGCTCGGCGTGCTTGGCTGCAAACTCCCTGCCCCGCCCTGACCAGCCTGCCTGAATCAGCAACGGTGTGCGCTGGGGCGAGGGAGACGTCAGGTGCGGCCCGGCAACTCGGTAATGTTCACCCACGTGATGAATCGGGCGTACACGATCACCTTGTGCATAGAGTTGACGAGCCTTGTCGGCGACCACTGCGTCGTCCGCCCAGCTGCCTTCCCAGAGTTTGTAGGCGACATCCAGAAACTCTTCAGCGCGTTCGTAGCGTTCATCGTGCCTGATCATGTTTTCCAGGCCGAAGTTTCGGGCGGCACTGGAAAGATACGAGGTGACAATGTTCCAGCCGACCCGGCCATTGGTGAGGTGATCCAACGTGCTGAAGCGCCGGGCGTGGGTGAATGGATGTTCATAGCTGGTCGTGACGGTCACGCCGAACGCCAGGTTTTCCGTCACGGCGGCCAGCGCCGGAATGATCATCAGCGGGTCATTGGCCGGTGCCTCTACGGCCCATTTCATGGCGGCATCGGCGTTGCCGCCAAACACGTCGTAGAAACCCAACACGTCGCCGAAGAACAACATGTCGAGATGAGCCTGATCGGCAATGCGTGCCAGGTTTGACCAATAGCTCAGCGAGTTGATCGAGAGTCGTTCATCGGCCGGGTGCGTCCAGAGGCTGGGTGCGCCTCCACAGCCAACACTTGCTTGCTCATACAGGGCAAACCACAGCGGTTTCGGATCGGACATGATATTTCCTGGGGGGCAAGTCATCTGGACGGTGCGCGGCGGCGCAAAGGCGCCGAGCAACCGGTGGTTGCTGCCAGACCAGGAGATAACAACGCGAGAGGTTTCAGCAGCCGATGTCCTGATCAGGCGAAAAATCCGGGCGGATTAGAACGCACTCCAAAAACGCTGTGTACGGGTTTAAAAGCATAAAGGGCTTGATTCGAGCTATATGGCTCGTGGTCAGCCCTGATTGAGCTGCCGCGCTGCACGAACCTGCTGCTCCGCCCCATTGATGTGCCAGCCATCATGCTGCGCGGTCCGTTTGATCACCGCTCACATTCGGGATTCGTGACAGACATCACCGTTTCACCCAGCCGCTGCGATAGTTACCACGTCGCCGCCCGCGTCGAGATACATTGGCCGGCTTTCAACATCCCGCTGACCCACCCCACACGCCTTCGGGCCTTCCAGGACATATTGCGCATGGCTGCCTCCAACAAGTGGCTGATGTCGTCGGTTGCTTACTACCTTGATTTCTTCACCATTCCCCTGTTTGTGATTCTTGCTCTATGCATTGCGCCCTTCCATCCCGTTCAGGCCTTCGCAGGGCTGCTGACCTGGTCGTTACTTGAATACGGGGTGCACCGTTTCCTGTTTCACTCGCTGTACCGCAAGGAGCACTGGACCCATCACGTGGACGTACTGGCCTATATCGGCGTTTCGAGCTGGAAGACCAGTTCGGCCTATGCCGTACTGCTGCTGCTCGCCTGGCCCACCGGGCTGACCTCGGCGTTCATCGGTCTGGTCGTTGGCTACTTTTGTTACATCAGCGTGCATTTCGTGATGCATCGCCCTCGGCATCCGGCCTTTCGGTTCATCACCGGGCTGGTCGCCAATCATGACCTGCATCACCGCAAGGGCATCGAGAAGAACTTCGGCGTTTCCTCGCCACTCTGGGATCATGTGTTTCGCACCTACTTGCGAGCTGATGCCATTGAAGCCGCTGTCAAACGTGCCTGACTGACCGTCGCTTCACAGCGCAGCGGCACGATGGAGGGCGCCTGGCGCAAATCCGCCGCCCACCTCGACTCAACCTCACCAGCCATGCCGAGAGGCAGCGTCAAAAATATTCATAATTGTTAATAAAGAAAAGACTTCACAAGATTGGATCATCGGAGGAATATCCGTCCCGCACGCATAACGCCCTGACAATAAAACCAAACAGGATATTCCTCATGCAGCGCTTGATTTCACAGCCCGCCAAAGGGCTGCTGTTTGTTCTGCTTTCCTTTGCTTCTTGTATCCACGCTGCACCCCTGCCGCCAGCGACTGAGGGCGACTGGGTTGCGCCGGAATTCACCTTTCATACCGGTGAAAAGTTCGCCAACCTGAAGTTGCACTACACCACCCTGGGTGACCCGAAGAACCCCGCCATTCTCTTTCTGCACGGCACCTATCGGCCCGGCAGTGACATATTGAGCAAGGACTTCGGCGGAGAGCTGTTCGGACCCGGCCAGCCGTTGAGCGCGAGCAAGTACTACATTATTTCGACCGATGGCATTGGCGTAGGCCAATCGAGCAAACCTTCGGACGGTCTGCGCACAAAATTCCCTGAATACAATTACACCGATATGGTTCAAGCACAGTATCGGCTGGTCACCGAAGGTCTGGGGGTCAAGCACCTGCGCCTGATCATTGGTAACTCCATGGGCGGCATGCAGACCTGGATGTGGGGGCAGACCTGGCCGCACATGATGGACGCGCTGGTGCCCATGGCCTCCCAGCCTACTGCAATGTCCTCGCGCAACTGGATGATGCGACGACTGCTGGTGGAGTCGATCAAACAGGACCCGGCCTGGAACAATGGCAACTACACCAGCCAACCGCCTTCTCTACGCCTGGCCAACGCAATGTTCAGTATCGGCACCAGCGGCGGCGCGCTGGCCTATCAGGCGATTGCTCCGACGCGTGCGCTGGCCGACAGGTTTGTGGATGAGCGGCTCAACACCCCGCAGACTTCGGACGCCAATGACTTCATTTACCAATGGCAGTCATCAGCCGACTACGACGCATCGCAAGATTTGAGCAGGATTCAGGCGCCGGTATTGGCCATCAACTCGGCAGATGATGAACGCAACCCTCCCGAAACGGGGCTGTTGGAGGCCTCGTTGCGCGAGGTCAAGAACGCGAAATTGCTGTTGATCCCTGCCAGCCCCGACACACGCGGCCACGGCACCACCAGCATGGCAAAGTTTTACAGCAAGGAGCTGGAGCAGTTCATGCAGAAGACCGAAAAGGGTCGCGTGGCGGGCAACTGACGACGCAAGGATGCAGGGGGCGCTGCCTCCTGCATTCCGGCTTCCGTTGCGCAACGCTCGCTTTTTGCCAACCCGGTCTGACAGACGAACGCCTCAAACCGTCGAAAAAATACCGTAAGCCGCCGCAAACATATTGCCAGGATCATAGGTGTTCTTGATCACCTTCAACCTGTCCAGATTGTCGCGGTAGAACAACCGCGCACGGGGTGCGCATTCAAGATCAAGGACGGCAGGATAACCGCCGTAAACGCTCGAAGGCTTGATCTGTTGCCTGGCTTTCATTATCCATTCGTGACCCTGCTCAGCCGCATCGGCGTCCTCAGGATCCCAACTGGCCACGATCTGCATATTGTAGTGATTGCGCCTTAGAGGAAACGCTGTTGCATGTACATCCACATCAGCGGCGAGTCCATGAAAATCATGAAGCATGATGCAATAGCGCGGTGACGGCGCATCACGAGCCAACTGAATGATTGCATTGATGACCTCTGTTTCAAGCCTGGAAATATTGTACGCATCCATCCTGTAACCGCGTCCAGGCGGCCAGAGTGCATCGCCACTTTCATCGAATATCTGCTTGTACTCCATCCAGGCCTTTTTTATCACTTTCACCTCAGGCAGCTTCTCGATGCGCATTGAATAGCTGGCGCCGCGTTCCTCGTCATCTGCCCACAATAATTCAAGCAATAGCCCGAAGCCTGACTCTGGAACATCGGTGATTGACGAGAAGATGCTCAGATCGCTGCCCGCTTCATCCAGAATTTTTTGCACCTCGTGCAACGCAGCCCGGGCGCACTCAAGCGGGACGAAGAACACGCCGCTGAGAACCTTGACGACAGGGAATATTTCAAACTGCATGGCCGTTACCACGCCAAAATTTTTCCCGGCGCCGCGCAATGCCCAGAACAGATCAGCATGGTGTTGCTGGCTGGCGATCACTTTCGAACCGTCCGCCAGAACAACCTCTGCTTCCCGCAACGCGTCTGCAGCCAGACCGTACCGATAGTTGAGCTTTCCATAACCGCCTCCCAGGGCGAGTCCGGCAACACCTACCTTGGTGTGGACCCCTGCCACAAATGCTGAGCCTGATGGAAGACCGCCTAGTGCGTCTTTGACAAGCGCTCCGCCCCCTACGTTGAGTCGGTTGGGCTCCGTGCCTGCTTCCACGCTATTCATCTTGCGCAGATCCAGCGTCATGCCGTTAGGGCTGATGGCTCTGCCGACCCAGTCATGGCCGCCACCAAGTACCGAAACCTTCAATTCAGCGGCCTTGGCGATTCTCACAGCAGCCTGCACATCCTCGCAGGATGCGCATTCAACCAGCACTGCAGTGCTTGCGCGGGCGCTGCCGTTCCATAGTCCCCGATGCAGATGCTGCTCGGCCGAGTCGCCCAATTGATATTTTCCCGCCAAGTGCAACTCGAGGTCATCCAGTAGGGATGGGAGCATGAAGTATTCCCTCGTCAAATAGTGACTTATGGTGGTGTGAACGCCCGTGTCATCGAATGTTCAACACCACTTCGGCATCGTCTCTGGCGCAATGCCCATAAATCCTGTGCGGCCAGGCGTTAGCATATGATCATGCAAGCATGTTGGGGATTCCATGACCATCCGGACACCCATTCCACCGACATCCGGACACTGATTCCACGCTGATCCGGACACTCATTCCACAAGCATCCGGACACCGATTCCACGGCCATCCGGACACTTTCAGGCAGGCAGCAACGCGGGACTATTCACTACTATCGACCTCTTTTTTCGAAGCGAAGAGGTCGTCGTGGAGCGTTTATCCATGCGTAAAATCCGAGAGGTACTACGCCTAAAGTTCGACGCCGGCCTGTCCGTGCGCAA